>CAZFTL010000008.1:0-179427 GCA_964521615.1 uncultured Stakelama sp. | reverse complement strand
AATCGACGCCGAGCGCGACCCAGCGCATCGCCCAGTCGACCTTCCATTGCAGCTTGGCGCCGCCCGACAGAATCGACTGCTCGACCGTCTCGCCTTCATCGACGAATCGGACCACGCCCGCGTCGGCATCGACCACCTCGACCGGCACCTGAAGCACGATTCCCGACTTCCGGCTGATCGGCAGGACCGGCGAATAGGTCGCCCGCCGCTCCGCGCGCAAGGTCGGCAGCATGATGTCCATCACCACCTGATAGTGGCGCAGAACGTTGCGCAACGCGTCGTCGAACCTGCCGCCCGTATAATAATCGGTCGACGAGACGAATTCGTACTCGAATCCATACCGGTCGAGAAACTCGCGCAGCATCGCATTGTTGTGTGCGGCGAAGCTGTCGAACTTGCCGAACGGATCGGGAATCTTCGTCAGCGGCTTGCCGAGATACTCGGCAAGCATGTCCTTGTTGGGGACATTGTCCGGCACCTTGCGCAGGCCGTCCATGTCGTCCGAAAACGCGATCAGCCGGGTCGGCAGGTCGGACAATGTCTCGAATGCGTGGCGCACCATCGTGGTGCGCAGCACTTCGTTGAACGTGCCGATATGCGGCAGACCCGAAGGCCCATAGCCGGTTTCGAACAGCACGGCTTCGCCGCCCGGTTTCCCGTTCGGGTAGCGCTTGAGCAATTTGCGCGCTTCCTCGTACGGCCAGGCCTTGGATTCGAGCGCGGCGGCGCGCAGGTCTTTCGCTTGTTCGAGTTCGGCTACCATGACGGACAGCCGAGTGCGCGATGCGCCGTCTTTTTGCAACCTAGGGGCGATTGGCGGGTCTGCGATCGCCGCCGCCGAGCGATACTGCTTCGCGCACCACAACCTTGTCCGCTCGCTATTCCTTCCCGACCGGCATTTGCCATCGGACCGATCGAGCTTGAACATAACGAACTTGTTATATAACATTCATGCTATGGATTCGTTACTCGATCGCCAGTTCGCCGCCCTTGCCGACCCCACCCGTCGTGCGATCCTCGCCCGGCTGGCGCGGGGCGAGGCGACGGTGGGCGAGTTGCAACGACCGTTCGAAATCAGTCAGCCAGCGATCTCCCGTCATCTGAAAGTGCTCGAATCGGCCGGGCTGATAGAAGGCGGCAAGGCGGCGCAGGCGCGACCACGACGCCTCAGGGCCGACGCTCTCGACGACGTGCACCGTTGGATCGATGGCCTGCGCACCTTCTGGAGCGACAGTTTCGACCAACTCGACGCCTTTCTGAAAGCAACGGAAGGAAAAACCGAATGACCACGCCCAGCTTCACCATCACGCGCGTCTTCGCCGCGTCGCGCGAGCGCGTCTGGGCGGCCTGGACCGATCCCGAGCGGCTGGCGGCCTGGTTCGGCCCGAAGGAGACCAAGGGAACTGTCCTCGAACACGATCTCAGGCCCGGCGGCGTCTGGCGCGGGCGCATGGACGCCCCGGACGGATCGGCGATGTTCAGCAAGTTCGTGTTCGAGCAGGTCGACCCGCCGTCGAGGCTCACATGGATCCATGGTTTCGCCGACGAACATGGCGCTCGCATTCGTGCCCCCTTCGCCCCCTTGTTCCCGCTCGAACTGTGGACGACGGTGACGTTTGCCGAGGTCAATGGCGGCACCCGCGTCACGCTCGAATGGATGCCGCTCGACGCATCGCCGGGAGAAGAGGCGTTCTTCGCGAGCATGATGGACTCGATGAACGGCGGTTGGACCGGCTCGTTCGATCAGCTCGACGCCTATCTCGCGCAATCCGGCTGAGCCGCGACGTTGCCATTTTGTTCGGTGGGCGCCACAAGGCGGGCGTGCTCCCCAACCTCCCCTATCCCGCGCTGCATGCCAGCCACGCCGGCGTCTGGATCGCCGATGCCGAGGGGTGCAGCGCGATCGGCCGGGGAGAGGCGATCCGCCGCGCTGCCGATACGCCGATGATCGTGCTCAACGCGCCTTTGGTCGGGCAGCGGCTCGGTTATGCGGACTTGTCGGGGCTCGATCTGCTCGAACTCTACGCCTTCCTGAAGCCGGCACAGTTTCTCGCACCCACCCCGCGCGGGTTCGCCCGCACGCTGGGCCTCGCCGAACCCGAGCGCGAGGACCAGATCGCGCCGTTCCTGCGCGACGCGGCGGCCGCGCTGCTTGCCGTGGCCCAGGGCGATTGGGCCGAACGCGAAGGCGCGTGGACGGCAGCGCAAAGCCTGGGCCGGTTGCGCTGGACCTGGGCGCCGCTCGTCGCCGATCGGATCGCGAAACCGCGCGAGAACGAGCGCTGGCTGTTCTCGAAGCTGCCCGAATGGGACGAAAGCCCGCCGCGCCCGGCACCGCGGCCGGTTACCTTGCACGACGATGATGTCGGCGCGCGGCTCGACTACCTGACCGGCGCGGGCGCCGAGCAGCGCCCGGGGCAACGCGCCTTTGCCGAGGCATCGGCCGCCGCCTTCGCGCCGCGCGTGCTGCGCGACAATCCCAATATGGTGCTGGCCGAAGCGGGCACCGGGATCGGCAAGACGCTGGGTTATCTCGCTCCCGCCTCGCTCTGGTCCGAAGCGGCCGCCGGGACGGTATGGATTTCGACCTTCACCAAGGCGCTGCAACGCCAGCTCAATCGCGAGACCGCGCGACTGATCCCCGACGCGGCCGAGCGCCGCCGCCGCGTGGTCACGCGCAAGGGGCGCGAGAATTACCTCTGCCTGCTCAACCTGGAGGACGCGCTGCAGGGTGGGTTCGCCGGCCGCGCCGCGATCCTCGCGCATCTCGTCGCGCGCTGGGCGGCCTATACCGCCGATGGCGACATGATCGGCGGCGACCTGCCCGGCTGGCTGCCGACCCTGTTCCGCCGCAACGGATCGACGGCGTTGACCGACCGACGCGGCGAGTGCGTCTATGCCGGCTGCCCCCATTACCGGAAATGCTTCATCGAGCGTGCCGCGCGCGCCAGCGCCGATGCCGACATCGTCATCGCCAACCATGCGCTGGTGATGGTCAATGCCGTCAGGGGCCGCGAAGCCACCAGCCGACCCACTCGCTACGTGTTCGACGAGGGCCATCATCTGTTCGATGCCGCCGACTCGATGTTCGGCGTCGCGCTGACCGGCCAGGAATCGATCGAGCTCAGGCGCTGGATCGTCGGCCCCGAATCGACCGCGCGCGGGCGGCGGCGCGGGCTTGCCGCGCGGCTGAGCGACGTCGCCAGTTATGACGAGGCCGGCGGCCGTGCGATCGGTGATGCGGTCGAGGCGGCACGCGCGCTGGCCAGCGACGGCTGGTTGCAGCGCGTGGCCGAGGGCGATCCGTTCGGCACGGTCGAACAATTGCTCGCGGCGGTGCGCGGCCTGACCTACGCGCGCGCCAGCCAGGAAGGCGATGCCGGCTACGGCCTCGAAACCGAACTGGCCGAGCCCGACGGGCAGTTGATCGAGGCGGCCGCCGAGGCCGCGCAGGGGCTCGAGGCGTTGCTCCGCCCGCTGATGACGCTCGGTCAGCGGCTCGAAGCCGTGCTCGCCGAGGCGCCCGACTGGATGGACGGCCAGGCCCGCGCGCGGATCGAGGGCGCGATCGCCTCGCTCGGCTGGCGGACCGAGACGGTCGGCGCTTGGATTGGCCTGCTGGCGCGGATCGGCGGCCCGGCGGATCCCGATTTCGTCGACTGGCTCGCGGTCGATCGCATCGAAGGGCGCGAGATCGACATCGGCCTGCACCGCCGCTGGCTCGATCCGACCCGGCCGCTGGCCACCACCGTGCTCAAGCCTGCGCACGGCGTGCTCGTCACCTCGGCGACGCTCAAGGCCGGCGACCCCGATTGGCAGACTGCGGAGGCGCGCGCCGGCGTCCCGCATCTCGACCGCGGTGCGGGCGTGTTCGAAGCGGCGAGCCCGTTCGACTATGCGACCCAGGCCGAAGTGCTGATCGTCACCGACGTCAAACGCGGCGACCTATCGGCGCTGGCCAACGCCTATGCGCAATTGATCGCCGCGGCGGGTGGCGGCACGCTCGGCCTGTTCACCGCGATCCGGCGGCTGCGCGGCGTTCATGCCCGGATCGCCGACCGGCTCGCGCGCGACGGCCTGCCGCTCTACGCCCAGCATGTCGATCCGATCGACCCGGGGACATTGGTCGACATGTTCCGCGACGATCGCCGCGCCTCGCTGATCGGCACCGATGCGTTACGCGATGGAGTCGACGTGCCCGGCGAATCGCTTCGCCAGGTGATCCTGGAAGGTGTGCCCTGGGCCAAGCCCACCGTGCTCCACGCCGCGCGGCGGCTGGCCGGGGGCGGGGCTGCCTATGACGACCGGCTGGTCCGCGCCAAGCTCGCCCAGGCATTCGGCCGCCTGATCCGCCGCGCCGACGATCGCGGCGCGTTCGTCCTGCTGTCGGCGGCGATGCCGAGCCGGCTGCTCTCCGCCTTCCCGCCCGGGGTGCCGATCGCCCGCGTTCCGCTCGACGAGGCGGTCGCCCGCGTCAGATCGCGTCTTTCTTCTGTCGCACAGGTCGGGCAAGGGGCTGTCGACACGTTGCTCAACCAGAAGGCGCCATGAAGACGCTCATCCTGCTCCGGCATGCCAAATCGAGTTGGGACGACCATGGCGCGCGCGATTTCGACCGCCGCCTCAATCCCAAGGGCGAGCGCGCCGCGCGGACGATGGGCAATCACCTGCGCGCGATCGGCGTCAGCTGGGACCATGCCGTCGCCTCGCCCGCCGCACGCGTGGTCGAGACGCTCGAACAGGTATCCGAAGGCTATGGCCGCCGCATCGACCCCGATTGGGACCGGCGCGCCTATCTCGCGTCGGCGGCGACCTTGCTCGAACTGGTGCACGAGGCGCCGGCAAGCGCCGACAGCCTGCTCCTGGCCGGCCACAATCCCGGGCTCGAAGACCTGATCCTGTGGCTGGTCCCCGACGGCGACGCCCGGCGCGACCAGGTCGAGATCAAGTTCCCGACGGCAAGCCTGGCGATGATGACGTGCGAGGGCGACGACTGGGCAGCGGTGGCGCCGGGCAAATGCACGCTCGCGACCTTCGTTCGCCCGCGCGACCTGGATGCGGCGCTGGGGCCGGATGTCGACTGAACGCGCCGCGCCATCACTTCTTTCCGAGCTTCTCCTTGAGCGCGGCCAGCGCACCGAACGGCCCCGCTTCCTCCTCGCTCAGCACGCCGGCTTGCTTCAGCGCCGCTTCCGCATTGGGTCCGCGCGGAAACGGATCGAGCGCCAGCGCCATGGTTTCCGCGGCGACTTCGCCGAGATCGATCGCGCCGCCGTCATAGGGAATCACGTCGATATCCTGATCGCCCAGCTCGACCTCGTCCTGACCGGCCTCGTCCTCGGGCACGAAGCGCAAGACGACCGGCTCGTCGATCGTCGCGGGCAGCGGGTCGCCGGTGATGCTGCACGCCTGAGAGAGCGCCGCCGCGACGCGGCCTTCGACCAGAATACCCGCCGCGTCGCGCCGGATCGTGAACGTGCCGGTCAGCCGGTCGATGCCGAGCAGATCGAATCGTTTTGCCAGCGCAGTGCGTTCGGTCTCGTCCGCCGCGATCTCCACCGTACGCGGCTCGCCGCCGATCGTATCGATTCGCTGCGGCCGGGCGAATTCGACGGGGCTCATGGTAATTCGCCGGCAATCAGCCGGACGAGCGGGATGCCGTCCAGGGCGCTGCGAAGCGCCAGCAACCCATGCTCCACATGCGCGAGCGCCTCGGGCGCGGGCGCCTCGCCGCGATAGAGATTGCGGACCAGCGCCGGCTTGACGTCGCCCTCGGCCAGTCCGTCACGATATGCCCCCAGCCGGCCGCCGAGCATGCCCATCATCCGCCCGACATGCTTGCCGACCAGTAAGTCGCCGATCCCGATCTCGCGCAATTGCGGGTCCATGTCGTCGACGAACGCTTCCGACAGATGCGTTGCCGCCGCCACGCCAGCCGGGTCCGACTCCAGCCGCAGCATCACCATCGCCAGCACTGCGGCGATCATGTCGAACCGGCCGTCCACCGTATCGGCGACCGCCCCCTCGAGAAACCAGTGCGGCTGGCGCGCCCGCGCCACGATTGCTGCGTACAGCGCCGCGGTTTCGTCACGTTTCGCCCTGAACCTGTCGAAAAGACCCATCAATCCTGCCTTCACGGCCCCTTTGCCGGCGTGGCCTTGTGCCGTCCGCCCCGCCCGCATATTGAGGCGATCGGCGCGCGATGCAAATGCGCCGGGTATTTGGCGTCGGTGCACGGAGATTGGGATGGTGAAGGCAGTCCGGATGGTTGGTCGGTTCGGCGGCCTGACCGCGGCGTTCGCGGTTATGGCGCTTGCCGGCGGCTGCACGACGCTGCGCTCGCACCAGGGCTATATCATCGATGCCGATCTGGTGAATTCGGTGCAGCCGGGGGTCGATAACCGCGCCTCGGTGCTCCAGACGCTCGGCAAACCCAGCTTTGCCAGCCAGTTCAATGCGGGCGAGTGGTATTATGTCGCGCGCGACAGCCGCAACCTCGCGTACATGAATCCCAAGGCCAAGAGCCAGCTGACGCTCAAGATCGCGTTCGACCAGCAAGGCGTCGTGTCGAACATCACGCGCACCGGCCTGGATCAGGTCGCCTCGATCAAGCCTTACGGCAAGACCACGCCGACGCTCGGCCGCAAGCGCAGCTTCTTCGAGGAATTGTTCGGCAATATCGGCTCGGTCGGCGCGGCTGGCGCGGGCACTGGCGGCGGCGACGACAGCCAGCCGTAAGGGCGACGCCATGAAAGCGCCCCCGCTCTCGAGGGGAGGGGCCAAACAAACCCTTGCTCTAACCTGACTGACGCATTCGAAGTCGGTTCAGTCTCGCGGGTCTAATTTTCCTTTCATGGCGGCGCACCATGCTGCGTCGCCCGGACAGGAAGGGAAAGAGATCATGCGTAAACTGATCCTCACCGCGCTGATCGCGGCGACCGTCATGCCGGTCGCCGCCCAGGCGCAATCATGGGGCGATGCGCGGCGCGACCGCCGGGACATCCGCGAGGATCGTCGTGACGTTCGCGAGGATCGCCGCGACCGGCGCGAAGATCGCCGCGACTGGCGCGACGACCGCAACCGCCGCTGGGGCGACAATGACTGGCGCGGCTGGCGCGACCAGAATCGCGGTATTTATGCGCGCGGCAACTGGCGCGCGCCGTTCCGTTATTATGCGTTCCGACCCGGCGTACGGATCGCCCCGACCTATTGGGGTTCGGCCTATTGGATCAACGACCCGTGGCGCTATCGCCTGCCGCCCGCCGGCTACGGCCAGCGCTGGGTCCGTCACTATGACGACGTGCTGCTGATCGACACGCGCCGCGGAATCGTGCTGCGCGTGATCAACCACTTCTACTGGTAAGCTCCCAGTGGAAGGCGGGGCGTCCGGGCGTTTTCAATGCCCGCCCGGACGCCCCGTTCGTATTGTCGCGGGCCCGCACGCACCATCCCGGCGCCAATGTCATCGAACATTCAGGACGATGAGATACAGGCTGGACGCGACGATCCAGCAGCCATCGAGCGTCTTGAGCCTATTGGCGCCGAGCCACAGGGCGATCGGGCGCGCCAGATATCCGCCCAGCGTAGCACCCAGCACCGCGAGGACGACCACTTCCCAGACGACGTTGCCGGCCAGGACATGGAACGGCGCACCCGCGAGGACCGCAACTGACGAGATCGTAACAGCCGTTCCGGTGGAAAGCGCAACGGGATAGTGGCGAATGAACAGGTACAGTGCGACGATCTCACCCACCCCGACGGAAAACAGGGCGGTCACGAAACCGCCGACCGTACCGATCGCCGCCAACACCACGAAGTCCCAGACGGACACATGCGGCAGTGGCGGACGTTTGCGATTGACGGTCCAGGTGGTCACGATCACGATCAATCCCAGCACGATCGAAAAGCATTTGAAGGCCAGCAGCACCTCATGCGGGTCGAACCGCGCCAGCCGCTGCGTCGCGAGCATGGACGGCAGCGAGAACAGGAGGACGACGGCGACCACCAGCCAATAGTCACGCGGTGACGTACGCTTCTCGCGCGGCTCGCGATACAGGCCAGTCGACCAGCGGAGCGCGCCCATCGTCATGCCGAAACACTGGATCAGGAACGACGCGGCGACGACCTGGGTGGGATTGAGCGTCATGATCCCGGCGCCGCGCAGAATGCTGAACACCGGCACGAACACCACACCGCCGCCCGTCCCCGACGTGTTGGCGATCGTGGCGCCGAGAAATCCGACACCGGGCATGAACCAGAGTTCCCGGAGCACGTGCAGGTTCAACGGCACCAGCCGCCAGATCGCGAGATAGCCGCCAAACAGGAGACAGGTCCCGAGGATCATACTGAGCCTCAGCCGTCGAGTCAGATTGCGGGGCATCGCCATTCAACGACCATGAACGGTCCAGCACCCGGCGACTAGGGGCAGCCGACTGGGATCAGCGCCAGGTCCGTCACTATTACAACGTCCTGCTGATCACCACTTCCACTGGTAAGCTCCCAGTGGAAGGCGGGGCGTCCGGGCGCTTTCAATGCCCGCCCGGACGCCCCGTTTTTTGTGTGTGCGGCAATCTAACTACGGTATCCGATTGGACTAAAGGGAGCCGCTCAGCCGCGCCCGATATCTAGCGAACTTGCCGAATGGAGATCAGTTTTCCCACGACAATCTCGCGGGGGGTCGTCCCCATGTGACCGAACGGCCCGGAGCAAAGCGACCGCCGCCCGATAAAGTCGACCGTAAAATCTCGTGGAAAATCGCCCTGCATGGAAGCCATCGCCGCTTTTGGCGGATGCGCAACGTCCAGCCATACATTACGATAATAAGCCCCGTTTGCCGATGCCGTCTCGAAGAACGATCCTTCCAACTCCACGTGCCAGATACCTGTAAATCGCTGCGGCGCACTAAACGGGAAGCAGGCGATATCGCCAAGATAATGGCCGGTTTTGAGATTACCCCCAAAACATCTTTCGATCACGAGCGCGGGCTTGGCGGCGTCGGGACAATTGGTGATCGCGGGTTGCGACGCCCTACATCCGGAAAGTGCCACCAGGAGGGCGAAAGACAGGTGAACGTTCCGCATGGCTCCGAACTATAGGCGATCGGCTACTGCCGCTATTCCCGGCGTTCCCGGTAGAGTCGATCGCCGCTGGGCAATCGACATTTTCCCTTGGGTAGAGGGATCGGCCTCACCGCATCGTGAACACCACTTGGTCGACTACTTTCCCCGACAGGTCGAGCAGCGCCAGGCGGTGCGTGCCCGGCCCCGGCAGGATCAGCGGCGCGGCGCCGGCATCGCCCAGGTCGCGCTTGTCGAGCACCAGACGATGGGCAAGCGCGTCACCCGAAACCGCCACCGCGAGCCGCTGACGATCCATCGGGATGTCGGGGTCGAGCGCATAGATGCTGCCCGACACGGGATTGGTGATTCGCGGGCGGCGCGATTCGTCGGGGGCGGCCGCCACCACGGTCATGCCCGTCCCGGCGAGGAAATATTCGCGGCGCGGCTGCTCGATCTTGTCGGCGAAGAGGATGGCGCGCGCCTCGACCCCGCTCGGCATCGGCGGCTCCTTGCTCGACGCGTCGGCATGGAGTGCGAGCATCACGTCACGCCAGACCGGCGCGGCGCCGCTGACGCCCGATACCGCGCGCATCGGGTCGCCCTCCATGTTCCCGACCCATACGGCGACCGTGTAGCGATCGGAAAAGCCGACACACCAATTGTCGCGCATCGCCTTCGACGTGCCGGTCTTGACCGCTGCCCAGAACGGCAGCCGTAACGACGAATCGAGCCCGAACGTCACTGCGCGCGCGTTGGGATCGGCCATCATGTCGGCGACGATCCACGCCGCCTGGGGTGTGGTCACGCGGCGCGCCACCGGGCGCGGGTCGCTCGCCAGCATCCGGACCGGTGCCCAACGCCCGCCATTGGCCAGGCTGCGATAGGCATCGGCCTGCTCGAGCAGGGTGACCTCGCCCGAGCCTAGCGCCAGCGAAAAGCCGTAATAATCACCGTCCTCGACCAGGCCCTTATAGCCGGTATCCCATAGCCGGTCGCGGAACGCATCGACCCCTACCAGCAGCAGCGTCCGTACGGCCGGCACATTGAGCGATCCCGCCAGCGCGGTGCGCGCCGACACCGGTCCCTTGAACCCCTTGTCGTAATTCTGCGGCACATAGAGGCCTGACGCGGTGTCGAGTTGCACGGGCGAATCTTCGAGGATCGAAGCCGGCGTCAGATATCCCTTCTCGATCGCCTCGGCGTAGAGGAAGGGTTTCAGCGTCGATCCGGCCTGACGGTACGACCCGGCGCCGTCGACCGCAGGCGCGGTAGAATTGCCGCCGATCCCGCCGACATAAGCGAGCACGTCGCCGGTCGCGTTGTCGAGCACCACCACCGCGCCGTCGCGCGCCCGGCTGCCGCCCAGCCCGAGCAATTGGCGCCTCAAGGCGTCGATGGCGATCTTCTGGATACCGGCGTCGAGCGTCGTCCTGACGCGGACGCCCGGCCTGGTCAGCAATTTGGTGGCGAGGTGCGGCGCAAGGCCTGGATCGAGCGCCAGGCTGCGAGCGGGGCCGAGCATCGAATAGGCCTGACCCTCGAACCGCCAGCAATCCTTCTCGTGACTGAGGCGGCAGGCGCGCCGCGCGACCGTCGCGGCGCTGGCCTGGGGATCGGGCAGCAGCGCCGCGAGCATCAGGGCGTCGTCACGGCTGAGCGCATCGGGGGTCTTGCCGAACAGCCCCAGCGCGGCGGCACCGATCCCCTGCGCCTCGCCGCGGAATCCGGCGAGGTTGAGATAGCCTTCGAGAATCTGGTCCTTGGTCCAGCCGCTCTCGATCGCCATACCCGCGCGCATCTGCCGGACCTTGTCGAGCCAGCTGCGCGCGCCCGGCCTTGCGAGGTCGGGCGACAGGAAACCCGCCAATTGCATGCTGAGCGTCGAGGCGCCGCGCGACTTTCGTCCTTCGATCCGGTCGCGCAGCGCACCCAGCGCAGCGAGCCAGTCGACCCCCCAATGGGCGTAGAAGCGATGGTCCTCCGCCGCGACCAGGGTGGTCCTGGTCGACACGGCGACCTTGTCGAGCGTGACCCAGGCCAGCCGGCGCCGCGCGTAATCGACCCGCGACGAGTCGATCAGCACGCCATGGCGATCGTAGAGCCAGGCTTCCGACGGCTTCCAGTTCGCCCGGACCTGGTGATAGCCGGGGATTGGCGGCGGCAAGGTCAGATAGTCGACGACACCGCCGGCGACGACGAGCAAACCCAATATGGCGACCGCCCATTGCCCGCGGCTGCGAGGGCGATGATCGACGAGCCATCGGCCGGCCGCCGCGATGCGGTCGTCGACCGCAGCCTCGATCGCCTGGATGCGGCGCCAGAGCTCGGCCAACGCTTCGCCTATCCGCACGACCACATCTCGGACACGTCGGGCAGAGCATTGCGGCTAGCTCTACCGCCAGGGGACGGTGGCAGGCGAAGCCTGACGGAGGGGGAGGAAGCAAAATGGTCGATAAGCCGCCGTCCGCCCCCTCCGTCGCCTTCGGCGCCACCCCCCCCTGGCGGGGGAGGATTAGGTTGAAAGTCGATACGCTCTGCTCCCATCACTTCTGCACGATGGTCATCGACGCGTTGGGCAATTGGGCGTTGATCGAGGGCGAATACATCGCCTCGACCCGCGTCGAGGGCAGGCTGAACCGGCCTGCGCCGTTGAGGCGCATCAGGTAAACCACCGTGAAGTTGCCCCGCGGGACCCAGTCGAAATAGCCGCGCCAAGAATCGCGCCGCCGTTCGACATAAGCAGGCGATACGCCAAGTTCGACGTTCCACCACTTGCCGTCGCTGTCCTGCGTATCGAAGCGCGATCCTCCCCCACCCTGTTCCTGTCCGGCCAGCATCTGCGACTGGCCGCCGAGATCGCTGACCAGGGTCGCGCCCGCCGGGATCGGGTCGTTGACCACCACCCAATTGCGCTCTGCGGTCGCCTCTACCACCAGGGTCACCTTGAGCACATCGCCGCGGGTATATTGGCCGGGGACGCGTTGGCTCACCGCCTCGATCTTCTTCGACACCTTGTAACCGGCGAACAACGGCTGGGTCAGCGGCACCGCCGCCGACACCTGGACCGTCGCCCAGGGCCCTGCGCCGGCCGATTGCCGCAACAGCAATGGTGTCTGGACCGCCGGCAAGGCAAAGCTCGCCTTGCGGGCATCGGCGGCAAGCGGCCACGTCTTGGCGATCGATTGTTGCCCGAAGCCGATCTGGGTCGTGCCCATGATCGCGCTCGCCGGATAGAGCCCGCCGAACTTCTTCGCCGCGATCGTGCCCCAGGCATTGGCCGTGGTGGTGTCCCAGCGCCCGCGCTGCTGGCGCAGCGACACGCCGACCATCATCTTGGGCGCGTCGTCGTTCCAGCCCGGCCGCCCGAGCGTCGCGATGACCGCCTTGATTGCGCCTTCGTCGCCCGACGACATCAACCACCAGGGCGCGTTCGACTGATCCGACAGATCGAGCCGCGTGCCTTCATAGACCAGGCGTGTTCGCAGCTCGTTCTCTGCCACCCCACGCAACGCATTGGCATTGGCCAGCCCCGGCACCTTGTCGAGCGCGACGAGATAATCGGCGAGTTGCGAGGTCGGCATTTCCCTGGGTGTGATGCCGAGTTGGCCGAGCATCCCCGGCGTCGCGGCGCCGGCCCGAGCCAGCGCATTGAACGCGTTCAGCCGCTGCAGCCGGACGTCGCCATAATCCTCATGCCGGAGGCGCCCGTCGATCACCGCCTTCATCCCCTCGACCATCCGGGTCTTGGCGGTTTCCGGAATCGGCAGCCCGGCATCGCTGGTCAGTTCGAGGACATAGGCGGTCAGCGCCTCCGATCCCTTGAGCGACGCCTGCGGCCAGTAACGCAGCAGGCCATCATCCGCCTGATAGGTCGGAATCTCGCCCGCCAATTGGGTCCAGCCGGCGGAATCGTCGAGCGCGACGATCCGGCTCAGCCGTTGCTCGAAACAGTCATAGGGATAGGCCGCCATGAACCGGCGCACGCCCTCGAGCGGCGGCGCCAGGCTGTCGTCGAGCTTGATGTCGACCACGCCATAGCCGGGAATCGCTCCCTTGGGCGGCGTGATCGGAATCGAGGTATTGGGCCCGACCCGTGCCAGCGTCGCCGCCCAGACCTCGGTCGGCACCGCCGGCACGACGTCCTGCGTCGTGGTCAGGATATCGACCGCCTTGCCGTCCGACGATTTGGCGCTGACCGTCCATTTCAGCTGCCCGCCCTGCGGCGGCGCGGTCAGGTTCCACGCGATCGGCGCGGCGCCGCCCGCCGGGATCGTCACCGTGATCGGGTTGCCCTTGGCGATCGCCGGCTGGAGCTGCACGTTGGCGGTCACCGTCATCGGCTTGTCGGAACCGTTACGAAGCGTGAAGCCCGCCGCATACCAGTCGCCGGTGCGCACCAGACTGGGCAGACCGGCATAGACCGACAGGTCCTGCGCAGTGCGGATGTCGGTGCTGCCGGTACCGAACAATTGCGCGCCGTCGGTCGCGATCGCCACCAGCTTGAAACTCGACAAGGCATCGTTGAGCTGGACGGGCACTTGGGCATGACCGTCGGCATCGAGCGCGACGCGGCCCTTCCACAGCAACACCGGCTGGAAATTCTCGCGGTTGAGCCCCGACGTGTCGGCGCCGCCGCCGCCGCCCGCCTCGACCGCTTTTTTGCCGTAATGGCGCTTGCCGACGACCTGGGTCTGTGCGGTCGCGGTCAGCACCGACAACGGCCGGTCGCCCATCATCGCGTCGAGCACGTTCCAGCTGTCGTTGGGCGCGAGTTGGAGCAGCGCCTGATCGACCGCCGCGAAGGCGACGTCCGCCGTGCGAGCCGGCTTGCCGTCGGGGCCCTTGACCGCAACGTCGACCATCGCCGTGCCGCGCGCGGCATAGCGTTCCTTGTCGGCCCTGACCGTGACGCCGAGCTGATGCGCTTCCCAGCCGACCTTCACCTTGGCGATGCCGAGGCGATAGCTCGGCTTGGCGAGGTCGACCAGCGCGGTCGGTTCCTGCGCCTCGTCGGGCCCGCTGGTGAAGCCCAATGCCTTGCCGATACTGTGCAGCCAGCTCCACACGCCGGGCTGCACGCGGCCGCGCACCGCCATCACCGAAACGAACACGTCGGGCGCATAGCTGCCCGGCATCTTCACCTCGACCACCGGGTTCGATCCCGACAGCTTCGTCACGAAGCTCGACAGCACGCCTTCGCGCTCGACCGTGACCAAAGCTTCGGCTTCGCGGAACGGCATGCGGACCTGGAAGCGCGCCGTCTCGCCGGCCTTATAGGTCAGCTTCTCGGGCACGACGTCCATGCGGTCGCCATTGTCGCCGCCGAACCACCAGTCGTCATTGCCGGCGAGCCATACCGACCGTACCGCGCGCGAGACGTTGCCGTCGGCGTCGCGCGTCGTGGCGACGATATAGACTTCGCCCGACACCCCTGGATCGATCGAGCATTTGGCAAGCCCGAGATCGTCGGTCGTCGTGCTGCACGTTCCCGGCAGCCGCGCGGTCTTCATCTGGTTGTCGTACGCGTAGAAGCCGCCGATCAGCCGCCGCCGCGCGGTCAGGATCTGGCGGCTGTAGAGCGCGACGTTGATCGCCTGACCCTTTTTCGGCTTGTTGTCGGTATCGAGCGCGACGAAATTCAGGCGCAGATCGTCCTGTTTCATCAGCCAGCCGTCGGTCTTGACGCCCAATTGCACCGCCGAGGGGAAGATCGGGATTCGCTTCGACGCGGTCAGCACTTCGCCATTGGCGTCCTGATAGTCCATCTCGACCAGCATGTCGGTCGCCTGGTCGAGTTGCGGGACGTCGACCGACGTGCGTGTCGTCCCGTCGCTGCCCAACGTCGCGGGCAGGGTCTGGGTCGGCGGCAGCGGCGTCTCTTCCTCCTCGCCTTCGCCGTTCAGCGGCTTGGTCCCTTCCTTCACGTCGGTGCCGCCGAACGTGTAGGTATCGTAGCCGTCGGGAGTAGCGGTACGGCCGAAATAGCCGACGCGCATCTCGACCGGCAGGTTCGACGCGCCGCCGCCGGCCAGATACCCGACGAACAGGTCGAGCGGCAGCGACTTGGGCCGGATCGCCGCTTCCTTGGGCCCGGTCACCGTCGCGCGCATCGTCGGCAATTTGTACTCGTCGACCTTGAACGACTGATCGGTCGACAGCGTCTTGTCGCCGTCGATCACCGAGATGTCGTAATCGCCCATCGGCGCGCCCTGCGGCGCGGTCCATTCGGTCTCGCCGATCCCGTTGGCGTCGATCGTCAGCGGAATGTCGAACTGCGTGTCCGATCCGCGATGCGACAGCCTGAGCGTGCCCGAAAAGCCCGGCGCCAGCGAGAAGCCGGTACCATTGGGCTGGCGCAGGATATGCTTCATGTGGATCGTCTCGCCCTGGCGGACGAGCGCGCGGTCGAACACGGTATGGAAGATATCGTCCGATTTCGAATAGCCGTACGGCAGGTCGAAATCGTACGGCCTTATGCCTTCGCCCCAATCTGTCAGCGTGAAGCTGAAATCGTCCCCGGCACGCGCCGAGACCATCAGCGGGTGCGCCTGATAGCCGTTCTCGCACCCGCCATAGGTTTCCGGCTCGGGCAAGCCGGCCGGGATGAACACCGCGCCCGACCGGTCGGTGGTGCCGTTGGCGAGCAATTCGCCGGTGCAACTATCGGTCACCGCGACTGCCGCATTGGCAACGGGCAAGCCGCTGTCGAGGCTGGTCACCCAGGCGAGGCTCTTCTCGCGGCCCCATTTGAAATGGACCGCCATGTTGGTGACGAGCGCGGCGGTCGCGACGTAGCGCGGCGCCTTGCGCCCGAGCAGCGCCTGGCCCAGCACCGGGCTGGCCAGCTCGACCACGTAGAAGCCGGGCTTGCCGAGCGGGATACCGACGACCTCGAAATCCTTGCCCTTGCCGGGCAGGCCGATCTTCATCGATGCCCCGGCATTCTCGCCGGTCAGGATCGGCGCCGCCCCGGTATTCTGGATGTGGCCGACGATCTCGTCGCCCTTCTTGATGTCGTCGATCTTGGTATCATCGGCCGCGTTCACCGTACGCAGCCACTCGGCGACCTTGCCGTCCGATCCCTCGACGCGCAGCGACTGGCCGCCGATCGCCAGGTTCTGGCCCTGGAGCGAGGGCTCGACGTTGCGCACCGTCACCGGAAGCACGCCGCCTTCCTTCGCCTCCAAGATGCCGAAGCCCGCGGCGAACTTCACCAGAGGCGGCGCCTGATCGATGCGGATGTCGAGCGGGAAGCGCTCGGCATTGGTCAGCGGACGCCCGCTCTCGTCCTTGACGTCGGCCGGAATCGAGATCTTGGCGGTGGTCGCGTACGGCATCGGCGCCGGGAACGTGACGTCGCTGATCGTCGCCGATTTCTGCTCGTCCTTGTCGAACACCGGGGAGATCACCGTGCCGTTCGCGGTGGTGATCTTCATCTGCTTGGCCAGCGTCATCGGGATCGGCGCGGTGAAGCGCAGATACGCCTTCTCGACCGGGTTGCATCCGGCCTGGGCATTGGTCCGGCTGCATTCGAAGCGCGCGGCGAACGGCTTGCGTACGGTGAAGTCGAAGCGCTGGTCGGTGCCCGCGGGCTTGCCGCTCGCGCTGGCGATCTTGCCCGACCAGACCAGCGACATGTCGTGCCCCGGCGGCAGCGGCCGGCGGCAACGCAGCGCGGTCACGCCTTGATAGGTCTTGGCGCGGTCGGCCTCGCTCGCCGGGATCGTCGCAGGCAGGCCGCCATTTTCGAGGAAGCTCTGGAGCGCGTAATTATTGTCGGTGCCCATCTCGGCGATCAGCTTGCCCGCGGTGTCGGGGGGCAGCACGTCGACCGGAATCTTCTCGCCCAGCCCCGCTACCGAGCAATAGGCATTGGCACCGACCGATTGCGGCGTCGCCGGCAGGTTGGCGGCGACCAGGAAGACCTGATCCTCCTCGATCTCGTCCGAATCCTCGCCCGGCAGGATCGCGCGGGCCATCGGTCCGCCGGCGTCGACCGTGTAGGTGTTGCTGTCGTTGAGCGCGTAACCCGACACGCTCTTGGTCCCGTCCTTGACCTTGAATTCGCACTTGGTGCCGCCCGGCAGCGGGTTGGCGAATTCCCACACGAAGGTCTGCTGGTCGGCCCAGCGCCCCGTGCCGTTGACGGCGCAGGTGACGTCGAAGGGCGACGGCGCGCGGGGATCCCCGAGGGCGATCATCGGCTGGCTGAAGCGCACGGTGAAGCGCTCGATCGCGCCGTTGCCGACGCCGGGCGTGGCGACGGTGATGTGCGGTGCATTGTCGCCGAACGCGAGCGCCGGAGAGAGCGCCAGGGCAAGGATCGCGAGACGGGCCGCGAGCTTCATACATCCCCCTTCTGTCGTGGCTTCTGTGAGCGGACGGGAGGGTATCTCAGGTCAAGAGGAAGTCCAATGGGAAAGCGGGCGATGGCACAGGTTCGGTCCCGGACAAGGGGGGCAGGCCGTGCGGCAAGACCATTCCGATGCTCGCCGCCCTCGTCGTCACTCCCCGGACAGGCTGGCGACGCATCCGGCCGTCGGGTCGGTGATCCGGACCCGCTGCGTGTCGGTGGTCGTCGTCCCGGCCGGCTGGTAGCGGACGATCCGCTCGCCCTCGCCATCCGAAATTCGCAGCGCGACGGGAACCGAGGAATCGTTGCTGTCGCCGCTGATGAGGGCAAGCAGCGTCATGCCATCGCGCAGGCCCGCCGCATAAGCAGCCGACGCCGGGCGCACTCCCGTGATCCGGTTTCCCGCTTCTTGCGTGGCGGCGTAATCGAAGCCCAGGTCGAAATCAGGCACGCTCGCGATTTCCACGACCGCGCAAGGTCCGAAGGTGTCCGGCGGCAAGTCTATGGGATGCCCCTCGATGAGGTAGCGCCGGATGTCACCCCGGGCGTCGAGGCCGAATCGTGCCGCGGTGGCGACGAACGTGGCGACCAGGTCGCGCTTCGCTGCCGCGCCCGGTGCGATTCGCATCCCGTGCAGGACATCGTCCAGCCCATATCGGCCCTTGCTGATCGTCCGCAGCCGCCGGTTCCACAAGGCCGCCAGCATGGCGCCGCGCTGATAAGGCAGGTCGTGCAGCGACCGATCGGTGTAATAGCGTGTTGCCATCGCCGCGTTGGCGAGCCCCCGATCGCTGGATCGCGCATAGACTTCCAGCATATGATTCCACTGGCTGGCAAATTGTCCGCCGGTCACGATGCCCGCCCGAAGCAGCAACGCGCGCGCATAATAATCGGTGAATCCCTCGCTCAACCAATATTCCGCGGCCTCGTCCTTCGGCAGCGCGCCGACAACGGCGGGATTCCAGTGATGGAAATATTCGTGGCCGAGCAGCCAAATGATGCCGTCGAGCGATGCGCTCTCGTCGATCCACATCGCAAATGCGTCGCCTCGCCCGGTGCCGGCCGAACTCGTATGTCCGGAGGCGTGCCGCAACGCGATCGCGGTAACCAGCATCGGGGCATGGTCATCCTTTCCCCAGAAACGCCGCTCGGCCCGGATGAGTCCTTTCAGCGCATCGTCAAAGGCTGCGCGGCCAAACGCAAATGTACCGATCGTGGCGATCCGGACGCCATCGTTGTTCGCGAGGCCACCCGAGACATGAAGCGGCCATCCGCCGATCGCTACGCTTTCCAGTACGTCCGCGACGGTCGCCCGGCGATTGAGGGCGATATGTTCGAGATCGGAGGCGAACCCGAAACCGGCCGGCGCACCGGTCCAGGCGAATGTCACCGGCGCCTCCTCGCGATCGAGGGGATACGCGAACAGCGCCTCGCCCACGCCGTAGAACCAGGTGGGGCGGACGATCGGCTGCGGTTCGGCGACGACGTCCGACGCCGGATCGCGGTCAAGCGCAGAGACGATCCGGTACGTCACCGTCAGCTGCGCTCCGGGCGCCGACCTGATGCGCCAGCGACCGTTGGCTTCCGCCGTCGTCTCGGCAGCACCAGCAACCCGAAAATCCCGCGCCCATTGCCACAAACGGGTCTCGCCGTCCCAGTCCGCCGTCCATCCGATCTCGGTCACGCCGTTGGCATTCGCCCGCAATCTCATGGTGACGACGACGCTATCGAGCCGTCCCTGGTCGATATGCGGCGACAGGGAATACGCGACCGTCGCGATCGTACCGCGTCCCGCCGACTCCGCTGCGCCGGGAAGGACGAACGCCGCGCAGGCGATCCCGGAGGCCAAGGCTCGGAACCACGACCAATGCATATTGGGTGACATACTCAAATAATACACCAGCTAACATCGCGGTCAAGCAACCGGGCCTGCCCCATGGCTAACCGGCGGCAAGCCCGCTAACGCATGCCAATGTCGACCGCGTCGCCCGATTCAGCTCCGCCGCCCACGATCGCGAGCCGTTTCCGGCCTGCCGCCGTGCTCGGCCGATGGTGGCGGCTGCACGTCTCCGGCTCGGTCGACCACAGCTCGGTGATTGCGCGGGTCGAGGACGAAAGCGGCTGGTCGCCGCGGTTCGCGTTCATGACGCTGATGTCGGCAGGCATCGCCGTGCTCGGTTTGCTCCTGTCCTCACCGGCGGTGGTGATCGGCGCGATGCTGATTTCGCCGCTGATGGGTCCGATCATGGGGCTCGGGTTCAGCCTCGCGCTGTTCGATTTCGCCGAGATGCGGCGGTCGGTGACGGCGCTTCTGCTGGCGACAGTGCTCGCGATCGCATTCACCGCGATCATTGTCCTGTGCTCGCCGCTCAAGTCGGCGACCGCCGAGATCCTCGCGCGGACGCGGCCCAACCTGTTCGACCTGCTGGTCGCATTGTTTTCCGCGCTGGCCGGCGCCTTCGCGCTCATTCGCGGGCGCGGCGAGACGATCGTCGGCGTGGCGATCGCCACCGCGTTGATGCCCCCGCTGGCGACGGTCGGCTATGGGCTGGCGACCGCGAACATGGCGATCGCCGGCGGCGCCTTCGCCTTGTTCGCGACCAACTTCTTCACGATCGCGCTATCCGCCACGATCATGGCGCGGCTCTACGGATTCGGGTCGCATCTGTCCGCGCATCAGGGCTGGCTCCAGTCGATCCTGCTGTTCTGCGCGTTCGTGCTGATGGCCGTGCCGCTCGGCATCTCGCTCAACCGTATTGCGCGCGAAGCGGTGATCACCAGCCAGGCGCGATCGGTCCTCTCCGCCAGCTTCGACGACCGCGCGCGCGTGACCCAGCTCGATGTCGACTTCCAGTCGTCGCCGATCGCGATCCGGGCGGTGATCATCGTCCCCAAGTCGCAGCTGGTGCAGAACGCCAAACTCGTCCGCGCACTCGAACAGCGGCTTGGCCAGAAAGTGACGCTGCAGGCCGATCAGGTGCTGATCGATCCCAGCGCCGCGCCGCTCGATCAGGAACGCGCCGCCTATGCCCAGGCCCAGGAACAGGCCCGGTTGCGCGCGGAGGGTACCGAGGTCAGCCACCTGATCGCGGTCGCCGCGGGCATCGATGCGACCGACGTGCTGATCGACAGCGACGGCCGGCGCGCGGCGGCCGCTGCCCAGGCACTGCCGGGCATGTCGCTGGCGGGCTACAAGGCGCTCGAGGACCGCATCGCCACCCAGGCGAGCGGCTGGTCGATCGCGCTGACCCCGCCCGCCGGCCTGACGCCGGCCCCGATACCCTTCGATGGGGATAGCGACACGGTGCCGGACGCCTCGCGCGCGGCGATCATGGTCGATCTCTGGGCGGCACGGCGGTGGAACTGGCCGGCGATCGCGGTGCCCGGGCTGACCGAACCGCTTCCCGCCAAACCCACGCTCGCGCAACGGCGCGCCGCGGCGGTGGCGGGGATCATCCGCGAGCAGGGAATGACCGCCATTGCCGGCCCCGCGGCGTCCGATGCCAACGGTGTGACGCTCGAACGCGCGCCCGTTCCCGCGACGGAATGACGGCCCCGTCCGGCGGGCTGACTTCGCGGGCGAAGGCTGTATAGTAGGCGCTCCGGGGGCCAGATCGATCGGGAGACCTATGCCCAGCCACACCCCGTACCGCCACGTCGCGGCCCTTGTCCTTGCCGGCACCTTCGCCGCCGCCACGCCCGCTCATGCGATCGAAGTGCCGTCCAACCAGCCCAATATCGCTGGAGACCTGACGAACTATGCGGAAACGCTCGTCGCGATCACCCGCGTGCAACGCGCGCTTGCCGGCCAGCTCGCCGCGTCGCCCAAGACCGATGCCTCCGCGCTCAAGCTGCGGGCCGACACCCAGATCGCCCAGATCCTGAAGCGGCACGATCTCGACACGGCAAGCTTCAACGCGATTTCGACGCGGGTCGAGAACCAGCCGTCGGTCCGCGCGCGGGTCAACCAGCTCACGATGGAAGAAATGCTGGCCAATTAGGGCCGGCCGGGCTTCGTCGGAGACGGCATCGACGCACCCACTACCGGCTTGTGTCAGCGGCGATGCACGCCCATGGCAGCGGCGCGGCAGTGGATTGCGGATGGAGTGATGACGATGACCGCCGGCCTGGCACGACGGACCATGATCGGCGCCGCGCTCGCCCTATCGTGCGGACTGGTGCTTGGTGGCTGTCAGTCGCGGACGACCTGGCACGCCGCCGACGTGTCGGGCGCAGCACCGGCGCTGCAATTGTCGATGACGCGGACGCGCGACGGCAAGACGGTCGGCGCGGGCGATTATCGCGGCAAGGTCACCCTGCTCTATTTCGGCTACACCTATTGCCCCGACGTCTGTCCGCTGACGCTCAGCAATGTCGGGCGCGTCCTGAAGCAATTGGGACCGTCGGCCGATCGCGTCCGCGTGCTGTTCGTGACCGTCGATCCCAATCGCGACACACCCGCGATACTCAATCAATATGCCGCCGCCTTCGGTCCCCAGGTCGATGCCCTGCGCGGCGATCCCGACCAGCTGGCATCGCTCGCCCGGCGGTACCGCGTCGCCTATTCGGTCGATCCTCACGGTGCCGGCGGCGCGTACGAGGTGACCCACAGTTCGGGCATCTACGTCTTCGACCCCGACGGCAAGGCGCGCCTGCTGATCAGTTCGCTGTCGACCGGCAAGCCGGACATCGACGGCACTGCCAGCGACCTGCGGGCGCTATTGCGCTAGGGCGGATCGACATTCACGGGTGGCGCATCATCGAAACCATGGATTCATGCCGGGAGTGACGGGCAGCACGTGGAAAGCCCAATGTGCTCGGCGCCCAACCCTCGATCGGCAAAAATTGAATGTCGATCGGCCCTAGGATCGCTACCGCCCCGTCCAGGGCGCGGGCATGGCCTCCTGCCCCGGCACCTCCCGCTCCTCGTTCAGCCGCAGCGCGTTCAGTACCAGGATCAGTGCGACGACGCTCATCATCGCGGGCGGAATCCACACGATCAGGCCGCCGTAATTCTGGTCGTCGAGCGGCCCGATCGACGGATAGATCCGCCCGCACCACGCATAGAAGGTGTAGAGATCGTGCTTGGACAGCGCGATGATCGCGCCGATCAGGATTTGCGGAAACATGATCGCGACGGCGAGCAAGGCGCGCATCCCGAATGAAATTCCCGCCTCGGCGCGATCGCGGGGATCTAGCACCAGGCTCCAGAACAGCACGCCGTCGCCGACCATCGTCCAGTTCATCACGAGATAGAGGTCGGGGTCGATCATCGCGCGGAAATGGACGTCGGGAAACAGCCACAGGGCGATCAGGCCGACGAACAGGAAGGCGGCCAGGAACGGCTGGCGCGACACGGTAAGCAGGCGGCGGACCGGCGGCCAGTCCAGAATCGTGCCGACTGTCGGCGGCGCGCCGGCCAATATCGCCTCCCACGGCCAGGCGAGCGCGATCAGGAACGGTCCGAGATGGTGCATCACGACATGCTGCAACCGATTGAGGAAGAACATGTGCTGGGCGAGATATTCGAGCCGCGTCTGCAACACGGCATAGATCAGCGCCATGCCGAGCACGAAGAAAACGATCCGCCACCGGGCCGGGCGGCGGTCCGCCGGCAGCGCGCGCACGCCACGCGCGTACCAGAGCAGCGGGAACACCGTGGCGTAAAACCAGGAAAAGGAGAAATCCCAGGGCGCCCAGGCGGGCATCGCCGCGGCGTGAAACGTGCTCAGCCACCACATGATCGCGCTTGCGGCGACGATGATCAGGGTCGCCGTGCCGGGACGGCGCCCCGACGACAGGGGAATCACGCGGTCCATCGAACGGCGCGACGTGGAGGCTGGCATAACATCGGGGGGCGCGTTAACGCATCGCGATGAGCGATCCTAGTGCGGCGTTTTTCGTGGGCGGAGCGATTCCGCTGATCCTGATCGGCGCGGTCTACGAACGGGGCGCCCGGCGTCGGGCCACGGTCGAGCGCCCGGTGTCGACCGTGCGCCGCGCGATGTTCGTCACCGGCATCGTCTCGTTCCTGCTGTCTATCGAATGGCCGTTCGCCGATTGGGAGCATGAACTCTTCTCGGCGCATCAGATCGGGATGCTCGTCGCGCGGCTGGTCGCGCCGATCCTGATCGTCGCATCGCGGCCGGCAGGCCTGTTGATTGCGGGGTTGCCGCGCCCGATACGCCGCAGCGTGTTGAAACCCGGCCTGTCGCACCCGGCCATCCGTCGTGCGTGGCGCGCCGTCGCGACGCCGCCCGTCACGCTCGCTTTGTACGTGGCGACCCTCTATTTCTGGGAAATCCCGGCATTGCAGGCGGATGCGATCGGCCAGCCCGCCACCGGCCTTGCGATGCATTTCAGCCTGCTGCTGACGGGATTGCTGTTCTGGAGCCGCGTGTTCGAACGCCGCCCGGCACCGCACGCGCCCGCGCATGGCTGGCGGCTGATGATGATCCTGATCGCGGTGCTGAGCCAGGTGCTGCTCGGCGCCTATCTCACGGTCAAAGGGGCGATCTATTATCCCGCCTATGCGCCCGGCCAGCATCTTGCCGCGATGCCCGCGATCCTCGACGAACAGACCGGTGGCTTCATGATCTGGGTGCCGAGCAGTTTCCTGTCGCTGCTGGCGCTGATCGTCGCGATCGACCGCTGGGGCCGGCACGAAACCCGGATGGACGAAAAGCGCCGCCGCTGGACTCCGTCGAACTCGGCAATCCTGCTCTATCCGGAGACGGCGGCGGCCCTGCGCGCGATGGTCAGGACCAAGAACCGCCGCCTGGCGATCGGCATGATCGGCTTCGTCGCGCTGATCTTCTGCGCCGCGTTCGGCAGCGCGGTGACCAGCCACGCCGTCAACCGCAACCAAAATCTGCGCGACTATCGCCTGTCCCGGGGGTGAGGCGCCGTCGGCCGGCGGGATGATTCCGGCCGGTGGCGTACCAGCCGCAAGGACGGTATCGTCCGGTTCCGCCAGCGTCTGAATAAGGGGAGTTCGCGCGCCAATGGCCCATTTCGACATCGTGACTCTTGGGTTGTTGCTCCTGGTCGCCTGTATCGTCGCGATCGTCTCGCGCCGGATCGGCCTGCCCTATTCGGTCGGCCTGGTCGCGGCCGGCGTGGCGCTGAGCCTGAGCGGCTATCGCTCGGGCATCACGCTGACGCCCGAACTGATCTTCACCGTCCTGCTGCCCCCGCTGGTGTTCGAGGCGGCGCTGCACCTGCGCTGGGACCAGTTCAAGCGCGAGGCGCCGCTGGTACTCAGCCTCGCTTTCGTCGGCACCTTGCTCTCGGCGCTGGTCGTCGCCGCCGGCATGCACTGGCTGGCGCATTGGAGCTGGCAGGCCGCCTTGCTGTTCGGCGCGCTGATTGCGGCAACCGATCCGGTTTCGGTGATCGCGATGATGAAGGAACAACAGGCCGACAAACGGCTGCGCTTCCTCATGGAATCCGAAAGCCTGGTCAATGACGGCGCCGCGGCGGTGCTATTCACGCTCGTCGCCGCATGGATCGCCGGTGGCGCCACCGATGGCGGCAGCATCGCGCTGGGGCTGGTCAAGACCGTGGGTGGCGGCGTCGCCTGCGGGTTCGCCGTGGCGGCCGGATTGCTGTCGATCGCCGGACGATCCGACGACTATCTCGTCGAGACGACGCTGACGATGCTGGCCGCCTATGGCTCGTTCCTGGTCGCCGAGAAGGTCGGGGTATCCGGCGTCCTGGCGACGCTGACCGCCGGCATGCTGGTCGGGAATTGGGGCCGGGGGCGCCAGATCACCGATCACGGCCATGAAGCGATGATCCGGTTCTGGGACTTCGCGGCCTTTCTCGCCAATTCGGTGATTTTCCTGCTCATCGGCAGCCGCGAGGCGACGCAACCGATCGTGACGTATCTGATCCCGGCGGGCATCGGCGTCGGGCTGGTCCTGTTGGGACGGATTGCCGCCATCTACCCGATTACCGCGCTGTTCGGCCGCACATCGCTACGCGTCGACCGGCTGACCCAGCACATCCTGTTCTGGGGCGGCTTACGCGGCGGCCTCGCGATGGCGCTCGCGCTGGCTGCACCGGCGGCGCTGGCCGAACGCGACGAACTGGTCAGTGTGGCCTTCGCGGTCGTCGCCTTTTCGATCTTCGTGCAGGGTATGACCGTACCCTCCCTGCTCCGGCGGGCCAGGGTGGATCTGCGTCGTGGTGGCGACGACGAGACCCAGCCAGCCGCCTAGCTGCGGCCGTGATCGCAACGTCCTTCGTGCCCCCGCGTTGACGATCATGACCTGGCGAACCGAGGAGCGAGCGCCCCGGCGGCGATCGAACAATGGCCGATGACCGATTTTCCCGCCCCGCTGCACGTCCTGGCGATCCTGTCGCTGACGATTGCCGGCGGCTGCGCCGTCGCGATCGCTGCGGACGAGGCTCGGCACCCGCAGTCGATGGCGATCATGAATCTGGTCTGGCCGCTCTGCGCGCTGTTCGGCGGGCCGATCTGGCTGTCGGGCTATCTGAAATGGGGGCGCGCGCCGTCCTGCCCCGCGGCGCACGGCGGCAAGCCGTTCGCGGTTAGCGTCGCCATCGGCACGAGCCATTGCGGCGCGGGGTGCACGCTCGGCGACATCATCGCCGAATGGACGATCTTCGCCTTTCCGGGGATCGCCGCATGGTTCGGGTGGGGCTGGTTGTTCCCGGACGCCATCTTCGCCATCTGGCTGGCGGATTTCGCCCTCGCTTTCCTATTGGGAATCGCCTTCCAATATTATTCGATCAAGCCGATGCGGGGGCTCTCGCCCCGCGCGGCAATCGTCGCCGCGCTCAAGGCCGATGCGGCGTCGATCAGTTCCTGGCAAATCGGCATGTACGGCGTCATGGCGCTGGTCCAGTTTGCCTGGTTCGTTCCGATCTATGGCGGCGTGGCGCGGGTCGATACGCCCGAATTCTGGTTCGCGATGCAGATCGCCATGCTGGCCGGCTTCTGCACTGCCTATCCGGTCAACTGGCTGCTGATCCGGGTGGGTATCAAAGAAGCTATGGACTGAACTGGAAGACAGCGCGGCCTCGGGGGCTAACCGTCAACCCACGCCATTCAACCTCCACCGTCGCCGACCGCCTTCCACCGGCCACAACTACGCTTTAAGCGTAGCCGCGTGGACGTGTATCTCCCCATCGCTAACATGTCGGTCAACGCGCTGGTGATCGTCGCGCTCGGGCTGTTCGTCGGGCTGCTGTCGGGGATGTTCGGGGTCGGCGGCGGGTTCCTGACGACGCCGCTGCTCATCATCTACGGCATCCCGCCGACGGTGGCCGCCGCCTCGTCGGCGAGCCAGGTGACCGGAGCCAGCGTGTCGGGCGTGTTCGCGCACCTCCAGCGGCGCGGGGTCGATTTCAAGATGGGCGGGTTGATGGTGGCGGGCGGGTTCGCCGGCTCGGCGGTCGGCGCCTGGATCTTCCGCCTGCTCCAGCAGACCGGGCAGATCGATACGGTGATCGCGATCGTCTACGTCCTGCTGCTCGGCCTGATCGGATCGACCATGGCCAGGGAGTCGATCGTCTATATCCGCGCGACGCGCAGCGGCGCCTTGCCGCCCGCACGCAAGCGGCGCCACCATCCGCTGATCGCCGCCTTGCCGTTCCGCATGCGCTTCTACCGGTCCGGCCTGTACGTCTCGCCGCTTGCCCCGATCCTGCTCGGGTTCGGCGTGGGGATCCTGACCATCCTGCTCGGGGTCGGCGGCGGGTTCATCCTCGTTCCGGCGATGATCTACCTGCTTGGAATGGCGACCCAGGTCGTGATCGGCACCAGCCTGTTTCAGACCTTGTTCGTCACCGCCTGGGCGACCATGGTCCATGCGACCACGACCAAGGCCGTCGACCTCGTTCTTGCCGTGCTGCTGCTGCTCGGGTCGGTGACCGGGGCACAGCTCGGCGCGCGCTTCGCGACGCGGGCCAAGCCGGAATATCTCCGCCTGGCGCTCGCCGTGCTCGTGCTGCTCGTCGGCCTGCGCATCGCGATCGGGCTGGGCTGGCGGCCCGACGAAATCTATTCGGTCGAGGTGTCGTGAGCCGGGCCGTCCGCCGCTATTTCTGCGTGCTGCTGCTGGCGCCGCTGCTCATGGGGCAGGCACGATCGGCGTCGAAGCCGGTGCTCGTTCCCGACGTGTCGCAACGCCAGATCGAAATCGCCTATTCGTTCACTGGCGCCGACCTGCTGCTGTTCGGCGCGATCCTTTATCCCGGCGGCCGGTTGCCGGACGACGATGCGCCGACCGATATCGTCGTGGTGGTCAAAGGGCCGACAGAGTCGATCCTGATGCGCGAAAAGCGACAGATCGCGGGGATCTGGGTCAATGCGTCGCGGCTGCGTTACCGTTCGGCACCCAGCTTTTACGGCATGGTATCGTCGCGTCCGATCGGCCGGGTCGTCGATAGCCGTACGCGCGCGATCTACGAGCTCGGGCTCGACAGTCTCCAGCTTTCCCCTGCATCGAGCGCACCGCAGGACGAACAGGACCGGTTCGCGCGCGGCCTGGTCGACCTCAAACGGCGGTCGGGCCTCTATTACGAGGAACCGAACGCGGTCGAGATCAGCGACGGCGTGCTTTATCGCGCACGCGTCAACATCCCCGCGCGAGTACCCGTCGGCAGGTTTACCGCCGAGACCTTCCTGATTCGCGATGGCCACGTGCTGGCGGTGGCGACCAAGGACATCGACATCAGGAAATCGGGTTTCGAGCGCTTCGTCGCGGATTCGGCGCAGCGGTCGTCGGTCGCCTACGGGCTGGTCGCGGTCGCCCTTTCGGTCCTGCTCGGCTGGGGCGCCGGCTATATCGCGCGGCGGATCTGATCCGACCACCAATACAATCCCCCGTCAGCTCAACGGGTTGCGGATGTGAACGATAGCAAACCCAAAATTTACCCCTGATCGGCCATATCGGCGCGCTGAGTGAAGGGGAAACCGATGACCGAAATGCTGGGTGGCAACGTGTTCGCACGCCCGACGACCGATACGGGCTCGGCACCGGCGCCCGCCGGAGGACCGGGGCGTGAGATCGGCGCGCTGATCGAAATCGCGGGATCGGGCGGCCAGGTGTTGCTCGACCAGGACGCGGTCGACTCCTATGCCGGCAGTCCGGACCCCGTACTCGCGTCAGCGGGATCGGTCGGCGCGCAGCTCAAGATCCGCGTCGCCGCCACCTGGATGATCGCCAATATCCGCTCGCTACGGCTGACCGAGGCCGGCGTCCTGGCGCAGATCGACTTCCTCGGCGAAGGCGACGAGGAACGGCTGACCGGCAAGCTTTATAAGTTTCGCCGCGGCGTCACCCGCTATCCGGCGCCGGGCGCAGCGGCCTTCCCGGTTTCTACCGCCGACCTGAAGCAGATCTACGCGGCCGACGATCGCGCCAATGTCGAGATCGGCACCGTTTACCCGACCAAGGACATCCGCGCCTCGCTGTACGTCGATGCCATGCTCGGCAAGCATTTCGCGCTGCTGGGATCGACCGGTACCGGCAAGTCGACCAGCGCCGCGCTCATCCTCCACAAGATCTGCGAGCTCGCCCCGCAAGGTCATATCGTGATGGTCGACCCGCATGGCGAATATTCCGCGGCGTTCCAGACCACCGGCGCGATCTACGACGTATCCAACCTGCAGATGCCGTACTGGCTGATGAATTTCGAGGAACATTGCGAAGTGTTCCTGACCTCGTCGGGATCGGACAACCAGATCGACCGTGATATTCTCGCGAAATGCCTGCTCCAGGCGCGCGGCAAGAGCCGGTTGGGGCAGGAGATCAGCAAGCTGACGGTCGACGCGCCGGTCCCGTATCTGCTCAGCGACCTGACCAACCTGATCCAGCTCGAAATGGGCAAGATGGACCGTGCCGGCGACACCGCGCCGTATCTGCGCATCAAGACCAAGATCGACGAGATCAAGGCCGACCCGCGCTATGGCTTCATGTTCTCCGGCATGCTCGTTGCCGACACGATGCAGGATTTCATCAGCCGCGTGTTCCGCCTGCCGGGCGACGGAAAGCCGATCTCGATCATCGACGTGTCGGGTGTGCCAAGCGAAATCACCTCGGTGGTCGTCGCCGTGCTCAGCCGCATGGTGTTCGACTTCGCGATCTGGTCGCGCAACGAACCGCAACGCCCCATCCTGCTCGTCTGCGAGGAGGCGCACCGCTACATCCCCAACGAGCGCAACGCCGATGGATCGTCGGTCGGCAAGATCCTCAGCCGCATCGCCAAGGAGGGCCGTAAATACGGCGTCAGCCTGGGCCTCATCACACAACGTCCGTCCGACCTTGCCGAGGGCGTGCTGTCGCAATGCGGCACGATCATCTCGATGCGCCTCAACAACGATCGCGACCAGGCGTTCGTCCGCGCGGCGATGCCAGAAGGCGCGCGCGGCTTTCTCGATTCGATCCCGGCCTTGCGCAACCGCGAGTGCATCATCTGCGGCGAAGGCGTCGCCATCCCGATCCGCGTCGCGTTCGACGGGCTAGAGGAAGCCAAACGCCCGGCGTCGGACGATCCGATCTTCTCGTCGCTATGGCGCGAGACCGGCGGGGAGGATCAGATCATCGGCCGCACCATCCGCCGCTGGCGCTCACAGGGGCATTGATCGCTTCGCGTGGACCGGTCGACCGGCGTCAATTCAAAACCAGATAGAGGTTCACGCGGAGGCGCGGAGGCGCGAAGATAGAGTGTTGCGCTGACACGGCTGAATGTCCGTCAGCCGCGCCAGCAGCCCTACGAGATAAGGCGATACAGCGGCGCCGTCCTTGCCCTGCGGCTCGGCGCCTCTGCGCGATAAAAACTTCGCGCCTCCGCGTGACCAAATATAATTGAGAGCGCGGTACCGACGCCGCTAGCCGTAGCGAGCGCCTCTTATCAGGCCGACTTGCGGGCGCCCGGCCGGACCGACAGCAAGTCGTTCACATGCTCCTTGAACGCACGCAACGCGGCGCCGGTCAGCGCAGCGACGCTGGAGAAGGAGAAGCCGCGCGGGTTGACCGCCTGGCCGCTGCGATAGACCTCGAAATGAAGATGCGGGCCGGTCGACAGGCCCGAATTGCCCGAATAGGCGACAACCTGACCGCGCTGGACGCGCTGACCGTTGCGCACCAGCACGCGGCTCAAATGACCGTAGCCGGTTCCCACGCCACCCGGGCCCGCGATGCCGACGAAGCTGCCATAGCCGCCCTTGTACCCGGCCCAGTTTACCACGCCGTCGATCACAGCATAGACCGGCGACCCATACGGGCAGGCAATGTCCATGCCCTTGTGCATGCGGTAATAACCGAGGATCGGATGCAGCCGCATGCCGAAGGACGAACTGATCCGCCCGGCGACCGGCAGGCCCATGAAGCCCTGGCGCTCGGTCTGGCCATTGGCGTCGTACCAAACGCCGCGGCCGCTGCCCGAATCGTCGTCATCGTCGTCGCTGTTGCGGCTCCACTTGACCAATTGGACCTTGCGCCGGCCCATATCGAGCCCGGCATAGAGGATCTTGCCGAGCTCGACCTCGCCGGTCGCGGCACGGCGCTGCGACAGCATCACGTCCCACGTGTCGTCGGCGGCGACGTCGCCGCCAACCGAGATGCGCGTCGCCATCGCCTTGATATAGTCCGCGGCAACCGTCGACGGCACGCCGGCCGCCCGCATCGACTTGTACAGGCCCGAGCCGCCGACCAGACCCTGGATGCGCAGCGGCGTATCGTCGACCGCGATCGCCTGCCGCGCCATTTTGAGGCCATCGGCGGTGCGCGTGATGGTCAGGCGGAAATCGAACGCGGGCTGGAAGCTCAGCTGTTCGAGCGGACGCGGATCGCTTTTCCTTGCACGGCGGCCAAGCACGCCTTCGAACCGCGTACCGGGACGGATATTGTCGAGCGGCAGCGCGCCGGCGACGAGATCGGAGACGCGGTCGATATCGGCCTTGAGCATGCCCGCGCGGCGCAACACCGCGCCGAGGCTGTCGCCGTCGCTCATCGCCGAGGCAAAGGCCTGGGTCGGACGATCGGGCGTTTCGGCGAGCGGGCGGACGAAATCGTTGGCGGCCATGCGTTGGCCGGTATCGGCGCCGAATGCGAGCGGCGCGATTGCCTGGGCACGGGCATTTTCCCACGCCTTACCCTTGAGCGGCGGCGCCGACGAACCGAGCAGCGGCTGACCGATGCCGGGCGACAACGCCCAGCACGCGCCGATCAGCGCGGTGCAGCTCGCCAGCCCCCGAAACCATTCGCGCGATCCGATCCGCGCGCCGAGGTCGGGCGTCCAGTCGATCTGCGCCACCGCGGCGCGCATCCGGTCCATGAACGACAGGTCGGTCGAGAGAACGAGCGCGCGGCCGGCCGAACTGGGCGCGGCTCCACCCGATTGCTCATATTGCTCGCTGCGAACAAACACGACGAAACGACCCCGAAACGTAATCGCCGATCCACCCCCGGCGCCAGTCGAAGGACTGTGCCCATGGGGTGTTAAAGTCAATTTAACCGGGCGCAATGACCGTCTGGACTGCGGCAAACCGTGCACCGTCAGGGACAAATTACCGATTGCGCGGAACCTTTTTAAGTGCCCGTGAATCCGGCAACTTTTCTTCGCGGTAGTTTGCCTTACGGAGCGATACTTACGGACTCGCACCGTCCTGCCGACCAATGCCGTCGGATCAACTGGCGCTTGCGCCGATGGCCGTGACGGCCGATCTATAGCGGCGTCATGCGTGCCTTCTCCTCCCCGGTCACCGCGGTGCTCGGGCCCACCAACACCGGCAAGACGCATCTCGCGATCGAGCGGATGTGCGGGCATTCGAGCGGGATGATCGGCTTCCCGCTGCGATTGCTGGCGCGCGAAGTCTATGATCGCGTGGTCAAGATGAACGGCGCGAACCAGGTCGCGCTGATCACCGGAGAGGAACGCATCGTACCGCCCGACGCGCGCTGGTTCCTGTGTACCGCCGAGAGCATGCCGCTACACAAGGACGTCGCGTTCGTCGCCTTGGACGAAGCCCAGCTCGGCGCCGACCCCGAGCGCGGCCATGTCTTCACCGACCGTCTGTTGCGCGCGCGCGGGCGTGAGGAGACCATGATCCTGGGCTCGGAGACCTTGCGCCCGATGGTCAAGGCGCTCGTTCCCGATGCCGAGATCGTCAATCGCCCGCGTTTCTCGACATTGTCCTATGCCGGCGCGAAGAAGCTGTCGCGGCTGCCCAAGCGCTCGGCGATCGTCGCGTTCAGCGCCGAGGAAGTCTATGCCGTCGCCGAGATGATCCGGCGGCTGCGCGGCGGCGCGGCGGTGGTGATGGGCGCGCTTTCTCCCCGCACCCGCAATGCCCAGGTCGCGATGTTCCAGGCCGGCGAGGTCGATTATCTCGTCGCCACCGACGCGATCGGCATGGGGCTCAACATGGACGTGAGCCATGTCGCCTTCGCCGGCCTGACCAAGTTCGACGGCCAGCGCCAGCGCCGCCTGACGGTGAGCGAGATGGCCCAGATCGCCGGTCGCGCCGGGCGGCATCAGCGCGACGGTACGTTCGGCGCACTGACCGCGGACGGCCCCGGCGCCTTCACGCCCGAAGAGATCCACGCCATCGAGCAACATCATTTTCCCAGGCTCGATTTCCTCTATTGGCGTGACGGCGAGCCCGATTTCTCCTCGATCGACGCATTGATCGCCAGCCTGGAGACCAGGCCCGACCATCGCGTGCTGCGCGCGGCGCCCGCCGCGATCGACCTCGCGGTGCTCAAGCGGCTGACCGAAGAGCCATCGGTGCGCAACCGTGTGCGCTCGCCCGCGCAGGTGGCGCGGCTGTGGGCGGCGTGCGGCGTCCCCGATTTCCGCAAGCTCGGCGTCGACCCGCATACCCGGCTGGTGGCGCACCTCCATGACTATCTGAGCGCGGGCAGCGGCCATATTCCGGCGCCATGGTTTGCCGACCAGGTCGCGCGGCTCGACGACGTCACCGGCGACGTCGAGACGATCGCCGGGCGGATCGCGGCGATCCGCACCTGGGCCTATATCGCGCATCGCGGCGACTGGCTGGCCGATCCGGTGCATTGGGCGGGGCGCACGGCCGAGGTCGAAGAACGGCTGTCCGACGCGCTCCACGCGTCGCTCACCCAACGCTTCGTCGACAAGCGCACGACGGCATTGCTGCGCCAGATCGGCAAGGATGCCGGCGCTCTCCCTGTCGTGATCGGCGAACAAGGCGAGGTGCTGGTTGAGGATCAGGTGATCGGCACGCTGGAGGGATTTCGTTTCACCGTCGCCGCCGATGCGCGGCATTCGGATAAGCGTCTGCTGCTTGCCGCGGCGGAGAAACGATTGGGAGCGGAGCTGACGAAGCGTGCCCGCGACCTGGCGGAATCCGACGATGCCGCCTTCCTGCTGGCGGCGGATGAAGACTTGCCTGGAACACGCATCACGCCACTCCGGCGGCGGCCAGGGGCCAGCTCCGCCGAGCCGACTGGCAAGGGCAAGACGCCGTCGGAGAATATGCAGCAACCGGGCCCCGGCCTTCGCCGGGGAGGCGGGGATATCCAGATCCTATGGCGTAGCCTTCGCGTCGCCAATCTCGCACCGGGCGCCAATCTCGCGCAGCCTCGCGTCGTGCTCGATCGGGCTTTGGAAATCCTCGAACCGGCAACCCGCAAGGCGGTGCAGGCACGGCTCGACCGCTGGGTGGCCGATCAGCTCGCACGCCAACTGCCGGTCCTCGGCATGCTCGACGCCTGTCTGCGCGATGCCAGCGCGGGGGCGCCGCTTCGCGCAGTCGCCGGCGCGCTGCTCGATGCCGGCGGGCTGTTGCCGCGCCGCGCCATCGGCGCGCAGGTCGAGGCGCTCGACCCGCCCGCACGCCAAAAGCTTGGCAGGATGGGCGTGACGATCGGCACACTCGACCTGTTCGCACCCGCCTTGCTCAAACCCGCCGCGGCGCGGTGGCGGCGGATGCTGATGCGGCTCGGCCCCGGCCCGCGCGACGGCGCGACGGTGCTGCCGCGCAACGCATCCGGTGCCGATCTGCCCCACGGTTTCCGACCGCTGGGAGCGCAGGCGGTGCGCGTCGACCTCATCGAACGCATCGCGCGCACGGCGCATGACGCGCGCAAGGGGCGGGCACCATTCGCCCCCGATCCGGCGCTCGCCACGTCGATGGGGTTGCAGCCCGACACGCTGGCACGGCTGATGGCACAGCTCGGCTTCCGCAGCGCGAAAGCCGGCGAGGATGGCAGGCCGCGATGGATGTGGCATGGGCTGACTCCCAATGCGAAGCCCAAGGCGCCGCCGCGAGACAATGCCTTTTCCGTCCTCGCCGGTATGCTCGATGGCTGAAGACGCGCGCCAACCGACGATGCGGCTCGACCGCTTCCTGTGGTTTGCGCGGATCGTGAAGACGCGTCCCTTTGCACAAGCCCTGGCCGAGCGGGGCCATTTGCGGATCGACGGCCGGCCCATCGACCGCGCCGCAGCGCCGGTACGCGTCGGCAATATCCTGACCTTCGTCACGCATCGCGGCGACGTCCGCACGATCCGCGTCGAAGCGCTCCCGGTCCGCCGCGGCCCGCCGAGCGAGGCGCAGACCTGCTATGCCGACCTCCTGGTCGGTGAAGACGATCCCGGAAACGCACAAACTTAAGAACGTCTCGCATCAAGAGCAGATTGATTGACGGGCACGGAACACGGGCATAGCACGACCGAAATTGTCCGCCTGGGGAGCCAGAAATGACCTACGTCGTCACCGACGCCTGCATCCGCTGCAAATACATGGACTGCGTCGAGGTGTGTCCGGTCGATTGTTTCTACGAGGGCGAGAACATGCTCGTCATCAACCCCAACGAATGTATCGATTGCGGCGTGTGCGAGCCCGAATGTCCGGCCGAGGCGATCCTCCCCGATACGGAAAGCGGGCTGGAGAAGTGGCTCGAGCTCAACAACGATTTCAGCGCGCAATGGCCCAACGTCACGCGCAAGAACGACCAGACGCCAGCCGATGCCGACGAGCACAAGGGCGAAAAGGACAAGTACGACAAGTATTTCTCGGCCGAACCCGGCAAGGGCGACTGATTCGCTCGCAATAACCCGATCGGGATTTGAACGGCCCCGCCCAGCAATGGGACGGGGCCGTACCCATTTCGGGGTTGGCCCCATCGTAAGAAAGCGACACCGGGCTGGTAATTTTATTACGACTGTGTTAAATGGGTCAGGACGAGAGCCCCTTTCCGAGTCTCTCGTGTGGAGACACACGCATCCAAACAAGCCCCAGCCGGCGCCATGTCCGGGCGTCGTGCGTTTATTCGGGCGATATCCCAAGTGAAAGGTTGAAGTTACATGGCTGCCAAGGCGCTGTCCTTCGACGTCGGTGATTACGTTGTTTACCCCAAGCACGGTGTTGGCCGTGTCGTTGAACTTCTGAAGCAGGAAATTGCCGGCATGACGCTGGAGCTCTACGTGCTCCGGTTCGAAAAGGAGCGCATGACGCTCCGCGTGCCGACCAACAAGGCCGAAAGCGTCGGCATGCGCAAGCTGTCCTCGGACAAGACGCTGAAGGAAGCCCTCGATACGCTGAAGGGCAAGCCCAAGGTCAAGCGCACCATGTGGTCGCGCCGCGCGCAGGAATATGAAGCGAAGATCAATTCGGGCGACCTCGTGTCGATCGCCGAAGTGGTTCGCGACCTGTTCCGCGCCGACGACCAGCCCGAGCAGAGCTATTCGGAACGCCAGATCTTCGAGGCTGCCGCGTCGCGCCTCGCCCGCGAGCTCGCGGCGATGGAAGAGACCGATGAAAAGGGCGCGCTCGAGAAGATCCTGGATATCCTGCGCAAGGCCGCGGCGATCCACAACAAGGACAAGATCCCAGCCTGAGCCGCGATCAAGTCGTTGAGAGAAAGGGCGGTCCCGCGGGGCCGCCCTTTTCGTATTGCATCGTTCCGCATGTGTGTTATGTGAACAATACACGATGGAGGATGCAATGAACCGCTACATGTTGCTCGCGCTGCTGCCGCTCGCCGCCTGTTCGGGTACGGCCAGATCGGAGGGCACGCCGCCCAGCGGCACGGGGAGCAACCGAACCTTCGCGGTCGACGGCTTCACCGGTGTCGATGCCGCCGGGCCCGACGATGTCGATGTTCGCGTCGGATCGGGCTTCTCTGTCCGCGCCGAGGGCGACCCCAAAGTCCTCGACAAGCTCGAGATCGTGAAGGAAGGCGACACGCTGATGGTGCGCCGCAAGCGCCACGGCTTCAGCTGGGGCGGCGACCGGGACCGCGGCGCCAAGATCTATATCACCATGCCGCGCATGACCGCCGCGAGCGCGACCGGGTCGGGCGACATGACGGTGGATCACATCGACGGCGAGAAGTTCCAGGCCGACCTGACCGGATCGGGCAATCTCAGCGTCGGATCGATCGGCGTCCAGACCGTGGCTCTGTCGGTCACCGGCTCGGGCAATCTCAGCACCACCGGCACCGCCAGGACGGGATCGTTCTCCGTCACCGGATCGGGCGATATCGAGACGCCGAAGCTGTCGCTCAACCAGGCCAGCGTCAACGTGATGGGATCGGGTGGCGTGTCGGCCACCGTGAACGGTCCTGCCAATGTCAACGTGATGGGATCGGGCGACGTGACGCTGACCGGCGGCGCCAAGTGCACGACCTCGAAGATGGGATCGGGCGACGTCAGCTGCAGCTAGGCGTCGGCGCGCTGAGAACGGAAAGCGCCCCTCCCTGCTCGCAGGGAGGGGAAGCTGATCGCCGATCTGCTCGGCGCGGTAACGGACTCCAGCTTGCATAGGACAGCGAAGCGGTGCGATGCTCGCATCATGCTCCGCCGCCTCCTTGCCCTCGCCCCGATCGCGCTTGCCATGCCCGCGCACGCCGCCGACCGCTCCTACGTCGTCACCAATTTTGATCGCGTCCGGGTCAACGGACCGTTCGAGGTCAGGGTCGAAGTCGGGACCGGCGGCGGTGCCGCGGCAAGCGCGTCCGGCGACGATCGCGCGCTCGGCGACCTCGACATTTCGGTACAGGGTACGACCTTGACCGTCGGCAAAGGCACGTCGGGATGGGGCGAGCAGGGCAAGGCCAGTGGTGCGCCGCCCGTCATCACGCTCCGCTCTCCGTCGATACGCAGCGCGATGGTGGTCGGTGGCGGACGCCTGACGATCGCGGGCCGGACGCGCACGCCACGGCTCGATGTTCAGATCACCGGAGCCGGCACGATCGACGCCAGCGGCATCGATGCCGACGACGTTATGGTCTCGGTCATCGGCAATGGTGACGTCTCGCTCGCCGGCCACGCCGCGCGGGCGCGCTATTCGACCAATGGCGGCGGGTCGATCGCCGCGACCGCGCTCGACGCCGGCGACGTGCTCGTGATTCTGGAAGGTCCGGGCCAAACGCGTGCCAGCGCCCGCTACAATGCCGACCTCACCAGCAGGGGCCTGGGTCTGATCGCGATCGCCGGCAACCCGCGCTGCGTCGTTCGCCCTCAGCCTGCAGGACCGGTCCAGTGCGGTTCCGGTACGCCGCCGTAACGGCGCGCATTTCCTGACGATCGGGGGGTAACGTCCAACGCCGAAAGGATCGTATCGATGATCGAGGAATTCGGACCGTCACTCTATCTCGCCAACGGCCCCGTCGTGTCGTTTTTCGGCTTTCCTTATCCGACGCGCATGGCCGTCGCCCGCCTTTCGGATGGCAAGCTATGGATATGGTCGCCGATCGAATTGACCGGCGACCTGGCCGATGCGGTCGACGCGATCGGACCGGTCGCCTACATCGTGTCGCCCAATAAAATTCATCACCTGTTTCTGCGGCAATGGACCGAGCGATGGCCGCAGGCGTTGCTGTTCGCTCCGCCGGGCCTGGCACGGCGGAAGCCGGAACTGCATTTCGATCGCGAGCTGGGCGACACCGCGGAGAGCGAGTGGGCCGCCGACATCGACCAGGTGATCTTCCGCGGCTCGTTCGCAATGGAGGAGGTCGTATTCTTTCATCGCGCCTCGCGCACGGCGATTGTCGGCGATCTCATCCAGCGTTTCCCGCCGAACTACATGAAAGGATGGAAAGACCTGTTGATGCGCCTCGACGGGCTGACCGGCGAGCACGGCAGCACGCCGCGCGAATGGCGCGCCAGCTTCCTCAGCCGCACCCGTGCCCGTGCCGCCCGGCGAAAGGTACTCGACTGGGAGCCCCGGCAATTGCTGATCGCGCATGGCGAATGCGCGCGAACCGATGCGACGACCATCATTGGCGACGCGCTGCGCTGGATATAGGCCGGAACCCCGACATCCGTCTTCCCGCGCGGCGCGCCGGGGCCGACGCCCGCACCCGGCCCGGCGGGCACCCTCTCAGATCAGGCCCAGTTCGCCGAGCTTGCCCACCATGTCTGGGGGCAAAGCGGCCACGCCTTCGCCACCAGCGCCGAGATCGCGCGGCGCATCCTTGCCCTCGAGATAGCGCCAGCCCTGATGCGCGCGCTTCGGCCGCGCCTCGACCAGTACCAGATGCGGATCGAGCCGGATCGCGGTCCGCCCGCCGGGCAAGTCGCCGAACCCGACGATCGGCGATCGCGCGACGAGTTGATGCTTGAATATCCAGTAGAGCGAACCCTGGCCGGCAATCTCTTCCCAGCGTTTGGGCAGGTAGCGGGTACCGAGTTCGTAGGGTGGATCGTTCTCGCGCGCGGCCCAGCGCGCGGCGAACGCCTCCAGGCTGGCGACGCCGAACGCAACCTTGGTCAGATGAAGTGGCATCGCGACGACATGGGTCCAGGAATCTGCTTCGGCAAGGGCGGTGCCGGCCAGCCTCGGCCTCTATCCAGACAATCCCCAGAGCAAGGCAAGACCGAGAAACGAGAAGAACCCCATGCAATCGGTCATCATCGTCACGAACACCGCCGACGATACCGCCGGGTCGATGCGGAAGCGGTCGAGCGTCACCGGGATCAGCACGCCCGACAGGCCGGCGATCAGGTTGTTGATGACCATCGCCAGCCCGATCACGATCGCCAGGTCGCCGCGATGGAAGATCAGCCAGGTGCCGGTCCCGATCAGCAATCCGAGCGACGCGCCATTGGCCGCCGCGATCCGGAATTCGCGCAGGATCATCCGCACCGTATTTGAATCGGTCAGCTGATTGGTCGCGATCGCGCGCACCACCACCGCCAGGGTCTGCGTACCGGCATTGCCGCCCATCCCCGAGACGATCGGCATCAGCACCGCGAGCAAGGCGAACTTGGCGATCTCCCCCTGGAACAGCCCCACCACCGACGATGCCAGAATCGCGGTACCGAGATTGACGACCAGCCACGTGAGGCGCGTCTGGACGGTCAGCCGGATCGGCTCGTTGATGTCGCCGTCGCCCGCGCCCGACAGCCGGGTGATGTCCTCGCCCGCTTCCTGCTGGATGATGTGGACGATGTCGTCGACCGTGATCATGCCGACCAGCCGCCCCGCGGCATCGACCACCGCGGCGGAGATCAAGGCGTATTTCTGGAAGCGGAGGGCGACCTCTTCCTGGTCCATGTCGACCGGGATCAGGGTCTGCTCGCGCTGCATCACATCGCCGATCGCGACCGAGCGCGGCGCGCGCAGGATCCACGACAGGGCGCAGGTGCCGATCGGCTTGTGTCCGGGATCGACCACGAAGATTTCCCAGAAATCGGTGGTCAGCTCTTCCTGGCTGCGCAGATAGTCGATCGCGTCGCCGACGGTCCAATGTTCGGGCACCGCGATCAGCTCGCGCTGCATCAGGCGGCCGGCCGATTCCTCGGGATAGGAAAGCGCTTCCTCGATCGCGGCACGATCGTCGGGGTCGAGCGCGCGGAGCACCTCGCGCTGATCCTCGACGTCCATGTCCTCGATGATCGCGACCGCGTCGTCGGTATCGAGTTCCGAGGCGATCTCGGCGACTTCCTGCGGCTCGAGACTGTCGATCAGGTCCTCGCGGACATAGTCGTTCATCTCGGCGAACACGTCGGCGTCGAGCAGGTCGGTCAGCGCCTTGGCAAGCGGTCCGCGATCCTCGTGCGGGGTCAGCTCGAACAGGTCGGCGATGTCGGCCGGATGGAGCGGCTCGACCAGCGCGCGCGCCTCGTCGGCGTCGCCGGCCTCGACCGCGTCGAGCACCGCGCGCACGAATTCTGGCTTCAGCCGGTCGTCCTCGTCCAGCTGATCCGCGACGTTATCGAGCTCGGTGGCGCCTTCCTCCGGCGCCAGATCGGTCTCGCTCATCGTCTGACCTTTTTTCGGGCGCCGGAATATCCATATCCCGCGCCGTACGCGCTTTCGCCGCGGTTTGCCAGCACTCAACGAGCAGTTTAGGGCGGCGGCAAAACCACCGATTCACATCGATTCACGGAGCAAGATCATGGCCGATTCCCCCGAGACGCTGACGCTCACCCTGGACAGCGGCGACGTCGTCATCAAGCTGCGTCCCGACCTCGCCCCACAGCATGTCGAGCGCATCGCCGAGCTGGCCAATGAAGGCTTTTACGACGGCGTCGTCTTCCACCGCGTCATCCCCGGCTTCATGGCGCAGGGCGGCGATCCCACCGGCACCGGAATGCACGGGTCGGACAAACCCAATCTGCCGGCCGAATTCTCGCGCGAGCCGCACGTCCGCGGCACCGCGTCGATGGCGCGCACGATGGATCCGAACTCGGCCAACAGCCAGTTCTTCATCTGCTTCGACGATGCGCGCTTCCTCGACGGCCAGTACACCGTCTGGGGCGAAGTCACCGATGGCATGGAGCATATCGACGCCTTGCCGAAGGGCGAGCCGCCAGCCAATCCGGGCAAGATCGTGAAGGCGCGGGCGGCGTAATTGCCGGGTCGCCGGGGCGGCATCAGGTCGGCCCGGCGGCGCTTCCCTCGCCTCGCGATGCGGGGAACCACATGACGGCTACCAGCCCTGACGGCTGCCGGTTGCCGAAGCTCACTTCACCTCCCTGGGCAGCCACCAGCGCCCGCACGATCGCCAGCCCCAGCCCGGCGCCACCAGTCGAGCGATCGCGCGACGGTTCGAGGCGGCCGAATGGCTGGCCCAGCCGAACGAGGGCGTCCGCCGGCACGCCGGGTCCGTCATCGGCGATCTCGATCGACCAACCTTCACGCGATGCCGACAGGCTCAGCGTCACCGCCGTGCCATGGCGCAAGCCGTTGTCGATCAGGTTGGCGAAGACCCGGCGCAACGCGAGTGGAGACGCCAGGATGGGCGCCCCTCCAGGCACGGGCCGTGCACGGACGTCTTTCCCCAGTTCGCGATAGATCGCCGCCATCCGGGCGATCTCGGCCGAAAGATCGACATCCCGCATGTCGGACGAAGCGGGGCCGTCCGCCCGTGCCAGCAGCAGGGTGTCGTCGAGCAGCGCCGACATCTCGTCGAGATCGTGCACCGCACGGTCCCGCTGATCGTGGTCCCCGATATAGTCCGCCCGCAGCCGTAGACGAGTGAGATAGGTGCGCATGTCGTGCGCGATCGCGGCTAGAACGCGCGTCCGCTCGGCCATCAATTCGGCGATGCGCCCCTTCATTTCATTATAGGCCTCCGCCAGATCGCGCAGTTCGCGCGAGCCCGACACGGCGAGATCGGGGGTATCGGGGCGGCCGGCGAACGTCCGTATCTCGCGCGCCAGACGAGCAATGGGCCGCGTCGTCGCGCGGACCGCCAGCGACAGGGCAACGAGGGCGACGAGGCCGCCAAGGCCGAGCAGCGTAGCGCGCTGTCTGAGCACGACGCGGACCGGTTCGGACGGTTGGCTCTCGATCGTCAGGACGTTCGGATCGCTGCCCGACAGCGCGATGTGGAGCGCCAGGGGATCGCGGAGCCAGCCGGCCCAGGGATTGATCCGGGCCAGCGTCGGCACCCTGGCCGCTTGCCCCGTCACCGAGAGCACCCGTCCCTGGAGCGCAGCGCTGTAGGATCGCCCGATATCCATTCCCTGAATGCTTTCGACCGACGGCGGTAGCGGGCCGTTTTCCACTACGACGTGATAGAGCGCGCCATCGAACGCGCTCGCGATCGCCGGGCGGCGCGCGGGCGGGACGGCCTCGATCAGTTCGATCATCGCGCGCGTCTGGGCGACGGTGGGAAGGGCGATGTTGCCGGAATGGGAACTGCGTCCCGGCATGCTGGTAAGCGCGATCACGGCGAACTGGAGAATGACGAAGCTGGCGACCAGCAGGACCGTGATGCGGAACGACAATGTACCGCGCTGCATCGCCTAGTTCCGCTCGACCGGCGAGGCGAGGCAATAGCCGCCGCCGCGGATGGTCTTGATTAGCCCTTCTCCGGCGGGGTGGCTCGCGAGCTTGCGCCGCAGCTTGCCGACGAGCACGTCGATGCTGCGATCGAACGGCTGTGCATCGCGTCCTCGGGTCCAGTCGATCAGCTGATCCCGCGTCAGAACCCGGCGCGGATGCCGAACGAAGGCGAGCAACAGGTCGAATTCGCCCCCGGTCAGATCGAGTTCCGCCAGATCGGGTGTCACGACAATGCGGGTTGCGCTGTCGATCTGGAAGCCGCCGATGGCCCAGCGCTCTCCCGCCGGTGCGAGCGCTATGCGATGGCGGTCGCGCGTGCGGCGCAGAATGGCGCGTGCCCGCGCGACCAGTTCGCGCGGGTTGAAAGGTTTGGCCAGATAGTCGTCGGCGCCGATTTCCAGTCCGATGATGCGGTCGATATCGTCGCCTCGTGCGGTGACCATCAGGACGGGAATCTCTCCCTCGGTCTGCAGGCGGCGGCAGATCGACAGGCCGTCCTCGCCCGGCAGCATCAGGTCGAGCACCACGAGGTCGATTCTGCGCCGCGCCCGTAGCCGATCCAGCGCTTCGCCGGATGGGCAAATCTCCGCGTCGAACCCCTCGCGCTTCAACAAATTGACCACCAGCGGCCCGATTTCGGTGTCGTCCTCCACCACGGCGATCACGGTCCGGCTGTCCATGACGGCACAGGTCGCGCGCACCGGGCGAGAGCGCAAGCGCGCAACCCGCCACGATTACATTTCTTTACCGAAGATCACGCGCCGAACGCACGTGGCTTACCCGGCCGGGACAAACAGCGGCCATCGGACAGCCCCGTCCGGTGTATGAAGGAGTAGAAACATGAAGAAGTCGATGATTGCGATGCTCGCCGGTGCCACCATCGTCGCCGGGATCGCCGCGTTGCCGGCGGATGCGCAGCGCCGTGGCGGCTCGATCACGTTCCAGGGTCCCTATCGCGGCGGCACCGTGTCGCGCAGCGTCAATCGCCAGCCGGGCAGCAGCACGGTGACACGCGGCATTCAGACCAATTCGGGCCGCGGCGCGACCACGACCCGCAGCGGCACCTGGTCGAACGGTACCTATAACGGATCGAAGACCACGACGCTCAACAACGGCACCACGTTCGGCCGCTCGACCACCGCGACGACCAATGGCGATGGGACCGCCAGCTTCACGACGACCGCTACCGGTCCCCGCGGCCAGTCGGGTACCGTGTCCGGCACGGTCAGCCGGAACCAGTAACCGGCCGATCGACCCGGCCCCGCCGCGACCAGGCGGGGCCGGAACGGCCCAAATTCTTCGAGGCACCCGTTCATGAAGCTCGCCATTTTCCTTTTCGGCGCCCTGCTCGCCACGCCCGCATTTGCTCAATTGGCCGACACCGCCGACCTCAATCACGACGGCCGCATCACCCGGGCGGAATTCGCCACCGCGCGGCTCAGGAATTTCGACCGGCTGGACCGCAACGGGGACGGCGTGATCAGCGCCGCCGATCTTCCCGCCCTCGCGCGGTCGCGTCCCCGGCTGCAACAGGCGTTCCATGACTTCATGGCCGGCGCCGATGCCAATCACGACGGCCAGGTGACTCGCGACGAACTGGCAAAGGCGCCGCTGACGGCATTCGATCGCGGCGACACCAATCATGACGGAGTGATCGATGCCACCGAAATGGCGGCCTTTCGCGCCGAGATTCAGCGGATGAGAGGATGAGGCGATGGAGAGCGTGATCGGTCGATCGCCGCTCTGGCTGGCCTTGGTCCTCGCCACGGCATTGATCGAAATTCTCTGGCGGTCGCGGACCGGCCATGGCTATGATCGACGCGCCGCTCTCACCACCTTCGGTCTGGTCGCGGGCAGCATCCCGTTCGCCCTGCTGAACGCGCTCGTCGTTGGCAGCGCCTACGCCGCCGCGTGGCGGATCGCGCCGATTCATTTGCCGGTGAGCGATTGGCGCACCTGGATAGCCGGATTCGCCGCGGTCGAGTTCCTCTATTACTGGTTTCACCGCGCCAGCCATCGCGTTCGCTGGATGTGGGCCACTCACGCCATCCATCATTCGGCCGAACAGATGACGTTGCTGTCGTCGCTGCGGCTCGGCTGGACCAGCCTGTTGTCGGGCGGATGGCTATTCTATCTCCCGTTGATCCTCGCCGGCTTCGACCCTCGCCTGGTCGTCGCGTTGCTGGCGCTCAACCTGCGATATCAGTTCTTCCTGCATACCGAGGCGCGCGTCGGACTGGGACCGCTCGAATGGCTGCTCAACTCGCCGTCTCATCACCGGGCGCACCATGGCCGCAACGCCGTCTATCTCGACTGCAATTACGGCGGCGTCGTCATCCTGTTCGACCGCCTGTTCGGCACGTTCCGTCCCGAACTGGCGGATCAGCCGGTCGAATTCGGTCTGAAGGGCCGAGATGCCGAGTCCAACCCGTTCAAGCTCGTATGGCGCGAGTGGTCTGACGTGCTGCGCGGCATGTACCGGGCCAAGAATTTCCTGGAATCGGCCCGGGTCGCGCTGTCGCCGCCTTCGGATGGAGCGCCGTCGCCACCGCCGGTACGGAAACGGACATTATCCGACCGGCGGGTTCGTTGAATCCGGTGCCGCCACGAGGACGAAGACAATCGGCCGTCAATATTTACCCAGCTCCGCGACGATCCGCTCGAGTTCGGGCAGGTTCCGTCGGTGTTCGCGTAATTGCAGCGCGGTGAGGTGCTCGACGAGGTCCGCGCCCTTCGCGGTAAGCTTGAGTTCGATCCGCCGGCGGTCGGCATCCGACCGCGACCGGTCGACCAGACCGGCCGTCTGCAGCCGTTGCACCAGCTCGACCGTTGAATTGACCTTGGTCAGCAGCCGCTCGGCGAGCTGGGTGATCGTCATCGGCGCGTCGCCGTCATGCGCGCGGATCGCCAGCATCGCCTGGAATTGAGCGGGTGCCACCCCCGCCGCCTCGGTCGACGCGTCGGCGAATTCGAAGAAGCACCTGACATGGAACCGGAAATCGGCAAGACGCTGATAGTCGGCGAGCGCCAACGGCTCCGGTACGTCCGGCTCTTCCTGCACCCCCTGATCCATTGGAGCGGGGGTCTAGCGCGCAGTTGCCGTGCACGGCAAGCACCCGCTACCCGATTTCACAGTCTTTCCCGGCGGATGCGACGAGCCGTGCAGTGGTCAGGTGGCCAGCACCTCGACCAACCAGTCGTGGAACCACTTGACCTGGCGAAGTTGCATCGCGCGCGGGCGGCAGACGAACCAATAGCTGTAAGGGCTCGCGACCTCGATGTTGAACAGCCGTACCAGCCGCGAATCGTGCGCCTCGTCGAAATGGCTTTCGTGCATGAAGGCGATACCCAGCCCTTGCGCTGCCGCCTCGAGCATCAGCGCGCCCGAATCGAAATGGTCGATCGCCAGCGGCTCGATCTCGTCGAGACCCGCCGCGTGGCGCCAGGCGCTGAACGTATCGGGCATGTCGCGGTGGATCAGGGCGGTCAGTCCGGCAACCTGTTCGGGCCGGGTGATCGGATCGGCTCCCTCGATCAGCGCCCGCGCGCCGATCACGTACACCTTGTTGGTATCGAGCCGTTTGGCATAGAGGCTCGGATCGGGCTCGCGCGCCAGCGCGATCGCCGCGTCCAGTCCGTCGCCGACGCGCGCCATGTTGTGACCGGCCGTATCGATGTCGAGATGGATCTGCGGATGCCGGGCGCGAAGGCTCGCCAGATGCGGAAAGATACGTTGCGACGCGAATAGCGGCAACACGCCGAGCCGTAGCCGCAGCACCTCTACCCCGCTGGTCATGAACTCGACCGCGTCGGTCAGCCGGTCGAGCACCGGCGCGATCTGCTGCAACAGCCGCTCGCCGTCGGCATTGAGCGCCACCGCCTGATGCCGGCGTTCGAACAAGGGCTTGCCGATGAAGCGTTCGAGTGCCTGAATCCGGCGGCTGAGCGCGGGTGCCGACAATGCAAGCTCCTGCGCCGCCGCCTTGACCGATCCCGTCCGCGCGACTTGCACGAACGCTTCGATCGCGGTCAGCGGTGGCAAACGCCGCATGGTGGTCCCCTCTTATTATCCGGACGCGCTGTTGTGCATTGCGTCACATACCCATGCTTGGAACGGTATCACCGCCTCTCGGGGAAAATCCAGCAACGATTGCGAAAAATGCATGTTACCGGTTTCATTTCGCACTTGCACAAAAGTCCGCTGCACTGCACATAGAGCGGGCCTTTCAGGCATCCTCTCCTAAAAACTTTCCCGGCCGGGCCTTTGGGTCCGGCCTTTTTTTTGTCCGCGATTCGGGCCGCCTGATAGCCTTGCCCTCGCAGTTCGGGAACCGTGCGCCTATGTCAGGCGCTCTCGATTCTTCCGCTAGCGAAACAGGTGATCCCTCATGGCAGACGGCGACGACGCCCCCCAGCGCAAGCTTCAGGTCGCCAACGCGCGACCCGAGGACAGCGGCCGCGGCCTCGCGCACATTCCGCGATCGGTGATGGCGCGGCTGGGCATCGGCGAAGGCGACATCATCGAAATCATCGGCAAGACCAATACGCCTGCGCGCGCCGTCGCGCCCTATCCCGAGGACGAGGGACTGGAACTGATCCGCATCGATGGCCTGCAGCGCGCCAATGCCGGGGTCGGGTCGGGCGACTATGTCGAGGTGCAGCGCGCCGAAGCGAAGCCGGCGACGCGCGTCATCTTCGCCCCGGCGCAGCAGAATCTGCGCCTGCAAGGATCGACCAACGCGCTCAAGCGGACTTTTTTCGGCCGGCCACTCTGTGCCGGCGACGTCGTCGCGACCGCCGGGCAGCAGCGCATCGACCCCGAGGGCGTGCCGCCCAACGTCGCGCAATATCTCCGCGCGCCGGCTTACGCGCTGCAGGAAATCCGCCTCGCGGTGATCTCGACGGTTCCCAAGGGCGTGGTGCTGGTCGACGAGAATACCGAAATCGAGTTGCGCCCCGAATATGAGGAGCCGAAGGACGCGCGTCGCGCCGACGTCACCTATGACGATATCGGCGGCATGGCCGACACGATCGACCAGCTGCGCGAGATGGTCGAACTGCCGCTACGCTATCCCGAGCTGTTTCAGCGGCTAGGCGTCGAACCGCCCAAGGGCGTCCTGCTCCACGGCCCGCCCGGCACCGGCAAGACTCGGCTGGCCCGCGCCGTCGCCAATGAGAGCGACGCGCAATTCTTCCTGATCAACGGCCCCGAGATCATGGGTTCGGCCTATGGCGAGTCAGAAGGCAAGCTGCGCCAGGTCTTCGAGGAAGCGACCAAGAACGCGCCGTCGATCGTCTTCATCGACGAGATCGATTCGATCGCCCCCAAGCGTGGCAATGTGTCGGGCGAGGCCGAGAAACGCCTCGTCGCGCAATTGCTGACGCTGATGGATGGGCTGGAAGCACGCGCCAACCTGGTGGTGATCGCCGCGACCAACCGGCCCGAGGCGGTGGACGAGGCGCTGCGCCGCCCCGGACGGTTCGATCGCGAGATCGTCGTCGGCGTGCCCGACGAGCGCGGCCGCCGCGAGATCCTGGCGATCCATACCCGCGGCATGCCGCTCGGCGATCGCGTCGACCTCAACGAGCTGGCTCGGACGACCTATGGCTTTGTCGGCGCCGACCTCGCCGCTTTGGCCCGCGAGGCGGCGATCGAGGCGGTGCGGCGGATCATGCCCAAACTCAACCTCGAGGACCGCACCATCCCCGCCGAGGTGCTGGAGACGCTGGCGGTTACGCGCGAGGATTTCCTCGGCGCGCTCAAGCGCGTCCAGCCATCCGCGATGCGCGAAGTGATGGTCGAGGCGCCGCGCGTCCGCTGGGAAGATGTCGGCGGGCTCGACGACGCGCAGATGCGCCTGAAGGAAGGCGTCGAACTCCCCCTCAAGGACCCCGACGCCTTCCGCCGCATCGGCATCCGCCCGGCCAAGGGCTTCCTCCTTTACGGCCCGCCCGGCACCGGCAAGACCTTGCTGGCCAAGGCGGTGGCGCGCGAAGCCGAGGCGAACTTCATCTCGACCAAATCGTCCGACCTGCTGAGCAAATGGTATGGCGAAAGCGAGCAGCAGATCGCCAAATTGTTCGCCCGTGCCCGCCAGGTCGCGCCGACCGTGATCTTCATCGACGAGCTCGACAGCCTGGTCCCCGCGCGCGGCGGCGGGCTCGGCGAGCCGCAGGTCACCGAGCGCGTGGTCAATACCATCCTCGCCGAGATGGACGGGCTCGAGGAATTGCAGTCGGTCGTCGTGATCGGCGCGACCAACCGGCCCAATCTGGTCGATCCGGCCCTGCTGCGACCGGGCCGGTTCGACGAGCTGATCTATGTCGGCGTGCCCGACGAAAAGGGCCGCCGCCGCATTCTCGCCATCCAGACGCAAAAGATGCCGCTCGCCGACGATGTCGACCTCGACCTTCTGGCCGCACGGACCGATCGCTTCACCGGCGCCGACCTCGAGGATCTGACGCGACGCGCCGGCTTGATCGCTCTCCGTAAGAATATCGACGTCCGGCAGGTGACGATGGCCGATTTCGAGGATGCCCTGGTCGATTCGCGGGCGTCGGTGACGGAGGATATGGAACGCGACTACGAACAGATCGCGGCGACGATCAAGCAGGACGCGGCTTCGCTGCAGCCGCTAGGTTTCATTGCCCCCGGCCAGCTGCGACCGCGCGGATCGAAGGGCGAGGATTAGGGTGCCCACCGCGCTGATCGTCGGGGCCTCGCGTGGCCTCGGCCTGGCGATCGGTGCGGCATTGCTGGAACGCGACTGGCGCGTGATCGGCACGGTGCGCGGGACCGCACCGACTGCCCTTCACGACCTGGCCGCACGCTATCCAGGGCAAGCGGAAGTCGAGACGCTCGATATCGATCGTCCGGCCGAGATCGCCGCGCTGCGCGATCGCCTTGCCGATCGGACGATCGACCTGTTGTTCGTCAACGCCGGCACCACCACGCACGATCCGCTCGCGCGGCTCGGCGAAGTCGATGTCGACGATTTCGTCCGAGTGATGGTCACCAACGCCTATAGCCCCATGCGGGTGATCGAGGCGTTACAGGATCTGGTGCCGCGCGGCGGGACGATCGGCGTCATGTCCTCGGGCCAGGGCAGCATCGCCAATAATGAGACGGGGATGCGCGAGGTCTATCGGGCCAGCAAGGCTGCGCTCAACATGCTCCTGCGCAGCTTCGCCTCACGGCCCGAGCAGCGGGAACGGGCGTTGCTGGCCATGGCGCCGGGCTGGATCCGAACCGACCTGGGCGGCGAGAATGCGCCCTATACCGTCGAAGAAAGCGCGCCGATTCTGACCGACCTGTTGCTGTCGGTCGGCGGCCGGCCCGGACTGCGGTACATCGATCGATTCGGCAAGGACGTACCCTGGTAACGCGGCAGCCGCCCCCCCCTCTGTCGTCATGCCACGCGCGCCGACGGCTTCAATGCCATCCAGCAATATCCCATCAGGACCAGGCACGCCGCGCCGGCCGTGAGATACGGCAGCGAATGCCAATATTCGTATAGCCCGACCCCGATCGACGGCCCCAGCACGAAGCTGGCGCCGTTGATCGAGGTGACTTTCCCCGCGACCGACCCCTGCGCCGCCGAACCGACCGCGAGCGACGAGCCGGCGGTGAAGGCCGGGCGGGTGAAACCGAAACCGATGCTCGCCAGCGCATAGGCCGTCGCGAGCCCGTAGAGCGAGGTTGCAAGGCCAGTCAGCGCGCATCCCGCCGCCGCAAAGAGCAGCCCGACCAGCATCATCATCCGCGGCGTCAGGTTGAACAACGGGATCAGACCCCATTGCACCAGCAGCGCCGCGCCGGCGCCCATCATCAGCACGATCCCCGTCGGCTGCAACGCGTCGGCCGGCGGCAGATGGAGCCGGTCGATCACCAGGAAGCCGATCGCCTGGCTCGTCATCGCCTGGGCATGGCCGAACACCAGCCCGGCGATCATCCAGGCCCGGACGCGCGGATCGAGAAACCCCACTTCCTCGGTCCGCTGCGCGGTGGCCGCGGTAATGCTCGCCCCCGACGGCTGGCCGCCGATCGACGGATAGGCATTGGCGGCGCCGTGCGCGGCGGGATCGTCGAGCCGCGCCTCGGTGCGGTCGTCGGGCAGCATCCGCAACACCGCCACGAACATCGAGGCCCCGAACAGCGCGAACAGGAAGGCCGGCCCCGACAGACCGATCACGATGCCGCCCACACTACCGAGCAGAAGATATGGCGCGATGGCGGGGCCGAGGATGGTCCCGAGCCCGAACGCCGACCCGAGCAGGGTGAGCGCCTTCGTCCGTTCCTCTCGGGTGGTCCGGCCGGCGACGATCGCCTGCACCGCCGGCGGCGCGGCCGCCCCCATGCTGCCGTAGATCAGGCGCCCGAGGATGAAGAGCATGAACGCCGCCGTCCCGCCGATCCAGCCGTTGATGCCCGCCGCCAGGAATATGCCGCACAAGGTGAGCGACACGGCAAAACCGCCGACGCCCAACAGGATCATCGACCGCCGGCCGCGCCGGTCCGACCGGTTGGCCCAGACCGGCGCGGCGATCACCCACAACAGGGCCGACGCCGAAAAGGCAGCCGCGACGGCATTGTCGCGCACATGAAGCGACCGCCCGATCGCGGGCAGGACCGATTGCAGCGCGGTGTTGCCGGCCGCGATCGTCAGCATCACGGTAAAGAGGAGAGCGAAGTCGCGATCGAACTTCGCCGTCATGCCTTCTGCCAGTCGTAGCTGCGCCCGATTTCGGCAACGTGGAGCGAATACCAGCGATACCAGCGCCCACGTCCGGCGTCGCGAATCTCGGCATGGCGGGCATGGCGGCGCCATGCGATCGCCGCGGCCTCGTCCGCCCAATAGCTGACCGTGATACCGATGCCGTCGGCACCGCGCGCGCTGTCGATGCCGCAATAGCCGGGCTGGGCAGCGGCGAGCCGGTCGGCCTCCGCGGCAGCCCGGGCATAGCCATCCGGGTCGTCGCCAGTGACGTCCGAGACGAAAATGACCGCGATCGTTCCGGGAGCGAAAGTCGTCATGCCGTCGCCGATGGACCCGCGCAGCGGCGCGCGCAACCCGTTCGGTTTGTGAGCTCCCGCCGAACAGCGATCAGGGCCGCCGGTGTGGCGGACAGGCCGTTCCGCGATCGGCCTTTCGTCTCCCCCGCCGTCCGGTTAGTGGCGAGTTTGCGCCCTAAAGACTTGATCACACGTTACAGCTTTGCGACAGGGGGTAACCGGTCGCGCCGTTATCCGGCGCACAGAAACAAGGAATGTCATGCCCCAGCACCGCCTCGCCCTCGACAATGCGGAGACGCGCGCGCGCAAGCTCCCTTCCCCTTGGGCGATGTTTCTCGGCGGGTTCTTCAAGCGGCCGGTGATGGTGGGCTCGATCGTCGCCTCGTCCAAGGCGCAAATCAACGCCATGCTCAAGGTGCCCGACTGGCCCAACGTGAAATTGTTCGTCGAATACGGCCCCGGCGTCGGCACCTTTACCCAGGCCATTCTCGATCGCCTGCCGGCCGACGCGACCTATATCTCGATCGATACCAACCCGGATTTCATCGACTATCTGCGCATCAAGTTCACCGATTCGCGCTTCATCCCGATCAATGGCTCGGCCGCCGACGTCGAACAGATCGTTGCCGACCATGGATTCGAACAGGCCGATTACGTCCTGTCGGGCCTGCCGTTCTCCACCCTGCCGAAAGGCGTGGCACCGGCCATAGCGGCGGCCACCTATCGTGTCCTCAAGACCGGCGGAGCCTTCCTCGTCTATCAGTTCCGTCCCAAGGTGCGCGATTTCCTCGAACCCCACTGGGACCGCATCGACTATTCGATCGAGTGGTGGAACATCCCCCCGTCGCACAATTTCTTCGCCTGGAAGGATTGACGGGCGGGGGCTGCGCCTTTCCGCGCGACGCTCCAAAGTCGTTTGCAGCTTCGCTGAAACAAACTCTAACCGCGGGGCGGCGGATTGCGATCGTGCCGGGCAACCCGTCCGGGCAGGCCGATCCAATCGTGCCCTTCTTCCGTCCAGACGGCCTGGTCGGGAATCGGGAGATCTGGGTCGGCGAAACCGCCATAGGCGACCCCGGCGAGCGCCGGCATGCGCGCCGGATACCATAACAGGTTGGTGCCGCAGGTAGGGCAGAAGCGAAAGTCGACGTCGAAGCCGCTGGCCGACGGCCGCACGAAGCTCTCCATCGCGCCGCGGACGACCAGCTGGTCGCGCGCGAAGAACACCGCCACGCTGAACGCGCTGCCGGTCCGGCGCTGGCATTGCCGGCAATGGCACAGCGAGATCTTGCGCGGTTCGCCGCTGCATTCGACCTCCAGCGCGCCGCAGTGGCAACCTGCCAGGCGCACCGTCATGGTTCGAACCGCCGCTCGGGCCCGAAATTGAGGCTGCGCGTGACGTTATAGTCGAGCACGGTCATCACGAAGAATGCCGCCGCCTGCTTGATGCGCGTCCACGGCCCGGTGCGCGCGCGATAGAGATCGGAGGTGATCCGTTCCGACTCGGCGACCTCGCCATCGACATAGGCGCGCACATGCGCGGCGAACGCCGCGTCCTCCACCCGAAGCATGAGTTCGAGGTTCAGGAACAGGCTGCGAATATCGTAATTCGCCGAGCCGACATAGACGATGTCGTCGATGACGAAGAGCTTCGTGTGGAGCTTGGTCGGCAGATATTCGTAGATCTCGACGCCCTTGCGCAGCAACCCGGCATAGGTGAAGCGCGACGCCCAGATCGCCGCGCCATGGTCGTTCTTCGACGCCAGCACGACGCGCGCGCGGCCGCGCAGGCCGATCCGGTCGAGCCGACGCAGCATCCCCGGACTCGGGGCGAAATAGGCGCTGATCAGGTCGACCCGCGCGGCCTTGCGGAGGTCCTTGCGCACCGCTTTCGCCCAGGGCGACGGCCGGCGCGTCGGGCCGCCGAACAGCCAGCGCGTCGCCCCTTCGGGCTCGCTCCATTTCGACAGCAGGAGGCGCAACGAGCGCAGCGGCGCGTAATCTCGCTTGGCCCATCGGTCGAGCGCGTCGAAATAGCCGGTCAGGTGGGTTGCCGACGGGCCCTCGACATAGAAGCCCAGGTCACGCCACGCCTGATCCTCGTCGGTCCCGAAATAGCTGTCCTGGATGTTGAACCCGCCGATGATCACGCGCGCTTCGTCGGCGAGCGCCAGCTTCTGGTGGTTGCGCAGCAGGTAGCGGCGCCCCCAGCGCGGCACGAACCGGCAGACGTCGACGCCCGCCTCCTTGAGCGGATCGAAGAAGCGATGGTTCTCGGCATGTTCGCTGCCCAGGCCGTCGACGATCAGCTTGACCCCAACCCCCCGCCGCGCCGCGTCGATCAGCGCCTGCCGGACCCGCGCGCCGGCATCGTCGTCGACATAGATGTAATAGAGAATACGAAGGCTGTGCTGCGCGCCGCCGATCAGGTCGAGCAAGGCGGTCAGCCGCTCCGGCCCTTCGGTGATGAGCCGCAGCGTATCGCCCTCGATCGTAAAGCTGGGTTCGCCGGCCATCGCGCGACTATTGATGCGGAGTGCGGCGCGGGGCAAGCAAACGGGCATGCCGATCGACCACAAATATCCACGGACCTATCATTTGCCGACCTCACCGGGTTTGCAAAGTGACGATCGTCAGCTGCCCGATCTGAAGCTGTTTTCAGGCCGACGTGTGATCGTCACCGAGAAGATCGATGGCGAATGTACGACCATGACTCCGGAGAAGACCTATCCGCGGTCGCCCGATGCCCGATACCACCCATCCCGCGATTGGATGCGGGCATTCCACGCCAGGCGGGCAGGCGACATCCCCGCCGGCTGGAGAATCTCGGGCGAATATGCCTACGCGCGACACTCCGTCCCGTATACGCGAGCATTGGGCAACGCCCTCGACAGCTATTTTCTCGGCTTCGGCGTGTGGGACGACGACAATGTGCTTCTGTCATGGGATGCGACCCTCGAGTTTCTTGAACTGCTGGACGTTCGCCATGTGCCAATTCTTTACGACGGCCCCTTCGACGATGAGCTGGTGAAGGGCATCGCGGCTATGATCGATCCCGGGCGGCGAGAAGGATTCGTGGTCAGAATCGCGGATGCCATCCCCTATCCGCCAGCGGTAGCCGATCGGGGACGCTTCTTTTCCAGTATCGCCAAATGGGTTCGGGCGGATCACGTTCAGACCGACGACCATTGGCTTCTTGGCCCGATCGTGCCCAATGAATTGCGAGAGGGCATTTCAAGCGCGCCCTGACGATCGTGGTGAACGGGAGAGACGATGCGTGCGGTGATCTTCGACATCGATGGGACCTTGGCCGATGTCGAGCATCGCCTTCACCACCTGGAAGGCGAAAAGGACTGGCCAGCCTTCTTCAAGGACATGCAGGACGATCGACCTATCGAGCCGGTCGCCGAGCTGGCCCGCCTGTTGCACAAGGCGGTGGAAGCTCGACACGGATTGGAGGCCGTCCTGCTCGTGACTGCGCGCCCCGACCGCGAAGAGTGGCGGCGGACCACGATCGACTGGCTCGACATGCACGGCATCGCCTATGACCGTATCTACTTTCGGCGGGAGGACGACACGCGCCCCGATCAGATGGTCAAGGCGGACATCTTGCAGGCCATTCTGGATGACGGCTACGACCCGCAGTTGGTAATCGACGATCGACCTCAGGTAGTGAAGATGTGGCGCGACCACGGCATCACGACGCTCCAGTGCGCAGCCGACGATGCCGGGTCCAGCGCGTATGCGGGGCAAACGTTGCTGCACATGCTGGTTGGGCCTTGTGGCGCGGGCAAGTCGACCTATGCCGCCAATACCTACCGAGACCATGAGATCATCTCGACCGACACGCTTCGCTTCCAACTTTATGGCGAACTGGCGCATTCGCCCGAGGCACTGAAGAGGGTGTGGAAGCTTGCGCACGGTCTCGTCCGGGCGCGGCTGGAGGCAGGAGTCTTCACCGTTCTCGACGCGACCAATCTCAAGATCGACGACCGGGCCAAGCTTCTCGACCTGCTCCCGCGGGGCGTTTTTGCGCGATATGTGGTCATCGATCGCGACCTCGATCGGAAGCTGAAAGAGAGGGACTGGCGGTCCGAAGACCTGATCCTCAAGCAACACCGACTTTTCAGATCGGAAGAAAAGAACATCATGGCGGGTGACGGACATCCCTATGTCACCGTGCAGGACAGGAGGACGCGTTGATCCAGGAGGTCGGACGCGCAAGCGAGGTAGCCCCATCGCCCTGCGATTTTCTTGACTCCTTAGCCGCCATTGCCCTAAGCGCCCACGCTTCCCATCTTGGTGTTTTGCTGAAGGAAAGCGTTTCATGGCGCGCGTCACCGTCGAGGATTGCGTCGACAAGGTTTCCAACCGTTTCGATCTGGTGCTGTTCGCGGCCCAGCGCGCCCGCCAGATTTCGGGCGGCGCCGAGCTGACGCTCGATCGCGACCGCGATAAAAATCCGGTGGTCGCGCTGCGCGAGATCGCCGAAGAGACGATCCGCCCCGACCACCTGCAGGACGCGGTGATCAGCGGCATGCAGAAGGTGCAGATCGACGACGACGACACGCCCGACGAAATCGGCTCGCTGTCGCAGTCGGCCGAGGCGCTGCGTCTCACCGCGGCTGCCCCGCCCCGCAACCAGAATCTGGGCGGCGATTACGACGGTTGAGGCCAGGAATTAGCGAACGCTAATTCCTGATAAGCCTAAACCTCGGCCGGCGGGCCGCTAGGCCCGGCCGACGTCGCGGCTTTGCCGCGACGTCACGTTGGACGAGATTGCGAAAGCCCGCGGCGCGATCCGCGGGCTTTTTTATGCGGTGGACGGTGCGCATCAGGCGTAAATCGCGCTGACATCCTGCTTGATACCGTGAAGCCGGACGACCTGGCGGCCGACGCAGACCGGCGCGGCGATCAGGCGCATCCATTTGCGCGGCCCCGTCGCCGGTACGATCTCCGCATCCAGCGTAAAGCCGCGCCGGTGCCTGATCGCGTGGGCGCGCAACCGCTCCATCGCCGCGCGCGACGACTCCGTATACAAAGCGACGATCTCGTCGCGCGCGAGCGTGGTGCCGCGCGGCAGGCCGAAAATGTCGAAGACGCCGACGGTCCAGGTCAAGGCGTCATCCCGTAAGTCGCACTCCCACAGCCCCGCGGCCTGCGTGGCGAGCAGCGCACCGTGATGCTCGCGACCGGCCGGTGCGCCATCCACCTCGTCGAGAACGCATCCGAGATCGAAATGCCGGTGCCGCTCGAACAACGGCCAGCTATGGGTCAAAGGTGAAGCATCGCTCAATGCCGTCGCGCTCCATTGCGGCCGATCGCCGAACGGCCATGTCGGCAGCCCTGTATGGCGCTGAAAATATGTCCAAAAGGTTGCAAGGGGCTACCCGAAACGGAAGGGACGGTCGTCGGCGTCGCGGGCATCAGTGGACGCCTTTGCGTTGAACTGCTGACCGTGCTCGCTTTCGATCCAGATGCCGGACGTTCGACATCCCTTCGCAGCTCCTTCATAGCGGCCGCTGCGGACGGTCTGGGCGGCTCTATGAACACTCCCAAAGGTGGTTGCGAAATCTGTGCGTTGAGCGCGAGAGCCGACCGAAGAGGCGATGCCCTCGCACCCATCGCCTGCCGCCCGGGTCCAGAACTTCTAAAGCGCTGCACCGCGTGTGGCGGCCACTGGTTAGAGACACTACGCTACGAAAAATGGCTCGATGCTAGAGAAGCAGCTAATCTGTTCGGCGAACCTTTGGTTGACGGATGGCGAAGCGCGCGACTCGTAGAAGCCATTACCTTATGGGACCGTTGGGGTCGAAACCAAACTCTTTATCTTACGGAGCCGTGGTCGGCAGAAGCACAACTCATTATCGTTACGGGGCTTTTTGACGATACGGCTCCGGTGGTATGCGATGGTGCCAGCTTCTCATATTTCATCGAAGCGGCGATCGCTCGTGAATTTCTTGAAGACTACATAGCTTCGAAACCTATCGCTCCCGAAGCTCGCGGCCTCGCGGATCGACTAGTAAGGTACGCAGCGGATGATGCTTGGCGGCTGCTTTTGTAGTTTTGAGTGCCAACAGTGGATTGGCAGCCAATCACCAACTAACGACGTCCAGAGTTGAACACTATCTTCCCGCCGCGGCAAAGCCGCGTCGTCGGTCGTCGCTGGCGCGACGCCGGCCGGGGCTCGGCTGGTCGCGATTTAGCCCTTGGCTAAATCGCTGCCTCGCCCCTTGAACCCCTGCGCCACCACGAACCATTCGACCGATCCCTTGCGCGAAGAGGGCGGCTTGGCGTGCTTCACGGTCGCGAAGTTGCGCTTCATCTCGGCGACCAGGGTGGAATCGGCACCGCCGGCGAACACTTTCGAGACGAACGTCCCGCCGGGCTTGAGCACGTCGATCGCGAAGGCGAGCGCGGTTTCCACCAACGCCATCGTGCGGAGCGCGTCGGTCTGCGGATGGCCGACCGTATTCGCCGCCATGTCCGACAGGACGAGATCGGGCGCGCCGCCCAGTTCCTCGATCAGCCGGTCGGGCGCGGCATCGTCCATGAAATCCATCTGCAGGATGGTGACGCCGTCGATCGGGTCGACCGGCAACAGGTCGATCCCGACCACTGCCGCCTTGGGCAACTTGCGGCGCACCACCTGGCTCCAGCCGCCCGGCGCGATGCCGAGGTCGACGACTCGCGTCGCGCCCTTGAGCAGCCCGAACTTTTCGTCGAGCTCGATCAGCTTGTAGGCGGCGCGGCTGCGATAGCCCTCCGCCTTGGCGCGCTTGACATAGGGGTCGTTAAGCTGGCGTTCGAGCCAGCGCGTCGATTGCGCGGTGCGATTGCGTGCGGTGCGCACGCGCGTCCGGCCGCCGCCCCCGCCCCTCATGGCCGTTCGGCGCCCATCAGCCGGCGCAGGATGCCTTCGCGGATGCCGCGATCGGCCACGCCCAGCCGCTCGGCCGGCCACAGATCGAGGATCGATTCGAGGATCGCGCAGCCGGCCACGACCAGATCGGCCCGCTCGTTGCCGATACACGGAAAGCGCGAGCGTTCGCTCATCGACATGCCTGACAGCTCGGTGGAGATGCGGCGCATCGAGGCGGTCGGCACGATCAGCCCATCGACCTTGGCACGATCGTAATGATCGAGTTCGAGATAGACGCTGGCGAGCGTCGTCACCGTCCCGCTGGTGCCGAGCAGCCGCGGCGCCTTGAGGTTGCGGGGCAGGCGCTCGACGAACGCCGCGAAGCTTTCCGCCGCCAATGCCCGCATCCGCGCGTAGGACGCGGCGCGCGCCGCCGCGCTGTCGCCACCCCCGGCATGTTCGGTGAGCGACACCACGCCCCAGCGCGCCGAATGCCAGTCGATCACGCGCGGCCGCTCGCCATCGGCCTCGATCAGGACCAGTTCGGTCGAGCCCCCGCCGATGTCGAAGATCAGCGCCGGCCCGTCGCCTGGCTCCATCAGCGCGTGACAGCCGAGCACGGCCAGCCGCGCCTCTTCGCCCGGCGAGATGATGTCGAGCCGGATGCCCGTCTCGCGATAGGCGCGTTCGATGAATTCGGCGCCGTTGGCCGCCTGGCGGCACGCCTCGGTCGCGACCGAGCGCGCGACCAGCACGTTCCTGCGGCGCAACTTGTCGGCGCAGATTCTGAGCGCGGCGATGGTGCGGTCGATCGCGGCGTCCGAGAGTCGCCCGGTCGAGGCCAGCCCTTCGCCCAGCCGCACGATCCGCGAGAAGGCGTCGACCACCGCGAAGCCATTGCCCTGCGGCCGCGCGATCAGCAGGCGGCAATTGTTGGTGCCGAGGTCGAGCGCCGCATAATAAGGCGCGTCGCCCCAGCGCTTGGCCGGATTCCGGGCCGGACGGGCGGCGGACTTGCCCCATTGGGCGGCGCGCTGCCGGTGCGGCATATTGGCGGGAACGTCCCCCATGCCGTCGAAAACTCTTATGCTCTTGCGGCCCGGCCCATAGCCCTCCGCTGCTTGACACCGAGCCTAACCGAACTCGCCCGACACGACAAGCAAGGTCCGAGCCGGGCAGGCGGGCACGGGCGCATCGGGGCCTTGACCCCAAGCGCCGGCTTGCCTAGATGCGCCCGCCTGTTGCCCCGTCGTCTAAAGGTAAGACTACGGACTCTGACTCCGTCAATTGAGGTTCGAATCCTCACGGGGCATCCAGCTTCTCCCGAAAACGCCTAATTCCCATACGGTTCCCTTCGGGGCCGCTTTGGATCAGGTGTGTTGTGTCACACCGACGCGTCACACAGGTGCGCGGCGGTGAGTTCGCTCCCCACACACATGGGCCGCAGAGGTTCAGCCCATTACGTCCGGTTTCGCCTGCCCGCTGCACTGGCTCGCACGCTGGGTGTTCCTGAAATCCGACGCCCCTTTGCACCGACGATTTTCGGCTTGCTCGCATCCGGTGCCTAGCTGCTACGCTGTGGTTCGAAGCTCTGGTGAGAACGCTGGAAAATATGAAGTCACCGACCCGCGAAGACCTAGAGGCTGCCGCCAGCGCATACTTTGCCGAATTGGTCGCCGAGGTGGATCAGCCCCGCCAGACCGGCCCAGACAAATTGGACGTTGAATATCAGCGCGCGATGGCGGGGGAGGTGATCGGCGAGAAAGAAGCCCAACTCGCTGCCCATAGCTATGACGAAGGCACCTCGCGGCTGGCTCAGGCTATGGTGGGACGGCTCGGCCTCGCTTGGCAGGCCCTGCCGCCCTACCTTCAATTGCTCGCGAATAGCTTCATTGTCCGTGCCCAGCGCCAGCAGATGTGAACCGCCCCGGGATTGCCGGAGGCCATTTGGCTTAAATTATGCGGCTATGGGGGTGTCGTCCAGCATGGCGTAGTAGCGTGCCTCTGCTTCGGCCGGCGGGATATTGCCGATGGGCTCGAGCAGGCGTCTGTTGTTGAACCAGTCGACCCATTCGAGCGTGGCGTACTCGACGGCTTCAAGCGAGCGCCACGGTCCGCGCCGGTGGATGACCTCGGCCTTGTAAAGCCCGTTGATCGTCTCGGCCAAGGCGTTGTCATAGCTGTCGCCGACGCTGCCCACCGACGGCTCCATCCCGGCTTCGGCAAGGCGCTCGGTGTACTTGATCGAGACGTACTGGCTGCCGCGGTCGCTGTGATGGATCAGGCCGCCACGATGGACCGGGCGACGATCGTGGATGGCCTGTTCCAGTGCATCGAGCACGAAGCTGGCATGTGCCGTCCTGCTCACCCGCCAGCCCACGATGGTGCGGGCGTAAACGTCGATGACGAAGGCGACGTAGACGAACCCGGCCCAGGTCGCGACGTAGGTAAAGTCCGAGACCCACAGCCTGTTCGGCGCCGGGGCGTGGAACTGCCGGTTCACCTGATCGAGCGGGCAAGGCGCTGCCTTGTCGCTGATCGTGGTCCTCATCGGCTTACCCCGGATCACGCCCTGCAAGCCGAGATCGCGCATCAGCCGCTCGACCGTACATCGCGCGACACACAGGCCTTCGCGGTTCATCTGCCGCCAGACCTTGCGCACGCCGTAGACACCGAAGTTCTCCGCAAACACACGCAGGACCTCGGGCTTCAAGGCCCGATCACGCTGGGCGCGGGGCGACATCCGCGAGGGATCACGCCGCTGCGCGACGTGCTCGTGGTAGGTGGAGGGGGCAATCGGCAGGATCCTGCAGATCGGCTCGATCCCGTACTCCTCGCGGTGCTCGTCGATAAACGCGGTCATCGCTTCAGTGGGCGGTCGAGCTCCGCCTGGGCAAAATACGCCGACGCCTTACGCAGGATCTCGTTGGCCTAGCGAAGCTCACGGTTCTCGCGTTCCAGCGCCTTCAGCTTGTCAGCCAGCTCGGTGGGAACACCAGCGCGCTTGCCGCTGTTCACCTCGGCCTTCTTCACCCACTCCAGCAACGTGTGCCCCGAACAGCCGCTCTTCTCGGCAACGGATGTGATCGCTGCCCAGCGTGACGGGTAATCGTCCTCGTGATCCAGCACCATGCGAACCGCCCGATCACGAACCTCAGGCGCAAACTTGTTCGTCGTCTTGCTCATCGTAGACCCTTACTCTCAGGAGTTAGGGCCTCCGACAATCCCGGGGCGATTCACCCTCCCGACCCCATTGGTTGTTCACCGGGCGCCACAGAACGATCAAGCAACCTTCTATTCCGCCTATTCCTGATCTGCGTCTTTGAGATTAGGATTAGCTATGCGCTTTTTCGAAGATGGTCCAAGCATACCTCCGTTCCTGATCGAACAACGCTCATTGGGAAATGTGATCGTCTTTTGCGGTGCGGGCATATCTCGCCGCGCCGGGCTTCCGGACTTCGGCGGCTTGACTGAGAAGCTCATCAAGAAGCTGGGAGCGGAGAAAGCGGCTAAGGCTTTAGCGGCGAACGAAAGCTTCGACCGGGTCTTCAATGCACTGGTCTCCGAGTTTGGATCACAAGAGATCGACAAGCGCATTTACGAGGCGCTTAAGACGCCTCGAAAGCCCGACTTGGAAAATCACCGGATCGTTCTCGACCTCTCGCGAAATCTCAGCGGCGTTCCCCAGATCGTCACGACTAACTTCGATCTACTGTTCGAGAGGGTGGATCGAGGCATCAAGAGGTTCGTGCCCCCCTCGCTCCCCGACTTGAGCTTGGGTACGCCTTTGCAAGGCGTGGTGTATCTGCATGGAAGGCTCGCAAAACCTGACGGGCAAGCCAAGGCTGGTTACGTCATCAGTAGCGCAGACTTCGGACGTGCATATCTGGCTCAGGGGTGGGCTGCGCGTTTCGTGAAAGCCTTGCGAGAACGCTACACTATCGTTCTGCTCGGTTACTCCGCCAACGATCCTCCGATGAGGTATCTGCTCGAAGGGCTGCACAGCGAAGACGGCGTCGGTTACCGTCCTCCAATCTACACCTTCGCGCCCGGCAACCTAGATGACATGGAGGAGGAGTGGCGAGATCGGGGTGTCACTCCGATTGCGTATGATCCAATCGACAAAGGCCATTCCGGTCTCTGGGACAGCCTTCGCGCGTGGACGTCAGCGTCCATAGAACCGGGAAAATGGGAGGCCAAGGTGCTATCCCTCGCGAAGCAGCGGCCATCGGTACTCAAGCCATATCAGCGCGGGCAGGTGGCTCAGTTAATCAGCACCAAAGCTGGGGCAAAGCTCTTCGCAGACATGGAGCCTCCCCCTCCAGCAGAGTGGCTGTGTGTCTTCGACCAGAATGCACGATATGCAAAGCCGCGTGCCAAGTCGCTTGAGGATGATGCGGAAAAGATCGATCCCCTATCTTTATTCGGCTTGGACGATGATCCCGAACGCCTTCCCGAGAAACCAAACGAGCAAACTCCCGTCGCGGGGACGAATTATCTCCGATGGATGTACGGGGACACCTCATTCCCCGAACGCACCGGCCTGTTTGGATGGAACCCGGAGTGGTCCAACCAGCTACCCGAGCGCCTAAGTCATATTGCCAGATGGTTCGGAAAGGTGGCCGATCAGGTCGCGGCAGTCTGGTGGGCCGCAGGTTGGATTTCACTCCATCCCGGCATGACGTGGTTCGTTAATAGACGCCTTCGGGACACCGACGAGATCGCCGGACCCGCGCGAAAGTTCTGGAACCTATATCTGGAAGCGGCCTTGCCGCCGCTCATAGGGGACCATGATTTCAGGTGGTACGAGTTCAAGGACGTCGTAAAACAGGGTGGCTGGACTGGCTTCGCGTTGCGCGAGTTTGAAAGGGCGATCCAGCCGAAGGTAACGTTCCGGCGCTCTCCGTACGCGGCCCCTCGTCCACCCGAAGATGAGTGGGGGGACCGCGGCCTCCGTGACCTCCTTGAAATCAAAGTCCGCGTGCTAGATCAGCACTGCGACAATTTAGATATACCTGACCCTCATCTTCATGATGTAGTGGAATTGGTCAGGCGCAGCTTGGCGCTAACTGCTCAATTGCTGTCGGAGGTGGAGACAGTCTGGTGGCAGGCCCCCACCTTGTTCCCCACCGGGGATCAGGGGGAAACCTTCCACGGCAAGAAAGAGCGGTACTTCCTTTGGTTTGCATCGTTGTTCCAGCGGCTCAAAACCGTCGATCCCCAGCTGGCGCGAAGCGAGATGGATCATTGGAACTCTGATGAGCCGTATTTTTTTGGCAAGCTGAGCCTGTTCGCGCTGGCTGACCCGGACTTCATTTCGAGCGCTAAAGCGGCAACGAAGTTTGTGGCGCTCGCCAGCCCAGTGTTCTTCAATAGCTACAACCGGCGGGAACTGTTGATTGGGCTACGCGCTCATTGGCCTAATCTCAGCACCCGTGAACGCCGCGCCATCGAAAGCAAGATATTCGAGGGGGAACCGCGGCGTGAGGATATCAAGGTTTCCGACCACCGTCGCCACACCGCAACCACCGCGGCCTCGCTACTTCGCTGGTTAGAACTCAATGGATGTTCTCTTACACTCCCTACTGCCGCACGCCTTTCTAAGCTCAAGAATGTTGATCCCAGATGGAACGACGAGTGGGCGCGCAATGCCGACGATAGCCTAGGTGTCAGAGTAGGCTGGGTTGAGACTGTAAAGGACGATCAGGGGCTATCTGATCTCCCGATTGAGAAGATCGTCGCAGCGGCGCAGAAGCGAACTGGAGAACGCTTCGGGGAGTTTCGCCACCTCCGCCCTTTCGAGGGCCTTGTGGAAGCTGCGCCGTTAAAGGCTATTTCCGCCCTTCGTCGCGAAGCGAAGCGCGCAAACTATCCGATATCGTTCTGGGAGACCCTGCTCTCGAATTGGCCAGAGAACACGCCGCTCAGACTTCGGTGGCTTATGGCTCGATCCGTGACCGAACTACCGCAGGCCGTCGCCAGAGACCTTCGGCACTATATACCCAGTTGGCTGCGAACGCATATCAGCGCGCTCGCGACTGCAAATCGACGTGCGGCTCTCGCGGTTCTTGATGCAGCAATTGCGCAGTACGATCAGGCTCCGCCAGAGGTCACAGAGAGCGGCGTTGGCACGACGACGGTTGGGGGTGTGGTTGTAGACCGATCAGAGGTGTCCTTTGAGAAAGCGATCAACAGCCCCGTTGGAAAACTTACCGAAAGCCTGTTCTTGCTGCATCCGAAAGGCTCGAGGTCGCGGCCATTTCCAAAGTTTCTGGCTGAGCGCCTCCAACGGCTGTTTAGGGTGTCAGGGAACGGCGGCGGGCACGCCGTTTGCATCGCCACCCAGCGGATGGGCTGGCTAGATTTCTATTATCGCCCTTGGGTGCAAGCGACGCTCGTACCGTTTTTCTCACTAGATTGCCCATTGTCAGAAGCGGCGTGGCACGGAAGGGCGTTTGATCAAAACGGCCTCTCTAGCGAGACATGGAAAATGATATTGCCCAGCCTGCTCGAACTACTTTCGGGCAGGGCGAACTGGAAACTTAACGAGCGTGATTTCCGCCGCCACGTCCGGGCGTTAGTATGGCTCTCCCGCCGCGAAGGCGATGAACCGCCGTTGATCTCTCAGGAAAACGCAAGGAGCGTCCTCCTCGCTATCGACGATAAGGCGCGCGCCGAGATCATCAATGCACTGGTTCACCTCGCAGCCAAGGAGGGCGAATGGCGAAGGTTCATCAAACCCTTCATTGAGCAGGTATGGCCCCGGCAGCTTCGCTACCGCAGCGAGGAAACATCCCGCGCGTTCGCTCGGCTGGTTGAAGGATTAGGCGCGGATTTTCCCGATGCCGTCGAAACAGTGCTTCCGTTCCTGCGCGCCGTTCCACACGTCGATATGATAACCTACCGCCTGTCGAAGGAGGTCAATCCTGACGAACAGGACTTCGCGCGAACCTATCCAGCAGCCACGCTCTCCCTTTTGAACGCCCTCATTGCGGAGGATCGCTCCTCCATGCCTTATGAGCTTCCGAAGGTTTTGGAGATCATAGCGGAAGCCGATCCCTCATTGCGTCAAACGACCGCATGGCGACGCCTCCAAGACTTGGCGACCTAACCGGGTCGTAGCTCATCAAACGACCGAAAGGGGGCATCTGTGGCCGTAGAACCAAAAATGATGATCGCATTGATCCACTGGAGAATTAAGCCGGATCAAGTCGATCAATTTCAAAAACATTGGCGCGAGAACAACCACATTGAGGATCGCTCGGGCTTGATTGCAGAGTTCCTGAGCGCGTCCCTCAAGCCCAGCGACCTGCCGTTCATTACTTGGCATCTTGATGAGCAATCACTTGGCAATTTTCGATCTTTCGTGACCGTCGGCATTTGGGCTGACGCGGATGCTTTTGAGCAACAGATCGCGCAGTACTTCAACGACGAAAAACCAATGCTGGAGTTTGAGCAATTTCGTCGCCGCCGGGTTGTCTTTGACCCTGTAGATTGGCGCATTGGCGCGGCGCTGATGCCCAGCACAGACACTCCGGGAGTTGTATAATCATGTCCCAACTAGGGCGCGTAAACTTCGAGGAATGCGAAACATGGTAGATATTGTAAGTGCACTTCAGACCTCGATTGAGGTTGTCAAAAAGCTGCGTGAACTCTCGAAGAAGGTCGAGGATGCAGAGTTCAAGATGTTGCTAGCGGACCTCTCAAGCGAGTTGGGCGATGCTAAACTTGAAGCCGCCAACCTTAAGATGGAACTGGCCGCGCTGCGCTCCGAGAATGCGGAGTTGAAAGCCAAACTGGAAACGCGCGAAGCGGGGAAACCCACTCTCGTCGATGGCGTGTACGCGTTCACGGATGACCCCAACGGTCGGTTTTGTACCGGCTGCTTCGATATCAGACGGCAACGCGTTCGCGTTACCGAGCAGCACCCCCCATTCGATGTGTTTGGAAAGTGGAGCTGCCCTTCTTGCAAAGCAACCTATGGCAAAGGAAGCGGATGAACGACTAGCCGGGGCCGCATCGCGGTTAGGGTGTCAGACCGCGTCACACAAATGTGTGACACCACAACTGTTCCACGTTCGAACTAAGTGATATCAATCTCAATCACTTACTCGGAACGTCATCTTGACCCTCTTTTCCTCACGGGGCATCCAGCTTCCCTACATTCTCCGGTCTATCCCGGCGGCGCCGCGATCGCCGCCCATCGCTTTCCAGAGCGCTGGCGGTCGCCGGCGCGATCCTGTATCCAGCTGTTGCGGGACATAGGGCAGGCGTTTGCGGCGCGGGCGCTTGCATTGCTGGGGTGGGCATGGCCGCATCAACCGTCATTTCTCGCCTGCGGCACGGCGTGCCGTCCGCCGATCATGGGCCGGCATTCGATCGCGCCTCGTTTCCGGTCTATGTCGCGCTTCTGCTGACAGCCATGACGACCGCGACGGCAACCGTCATGCTCGGCTTTTCGGTCGACCCGCCCCTGTTCCTTCATGTCGCCTGGGCGCCCTGGCTCTGGCTCGGCGGCGTATTGGTCAAGCGTGTCGGCCATCCGCGCATCGGGGGCGCCTGCGAAGCGATCGGCCTTCTCTATCTGTCCGGCTTCGCCTTCTTGTTGCTGATCACGGTGATAACGGCGCTCGCAGCGCCCTTTGCCGATCGGATGCTCGTCGCATCCGACAAGCTCATCGGATTCGACTGGCGCCGGCTGGCCGCCGCGATCGAGCCGCATCAGCGGGCATTGTCCTATCTGACCGCCGCCTATCGCTCGTTCGCCTGGCAACCCGCACTCGTCCTCGCCCTGCTGTTCGCACAGTCGAGGGGCGACAAAGCGTGGCCGTTCGTCCTCGCCTGGATGATCACGCTGGCGATCGCGGCGGCTCTCTATCCCTTCGTCCCCGCCGAGGGACCGATGCGCTTCTATCACGTCGCCCAGGCACGGTTTCCCGGCCTGCTGGGCGATTCGGCCTGGCGGTTCGGGCCGATCATCCAGGCGGTGCGCGACGGAGGAGTCAGGCATCTGACCGCATCGACGATGACCGGGCTGGTCAGCTTTCCAAGCTTCCACGTCGCCGGCGCTGCGCTGCTGGCATGGGCGGCATGGCCGATCCGGTTGCTCGGCCTGCCGCTCGTGCTGCTCAATGCGGTGATGGCATTCGCGGCGATCCTGTGCGGGCCGCATTATCTGGTCGACGTCATCGCCGGACTGGCGATCGCTGCCATCGCCATCGGCGTTGCCGACAAGATCGTGGCGGCGAGCGCGTCGCCGGAACCCGGCCGGTCGGGTGCGCCCGGACGGTCGTTCGTGCTCTATCGATGAGGTGACCGGATCCGGCATGGCGATCGAGCGGGGCTGCGGCGGGGCGAATATCCGATTCGGCGCCTGGGCACGGGACAATCGGCGGTTCCTGACGACCGCGACGCTCTCGATTCTCTGGATCTACGGACTATTCTGGCATTTCGTGGCGCCGGACCTGCCCGAATTCCTGTTCCCCTGGTTCGGGCATATCCTGCGCGCCGGACCGGTCGGCGCCTTCGCCACGCCCTTCTCGAACTATTCGCCGCCCTATCTCTATCTGCTGTCGATCGCCTCGTTGGTCACGCACGATCCGCTGATCGCGGTCAAGGCGCTCGGCGTGTCGAGCGCCTTGTGCGTCACCCTCGCCATCGGCCGCATCCTTCGTTCGAATCCGGGCCGGTACGAGGCAATGCTGTTCTCATTGCTGATCCCGACGGTCGCGATCAACGCGATCGTCTATGGACAATGCGACGGCTTCTGGGTCTCGGCCTGCCTGCTGGCGGTCACCGCCGCGATCGAGCGCCGCAATGCGGCGATGCTGGCATGGTGGGGCATCGCCGTCGCGTTCAAGGCACAGGCGGTGTTCCTCGCGCCGTTCGTCATCGCGCTGTCGATCAAGCGGCGGGTATCGCCGCCGTTCTGGGCCATTCCGGCCGCGGTGTTCGCCGCGGCGATGCTGCCGGCGTGGCTGGCCGGGTGGCCGGCATCCGACCTCGCGACCATCTATCTTCGCCAGGCGGCGCATTTCAACACGATCGGCAGCGCCCCCAATCCCTGGGCGATCATGGCGGCGATCGCGCCGCCCGTGCCGTCGCCCCTGTTCGTGGCCGGCTACGTCGCCGCGGCGCTGGCGGCAATCGCGTATGTCGCATTGCTCGCGCGACGCGACCTGGACGGCGCGATGCTGTTGCGCGCGGCATTGCTGTCGGCGCTGATCATCCCGTTCCTGTTGCCCAAGATGCACGAGCGCTTCACCTTGCTCGCCGACCTGCTGTCGTTCGCGCTCGCTTATGCCGTTCGCGACCGCGCGAGCTGGCGGCTGTGCGTGGCGGTCATCGGCGCGTCGACGATCGCGACCTTCGGCGCGATGTTCGACGGCTGGGGCTTCCTGCTGCTGCCGGCGGTCGCGAGCATCATCGAAGCCGCGGCGATCTGGATGGCCATGGCGTCGCTCAGGGTCGGACCTGGGGCACCCGTTGCAGCCGGCGGCCTCGCCCCAGGACACGACTAGACATCCGGCCGCCTGGGCAACCGCTCAGGCGAAGATGTCGCGCAATTCGTCGCTCGGCGCGCCCTCTTTCCATGTCCGCAGCTCGATATAGACCGACGATTCCAGCATCGCGGCGGCAATCGATGAGGCGATCGCAACGGCTCCTTCGGCAAGGATGAAGCCAATCGGCGGCGCGGACACGAGCAGTTCGGGCGCCCCGAACACGTTTCTGATCAGATAGCCGACACCCCCCAGGACGGCCCAGAACAATAACCACAAGGCGAAGATCTGCCAGCGCGCCCCTTTGGTCAGGTCGAAACTGCGGTCGAATGCGCGGGTGCCGGCACGCCCCTCGATCACGGCGGCGGGCATCGCCGCGGTCAGCGCGACCCCCAGCATGATCCCCGGCACCACCAGCAGCATCGTCGCGATCACCACAGCGATCTGGATCATCAGGGCAAGACCGATCAGGCGCGGCGCCGACATCAGCGTCAGATAAAAGGCGTCCGCCGCGTCGATCCGTTGTCCGTCTTCGCCGCCGATCCCCAGCCAGATCAAGGAGCCCGCGCACAATGCCCCAAAAATAGCGCCGGCCAATAGCGACAGCAAATAAAAGAGGTATTGGCTGCTGCCGCCGCCACGCAATCCCTGGGCGAACGCGTCGGCACCGAACAGTCGGATCGGAACCGGCAGCGCCGCCAGCAGCAACGCGACGATCAGCATCGCCCCGAGTCGTCGCCGAACCATCGCCCCAGCCCGCGCGAACACCCGGCCGACCGAGAACTCGCCGTGCAGCGGCACCGACGCGACGCCCGCCATCGTCCGCTCTCAAGCGAAGATGTCGTCGAGGCCTTGCGTCTCCGGCCCCTCCTTGAGGCTGCGAAGTTCCACATAGGCCGCGGACGGCAAAGCGCCGGCGACAGTGGCGCTGATCGTCGCGCTGGCCGCACCGGCGCCCGCAACCAGCAACACCATCACGCCGCCGCCGCCGCCGCCGCCGCCGGCCATTGCCCCCGCCGCGCCGGCAATACCACCGATGATCGCCGACAGCATGATGATCGCAATCCACACGGCGAAGACGACGAGCAAGACGACGAAGAGATTCCAGCGTTCGCCCTCGGTCAGTTGCGAACTGCGCGAGAGCGACGCGAACACGCCTTCGCGCTCCGCCACGACGACCGGCGCGGCGACGTACCACATCAAGGCCAGGATGATGCCGGGCACGATCAGCAGCAAGGTTGCGAAGGCGACCGCAAGGCCGCTGACGATGGCCAGTCCGATGAGCGGCAGCACGCGGCTGAATGCCGTCGCCAGACAATCGCCGAAGCTCGCGCGCTCGCCCTGGCTGTAGGTGATCGTCGCCCGGACCAGTGCGCCCTGGGCGAGGATCGTGAACACCATGTTGAGAATCGCGGCGCCGAAGATAAAGCCGAAATACTCTCCCGGGCTGATCGCGCCACTGGACACTGCCGGCGCGAGCGATCGCTGGAAATAGGAGATGATCCCTTGCGGCAAGCCCGCGAACAGGAATGCGATGCCCAGCATCACGAACAGATTGCCGAAAATCGCCCCGAAGGCGGTGTTGAGAACGCGACCGATCGACATGAAGCCCCCTTTATGTCCCACCGCCAACCTGATCGGCCCGATCGGCCCTGTCCAGAAGAAGTTGGTTCAAAAGGAAGTTTATCGGTTGCGCCCCGTTCCCCATGGATTAAGCATGGGGCCGGGTTTGTAGCGCAGGGGTTCGCGTTTGGCCGGGGGGAACATGCATGGCGCCGCGGCCGCGGCCGACCGCTTCGCCGCGGCGCATGACGCGCTTCGCGCCGACCCGGCTATCCAGTTCACGCTTGCGCCGCCGCCACCGCCGCCGGCTCCCCCCGCCTGGCTCGAAGGGCTGGCCCATTTCTTTCGCTGGCTCGGGCACTTGCTGGCGCCGATCGGCCGCTTCCTCGCCTGGCTGACCAGCTTCATGCCGGCGGCGCCTTATGCCCGGATCCTGTTGTGGGGCGTCATCGCCGTCGCGCTCGCCTTCCTCGTCTGGCTGATCGTCGAGCGCATCCGATACGGCCAGTGGCGCATGCCCCGGCGGCGTGCCCGCAAGGCGATACCGGTCGATATCGAGCAGGAGGAGGAGTGGCAGCCGGACATCGCGCAAGGGCGCGCCTGGCTGGAGGAAGCCGACGCGCTGGCGGCAAAGGGACTGTTCGCCGAGGCCGTCCACCATCTGCTGTTCCGGTCGATCGAGGATATCCGCCATCGCCGCCCGCAGGTCGTGCGCCCTGCCCTCACCAGCCGCGAACTCGCCGCGGCAAGCGCGATCCCGGCCGGCGCGCGCGACTTGTTCGCGTCGATCGCGCGCCATGTCGAACGCAGCCTGTTCGGCGGCCGCCCGGTCAGCGCGGATGACTGGCAATCGGCCCGTACTGCCTATGCCGATTTCGCCATTCCCGGAGCGTGGAAGGCATGAGCGATATCGCGGTCGGCGCCTCGCGTGAGGACAAGGGCGCGTTCCGCCTGCGCACGGTCGTGCTGTTGCTCGCGGTCGGGATCATCGGCTTCGTCGCGCTGCTTCTCGGCACGGCCTATGAGGCGCCGAGCGCGTCAGCCAACGGATCGAGCGCGCACGCGCTGTCGAACGGCGCGACCGGCTATAGCGGGATCATCCAGCTCGCCCGGGCGATGGGCAAGGACACCCGCGTCCTGCGCGACCAGTCGCAGCTCACGGCGAACGGGCTGCTGATCCTGACCCCGCCGCTCGGGACGACCCCGCTCGGCGACATCCTGACGCGGCGGCGCGATCTGCCGACCCTGGTCGTCTTGCCCAAATGGTCGACCACGCCGATCCGGCCGGCGGGCCGTCCCGGCTGGGTGATGCGCTGGGGTCTCATCGACAAGAGCGAGCCCGAGGGCGTGCTTGCGCCCGACTTCAAGTTCGCGGTCACGCGCAGCAAGAGCGGCGGCCGCCCGTTGCGCTCGGCCGGCTGGATCAACACGGAGTTCGGCTTCGAAGCGCCGCGCCCGCTCCAGACGATCAGCGGCGCCAATCTCAAACCACTGCTGACCGACGAAGACGGCAGGATCGTGCTCGGCGAGGTCGGCGACAAGTCGCTCTATGTGCTGGCGGACCCCGACCTGCTGTCGAACATGGGAATGCGCGAAGCGAGCCAGGCGCGCGCGGCACTCGCCCTGCTCGACACGCTGAACGAGGATGGCGACCGGGACTGGGATTTCGACGTGACGCTGGCCGGGCTGGGCGCGGCCAAGAACCCGCTCAGGCTTGCTTTCGACCCGCCCTTCCTGGCGATGACGCTGGCGATCGTCGCGGTCATGCTGCTCGCGGGGTGGCAGGCATTCGTGCGGTTCGGGCCGCCGGTCCATCGCGCCCGCGCGATCGCGTTCGGCAAGACGGCTCTGGTCGACAACGCCGCCGCGTTGATCCGCAAGGCAGGACGCCAGGCACGGCTCGGCGGACGCTATGTCGAGGCGATCCGCGAGCGGGCGATCATCGCATTCGGCGTGCCGTCGCGGCTGCGCGGGGCGGCGATCGACGCGTATCTCGACAAGATTTCCGGGCGGTCGCGCTTCACCGACCTTGCCCGAGCCGTGGACGATGCGGACGACAAGGCCAGCCTGGTCGCCGCGGCGCGCGCGCTACACGATTGGCAAAGGGAGAAAGGCAAGTGACGGTCGAGGAAGTCCGCAATCTGGCGATGGCGATCCGCCAGGAAGTCGGCAAGGCCGTGGTCGGCCAGGAAGCGACCATCGACCTGATGCTCGTGGCGCTGTTCGCGGGCGGTCACATCCTGCTCGAAGGGCCGCCTGGCACCGCCAAGACGTTGCTCGCCAACAGCTTCGCGCGCGCGGTCGGGCTCACGTTCGGGCGCATCCAGTTCACCCCGGACCTGATGCCGGGCGACATCATCGGCGCCAATCTCTTCAACTTCCAGACCTCGACCTTCACGCTGACACGCGGGCCGATCTTCACCGACCTGCTGCTCGCCGACGAAATCAACCGTACTCCCCCCAAGACGCAGGCGGCCTTGCTCGAGGCGATGCAGGAACGCACCGTCACGATCGACGGCGAGAGCCTGCCGCTCGGCGATCGCTTCATGGTGGTGGCGACGCAAAACCCGATCGAGCAACAGGGCGTCTATCCCCTGCCCGAAGCGCAGCTCGACCGCTTTCTGTTCAAACAGACGGTCGATTACCCCTCGGCCGCCGAGGAGCGGAAGATCATCGCCACGCACGGCGCCAAGGCCGGAGCGATGGAACCCGAAGGCTGGGGCGTCGAGGCACGGACCGACGCCGCCCGGATCGGCGAAGCGATCGACGCGGTCGGTACCGTGCGCCTGGTCGACGAGGTGATCGACTATATCGCGGCACTGGTGCGCGGCACGCGCGACGTCGCCGATCTGGAGAGCGGCGCCAGCCCGCGTGCCGGCGCCATGCTGGCCGGGGCCGCCCGCGCGAGCGCCGCGCTCGACGGCCGCGACTTCGTCATTCCGGACGACGTCAAGAGGCTCGCCCCCGCGCTTCTCCGCCATCGCCTCATCCTGTCGCCCGCCGCCGAGATCGACGGCCGCATGGTCGAGGAAGTCGTGCAGTCGATCATCGAAACGATCGAGGCGCCGCGGTGAGAATGAATGCTGCCGGTGCCTCTCAGCGTCATGCCGGGCTCGTCCCGGCATGACGGCTAACCGCCAAGACCACCGGGAACCGCGCTCCATCGACGCGGTCCAGGGGCGTCCGAATTGATCTACCCCACGCGCCTCGCAGTATTGGCGGCGGCGGCGGGTGCCCCCGTCGCCCTGCTGATCGGCGTGCTGGTGCCCGAGCATTGGTATGCCGGCCTCGCCTGGCCCGCCGCGATCCTGATCGGCGCGTTGCTCGACGCGCTGCTCGCGTTGCCGGCCGCGCGGATCGCGGCGGGGCTGACGGTACCGCGCATTGCGAGCGTCGGGGAAACGGTCGACGCGGTGATCAGCGTCGAAGGCCCCGCCCGCAACGGGCCGGGCAGCGTCCAGGTCGCCCTCGCGGCCGACCCTTTGGTCAACTTCGAGGACGATGGCCGCGCTACCGTTCGGCTCGACCAAGGCAAAGGCGCGACCGCGATGCCGGTCGCGACGCAGCGCCGCGGCACCGCGCATTTCGCGACCGTCTGGCTGCGCTGGCGCGGGCCGCTCGGTCTGGTCTGGCGGCAGAAACGCATGGCGAGCGAGGCCGAACTCAAGATCCTGCCGGACATCCGTCCGGTCCGCGAACGTGGGTCGCGAATCTTCCAGCGTCACGCGCTGCAAGGACTGATGACGCAGCTCGACCGCGGCGACGGCACCGATTTCGACGCGCTGGTCGAATTCCGCTCGGGCATGGACCGCCGCGCGATCGACTGGAAGCAATCGGCCCGCCATCTCAAACTCCACGCCAAGGAATATCGCACCGAGCGCAACAACCAGATCGTCTTCGCGATCGATTCGGGACGCCAGATGTCGGAGCCGGTCGGCGGCATCCCGCGGGTCGACCGTGCGGTGTCGGCGATGCTGCTGACCGGCTGGGTCGCGCTCAAGCTGGGCGACCGGGTTGCGCTCCATTCGTTCGATTCGCGCCCGCGTATCGCCAGCGGCCTGATCTCCGGCGCCTCGGCCTTTCCCGAACTCCAGCATCTGGCTGCCGGGATCGACTATTCGGGTGAGGAGACCAATTACACCTACGCGCTGACCACGCTCGCCGCCCGGCTGACTCGCCGGTCGATGATCGTGATGTTCACCGAATTCACCGACCTGACCAGCGCCGACTTCATGATCCGGGCGGCGGCACGACTGGTCGAGACGCATCTGCTGCTGATCGTGGTGCTGCGCGACGAGGAACTCGAATCGATCGTCGACCGCACGCCCGACACGGCCGACGACATCACCCGCGCGGTAACCGCCGCCGGGCTGCTCAAGGACCGGCTGCTTGCGCTGACCCGGCTGCGCCATCTCGGCGCGCATGTCATCGAAAGCGAATATGATCGCGTCGCCGACCGGCTCGTCGAGGGCTATGTCGACCTCAAGCGGAGGAACCTGCTGTGACGGCATATGTCGAACCCCGCACCCCGCTGGTCAACGCGACGCGTTTCCGCGCCGCGCACGAGGCCGATTGGGACATGCTCGACAAGATCCTGACGCTGATCGAAAAGCGCGGCGTCGGCGCGGTGCCCGACCAGCAATTGCTGGTGCTGCCGTTGCTCTATCGTTCGACCCTGTCGTCGCTGTCGGTGGCACGCGAGACCTCGCTCGATCGCCAGCTGATCACCTATCTCGAACAGCTCTGCACGCGCGCCTATTTCCAGATCTACGGCGTTCCGACCTCGCCGCTGAAGCAGCTCGGCCAGTTCTTCGCGCGTGGCTGGCCGCTGGCGGTCCAGGCCTTGTGGAAAGAAACGCTGATCGCCTTCCTTCTCACCGTCGCCGGCGCCGTCGTCGCCTATCTGCTGATCGCGCACGACCCGTCCTGGTATTATGCGATGATCCCCGATGGGATGGCGCAGGGGCGCGACCCCACCGCGAGCGCCGAATTGCTGCGCCAGACGATCTATGACGGCGCCAAGGACACCCAGCAGAGCGCGCTGGCACTCTTCGCCTCGTTCCTGTTCACGCACAACGCGCAGATCGCGATCTTCTCGTTCGCACTCGGCTTCATGTTCTGCGTGCCGACCGCCGGGCTGATCGTCTATAACGGCCTGATGCTCGGGGCGATGATCGAGGTCTTCGCGTCCAAGGGTCTCGGTTACGGCTTTGTCGGCTGGCTGATGATCCACGGCACGACGGAGATGTTCGCGATCATCCTGTCGGGCGCCGCCGGATTCCGTATCGGGCTCGCGATCGCTTTCCCCGGCCGCCTGTCGCGGACCGACGCCGCCGTCGCCGCCGGGCGCTCGGCGGCCACCGCGATGGGCGGCACCGTGGTGATGCTCGCGATTGCCGGCCTGCTCGAAGGGATCGGGCGGCAGACGATCACCAACGACGAAGCGCGCTATGCGATCGGCATCGCCATGCTGATCGGCTGGCTGGTCTATTTCTATTTGCCGCGGGGGAAACGTGATGGCGCAACGGCCTGACCGGGCCTCGATCGCGGCGTTGCGCCGCCGCTTCATCACGCCCGAAGGCGTCGACCTCAATATCGAGCTCGGTGCCGCGGGCGCGCGCGCCGGCGCATTCCTGCTCGATGCGGTGATGATGCTGGGCGTGCTGATCCTGGCGTCGATCGCGATCGGACTGATGGCGATGGCATCGCAATCGATCCTGATGGTCGGCTTGTGGATCGTCGGCTTCTTCGTGCTGCGCAACGGTTGGTTCACGTTGTTCGAAATGGGCGCGCGCGGCGCGACCCCGGGCAAGAGAATCGTCGGCTTGCGCGTGGTTGCCCGCGACGGCGCGCGGCTGACTGGCGGCGCGGTGATCGCACGCAATGCGATGCGCGAGATCGAGGTTTTCCTGCCATTGTCCTATTTCTTCGCCTCGCTGGGCGCGATGTTCACCGGAGGCGACATCCTGTTGCCGCTGCTCGCGCTCGCCTGGAGCATGATCTTCCTGTTCTTCCCGTTGTTCAATCGCGACCGGTTGCGCGTCGGCGACCTGCTGGCCGGCACCTGGGTCGTCCATCGCGCCCGGGCGCAGCTCGGCCACGACCTCGCCGCGTCGGCGGCGGAAAGTACCCGCCCGCGGCGTATCTTCAGCGACGCCCAGCTCGATCTCTACGGCATCTACGAGTTGCAGACGCTCGAGGAAGTCCTGCGCGGCGGCCAGAACGACGCCATCGTCACCGTTGCGGCGGCGATCCGGCGCAAGGCCGACATCCCCGACGACGGCGACGATTACGGCTTTCTGTCGGACTATTACGCCGCGCTCTGCGCCCGCCTCGAACGCGGGATGATGGTGGGGTTGAGGCGCGAGGACAAATATTCGAAGGCGACGCGGGCGGCGTAAAGCATCCAGCGTTCCCTCTCCCCCCTTGTGAGAGAGGGAAGTATCCTGCGCCGGCGTCCGCCGCCCTACTTCGCCTCCGCCAGCAGTCCCCGCGCGGTCGGGCTGGTCCAGTCCATCCCGCCGATCATCCTCCACACTTCCTTGCCCGACGAATCGTAGAGGATGGTGGTCGGCAGGCTGGGATTGCCGAACGCCGCCGATAGGTGCAGCTCCTTGTCGGTATAGGCCTTGACCGACTTCAACCCGGCTTTGGCGAAATAGGGGTCGACAGCGGCCCTGCCGTCGAGGTCCTGGCTGACCGTCACGACCTGCAGCTTGCCTTCGCCGGCGATCTTGTCGAGCGTCGGCATCTCTGCCTTGCACGGCCCGCACCAGGTCGCCCACAGATTGAGCAGGACGGGCTTGCCGACGAAGCTGGCGATCGTCAGCGGCCGACCGTCTGGGCCGTCGAACGGCGCGGCCGGTACGGCTTCGCCCTTGTGATCGCGGACCAGCTTGCCGATCACGTCGACCCCGCTGTCGGCCGTCGCTGACGCCGTCGGCGCGGGCACCATGTTGGCCGCCTCGTCGAGCGTCGGCAAATCGGCGGTTTCGTTTGCTTGCCCCTTGGGAGCGGACGGCCTATCGCAGCCGCCGATCAGCGCGACAGCCGCCAGGAGAAGTACGATAGAGCGCAAGCAGACCTCGAACGCGATGTGGGGCGGGCGGTTCGCGGAGGGACCGGCGGCGGTGATGCGCGAGATAAATGCCTCGATCCCGTTCGACAAGCGCTTGTGGCGGCAGGACATCGCCGGGTCCAAGGCGCATGTCGCGATGCTCGGCGCGCAAGGCATCCTCAAGGCCGAGGACGTGGCGACGATCGCCCGCGGCCTCGATGCGGTGGCGGAGGACTATGCGCGGGACGGCGTTCCCGACGACCTGACGCTCGAGGACATCCACATGCTGACCGAAGCGCGGCTGGCCGAGAAAGTCGGTCCCGTCGCCGGTCGCCTCCATACCGCGCGCTCGCGCAACGACCAGGTCGCGACCGATTTCCGCCTCTGGGTGCGCGACGCGATCGACCAGGTCGATGCCGCGCTCGGCCAGCTCCAGGACGCCTTGATCGCGCGCGCGGAAGACCATGCAGACGCGGTGATGCCCGGCTTTACCCATCTCCAGTCGGCGCAGCCGGTGACGCTCGGCCATCATCTGATGGCCTATCACGACATGGTCGCGCGCGACCGCAGCCGCTTTGCCGACAATCGTGCCCGCATGAACTATTGCCCGCTCGGCGCCGCGGCGCTGGCGGGAACCAGCTTTCCGCTCGATCGCGGCGCGACGGCGGCGGCGCTCGGCTTTGCCGGTCCGACCACCAATTCGCTCGATTCGGTCAGCGACCGCGACTTCGCGTTGGATTATCTGATGGCGGCGACGCAATGCGCGCTGCACTTGAGCCGGCTGGCCGAGGAATTCGTGATCTGGGCATCGCAGCCGTTCGGCTTCGTCTCGCTATCGGACCAATGGTCGACCGGCAGCTCGATCATGCCGCAGAAGCGCAACCCGGACGCGGCCGAACTGGTCCGCGGCCATGCGGGGCGGATCATGGGCTGCATGACCGCCTTGTGCGTGACCATGAAGGGCCTGCCGCTCGCTTATTCGAAGGACATGCAGGACGACAAACCGCCGGTGTTCGAGGCGCACGATTTGCTCGCGCTGTCGATCGCGGCGATGACTGGAATGGTCGAGAGCGCGACGTTCCGCACCGATCGCATGCGTGGCCTCGCCGAATCGGGCTTCGCCACCGCGACCGACCTCGCCGACTGGCTGGTACGCGAAGCCGGCCTGCCTTTCCGCGAGGCGCATCACGTCACCGGGCGGGCGGTCAAGGCGGCCGAGGAGGCCGGGTTCGGGCTCGATAAGTTGCCCATGGGGACGTTGACGGCAATCGATGCGCGAATCGACGAACGAGTCTATGACGTACTGAGCGTCGATGCTTCGGTCGCAAGCCGCACCAGCCTGGGCGGTACGGCGCCGGCCCGGGTACGTGAGGCGATCGCGGCCGCGAAAGCAGCCCGCGCTGAGGAAGATGCGGCCGCGAAAGCGGCCCGCGCAGGAGAGAAGAAGTGAAACGGATCGTGACGCTCAGCCTGATCCTGACGCTCGCCGCCTGTGGTGCGGCGCGCGATATCAAACCGGCGCCGGGCAAGGCGTTGCCGGTCGCACCCTACGGCGCCATCGCCGCGCCGAACGCCAAACAACTCCTCGCCGCCTCGACCCAGGCGCGCCCCGGACGCAGCGACGAGTTGCTGACCAGTTCGGAAGAGCGCCAGGGCAACGAATTCGATCTCCCTCCCGCAAACTGAGTTTCATGGACGATTTCAACCTGAGGAACGGCGAACTCTACGCCGAAGACGTCCCCATGGCGCGCATCGCTGCCGAGGTCGGGACCCCCGTCTACATCTATTCGCGCCGCACCTTCGAGCGCCATGCCGTGGCGTTTCGGGAGGGACTCAAAAGTGTGCCGCGGATCCACCTTGCCTATGCGATCAAGGCCAATCCCAATCTGGCGGTGCTGCGCGTGATGGCCAATGCCGGCTATGGCGCGGACGTCGTTTCGGGCGGCGAGCTGGAGCGCGCGCTGGCGGCGGGCATGCCGGCGAAGGATGTCGTATTCTCGGGCGTCGGCAAGACCCGCGCCGAGCTGACCCAGGGGCTCGATCGCGGCATCGGCCAGTTCAACCTCGAGCACGAGGCGGAAGGCGTGGCTTTGTCCGAGATCGCCGCGGCGCGCGGGGTCAAGGCGCCGTGCGTGCTGCGCGTCAATCCCGATATCGACGCGGGCACTCACGCCAAGATTTCGACCGGCAAGGCGGATAACAAGTTCGGTGTGGCGATCGTCGACGCCCCTGCCATCTACGCGCGGTTGTCGCAGCTGCCGGGCCTCGACCTCAAAGGTGTCGCCTCGCACATCGGCAGCCAGTTGTTGAGCGTCGCGCCGATGGAAGCGACCTATCGCCGCATCGGCGAACTCGTCGCCGAGCTCCGCGCCGCCGGCCACCGGATCGACCGCGTCGACCTGGGCGGCGGGCTCGGCGTCGCCTATCGCGCCGAGGACAAGCCGGAGAGCCCGGCCGCTTATGGCGAGATGGTCGCGCGCGTCACCCGCGACTGGGACGTCGAGCTGATGTTCGAGCCCGGCCGCGTCATCGCCGGCAATGCCGGCGTGCTGCTGACCCAGGTGATCTGGGTGAAGCCGTCGCCGACCAATCCCTGGGTAATCGTCGACGCCGCGATGAACGACCTGGCGCGGCCGGCGCTCTATGACGCCTGGCACGATTTCGTTGCGGTCAGGCCGACCGGCGAACGCTTCGTCGCCAATATCGCCGGCCCGGTCTGCGAAAGCGGCGATACCTTCGCCAAGGCGCGCGAGATCGACAAGGTCAAGGAAGGCGACCTCGCCATCTTCCGGACCGCCGGCGCGTACGGGGCGACGATGGCCTCGACCTATAACAGCCGCGCGCTGGTGCCCGAAGTGATGGTCGACGGCGACCGCTATGCGGTCGTTGCCGAACGCATCCCGGCCTATCGCGTGATGGCGGAAGAGATCGTACCCGAATGGCTGGGAACCGTCCCGGCATGAGCCTGCACAGCCTGCCGGTGTTTCTCCGGCTGGCGGGGCGGCCGGTGATACTGATCGGCGGGGGCGACGCGGCCGAAGCCAAAAGGCGGCTGCTCGAGCGCGCGGGCGCCGAGATCGTGGGCGAGGATTCGGCCGCCGCCCTTGCGATCGTCGCGCTCGACGATCCCGACGCGACGGTCGCGCGGCTCAGGGCACGCGGCCTATTGGTCAATGCGGTCGACCGGCCCGATTTGTGCGACTTTACGCTGCCCGCGATCGTCGACCGCTCGCCGGTGATCGTCGCGATCGGCACCGGCGGCGCCTCTGCCGGATTGGCGGCGGCATTGCGCCAACGGCTCGAGATCTTGTTGCCCACTGGCCTGGGCAGATTCGCCGAGGCGTTGTTTGCCGCCCGCGCGCGCCTCAGGACGCTTCTGCCCGACGGCGACGTGCGGCGGCGTGCCCTGGCCGCCGCGCTTAGCGAGGGCGGACCGCTCGACCCGTTTGCGGCCGACGCCGCATCGGTCGAGGCCTGGCAGGGCGACGGCACACACGCCTGCGGCGTCGAGACGATTCGCCTCACCTCTCCCGACCCCGACGCGCTTACCCTGCGCCAGGCGCGGCTCCTGGCGCGCGCCGATCGCGTGGTGCACGGCCCCGACGTGCCCGCGGCGATCCTCAACCGCGCGCGTGCGGATGCGCCGCGGATCGTTGCTGACGTATCGTCCGTTGATATGGCAGAAGGACTGACCGTGTATCTGGAGATCGCGCGATGAGCGGCTTCGCTTACCATGTCGACGGCAGCGGCAAGCCGACCCGATGCGAGATCAAGCAGGCGCTCGACATCGATAACGGCTTCGTCTGGGTGCACCTGTCGACCAACAATGAACATGCCCAGGCCTGGCTGACCGACGTCGCGAAGCTCGACGATTACCTGGTCGACGCCCTGACCGCCGCCGAAACGCGGCCGCGATGCGAGCAGTTCGGCGACGGTGCGCTGTTGAATTTGCGCGGTCGGTCCGAGGACGAGCTGGTCTCGTCGGATCCGCTCGCCTCGGTCCGGATCTGGGCGATCCAGGGTCGCGTTATTTCGGTCACGCGCAAACGGCTGAATGCGCTCGAACTCGTCGAACAATGCCTGGAGGATGGCCAGGTCCGCGACCCTGGCGACCTGATCACCGAATTCGCGACCGCCATCACCAGCGATCTCGACCCCGACGTAGCACAACTCGGCGATGATCTCGACGAGTGCGAGAGCTCGCTGGGCGAGGAACAGATTTTCGAACTGCGGCGCACCGTCACGCGCGTGCGCGTCCAGTCGATCGGCTATCGCCGCTTCCTGGCACCGCAACGCACCGCGCTGGAGAAACTGAGCACGCTGCAGGTAGGCTGGCTGGGCGATGACGACCGCCTCCACCTGACCGCCGCCGCCGATCGCGCCGCGCGCATGGCCGAGGAACTTGAGAGCATTCGCGAACGCTCGGCGCTGACCCATGAAGCATTGACCGACCTGCGCGCCGAACAGATCGACCAGCGATCGCTGATCATCTCGATCGTCGCGATGATCTTCCTCCCACTGACATTCCTGACCGGGCTCTACGGCATGAACGTTCGTGGCCTCTGGCTCGCCGATCAGCCCTGGGCGTTCGACGCCATCGTCGGAATCTGCGTACTGACGGCAGTGCTGGTCACGACCTATTTCGTGCGACGCCACTGGCTGCGCGGATGACCGGCATGACGACCAGCCAGCTGGATGCCTTTCCGCGTTTTCGCCTGCTCGACGGACCGACGCCGATCCAGCGGCTCACCCGCCTGGAGCAAGTGCTCGGCGGGGCCGCCGGCGGTGCCCGACTATGGGTCAAACGCGACGACGTGATGGGCATCGGCGGCGGCGGCAACAAGCTGCGCAAGCTCGAATTCCTGCTCGGCGACGCTGCTGCACAGGGGTGCGACACGTTCATCACCACCGGCGGGCTGCAATCGAACCACGCGCGGCAGAGTGCCGCCGCCTCGGCGCGCGCGGGCCTCGCCTGCGAACTGATGTTGAGCGATATCGTGCCGCGGCACGACCAGGCCTACCGAACCAACGGCAACCTGCTGCTCGACGATCTGTTCGGGGCGGCGGTGCACCGGCTGGCGCCGGACGTCAACGCGCTGGCAGCCGCCCGGGCGCGCGCCGCGGATCTCGCGCGCGAAGGACGCAAGGCCTATGTCGTCGGCAGTGGCGGATCCTCGCCGCTCGGATGCCTGGGCTATGCCGTCTGCGCCGCGGAAATCCTCGCGGCGGAGCAGGAGACCGGGCGCCGTTTCGAAGCGATCGTCGTGCCGAACGGAAGCTCGGGCACGCATGCCGGGCTGGCGGCGGGATTGATCGCCGCGGACGACGATCCGCGCCGTATCCTGTCGTTCACCGTCCTGGCCCCGCTCGACAAGGCGATGGAGGAAACGCGCCGTCTGGCCGCGGGAGCGCTCGATTTGATCGTCCCCGGCCGCACCTTGGCCGAGAACGCGATCCGCATCGACGATTCGCAGCGGGGAGAGGCCTATGGCCTGCCGACCGATGCGATGATCGGCGCGCTCCGGCTCATGGCCCGCAGTGAGGGATTGTTGCTGGACCCCGTCTATAGCGGCAAGGCCTTTGCCGGGGTTCTCGACGGGATGCGGCAAGGCAAATGGCAGGACCGCGACGTCCTGTTCGTGATGACGGGCGGATCCCCCGGCCTGTTCGCATATCGCGACGCTATCGCCGGCGAGGGCTGATCCCCGCCGCGATTCTCAGGCCCGCAACCGCTCTACTTCGTCGTGCAGCGCCTGGAGCGAGGCGATCAGCCGCTGGCGATCGGCCCGCGCGTCGGCCAGTTCGGCTTTCGCTTCGCCCAATTCCATCGCGCGTGCCGCGATCCGCGCGTCGAGAGCGGCATTGGAGCGCTTGAGATCCGCGATGCGCCGGGCGCGCGCCAGCGTCCGCTCGATCCGCGCGTGCAGTACATCGAAGTCGAACGGTTTGGCGACATGGTCGTCGGCACCCGCGGCGAGCGCCTGTACCGCCGCGGCGGGGTCGCTACGACCGGTGATGACGATGATCGGCAGGTCGCTCGTTTCGGGCCGCGACCGCAATTCGGCAAGGACCTGGAGCCCGCTCATTCCCGGCATCACCAGATCGAGCAGGACGAGGTCGAACCCGCGTGCCGCGATCATGTCGAGCGCTTCCCCGCCATTGTCGGCGAGCGCGGTCAGATAGCCGAAATGCGTCAGGCGCTTGCCGATGACGTTCAAATTGGTGCGGCTGTCATCGACCACCAGGATCGTGCGCACGGGTCTGCTGAGATCGGCCATCTGGTCCCTTCCTTCGAGCGAGAATCTAGGCGCGAGACCGTCTCGAAATGGTTAATGCGACGGCAACCAAGGCCATCGCGCCCGACGTGCCGGTAATGGTCGGGGTCCGACCCGTCGCTTCAGGCGCGACGCGCCTGCGCCCATGCGTTGGCGATCTCTTCCAGATTCGCCGCGACCTCGAGGAACGGCTCGGCGTCGTTGCCGACACTCGCATCCACGATCGCGTTGCGGGCGCCGCGATAGAGCCGTGCCAGCGTCTGCGACACCTCCCCGCCGGCATCGAAATCCAGCCCCGCCTCAAGCGCGAATAGGATCGCGGTGGCGCGGGTGATCTTTTCGCTCTTGAGCGCATAATTCTGTTGCGCGGTAGCGTGCGCGGCGACGCGCAGCGCGCGCACGAGCTCCTCGTACAGCAATTGTACGAGCGCGGGTCCATCGGCCTCGCCGGTGCGGCCGACCAGGTCGATCTGGCGATACGTCGCTTCGGGATCTCCGCGCAGGGCGGTCGCGTAGCCGGCCATCAGTTGCCGCTCTTGTTCCAGGCGGCGATCTGGTTCGTCAGGAACGTCTGGGTCGACTTATAGGCCGCGACCTTGGAGTTCATGCTGGCGAATTGCTGGGTCAGCCGGGTGGTCATGTCCTGCGACTGGGTGGTCAGATCGTCCTGCTGCGTCGACAGCGCCGATTGCTGCTGGGTGTAGCGCGTGAGCGAGGCGCCGAGCCCGTACAGGATGCTCGTCGAGGTCAGCGAGATGCCGTTGAGCGCAGACGTGATACCGTCCGAGCTGCTGGTGGAGAAGGAGAAGATCGCTTCCACCGATGCCGGATAATTGTTGAGCGCGTTGGTCACCGCGGTATCGTCGACCGACAGCGTGCCGTCGCGGTTGGTCTGGATGCCGATTTCCGCCAGGGTCGTCGGCGTGCCGGACTGGGCGTTGGACAGCAAGGAGCGCGTGGTCAGTGACCGCAGCGAGGTGAGCAACCCTTGCGCCGCGGTATCACTCTTCAGCGGTCCGTTCTGCGGATCGGTCTGCGTTTTGATATCGGCCAGGACCGTGTTGTAGCTGTCGACAAAATCGGAGATCGCCTGCTTGAGCGCATCGGTCTGCGTCGTCGCGGTCAGCGAGACGGGCACCGGACTGGTGCCGTTGAGCTGAAGCTTCACGCCGTTGATCAGGTCGGTGACGGTGTTGGACGAGCGCTCGACCGAGACGCCGTCGACGGTCAGCTTCGCATTCTGCGCGATCGACGACATCTTGGTGCCGGTCGCGCCCACCCCCACGTTCAGTTGCGACAGATTGCCGCTGGGATCGTTGTTCGCGGTCAGCGTGAAGGCCTGCGTCGTCCCGCTGGTGCCCTTCAGCGACAGATAGGCCTTGCCGTCGACATCGGTCACCACCGACGCGGTCACGCCCGCCTTCTTGGCGTTGATCGCGTTGGCGATGGTGTCCAGGCTGCCGTCGGTGATGTCGATGGTGACCGGCGTCCCCGATCCGGCGGTGAAACCGGTCATCTGGGTACCGTCCGGCGAATAGGTCGCGGTGCCGAGCGTCAGCGTCAGTTGGCCCGAGCCGAGCACCGTGGAGCGGTCGGCGACCGCGGTCTGCGTCGTCGCGACCTGCGCGCTGGCGAGCTGGCTGACGGTGATCGTCGATGTGAGACCGGTCAGCACCGCGCCGGTCTGCGCGCTCGCGGTGAGCACGCTGCTGTTGGTCGATTGCGGCTGCGATTGCAGCGTGCCGTTGGTGGTCAGCGTTTTCAGCGCGGTGGCGAACGTCGTAATGTCGCTCTTGAGCGTCGAGATACCCGAAATCTGCGCCGAAACGGCATCCTGCTGCGCCTTCAGCGAGTCGGTCTTGGTCGCGAATTGCGCCTGGACCAGCGAGGTGACCAGCGACGCGGTGTCGATCCCGGAGCCGGTCGCCAGCGACGTGAACAGCGCCTGCGCCGCCGACCCCATGACGCTCGACGCCGACGGGGTCGGTGTGGGGGTCGGAGTGGGTGTGCTCGTCGTCGAACTGGTCGTCACCATGGCAATAGCTCCGCGCGCGTCGAAGCAAGGAACGACCGGTCACGACCGGATTTTAGGACTTTCGTCATTGTTTGACGCCGTTTTCGTCGAACCGCGCCGTGGTCGGCACCTCGATCGCCGGCTGCACCGCGCCGACGCGCTGGTTGAGACCGAAGACGAAGGCCAGGACGGTCGCCACCGCGGCGTAGAGATCGTCCCGGATCTCCTGGCCTTCGCGGCTGGTATAATAGACTGCGCGCGCGAGCGCGGGATATTCGAGGATCGGCACCTTTTGCTCGCCGGCGACGTCGCGGATCGCCAGCGCGGTGATGCCGCGGCCCTTGGCTACCACTACCGGCGCGTTGTCCTTGAACCGGTCGTAGCGCAGCGCGACCGAGAAATGGGTCGGGTTGGTCAGGATGACATCGGCGGTCGCGACCGCCTTGCGCACCGACCGGCGGCTCATTTCGCGCTGGCGCTGGCGCAGATGCTGCTTGGCCTCGGGCGAGCCTTCGGTTTCCTTGTGCTCGTCGCGCACTTCCTGCTTGGTCATCCTGAGCTTGTTGAGCCGGCGGATGATCTGGATCGGCAAGTCGACGCCGGCGATCAGGACCAGCCCTCCCGCCATGGTGAACAGGATCCAGGTGAACGTCCCGCCCAGCCGCCCGATCACGCCCGCCACGTCGGATGATGTCGACAGGCCGAGCGTCGGCTGCGCCGTCTTCCACAGCAGCCAGCAGCCGATCGATCCCAGCAGCACGACCTTGAGCAGCGACTTGCCGAGTTCGATCCAGCCGCTCGGACCGAAAATGCGCTTCAGCCCCGCGCCGGGGTTGATGCGTTCGAACTTCGGCTGGAGCAGCGAGCCGTTGAACCGGATCGATCCCAGGGCCGCCTGACCGCCGACCGCCACCACCACCGCGATCAGCAGCAACCCGCCGATCGACGGCGCGAACCCCATTCCCGCCTGGATCAGCGGGCGCATCGGCGAGAAATCCTCGATATCGGCCCGGCCGAAGCGGAAGCTCGCGGTCATCAATCCTTCGCACGCTTTGGCCATTTGCGGCCCCAGCATGGCGATCCAGCCACACCCGGCGAGCACCATCAACGCGGTCGCGAAATCGCGCGACTTGAGGACATCGCCTTTCTCGATCGCGTCCTTCCGACGCTTGGCTGTCGGGGCTTCTGTCTTGTCGCCTTCGTACTCCGCCATCTAGGGTCTGGCCTCAGCTAGGGTGGGGTCGTGACGGAGCCCATTTTGGTGTCGGGCCAGAAGCAAGGTGGGAGCGATGCTGAAGCATCGTGACCGACGCGGCGACGCCGCCGGGCGCCGGAATCGGCCCGCCGCGGAGCGGTCGCCTTGAGCAGCCCGCTGGAAGACGTCACTTGCTTGCGCGCAGCTTCGGCTGCGCGACTGCGCTGCGTTCCTTGCCAGCGGGCTGCTCAAGGCGATTACGATCCCCATCCTAGCGGAGGCCAGACCCTAACCGAACACCAGGCTTTGCGCGGCATCGAGTCCTTCCTGGACGATGACGAGCATGTAGTCGCCCATGGCGGGCATCGCGAGCGCGAGCGCGATCACCCCGACCGCGAGGCTGGCGGGCAGGCCGATCGCGAACAGGTTGAGGCTCGGCGCGGCACGGCTGACCATGCCGACGATCATGTTGAGGCAGAGCAGCAGGAAGCCGACCGGCAAGGCGAGCAGGAGGCCAGCGGCGAAGGTGTAGCCGCCGAACAGGGCGATGTCCTTGAGCCGGTCGGGCGCCAGCCAGGCGCCGCCGGGCGGAAGCACCGCATAGCTGCGGACCAGCATGTCGACGAGCACCAGGTGTCCGTTCACCGACAGGAACAGCAAGGTGAGCAGCACCGACAGGAAATTGCCCAGGGCGGGCGTCGACCGGCCATTCTGCGGATCGATCGCGGACGCGAAGCCGATCCCCATGGAGGTGCCGATGATCTCGCTGGCGATCGACGGCGCGGCGAACGCGATCTGCAACACGAACCCGATCGCAAGCCCGATCAGTGCCTCGGCGGCGGCGCTGAGGATGGTCGTGACCGAAAAGATGTCGCCCGGCGGCGTCACCGGATGGACCGCGAGCACCAGCACGCCGATCGCACCCGACAAGGCGACGCGGACGGGCAACGGCACCGACACGGCGCCGAACACCGGCGCCGCGACGAACGCGGCACCGATGCGAATCATCACGAAGATGAGTGCCCAGAGCTGCGCTTCGATATTGAGGCCGAGGCCGAGCATTTATCCCTCGCCCCTGGTGGGGAAGGAAGAGTTTGCGCTTTGACCCCTCCCCGGCAGGTCAACGCCCAAACTCGCCGACGGCGCGGAAGGGTGAGGGGGAGTCACGAGCGCTACGGCCTGTGACTCCCCCTCACCCTTCCCACTCCCACAAGGGGACAGGGAATACACAGCCTCGGCCTGGATCACCGCACCAGATCCGGGATGCGCTGGAAGATGTCGATCGTGAAGTCGCTGAGCAGGCCCATGATGAGGCTGCCGAAGATCAGCAGCGACAGGCCGACGACGATCAGCTTCGGCACGAAGGTCAGCGTCTGCTCGTTGATCGAGGTCGCCGCCTGGATCATGCCGAGGATCAGGCCCGCCAGCAGCGCGGGGATCAATACGGGCGCGGAGGCAAGCGCCAGCACCCACATCGTCTGGTCGGCCACGCCCAGGAAATAATCGGCGTCCATGATCTAATTGATCCAGTTCGATTGAACGTCACCCCAGCGAAAGCTGGTGTCTCTTGCGGTATCCTCCCCCATCAGATGCCGGCTTTCGCTGAGGTGACGGTGGGAGGAGAGCCACAGCACCGGCTTGCGGCCGGGCATCGCCGGCGGCGGCGCGCGGAACGGGTTCGGCGCAGGCGGCGGACAGGCGGGCATCATGTCGCGAAACTCGACGCAAGGCTGCCCATCATCATCGCCCAGCCGTCGATCAGGACGAACAGCAGCAACTTGAACGGCATCGAAATGATCGTCGGCGACATCATCATCATGCCGAGCGACATGAGGACGGTCGCGACCACCAGGTCGATGACGATGAAGGGCAGGAAGATCAGGAACCCGATCTGGAACGCGGTCTTGAGCTCGCTGGTGACGAAGGCCGGCAGCAGCACCGTATAGGGAATGTCGGCCGAATTGTTGTAGGGGCCGGAATGCGCCATGTCGGCGAACATCTTCAGATCCTTCATGCGGGTCTGCTTGACCATGAAGGCATGGAGCGGCTGACCGGCGCGCTGGATCATCTCGGTGCCGCCGATCTGGCCGGCGGCATAAGGCTGGATCGCCTGGGTATTCATCTGGTTGATCGCCGGCGACATCACGAACAGCGACAGGAACAGCGACAGGCCGATCAGCACCTGGTTGGGCGGCGTCTGCTGCAACCCGAGCGCCTGACGCAGGATCGACAGCACGATGATGATCCGCGTGAAGCTGGTCATCATCAGCAGGATCCCGGGCAGGATCGTGAGCAGGCCCATGATGATGAGGACCTGGAGGCTGAGCGACAGCGGCGCCTTGCCCGCACCGGTCGAGGCGGCCGAGGCGCCCGGACCGCCGAGCTGACCGAGCGCGCGGTCGACCGCGTCGCCGATACCGGGTTTGGCGGCGGGCGCGGCCGACGACACGCTGCTCGTGGTCGGCGCGGCCGGCGCGCTCTGGGCGAAGGCCGGCATCGCGATCGCCATCAGCGCGACGACCGCGAGCACGACCAGCAACAGCCTGGCGAGCTGGACGTTCGCCGGGCGCGGCGCGGCCGCGACCGGCGCGCGAAACAGCGACGGGCCGTCTTCGTTGAGGCGGCGGATCACGGTCACTTGGGCAGGCTCCCCGCCTTGTCGATCAGTTGCACGCCGCCGCGGCCGACCGAGACGAGCAGTTTCTGGCCTTCGAATTCGAGCACCGCGAGGCGCAGGCCGGGCGAGAGCATCATGGTTTCCTGCACCTTGATCGCACGATTGGCCTGCTGGGTGCCCATCCGGCTCTCTAGCCGGCGCCACAGCCACAGGCAGCCGACCATGAGCCCGCAGACGAGCGGCAGCAGCACGAACAGCTTGAGGATGTAGGACCAGAGCATCAGCCGCGCTTCTCGGGGCTGACCAGCTCGGTCAGGCGGACGCCGAAGCGCTCGCCGACGGTGACGACTTCGCCGCGACCGATCAGCGTGCCGTTTACGAACACGTCGAGCAGCTCGTTGGCCTGGCGATCGAGTTCGATCACCGAGCTCTCGCCGAGCGCGAGCAGCTCGCGCAAGGTCAAACGGGTCTGGCCGATCTCCACGGTCAGCTTGACGTCGACGTCCTGCAGCAGCCGGTAATTGGCCGCCATATTGGCGTCGACCGGGAAGGTCCCGGACAAATCGGTCATGCGAGTTCCTCAACGTTGAGAGAGAGTGAATTGAGCTTGATCGCGGCGCGGCCGTTGGACGTGCCGACGGTCCCGGTGCCGAGGCGGCCGTTGGCGACCATCACCGGTACGTCGGCGGTCAGGCCGATCGGAATGACATCGCCTTCCTTGAGTTCCATCAGCTTGGCGAGGCTGATCACCGGCTCGGCGAGCACCGAGCGGACCGGGAAGGTCACGGTCATCACCGCCTTGGCGAGGCCGTTCTGCCAGGCCGGGTCGGGCGCGGCGCCGAGCACCTTGCCGGTCAGCGAGGGCGTGTACGGCTTGAGCGACTGGACCGGATAGACGATGTCGATGAAGACCGGCTTGCCATGCTGGCGGCCAATGCCGAAGCGGGTGACGACCATCGGATCGTCGCCGTCCAGTCCGGCGACCATCGACGGATTGGCTTCGACCCGGCCAGGCGCGAAGCTCACCTTGGCGAGCGGTTCCCAGGCGGTGGTCATCGGTTCGGCGACGATGCCGGCAAGTCGCATCAGCATCGCTTCCGCGGCCGGCGAAAATTCGCTCGGCATCTCGTGGGGCGCGGCGCCGGTGCCACCGAAGAACAGGTCGAGCAATTCGAGTGCGAACTTGCCGTCGACGACGAGCAGCGCCTGGCCGTGGCCCGGCGCCATCACCAGCGGCACCCAGCCGGTCAGCCCCTCGGGCCGTTCGGCGCGATAATCGCTGAAGCGCTGCACCACGAGCGGCTCGGCCCACAGGCGCACTTCGTGGCGCAGCAACGGCTCGAACACGCCGCGCAGGCTCCGCGCGAGACGCGCGGACAGATGCTGCAACGTGTGCAGGTCGCCGAACGGGTTCAGGTTCGCGCCGCCCAGCGCGGGGGCGTGCGCCGCCGCCGCGCGAGGGCGCTCGCGCCGGTCCGTGTCGGTTATGGATGACGAGCCGTTAACCATGCCCGTTCACTGAACAACGAAATTGGTAAAGTAGACGTTACTAATCCCGCCAAACCCTTCTTTTTGTTTGAGCGTGGTATTGATCGCCTGGACCAGCCGCTGGGCGAGTTGCTTCTTGCCCTCGCTGGTGGTGACCTCCTGTTCGGTCGCGTCGCCAAGCGCCATCAGGATCGCCGAACGCACCGCGATCTCGTTGGTCTTGAGGTTCTCGATCACCGAATCATCGTAGGGCGTCGACACCGCGATCCCGATCTGGACGTAGTGCGGGCTGTCCTGGAGGTTCGACGTGAAATCCTTGTCGAGCGCGTAATAATTGGAGGCGTATTTGTCGCCGCCGCTGCCCGAGGGTGGCTTCGAGCCGGCATGGCTGCCGCCTTCGCCGTCCTTGCCGTCGGCGCCCGGGCGCTTCTGCTCGCTCTTGGGAACCAGCTGCGGCCCCTCCGGTGCGGCCGCCTTGGCGCCGCCGAGCATGCCCGCCGCCCACAGTCCGCCGACCGTACCCCCGCCGGCGAGGATCACGACGATCAGGACCAGCATGATCAGCTTGCCCTTGCCGCCCTTCTTCTTGGGCGCGTCGCCTTTCGCGTCGTCACTCATTCTTCAGTCCCCCATCAAGCAATGCGGCCGTCGGCGACGGCCTGGACGTCTTCCCCGCCGATCGCGGAGAGGTGATTCGCGCGGCCTGGCGGCTGCGCTTCGAATTGCGGTCGCGGCCGGTCGCCGCCCGTCGTGTCGGATCCCGACAGATCGACGCTGGTCCCGGCGAGCCGGATACCCCGCGCTTCGGCGGCGGCGTTGAGTTGCGGTGCTGCGTCGGCAATCAGCGTACGCGTGGCGGGCTGTTCCGCCGCGAAATGGACGCTGACCGCGCCGTCGTCATGGGTACGCAGCGAGACGTCGATCCGGCCCAGCGCCTCGGGCTTGAGGCGGATGGAGGTATCGTTGGCATTGGCATCGTCGCGCAGCGCCTCGATCCGGTCGATCATCTTTTGCGGCCAGTCCCTGCGGCTCATGTCGAGCGCCTGGCGCTGCGCCTCGCCCGGTTGCGCGACCAAAACGGCCGCCTCGGCGGGCGACAACAGGTTCGTCGCGGCAAGCGTCATGCCGCTTGCCGGATCGTCCTTGTCGGAAACGGGATCGACCGCCGCGCCGCGCTCCGGCGCCATCGCCAGCGCGAACAGCGCGGGCATCGGCGCGCCGGACGGCGCCGCAGCGGCCATTGCGGCGGATACGGTGGCGGGAGGAGCAATGCGGATCGGCTGGATCGTGGAGCTGGACGGTATCGTGCGGTCGGTCGGCGTTGCCGCCTGGATGTCGGTCGACGGGGATGTCCTGACGGCTGGCATTGCCATGGCCGCCACGTCGATCCGGATCGGCGCCGGCGCGTCGGTTATCGGTGCCGGCGGGACGGCGGCGGTTGCCACTGCCACCGCATCGATCACCGCTGGCGCTGGTGCCGGTGCCGGTGTGGGAGCTTCTGCCGCCACGCCGGTTGCCGGTGCGGCCGGCGCCTGATCTGCGGTCTGGCTTGCGAGTGTTGCACCCTCGGTTTGCGGCGCATCAACGGCAGGGGAGGCAGGGGGTGGCGGCACCCGATCCGCCAGCGCCGGTATCATGCCGTCCCCAGGCGCCACGACGGCGGCGGCGCTCGCCGGTTTGCCGGCCGCGGCGGCGATCTTGGTCGCATCGACCGCCGGCACGGCGAGCGGGGCGAGCGAGAGCAGCCAGGCAAGCGCCGGATCGCCCTGATCGCCGGTCTTTTCCTGGGCCTTGTCCGGCAAGGCGTTGCCGGGAGCGGCATCATCCTGCCGGTCGCCACCCCCTTCGCCCTGCTTTTCGGTAACTTGGTTCTTGCCCGTCATCAAATCGACAAAAGCGGCCAGGCTCGCCACGCCCGGCGCCCCATCGGCAGGGGCGCCGATGGCAAGCAGCGAAGGCGCGGCAACCTTTCCGGGCAGCGCGGCAGCGGTAGAAGCGGGTAGAGTCAAACCGGTCATGAACCCCTCGTGCACGGGGGGCGCGCACTGCCCCCGCAGGGCGTTCAGCAAGGATCGTGCCGAATCTTCCGGACGGCGGGCGCGGCCTCGAGCGCGCGGATTGCCTTGAGTGCCGCTTCGCGGTCGGCGCGCACCATCAGCTTCTCGACTGCCGACTGGTCGCGCTTGGCCTCGCGGGTCGCCTCGGCGGCGCGTTCGGCAGCGGCTTCGGCGGCGCGCAGTCGATGTTCGGCCATTTCGGCCGACTGGTGCAGGCGCGACCGGAAATGCGCGGCGGCGACCAGCGAAAAGCCGCTACCCGCCTCGGACGGTTCCGGCGCGACGCTATCGGCGAGCCGGGCAATGCGCTGTGCGAGCTCGGCCTCGCTCGCCATCTTGGCCTGGGCGCGGACCTCTTCGGCGCGCGTCATGCCCAATTGCAGCGTGCGGACGCGCAGGATGCGGTCGAGTTGCTTTTTCTTATGCATCGAAGTGCAACGGTGCCGGCACCGCCTTCATTTCACGCATCGCCGAAGACGCCGATCAATTCGGCGACGGCGTCGGGCAGCGAGACCTTGGTATCGGCATCCTGCCGGATATATTCCATCACCGCGGGGTGGCAGGCGATCGCCGCGTCGATTTCGGGATCGGCACCGCCGCGATACGCACCCATAAGCACCAGATCGCGATTTTCCTCGTACGTGGCGAGGTGCCGGCGCAACACGCGCGCCGCGGCGGCGTGTTCGGGCGTGACGATATCGGTCATCACGCGACTGACCGAAGGGCCGAGATCGATCGCTGGATAGACGCCACGCTCGGCCAGCGCGCGGCTGAGCACGATATGGCCGTCGAGGATCGACCGCGCGCTGTCGACCACCGGATCGTTGCCGTCGTCACCATCGGCGAGCACGGTATAGATGGCAGTGATCGATCCGCCCGTCTTCACGTCGGTTCCCGCGCGCTCGATAAGGTTCGGCAGCATCGCGATCGCCGATGGCGGATAGCCGCGCGCCGAGGCGGGTTCGCCGAGTGCGAGACCGATCTCGCGCCCGGCGTGCGCCACGCGAGTCAGCGAATCCATGATCAGCAGGACCTTCTTGCCCTCGGCACGAAAGCCTTCGGCGATGGCCGTGGCGCGCAAGGCGCCGCGGATGCGCAGCACCGGCGAATGATTGGCCGGTACCGCGACGACGACCGATCGCGCGCGCGCTTCGCCCGCGACCTTGGTTTCGAGGAAGTCGGCGACCTCGCGGCTGCGTTCGCCGATCAGGCCGATCACGACGACATCGGCTTGCGCCGCGCGGACCATCATCCCGAGCAGCACCGACTTGCCGACGCCGGATCCCGCCATGATGCCGACGCGTTGCCCCTGGCCGATCGTCAGCAGCCCGTTGATCGCGCGGACGCCGACATCCATCGGCTCGAGCACGCGGCCGCGATCGAGCGGGCCCTGCAATTTGCCCGCCAGCGGCCAGTGCTTTGCACCACGAATCGGGCCGAGCCCGTCGATCGGCGTACCCGCACCGTCGACCACGCGGCCGAGCAATGCCGCGCCCACTTCGGCCGCGCCCGGCGCCCCGACCGGCCGCACCGGTGCCTGCGGCAGCAGCGCGGCGGGACCGCCGAGATTCATCAGCAAGGTCCGGCCATTGCGGAAGCCGATCACTTCGGCCTCGACCTTGGCGCCGCCCGCCGCGCCGACCTGGCACACCGTCCCGACCGGCAGATTGAGCCCGACCGCCTCCATCAGCAGCCCGTCGAACGACGCCAGCCGTCCCGAAATCTTGGGCTGCGGCGCGAAGCCGGCAGTGCCGAGGCTGTCCAGATAGTCCTGAGCGAAGCGGTTCAGCATCAAATTCCTCCCCGGTCACGGGGAGGGGGACCGCCGTCGACGGCGGGGGTGGAGGGGGCTCTCCACCTCCCGATCGCTTGGGGCTGTGTCCCCTCGACCATTGCTGCGCAATGGTGCCCCTTCCCGTAAATGGGAAGGATTTTAGAAGCGAACATCATTCCGGCAACGCCGCGCGGTCGATCGCCAGAGCGAGCTGATCGAGCCACAGATCGGGGCCGTCTTCGACGATCGTCGCCGAGGATTCGAGCACGAAATGGCCGCGTTCCACGCTGGCATCGCCAGCCGCGAAGATGTTGTCGGGCAAATGGCCTTCCACGAGTTTCATATCCTCGGGATGGAGCCGCAGCACGGCGGACTCGGCATCGTCGGCTAGCAGGCCCGCGGCCAGCGCGACACGACGATTGAGCAGGTCGCCGTCTATCTCGGCTTCCCCCACCATCTGGCGGACGAGCTGCATCACCGTCTGGCGCAAGTGGCCGGCGAGCCGGTCGCGGTCGATCCGGCGATCATCGTTGATCGCCGCCACCAAGGTATCGATCAGGGAGCGGTCGCGATCGGTATTGGCAGCCGCCTGCGCCAGCGCCTCGGCCACGCCTTCCTCATAGCCCGCCGCCTTGGCGGTGGCGATCGGATCGACGAATCCCGACGTCTGCTGGGTCGTATCGAATGGATCCCACCCTTCGGTCGGATCCGCCTCGCGATCGGCCGGCTCGAAATGTTTCGGCTTGGCGTCAGGAGCCGGCGGCGGTTCCGGCGTCATGTCCTTGGGGGCGAACGCTACGCCCCTGGCAGCGAACGCGCGACGCAGCGCGGCGCCTGCCTGGTCGTGGCGGCTCGCGAACCCGGCGACGAAATCGGGCGCCAAGCGCTCCGGCGTGCGCTCAGACATAATCGTCGTCGCCGCCCATCATGATCGTGCCGTCCTTGGCAAGCGCTCGGGCGAGCTGGATGATCCCCTTCTGCGCGTCGAGCACTTCGCTGAGCTTCATCGGGCCGCGCGCTTCCATCTCGTCGCGGATGCCGTCGGCGGCGCGCGCCGACATGCAGCCCAGGAAACGGTTGCGCGTCGCCTCGTCCACGCCCTTGAGCGCACGCGTGAGCAGATCGCGGTCGACGTTGCGGATCAGCGTGCCGAGATTCTTGTCGTCCATGTCGAGCAGGTTCTCGAACACGAACAACGCTTCCTCGATCGCCTTGGCGACTTCGCGGTCGATCTTGAACAACTTCGGCATGACGCGTTGTTCAGTGGTCTTGCGCGCGCCCGACAGAATGCGGGCGGCTTCCTTGGTGCCGCCGAGCATGACGCCGGCCGATTGCCCGCCAGCGGTGCCGGAGCGGTTGGCGAGCATGGTGCGAAGCGTATCGACGGCCTCGGGCGTGATCGGCCCGAGTCGCGCGACGCGGTGCAGGATTTCGGGCTGCGACGCGTCCGGGAGCAATTCCAGCACCTGGCCCGCCACCTCCTGATCGAGATTGGCGATCACGACGGCGGCGATCTGCGGATGCTCCTTTTCGATCATCGCCGCAATCTCGGCGGCGTCCATCCAGTCGAGCAATTCGAGTTGGCATTGTGCCTCGGGCGGCGTGATCCGTGCCAGCACGCTGTCGGCCTTTTCGGGGCCGAGCGCCCTCGTCATCATCGTCTCGATGATCGGCTTCGGGTCGAATCCGATCGCGGTGCGGTCGCGCGCCTTCCCGACGAAATCGTCGAGCACCATCTCGACCTCGGGCTCGCCGACATCGGCCACCGCGAACATCGCCTTGCCGAGTTGGCGGACCTCTTCGGGATCGAGCTTCTGGAGAATGGCCGCGGCCTCCTCCTCGCCGACCAGCATCATCAGCACGGCGGCGCGTTCGACGCCCGAATAGGCACGGAAGGATGCGGGAGCGTTCATCAGCGGGCGTCCGATTTGATCATGTCACGCACCGCAAGCGCGGCACGCGTCGGGTTGTCGCGGGTGAAGCCGCGGACCATCCCGATCCGTTCGTCGAAATTCTGCGCGCTTTCGAGCGCGTCGATGCTGACCGGCTGACCGCCAGGTCCGCTGCCGGTACCCCCCGCCGCAAGCGACGGCGCGATCCCGAAGGTCGATCCGAGATCGCGACCAATCCCGGCGCGTCCGGCTTCGTCGCGCTTCTTCATCAGCGCCTTGGACAGCGGCCGGACGCCGAGAAGCAGGACCAGCAAGGCGATGACGATCGCGGTAACGTTGCGCAGGACCATCGCCAGCCAGCCGCTTTCGTACCAGGGCTGGCCGCCCCCGAGATCGGGCGTCGCGGCGAACCGGCGGCTGATCACGGTGACCTGGTCGCCGCGCGCCGGATTGGCACCGACCGCCGAATTCACCAGCTGGGTGATCTGCTGCATTTCGACCGGCGAGCGCGGCTTCGATCCTTCCACGTCGCGCAGTACCACCGCAACCGAGAGGCGGCGGAGCGCGCCGGGCGCGTTCCGGGTGACCGACACTTCGCGGCCGAGATCGTAGGACCGGGCATAACTGTCCGAGGCCTTGTCGCTGTCGGGCATCGGGCCGGGAGCAGCGGTCGCCGGCGCAGCGGCGGCGCCCGGCGCGGCCGGCGCACCCGCCGCGGGAGGCGTCGGGGTCGGCTTGGGCGTCGGGGTCGCGACCGTGGTCGGCGGCGGCGGCGTGTTCGACAGCGCGCCGGGAATACCGCCCGGAGCCTGGGCGTTCGCGCCGGGCGCATCCTTGTTGGTCCAATTACCCTGTTCGGCGCGCAGCGCGCCGGCCTTGTCGTAACTCTCGCGGGTCGAACTGGTATCGTCGAGATTGACGTCGGCGGTCACTTCCGCGGTGAAATTGCCCGCGCCGACCAGCGGCGTCAGCAGCTGCGTCAACTGATCGCGATATTTCTGTTCGACCTGGCGCTGATACCGGACCGTGGCATCGTCGCCATTGCCGTCGGAGCCCGGCTTGGAGAGCAGCGCGCCCATCTGGTCGACGATCGTCACGTCGTCGGGCTTCATTCCCGGCACCGACGAAGCGACGAGGTTGACGATCGAGCTCACCTGGGCGTCGCTGAGTGCGCGCCCCGCCTGAAGCTTGACGATCACGCTGGCCGAAGGCGACGCATTGTCGCGGACGAACACCGTATTCTCGGGCATGGCGAGATGGACGCGCGCTTCCGCCACCGCGTCGATATCCTCGATCGACCGCGCGAGTTCGGTTTCGCGCGCCTGACGCAGGCGTTCGCCCTCGACCGCGCGGCTGACGCCCATCGGCAAATTGTCGAGGATCGCGTAGCCGCCCGGCGCCGCCTTGGGCAGGCCCTGGCCGGCGAGCAGCATCCGCGCCTTCGAATAGTCATCCTCGTTGACGGTCAGCGCGTCGGTCGATTCGTCGATCCGCCCGGTGATGCCGCCGGCCTTGAGCGCCGCCATGACCTGCGCCTTGTCGCTGTCGGGCAAGCCGGTGAACAAGGTCTTCTGCGTCGGCGTCGACAGCATGAACCACGCGAGCGCGGCGGACGCGATCAGCCCGACCATCAGGATCATCGGCAGACTGCGCTTGATCGCGGGCTGGCCGAGCATCCCCTGAATCTGCTTCAGCGGATTGGCGAAGCGCTCGGTGGCGAGCGGCGATGTTTGAGTGAGTTCGTTGCTCATGGCCTATCTCACACCGGCATGCTCATGATGTCCTTGTACGCGGACAAGAGCTTGTTCCTGACCTGCAAGGTCGCTTCGAAGCTGACCGACGCCTCCTGGCGGGCCAGCATCACCTTGGCGATGTCGATCGTCTCGCCGCGTTCGTAAGCGGCCGAAATATCGGATGCGCGGTTCTGGCTGTCGTTGACGCTGTTGAGCGCCTGGGTCAGCGAGTCCGAGAAATTGGCCGGCCCGGCCGGCTGCACGCCCCCGGTCGCCCCCGCCGCGTTGGCCGCATTGGCCCGCGACAACGCCGCGTTGCGTTCGAGGATCTGGGCGCGCAGCGCCATCACCCGGTCGACGCCCATCGCGCCGCCCACGCCGGTCACGCCGCTCATGCCCACATCCTCGTGATGTCCTCACCCTGCTCGCGCGCCTTGGCGAGGCGGTAGCGTAACGTGCGCTCGGAAATGCCGAGCCGCCGCGCGGTCTCGATCCGGCTGCCGCCGCACGCGGCGAGCGTTTCGCGGATCGCCTGGAATTCGCTGAACTGGACGACATTGGCCAGCGTGTCGGCGCCGCTGCGCGCCGGAACAGGGTCGGCCTTGGGCTCGGGACGGCGGTCGAACACGATATGGCTCGCGCTGATCGTATCGCCGGCGGCGAACAGCAACGCGCGCTGGATCACGTTCTCCAGTTCGCGGACGTTACCAGGCCAGTCGTGCGCCATCAGCGCGTCGATCGCGCCCTGGTCGGGCCATGGCACGACCTGGCGGCTGCCCGAGTGGCGCAGGATCATCGCGGCGGCGAGCGCCGGAATATCCTGCGGCCGGTCGGCCAGCGCGCGCGTCGTGAGCGGGAACACCGACAGGCGATAATAAAGGTCGGCGCGGAACCGCCCTGCCGCCACTTCCTCCTGGAGGTCGCGATTGGCGCAAGCGATGATGCGGACGTCGATCGGCACCGGGGTCGAGGCGCCGATCGGGATGACCTCGCGCTCCTGGAGCGCGCGGAGCAATTTGGCCTGGAGCTGGAGCGGCATCTCGGCGATCTCGTCGAGCAGCAGAGTGCCGCCATCGGCAGCGCGGAAGAATCCCTCGCCTGCCGCATTGGCACCGGTGAAGGCGCCCTTCTGGTGGCCGAACAGCAAGGCTTCGAGCATGGTTTCGGGGAGCGCGGCGCAATTGATCGCGACGAACGGCTTGGTGCGGCGCTTCGACTTGTTGTGGATCGTGCGCGCGAGCACTTCCTTGCCGGTCCCGGTCGGCCCGTTGATCAGCACGGTGATGTCGGCATCGGCGACCCGCTCGGCCAGCGCGAACAACGCCAGGCTCTCCGGATCGGCGGCGGTCGGCGCTTCGGGGCCGGCGGCGTAGCAATAAGCGAAGGCCGATCCGACCGCATTGTCCGCCGGGCCGAACGACAGGCGGGCGGGCTGACCGGCGCCGCCGTGGCGGAAGCTGCGCCCTTCGGTTCCGATCATCAGCGTGCGCTCGGCGATCGGCGCGGTCTCATCGTCCATCACCAGGAACACGTCGCTCGCTTGCGGGCGGGCATCGCCCTCGGCGACGCCCAGGCCCTGCGCACGCAGCGAGGAGACCAGGGCATATTTTTGCCGGAGCACCGCAGCGGATGGAAAGATCGAACGCATGTATTTCCCCTTCGTCACGAGGGACATGCGCGAAACTTGGTAAACGAGGCGTAAACCATCCGGCAACGGCGGCAAAATTTTACCGCGCGGCTACCCGGAATGGGGGCAACCGGCAAAGAACCGGCAAGGTCCGGCAATTTTTTGCCTAAAGGCCGGCAAATCATTGCCGTTCTCTGGCTCAGACGGCTCGGCCCCTCGCACAATTCGGGGGAGAGGCGGGGATCGTCGGAGCAAGTGGAGACGAACATGACTGTTATCGGAAGCAACGTTTCGGCGCTTCGTGCGACGAATGCCTCGAACCAGGCCAACATGGCGCTGTCGACGGCGATGAACCGCCTGTCGACCGGCAAGCGCATCAACTCGGCCAAGGACGATGCCGCCGGCCTCGCCATCTCGGCCTCGATGACCGCGCAGATCCGCGGCATGAACCAGGGTATCCGCAACGCCAATGACGGCATCTCGATGGCGCAGACCGGTGAAGGCGCGCTGGACGAAGTCAACAACATGCTGCAGCGCATGCGTGAGTTGGCGGTGCAGTCGGCCAACGGCACCTATTCGAGCACCGACACCGCGAACATCACGTCCGAGCAGGACGCGCTCGCCGCGCAGATCGGCTCGATCGTCAGCAACACCGCGTTCAACGGCAAGAACCTGTTCGCCACCGCGTCGAACAGCGTCTCGGTCCAGGCCGGCGCCAACACGGCGGACGCGATTTCGGTGAGCTTCACCCAGCTCAACGCCAGCTCGACCAAGCTGTCGGCGGTGGTGGACTTCACCAACAGCAAGATGAAGACCGGTCTGTCGCTGAGCGCGTTCGACGACGCGATCAACGAAGTGTCGACGACCCGTGCGGGTCTCGGCGCCTCGCAGAACCGTCTGCAGTCGGCGGTCAACAACCTGACCAACAACGCGACCAACCTGACCGACGCGCAGAGCCGCATCCAGGACGCCGATTTCTCCACGGAATCGACCAACCTCGCCAAGGCGCAGATCCTCGCCCAGGCGTCGACCTCGATGCTGGCCCAGGCCAACCAGAGCGCCCAGGGCGTGCTCAAGCTGCTCGGCTAATCGAAGGGATCCTGCCCGGTCCCATCCCCCCGAGGGGCTGGGCAGGACAGGCTTCCAGTGAAGCGTAACGAAAGTCCCGGCGGCCCATCCGCCGCCGGGATTTTCATGGTGACGAAAAAATTTACTAAAGCGGTCGCGAAAGCGGTCGTTCGTTGCTGTCGACGGCTCGACCTTCTGCCTTGGGGGTGGCGGGGAGCGTCAGCAACGGAGACCACCAATGACCGTAATCGGTAGCAACATATCGGCGCTTCGCGCGCAGAATGCTTCGACCAAGGCCAACGACGCACTGTCGACGGCCATGAACCGCCTGTCCACGGGCATGCGTATCAACTCGGCCAAGGACGATGCCGCCGGCCTCGCCATCTCGGCCTCGATGACCGCGCAGATCCGCGGCATGAACCAGGGCGTGCGCAACGCCAATGACGGCATCTCGATGGCGCAGACCGCCGAAGGCGCGCTCGACGAAGTCACCAACATGCTCCAGCGCATGCGCGAGCTTGCGGTCCAGTCGGCCAACGGCACCTATTCGACCAGCGACCTCGCCAACATCACGGCGGAGCAGGATGCGCTCGGCGCGCAGATCAGCTCGATCGTCGCCAACACCACCTATAACGGCAAGAACCTGTTCGCCACCGCGTCGAACAACGTGACGATCCAGGCAGGCGCCAACTCGACCGACACCGTCCAGATGTCGTTCACCCAGCTCAATGCCAGCTCGACCAAGCTATCGGCGGTGGTGGACTTCACCAACAACAAGATGAACACCGGCCTGTCGCTGAGCGCGTTCGACGACGCGATCAACGAAGTGTCGACGACCCGCGCGGGCCTGGGTGCTGCCCAGAACCGGCTGCAGTCGGCGGTCAACAACCTGACCAACAATTCGACCAACCTGACCGATGCGCGCAGCCGCATCCAGGATGCCGATTTCTCGGCCGAATCGACCAACCTCGCCAAGGCGCAGATCCTGAGCCAGGCATCGACCGCGATGCTGGCGCAGGCGAATCAGAGCTCGCAAGGCGTATTGAAGCTGCTGGGCGGCTGAGGCGCGTAAGCGCCACGGGCGTACGGCCTCGGCACCAACCCCCCTTCACAAAAGGGTGTCGGGGCCGACCAACGAACCCCGGCGGTCTTCGGACCGCCGGGGTTCTCGCCGTGTCGGGGTTACGCCGTCGGCGCCCGCGAGAAAAGGATCGCGGCCGGACACCGAAGGCGCTTAACTTCGGTCTCGATCTGCCGTTATCCGATACGGAGCGCGGGACGATCCCGAACCGCGATAGTCACTCTCCGGGATAGCGGGTCGCGACGTCCGTTTTCGGGTCGATCTGCCACGCATCCCAATGATTTAGGGTCCGGCATCCCCCCTTTAGGTGCCGGTACTCATGGGCGAACCCCGGCGGTCTCCAGTGTCCGCCGGGGTTTTGCTTTTTTGGGGGAAGGGGCCGGCGCCGCGGGCACTCCGACCGAGCCTGAGCCGCCCTTAGAGCCCGAACAGCGCGTCGAATGCCGCCGCGCCACGCTGGGTGAATTCGACCACCCTGCCCTCGCCGCGCCGTGCCCAGCCTTCGTCGAGCACGCGGTGCAGGATCTGGACCCCGAGCGCACCGCCAAGATGGTGGCGCCGTTCACTCCAGTCGAGACAGGTGCGGCAGAAGGGGCGCCGCCCGTCACCCTTGGCGAACCCGCGATCGGCGAGCCAGGCGCGGCCGGCATCGGTCAGTCCCTGATCGACCATCAGCCCGTGATCGGCAAGGCTCGCCGCAACCGCCACCGCCCGGGCGCCGGCCAGATGGTCGTAGCACACCCGCGCCTCGCGCAGTGCCGGGTCGCGCGGGCCCGTCCGCACGCGGACCGCGCCGGTTCGCTGGGCGAGTTCCATCAGCGCCTCCAGCGCGGCGGCGACATCGGCGCCCGCCAGGCGGAGGTAACGGTGCCGACCTTGCTTCTCGGCGGCGAGCAGTCCCGCCGCTTCCATCCGCGCGATATGCCCGCTCGCGGTCGGCAGGGTGATGCCGGCGACCTCGGCCAGTTCGCTCACGGTCAGCGCGCGACCGTCCATCAGCGCGGTCAGCATGTTCGTGCGCGCCGGATCGCCGATCAGTGCCGCGATTTCGGCGATATAGGGTCCTTCCCTCATGGTTCGGCTTCTACCGAAGCATCGCCGCCGCCGGAACGCCTAAAGTGCGAGGACACTTTGGAGATGGCCGAATGATTACCTGCTTCATCCGCTACGATATCGAGCCCTGGGGGCGCGATGCGTTCGTCGATTATGCCCGCGCCTGGGGCAAGGCGATTCCCGAATGCGGCGCCGATCTGACCGGCTATTTCGCGCCGCACGAGGGGTCGGCGACCACCGCTTATGGCGTCTACAATGTCGCGAGCCTGGCCGAGTACGAGGCCTATCGCGCGCGGCTCCGGGACCACCCGGTCGGCCGCAGCAACTTCGCGTTCGCGCAAGCCGAGCGCTTCATCCGCCGCGAGGACCGCATATTCCTGACGCGGGTCGACCGATGATCGCGGTACTCTTCGAGGTCGAGCCCGCCGATGGCCACCGCGACGTCTATCTCGACCTGGCGGCGCGGCTGAAGCCCGAGCTCGAGGCGATAGAGGGGTTCCTGTCGGTCGAACGGTTCGAGAGCCTGTCGACGCCGGGCAAGATGCTGTCGCTGAGCTTCTTTCGCGACGAGAGCGCGGTAGCGGCGTGGCGCAATAGCGAGGATCATCGACACGCTCAGGCGGCAGGGCGCGGCGGCGTGTTCCGCTATTACCGGTTGCGCGTCGCGGAGGTGGTGCGGGATTATGGCATGACGGAGCGGGCGCAGGCCCCCGCGGACAGCCGGGCAAGGCATCACGCGCCGTTCGGCCCGGGAACGGGAAATCCCCCGTACTCTCGCAAAGGCGGGAGTCCAGGGTAGCGACGTAGGGGATTATCCTGGGTTCCTGCTTTCGCAGGAACACGCTGAGATCGTTGCCGCGGTGATCTGCGATCTACGCCGCGAGCCGCGCCGCTTCGGCCTGGCGCTTCGCGATCGGGCGGAACACCACGGTCAGCACGATATTGCCCCCGTCGCGATTGGCCGGCGGCGGGATCAGGGTGAAGGCGGTGTCCGCCACGCAGCGGAACAGGTCCCCGGCCGGATTCTCCAACCCGTCGTGAACGAGCTGCGCCGGCGTGCCCGAGCCGCGCTGGCTGGCGTCGCCGAACGTCTCCACCGCATGGAAGCGCGCATCGTCGATCTGCAGCCAGTCATAGACGCGTCCCCATTGCACGCCGGCCATCTTGCCGGTGCCGATCGGGATGTGTGCCGAATAGAAGCCGTCCTGGGTCGGATAGGCCGGCACGTCGATCACGATCTGGCCGCGTTCGTCGGCGAGCATTACCGGCAGGGCAATCGGCGCGCCCTGGATGTCGGCGCCGGTCAGATCGAGCCCGAACCGCCGCGTCGTGAACAAGGCGAGGTTGAGCGTCAGCCCGCCACGGCGCAATTCGCCCGGCAGGAAGACGCGCATCGATTCGTCGAGGTGGAACAGGCCGCTGCGCCGCAGGCCGGTCTCCGCCGCATCGGCATCGAGCAGGTCGACCCGCTCGCGCGTGCCCAGATTGACGTCGTGTTCGAACGCCGACAGCGCGGCGACTTCGGCGTTGGTCGGGAAGAACAGCAAACGCGTGAGCGCGGCGGCGGCGGCGACGCGGCGCGCCTCCGCCGTGTCGGATGCCGCGATCGGGCCGTTCCAGCCGGCCAGTGCCTCCGCGAACGCGATGCATCCCGCCTGCGCGGCGTTGCGGCCGGCGATCTGGTTCTTGCCGGTATCGCGGCCGGCGCGGACCGGGCGACCGTCATGCTTGTAATCGACCACCGACCCCTGATCGATGGTGCACAATTGCTCGATTACCGCGATCGAGTCGCACAGCGAATTGAGCACGGCGTGATCGTAATGCCGCGCGTCGATATAGCCGGCCTTGTCGAGCCCGGTCGCCGCCTTCTCGCGCAACAACAGGTAGCGTCCCGCGACTTTCAGCCCCATTCGCTCGACCAGCATCGGCGCGAGCTGGTTCTGGACCGATCCGTTATAGCCGAGATCCGCCAGGATCACGCTGTCGCCCGGTTGCACCCCGGCACGCTTGAGGTGCGCGATCAGCCGGTCGGCGAAACGCCGCGAGCGTGACACGACGCGATCGAGCGCGGCGTCGGTCGACAGCGACAGGATGAACTTGCGATCGGCCAATGCCTGGCGCGGCGCGATCTTCGCGACCTCATCCGGCGAATAGAGCAATTGCTTCGCCACCACGTCGTTGCGCGATATGTCGAGCTGGTTGTTGAGCCACGCGCGAACCGCATCGCGATCGGTGAAGCCCGCCGCGGTCGAGGTGAAGCGGCTGATCTCGACGAGCGACGAGGAGGCATCCGGGAACAGGGTGCGATGCACCTCGGCCGGGAGGTGGCCGTCGCGCAACAGGAAGAAGAGGTGCGGGGCCTTGCCGTCGCGCGCGGCGATCGTCACCGCTTCGTCGGCGAGCCACTGGCAATAGCCGGTCAGCAGCGGGCCGAGCACGTCATGGCCGAGCGCATGAGCATCCTCGCCGTCGCCGCGCAGCGACACGAGCGCGCGATGCGGCTGAAACGCGGGGACCGAGACGCGGACGCGCGGGTCGATCATCGCGCTCACCGACCCTTCGAGCCGCAGCCGCATCCGCGCCTGGTCGTCGAACTGGACGAGATGCGCGCAGGGAATGCCGAGCGCTTCGGGCGATTCGCGGTCGGCGATCTCGTTGTCGCCGAGGTGGAACAGAGCGGTCGGCGGGCAACCGAGCGCGTCGAGCACATGCTCGAACAAGCCGCCCGCCTTGCCGACACCATAAGCCGAGGAGGCGAAGATGCGGTCGATCCGCGCGGCGGTGTCCGCCCCGCACGCCGCGGCGATCAGCGCGCGCAACTCGTCCTCGATCAGATAGGTGTCGCTGACGATGATGACGTGCAGGCCCTTCGCCTTGGCGGCGGCGATCAGGTCCATGACCGGCCGGAAACCGAAGCAATGGCGATGTTCGGCGGCAATCTCTTCCGCCATCGAGCCGGCGATGTCGCCGCCGGGGCGCAATTCGCGATGAATGTCGGCGAGCGCGATCTCGGTCCCGCCATCGGCGACGCGGCGGCCGTTGCGCGCCACCGTCTCCGCCGCGCGGCGCAGCGGGATCGCCCCGCCCGGCGCGGCCAGATCGGCGAACACGTCGGCGGGGGTCGCGCAATTGCGCCACACGAGCGTGTCGAAACAGTCGAGCGACAGATAGCGCACGCCGGGCGGGATCGCGTCCAGCATTGTCGCCAGCTCGCTCGTCCTGATCGCCATCGTCATCGCGCATCACCCCCGGAATAAAGTCGCGACCGCTTGTTTCAGGATGTGGTTAGTTTTGGGTTAACCATGCGCCCGGCGTAGATGCGGCTGGTCGGCGATCGGCGCCGGGGCGAACCGCTCCACGGCACGGCGATAGCTCGGGGCGTAGCGCGTGCCGACCGCGCGCGCGAAGGGACCGACGGTCGCGAAATTGGTCGCGACGCTCGCACGCGCGGCATCCGCCACGCTCGCCCACAGCGCCGGATCGTCGACCGCTTCGGCCAGACGATCGAGGAAGTTTGCCGCGACCCGGCCGGTCGACAACCGATGGTTGCGCTCGTTCTCCGACGGCACGACGGTGAGCAGGTCGGCGATCCCCAGCCGGTCGACCAACCGCCATCCGGGGTAAGGCCCGGCCTCGGCATAATCGTGCACCATCAGGTCGCGCCCCGGCGCCGCGAAGCTTTCCAGGAACGCCGCATGATCGAAGCTGAAGAACCAATAGGGCGCGGCGCCCGGAAAGAAATGCGGCTCGGGCATGAACAGCGCGCCCTTCTTCATCACCTCGCTGAACATGTGGCCGGTATCGGCATAGGTGTGGCGACTGAGCTGCGCGTGCAGGCTTTCGAAATAGGCGCCCGGCTCGCGCAGCACGGCGTGATAGTCGATCGCCTCGACCCCCGCCGCCGCGGCGGTCGCCTCGAGCAGCGCCGCGACGTCGGGCACGAACGGCAGCGCCTCGAGATTTTCCGACGAGAACAGGATCGTGTGGCAATCCGCATCGCGCGCCCGCGCGATCATCGCCGCGAAGGGGGCGGGATCGCCAGCCAGCAGCGGATTGGCGATCGGATGATGTGCCCCGCACACCGCCTCTGCGTCGTACCAGACGCCATGCGCCGCGAGGCGGTCGCGATTGCCGGTCAGCAATTGCTGGAGGAACGTCGAAGCGGTCTTGTGAAAGCCGAGATGGACGATCAGCCGCATGCCGCGTCCGGTCCCGATAGCCATGCTCATAGCGCACCAACCCCGAAGATAGTCGCGATCGCTTCTTTCAGGATGTGGTTAGTTTTGGGTTAACCAGATAGAGGACGTAGTCGCCATCCTCGAAGAAGGTCTGCTGGCGGCGGTTGCCGCGCTGGGTCACGTGATACGGATAGCCGGGCAGCACGAGGCGGGGAAGGCGGGCCATGACCCTGATGTAGCGCAACCAGGACCCCGACGGTCGCGAACTGGCTCCAATTTGGTGCTTTTAGTAAACTGTCACCGTAATTCGGATAAAGACGGCCCCAATTTGAGCTTTTAGTAACCTGGCACCGTAATTTCGTAATTCGCTTCGTACCATCACCGTAATACATCAAACTGCAATCCAATCAGATAGAAGCTGCTTCAAGCGATCGCCCATGTATTTTGGAACAACCTCCAGAACACCATCCACCTCGAAGCGCTCGAACAGCTCATCCGTCAAAGCCGAATAAGCGAGGTCGATATCACACTCAGCAATTTCATTTAAAGGTTCAAACAATAACAGTAGCTCTTCCTTAGCTGAGTTATCTCGGATTTTTCTTGAAATAAAACCGCCATAAGCAGCGAGCATCACGCCCGGCAGATCGTCCGCGTTGCCGCGAAGCCTCTCACGCTCAATGGAATTGGAGAATTCTAATTCCGGCCTTTGAAGCAATTCTATTATGTCGTGATAATAGTTCATAAATAATGCCTTAGCATAGGCTTATTTCCCAAGCGCATCTCTAATGTCTTTCAATATCCAGTTCAAAATATCCTTATCGCTCCCCGGAATATTAGGGTCTTTAAGCAATCTTTCTATCTGCCTTTCGCGCTCTTGAATCTTTTGAAGATGGCTCCCGTCTGCCCTATAAGCGTCCGCCGACCCGCCGTTGCCAACCTTTGCGCCGGGCCTGTAATATTCGTTGACTAAATTCTTTACTCGAATATCGCGCGCCGCATTAAGTAATAGATTTCTCGGCGATGGGATTAATACTAACCCTTGAGATCGGAGTGTTCCGGCAATTGCGCCGGCAACAATTGAATTGTTATTCCTAAATACATTCCCCCACCACGAATATATCTCTGTGCTATAAGTAATTGTTGACTGACCGCGTGATCCGTCAGGATTATCATGCTCTGTAATTGTCTCAATGTGTACAGTAGTATCCCACGACCCGTCATCATGATGTTCGCAGCTCACAGCCGCCGTCCCATCAGACTTAATTCTTACGGTGCAGGAGTATTCTTCATTGCCCGTCGGATCCCGTCCATCGATCGGATCGCTCCCGACATACGCGTAAAGGTTATTCTGGTCCTTATACCCGATCGGATCGGTTTGCATGAACCGGCCGAGCGTGGGCGAGTACATCCGGGCCTTGTAGTAATAGATCCCAAGCTGCCCGAGCCAGACCTGGCCGGTATATTGGAACCGGCCGTAATTGGTGCTCGGCGTGATGCCATATTCGTCAAAAACGTTGATCCAGTATTTGGCCCCGCTCGCATCCGCCAGCGACACGATCGAGCCCTGGTAATCGGCTTGCAGGCTGTAGCGTGTGCCATAACCCGTGCCATTATACTGGATCATCGGGTCGTCTTCGTTCGGGCCGTGGACGAACCTGAACGGGTTGCTGCCGTTCATCTCCATGACCAGCGCGTCGCCGTCATAGGTGAACTCGAGCGTCTTGGCCGGAAAGGCGTACTGCCACAGCCGTCCCAAGGGATCGTATTTGATCGTGATTGGCCCAACACCAGACGTCGCCGAGGTCATCCGGTTCTCGACGTCGTAACCGTAGCTGTTGGTGCCGTCGCCGGTCAGGTTGCCGTTATCGTCATAGGTGAACGTCGCGCTGCCGGCGGTAGCGTACTGGTTGAGCCCGTTGACCGCATAGGGCCGGCTGACGCTGACATAGCCGGTGAACGCATAGGCGTCGTTCGACCGTGTCTTCGTCACGATCTGGCTCGCCGGATTGTAGGCGAAGGTGCTCGTCACGTCGCTGGTCGTGCCGGCGAGATCGTCGGCCCAGCTCGTCGGCCGCGACACCGTGTCATAGCCCAAGGTCGTCGTCACCGCCCCGCGCGTCTGGCTGCCGACACGCCCTTGCGCGTCATAGACCGTCGAGACGATCGCGGTCGCCCCCGCTTCCTTGATCGTCGTCAGCCGGTCGAGACCGTCATAGACATAGGTAAAGTAGCTGCTGTCGGGATAGGTCAGCTGCGACCGGTTGCCGTCGGCATCATAGGTGTAGCCGAGCGTTCGGGCGGTCGTGCCCATGGTGTTGGTCGTGCTGAGGAGCTCACCGAACCCGTCATAGCTGTTGGTGATCCCCACTCCGCTCGCCGACGCGAACAGCGCCGATGTCTGCAGACCGCGGAGGTCATAGGCGTAATAGACGTCGTTCGCCGTCCCGCCGGGAATGTCCTTCACCGTGTTGCGGTTGAGCGCGTCGTACGCATAGCGGATCACGTTGCCGTCGCGCTTCATCAGCTTCGCGCGGTTGCCGTCGCGGTCGTAGGCGTATTTCTCGCAATCGTCGCCCGCGGTCCGCGTCTCCGAGGGACCCGCGACGGTGTTGCCGAACCCGTCCGTCGCCTCCGCGATCGTCCCGATCGTGCAGGGCGCAGAGGTTCCCGTCACCGTCTTCGACGGGAATGCCCAGGCGACCAGACGGTCGAACCCGTCATAGGTATAGGTCGTGAGGTTGCCGTCGGCGTCCTTCAGCGTCTTCTGCTTGCCGTTATCGGTATAGGTGTAAGTGACGTAATCCTGCTGGAGCTGCGGCAGACCGTTGGCCGTCGTTTGGCCGTACGCCTTGATCACCTTCAGCAACTGGCCCGCGTCGTCGTAGACGTTCTTCGTGATGCGATCGGGGCCGTAGGTGCTGCTCGTCGTCGCCAGGGTGCAAGCCGAAGCGGGCAGCGATGACCACGTTGCCGGGTTCATCCGCTGGGCAGTGCAATCGAGCCGGCCAACGGGATCGTAGCTATATTGCGTGACGGCGCTTTCGACCCAGGCCGACGTCGTGCTGTTCCAACCCCAGTTCGCCTCGACCGTCTTGCGGTCGAGGCCGTCATACCCGGTCTCGACCTTGTTGAAGACCGTGAAACCGGCCCAGGCCGACGGCGCCACCGCCTCCGATTGCCAGCTTGCAAGCTCGCCCTTCTCCACCCGAATTAGGCGCCCGTCGGCATCATACGTGTTCCGGACCGCCGCATAATGAAGCGGGCCGCTCCCATCCGGATCGGGCGTTATCGTCCCCACTTCGCGATTGGCGATATCGTACCGTGTGGCCGTCGTGAAATCCGACGGTAGAGCCTGCGCATGCGCCGCCGCTGGCAGCAGCACCAGCCCGGCGAATGCGGCAAGCCGCCGCATCGTCCCGCCGCTCACGGGCACACCGAGATGCTGGTGGTGCCGCGCGGGTTAGTCTGGCTGATCTTCCTGCCCAGTGTATCATAGGCGAAACACGTCAACCGTTTGACTCCAGTGACCAGGTCCTTCACCTCCGTACCTCGTACGAGAAGATTATCCGCCGTCCCGTCGGCGCCATATTGGTAGGTCGTCTGCATCCGTGGCGCCGCCATATCGCAGGCTGGTGTATTGCTGCCGGCCACGGTCTGGCACTGGGTCACCGTGCTGATCATCCAGATCGGCGCGCCGCTTGGCACCAAGGCGTCGCTCGAATTTTTCACGTACGCACTCTTTTGCACATATGTGTAGAGCTTGAGCGGCCGCGCCGTGCCAGTGGCGGGAGCTGGCTGCATTTCCGAGAGGACGCCGGCATGCGTCGCGTCATAGGTGATATTTGTAATGTTGCCCTTGCTGTCCGTCACTGTGAGCGGCTTGTAGCAAAATGTCGGGATACAGCTCGCGGGGTAGGTTTTGGCGCCGGTAACGATATCATTCAGTCCTGTTCCCGGTTTAGCGCTGTAGGTCCGACCATTGTCAGCCAGGTTGCCGTAAGTGTTGTAAGTTACCTGATTGCCTTCTGGGAACTTTACTGAGACCAGTATCCGGCCAAAATAGTTGAACTCGGTTAGTCTTTGCGCCTCGTCGTAATACCTAAACAGACCACCGTTCTGAAACCAAGTATCTGTAGTCTTCCCCCCTGGTTTTGTAACTGTCGTATACTCGATCGGATCAAAATTATCCGGATCATCGATAGCACTTTCCCCGCAGGTGCAATCGAACCCCCACACAGAGCCATCGGCGAGCACTTGGCTAACAACGATTGGTATACCATTTACCGTAAGTTTCTGCGCATAAGTATTGTTTATTCTGCAGGCGACATCCCCTGGAAGCCGAATGCATGTCAGGCCGTCTGTCTGAGTATAATCATAACTGTAATTTGAAACATTTCCCATCACGTCGGTCGCTGTAACGAGATTATTATGAACGCCCTGTAGTGCATAGGTGTAGCCCACCTTGACAGCCGCCGTTGCGCAGGTCGTGGCGGCTGAAACAAACGTGCTTGAAAGATCGAATCCACAAGCACTAACGACACGGTTAGTTGTCCCGGAATATTCTAACACGATTGCATACCCGAGATTACTCGTAATACGCACCGGCCGCCCGGACGAATAGACGAAGCTGGTCACCTCGCCATTCGGACGTGTGATGGTAGAGATTTTCTGAGGTCCGCTGGTAGGAGTGAACTTGTAAACGATGCCGTCGCGATCGGTGAATACGATCGAACCGCCTACATTGGTGAGTGTAGTCCCGACCTCGTCATTCTCCGGAGCGCCCCCGCCGGGAGTGGTCGACCATGAGTTGAACTTGTAGGTTGTCCGGCCGATAACAACCGTCGATACTGCGTTCCCGCCGATCGTCTGATCCTGCGCCCATATGTCGAAATTGTGCGTCCAATGTTCGCCGAAATACTCGCTCGAGCGGACGATCGACGACATATAGGACCGCGACAGGGTCAGCGTGCCGATCTTGAGATCATCAACATCGTATAAGTAGGCGAGGTCGTATAGGCTCACCCCGGTTGGCGAGATGGTGAAGTTCTTCGGCGGGGGCGGATCTGAAGGTGACGACTGCGCCATCGCGGCGCCCACCGAGGCGAATGCCGCCACGATAAGGGCGCCAACCATCCGGCAAACAATGAGGGACAGTCGATGATTCTTCATCACCTAATCCTGACAGGGTAAGAGAAAACAAGGAGCAAACAGACGGACTGCGCATGGCTAGGTCGGTGATGGCGTCGGTGTCGGTGTCGGGCATGCGGCTGGTGCAGTCGTCGCGACATCATAACGCGTACGGTTGCCAGCCGCGTCAAAACAGGTTCCTGTGTTGCGGCCGCTATTAGTCCCGCCATTAATGGTAGACCCTTTCAGCCGCCCCAACCCGTCATAGGAATAGGTCGTCGTCTCCTGCGCCACCGCGCTGTATGACAAAACGGCAATCGTCGCGGCGGAGCTCGCCAGCCACACTTTGGCACGACTCATGGAATTCTCCCCTGCCCGGATCGGGAAGAAAGCCTGCTGCTTCCAACTTGGCAACGGATATTGCGTTCAAATCGGTGTTACCGACGCGCGCACCAATTTTGCTCGCGGTTTCGCTCGGCGCCGCGCTCCCTCACACCGCCTTCGCCAGCGCCCTCTTCAACCGCGCATGCGCCGACGCCTTGATCTGGCACACGCGCGCGGCGCCCACGCCGAGCACGTGCCCGATCTCCTCGAGGTTGAGTTCCTCGACATAATAAAGCTGCACGACCTGCGCCTCGCGCTCGGGCAACGCGGCGATCGCGGTCACCAATGTCTCGCGCAGGTCGGCCTCGGCGAGTTGCTCGAACGCGTCGGGCTCGTCGGACATGAACCACGGACCATCGTCGGTATAGACTTCGTCGAGCGAGTCGAACCGCACCGCTTCGGCACTGGCATAGTCGGCGCGCATCTTCTCGACGCTCACGCCGAGCTTTTCCGCGACATCGGCTTCGGCCGGCGGCTTGCGGTCGACGGTCAATGCCGCGACGGTTTCCTGATACTGCTTGCGCCGGCGCATCGCGCCGCGGGTCAACGTCGCCTGGCGGCGAAGCTGGTCGATCATCGCGCCGCGCACGCGGGTCGCGAGATATTGTTCGAACGTCACCTGGCCGCGATCCTCGAAACCATGGACCGCCTCGACCAGGGCGACCAGGCCGATCTGGACCAGATCCTCGACCTCGCAGACGCCCGAAATGCTGCCATGGACGTGCCAGGCGATGCGGCGGACGAGCGGCGAATGCTTGCGCACCAAAGCGTCGACATCGGCGCCGGTGCGGCCATAGGTCAGCGGTCCCTCGACGGCGCCCGGGGCGACCGGCTGGGCGTTCGCGAACGCGCTGTGCATCGGTTCCGCGCTCATGCCGCGAGCGCCTGCGGGGCGCCGATGACGGCGACGACTTCGACGGATTTCTCTTCTGGCACTTCGAAGAAACTCATCACTGGAGTGTCGGGAAGGCAGGTCTTGACCAGCTTGCGGATGGCGAGGCGGATCGAGGGCTGGACGACGAGCGCGAACGGCTTGGCCTCGGCGACGAGCGGCGCCGCCGCCTGGGTCAGCGCGTCGACGATGCGGCGGCCGAGATCGGGCTCGATCGTGTGGCGGCGCGACGGGTCCGACCGGACCGCCTGGCCGAGCAACCCTTCGAGCTGCCCTTCCAGGGTCATCACGCGCAGCGGCTCGTGGACGCCGCACAGTTTCTGGATGATCAGCCCGCCGAGATCGGGGCGGATCGCCTCGATGATTTCCTCGGCATCGACCGTCTTCTGCGCGGCGACCGCGATGGCCGAGGCGATGCGGCGGAATTCCTTGAGGCTGATGCCTTCCGCCAGCAGGCCCTTGAGCACCTGGGTCAGGGTGGTCAGCGGCAGCGGCGCGGGGGTCAGCGCGGCGACCAGCTGCGGATTGCGTTCCTTCAGCCCGTCGAGCAGCGCCTGGACCTCGTCCGCGCCCAGCATCTCGGCGGCATTCTGGCCGAGCTGGTGATTGAGATGCGTCGCGATCACGGTGCCGGCATCGACCACCAGATAGCCCTGACCGGTCGCGGCATCGGCATCGCCCGGCTGGATCCAGGTCGCGTCGAGCCCGAAGGTCGGGTCCTTGGCCTTCTTGCCGCGCAGCTCGCCGACGCCCTGCCCCGTATCGAGCGCGAGCATGTCCTCGGCCGACGCCTGGTCCTCGCCGATGACGACGCCCCCGACGACGATACGATAGGTATAGGGCGCCAGATTGATGTCGTCGCGGACCCGCACCTGCGGGATGACGAAGCCGAGGTCCTTGGAGAGCTGACGGCGGACGCCGGTGATGCGGCCCATCAGCGGGGCGCCGCGGCGCTCGTCGACCAGCGGCACCAGGCCGTACCCGATGTCGAGATGGATCTGCATGCCGTCGCTGACTTCGTCCCAGCCGATCTTCGACAGGTCGGGGGCGGGCGCGGCGGGCGCCGGCGGCGGCGGGCGGTTGGCGATCTGGCGCAGCTTCCACGCGGCGAAGCCGGCAATGCCCGCGGCCGACAGCAGCACCAGGTGCGGCATGCCCGGCAGGATGCCGAGCAGGCCGAGGATGCCGGCGACCGGGGTCCAGGTGCGGGCCGATCCGAACTGGGTGCCGATCTGACCGGCCAGATCCTGGCTCGAGGTGACGCGGGTGACGATGGCGGCGGCGGCGATCGACAGCATCAGGCTGGGCAGCTGGGCGACGAGCGCGTCGCCGATCGCCAGCAGCACGTAATTGTGCGCGGCATCGCCGATCGTCATGCCATGGCTCACCGGCCCCAGGATCAGACCGCCGATGATATTGGCGGCCAGGATCAGCAGGCCGGCGACCGCGTCGCCCTTCACGAACTTGGACGAACCGTCCATCGATCCGTAGAAATCGGCCTCGGTCGCCACTTCGACGCGGCGCGCCTTGGCTTCTTCTGGCGTGATCAGGCCGGCATTGAGGTCGGCGTCGATCGCCATCTGCTTGCCGGGCAACGCGTCGAGGGTGAAGCGCGCCGAGACTTCGGACACGCGCCCCGCGCCCTTGGTCACCACGATCAGGTTGATGATCACCAGGATCGAAAAGACGAAGATGCCGACGACGTAATCGCCGCCGATCAGGAAGGTGCCGAACGCCTCGATGACGTGGCCCGCCGCGCTCTCGCCTTCATGGCCATGGACCAGCACGACGCGGGTCGAGGCGACGTTGAGGCCGAGGCGGAACAGGGTGGCGAACAGCAGGACGGTCGGAAAGGCCGAGAAATCGAGCGGCTTCTGCGCGTTCAACGACACCATCAGCACCGCGAGGCTGATCGCGATGTTGGTCACGAAAAACACGTCGAGCATCGCGGCCGGGATCGGCACGACCATCAGGACGACGAGCAGCAGGATCGCCATCGGCAGCGCCGCGTTGCGCACATTCCCGCCGAGCAGGTTCTTCAGGACAAGCGGCACGCGTTACGCTCCCAGGCTCGCAAGCATCAGATAGGCCAGCCGCGCATTGTCGGGCGTCGGCCGGAGAAGGTTGACCGCACTGGCATCGGCCGGCGGCATGGGGCTGCCGGTCTCGCCGGCATTGACCCGCGCCAGTGCCGCCTTGGCCCAGTCGGCCGCGGTACGGCCGGTATCGCCGCTGCCGGGGATCACTTCGGCCCCATTGGAATTGGCGCCCATTCCCATCGACGCGGCGAGCGAGGCGAAATTGGCCCTGGCAGTCTCGAACGCGCTGGTGCCGTACGCCGTTGCGAAGGCGGTCGCCCCCTTGCCGTCGAGCGCGTCGGACGCGAGGCTGGTCGCGCCGACCTTGGCCGCGCCCTTGTCGAGCTTGGCGGCGAAGCGCTGGTAGATGTCGCCCAGGCTGCGGGCATTGCCGCTCGCGTCGTAGAAGATCGAGCGATTGGCGCGCGCGGCGGCCGGGAACATCGCGGCCCCCGACGCACCGGGATTGGTCTGCATCGTCCGGAGGAACGACTTGGCGCCGCCCAGCCCGAGGAAATGTGCCATGTAGAGATCGGTACCGGTGGCACCGCGGCCCAGCGCGCTCTCGAGCGAGGCCTGGTTGTCCGAGGCGAAATTGGCGGCCATCGTCGCCGAGACTTCGGGATTGTTCCGGAGGTTGAGGATCGCGCTCTTCATCTGCGGATCGCTCACGACCCAGCGATTGCCCGAGCGAGTGATCGCGTTCGCCGCCCAGCCCAGGCCGTTCTCGGCGCCATGCTGCTTGACGATGCCCAGCCACGACTGGTCGATGAACTGGTACAGGCCCGTCGCCGACGAGGTGCCGGCACGCGCCGCCGGGTTCAGCCCGCTTTCGAGCTGCGCCTGGCCAAGCAGATAGTCGAAATCCATCCCCGTCGAGCGGCTCGCATTGGCGATCGCCGTCCTGACGCGGTCGACATTTCCGGTAAGTGCTACGACGCCGCCCATAGGCCCTGGCTGGTTACCCCCTGTTACGAGGAGTACCCAGCAAGGGCCGTGCCAGTTTGAGCGTTCTTGGTCGGCTTACGCCGAAAGCGGCACCAGCCCGCTCCCCCACCCGGCCTCCCAATCAGGATATTCTATGGGAGGCCGGGTGGGGGAGCGGGCTGGTGCCGCGAGATCAAAAACTACGCGTACGCCGCCAGATGACCGTTCGCGCGGTAGCCACCGGCAGTGTCACCGGCAAGAATTTGCAGGCGGCGACGGACATTTGCCGCCAGCAGGTTGCAATAGATCCGCGCGGTCTCGTTCAGGCGATGCGCTTCCTCGGCGAGTTCGCGCACGCCGGGCTCGAGCGTCGGCGTATCGATCGCGCCCAGCGCCTCGATCGCCGCGAGCTTGGCGCTGGTCGCGCGGTCGAGGGCGTCGACGTCGTTCGACTTCATCGCCGCGATCTCGGCATGGAGCAGGTCGATCACCTTGATCAGGCCATCACGCCGCGTCATTGGTCCATTCCCCCCTGAGCGACAGCAATTTGTCCGCGACCTGTCGAGGGTCGGGCTGGAAACTGCCGTCCGCGATCGCCTTGCGGAACCGGTCGACGCGGGTGGCGTCGACGGGCGGCTTCGCGGCGAGTTCCTGCGCCAGCTGCCCGACCGGGTGCGACGCCTGCATCTGCTGTTCCGGCGTGGAGATCGCCGACGCGATCTTCGCCGCCGCCGCCGCCCCGAGTACCGGAGCGATGCGGGCGTTGGGCGTTGAGCCCTTCGGTCCGATCGAGTCCACCATGTCCCAGCCTGTTGTAGCTTGTCCGGATCATCGAACGACCGCCCGCCAAAATTGTTTAGAAAAAATTATTCCACGCCCGGAATCGTGGCTTTGCCGGGCTCGACCGCGATCGCCTGGATCGGCGGTTTGCCGTCTTCGACGCGCACGAGCACGCGCGCGCCGGCGGCCGCATCGCTCATCGCGACCCCATCGCGCGACACCGAAAATCCGCCCGATCCCGCAACCACGGTGATCGGGTCGCCGCGTTTGATCACGATGACCGGCTTGGCCGCCGGCGCCGCCGGAGTTCCGACGATGACCGCAGGTGTCGGCGGGGTCGCCGGAGTCAGCACGGGGACGAAGATGCGCCATTGCGGATCGGGGCACGTCACCACCACGGCATCGTGCGTATCGGTCCGCCAGGCCAGCGAGACCATCGGACAGACCGCGAGCTTCAGCCGCGTGTCGACCTCGCTGCGCGGCCCGCCGACCTCGCCGATGCCGCGGCCGGTGAACTCGGCCACCGCCTTGTCGATCAGCGTGGTGCTCTGGAAGTTCTGCGCCGCGGCTGGGCTCGTCAGGAGCGCCAGGGCCAGGAAAGGAACGATACGGGTCATGGCTGTTTCCTGTCGGTTTCGCCGGTGAAGCTCATCGTGACGAGCGCGATGCTGCGACCGGTGCCCGGCGTCGCGATCGTGATGCGGTCGGCGGGAATGCGGTGTGCGATCAGCCAGGCGGCGGTCGCGCGGGCACGGTCGCTCGCCAGGATCTGCGCGCTGGCCGTCGCCGGATCGACATCCCCGGCGCTGCCGTCCGTTCCCCCGGTGATGCGCAATGTGACGCGCGGGTCGGACAGGCTGGTCTTTGCGAAATCGAGCAACCCGTCGGTCGAAACGATCACCGCCGAGCCGCGCACGAAGCCGGCCGCCGCGGAAGCGAGCGGGATCGGATCGGCGGGCGCCGCGACGCCGGCCCGTGTTTCCGTCCGGACCCGGCCACCGAACCCCTCGCGCAGGCCCTTGGCCAGCGCCTGGCGATCGGTCGCTTGAATCAGGACGAAGAACCCCACCAGCAACAATGCCAGATCGGCCAGCGTCCACAGCCAGAGCGGACGTGCCGGGGCGGGATCGAGGAGATCGGCCTCGGTCATGCCGACACCGGGCTGAAACTGACGGGCGGGCGGACGCGCTCCTTTTCGGACAGCGCGGCGAGTGGCGCGACCAGCCGGGTGCGCTCTTCTGCCTCGGCGCGGGCGCGCCGGCGCAGCCGCACCGCGACCGGCATGGCGACGAGATTGGCGATGAGCGCGCCATAGAGCGTGGCGAGCAGCGCCACCGCCATACCCCCGCCGATCGCGCTCGGGTCACTCATCGCCCAGAACATCTTGACCAGGCCGACCAGCGTACCGACCATGCCCATCGCTGGCGCCGCCTCCGCCGCCCCCGCCCACATGTCCGCGGCAGCGGCGTGGCGCAGGATGCGCGCGCGGCGGCGCTCGTCGAGCAGCCGGGTGACCTCGATCGGCGACGCGCCGTCGACGATGCCGGCAATCGCCGCCGCGACGTCCTTGTCGGGAATGACCGAGCGATCGAGCGCGTGGACGCCGTGCCGCCGCGCGATGCGGCCGAGCGCGGCGACCTGGTCGACCAACGGCGTCGCGTCGAACGGCTTGCGCGCCAGCGTCCCGAGCGCCGCTACCCCGCGCCCGACATCGCCGAACGACGTGCGAAGCAGAGTCGCGAATACCGTGCCGCCGGCCACGATGCCGATCGCGGCGGGGTCGAGGAAAGCACCGAGCGTGATGGGGTCCGTCGTCATATGCGCGAGGTCTGTGCAAGGGCGGTGCCAGTTTCCTATCCGTCGCCCCGGCGGAGGCCGGGTCCGCTGGGTGGCAAGCGCAGAACCAGACAATTAGGCGGCCCGGGCCGCCGCCGGGGCAACGATGGTTGCGGCAAACCGGCAAAACCGATTGCCGCCACCGGCAAGCTTTTGCCGCTTTGGCCGCCCTCCCTCGGCAAATTGGCCGCAACCCGCTCGCTGACGGCAATTGGCACGCCCCTTGCTGATCTCTCGCGCAGGATTTTCACGCGAGGTGACGGCAATGGCCGACAACACTCTGTTCGGGATACATGGGGCGGCGCTCGAAGTGCGCGGGCAGCGCATGGGCGTGCTTGCCTCCAATATCGCGAACGCCTCGACCCCCGGGTTCAAGGCGCGCGATATCGATTTCCAGGAAGCGCTGTCGGCGGCGACCGGCCCCGGCGGCTCGACCGACAGCGCGATCGCGAGCGCGACCAAATATCGCGTGCCGCTGCAGCCCAGCCTCGACGGCAACACCGTCGACCTGTCGACCGAGCAGACCGCCTTCGCCGAGAACGCCGTCCAGTATCAGACGACCTTGTCGTTTCTGAACGGACGGATCGGCGAGATCACGCGCGCGCTGAGGGGTGAATAGTCATGGGCAACGGACCGATGACGATCTTTCAGGTCTCGGGCCGCGCGATGAGCGCGCAGCTCGTACGCCTGAACACGACGGCCTCCAACCTGGCCAATGCCGGGTCGGTCGCGAGTTCGCCCGACACGGCCTATCGCACCATCAAGCCGGTGTTCCGCACCAGCTTCGACAAGGCGAGCGGCATGTCGACGGTCGACGTCGAAAGCGTCGTGACCGCCGGCGAAGAACCGACGAAGCGCTACGACCCGACCAACCCGATGGCCGACAAGGACGGCAATGTCTGGGAAGCGGCGGTCGATGAGACCCGCGAGCTGGTCGACATGATGGAGACCAGCCGCAGCTACCAGAACAATGTCGAGGTCATGCAGACCGCCAAATCGATGATCCTCGATACCCTCAAGCTCGGGAAGTAAGAGATGACCTCCACCTTCGACACCACCCTGGCCAATCTCGGCATCGGACGCACGGGGTCCTCGGCGGCCACCGTGCAACCGGCCTCGGCCGCGACGCAGACGCTCGGTCAGGCAGATTTCCTGAAGCTGATGACCGCACAGATGCAGAACCAGGACCCGTTCAACCCGGTCGACAACACGCAGATGGTCGCCCAGATGGCCCAATTCTCGTCGCTGTCGGGCATCTCGCAGATGAACACGACGCTACAGACGATCGCCGACAAGCTGACCGGCACGTCGTCGAGCGACGCCATGTCCTATGTCGGCAAGACCGTGCTGACCGCGGGCGATACCGCCTATGGCCGTACCACCGGCGGCATCGCCGGGGCAGTGCAGCTGGCGGGCGCCGCCAGCGACGTCAAGGTCACGATCTCCGACCAGAGCGGCAACGTCCTCAAGACGCTCGACCTCGGCGCCCAGCCGCAGGGGACCGCGAGTTTCGACTGGGACGGCACGACCGACGCCGGCGCCAATGCCGGCACCGGGCCGTTCAAGGTCACCTCGAGCGCCAATGCCAGCGGTGCCACGGTCAACAGCCAGACGCTCGTCTGGGCGCCGGTCACCTCCGTCTCGATGCCCTCGTCGGGCAGCCCCGTCCTCAACGTCGCCGGTGTCGGCACCGTCGATCCTTCCGCCGTCGTTTCGATCGGCTGACCCCCATCCCCCAAGGAGCCTGAACCATGTCCTTCTACACTTCGCTTTCCGGCCTCAACGCCGCCCAGACCGCGATGTCGACGATCTCGCACAACCTCGCCAACGTCGACACCAACGGCTTCAAGCGCAGCGTCACCCAGTTCGCCGACGTCATCGCGTCGAGCGTCAACCTGTCGCCGACCATGATGGTCGGCGCGGGCACCGTGGTGAAAGGCAACATCCAGCAATTCGCGCAGGGCAATTTGATCCAGTCGTCGTCGGCGCTCGATCTGGCAATTTCGGGCGACGGTTTCTTCGCGGTCAAGCCGCAGCTCGGCGGCCAGACGGTCAATTATACGCGCAACGGCGGCTTCATGGTCGACGCCAACCATTATGTCACCGATGCCCAGGGCAATTACCTGCAGGTCTACCCGGTCGACGGGTCGGGGGCGGTCGTCGCGACCGGTCTCGACCAGACCACCAGCCTGCAGCTGCCGACCACGAGCGGGACGCCGACCCCCACTCAGAATGTCGGGATGACGGTCAACCTGACGGCGAGCGCGGCGGTGCCGACCACCGCGACGTTCGATCGTTTCGATCCGTCGAGCTACAACCAATCGACGACCACGACGATCTACGACGCGAGCGGCAATCCGCAAACGATGACCACCTATTTCAAGCGTGAGTCGACGGGCACGCCGTCGACCTGGTCGGCCTACAGCTTCATCGGCGACAAGCCGCTGACCTCTGGCGGCTCGGATCACGTCACGATGACGTTCGATTCGAGCGGTGCGATGACCGCGCCGACCGGTGCCACCACCTTCGACCCGGTGACGCCAGCGGGGGCGACGGCGCCGCAGACGATCAACTTCACCTTCGGCAGCGCCACCGCCGAAACCTCGACTCCGTTCAACGTCGTGTCGCGCACCGCGGACGGCAATGCCGTCGGGCAGCTCCAGGGCGTGACCGTGGACGGCGACGGCACGGTCAAGGCAAGCTTCTCCAATGGCGACGTCAAGGCGCTCGGCAAGGTCGTCCTGGCGAACTTCACCAACCCGGCGGGCCTGCGCCAGCTGGGCGATTCGACCTGGGCGGCGACCGGCGTGTCTGGCGCGCCGACGGTCGGTTCGCCCGGCAGCGATGGCTTCGGTAATCTGATGTCGTCGACGATCGAGCGGTCGAACGTCGATATCACCGAGGAGCTGGTCAACCTGATCGCCGCGCAGCGCAATTTCCAGGCGAATGCCAAGGCGCTCGATACTGCCAGCCAGATCTCGCAGACGATCTTCAACATCCAGAGCTGATGATCGCGGTGACGAAGGGGGCTAAGGCATGGACAAGCTGATCTATACGGCAGCGTCGGGGCTCAAGAGCCACATGGCGGCGCAGGCGGCGATCGCCAACAACATGGCGAACGCGTCGACGATCGGCTTCCGCGCCGAAAAGGTGAACTTCGACAGCCTGATGCTCAAGGGCCCGGGCTTCGACAGTCGCCAGCCGGCGTCGGAGGAAGTGATGGATTTCGACCGCAGCGCGGGCGCGATCACGACCACCGGACGCAACCTCGATATCGCCATTCCGGGCGACCAGTGGATGGCGGTCCAGGCGACCGACGGGACGGAGGCCTATACGCGCCGCGGCGATCTGAACATTTCCGCGACGGGCGTCTTGGAGACCGGCGACGGTTTCCCGGTGATGGGGTCGGGGGGCCCCATCACCGTGCCGCCCGCCACCTCGGTGTCGATCGCCAGCGATGGCACGGTCTCGATCATCCCCGTCGGGGGCGACGCCAAGAACCCGCAAGTCATCGACCGGATCAAGTTCGCGAGCCCCAATGGTTCGCAAACGGTCAAGGGATTGGACAACCTGGTTCACGTCAAGGGGGGCGGCGTCTTGCCGGCGGACCTCGACGCGAAGTGCGTGTCGGGCGCGCTCGAACAATCGAACGTCAACATGACGCAGGCGCTGGTCGACATGATCGAGAACCAGCGCAGCTACGAAGTGCAGGCCAATCTGATGAAGTCGGCCAAGGACATGGACGAAAGCGCCGCATCCGTGATGCGGATGCCGAGCTGAGGAGTAGAATGAGATGAGCAGCGCAGCGATGCACATCGCCCGCACCGGCCTGGACGCCCAGGACATGCGGATGCGGGTGATCTCGAACAACCTGGCCAACGTCAACACGACCGGCTTCAAGAAGGATCGCGCCTCGTTCGCGACTCTGTCCTACCAGACGGTGACGACCGCCGGCGCGCAATCGTCGAGCGACAGCAAATATGCCACCGGCCTCAACCTCGGCACCGGCGTGCGCATCCAGGGCACCTCGCGCGAGGACACGCAGGGCTCGATGCAGACCACCGGCAACAGCCTCGACATGGCGCTCGACGGCGACGGCTATTTCCAGGTGCAGTTGCCCGGCGGCCAGCTCGGTTACACCCGCGCCGGCAATTTCTCCCGCTCGCCCGAAGGACTCCTTGTGACCAACGAAGGCTATCAGGTGATGCCCGGCATCACCGTACCCGAAGGCGCCACCCAGATCACCGTCGGCACCGACGGCACCGTCTCGGCGACGATCGCCGGCCAGACGGAGCCGAGCGTGCTGGGCCAGCTCCAGGTCGCGACCTTCCCCAACCCGTCGGGGTTGCAGTCGAAGGGCGACAACTATCTGCTCGAAACCGCGGCGTCCGGCGCCGCCAATCTCGGCGTCCCGGGCGAGGACGGCCGCGGCATGGTCCGCCAGGGCATGCTCGAAGCGTCGAACGTCAACGTCGTCGAGGAACTGGTCGACATGATCGAATGCCAGCGCGCGTACGAGGTCAATTCGAAGATGATCTCGGCGACCGACGACATGCTCAAATATGTGAACCAGAACATCTGATGCGTACGATCTCCAAACTCGTCGCCGGCGCAGCCGCGATCGCGGTCGCCTGTTCGGTCGCGGCGCCCGCGGATGCCCGCCTGCTCGGCAAGAAGAAGCCGGTCGAGGACTATTCGGCCGCCCCGCCCGTCCCGCCGCCGCCGGCGCCGGCCAACGGCTCGATCTTCCAGCCGCAGAACGGTTATGCCGCGTTGTACGAAGGAGCGGTGGCGAGAAAGGTCGGCGACCCGCTGACCATCGTCCTGGTCGAAAACACCCAGGCGTCGAAATCCTCTTCGTCGAAGCTCGATTCGGGCGGCGGCTTCGGCCTCACGCCGCCGACGACCGGTGCGCTGTCGCTGTTCAAGAGCACCGATGCCTCGGTCAGCGGCACGCGCAATTTCAACGGCAAGGGCACCGCCGATCAGTCGAATTCGCTGTCGGGCGAAGTGTCGGTGACGGTGGTCGCGGTCTATTCGAACGGTACGATGCTCGTGCAGGGGCAGAAGCGCGTCACGCTCAATCGTGGCGACGAGTTCGTTCAGATCAAGGGAATCGTCCGCACCGCCGATATCAGCGCCGACAACCGCGTGCTGTCGACGCGCGTCGCCGACGCCCGCATCGCCTATACCGGCAAGGGCGATGTCGCCCGCGCCAGCCGCCAGGGCTGGCTCAGCCGCTTCTTCTCGGTAATCAGCCCGTTCTGAGGCCGCGAAGGATGGTTAGCATCGCTTTAACCATCTCCGTGCCACACCGCCGGGCGACAATGATTGGATATCGTCGCATGCTGCGTGTCTTCCTCGTTCTGCTGGCCCTGATGACCGGCTTCGCCGCGACCCCGGCCGCGGCCGACCGCATCAAGGATCTGGGCACTTTCCAGGGAATCCGCAGCAACCAGCTGACCGGCTACGGCATCGTCGTCGGCCTGGCCGGCACCGGCGACGACAATCTCGAATATACCATGCAGTCGATGAAGGCGGTCGCCTCGCGCTTCGGCCTGCAACTGCCCGCGGGCGTTAGCCCCGGTCTCAAGAATGCGGCAGTGGTGATGATCACCGCCGACTTGCCGCCCTTCGCCAAGCCCGGCCAGCGGATCGACATCACCGTCGCCTCGATGGGCAAGGCCAAGAGCCTGCGCGGCGGCGCGCTGATCCTCACCCCGCTGATGGGCGCCGATGGCCAGATCTACGCGATGGCGCAGGGTAATCTGGCGGTCGGCGGCCTCGGCATCGAAGGCAAGGACGGATCGTCCGTGGTGGTCAACGTCCCGTCGTCGGGCCGTATCCCCGAAGGGGCGACGGTCGAACGCGCGGTCGACACCGGGTTCGAAAACGCGCCTTCGCTCGTGTTCAATCTCGCACGGTCGGATTTCACGACCGCGCAGAACGTCGCGGCCGCGATCAATGCGCGCTTCGGCGGCGGCGTGGCCGAAGCGGTCGACGGCGTGTCGATCAAGGTCAACGCGCCCGCCGGCGCCGATATCCGCGCGACGATGATGAGCGAGATCGAGAACCTGACCGTAACCTCGGCCGAGCCGCCCGCGCGCGTCATCGTCAATGCCCGCACAGGCACGGTGGTGATCAACTCGACCGTCCGGGTCGGCGCCGCGGCGATCACGCATGGCAAGCTGACGGTCCGCATCGACGAGAAGCAGACCGTCGTTCAGCCCGCGCCGTTCAGCAACGGCCAGACCGCCAACGAGCAGAAGTCCGGCGTCAATGTCGAGGAAGAAAAGCGCCCGATGTTCCTGCTGGCGCCCGGCCCCAGGCTGGCCGACATCGTCAAGGCGGTGAACGCGATCGGCGCCTCGCCGTCGGATCTCGTCGCGATCCTCGAGGCATTGAAGGAGGCGGGCGCGCTGAAAGCCGACCTGATCATCCTGTGACCGACATACCGCTCCCCGCAGCGCCGCAGGCGCAGCCGACCACCGGCATTTCGACCGACACCAGCCGGCTCACCTCGCGCGCCAATCTCAAAAAGGCGGGCGAGCAGTTCGAGGCGGTGTTCATCAACATGATGCTCAAGTCGATGCGCCAGGCGAGCCTGGGCGACGGACTGCTCGACACCAAGGATTCGGACACGTTTCGCGACATGCAGGACAAGCAGGTCGCTGAAAGCATGGCCGCGCATCAGCCGATCGGTATCGGCAAGGCGATGACCGAATTCCTCGCCAGATCGCAAAAGGGGCTTCAGCCCGGCGCGACCGGGGAAAGCGCGCCGGCGCCCACGTCTGCTGACGGAGGGACGGCATCATGAGCGACATGCTGTCGATCGGCGCGAGCGGGCTGAAAGCCTATCAGGTCGCGCTCAACACCGTGTCGGAAAACATCTCCAACGCGAGCACGGTCGGCTATTCGCGCCGCACGGCGACGACCGTCGAGGTCGCTGCCACCGGCGCCAATTCGACGATGAACGGCTTGGGCTCGCTGGTCACGGGCATTTCCCGCGCCGGCGATTTCTACGCGTCCGCGCAGGTCCGCACCTCGGGCAGCGATCTCGCCAAGACCGAAACCAGCGTGACCTGGCTCGACCGCATCGAGACCGCGCTCGACGGCAACCAGCTCAGCACCCAGATGTCGAGCTTCTTCACGGCGTCGACGACGTTGGCGAGCGACCCGACCTCGCTCGGTGCGCGCGCATCGATGCTCGAAGCGGCGTCGGGCGTGGCCAACGCCTTCACCGAAACCGGCACCGCACTCGATCAGGTCGCGCGAGACCTCGACGGCACCGCGCAGACCTCGGTCGCCTCGCTCAACTCGGCATCGCAGACACTGGCAAAGATCAATGACGGCCTGAGCCGCGCGACCCCGGGCACGTCGGGCGCGGCGGCGTTGCTCGACCAGCGCGATCAAGTTCTCGAACAGATGAGCGCGCTGACCGACGTCACGGTCAGTTTCGATTCGATCGGTCGCGCCACCGTACAGGCCGGGGGCACCGGCGGCCCGACATTGGTCAGCGGCAATCAGGCCGGAACCGTTACTTATGCCGCCAATGCCGGTGGCGCCGTGTCGTACAGCGTCGTCACCGGATCCGATCTGCAAAGCCTGACGCCGCTCGGCGGCGCACTCGCGGGGATTGCGGATTCGATGCAGCACGTGGTCGATGCCAAGGCCCAGCTGCAGCAGGTCGCGCAGGATTTCACCGATGGCGTCAATGGCGTCCAGGCAACCGGCCGCGACCTCAACAGCAATCCCGGCGCCGCAATGTTCGCGCTCGATACCAGTGGCGGTACCGCGCAGATGACGATGACGCTCGGCGATCCGAGCCAGATCGCAGCAGCGGCGGTCGGCGGCGGGACGCGGGACAACACCAATCTCCAGGCGTTGGCGCAGCTGCGCACCTCGGGCAATTACGAGAATCGCGTAGTCGACATGACCACCGCCAACGCCGCGACGCTGGCACAGCGTAAGGCGGTGGCGGACGCCCAGACCACCATCCACGACAACGCCATTACCGCGCGCGACAGCGCCTCGGGCGTCAATCTCGATAGCGAAGCCGTCGACCTGATGCGCTACCAGCAGGCGTACGCCGCCACCGGGCGCGTCATCCAGGCCGCGCGCGACGCCATTCAGACCATCCTCGATATCAGGTAATCGCGATGCAGATCTCGACCAACCAGTTTTACACGACCAACCTGACAGGCATGCAGGCGCTGACGGCAACCGCGGACAAGCTGCAAACCCAGATAGCGACGACCAAGAAGATCAACGCGCCGTCCGACGACGCGGTCGACTGGAGCCGGTTGCAGACGCTGGCGCGCGCCGGCGCCGACGATACGGCCTATGGCAGCAACCTGACCCTGGTCGGCACGACGCTGAGCCAGGCCGACGGCACGCTGAGCTCGATCACCGACGCGCTCCAGCAGGCCAAGGAACTTGCAGTCAAGGCGAATAGCGGCACCTTGTCGGCCAGCGACCGCAGCGCGATCGCCGACCAGCTGGACACGATCGTCAACAACCTGGCGGACTATGCCAACGTCAAGGATTCGCGGGGCGCGTCGATCTTCGCCGCCGGTGACGATCCGGCGGTCGTCAAGAATGCCGACGGCACGTTCACTTTCTCGACCAGCGGGCCCGCATCGGTCCCGGTCGGCGCCAACGAATCGATCCAGCCGGGCGACTCGGCGGCTCGCGTGTTCGTCGATTCGAGCGGCAACAATATCCTGTCGCAGATCTCGTCGCTGTCCGCAGCGTTGCGCGGCACCGGTGACGTCTCGTCGGTCGCAGGGTCGGTCGGCGATGCCATCCAGGCGGCGAACGATCAGGCCGCCAGCGTGCAAGCCTCGCTCGGCGCGCGCGCTGCGCGGGTCGATGTGGAGACCGCCCGACTCAAGAACGTCGCCACCGATCGCGAAGCGACACGCTCGGCGCTCGAGGATACCGACGTGACCGCCGCAATCACCAATCTTCAGAAGACGATGACGACGTTGCAGGCGACCCAGGCGAGTTTTACCAAGCTCGCGGGCCTCTCGCTATTCGACTATCTGAAGTGAGTGGGCTGGCGCCCGCGGCGCCGTCCCGGCTCTCCGAAAAACGCTTATCCTTAACCGGTTGGCTACCAAAAACCGATTAACCATTGGCGATACCGGTCGTTATCCGGTTCGGGCCTGATCGCAGGGGGGAATTTAGAGCTACAATGTTTCCGGCAATCGGCCTCGTTGTTCTTCTGGCGATGGTATTCGGCGGGTTCGCTTTCACGGGCGGCGCGCTGGGGCCTGTCTTCGAGGCTATTCCCCACGAAATGCTCATCATCGGCGGCGCCGGGGCCGGCGCGCTGATCATCGGCAACTCGCCCAAGGAGCTCAAGGCGCTCGGCGGCGGCATCATGAAGGTGATGAAGGGGCCGAAATACAAGAAGCAGGATTATCTCGACGTCATCTTCCTGGTCTCCAAGCTGATGAAGATGCTGCGGATGGACGGGCCGATCGCGCTCGAACCGCATGTCGAGGATCCCAAATCCTCCGCCGTGTTCGCCGAATATCCTCGGCTGCTGGCCGACCACACGCTCATCAACCTGATCGCGGATACGCTGCGTCTCGTTGTCGTTTCGTCCGGCACGCTCGACGTCCACGCCGTCGAGGAAGTGATGGATAACGCGATCAAGACCCATCATCACGAAGTCGAGGGCCCGCAATCGACCTTGCAGGGCCTGGCCGACGCGCTCCCTGCGCTCGGCATCGTCGCGGCGGTGCTGGGCGTCGTGAAGACGATGGGCTCGATCGACAAGCCGCCCTCGATCCTGGGCGCGATGATCGGCTCGGCGCTGGTCGGCACGTTCATGGGCGTGTTGCTCGCCTACGGCATCGTCGGCCCGCTGGCGACGCGGCTGAAGCAGGTGATCGACGCCGACGCTGCGATCTATCACGTGGTCAAACAGATCATCATCGCGTCGCTCCACGGCCACCCGCAACCTCTGGTCATCGAGGCCGCGCGCTCGGGCATCGCGCACAGCAACCAACCCGCTTTCGCCGAGGTCTTCGACGGCCTTCGTGGACGTTAAGTTATGACTGACGGTGCCAGCCCGCTCCCCCACCCGACCGCCCACGATCGTACCCTGATTGGGCGGTCGGGTGGGGGAGCGGGCTGGCACCGCCGCGCCACAGGCGCCGAATAATGGCCGCCGCGCGCGCTCCGCACGGCAGCAACCAGCCGCCGAAGATCATCGTCAAGAAGGTCTATGTCGAAGGGCATGGCGGCCATCACGGCGGCGCGTGGAAAGTCGCCTATGCCGATTTCGTGACGGCGATGATGGCGTTCTTCCTGCTGCTGTGGATCCTCGGCGCCACGACCGAAAAACAGCGCAAGGGCATCGCCGACTATTTCTCCCCGACGCTCGTCAACATGAAGGAGAACAGCGCGGGCTCGAACGGGATGTTCGGCGGATCGTCGATCACCGACAAGGACAATTACCCGCACCGCGCGTCGCAAACCGGCACCAAGTCGCTGACAATCCCCGTGGGCGCGACCGGCGGCACCAATATCGGTTCGGGCGAGAAGGGCTCGCTGAAGGCGCGACTGACCGCCGAGGACAACCAGAATTTCGAGAAGATGAAGCAGCAGATGCTGAAGGCGATGAAGTCGCCCGCACTCGCCAAGCTCGCCAGCCACATCAAGTTCATCCAGACCCGCGACGGCATGCGCATCGACCTGGTCGACGACGCCGATTATTCGATGTTTGCGCTCGGCACGACGCAATTGGTGCCGCAGGCGAGCGACCTGATCGGGATGATCGCGGGATCTATCAAGGGCATGGAAAACCCGATCATGATCCGCGGCCACACCGACAACCTGGCCTATGGCAATCCGCTGGCGATGAACAACTGGATGCTGTCGACCGGCCGCGCCGAAGCGACCCGGCGTCGGCTGGCGCAAGGCGGTCTGGCCGAAACGCGCTTCGACCGCATCGAAGGCGTCGCCGACCGCGAGCCGATGATCGCGGACAACCCTGCCGACCCGCGCAACCGCCGCGTGTCGATCACGTTGCTGTACCGCGCGACCACGTTTGGCGAGGGCGAGACGACGAGTATTCCAAAGGTGTCAAGCAAGGCGCCCTGACGAATCGCCAGGGCCGCCGAGTTCGGCAACCATGGCTGGCAAAGCGAATTTTTCGCCAGACCCCATACATTCCGGGATTGTCCGATCGGTCGGATCGAGCCAGCCCCCTGCGCTGTCACCGACGAGGTTGCAGGGGGAATGCATTGTCATGACGTCTCGAATATTGCTGTTGGCTCTCGCTATCTTGGCGGTGTCGGTTCCCCGCTGGGCACATGCCACCTCGATCACGGAAATGCGCGCCGCCTGCAACGTCGGGCAAGACCCCACGCCGGAAGGCTCGATGCCGACATCCGTAGAGGGAGTGACGATCGCCTCTCCACGCGAAGCCAAGTGTGTGATCGACCGCTTCAAGGATCTCATCATCATCGCCCCAATGCTGGACGTCCAGCAAATCCCCGGCGCTAACCCGATCGCATCGCTGGCAACGAGCGGGAACAGCAGCGAGGCCGCAGCCAAATACGAACCGGCGATTCGGCGACTGACCGGCGGCGATCTGAAGCGCCCGATCCTGGTTTATTGCCACCACACGAGTTGCGGCTATTCCTACAACGCGGCACTGAATCTGCGACGCCTCGGCTACGTCAACATCCTATGGCTCCGCGAGGGGCTGAAGGGCTGGCGGTCGGCCGGTTACGCGCTTGCGCCGCTGGGGCAGGTCAACCCGCCATTGGATGCTCCAGCCTACGTCATGTGGACAAGCGCGCAGTCCGGCTATTCGATGGCCTGCTTCGGAGAAAAGACCGAGCGCGGCTGCGACTTGAAGCTTCTGCTCGGCGAGAAAGCGCTCGCGGACCCCGCGCTGACCGGCAAGGATAAGGACTTCGTGTTTTCCGAAGTGATGAACACTGCGGCGGTCCGGGCGGAAAACTTGCGCGAAAAGGGCAAGACCCGCGAAGGGTACGAGGCTATTCGCGCGGCCTATGCCGCTCTCCTCCAATATGCCGACGGCGGCGCGAAGATCGGCGTGCTCAGCAACAATGCCAAGGTATTGCGCGAATATGCCATCGCCAGCTTCGAACAGGGGCAGCCCGCGGAAGCGCAAAAGCTCCTGATCCAGGCCCGCAAAGACGGCGGAGCGCGCTACCGCCAATTGACTAAATTCGCCAAGGGATCCGACGACCGCAAGGCGGTCGAAGGCTCGATGGTCGACATGGAGCATCTGGAGCGCGACGTCGCCGACTATGCCTCGAAAAAGGCACTGAAGTTCTATTCGGCCGGCAAGGCGTCCGAGGCAGCAGTCTGGCGCCGCGTTACCGACGATGCCGTGGACCATGCGATACTTTGGATCGACCGGAATGGGCGAGAGGGCGTGGGCCACATGATGGACCTGCAACCGCTCTATCGCGTGTCCGAGATAAAGATGGTGGAGGGCGATGTGGCCAAGGCGGCCGGCGACAAGTCGGCAGCGGCGACAGCCTATAATATTGCCAGCAACGCGATCTGCGGGATCGCAAAGCCCGATGCCGTAAAGGCACTTCTCGATCACCAGAAAGCCAACGAAGACGACATTTTGTTTGCGGCAAAATGTATCGATGCCCGCGTCGCATACCTCAACGCGTCGGGCGCCATGGCGAAATGGGCGCGGGAGAAAGCCAAGCGCGACTACGATCTGTACATGTCCCTGCTGAAGGACTGATCGAGCCCCACCGGTACAATCTTCGTTCGACACGATAGTGGAAGGAATCCGACAATGCTCATCCTTGCCTTGGCCCTAGGTGCGGCAACATCCGGCAGCGCCGTGCCTGAATATGTCAAATCGATCTGTATGCCCTTCGTGCGCGACGGCGGTGCGATCGACATCGCGCGGAGCCGGATTCAGGCGGCCGGCCTGCGGCCGATTCCGATGGACCCGGGCGATCATACGCAGCGCTTCACGAACAAGCGCTATGAGATTCAGATCGGCATGGATGCGAAGAACCACCGCTGGTGCTACGCCTATGATCTGTTGGTCGATACGAAGCCGTTATTCGCCGCCGCCAAGCTCATCCTGGCGCAGGACCCGTCGTTTCGTCTGACCGAGAGCAAGCCGCCGGTGGGATTCTGGCGCTGGGACAGCCCGACGATGACGGTCGAGGTCGACGCGACGGGAAACGACTTTGCGCCAGAAGACCGGATCATGCCGGGAATCGAGGTTTCGTCGCTAAAGGGCGAGGACTGAGCGAGGGCGTCGTTTGGCAGGCGGATCGGGCCGAGTGTAACCGGCAACCCCCGGCTTCGGCTGGTCCCATCCCTCGTTGCGCATCGCCCCGTTGCGGTCGGCCGAAGTCGGCCTTAGCCTCGTGACATGCTCCCCTTGCTCTTCATCGCCGCCGCGGCGGCCGCCCAGCCCGTCGCCTCCGTCCGCGTGACCTTCGACCGCAAGGGCGAAACCTCCGCCCGGGCAGAGGGGTTCGCCGATCCCGCGGTCAATCGCGGGGTCACGCCCGACGACCCGGTGCGCATTGCCTCGATCTCCAAGATGGTGACGACGATCGGGGTGATGCGGCTGGTCGAGCAGGGCAAGCTCGACCTCGATTCCGACGTGTCCAAATGGCTCGGCTACACGTTCCGCAATCCGGCCTTTCCCGACGCGCCGATCTCGCTCCGGCTGCTGCTGTCGCACCGCTCGAGCCTGACCGACACGATCGACTACGTCCTTCCGCTGGACGGCGACATGCGCGCGACGCTCGCCAATCCCAAGGCCTGGGATGCCAAACACGCGCCCGGCACTTTCTTCCGCTACACCAATTTCAATTTCCCGGTCGTCGCCGCGGTGATGGAGCGCGCGACCGGCGAAAGGTTCGACCGGCTGATGGACCGCCTGGTGATCAGGCCGCTACACCTCAAGGCCTGTTACCAATGGGACACGTGCGACGACGCGACGATCGCCCGCGGCGTCGTCCTGTTTCGCGGCGGCCAGGTGACCAAGGACGACAATCACGGCAAGCGGCCCGCCTGCCCCGTCACCCCCGCGACCGACGGCAGCTGCGACCTGTCGCGCTGGAAGGCCGGCGCCAACGGCGCGATGTTCGCGCCGCAATCGGGCCTGCACATTTCCGCGCGCGGGTTGGAGACGATCGGCCGGATGCTGCTCGGCAACGGCAAGGTAGACGGCATCCGCTTGCTCTCGCCCGCGTCGGTCGAGCTGATGGAAACGCCCGCCTGGACCTATGACGGCAATAACGGCGATATCGGCGATGGCTGGGTGTGCAGCTACGGGCTCGGCATGTTCCTGATCCCGACCGCACAAACCGGGTGCCACGACGACCTGTTCGGCGACGGCCGCAAGCGCGTCGGGCATCTCGGCGATGCCTATGGCCTCAAGTCCGGCCTGTGGATCGATCCGGTACGCGGGACCGGCGTCGCGTATTTCGCGACCGACGTTCCGCCGGAAAAAGGTATGCATTCGAGCTATACCTCCACCGAGGAGTCGTTAGCCCAACCTTGACGGCGCTGGCGGCCACCGAAAGGATCGCCTGATGAAGCCGCGCCTAGCCCTCGCCGCCACTCTGCTCGCCGGTTGTTCGATCGGCGCCGCGCCCTCCCCCGCCGCCACCGCCGACCTGATCCTGCGCGGCGGCACCGTTTATACGGGCGACGGCGCGCCGTTCACCGGCGACGTCGCGGTCAAGGGCGACAAGATCCTGGCGGTCGGCCCGCATTTGAAGATCGCGGCCGCGCGGACGATCGACGCGACGGGCATGATCGTGGCACCCGGCTTCATCGATCCGCACACCCATGCCGGGCCATGGCTGGCGTCACCCGATGCGAAGACGCGGCTGATCCCGGCCTTCCTGCTCCAGGGCGTGACCACCGCGTTCATCGGCAATGACGGCGGCGGCAGCACCGACGTGGCCGGCACGCTGGCGACGCCCAAGACCCGGCCGGTCGGGATCAATTTCGCGACCTATGTCGGGTTCGGCGCGATCCGCAGCCAGGTCATCGGCGGCGCCGACCGCGCGCCGACGCCGGCCGAACTCGCGCGCGAAAAGGCGCTGGTCGCCAAGGGAATGTGCGAGGGCGCGATCGGGTTTTCGACCGGATTGTTCTACGCACCGCAAAGCTTTTCCAAGACCGACGAGGTCATCGCGCTGTCGCAGGAAGCGGCCAGGCGCGGCGGCTATTACGACAGCCATATCCGCGACGAGTCGGATTATACGGTCGGCCTCGCCGCCGCGATCGACGAAGCGATCGACATCGGCAAGGCGACCGGCATGCCGATCCATATCAGCCACATCAAGGCGTTGGGGGTCGACGTCCAGGGCATGGCGCCGCAGATCATCGCCAGGATCGACGCCGCGCGGGCGGCAGGCGTCAACATCACCGCCAGCCAATATCCCTGGTCGGCCTCGGGCACGAGCCTGGTCGCCTCGCTGATCCCGCTCTGGGCGCAGGACGGTGGCCGCCCCGCCCTGCTCAAGCGCTTCGACGACCCATCGCTCTCGCAGAAATTGCGCGACGGCATCGCCGAGAACATGCGCAAGCGCGGCGGCGCGCATTCGCTGCTGATCGTCGAGGGGCAGTGGCGCGGCAAGCGCCTCGACGAAATCGCCGCGGCGATGAAGACCGATCCGGTCTCGGCGGCGATCGCCGCGATCCGCGTGCACGACGCCGGGGTCGTCTCGTTCAACCAGAGCGAGGCCGACATCGCCGCCTTCATGAAGCAACCCTGGGTCATGACCGACAGCGACGCGTCGAGTGGCCATCCCCGCGTCTGGGGCACGTTCGCGCGCAAATACGCCAAATATGTCGTCGCCGACAAAGTGATCTCGCTGAACGACTTCCTCACGCGCAGTTCGACGCTGACCGCCAAATGGTTTGGGTTGAAGGGCCGCGGCGAGCTCAAGCCGGGCGCGTTCGCCGATGTCGTGGTGTTCGATCCCAAGACCTATGCCGCGAAGGCGACGTACGAACAGCCGACCTTGCCGGCCACCGGCGTGAAGACCGTGGTCGTCAACGGCAAGGTAGCGGTCGACAACGGCAAGCTCACCGGCGTGGCGGCCGGCCGCGCGCTGCCGCATACGCCGACACCGGGGACGTGCTCCTGATGCTACCCTCACCCTTCCCACCCGGCTGCGCCGGGCGGGCCCCTTCCCTCTCCCATTGGGAGAGGGAGGGAGCGGCGCAGCCGCGGAAGGGTGAGGGCAGGTAACGGCGATGCGCTTCTGGTTCGCCATCCCGCTCTGGCAACGCGTCGTCGGCGCGCTGATCCTCGGCGTGATCTTCGCACTCGTCTGGCCGGCCGGAGCGCCGTACCTCCAGTTCCTCGGTGACCTGTTCGTCCGCGCGATCCGCATGCTGGTCGCGCCGATCGTGCTGGTAACGATCGCTGCCGGCATTACCAGCCTGGCCGATCCCCGACAACTCGGCGGCCTCGGCGCGCGGACGATCGGGCTGTTCGCCGCGACCACGGCGATTGCGGTATCGGTCGGCATGCTGGTCGCCACGCTCATCCGGCCCGGCGCCGGTGCACCGCTGGGTACCGCCGCGCCGCATGCCCTGGGCGCGGCAGTCACTCCCTATGATCAATTGATCGGCATCATCCCGCTCAACATCGTCGATGCGCTCGCCAAAGGCGACATGCTCGCGCTCATCTTCGTCGCCATCCTGTTCGGCGTCGGCACGGTGCTGACCGGTGAGGCCGGCAAGCCGTTCGCCGCCTTGCTCCAGTCGGCCTCGGCGGTGTTGCTCAAGGTCGTCACGGTCGTGATGGAAGCCACCCCGTTCGGCGTCTTCGCGTTGATCGCCAATGCGGTCGCGGCAAACGGCAGCGCGGTCTTCGTCCATGTCGGCTGGCTGGCGCTCGCGGTCATAACTGGATCGCTGATCCAGATGCTGGTTGTGCACAGCCTGATCCTGCGCTTCGTCGCGAAACTGCCCGTCCTCCCCTTCTTCCGCGGCATCGTCGACGCACTCGTCATCGCCTTCTCGACCGCGTCGAGCGGCGCCACCCTGCCCGTCGCGATGCGCGTGTCGGAGGACAATCTGGGCATTGCGCGCCCGGTCTATTCGACCGTGCTGCCGCTCGGCGCGAGCATCGGCAAGGACGGCACGGCGATGTATGTCGGCCTGCTCAGCCTGTTCGCGCTCCAGGCTTTCGGCACTCCGCTGACGCCGCAAGTCTATGGCCTGGTATTGCTGACCGGATCGCTCGCGGCGTTCGGCACCGCGCCGGTTCCGTCGGCCTCATTGTTCATGCTCGCCGCCGTGCTGTCGGCGGTGGGCGTCGCACCCGAGCAGACCGCGCTCGTCGTCGGCTTCGTGCTGCCCTTTGATCGCCTGCTCGACATGACGCGGACGGTACCGAGCGCCTGCGCCAACCTGACCGTCGCAACCACCGTCGCGCGCTGGGAGGGTGCGCTCGACGAGGATATCTACCGCTCGGCGCGCGATGCCTGACGCTGATCTGATCGAGGCGAGTCTGATGGCGCTCGACGGCCGTGAAGCGGCGATGCGCACCTTGCTGTTCGACCGCTTCTTTGCGCGGTATCCGGACCGGCGCGCGATCTTCCTCCATATCGACGCGACCTCGGTGCGGATGACCGACGAAACGCTGCAATGGATGTACGGCCTCGCCCGCGACCGCAAATGGGTGTGGAGTCAGGTCGCCGAACTGGTGTTCAACCACCGCAATTACGGTGCACTCCGCCAGGAGGAATATGACTCCTTCGTCGATTTCGCGATCGACGCGCTGCGCGATACGGTCGATGGCTGGAACGCCGCCACCGAGAGCGCATGGCGGCGGCAGGCGGCGACGTTGAAGACCTTGGTTGCGCGGGCGCGCGCGGAATGGGCGGCCTCGCCGCTCGCCTTTTCCTGATCGGGAGACGATGGCCGTGACGAAACATCTTCTGGCGCTCGTCGCCGCCCTCGCCGCTGCCACGCCCGCCGCCGCGCAGGACGCCGGGCTCAGGGCGCGGGTCGAGGCGGCGCTCGCCCAGGCCGGACCCGGCACGCGCTTCGGGATCCTGGTGGTCGACGATCAGGGCCGCGAGGTGGTCGCGATCAATCCCGACCAGCGCTTCATCCCGGCATCGAACACCAAGATGTTCACCACCGCTACCGCGCTCGCGACGATGGGCGACCTGACCCAGCCCGATGCGACCGGGGGTGCAGCAGTGCGGCTCGACGGGCGCGACGTCGTGCTGATCGGCAATGGCGATGCCCGGCTGTCGGGCGCCGACGATTGCACCGTCGATTGCCTGACGACGCTGGCGGACGCGGTCGCGGCGAGGACGCATGTCGTCGGCGACGTGATCGGCGACGACACGCTCTTCCCCGACGAGCGCTGGAGCCCGGGGATGAGCTGGAACAACATCCCCTCGCGCTACGGCACCGCGACCTCGGCGCTGACGATGGACGACAACGAATTGGCTGTGACCGTCACGCCGGGCGCGGTCGGCGCACCGCCCAAGGTCGAGTTGCCGGCTTACTACACGGTCGACAACCGCCTGGTCACCGTGCCGGGCACGAAGAGCGCGATCGAGTTCGACCGCGCGCCGAACGGCTACGATTTGCGCCTGACGGGAACGATCGGCGCCGACGCCAAGCCCGACACGCTTCACGTCGGGATCGACGACCCGGCGCGCTACGCCGCCTGGCGCTTCGTGCAATTGCTCAGGGCGCGCGGCGTCCGCGTCACCGGCACGATCGACGTGCGCCATCGCCCGCTGATGCCCGCCGACGACCCTGCGATCCGCGGCAATGCCCCGCCTGCCCGGCCGCCGCTGCCGCCGGTGCTCGCCAAGCTGACTCCGCCGCCGCTAATGGATGACATGCATCATACCATGAAGGTCAGCCAGAACCTCCATGCCGAATTGTTCCTGCGCCGGTCGTCGCTGGTCGCGGGCAGCGGCTCGATCGCCGACGGTCAGGTCGCGGTGCGCGCTATGCTCGCCAGCGCCGGGGTGCCGCGCTGGACCTTCGACTTCTCCGACGGATCGGGCATGTCGAGCTACAACCGCGTCGCGCCGCGCGGCGCGGTCGCGCTGCTCCGCTGGATTGCCGCGCAGCCATGGGGCACGGCATGGCGCGAGACGCTGCCGATCGGCGGCGTCGACGGTACCTTGGCGAAGCGCTTCGGCGGCACCGCGCTCGACCACAAATTGTTCGCCAAGACCGGCACGCTCAACGCATCCGCCGCCTTGTCGGGCTACATGATCGCGAAGAGCGGGCGGACGCTGACCTTCTCCACCTACGCCAACGACATCCCGCCGGGCGTCGAGGCGACCAAGGCGGTCGACGCTGCACTGGAGCTGATCGCGGCGGAGAATTGAGGGGTATCATCGCGAGTCAATTCATCGAAGACCGCTGTGGCGCGATCGCACGGGTGATCGACAGCGCAATCCTCCCCCGCCAGGGGGAAGTGGCAGCCCTCGCGCAAGCGGGGGATGACGGAAGGGGAGGATGCCATGCGGCTCGAAGGTTCGGGCGACGGCAAGCGCCATGCGAAGCGCCTGCGGAAGGCAATGACGCCCCCCGAAATCGGACTTTGGCTCGCGCTGCGTCAGAACGATGCTGGCCTGCACTTTCGCAAACAGCATGCAGCCGATGACTATGTCCTCGACTTCTACTGCGCGCGTGCGAAGCTGGCGATCGAAGTCGATGGCGAGGCGCACAATCGTGGCGATCGCCCGACGCGAGATGCCGTTCGCGACGCATGGCTTGTATCGCGGGGAGTACGCGTGCTGCACTATCCGGCGACCGACGTTTTGACCAATCTGGACAGCGTAGTCCGAGAGATCGTCAGGATTGCGATCGAACGGCGAGAGAAATTCGAGAGTTAGCCGCCGTCCGCCCCCTCCGACGCCTTCGGCGGCACCTCCCCCTGGCGGGGGAGGATTGAAATGAACCTCCATAGCGGACGTCGTAAGCGACCATTTACGCCACGTCCGCAGCGTCCCACGCCGCAACCACCGCGTCCCCGGTCGCCGGCCGAACCTCGAAGATGCTTTTCCCAGCCTCGCTGTGCCGCGTCGGATGGACGCGGTTGGTGAGCAGCGTCCAGGCAAGACCGCGCTCGAAATCGACCCATAGGCCGGTGCCGGTAAAGCCCGTATGCCCGATCGTCTCGGCCGAGCAGGTCGCACCGCCCGACCAGCCGTCGAACCGGCGCTCCCAGCCGCAGGTGCGGTGCCCCTCGATCGGCGTGCGGATCGCCGCGAGCATCGCCGGCGACGCGCCGCTGCCGTCGAGCAGTCCCTGCGCGAAGTCGAGCACGCCCGCGACCGTCCCGAACAGCCCGGCATGGCCGGTCTCGCCGCCCATCGCGTAGCAATTCTCGTCATGCACCTCGCCCTTGAGCACACGTCCGCGCCACTGGCATAGCTCGGTGGCGACGGCTGGACCCGGCGGCGGGCCGTAGCTCAGCCCCTCCCCCAGCGGCCAGGCCGAGAGCGGCTGGCCGGTGATGCGCTCGATCGCGATCCCGAGCAGGATGAAGTTGATGTCCGAATAGACCGGCGGCCCGTGGCGCCATTCGCGCTGCAGCACGAACGCGCGCAGCCGCGCCGGGTCGCCGCCATAGGTGTAGATCGGCTCGACCGCCGGGAGGAAGCTGCGATGGGCCAGGCAATCGCGGAAGGTGAGCTTGCGCTCGGCGGCATTGGCGACGTCATATTGGCGCAGATCGGGGATCGCGTCGGTCAGCGGGCGATCGAGATCGAGCTTCCCCTGATCCGCCAGCGCCAGGATCATCGTCGTGGTCGCGACCACTTTCGACACCGAGGCGAGGTCGAACCAGTGATCGAGCGTCAGTGCCTCGGGCTCGGGCACCAGTGCCGCCATCCCGGCATTCGTCATCCAGCGCCGCCCATCCGCGGCGACGATGCCGAGCGTGGCGCCGGGAATGCGGCCGGCAGCGACCGCCGCGGCGGCCGGCGCGAAAGCCTGCTCGATCATGCCGCCACGGCCTCCGGCAAGCCCGGATCGTCGTCGGGTCGCGGTTTCGCGCGGACGATGAACGGCAGCAGGACCAGCACCGCGACGCTCATGGTGCCCGCCATGATGAAGAATCCGTCATAGCCGATCGCCTTCTGGAAAATGCCCGACAGCCCGGCAAGCAGTCTGGGAATGAGGAAGGCGAGGCCGGAGAACAACGCATATTGCGCCGCCGGGAAACGCGAGTTCACGAGAAGCGAGAGATAGACCACGAACACCGCGCCTTCGAACCCGTGTCCGAACTGATCGACCGCCATCGCCAGATAGAGATCGAGATCGCCAGCCGTCACGCCGACGCCGAACAGCGAGAACAGCACCGGTCCTCCCGGCGTCTGATGCGCGAGCCAGGCGAAGATCCAGTTGCTGAGCGCCGACATCACCCCGCCGATCACCAGCGACCAGCCCATCGACACCCGCGCCGCGAGCAGGCCGCCGAGCGTCACGCCGAGCAACCCCGAGACGAGCGCGACGACGCCATCCGCGGCGCTGATCTGCTTGAGGCCGTACCCCAGCTCGTTGAACATCGGGTGCGACAGCGTGTTCGCCATCACGTCACCGGTCCGGTAGATCGAAATGAACAGCAGGATCGGAATGACCAGGAGGCCGTAGCGCCACGCCACATCGACATAGGGCCCCAGCGCCACAGACCGCCGCAGCGGCGCGTGCCAGGGCAGTTTCCGGAGCCACGGCACCGCCGCGCCGAGAACGACGAATGGTAGCAGGCCGATCCCGGCCACCCAATATTTCATGACGTCCGGATTATCGATCCCGGCCGAGCCGATCGCCGACAACAGCACCCAGCCGATTGCGGCGGTCGCGCCCGTAATGGCGGCGATCGCGATCGCGCCGGCTAGCGTACCGGTCAGCAAGGACCCGATCCGATTGGCGTCGCTGCCCGGCTCGGCGCGCATCGCGGCCAGGACAGGAAAGGGCAGGAACGCCAGTATGGCGATCGCGAGATAGGCGAAGGTCCAGTTCAGGACGGCGGCGAGATAGATCGCACCGCCCCCCGCCACCACCATCGACGTGCGGTAGCCCCATTGGTTGACCGCGACGAGCGGCCCCTGCTCCGCTGCGTTGGGGGCCAGTTCGACGCGCCAGCCGTCGGCCGCGATCTCGAGCGTGCTGGTCCAGAACGCGAGCAGCAGCGCGAACAGCGCGGTCAGTTCCAGACTCTTGTCCGACGCGGTGAAGGCCATGCCGACGCTCGACGCGAAGATCCCCAGTTGCGACACCATGATCCAGCCGCGCCGCCGGCCCCAGAAGCGGCCGAAGCCGGGCATGTCGTATTTGTCGAGCAGGGGCGCCCAGGCGAATTTGAAGGTCGGCAGTAGCGACACCCAGGCGAAATAGCCGATCGTGACGATATCGACGCCGTGCCGCGCGAGGCGCAGGAACAGCACCGTATTGAACATGTAGAAAGGCAGGCCGGCCGAAAAGCCGAGCAAGGCGTAGAGCGCCAGCCGCCCGAAACCCGGACGCAGCGCCGCACGCCCGACTGCACCGGGCTCGATCGCTCCGGCCGTCACGCGTACAGCCCGAGCGAACATGTGGTCAGATGCGGCATCGGCGATCCCATCCATGCATCCAGGTTATAGGTCTATGCACATCCGGCTCCGTCGATGACGGGTCGTGTTGCAGGCGCGCAACGCTTTGCCGTCGTTGCACGCAAAAAGGGAATGTGTTTCGCCATTCCGCGCAAAAGAAAGGTAGCAACATCCGTCCATTTTGATGCTTAATGTCGTCAATGAAGCGCCGAGGGAAGGGCGTATCCAGGGGGACTGACATGACAGCTTCGATCTCGCTTCGTCTCGTATTGACGACGGGCACCGCTTTGGCCGCTCTCTGTGCGTTGCCGGGGGCTGCGTTTGCGCAGGACAAGCCCGACGCGAAAGGCGATGCCGATACCGGCAAGGAAATCATCATTACCGGGTCGCGGATCAAGCAGGATCCGGCGAAGAGCGCCTTGCCGCTGGAGATCATCACGACGAAGGATTTGAGCCGGGAGGGGATCAGCAGTCCTGAGCAGTTCATTTCGTTTTTGGCCAATAACGGTAACGGCGCGGACAATCTGGCCTCGAACTCGGACGTGGTGAGCGGCGCGGCGCGTGGCACCAACGGCTTGTCGGCGGCCAATTTGCGCGGTCAGGGTAGTGCCTCGACACTGGTGCTGCTGAACGGACGCCGTGTCGCTGCGCACGGTCTGCAGGGATCGGCGGTCGACGTGAACCAGATTCCGTTTGCCGCGATCGACCGGATCGAAGTGCTGAAGGACGGCGCGTCGGCGATCTACGGCACCGACGCGATCGGCGGGGTGATCAACTTCATCACCAAGACCGATTTCCGCGGTGTCGACGTCCAGGGCTTCAGCGACATCACCGAGGCGGGTGACGCGCCGATCTATCGGCTGTCGGCGACCGTCGGCTTCGGCAAGCTCGACGAGCAGGGCTTCAACGTGATGGGCGCCGTCAGCAAGAGCTGGAACAGCATCCTGCGCGGGTCCGATCGCTCGTTCGTCAACGGCAACCAGCCCAATCGCGGTCTGTCGATCGACACGCGCGGCACGCCCGTCGCGACCGCGTTTCCGATCAACCCGACTGCGGCTGGCGTTGGCATCACCCAGGGGGGCACGCTGCTCGGCGGCACCAGCGGCGCGACCTCGTTGCTGACCAACCCGGGCTTCTTCATTCCCGGCACGACCGTCGCCGCCTCGGGCGGCGTCAATCCGCTGCGCCTGCCCGGGGGCGCCGGGTGCGATTCGGTCGACGGCGGGATGAACTACGATTCGGTGTTGTGGGCGAACCCCAGCTCGGCACTCGCCTGTTCGTGGGACACGGGCCGGGCCGCGACGTTGCAGCAGCCGATCCAGACGCTGACCTATTATGGTCGCGCGACCGCCAAGTTCGGTGGCAACCAGATCTATCTCGAAGTGACGGGTTCCGACGCGACGTCGCACAAGATCTTCTCGAACAACCAGTACAGCGCGAATAGCAGCACGCTGCCGATCGCCTATCCGCTCAACGCGCTGACCGCGCCGACCTACAATGCGGTCTATAACAGCATCGTGTCGGTGCTACCCGCGGTTGCCGCTAATTACGGCAAGCCGATCACTTTCCGCTGGCGCTGCACCGATTGCGGGCCGCGCGAATATGTCACCAATACCAAGACGTTCCGTGCGGCGCTCGGCATCGACGGCCCGATCGCACCGGGCTGGGACTATCGCGCCGGCGCGTCCTACGCATCGTCGACCGCGACCTCGATCCTCGGCAGCGGCTACAGCTATCGTGGCGTCTATGCGAGTTCGGCCGCGGTTGCTTATGCCAAGACGCACGGCGACCCGAATGCGGTCCTCGGCGGCCCCGATCCGCGCGCGCCGACCGCGCCGGGCGCCAGCGCGCCGGGCATCGTCGGCCTGTTCAACAGCGGCATCCTCAATCCGTTCGCGCTGCAACAGACGCCGCAGGCACTCGCCGCGCTCGACGCGGTGTCGGCCAAGGGCGTCAAGCTCTATGGCGGGAAATATGAGGTTCGCCAGGCCGACGCATCGATCTCGGGCAGCCTGTTCCGGTTGCCCGGCGGCATGGTCAAGCTGGCGGTCGGCGTCGATTATCGCCGCGAGAGCTACAGCTTCAATGGCTCGTCGGCCGCCGACGTGTCGTCGCCCGACATCTTCAACGTCGCCTTCGACAACGTCAACGCGCTGAGCAAAGTGACGCGCGACGTGAAGGCTGCCTATGGCGAAATCCTGTTCCCGGTCTTCAAGCCGCTCGAGATCAGCGTTGCCGGCCGTGTCGACGACTACACGGGCTTCGGATCGACCTTCAATCCGAAGTTCACCGCCAAATTCCAGCCGGTCGACTGGTTCATGCTGCGCGGATCGTACAATACCGGCTTCCGCGTCCCGAGCTTCAATCAGATCTATAATGGCGTGACGCAATCACCCAACCCGGGCAACACGCTGGTCGATCCGACGCTTTGCCCGCAAGGCACGACCGCCGGACCGCAGCCCGCCTGCGCCCCGATCACGCCGGATTCGCTGAGCGGCGGCAATCGCAACCTCGGACCGGAGACGTCGAAGGAATATAGCTTCGGCGCCGTGCTCCAGCCGACGCGGCGCATCACCCTGAGTGCCGACTATTGGTCGATCTCGGTCGACAACGTGATCGGCACGATCACGATCCCGCAGCTTTTGGCCAATATCAACGCCTTCCCCGACCGCATCACCCGGACCAACGGGATCATCACCTTGGTCGACCTGCGGACCGGCAATTTTGGGTCGCGGCGCACCCGCGGCATCGATTTCTCCGGCCGTGCCAGCTTTGACGCCTTGGGTGGCACGATCGGCGCCGGGTTCGACGGCACATTGCTGCTCGAAAAGAAGGAAAAGCTGCTCCCCAATCTCGCCTATACCAACCTGAAGGGCGTCTTCAGCCTGTCGGGCGACCTCGGGCTGGAGTGGAAGCACAATGCCTATATCAGCTACAGCAAGGACGGGTTCGGCCTGACCTTCTCGCAAATCTACCGCTCGGGCTATCAGAACCAGGCCCTTCCCGGCAGCGCCGGACGGCCCGACTTCAACCCGCGGGTCAAGCCTTACATCATCTACAACGCCTCGGTGTCGCAGCGCTTCGCCAACAATTTGACGCTGACGGCAGGCGTCAAGAACGTCTTCAACACCGACCCGCCCTTCGCCATCACCTACGATTCGAACACCGGATCCGGCAGTTCGTGGGAACCCCGCGTGGCAGATCCCCGCGGTCGTTCCTTCACCATGACCGCCGAGGTGAAGTTCTGAACCCATTCCGCCAATTCAGAACAGTTCCAATGGGGCGCCCCGAAACGGGCGCCCCTATTTTTGTCCGCCACCCCGTCAAAACGGGCGAATCTTGAGTCGCGAACCGCAAATCACGCAAATTGCGGACTTTTACCGCAAAGCGATGTGAACCGCGACGCAACGCCGCTGCGCCCACATCGGAGCGATCGGCGAAAGGATATTTATGCGGGCAGCGATGACCTCCTCTCAGGGCCCGGCCGGCCCCTTGGCGATGCTCGCACCGGCGGGACTGTTCGTCTTCTTCTCCGCCACGCTGATCGTCGCCCCGGCGCCACCGCCGGCCACCTGGCTGGTGCCGATCTGCTTCGGCGCGTTCGCGTCGCTGATCATGTTGTGGCGATCGGGCGCGCCGGTGATCGTGCAATCGGGTCTCTCGATGCTGATCATCACCGAGTTGCTGATAATCGGGGTGCGCAGCGACGGGCTCGGCATGCGCAACGTCGAAACCAAAGTGTCCGGTGCGATCGAGTCGACCGACTCCCCATCCGACCGGCTCGACGCTTCCCCCACCGGAGGACCGCGCGTGTCGATCACCGCCACCTCTGCGGAAGCCGGTCGCGAAGCGGACGAACTGTCACGCCGCATCCAGCGCGAATTGCCCGATCATTATTCCGATGGCGAGATTCGGGGCAATCTGCGCGTCGACCGCTATGGTGCCGATACGCGCCTCGCGCTCTCCTGGTCGGTCGGTCCCGACGGCAGTGCCGCCTGGTGCGGATCGACCAGCGTGTTCGCCAGCGACGCCCAGGCCGCGATCGCATTGCTCGCGTCCCAAGTGGCCAGGAAACTGGCCCGCCGTCACGGCACGCGCTCGGGCTGCCACGCCTGATCCCCCTACGTAAAACTACGTAAATCTCGCAGTTATCCATCGCGGATTGCTGGCTATTTCGGCAATTCCCGCCAGCTACCCCTGGGTCCATGACGACGCTATCCCTTCCTTTCGGACCACGCCGCTTCTGTCGGCGTTTGATCGGCGACCGGCGCGGTGCTGCCCTGATCGAAATGGCGCTGGTGCTGCCGGTACTGATGCTCCTCGTCATGGGTATCATCGTGTTCGGCGAATGGCTGTCCTTCGCCAATGCCTTGCAGCAGAGCGCGAACGAGGGCGCACGCGCCAGCCTGTCGGGCCTGTCGCAGGACGAGCGCGCGCTGACCGCGCGCCAGACCGTCACCGACACGCTGTCGCACTATGACGGCATCGACCAGACCAAGGTCGCGATCGGCGTCCAGGACGACGGCGCAACGCTGAAGGTCACGGTCAATTACGACATGTCGGACCAGCCGGTGATGAAGCTGCCGTTCGTGCCCATCCCCGACAAGACGATCTCGCGCAGCTCCGCCGTGCGCCTGAGCAGCTTCTGAAAGGGGTACCGATGAACCGGCGCCGACCTTCGCTGATCGCTTCGACGAGCGGCAACGTCACCATCCTGTTCAGCGGCGGGTTGCTGGCGTTCATGGGCGTCGCCGCGCTCGCGGTCGATGCGACCAGCCTCTATGTCGCCAAGCGCCAGGCACAAGGTATTGCCGATGCGGCGGCACTGGCGGCTGCGGGCAATGTCGACAATGCGGACAGCGCCGCCGCCGCCGCGCGCAACGCCAATACCATGCCGGGGCTCAATATTCTGAGCGTCGACCCCGGTCATTATGAAGACGACCCGACCGTCCCGGCGGCCCAGCGTTTCGTCGTCGGCACCGACGGTGCCAACGCCGCGCGCGTTCGCGTCGGCGCGGAGGTACCGCTCTATTTTGGCCGCGTCTTCGGCAAGTCGACCGTCACCGTCGAGGCCAAGGGGACCGCCGCCCAGATCGACCTGGCGGCCTTCTCGATCGGATCGCGGCTGGCCGCGATCGATGGCGGCCTGCCCAATGCGATGCTGTCGCAGCTAGCCGGCACTGATCTGCAATTGAGCGCGATGGATTATCAGGCGCTCGCCGGCGGCCAGCTCGACATCCTGAAGTTCAGCGACGCCTTGCGTTCGCAGCTCAACGTCCAGGTCGCCACCTATGGCGAACTGCTCAATACCCGGGCGACGCTCGGGCAGATCGCGCGCGCGATGGCCGCCTCGGTCAGCGACGCCCAGGCGGCGTCGGTATTGCGCGCCGTCGCCGACCGCTTGCCGCAAAATTCGGCTATCCTGTCCTCGCTCATCGACCTCGGTCCGCTGGCCGACGACAGCGCTCCAGATCCGTCGCGTCCTGTGACTGTCGACGCCTTTTCGATGCTGCGCGCCACGCTCGAACTTGGCGGCGAGCATCAGATCAGCACCGATCTCGGCGCGACGATTCCCGGCCTCACCTCGGTCAGGCTCAAGGTCGCGATCGGTGAGCGCCCGGCGAACTCGCCCTGGCTCCGCGTTACCGCCGCGCACGACGTCGAGGTCCGCACCGCCCAGACCAGAATCTATCTCGACACCCAGGTCGCGCCGCAACTCGGTCTCGCCTCGCTGCGCGTGCCGATCTATGTCGAGTTGGCATCGGCCAGTGCCCGTCTCAACGACATATCGTGCGCCGGCGGCGCCGCGAACGCGACGGTCAGGCTCGACGTCACGCCGTCCGCCGGCGAAGCGGCGATCGCGGATGTCGATCCCAATGCCTTCGCCAATTTCCAGGCCGCTCCGACGCTGAACCCGGTGACCATGTTGCGCACGCCGCTCGCGTCGGTTTCGGGGTTTGCCGACATCAGGCTGGGCGGCGTCAACGCGCAGACGGTCGACTTCTCCGCCAACGACATCGCCACCCATGCCGTCAAGCACGTGAATACCAACGACCTTACGCAGGGCGTCGCCTCCTCGCTGATCTCGGGCATCGACCTCAACGTCAACGCCTTGGGGCTCGGCATCAATCTGGGGTCCCTGACGAGCTTGGTCGGCCAGGTGCTGGGCGTCGCCGCGACGCCGCTCGACACCGTCTACGGCCAGGTGACCTCGTTGCTGGGGGTACAGATCGGGCAGGCGGACGTGTGGGTGAACGGTGTGCGCTGTGGCACGCCCGTATTGGTGGCGTAACGCGTGGGGGCGGAGAAGAATGGGTAGGTCGAACCTCGTCATCCGGCGGCCCGACGTCTGGCAACCGCTCAGCTATCGGCTCGAACTGCCGGCGGAGATTCTCGAACTGCGCTCGTGCCGGCTCGACATATCGCTGCTCCAGCTGTCGGTCGTCGGCTGCGGGCTGTGGGCAGGATTTCGCATCCGCGTAGAACGGCCGATCACGCTGTTCGTCGACGGCTTCGCCCCGATCAAGGCGCGCACGCTATGGAGCAATAGTGGTTTCGCCGAACTTCAGTTCGACCAGCACCTGCATCTCAGCGTCGTCCAGCATATGGCGCGGCAATCGACGGTTCTGGCGGACGGCGCCGCCCCACTCGGCGTTCCGCGCGCCGCACACGCCGAATTCGCGGCACTCGCGCAGGAATTGCGAAGCCACGCTTGACTGGCCGGCACCCGCTTATTTGCGCGTCACCACCATTACCGCGCCCTCGCTGCCATAGACGCCGCGCAGGTCCTTGATCGCCCCCACCGCCGGGACGGTGGTACCGTCATTGCGCAGGAACTCGGTTTCGAAACGCGGGGCGCCGCCATGCGTCAATACGTCCTCGATCATTTCGCGGAGCATGACGCGCCGGCCGACCGGGACCAGATCGACCACTGGCACGTTGTTCAGCCGCTCGCGAGGAAGCTGGAGCAGGTCGCTCATCGCTGGATCCACCTGTTCGATCCGCCCGCGCACGTTGAACCAGACATAGCCGATACCGCCATGGGCGAGCATCGCTTCGATCAGCGTTTTCTTGGTATCGGCCAATCGATGAATCTGCACGTCCTCGGTAATGTCGCGAGCCAGGAAGACGACACCCTGATGCGACCGCGACGTTTCGACCCGATGCCAGGACTCGGTCCCGAACAGCCCCGGCAGCTCGAACGAGCACGGTTCGCCGGTACGCTCCGTATGGTTGTAATAGCTCTCGAACATCGACTCCCTGAGCGCCGGCAACGCTTCGAACAGCGCGCAGCCGGGCAACGTCCCTTCGGGCTTGCGGGCCATCGCATGCGCCGTACGATTGGCCATGACGATGGTGCGTGACTCATCCGTCACGATCAGCATCAGCGGCAGCCAGTCGGCCAGTTCCTGATCGGATAAAACGCCGTCACGATCGTCGTGCTTCGCCGTGGCGACGAACTCATGGTAATTCGCGATGGGAAGAAGAGCGTGGGTCTCCCGACCATGGTGAGTAACGAACACTGTCCTACCGGCCTGGCTGAGATGACCGAACTTCCGTGGAAACTCGGAAGCTCTGACAAAAATATGTTCCACGCCGCCTCCTTCGTGCGGTCTGGTGTAAAATAATTCTACTCAACTTTGCTTTACGCCCTAGTAACATATTTTTTTCTTATTACAAATTCAATCTCTTCGATATTGGGTTCAGATTGGTTTCGATTATGCCGAACGATATAGGCAATCCGCGCATTCATGTCGTTTACGTACAATTACGCTACCTCGCCTCACCTGAAGCGCTTCTGCGGAACCGGTCGCCGCGACGAATCGCTCGTGGTCGCCAAAGGTATGCCGATCGAAGCGGCGCTCGACTCGTCGCCATAATGAAACGGCTCGTCGCCAACACCCGGAATGCTATAGCGGGAATCGGCAAAAAATAAGCTCGTCGCTGGATGGCAGGCGCGGCTATTGCCGGACCCGCTTGGAAACCGCCGTCGGGCTCACCGAAATTGGGGTCGTAATATTTGGATTATATACTTTCGCACGATTATTTTACCAGTCCGCGAAGTAACTCCCTCGCATATTGGCATGACTACAGGACTAATACTCGATATCATTGCGATATTTTATGTATATTGAAGCATATATCTCCGATCCATTTTACAAAATATGCTAATTTGTTAATAAAAAATATTGCCTATCCGAAATGTTGCGTGTATCCGTTCGTCATACTCGAACTAACGGGTTCACCATGCCATTGCCATTCACAATACTGGACCGCTCGGCGGTCCTGCTCCTCGGTGTATGCGCCGGAGCTGCCATAGGTCTTGGCTTCGCCGGACATACCGGCTCTGGGGTTGCCACAGCAAAAACCCCTGCCTGCCCGATCCCTATAAAGACCAACGCTGTTCGGCCAGAAGTTAGTGCCGCAAGATTCTGCGCGTCGGCCTCGCAGAAACAATTGATTGCCACCTTGCGCAGTGGCCGCCCGGTGCGTGTCGCCGTATTTGGCGACTCTTATGGCGACGGAGTCTGGTCGGGACTGCAACGGCAACTGCCGCGTACCGGTTTCGAGGTGATAAAATACAGTCAGCCGGCGACCGGCTTCACACGCTACAAGCGCCTCAACATCGAGGCACATACGGCGGAGCAGCTCGGATCCGATGCGATCGACATCGCCGTCGTCTCGTTCGGCGCCAACGACGTCCAGGGTATCATTACCGACGAGGGCAAATATGGCCCCATGCTCGGCGAGCGATGGAAGGCGCAGATCGCGACGCGGATCGACCGCTTCGTTGCGTTGCTGCGACGACATCATGCCATGGTCTATTGGGTCGGCCTGCCGCGGATGCGCGAAGCGCAGACCGATTCCGACATGGGCGCGATCAACGCCTTCTACGCGAGCGAGATGGCAAAGCTCGACGTGCCATTCATCGACACACGGCCGCTCGCGTCCGACAGGAACGGCCAATATGCCGCTTATCTGCCCGATCCTAACACCGGCGCGCGGACGCTCGTTCGCGAAGGCGACGGCATCCACATGTCGATGACCGGCTATCTGTGGATCACCAGGGGGCTGGCGGCACGCATCCGCGACTATGTCGAGGCCACGCGGGCGATCGACGGTCCGGCCACCGCTCCGGAAATCGCCCGGTGAAGACGGCAGCGGCGCTTGCGGTGCTGATGCTGCCGGCGATCGCCTCCGCCGGCCCCTGCGACGGAGAGGCGTGCAATCTCGACACGCTCAAACCGGTCTTCGCGCAGATGGCGTCGGCACCATCCGCGCGCGCCGGGCGTCGCCCCGTCCATATCCTCCAGATCGGTGACAGCCATACCGCGGGCGACGTCCTGACCGGCGCGTGGCGCGACCTCCTCCAGCTGCGCTACGGCAATGGCGGGCGCGGCGTACTGGCGCCGGGACGGCCATGGGACGGCTACATCACGCGTGGCGTCACGGCATCGATGTCGGCGGGCTGGCGCGTCGCCGCGAGCTTCGGCAAGGGATCGGAAAACCTCCCGGCCCCGCTCGGCCTCTCGAGCTACTCGCTGACCGCGTCCCAGCCGGGTGCGACGATCGGCCTGACGACCGATGGTCCTGCATTCGGTTTCGATCGCTTCGTGCTGTGCGCGATGGCCGGGCCGACGGCCGCGACGCTCGCCGTGCGCTTCGGCGCCGTCGATCAGCGGATCGTCCTGGAGGCCGCGAGCTCGACGCCGCGCTGCACGACCCTGCACAGCGCGACGCCGCAATCGACGGTGACCGTGACGGCCGGCGACGGCGGGGTGACGATCACGTCCTGGGCGACCTTTCGCGACGATGGCGGTGTCGTGCTGTCCAACCTCGGCGTGGTCGGCGCCCAGTTGCAGCATTTTGCCCGTACCGACGACGCCGTGATCGCTGAGGAGGTGCGCGCTTATGCGCCCGATCTCATCGTCCTGGCATTCGGCACCAACGAAGGTTTCGCACCGCGCTTCGACGCAAAGACCTACGAGACGATGCTGCGCGGCCAGATCGACCGGTTGCGGACGCTCGCGCCCGGGGTGCCGATGCTGCTGCTCGGCGCGCCCGACGCGCTGAGCAGCAACCCGGATCTGCGCGACAATGCCGCGGGCGCGCTGGTCGGCTGCCCCGGGTCGGGCACGCCGCCGCTATTCGCGCCACCGGCGCTCGGTCGCGTCCGCGCGATCCAGCGCGACGTCGCGCAGTCGACCGGCATCGCCTTCTGGGACTGGCAGGCGGCGATGGGCGGGCCATGTTCGGCGCAACGCTGGACCGACGCGACACCGCCGCTGATGCGGCCCGATCATGTCCATTTCCGCTGGCCCGGCGGCCAGGCGCTCGCCGCCCGGCTCCAGGCCGATATCGACGCCGCGACGAGCGAATGACGCGATGCTGTTCCCCACTCTCAGCTTTGGATTGTTCTTCCTGATCGTGTTCCCCGCGGTCTGGGCGGCACGATCGAACGAATGGCGCAAGCTCCTGCTGCTGGTGGCGAGCTGGGTGTTCTATGGCGCCTGGGACTGGCGGTTCGTACCGTTGCTGATCGGCTCGGCGCTGGCGAACTGGGTGGTTGCCGCGTCGATCGCGCGCAGCGAGGATCCGCGGCGGCGCAAGGCGCTGCTGGTCGCCGGCGTCGCCGCCAATCTGCTGGTGCTCGGCTTCTTCAAATATTTCGATTTCTTCGCCGAACAGGCGGGAACCCTGTTGAGCCTGTTCGGCGTCGCCCGCGACGCGCCGTTGATGCAGGTCATTCTGCCCGTCGGCATTTCGTTCTTCACTTTCCAGGGCATCAGCTACGTCGTCGACGTATATCGCGGACGCGTGCCCGCGGCGCGGCTGCTCGACATCTTGCTGCTGATGTCGTTCTTCCCGCACCTCGTCGCCGGCCCGATCGTCCGCGCGGCCGACCTGGTGCCGCAATTCCAGCAGAGCCCGAAGCTCAATCGCGGCATGGTGTCGATGGGGCTGTTGCTCATCGTCTGGGGCCTGTTCAAGAAGGCAGTGATCGCGTCCGAGCTCGCGACGCAATTCGTCGATCCGGTATTCGCCGCGCCCCAGGCGCACGGCACGATCGACCTCATCCTTGCCGCCTACGGCTATGCGGTGCAGATCTATTGCGACTTCTCGGCCTATTCGGACATGGCGATCGGGATCGCGGCGCTGCTCGGCTATCGCTTCCCGCGCAATTTCGACCGGCCCTACCGCTCTGCTTCGCTCCAGGAATTCTGGCGTCGCTGGCATATCAGCCTGTCCCGCTGGCTGCGCGATTACCTCTATATCGACGCGCTCGGCGGCAGCCGCGGCGGCAAGGCCAGATTGTACCGCAACCTGATGATCACGATGCTGCTCGGCGGGTTATGGCACGGTGCCGCCTGGACCTTCGTCATCTGGGGCGGGCTGCACGGTTCGGCGCTGGTGGCGGAACGGCTATGGGCAACCAGCCCGCGCACGCGCGATATCGTGATGCCGCATTGGGCGAAGGTCCTGCTGACCTTCCACGTCGTGACGCTCGGCTGGATCTTTTTCCGGGCGCCCAGTTTCGGCGACGCGCTCGCCTATCTCGGCGCGTTGGTCCAGCCGGCAACCAATGCGGTCGGCGCCACCCCGCTGGTCGTGGCGTTGATCGCGTTCGGCCTGGCGATCCACGCACTTCGCTGGGATGCGACGACGCGGCTGGCCGAGCGGCTGCGCCGCCTGCCGGCACCTGCCTTCGCCGCCGCGTTCGTCGCCGCGATGCTGGTGGTCGACGCGATGCGGTTCGAAGGTATCGCTCCCTTCATCTATTTCCGGTTCTGAAGGACCCGCCATGGCCGATCTCTACGAATTTCCGACCGACCTGCCCGACGCGGGCGATGACGGTGCGGCGACGTTGCGCTGGACCGCGGCGGTGATGGCGATCGCGGCCACCGGGCTTGCCGTGCTCAACCCGAACGCGATCAGCTTCTGGCTCGACGATCTGCCCCCCGGACCGGTCACCGTCCGCCTCGCGGCGCTGGGCGAAGGCTGGACCGACGCCATGAACCGCGTCGGGCTGGGCTCGGGCCATGCCAGGCTCCACGCCGCGTGGAAATCCGCCGAGCGCGCCGACTGGCGCGGTCGCCAGCCGGTCGAAATGGCGGCGGCCGACGGCGTCGCTACGCCGTAAGGTCGCGCAGGCTCGCGATCAGCGTGCGCCGGGCCAGCACGATCTTGAAATCGTTATGGCCGTGACCCCGCGCGTCGGCGAGCAGGGCGTCGGCCGCCGCTTCGAACGCGGCGGTTCCGGCCGGCTGGCCGACCAACGCCGCTTCCGCCGCAGCGCTGCGCCACGGCATCGGCGCAAGTCCGCCGAATGCCAGCCGTGCGGATGTGATCGCGCCATCCTCCACCGCAATCGCCGCGGCGACCGACACCAGTGCGAAGGCATAAGAGGCGCGGTCCCGCACCTTGCGATAGAGCTGGCGGCCTGGCGGCGGCGGCGGCAGCTCGATCGCCACGATCAATTCGCCGGGACGCAGATCGGTCTCCAGCTCGGGCGTGTCGCCGGGCAGGCGATACAGATCGCCCAGCGCGATGCGCCGCCCGTCGCCCTCCGGCAACGCGGTCACGGCCACGGCATCCAGCGCGCGCAACGCCACGGCCATGTCCGAGGGATGGGTCGCGATGCATTTGTCCGACGTGCCCAGCACGGCGTGGATACGATTGAAGCCACCGATGGCATCACACCCGCTGCCCGGCGCGCGCTTGTTGCAGGCGGCAGCGGTCTCGTAGAAATAATAACAGCGCGTCCGCTGCAGCAGATTGCCTGCGCTGGTCGCCTTGTTGCGCAACTGTCCCGACGCCCCGGCAAGCAAGGCGCGGCTCAGCATGGGGTAGAGATCGCGGATGAGCGGATGAGCGGCGAGATCGCTGTTGGGAACCAGCGCACCGATCCGGACGCCGCCGTCGATCTCCTCGATCCTGCCCAGATCCAGCCTGCCGATGTCGACCAGGGTGTCGGGAGTTTCGACCTGCAATTTCATCAGATCGATCAGATTGGTGCCGCCCGCAATGTAGCGGCCACCCGCCGCCCCCGCGTCAAGCGCTTCCTCGACGGTCCCGGCCCGCGCATAGTCGAATGGCTTCATTCCACCGCCTCCGTCAGCACGCCCCGCGCTTCCGCCACCTCGCGGATCGCCGAAACGATCGTCGGATAGGCCGAACAGCGGCAGATATTGCCGCTCATCCGTTCGCGTATCTCGGCATCGGTCAGCGTCACGTGATCGAGATCGTCGCTGACATGGCTTGGCCAACCCCGCGCGATCTCGTCGAGCATGGCGGTCGCCGAACAGATCTGTCCGGGCGTGCAATAGCCGCACTGGAAACCGTCATGACGGACGAATGCGGTCTGGAGCGGATTCAAGGCGTCTGCAGTGCCCAGCCCCTCGATCGTGACTACATCGTCGCCCTCGTGCATGACCGCCAGGCTGAGGCAGGCGTTGATCCGCCGCCCGTCGACCAGCACCGTGCAGGCCCCGCACTGGCCGTGGTCGCACCCCTTCTTGGCGCCGGTCAGGCCGAGATGTTCGCGCAGCAAATCGAGCAGGGTGGTACGGACGTCGACCTCCACCTCGCGCATCTCGCCGTTGACCGTGATCCGCATCGCCTTCTCCCGGGTTTGTCGTGCCGACGCGCCAAAGGCACCGAAGCGGCACAATTCTGCGACAATTCGAATGTAGTGGCCTGCGCTGCTCCCGACCAGTAGCGGATCACAAATGCGTCGCTCGTTCAGCCTTGTCCTGTTGCTCGCCGGTACCGCGCCGACCGCGCTCCATGCGCAGACCGCGCCGGCGCCTGCTCCCGCGCCGACGCCCGGTCCGGCGCCCCGCCCGGCGCCCGCGCCACAGGCGGACGACGACATGGCCGACGATGGCGACATCGTCGTCACCGGGTCACGCGCGCTTCCCGGTGCGGTTGTCGGCGACATTCCGCCCGAGGAGTCGCTCGGCCCCGCCGACGTGCGCTCTTACGGGGTCAACAGCGTTTCCGATCTGCTCAACGAACTGGCGCCGCAAATCCGCAGCGACCGCGGGTCGGGCGGCGCGCCGGTCGTACTACTCAACGGGCGCCGCATTTCGAGCTTCGCCGAAATCCGCGACCTGCCCACCGAGGCGATCGCGCGGGTCGACATCCTGCCCGAGGAAGTGGCACTCAAATACGGCTATTCGGCCGACCAGAAGGTCGTGAACATCGTATTGCGGCCACGGTTCAAGGCGATCACCAGCGAAGTCGGCGACCTTTTCGCGACCGAAGGGGGCCGCAACACGCCGTCGGTGACCGGTGACGTGGTGACGATCCGCCGCGACAATCGCCTGAGCCTGCATGTCGGCTATACCGACAGTTCACCACTCTACGAGAGCGAACGCGACATCCTGCCGCTGGCGGGAATGGCGGCGCCGGGGACGGTCGATCTCAATCCCGGCTTCGACCAGCGCCCGTATCGGACGCTGTTGTCGTCGAGCCGCAACTTCCAGACCAACATGGTCTATGCCCGGCCGATCGGGAAAGTGAACGCCACCGTCAACGGCTCCTTCCAATATACCGAATCGACCGGCGCGCAGGGGCTGCCGACGATCGACCTGACCCTGCCCGCGGGCAATCCGTTCGCGACATCGGCCAGCGATGTCGGGATCGACCGCGTGGCCACCGGCTACGATCCGCTCAAGCAACGCAATTCCGCGCTCACCTATCATCTCGGCACCGGCTTCAATGGCCAGTTCGGCACGCAATGGCGCTGGTCGCTGACCGCCAATTACGATCGGATCGACAGTGAAAGCTTCACCGAGACTGGCTTCGCCACCGCCGACCTCCAGGCGCGGCTGAATGCCGGCGATCCCGGGTTCAACCCGTTCGGACCCATCGATCCGCTCGACTATCCGATCGCCCCGGCCAATCGCGGCCAGTCGACATCGAATAGCGGCACGGTCGACGCGCTGGTCAACGGCAAATTGATCAAGCTGCCCGCCGGCGACATCTCGACCGCTATCCGCCTCGGCGGATCGGTGTCGAGCCTCGACAGCCAATCCTATCGCTACGACGTGCTGCACGCGACCTCGGCGAACACCAGCGCGTCGACCACGCGCAACATGGCGGAGGGCCAGATCAACGTCGACGTGCCGATCGCGAGCAAATCCAAGAACGTCCTCGCCTTTCTCGGCGATCTGTCGCTCAACGGCAATCTCGCGGTCCACCAGCTATCCGACTTCGGCACGCTGACCACGCGCGGCTACGGCGCCAATTGGCAACCGATCCAGGGGGTACGGTTCATCACGTCGGTTACCGACCAGGACGACGCACCGTCGGCGGCACAGCTCGCCAATCCGATCGTGTCCACGCCGAACGTCCGCGTGTTCGACTACGTCAAGGGGGCAACCGTCGACGTCACCAGCACGACCGGCGGCAATCCCTTCCTGAAGGCCGACAGCAAGCACACCTTCAAGCTCGGGCTGACGCTCAAGCCGTGGGACAAGACCGATTTCACGCTGATCGCCAATTACGTGCAGTCGAGCGTGCGCAATGCGATCGCCGGCTTCCCGGCGGCCACTGCCGCGGTCGAGGCCGCCTTTCCCGGGCGGTTCACGCGCGACGCGGACGGCGACCTGACCGCGATCGACACCCGACCGATCAATTTCGCCCGCACCGACCGGTCCGAACTCCGCTGGGGGTTCAACTTCTCGAAGCCGATCAAGTCGAAGCTCCAGAAGGAGATCGAGGCTTTCCGCGCGGGCAAGGGGCCCAACCCGTTCCAGGGGCTGCGCCTGCCCAATGGCCGCCGTTTCGGGGAGCGGCCGCAAGGCGCGGGCGGCCCCCCGCCGGGCGAGAACGGCAACCCCAACGCGTCCGCTCCGCCCCCACAGGGCGGCAACAATCCCAACGCGAACGGCGCGCCGCCGCAGGATGGCGCGCCCGGCGGCGAGCGCCCCGGCGGCGGGCGTTTCGGCGGCGGTTTCGGGGGCGGCGGCCGCGGCTTCCGGGGCGGCGGACGCGGTGGCTTCGGGGGCGGCGGCGGAAGACTGCAATTCGCCTTCTACCATACCTGGCATTTCACCGATCGCGTCCAGATCTCGCCGACCCTGCCGGTCATCGACCTGCTCAACGGCGGCGCGATCGGATCGGGCGGCCAGTCGCGCCACGAACTCGAAGCGCAGGCGGGCTATGCCAATAACGGCATCGGCGTGCGCCTGTCGGCCGACTGGCAGAGCGGCACGCGCGTGCTTGGCGGCACGTCGGGTACACCCAACACGCTCAATTTCTCCAGCCTGGGGACGGTCAACCTGCGCGTGTTCGCCGACCTGACCCAGCAGCTCAAGTTCCTCAAGAAGAACCCCTGGGCAGCCGGGATGCGCGTCACTTTCGGCATCAGCAACCTGTTCGACAGCCGCCAGCGCGTCCGCGACGCCAATGGCGACACGCCGATCAGCTACCAGCCCGATTATCTCGACCCGCTCGGCAGGACGGTGAAGCTGAGCGTGCGAAAGGTATTTTTCTGAGCTTACCCGGTGCTCCCGCTGCCGAGGGCGTACGTGTCACGTGCCGAGTCCCTACAGGCCGACCTTCTTCTCCAGCCACCGCGCCGCGGCGTCGGGGCTGATCTTCCCGTCGTCGCGGTCGACCATGTAATTCGCCTCGCGCATCGCTTCGACGGGGACGCGGCCGATCAACGGTTTCAGCGCCGCAATCATCCGCGCGTCGCTGGCATGACGCGGTGCGATCGTCAGGATCGCATCGTAATTGGGAATCGCGCCCTTCGGATCGCTCAGCACGGTCAGCCGGTCCGCGGCGATGCGGCCATCGGACGAAAAGGCGGAGATCACGTCGGCCCGACCGCTTTCCAGCGCGCGGTACATGAAGGTCGGGTTATAGGCATTGGCCGAGCCGAACCGGATCGGATAGGCGGCGCGCACCGCCTTCCATTCGGGCCGTTCGAGGAATTCGAGGTCGGCGCCGAATTTGAGGTCGGGCGCTTTCGCGACCAGATCGTCCAGGCTCGCGATCCGCAACGCCTTGGCCCTGTCGGCGCGCATCGCAAACGCATAGGCATTTTCGAACCCGAGCCGGCCGAGCAGGTTCAGGCCGCGCTGCGCTTCCCAGGCCCGGATCACCGCGAGCATCGTGTCGCGCGGCACGGTGTCGGTCCGCTTCATCTCGTTGGTCCAGATCGTCCCGGTATAGTCGACCGCGACATCGACATCGCTTGACGTCAGCGCCGCGAACAGCACGCCCGACCCCAGCCCTTCCTTGTATCGTACGCGATACCCCGCCGCTTCGAGCCGGTGCCCGATCATCCGCGCAAGGATATATTGCTCCGAAAATCCCTTCGCGCCGATCGTGATCGTCGCCTGTCGCGCGGGCAGCACCGGGAACAGGGCGGCCAGAATGCCGACCGCGAGCGTCCCCAGGGCGAGCCAGGCGCGGAGATGCCGGCGCCGTGCGATTCCCTGCTCGACCACGCCAAGCAGCGCATCGACCGCGAGCGCCAGTGCAGCGGCGGCCGCGCAACCCGCCAGTACCAGCGCCCAGTTCTGCGTCTGGAGCCCGGCGAAGATCATGTCGCCCAGGCTCGGCTGACCGACCGTGGTCGACAGCGTCGCCGCGCCGATCGTCCAGACTGCGGCGGTGCGGATACCCGCCATCAGCACGGGCGCGACCAACGGCGCCTCGACCAGCCGCAATTTCTGCCAGGGCGTCATCCCGACGCCGTCGGCCGCCTCGATCACCGCCGGGTCGATCCCCGCCAGCCCGGTCACGCCGTTCCGCAGGATGGGCAGGAGTGCATAGAGTGTCAGCGCGAGCAGCGACGGCAGGAACCCGAGCGCGGGGATGCCGCCGCCGACCAGCGCCGAAAGCGACAGCAGGAGGGGGTAGAAGAGCGCGAGCAGCGCCAGGCTCGGAACGGTCTGGATCAGACTCGCGACGCCCAGCGCGATCCGCCCGACCAGCGGCACGCGCGCCGACCAGATCGCCAGCGGCAAGCTCAGCACGATGCCCAGCGCGAGCGCGCTCATCGCCAGCAGCAGATGCTGCGCGAGCAGGTCGGGCACCCGGGTGAGCGCATCGAGGAAGTCGGTCAACGAAACGCCTCCCCGGCACGGGGAGGGGGGCCGCCACCGAAGGCGGTGGTGGAGGGGGCCCTCCACGAAGCCACATCCGTGGGTGGGGGCCCCTCCACCAAGCCGCTTCGCGTCCTGGTCCGCCTCACCGTTCCGGGGAGAATTGGAGAAAGAGCCCTCACGCCCCCGCCTCCAGCGCGCCGAGCCGCTTCATCTGCTCCCTCGGCACCGCGACCAATGCCTGCGCGATCGTCCCGCCGTCCCCCGCCAGCAACGCGCGGGGCGCCGCGTCGGCGACGATCCTGCCCCGGTCCATCACCAACACGCGATCGGCCAGGATCAAGGCCTCCGCCATGTCGTGCGTGACCATGATCGTGGTCAGCCCGAGCCGGTCGTGCAGCGCACGGATCGCCCCGCCCAGCTGATCGCGGGTGACCGGATCGAGCGCACCGAACGGTTCGTCCATCAGCAGCAGGCGCGGCTCGGTCGCCAGCGCGCGCGCGACGCCGACGCGCTGGCGCTGCCCCCCCGACAAGGCATCGGGCATGCGCCGGGCGAAATCGCCGGGCAGATCGACCAGGTCGAGCAATTCTGACACCCGGGGGCCCGGTCGCGCCTCGCCCTCCAGCCGCAGGCCGATCGCCACGTTCTCGCCGACGGTCAGGTGCGGGAAAAGGCCGATATTCTGGAACACGTAGCCGATCCGCCGCCGCAACCGGAACGGATCCTCGGCATCGACTGCCCGGCCGTCGATCGCGACCTTGCCCGCACTCGGCTCGATCAGCCGGTTGATCGTCTTGAGCAGGGTCGACTTGCCCGACCCCGAACTGCCGACCAGCGCGACGAAACTGCCCCCGGCGATTTCGACGCTGACGTCGTCGACCGCCATGGCGCCGCCGGGATAGGTCTTGGTGACGCCATCAAGGGCGACGGTGGGGCCACGTATGTCCACCTGCGCCTTGTGCGGGACGAACCGGACAGCGTCAAACCGCCCGCCCGCCATCCCGTCGCTGCGACGCCGCGACCAGCGGTGCTCGGAACGGGCTTGTCCCCTGGTCCGCAGTGCCGCAATCTTTGCACAAACGGCGCCGTGGATGCCGGAAAAGGTCCCGGCATGGCGATATCGGTTCAGGAGGGGTGACATGACGACCAAAGCGATTTTCATCACCGGCGGCGGCTCGGGCATCGGGCGCGCGGTGGCACAGCGCTTTGCGCGTGAGGGCTGGCGCATCGGTCTCGCCGACGTGAACGCGAAGGGGCTGAGCGAAACTGCCGCATCGCTCCCCGCCGGCATGAGCGACAGCTACGTCATGGACGTGCGCGATCGCGACGCCTGGAAGGCCAACCTCGATGATTTCACCGCGAAGAGCGGGGGCCGGCTCGACGTCCTGTTCAACAATGCCGGGATCGGGATCGGCGGCCCGATCGCCGAAATGAGCTTCGAGGACATGGACCGCGTCGTCCAGATCAATCTGGTCGGCGTACTCAATGGTGCCAAGATCGGCCATGCCTATCTGGCGAAAACCCCCGGCGCGTGCCTGCTCAACACGGCTTCGGCGTCGGCGATCTACGGGGCAGCCGGCCTGTCGGTCTATTCGGCGACGAAGTTCGGCGTCCGGTCGCTGACCGAAGCGCTCGACGGCGAATGGTTCGGCGACGGCATCAAGGTCCGCGACCTCGTCCCGGCGTTCATCGACACGCCGCTGCTCCAGGGACCGGTCGAAGGCAGCAACCGCACGATCCGCGACACGGTGACCGATTCGGGGCTGGAGCTGAGCAGCACGAACGACGTCGCCGAGGCGGCATGGAACGCCGTGCATGGCGACGCGGTTCACACCTATGTCGGCAAGACCGCGTTCCGCATGAAGTTCGCCGCGCGCTGGATGCCCGGAAAATTGCGCAAGATGATGCGGCGCGGCGTCGTCGACACGGAATAATGGGGGCGCCCTCGGGCAACACGAGCCGGATGTGAAGCCACTCCATAATTCACGGCTGTGCAAATATTTGCACAGCCAAGCGGTTGAAAATTTCCGCCTTCCCGGATAACAGACATAGATCGAGCGGCAGCTCGCTCGCGAAAAATCCGAGATAATGTTTTCAACAGCGGAGGATGGATATTGTCTTCATGGATCGAGAGAATTAACAAGAACAAAGCCGTATTTGACGAAATATATATTGAAAATGACCCTAGATCTTACTTTTCTGTTCTTGGTTCGCTCGACTACATGATTCCGGACGTCGCGGAATCGGTCATCCGCCAGATTCTCGAGGCCCGCGCTACCCGTTACGGCGGCGCGGCGTGCGTGCTCGACATCGGCTGCTCCTACGGCATCAACGCCGCGGTCCATCGCTTTCCGGTGAATTTCGCCAGTCTGCAGCAACGCTATGCCCGTCGCGAAATGATGGAACTCGACGACGACCGAATGGTCGAACTCGATCGCAATTTCTATGCCGGCTGGCCCGACATCGGTCTTGCCCGGTTCATCGGCCTCGACATTTCCGAACCGGCCATCCGTTATGCCAACGCCGTCGGCCTGCACGCCGGCGGCGTCGCCGCCGATCTCGAAAACGGCGAATTGTCGGCCGGGGACAAAGCGGTCATCGCCCCCGCGAACGTGCTGCTTTCCACCGGCGCGGTGGGCTATGTCACCTATCGAACCTATGCCAGGCTGCTCGACGCCATGGCGACGCCTCCATGGATCATTTCCTTCGTGCTGCGGATGTTCCCGTTTGACGACTTCATCGCGGGTTTCGAGAAAAGGGGCCTCGTCACCGAGAAACTGGCCGGCACGACGTTCGTGCAGCGCCGTTTCCGCGACGAGGCCGAATTCGAACGCAGCCTGACGGCGCTGACCGCCCGCGATATCGACACGCAGGGCCGCGAGGCGGACGGGCTGTTCCACGCCGAATTGTTCCTGACCAGGCCGGCGGAGGACGCCGCCGCCTTGCCCCTCGACACTATCGTCTCGGTGGTCAGCGGCAGGTTCCGCCCGTTCGGCGCACGATACGTCCAGGTCGGCGAGCAGGAAGACCGGCGGATCGCGATCGAAGCTTAGACTCAGGTACAGCAGAGCTGAAACAGTTGCGGGTGCCGCCCTCCGCGTCAATCCAACGATGCTGCGCATCGCCGTAACCTGGGCCTGCTCCGTCCACTTCCCTACCCTGCCGCCGAACAGGATAGGAAATGGGGGCGGGTGGCGGAGCGGGTCGGCACCGATACAGCGAAGCTGAAAACGACTCTAACCGCCCCCGAAGACGGTCAGTCGACCAGGTCGTCGATCGCCTCGGCCATCGTCACGTCGCGGTGCGACAGCCCGCCGGCATCGTGCGTGGTCAGCGTGATGTCGACGCGGTTCCAGACGTTCGACCATTCGGGATGATGGTCGTGCTTCTCGGCCAGCAGCGCGACGCGGGTCATGAACGCGAACGCCTCGCTGAAATCGTCGAACGTGAAGCTGCGGCTGATCGCGTCGCGGCCCTCGTCATAATCCCATTCGTCGAGCTCATCGAGCGCCTCACCGCGCTCCTCGTCGCTCAGTTGCTCGACCATCGGCTCTCTCCCGTGTTGCTTGCCGCCGCGCTGGATAACGGCCTATGCCGCTCGGCATGAGCGGGCAAGAGGCACAGGTGGCGCCAGGCGCGGACCAGATCGAGGCGATCGCCCGCCGAACGCTGGCGTCGCTGCCCGACGCGTTCCGGCGCCATACCGGCGAGATCGTGCTGATCGTCGAGGAGTTCGCCGACGACGAAACGCTCGACGCCCTGGGCATCGAAAGCCCGTTCGACCTCACCGGCGTCTATCATGGCCGCCCGATCGGCGAGAAGTCGTCGATGGACTCGGGTACACCGCCCGACCGCATCCATCTCTATCGCCGCGCGATCCTCGACGAATGGGTGGAGGATGGCGAGGATCTGGCGACGCTGGTCCGGCACATCGTCATCCACGAAGTCGGGCACCATTTCGGGCTGAGCGACGACGACATGCACCGGCTGGAGGGCGAGGCATAGTGGAGGCTTGTCCGACGGATTCGGTCCCCGACTCGTCATCCCTGCGCATGCGGGGGCAGCGACATTTGCGCCTTCGGCCGTCATGCCGGACTTGTTCCGGCATCCACCGGGCCGCACACTCATCAACCGTTGATCAGGCGGCGCGGTGGATGCCGGGACGAGCCCGGCATGACGACGGGAGAAAGCGCCCCCTGCCGAGCGACGCACCCTTGGCATCAGGAGGATGCGAAGAGCCGCAGACGGGCCAGCTCTCCAGGCAATTTCCGTACGCGATTGCCTTGTGCTTTCACGGGAATGACGACGCGATCGGTGGCCCATGCTGAGCTTCGACGCCGTCACCTGTGTCCGCGGTGGGCGAGCGCTGTTCGCGGACCTCAGCTTCGCGCTGGAGCCCGGCGGCGGCGCCCTCGTCACCGGTCCCAATGGCGCCGGCAAGTCGAGCCTGATCCGGCTCGCCGCCGGATTGCTCCGACCCGCCACCGGAAAGATCGCGGGCGACGTGCGGCGAGCGCTGCTCACCGAACAGGCGTCGCTCGACGAGGAATTGCCGCTCGCCCGCGCACTTGCTTTCTGGGCCCGGCTCGACGCCGGCGGGGATGTCCCCGCCGCGCTGGCGGCGGTGGCGCTGGGCGACCTCGCCGACATCCCGGTCCGCTTGCTGTCGACGGGCCAGCGCCGCCGCGCGGCGATCGCGCGCGTGGTGGCAAGCGGCGCCCCGCTCTGGCTCCTCGACGAACCGGCGAACGGCCTCGACACCGCCGCGCTAGCGCTGCTCGAAAACGCTATCGCCGACCACCGCGCAAGCGGCGGCGCGGTCCTGGTCGCCAGCCACACGCCGATCGCCCTGCCCGGCGCGCAATCGATCGGCCTCGGCGGATGAGCGGCGCGTTCGTCTCGCTGGTGGCGCGCGACCTGCGCCGCGCCTGGATCGGCGGCGGTGCGCTGTTGCCGGTCGCGTTCTTCCTGCTCGTCGCGATCCTGTTTCCGTTCGCGGTCGGCCCGGACGCGAAGCTGCTCGCCCGGATCGGCGGCGGGGTGTTATGGGCGGCCGCCTTGCTCGCCGCGCTGATACCGATCGAGCGGCTCGTCGCCCCCGACATGGCGAGCGGGACGATCGACCAGTTGCTGACCAGGGGCCAGTCCGCCGCCGCGATCGCGTCCGCCAAGCTCGTCGCGCATTGGCTGGCCTTCGCCCCGCCGATCATGCTTGCCGCGCTGCCGGCAGCCGCCCTGCTCGACCTGACCCCCGACATCCTCCTCCGGGTCGAACTCGGCCTGCTGATCGGCACGCCCGGACTCGCGGCGCTGGCGCTCGCGACCGGCGCGCTCGTCGCCGGGCTGCGCGGCGCCGGTGCCATCGCCGGACTGCTGCTCTTGCCGCTCGCGGTACCGCTGCTGATCTTCGGCGCGGGCAGCCTCGACGGCGGCGTCGGCGCGCTCAAGCTGCTCGGCGCGGTCAGCCTGCTACTGGTCGCCGGCGCCCCGTTCGTCGCGGGCGCGGCGATCCGTGCGGGGCTCGACTAGTCGGCGCGAGGGGCGTGATTCGGCCCTAACGACGCGGGCTCCAGGACGCGAAACTGTCAACGACAGCTTTTTCGACACGATGGCTGAATTACCGCTATTTGGGTGGTTAGCTGTCGTCCCGCTGATATAGTCGCGCCATGACGGACCTGACCAAGCACGACACCGACTTTCACAAATTACTTCGGTTCTTGGCGAGAATACCGGCTGTTCGAACCAACAATACACCATGGGGCGGTTTCGGCTCGGGCAGGAGCGGCAACGGGTGGTGGGTGAAGTTTTCTTTGGACATCGACCATCATCTCGCGTGGAACACCGTGCAGGAGATCGGGTATATTCTCAACGAGCTATCTTTATCGGAGCGCCTGCCAACTATATTCAAACCAGTGTCGCCCCCGCCCTACTTGAACGGCGGTCCGCGAGATTATCTCGCTTGGGTGATTGAGTGTGAGGATATTAAGACCAAGCCGGGGACTATCGCTGACTGGCTCGAAGGACGGCTGCCCAAACCGGTGGAAGACGTCGCCGTCTGGCCGGAAGACGATTGAAGCCGAAAGGCCGCTACTGGGTCGCAAGCCGACGGGCGGCTCTTATCACGACCCCATGACCTAGAATTTTCCGCAATTGCTCGGGGCTTGTCGCCCGGCGAAGCGCGCGTCGATCCAGTCGAGCGTCGCCGGCGCCTCCGTCCGGGCGACGCTCGCATGGTCGCCGCCCTCGACCGAAATGTAGCGAATGGTCTTGCCCGCCGCGCATGCCCGGCGCGCGAAATCATGCACCACCGCAGGCGCGACGATGACGTCGCCGGTGCCGGTCGCGATCAGCGCCGGCACCTTGATCGCGGCGGGCGACGGGCTGTTCTCCCGCATCAGCCGCCCCCAGGGTTGTTTCGAACCGAGATCGAGATTGCGGATCGCGCGCTGGGCGATGGCGATGCCGATGATCGTGCCGAGCTTGGGCTTGGCGTCGAACTGCACGCAATTATTGTCCGCCAGCCGGATCATCACGTTCTGGACCGATCGCGAGCCGAAGGTCGACATCGGCGCGCCATAATAACGCGACCAGCTCGTCGCGGTATAGGCCGTCAGCAGCGCGCGGACGCGCAGGTCGCTGCCTTCCTTGAAATTGCGATGGAGGTCGGTCGGCGGCACGATCGCCACGATCCCGGCGAGTTGCAGGTCGGGGGCGTAGCTCGGCCAGAGCTGGCCGGCCCACAAGGCGGCATGGCCTCCCTGCGATTCGCCCCAGACCGCGAAGCGCGAACCGGCATCGGCTTCGGGTATCGCGCGCGCCGCGCGGATCGCGTCGAGCGTCGACTTGCCCTCGCTGTCGCCGACCAGGACGGGATGGACCATATCGGATCCCAACCCGGGATAATCGGGCGCGACCACGGTATACCCGCGGCGGATCACGTCGGCGAGTGCGGGAATCATCGTGAAGTTGGTCGTGCCGAGCGACGGTGCGCACCGTTGCGCGATGCCGATCAGGCCGTGGGTCCAGGCGATCACGCGGCGCGGCCCCGATCGCGCGCGCTCGATGGGCGCGATGACCATGCCCGTCACCCGGATCGGCCGGCCGCGATCGCCCGTGGTCCAATAGTCGATCCGCCAGGCCCGCATGCCGGCGGGCGCGTCGGCGGCCGGCGTCGCGGCAACCAGCGTCCCAGCGCGTTGGGCGATAGCGGCGCGCGGTATGATCGTCGCCGCTGCCGCCAGCAAGATTGCCAATCCGCCCAGAATCCGGTGCATCGCCTCGCTCCCAGCTATGTCGGCAGACAATAACATGCCGGAAGCAGGCAGGAAATCGTCCAGCATCCATAGCTCGACGCCCGGCGGGCACCGAAAGCGGGTAGCGCTGGCGTTGCCCCGGCATGCGATCCGCGTCACACACCATCGCAACGACGACAAGGGAGAGCGAGCGGCATGACCTCAACCGACATGGCCCAATGGGATGCGATCGACACGGCAACCGCGATCCGATCGAAATCGGTATCGGCGCTCGAGGTGATCGATGCGGCGATCGCCCGCGCCGAAGCGCTCGATCCGCAGCTCAATTTCCTGGTGACCGACGATTTCGACCGGGCGCGCGACCGGGCGCGTGGTCCGCTGCCCGATGGCCCGTTCGCCGGCGTCCCGTTCCTGATCAAGGATCTCGACGATTTGGTCGGGCTTCCCACGCGGCTCGGCACGCGCGCCACCGCCGGTGTCGGCCCCGCGACCAGGCAGGCGCCGCTGATCGACGGCATGCTCGCCGCCGGCCTCAATCCGATCGGCAAGAGCGCGACGCCCGAACACGGCTTCCTGCCGACCACCGAGCCGCTGGCGTTCGGTCCGACGCGCAATCCCTGGGATCCGGGCCGGTCGGCGGGCGGGTCGTCGGGTGGCGCGGCGTCGGCGACCGCAGCCCGCGTGGTGCCGTTTGCGCACGCCAGCGATGGGGGCGGGTCGATCCGTATTCCCGCGTCGTGCTGCGGTCTGTTCGGGTTGAAGACGTCGCGCGGCCGCACGCTCGCGACCGATCCGGGGCATTTCCCGATCCCGCTCAGCGTCCAATTGTGCGTGTCGCACAGCGTGCGCGACACCGCCGCCCTGCTCGCCGCCGTCGAAGCCCGCGATTCGGGACTGCCGCCGGTCGGCCTGGTCAGCGCGCCGTCGGCAAAGCGGCTGCGCGTCGGGATGGTTCTGGACAGCGTGTCGGGCCAGGCGCCCGATCCCGACGTGGCGGCCGCGATCGAAGGAATGGCGGCATTGCTCGTCGATCTGGGGCATCGGGTCGAGCCGGCTGCCTGGCCGGCGTCGATCGTCGGGATGTCCGATGCCTTCCTGCTGACTTGGTCGCAGGGCGCAGCCAATCTGCTCGCCGACGACGGCAAATTGCTCGGCCGCGTACCGGGCACCCAGGATGTCGAGCCCTTCAGCCTGGCAATGGCGGCGATCATCGCGGAGGCGCCGCACGGCGCGGTGGATCAGGCGGTCGCCTATCTCACCTCGCTTGGTGCCGTCTACGACGCGTGGCTCGATCAGTATGACGTGATTCTGTCCCCGGTGCTGTCGCTGCCGCCGCCGGAAATCGGCTGGCTCGCGCCCGACCTGCCCGTCGAGACGATGGCCGAACGGCTGACGCGCTATGTCGGCTATACGACGCCGTACAATGTCGTCGGCGCGCCAGCGATGAGCGTGCCGGGCGCGTTTTCGGCCGCAGGCCTGCCGATCGGCGCGCAATTCGGCGCGGCAAATGGCGGCGAAGGGATGTTGTTGGAATTGGCCTTCGAACTGGAACAAGCGAGGCCGTGGGCCGGTCATCTGCCCGCTTTGCACGGTTAGTCGTCACTCGTCTCAGATGGCGACGTGCGCCAACTGGGTCAGCGGCCCTCGCAGCGGGAAATGGGGCTGGCCGGCATCGAATGACCAGCCCCGATAATTCAGTTCTTGGCAGGCGTTTCGATCTTGATGTTGGCATCCACCTTCTTGGTGGAACCACTCAACATGTTCTGACCGAACATCAGAAATAGAACGACGGCAATGCCAAGAATTACGACCGCCAGCAGCGCAAGCGCGCCGCCACTACCACCACCGGTTTCTACGATCGTCGTCTTTTCATCTGCCATATCATCCTCCTGAACGAACCCAGCCACGAGAACGATACTGGCAGTTGAATGGTTCCGATCCCGCATCATCGAAGATACGGGCCCAATGCCGTCATCATATCACGATTTATCGATAGGCCCGATCCGCACGCGACGTGGCGAATCGTTGGCTGCGCCGACGAACGCTAGCGCGTCACCGGCTGGTAGCTGATTGTCACCCCCCGCACGCGCGGCACCTTCAGGAAGACGCGCGCCCGCGAATCGTAGCGGATCAACAACCGATCGGGGGCCAACCACACCACTTCCGCCCAGGGGCCACCCCAGGCGGTTGCGACCGTCCCCCGGTCGGCGACGAAAACATTGCCGGCCGCAGTCGGCGCCTCGTCGATCCCGAGGACGGAAACCTGGGTCGACTTGCCGGTGGTTGCGCCGCAATCGCGCGTGAACATCGCCACCTGACGCTTGCCGCCCGGCGCCGCGGCGATCGAGACGATGTCGTTGCGGCAGGCATCGCTACAGCCGCTCGCCAGCAGCATCGCGACGGCGGGCACCGCCAGGCAGCGGATCATCGGCTCCAGCGCGCCCAGATCGCGGTCGGCAGGAGCAGCCCGCGCGCTTCCTCGCGCACCGCCAGCTCGCCCGCCTCGATCGTGCCGGGCAGGTCGGCGAACGCCTGGCTGACCAGTTCGCCGATCGCCAGCGCCGACATGCGCACGGCATAGACCGTCAGAAACAGGAAGCGCGAGCGATCGTCGAGCAGTTTCCGGCAATCCTGGATCAATCCCGGCAATCCTTCCTCGAGCCGCCACACCTCGCCCTCGGGTCCACGGCCGAATTTGGGCGGATCGAGCAGGATGCCGTCATAGCGCCGCCCGCGCCGCACCTCGCGCGCGGCGAACTTCGTCGCGTCATCGACCATCCAGCGCACCGGCCGGTCGTCGAGCCCCGCCAGCCGCGCATTGGCGCGGGCGCCCTCGACCGATTTCTTCGACGCGTCGACATGGACCATCCGCACGCCCTTCGACGCGAGCGCCAGCGTGCCCACCCCGGTATAGCCGAACAGATTGAGCGCCTCGGCATCCTCCACCCCGGCCAGCCGCTCGCGCATCCAGCTCCATACCGGCGCCATGTCGGGGAAGAAACCGAGATGGCGAAACGGCGTGGTCTGCGCGGTGAAGCAGACATCGTCCCACTTCAGCGGCCAGCCGTCGCGCGGAATCTGGCCGGTGAACTGCCAGCGGCCGCCGCCTTCCTCGTCCGATCCCGGGATGAATTCGCCGTCGGCTTTCCAGTCGGGGCTGGCCGGCGCCCACATCGCTTGCGGTTCGGGGCGGATGAAGCGGAAGCGGCCGTAGCGTTCGAGCTTGCGGCCATGGCCGGAGTCGACGAGGCCGTAATCGGCCCAGGGCTCGCCGATCATGGTGTGGAGGTTCATGCTGGCGGCCTTTGACTGCCCTCACCCTTCCCACTGGGAGAGGGAGGGAGCGCCGCAGCGGAAGGGTGAGGGCAGACAATTCATGCTTGCGCGGTCTTCGCGATATAGTCCGTCACCGCCTCGAACGTCGCCGGCAGCGTCTCGTAGCGTTCCTCGCGCTCGAACAGATCGCCGACCCGCGCGGGCAAGACCGGGCGCACGCCGGTGGCGCGCTCGACCGCGTCGCGGAACTTGGCCGGATGCGCGGTAGCGAGCGTCACCACCGGCGTGGCGCCCGCCGCCTCCCGCGCCGCGCCGAGGCCGATCGCGGTATGGGGGTCGATCACCTGTCCGGCGCGTTCGTATGCCCAGCGCATCGCCAGCGCCATGTCGTCGAGATCGATCCGCGCGCTGGCGAACAAGGCCGCCGCGCCCTCGCGCTGCCGGTTGGTCAGCCGCATCGCCTTCGACGCCTCGAACCCCTGCATCTGTGCCGCCAGCGCGGCACCATCGCGGCCGTTCATGTCGAACAGCAGCCGCTCGAAATTCGAACTCACCTGGATGTCCATCGACGGCGTCGGGGTCGGCACTACGCCGGCCGCCGAATAATCGCCGCTCGACAGCGCGCGGTGGAGGATGTCGTTGACGTTGGTGGCGACGATCAGCCTGGCGACCGGCAGTCCCATCTTGGCCGCGACATAGCCTGCAAACACGTCGCCGAAATTTCCCGTCGGCACCGAGAAGGCGATCGCGCGATCGGGCGCGCCGAGCCGGACGGCCGCGTAAAAATAATAGACCACCTGCGCCATCAGCCGCGCCCAGTTGATCGAATTGACCGCCGACAGGGCCAGATGCCCGAGCGGCCCGGTACCGGCGGCATTGGCGTTGAACATCGCCTTCACCATCGCCTGGGCATCGTCGAAGCTGCCCTCGATCGCGATGTTATGGACGTTGGGCGCCAACACCGTGGTCATCTGTCGGCGCTGGACGTCGGACACCCGGCCCTTGGGATGGAGCATGAAGATCTCGACACCCAGGCGCCCGGCGACCGCGTCGATCGCCGCCGATCCGGTATCGCCGCTGGTCGCGCCGACGATCGTCAGCTTGCGGTCGGTTCCCGCCAGGAAGCGCTCGAACAGCAGCCCGAGCAATTGCAGCGCGACGTCCTTGAACGCCAAGGTCGGGCCGTGGAACAATTCGAGCAGCCAGTGGCGATGATCGAGCTGGACGAGCGGCGTCACCGCGTCGTGCGAGAAGCGGCCATAGGCCTGGGTACAGAGCGATCGCAATTCGTCCTCGCTCAGCGTGTCGCCGACGAACGGCGCCATCACCCGAACCGCGGTCTCGACATAGGACAGGCCCGCAAGATCGGCGATCTGGTCCCGGCCGAACGCCGGCCACGCCTCCGGCACGTACAGCCCGCCATCCCTGGCCAGGCCGGCAAGCGTCACGTCACGGAAATCGAGCGCGGGAGCGGCCCCGCGCGTACTCACATATCGCATGCTTACCCCTTACGCGCGCGGCGGCGCAGCGCCAGCACATAGATGACGACCGCGATCCCCGCGAACAGGAACCATTGCACCGCATAAGCGAGATGATTGTTCGGGATCGAGTCGATGCTCGGCACCGCGTTGGCGGCAAGCCCCGGCGCCGGCGTGTCGGCGACCAGCATCAGTTCCCTGGGCGGCGCCTTGCCGAACAGGGTCGCGATCAAGGGCGTGCTCGACGGCGCGTGGCTGATCATCCCGCTGACCTTGCCGCCCGCCCATTGCGGCTTGAAGTCGGGATTTTGCGTGGTGCCGAGCTGGACCGAGAATCCCGGCCCTTCCGCCCCGGTCGCGCAGCGCGCGATGACCCGGAATCCGGCCTTCCCGGCCCCGTCGAGCGACAGGCTGACGGGTTTCAGGCAGAACGCCCCCGCCTTGCGGAACAACAGGTCATCGCCGATCGGCGGGATGGGAAAGGCGATCGCCGGCCTGGAAGGGTTCGCGGCGAGCACCGCCAATTCGGCGAGCTTCTGTTGACGACGCTGCAATTGCCAGACGCCGAGCCCGATCATCGCCGCGGCGGCAAGCGCGACCAGGATCGTCGCGAATATCGGCGGCCGTTTCATCGCACGTCCTCACCCCGCGCCTCGCGCGCCTTGTTACGATATTCGAGCGCGAGCAGCGCGGCCTTGGATACACGCAGTGCCGCCACCACGGCGACCACACTGACCGGCACCCAGATCAGGATATGGACCCAGAAAGGCGGCGACATCGTGAGTTCGAGGATGATCGCCGCCGCGACGATCGCGCCGCCCAGGACCAGGATCAGCAGCGCGGCCGGACCGTCCCCGACGTTGAACGCGGCGAAATCGAGCCCGCAGGACGAACAGGTGTCGGCAAAGCGCAGCCAGCCGGCGAACAGCCCGGGCGCGCCACAGCGCGGACACAAGCCTTTCAGCGCGACGTCGAGCGGGCGCGGCGGCTGAGAGTCACGCGGTTCCGACACACCAGGGATCGGGCTGATGGTCGACCGGCCCGCCCTCGATGCCGGGTGCGGGAAAGCGGGTCTTGAACGTGAAGGCATGCGGCGTGGGGCCGAAACGCTCGAGCATCCACAACCGCGCAAAGGCATCGGACAAGGCCGGTATCTCCCCCGCGGGGATCCACCACATCGCCTGATACGCGCCATCGAACCGTTCGAAGAATTCGCGCCGCCGGGCCATCACCGGCGTGTGGGCGCTCCGATAGACGAACGCGAACAACGCGTCGGCATCGGTCCAAACCGACATGTTGATCGCGAGCAGCGGATCTGGCGTCGGGCGCAGGTCGGTGGCGTTGTTGCCGTCGCCGACCAGGCGCCAGACGAATCCCGGCGATTCCTCGGCAAGCGCATTGACCCGGTCGAGCGCGTCGAAAAAGGGCTGGACCCGCGGGTCGCCTTCGGGCGCGACGAGGCGCCCGATATTGACCTGCGCGAGATGCCAGCCCGCGCTCATCAGCCGGCGTGGACCGGTGCGCCCCAGCCGCCCCAGACGTAGATCGTGACGAACAGGAACAGCCACACGACGTCGACGAAGTGCCAGTACCAGGCCGCCGCCTCGAAGCCGAAATGCTGTTTGGGCGTGAAGTCGCCCTTGTACGCGCGGATCAGGTTCACGGTCAGGAAGATCGTCCCGATCAGCACGTGGAAACCATGGAAGCCGGTCGCCATGAAGAACGACGCGCCATAATTGAGGCCCTTGAAGGGGAACGGCGCGTGGGCATATTCGTATGCCTGGATCGAACTGAACAGCACGCCGAGCAGGATCGTCAGCCACAGCCCCTTCTTGACGCCGTCATTTTCGCCGACACCGATCAGGCCCCACAGGCCCTTCATCGCGCCGCCGCGCTGATTGTGGATCAGCGCGTGATGCGCCCACGTCACCGTGGTGCCCGACAGCAGCAGGATGATCGTGTTGAGCAGCGGGAATTCGAAGGCATTGATGACCTCGATGCCCTTGGGCGGCCAGATCGAAGCCGCGGCGATATTGTCGGTCGCGAGGCTCGCGGTCTTGCTCGCCGCGTCCCAGATCACCGGCGCCGGGAACAGGGAGAAGTCGAAGAACGCCCAGAACCAGCCGACGAAGAACATCACTTCCGACGCGATGAACAGCACCATGCCGTAGCGCAGGTGAAGCTGGACCACCGGCGTATGATCGCCCTGGTGCGCTTCCTTGATCACGTTGCCCCACCACGAGAACATCGTGAACAGCACGCAGATCAGGCCGAAGCCGAACACGAGCGACCCGTATTGCGCGCCCTTCATCCACATGATGCCGCCCGACGCGAGCGCCAGCGCCGACATCGCGCCGATCAGGGGCCAGGGGTCGGGTTGCAGGATGTGATAATCGTGGTTCTTGGCGCCGGCCATGTCGGTCCCCGTTAGACTGTTTGTTATGCGCTCTAGGGCGTGCATTCCGGGCTGGCAATGGTCGTTACCGGCCCGTCGATCGAGATTCAGCCCGGCTTTTTCGACGAATCCACCGGGTAGAACGTATAGCTGAGGGTGATCGTCTGGATGTCGCGCGCATCCGGGTCCTTCAGGATCGCCGGATCAACGAAGAAGATCACCGGCATACGCTGCGTCTCGCCGGGCTTGAGCGTCTGCTGGGTGAAGCAGAAGCACTGGATCTTCTTGAAGTAGATACCGGCCTGCGCGGGCGTCACGTTGAACGTCGCGGTACCGGTCAGCGTCCGGTCGGACGTGTTGGTCGCGGTGAAGAAGGCCATGTCGCGCGCACCGATATCGATCGTCTCCGATTCGTTTTCGGGCACGAACTTCCACTTCAGTCCCTTCGAGACGTTCGTGTCGAACGCCACGGTGATCTTGCCGTCGACCGCGCCCGGCGCCCGCGCCGCGCGCCCCGTCGTCCCGTTGAGCCCGGTGGCCTGGCAGAACAGCCGGTAAAGCGGCACGCTTGCCCAGGCGAGACCGGTCGAGCCGCAAATCCCGAGCACCGCCAGCAATGCCGTGCGCGTGGTGCGTTGCACCCTATTTGCTCCAGCCAAGCCCGATCTTCGCGATCGACAAAGCGAAGATCAGCAGCACCAGCACGCCGAGCAGGATCGCAAAGGCGCGCGCGTTGCGCCGCTGCGCCGCCAGCCGCCGCTCGTCGGGAGTCATGCCAGCCACCGGTCGACGACGACCGCGCCGAACAGGATGAACAGATAGGCGATCGAATAGGCGAACAGCCGCTTTTCCGGCCGCATGCGGTCGTCCGTCCCGGTCGACCGCATCGAAACCAGCGTGGCGAGCAACGCGAACCAGCCGGTCGCCGCAAGCGCCACCCAGCCATAGATCGCCCCGGTCAGCCCGAGCGGCCACGGCGCGATCGCCGTCACCGCCATCGGAATCGTGTAGAGCCCGATCTGCGTGCGCGTCGCGCGTTCGCCCGCGACCACCGGCAGCATCGGGATGCCGGCATTGGCGTAATCGGTCTTCACGAACAGCGCGAGTGCCCAGAAATGCGGCGGCGTCCACAAAAAGACGAGCGCGAACAGCAGCAGCGGCAGCGGCGCGATACCGCCGGTCGCGGCGGCCCAGCCGATCAACGGCGGAAAGGCGCCCGCCGCACCGCCGATGACGATGTTCTGAGGCGTGCGCGGCTTCAGCCAGATGGTGTAGATGAAGACGTAGAACAGGATCGAGACGGTCAGGATGCCGGCCGCGAGCAGATTGGTCGCGAGGCCCATCAGCAGCACCGAAAAGACGCCGAGCCCGACGCCGAAATGCAGGGCGGAATCGCGGCTCATCCGGCCGGCCGGCAACGGGCGCGCGCGCGTCCGCTTCATCTGCGCGTCGATGTCGGCCTCGTACCACTGGTTGAGCGCCCCTGCGGCGCCCGCGCCCAGCGCGATGCACAGGATCGCGGTGAAGCCGATCACCGGGTGGATGGCGACCGGCGCCGCGAGCATGCCGCACAGGCCGGTGAAGACGACGAGCGTCATCACCCGGGGCTTGGTCAACGCCAGGAAATCGCGCCAGTCGGCGGGAAGGGCAATCACTTCGGTGGTCATCGGTGGAGGCGCCTATAAGCGGCTCTGGCCCGTGTGCAAAGCAGTTCGGGTGTAACGGCGATCGGACGCGATGACGTCCTATCCACTCCTCCCCCTGGCGGGGGAGGAGTTGATACGCTCGCCCAAACGAAAACGCCCCGGAAATGGCTCCCGGGGCGCAATCGCGATCTGGTCAATCAGCTTGCCGATCAGTGATGGTGCGAATCGCCCCCATCGATAACCGGCAGCGTCTCGAACTGGTGGAACGGCGGCGGGCTCGACAGCGTCCATTCGAGCGTCGTCGCGCCTTCGCCCCAGGGATTGTTGGGCGCCTTCTTTCCGAACCAGAATGCATAGATGAGGTTGGCGAAGAAGATGGCCATGCCGGCCGCCATGATCATGTACCCCACGGTCGCCACCGTGTTGTAATGCTCGAAGGCGTTCGGATAGTCCGGATAGCGCCGCGGCATGCCCTGCAGGCCGAGGAAGTGCATCGGGAAGAACAGCACGTTCACGCCGATGAAGAACACGATGAAGTGCGCGATGCCGAGGAACTCGCTGTACATCCGGCCCGACATCTTCGGGAACCAGTAATAGAAGCCCGCGAACAGCGAGAACACCGCACCCAGCGACAGCACGTAGTGGAAGTGCGCCACCACGTAATAGGTGTCCTGCATGTAGTCGTCGACACCGCCATTGGCGAGCACGACGCCGGTCACGCCGCCGACGGTGAACATGAAGATGAAGCCCAGCGCCCAGACCATCGGGGTCTTGAAGCTCATCGAGCCGCCCCACATCGTCGCGATCCACGAGAAGATCTTGATGCCGGTCGGGACCGCGATGACCATCGTGGCGGCGGTGAAGTACATCTTCGTGTTCACGTCGAGGCCGGTGGTGTACATGTGGTGCGCCCACACGATGAAGCCCACCGCACCGATCGCGACCATGGCGTAGGCCATGCCGAGGTAGCCGAACACCGGCTTCTTCGAGAAGGTCGAGATAATCTGGCTGATGATGCCGAAGCCCGGCAGGATCATGATATACACTTCGGGGTGGCCGAAGAACCAGAACAGGTGCTGGTAGAGGATCGGGTCACCGCCGCCGGCCGGGTTGAAGAACGTCGTGCCGAAGTTGCGATCGGTCAGCAGCATGGTGATCGCGGCGGCGAGAACCGGCAGCGAGAGCAGCAGCAGGAACGCGGTGACGAGCATCGACCACACGAACAGCGGCATCTTGTGCAGGGTCATGCCCGGCGCGCGCATGTTGAAGATGGTGGTGATGAAATTGATCGCGCCCAGGATCGAGCTCGCGCCCGCCAGATGGAGCGACAGGATCGCCATGTCGACCGACGGCCCGGCTTCCTGCGTCGATAGCGGGGCATAAACCGTCCAGCCGGTGCCCGCGCCGCCGTCCGCACCGCCGAAGAAGGGCGAGGCGAGCAGCAGGGTGAAGCTGGGGATCAACAACCAGAACGAGATGTTGTTCATGCGCGGGAACGCCATGTCGGGCGCGCCGATCATCAGCGGCACGAACCAATTGCCGAACCCGCCGATCATCGCCGGCATGACCATGAAGAACACCATGATCAGGCCGTGCGCCGTCACCAGCACGTTCCACAAATGGCGCGCCTGGTCGATATTGACGTCGCCGCCACCGCGCAGGTGGTTGAGCATGTTCGCCCAGGTACCGAGATACTGGATGCCCGGGTGCATCAATTCGGCGCGCATCAGGCCCGAGATCGCGCCGCCGATGATCCCCGCGGTGATCGCGAAGATCAGGTACAGCGTCCCGATGTCCTTGTGGTTGGTCGACATGAACCAGCGGGCGAAGAAGCCCGGCTTGTGGTCCGCGTCGTGATGATGGTGCTCGTGGCTGCCGTGATGCGCCTCGAAGGCGTTGGGCGTGAGGGCGATGTCGCTCATTGTCTTACTGTCCAGTCGAGTTGCCGGCAGCGGCATTGTCAGGGGCGGTCATGTTGTCCGCCGGCGCGGCGGCATTGGCGTCGGCCGGGGCCGACGCATTGGCCGCAGCCGTGGAATTGTCGGCGCCGGGCGTGGCCGGCTCGGCAGCGCCGGCGACCTTGCCGCCCTTGGCGACGACCCATTTGTTGAACACGTCGAGCGGCACCGCTTCGACCGCGATCGGCATATAGCCGTGCTTGGGCCCGCACAGTTCCGAGCACTGGCCGAAATAGATGCCCGGCTTCTCGATCGTGAAGCTGGTCTCGTTGAGGCGGCCTGGGACGGCATCGAGCTTGATCCAGAAGGCGGGCACCGCCCAGCTGTGGATCACGTCGGCCGACGTCGTCTCGAGCCGGATCGGCACGCCGACCGGCAGCACGACGCGATTATCGACCGCGAGCAGGCGGGGGCCGTCATCATCGGTGCGCGCGCGCTCGCCGGGAGCAGCCTCGTCCTTTTCCTTGAGCAGGTTCGAGGTGATCTCGAACCCGCCATTGTCCGGGTACGAGTAGGTCCAATACCATTGGTTGCCGGTCACCTTGAGGGTGATGGCGTTTTTCGGCGGCGGAGCGAATTGTGCCTGGAGCAGGCCGATCGACGGGATCGCCAGCACGACCAGGATCAGAACCGGCACGAGCGTCCAGACCACCTCGATCGCGGTATTGTGCGCGGTCTTCGACGGGGTCGGGTTGGCGCGGCTGTTATAGCGGAACATCACCCACAGCAGCAGGAGCAGCACGAAAAGGGAAATTACCGTGATGGTCGGCACCAGCCAGTAATCGTGGAAATTGGCGGCGCGTTCGCCGTTCTTGGTGACCTGCGGCTGCAGGCCGATCACATGATCCTTCGGCTGACCGACATTGGGGTCGATCTTGATCGCCGGCGCACCGTCCTGCGCCAGCAGGGGATCGTTGGCGGCAGGCGTGTCGGCGGTGGTTGCCGCCTTGGCATCGGTCGTCGCGGCCGGCGCGGCGGCCGCCGTCGCCGGTTGAACGAGACGCCCTGCAGCGCCTCGACGACGCGATGGCGGCGC
>CAZFTL010000007.1:0-194669 GCA_964521615.1 uncultured Stakelama sp. | reverse complement strand
GACTACCAGGGTATCTAATCCTGTTTGCTCCCCACGCTTTCGCACCTCAGCGTCAATACCGGTCCAGTGAGCCGCCTTCGCCACTGGTGTTCTTCCGAATATCTACGAATTTCACCTCTACACTCGGAATTCCACTCACCTCTCCCGGATTCAAGCGATGCAGTCTTAAAGGCAGTTCTGGAGTTGAGCTCCAGGCTTTCACCTCTAACTTACATAGCCGCCTACGTGCGCTTTACGCCCAGTAATTCCGAACAACGCTAGCTCCCTCCGTATTACCGCGGCTGCTGGCACGGAGTTAGCCGGAGCTTATTCTCCAGGTACTGTCATTATCATCCCTGGTAAAAGAGCTTTACGACCCGAAGGCCTTCATCACTCACGCGGCATTGCTGGATCAGGCTTTCGCCCATTGTCCAATATTCCCCACTGCTGCCTCCCGTAGGAGTCTGGGCCGTGTCTCAGTCCCAGTGTGGCTGATCATCCTCTCAGACCAGCTAAGGATCGTCGCCTTGGTGAGCTTTTACCTCACCAACTAGCTAATCCTACGCGGGCTCATCCCTGGGCGATAAATCTTTGGTCTTACGACATCATTCGGTATTAGCAGTCATTTCTAACTGTTATTCCGAACCCAAGGGCAGATTCCCACGCGTTACGCACCCGTGCGCCACTAAGCCCGAAGGCTTCGTTCGACTTGCATGTGTTAGGCATGCCGCCAGCGTTCGTTCTGAGCCAGGATCAAACTCTCAAGTTTGATGTTCCATGCTGGCGCCGGTGGAATGACCGACGTCGGCACAGCTCATTTCAAGGAGCCGTTCCTGCACAAATCTTACATGGTGTGTGTAAGAGACATATTGGAACGGCTTGGTTTGTCCGAGTTGCCGGTGCCTTGAACACCGGACCCGGGGCCGCCGCCCACATGTCCCTTCATCTAGACTAACAATGTCAAAGAGCGCAAAAGACCGACGCCCTTGCCAACCCCTTTTTCTCGGGGCGACCTTGGCGCCTGGTTTTTGGTGACCGTCGAAGCGAACCGTGTGGCTCACCGCGTCGGTGGAGCCCATCTATGCGTGGCCGCTTGGACCGTCAACGCCTTTTTGCATTTTTATTTCAAAAAAGTTGGAAACCCGCAGAAATCTGCGGTTTTCGAAACCTCGCCCCCACGCAGCGGCAAACTCCGGAGGGCGCCGAATCCCTCCCAACTCGTTCGAATCGTGCCCGAGAATCACGTGAATCGCCTTCTTTTCGCCGCCCGGCGCGGAAATTCCGGCTCGAGAATCGGCCCCTGCGCGATTCCATCGGGTGATTTGAGGGGGCGGACGACTCGAATCCTCGAATCGTCCCTTCCCCACCCGGTTCGCAGCGGTCAGACGGCCTGGATGTAGTTGCGCATCGCCTCGGCATCCGCTTCGATCTTGTCGATGCGGTATTTGACCAGGTCGCCGATCGACACGAAGCCCGCGAGCCGGTCGCCGTCGACCACCGGCAAATGGCGGATGCGCCGCCGGGTCATCAACGTCAGTGCGCCCAGGACCGCCTCGTCCCTGTTCACGGTGATCGCAGGCGCCGTCATGGCGTCGCCGACGGACCGGTCGAGGCCGGCAGCGCCGTGTGCCGCCACACAATGAATCACGTCACGTTCCGAAAAAATGCCCGCGACCTTGCCGCCCTCCATCACCGGTACCGCGCCGATCCGGCGCTCGGCGAGCAGTTTGACGGCATCCGCCACGGTGTGATCGGTCGTCAGCGTGACGACATCGGTACCCTTGGTGGCCAGGATCGTTGCGATCGTCATGGCTCGACTCCTCTCCTAGAGGCCCTTGAGCTTTTCACGAAACGAGCCAGATGGGAAGCATGTCCGACAACCCCCATGGTCTCGGCGATGCCGATTATGCCGCTTTCGCCTGGGCGCGCTTCCGCCGCATGCTCGCCTGGATGGGCTTGGCGACGGCCGTCGTCGTGGCGTGCGCCATCGCTGCCCTGGAGCTTTGGTACGGTCCGTTGTCCTGGATTGCCATCCTGGCAGCAATTGGCGGGTTCGGCGGAACGATGATGATGGCCGCGGCGCTGATGGGGCTGATGTTCCTCAGCTCGGGCACGGGCCATGACGAGGATATCGAGAATTTCTGACGCCCGACCTCAGTCGTCGCCCCCTATCAGGGTGTAGGTCAGGGTCGTGCTGCCGTTGGCCGGCACGCTGGTCGACCAGAGCGGTTCGCCGTCCTTCTTGCCGAGCTTGCGGTCCGCACCGGTCACCCGTTGCCCCTCATAGAGGTGCAGCTTGGCTTCGTAGTCGATGGGCCATGGCTGGTCGTTGGTGACGATCAGCCGATAGCGCGTGCGTCGCGCGCCGGGGCGCTTGGTCGGCGCGACGTTGGTGGACACGCTTTGCGGGCGGCCCAGCGGAAACTCGATGACTTCTCCGACGGCCTTGTCCGCGATGGCCGATTCTCCGACGACCAGCATCTGTCCCCCGGCCTCTGCCAGGATCGAGGCCTTGCCGGCCGGCATCGCGACGCCCAGGCCGTTCGCCTTCAGATTCTTGCCGCGAAGCAACAGCATCGTGTCGGCGGAGTCCCCGACGACGTCTGCGACATAGACCGGCGCGAGCTTGGCGGCCGGCTGGTTGAGCATCGCTACCTGCTTCTGCGATTGCGAGGCGACGGTCACGCGCGCCGGAAATCGATACATCTTGAGATCGCCAAGCTCCTCGGTCGTGGCCATCGCCGCGTCCGCCATCACACCGGCGGCGCGGCGCGATCCCGTGACCACGACCTCCATCGGTGCCGCGACCGGTTCCGGCGGCGGGGGTGGCGCAGGCGGCGGTGGCGGGGCGCCGTAATTGCCTTGCTCGTCGAGATCGTATTCCGGCATCGGCCAGCATTGGAGGCCCAGATAGCCGATCGAACCGAGATTGCGCGGCGCATAATTGCTTCGGGGATCGCGGTTGGGCTTACCGGCGACGACTTGCGCATCCGCGTCGACAAAGCTCGTGACGTCGGTCGACGCCAGGGTGATCCAGGCGAACAGGTCGGCGCTGCGACCGTCCTTGTTCATCGCGATGACATAGTCGGCCTGCCAGTCGAACCCGCCCGCCAAATAAGAGAGGGTCAGCGTCACCTGCCGGGACGTCGCAGCGACGGTCTTTACCGACAGCGTCGGCTTGGCCGACAGGCCGTCGGGGACGCCGTCATAAACCAGCGCCTCGGGCAGGCCCGAACAGCGCAGGTCGCCAAAGCCGTCGCCGAACTGAAGCACCGCGGCCCCGGCCGAGGACGATCGCAGCGTCGCTTGAATCAGGCTGATTTTCCCCGTGGCGGGATCGGTCCTGCGCACGATGACCCGACGGCCCAACGCATGGTCGAACAGCGACCGCGGCGACAATAAATTCGCGTCGAGATTCTTTTCCTCGACCCCGTCGGGAAGGCCGGACACGAGCGCGCTTTCCGGCAGGATGTTGCCCGCCACGCCTTCGAACCGGATTACCGCCGGCCCGGCCGGGATGGTCACCGTCCGCGTCTCGGTGATCAGTGCATAGCCCTGCGGATAGCTGCGGTTGATCGCGCGACCGGTTTCGCGGTTCGGGTCGCGATAGAGCGTCACCGACACTTTCTCGGGGCCCGCCGACGTGATGACGGTCTGCGCGCGGGCGGGCAATGCGACCGCCAAGAGAATGGAAACCAGCAGCATCGCGCGCATCGCGCAGACCCCGCCGTCAGTACCGGGTGTCGAAGGCGACCGTCAGTACGGTCGAGCCATTGGCCGGAACCGGCACGTTCCAGACCCGCTCGTCGAGCGATCTTTGCTTGCCGGGGATGGTCTCGCTGGAGACGCGGGTATCGTGCCAATAGGTACGGTCGAGCCCGGCCTGGACGAGTTCGACCGTCACCGGCTCGGGGCGCGCATTCGTCACCGTATAACTCATCGTCGTGCGCCAATAGGTGACTTCATCCTCGCGCTCGACCGTGGTCGGTTTGCCGCCGTCGACCGTGATACGGAACTTCTCGGTCCGTTCCCATTCGCCGCTGTCGATCTTCTCCCGCTTTTCGACAGTCGGCTTGACCTTGACGTCGAACGCCTCGCCGGTGCGGATCGCCAGCGTCGTTCCCATCGGTGTGTGATCGATCCGGTTCTCGCCGATGAACTGGGGCTGCCCCTTGGCATCGCGGATATAGACACGCACCGTTCCTGCCGGCAGCGCGTCGCCCAGCCCGCCTTCCTTCGAACTCGAGAAGCTGAGCACCGTCGCCGCGCTGCGCGGATCGCTCGACGAACCGTACCAGTCGTTGCGATATTGATAGAGCTTCTTCGCCGGCACACCGCCGACCGACAGAAAACTGACCTGCTTCTGCTGGTTGGGCGCGATGGTGATGCGGCGCCCGACCGGATAGAGATAGAAGTCACCGAGCCGCGCGCGTGCCGCGCTTTCGGTGCCTGGCAAGGTTCCCGGCGCCATGCCGGCATTGCCGCCCCTGCCGCGTCCGGGGGCACCGGCCACCAGCACGGTGTCGGCATTGGTGAAGGCGACATTGTTGTCGTTGCGCAGCGTCACCCAGCCCTGGACGTCGATCGTGCTCTTCGCCTCGTCGAACAGCGCCACATAGTCCGCATCCCAGCCGAGCCCGGTGGTCAGGTAGCTTAGCGTCGCCGGCCGGGTCCCCGCCCCCGCCGCATCGAGCGAGATCGACAGGGTGGGTCGCGCGCGGAGGTTGGGGGGCAGCGAATCGTAGATGACGCGGACGGGCAGGCCGTCGTCGCGCAGCACCTCTATATTGTTGCCGATCTGCAGCACGACGCCGCCATTGGCCGCAAGCACCTTGGCACGTTCGCGGGTTTCGGCGCCGGTGGCCGGGTTGGTGCGTACGATCGTGATGGTCTGGCCGACCGCCTTCTGGATCAGCGCACTCGGCGACAGCAGGTCGTAATCGAAATTCTGTTCGAGAATCGTCGCGCCATCGATCGACAGGCGCACCGTCTCGGGCCGAATGCGGTCGGAAACGTCGGGGAATTCCTGACGATTGACCCCGTTCGCCAGCGTCAGCCGGCGCGTGTCCTGCACCAGCGCCTGGCCATTATTGTAGATGGTGACCGAAACGTCGCCCTGCGCCGACGGCTGCGGCGCGGTCTGCGCCAGGGCGGCGCCGGGCGCCAGCAACAGGATCGAAGCTGCCAGGATGCGCATCACTGTCCCCCTTGTCTTGTTTGCGACGAAGCTAGCTTCCCGGCGCGGGAACGGAAGCCGAAAAAGCGACCGTTTTCACGGCATCACCCGTACGACGAGAAAAATTTGCAGAACCGTGTCGATTTCCCACACACTCGCTCGTCGTCGTGGCGAGACGCCAATTGGGCCGGCTCGAACAAGGAGACAGACGATGCGCGTAATGGTGTTGGTGAAGGCCACCGAGCAGAGCGAACAGGGCATGGAGCCCACCCCGGAAAACCTCGCGGCGTTCGAGGCGATGGACCGATTTACCGAAGAGCTGGTCGAGGCCGGAATCTTCATTGCCGCGGCGGGCCTCAAGCCCAGTACCGATTCCAAGCGAATCGTGTTCGACGGCGCGAACCGCACGGTCATCGACGGACCATTCGCCGAGGCGCGCGAACTGGTCGCTGGCTTCTCGATCTGGGAAGTCAGGGACATGGACGAGGCGGTGGCCTGGGCGAAACGGTGTCCCAATCCCATGCCGGGCCCGAGCGAAATCGAGATTCGGCCATTTTTCGAAGCCGCCGACCTGGCCGACTTCGTGACGCCCGAGGAACTCGCGACTCCGCGCGACGGGCAGCGCGGGAAGCTCGGAGTCGCCTGATCCGGTCAGCCGGCCGGCGGGTGCGCATGTCGTGCCCGCCGCTTCACGGCACATCGGCGCGACATATCGGCGTCGGCGCTACCGCGACGCACCGCCTCCCAGAGGACCCTCATGATGACGATCACGATCACTGCGTTCGAACACTCGCCGGATGGCGGCAAGGGCCTGGCGCGCGACACACGCGTCCGCTGGGCGCTCGAAGAAGCCGGTCTGCCCTATGACGTCCGCCTGGTTTCCTTTGCCGCGATGAAGGAACCAGCGCATCTGAAGCTTCATCCGTTCGGCCAGATCCCGACCTATGAGGAAGACGGCCTCGCCTTGTTCGAGACCGGCGCGATCGTGTTCCACATCGCCGACCGCAATCCCGGCCTGCTGCCGGTCGAGCCCGATGCCCGGGCGCGCGCAATCACCTGGATGTTCGCCGCGCTCAGCACCGTGGAGCCGCCGGTCATCGATCTCACCAACGCCCGGATCGTCGAGGGCGACAAGCCCTGGGCCGAGCAGCGCCTGCCGCTGGTCATGGACCGCATCCGTGCCCGGTTGAACCCGCTCGCCGTGCGCCTTGGCGATACCGAGTGGCTGGAAGGCAGGTTCAGCGCCGGCGACCTGCTGATGGTATCGGTGCTGCTCCGGCTGCGGATGTCGGGCCTGCTCGACGAATATCCGACCCTGGCTGCCTATGTCGCGCGCGGCGAGGCGCGGCCTGCCTATCGGCGCGCGTTCGCGGCGCAGCTGGCGGTCAACGCGCCTATGGCGGGCTGAACGGCCGCCCGGCCTGCTTGCGTCGCCGCAGCCGTTGGCCGACAAGCGGCGGCGTGACCGCAGGCGAGACGCGAACCGGAGAGGCGCACCGCGCGATCGAGGCGACCTTCCGCATCGAACGCGCCAGGCTGATCGCTGGCCTGGCGCGCATGGTCCGCGACGTCGACCTTGCCGAGGAGCTGGCTCAGGACGCCCTGGTCGCTGCGCTCGGCGAATGGCCGAAGACGGGTGTGCCCGCCAATCCGGGGGCGTGGCTGATGGCGGCCGCCAAACGGCGTGCCATCGACGGCTTCCGGCACGGCAAGATGCGCGCCCGCAAGCTGGAAGAGATCGCGCGATCGCTCGAACGCGCTCCCCGCCAAGAGGCCGATACGATCGAAGCGGCGATGGACGATGATCTCGGCGACGAATTGCTGGGCCTGATCTTCGCCGCCTGCCACCCCATGCTGTCGTGCGATGCCCGCGCGGCGCTCACGCTGCGAGTCGTCGGCGGACTGACGACCGACGAGATCGCCCGCGCCTTCCTGTCGAACGACGCGACCATCGCCCAGCGCATCGTCCGCGCCAAGAAGGCGATAACGAAGGCTGGCCTGGCCTTCGACGTGCCGCGGGGAAACGAACGCGCGGCCCGATTGCCGTCGGTGCTGGAAGTCATCTACCTCATTTTCAGCGAAGGCCATGCGGCAACCGCCGGTGACGATCTCGTCCGGCCGGACCTGTGTCTGGAGGCATTGCGGCTGGGTCGCATCCTGGCGGGACTGATGCCCGCCGAGGCCGAGGTGCTCGGCTTGCTCGCGCTGATGGAAATCCAGGCGTCGCGGCTCCGCGCCCGCACCGGGGCGGATGGCGCGTTCGTACCCCTGACCGAACAGGATCGCTCGCGCTGGGACCAGTTCCTGATCGAGCGAGGCCTCGACGCGCTGGCGCGAGCCGAGGTGCTGGGTGGTGACGGGCCCTATGTTCTGCAGGCTGCACTCGCTGCCTGCCATGCCCGCGCTCGCCGGGCGGCCGATACCGACTGGCCGCGAATCGCCGCGCTCTACGATCGGTTGCGCGTCGTCACTCCCTCTCCCGTGATCGACCTCAATCGCGCGATCGCCCACAGCATGGCCTTTGGCCCCGAAGCGGGGCTCGGATTGCTGGACGAGCTCGCCGGCACTCCTTCGCTCCGCCACTTCGCCCCCTTGCCGGCGGCGCGCGGCGACTTTCTCTTCCGGGCAGGACGGCTGGCCGAAGCGCGGCCGGCATTCGAGATGGCCGCCGCACTGACCAGAAACGCCAGGGAAAGAGCCTTTCTACTCGCACGCGCGGACGCCTGCGGATCACAATAGCCGTTGCTGGAGCGGCCGCCGGCCGCGGTTCGACAGTCGTTGCCCGCCGAGCAGACTATCGCAGCACGGCGCGCCACAACGAAAGGCCCGGCCGAACGAGCCGGCCGGGCCATTTCATTGGCTCATCCCGGCACACGCCGGGGCGGCGCTTGTCATTCGGCCGCGTCGGCGGCGGGCTCCGCTGCGGCGGCGCGCGTGGTGCGACGGCGGCGCGGCTTGGGCGCCTCTTCCTCCGCGGCTTCGGTCCCGGCCGAAATGCCGAGCGACGGCGGCAGCAGCGACGCGTCGAAGGTTTCGCCTTCGCTCGCTTCCACCACCCGCGGCTCGCGGCGCGGACGCAGGCCCTTGCGCGGCGCACGCTCGGCACGCTCGGCACGCTCGGCCTTGGCCTCGGGCGCTTCGGCGACCTGGTTGCCGTTCACCTCATCGGTGTCGTTGTCGGCATGGCCGTTGCCATTGAAGCGGTTGCCGCGGTCGGTGCGCGGTTCGCGATTGCCGCGATCCTCGTAATTGCCGCGGTCGTCGCGGTTGCCGCGGTCATCGCGATCGCGGTAGCGGCCCTCGCGGCGCGGCTGCTCCTGGGTCTCGCCCTCGGCAGCCTCTTCCTCGAAGCCCTCTTCCTCGTCGTCGAATGCCTCGTCGCGTCCGCGACGCTGCTGGTTCTGTTCCTCGAACCGGCTGCGATTCTCGGCGAGCACGCGGAAATAATGGTCCGCGAACTGCAGATAATATTCGGTGTTGACGCGATCGCCCTGACGCTGCGCCTCGGCGGCGAGGCCCTTATACTTTTCGTAGAGCTGGTTCGCATTGCCGCGCGCGCGATTGTCGATGCGGTTCCCGTTATTGCCGTTGGGATTGCCGCCACCCTGGCGCTGGCCACCACGGCCGCGACGGCGGCCGGCCTGACGATTGATGTTCAAAGTCCTGTGGTCCTTGTGTTCAAAACAAACCCGGCCTTGCTCCAAGAGGATGCAAATCCCACGCGCCACCCGTGCCGAGCCCCGAAACGGGCCTGGGCACGAAGGGCCTGTCATGGCCGCCGGACGAGCGGCCTAATGACGATGGATTGGGCAGGCCCGCGATATCAACGACTTGTCGATTGAGATCGTCTGCCCCTGCGCGCTCAATAGCGACTGCGGGGCGTTTGTCCAAGAAGAAATATGTAACCGCAATATGACGCTTTCAAGATGTGGCGACGAGGCACCGGTCGCGCCCCGCCAGATCGCGGCGCAGCGCGACGGTCAGCCCCTGCTCCCGCAGCAATGCCGACACCGCCTCCGCCTGCGTCGCGCCGATCTCGATCGCCGCCATCCCGCCGCGCCCGATCAGGCGCGGAAGCTGGGCGGCGATGAGACGATAGTCGTCGAGGCCGTCAGGGCCGGCGAACAAGGCGCCGCCGGGCTCATGCTCGCGCACTTCCGCCGGTAGAGATTCGTGGGTCGCGATATAGGGCGGGTTGCACAGGACCAGGTCGAACCGGCCTTCGGTGTCGAGCGCCCAATTGCCGAGCTTGAACCGGGCGCGTTCCGCCATGCCGAGGGCGCCGGCATTGATCGCGAAATAGTCTTCCGCGCATTCGGATTCGTCGACGCCCAGCCCGTGCGCCTCGGGCCATTCCGCCAGCGCGGCGAGCAGCAAGGTTCCCGGCCCCGTCCCGAGATCGAGGATCGTCGCAGGCGCGCGCCCTGCGAAATGCTCGACCGCCGCCTCGATCAGCGTTTCGCTGTCGGGACGCGGGATCAGCACGCCGGGACCGACGGCGAGACTGATCGTCCAGAAATCGCGGCGACCGGTGATGTAGGCGACCGGCTCATGCGCGAGACGGCGGTCGATCAGCGCGGCGAAGGCGTCGGGCGTGGGGTCATCCAGGTGCCGCAACAGCAATTGCTCGCGCGTCGCGCCGAGCGCGTGCGCCATCAGCAGTTCGGCATCGAGACGCGGGGTGTCGGAGACGGCCGCGAGGCGCTGCGTCGCGGCAGAAATCTCGGCTCTAATCGTCGCCATATGCCAGATTGCCTACCCCGTTCGCTTCGAGCGAAGTCGAGAAGCGCTTCCCACCGTGTCTCGACTTCGCTCGACACGAACGGGTGTTGGATCAGCCATCCAGCGTCGCCAGTCGCTCGGCCTCGTCTTCGGCGATCAGCGCGCCGATCAGCTCGTCCATGTCGCCTTCGAGTATCTCCGGCAGGCGATGCAGCGTCAGGTTGATGCGGTGGTCGGTCACGCGGCCTTGCGGGAAATTATACGTCCGGATGCGCTCCGACCGGTCGCCCGAGCCGACCATCGCCTTGCGCGTGCCCGACCGCTCGGCGGCCAGCCGCTCGCGCTCCGCTTCGTAGAGGCGCGTCCGCAGCACTTTCAGCGCCTTGGCCTTGTTCTTGTGCTGCGACTTCTCGTCCTGCTGGATCACCACCAGTCCGGTCGGCAAGTGCGTGATGCGCACCGCCGAATCGGTGGTGTTGACCGACTGTCCGCCCGGCCCCGACGATCGATAGACGTCGATGCGCAAGTCCCTGGCCTCGTCGATCTGGACGTCGACTTCCTCGGCCTCGGGCAGCACCGCGACGGTCGCCGCCGAGGTGTGGATACGCCCGCCGCTTTCGGTGACCGGCACGCGCTGGACGCGGTGCACGCCGCTTTCGAACTTCAACTTGGCGAACACGCCCTTGCCCTCGACCGAGGCGACGACTTCCTTGAAGCCGCCCGCTTCGGAGGTCGAGGCGGAGATCAGGTCGACCCGCCAGCCCTGCCCTTCGGCATAGCGCTGGTACATGCGGAACAGGTCGCCCGCGAACAGGCTGGCCTCGTCGCCGCCGGTGCCGGCGCGGATTTCGAGCATCGCCGCGCGCTCGTCGGCGGCATCGCGCGGCAGCAGCGCCAACGCCAGCGCCCGCTCGGCCTTTGGCAGGCTGTCGCGGATCTCGTCGATCTCCTCGCGCGCCATGGCTTTCAATTCGCCGTCGGCATTGTCGTCTTCGGCCATGTGGCTCAAGGTGGCGAGTTCGGCGCGCAGTCGCCGCACTTCGCCCGCGGCCTTCGCTACCGGCTCGATCTCGGCATATTCCTTCGACACCTGGACGAAGCGGTCGCCCGACAGGTCGCCGGTCGCCATCAGCGCCGACAATTCGTCACGCCGCGCCTCGATCTGCGCGATCCGTTCGGGGGAGATGGAGGTCATGCCTGGGGTGCCGTCAGGCCGTCGAGCCCATTGGTCAGCGCCACCAAGGTGAACGTACGGCCGCCCACCGGTCCTTCGAGCACCTCGGCCACCTTGCGCTTCTTCTGCTCACCGGACTTCAGGCTGCGCACGACGATCTCGCCATTCGCGAGCTCATCGTCACCGACGATGATGACGTAAGCAGCTTGCACGGCATCGGCGCGCTGCATCCGCTTTTTGAGATTCCCGCGATAACCCATGTCGCAATAGACATTGCGCCGGCGCAGATCAGCGATCAGCCCGCCGCAAAACGCTTCGGCGGACTCACCCATCGGTATCACGACAAACTCGGGGCGTTCTCGGGAAGATCCGTTCAATAGCATCGCCAACCGCTCGACCCCCGCCGCCCAGCCCACACCCGCGGTGTGCGGCCCGCCCAGCGCTTCGATCAGTCCGTCGTAACGGCCACCGGCAAGCACCGTCCCCTGTGCCCCCAGCCGGTCGGTGACGAACTCGAACGCGGTGTGGCGGTAATAATCGAGCCCGCGGACCAGCCGGCTGTTGCGCGTCCATTTCACGCCCGCGGCGTCGAGGCCCTTGGTCACCTTCTCGAAGAACGCCCCGGCCTCGCTCGTCAGATACGCGTCGATATCCGGCGCCGCGTCGGCGATCGGCCGGTCGCGCGGATCCTTGGTATCGAGGATGCGCATCGGGTTCTTGTCGAGCCGGATCTGGCTGTCTTCCGACAGGTCACCGCGATGCTGCTCGAAATGCGCGACCAGCGCCGTGCGCCAGGCGTCACGCGTCTCGGCATCGCCCAGCGTGTTGAGCTGCAGCGTCACGCCGTCGGCAATGCCGAGTTCGTGGAGCAATTGATCGGCGAAGGCGAGCAATTCGACATCCGCCGCCGGCTCGGCCGCACCGATCACCTCGGCGTCGATCTGGTGGAACTGGCGATAGCGGCCCTTTTGCGGGCGTTCGTAGCGGAACACCGCGCCCGAGGTGACGAGCTTGAGCGGCGCATATTGCTGCCAGCCTTCGGTCAGATACGCGCGGCAGATGCCCGCCGTGAATTCGGGGCGCAGCGTCACCGAATCGCCGCCGCGATCCTCGAACGTGTACATCTCCTTGGATACCACGTCGGTCGTCTCGCCGATCGACCGCGCGAACACCTGAGTGTCCTCGAACACGGGAATGTCGACGCGCTGGAAAGCGTACAATTTGCGGACATGGTCAAACGCCTCGAGCACGCGGGCGAAGCGCCGCTGCTCGTCGCCGAATATGTCCTGGGTGCCCCTGATGGGCCGGGGTGTCTCGATACGCGCCATGATGGCGGCGCTCTCTAGTAGAGGTGCGTGCGCTACGCTAGCGTTTCGTCATGGCGAACATGCACCTTGGTCACCGGCTCGCGCCGCCGCGCTTCATCGCGTTCGTCGCGATCTTCAATGTCGGGCTGCTCGCGGCCGTTCCGCCCGAGGGCTATGGCCGCGGCGCGATGATCGCCTTCGATATCGCCGCGACGATATTCCTGTGCTCGCTCATCCCGCTGTTCGCGAATGCGAGTGCCGAAAGCATGCGCGCGGCCGCCCAGCGCAACGATGCCAACCGCGCGTTCCTGCTGCTCCTGACGGTCGTGACGTCGACCGTCATCCTGGTCGCGGTGGTAACCGAAAAGCTGGAAAAGGCGACCCCCTGGACGATTGGCCTGGTGCTGATCTCGCTCGTGCTGGCCTGGACGTTCTCCAACATGATCTACGCGCTTCATTATGCGCACCTCTATTACCTGCCCGCCGAGAACGGAGAGGATAGCGGCGGGATCGATTTTCCCGATTGCGACGACCCCGATTATTGGGATTTCGTCTATTTCAGCTTCACCCTCGGCATGACGTTCCAGACCAGCGACGTCGAGATCAAGCACCGCCGCATCCGCCGCGTCGTCACCGGGCATTGCCTCGCCGCGTTCGTCTTCAACCTCGGCGTGCTCGCGTTCACGATCAATTCGATCGGCGGGTCCTGATTCTCTTTCCGGCTCTGCTCGCAGAGCCCGAGGCGGCACCGGCCCGCTCCCCCACCCGACCTCCCAATCAGGATATTCTATGGGAGGTCGGGTGGGGAACGGGCCGGTGCCGATCAGCGTAGCTGAAAAGACACCACTTTACGTCGGGTGTGTCGCCGTCCTAGGACACGCCCGCACATCAAAAAGGGGTCCCCTCCATGCTCCGTCGCGCAGCCTTCGCCGTCCTCCTCGCTTCGTCCGTCGCCACCGTCGCACTCGCCGAAAATTCGAAGCCGCAGCCCACGCCGATCGTCAACACGATCCCCGCCGCGGTCGACAAGCCCTATCCCGGCACGCTGACGCTCGACATCGACGCGACCGACACGATGCGCGGCATCTATGTGATCAAGGAGACGATCCCGATCGCGGGCAGCGGCGAGATGGTGCTGCTCTATCCCAAATGGGTGCCGGGCGGGCACACGCCGCGCAACGAAATCGACAAGGTGGTCGACCTCCACATCACCGCCAACGGCAAGCCGGTCGCGTGGAAGCGCGACCCGATCGAGGTCTATGCGTTTCATCTCGACGTGCCGAAGGGCGCCAAGTCGATCGAGGTCGGGTTCAAATACGTCACCTCGACCAAGCCGGACCAGGGCCGCATGATGGTGACGCGTAACCTGCTGAGCCTGGAGCCGATCGGTACCAGTTTCTATCCGGCAGGCTATTTCGTGCGGCAGATTCCGATCCGCATGACGGTCAAATATCCGGAAGGCTGGACCGCCGCGTCGGCGCTCAACGCCAAGGTGGCAGGCGCGACCTACACTTACGAGCCGACAAACTACGAGATTCTGCTCGACAGCCCGATCCTGGCCGGCCGCTATTACAAGAAGTGGGCGCTGAGCGACCGGGTCAACCTGAACGCCTTCGCCGACACGCAGAAGGAACTGGATTCGGCCACCCCGGCGATGATCGACGCGCACCGGCGCCTGGTCGAACAGGCGGTGAAGACGTTCGGCGCGCAGCATTACGACCATTACGAATTCCTGCTGTCGATCTCCAACGAGCTCGGGGGCATCGGCCTGGAACATCACCGCAGTTCCGAGGACGGCACCCGGATGGGCTATTTCAGCCAATGGGAGAACATGGCCGGCGCGCGCAACCTGTTGCCGCATGAATTCACCCATAGCTGGGACGGCAAGTTCCGCCGCGGCGCGGACCTGTGGACGCCCGATTACCTCTATCCGATGCGCGACAGCCTGTTGTGGGTCTATGAGGGCCAGACGCAATTCTGGGGCTATGTGCTCCAGGCGCGGTCGGGCCTCGTGTCCAAGCAGGACACGCTCGATGCCTATGCCGCGATCATGGCGAACCTCGACAACACGCCGGGCCGCAATTGGCGTCCGCTGATCGACACGACCAACGATCCGATCATTTCCAACCGCCGGCCCAAGGGCTGGACCAGCGATCAACGGTCGGAGGATTATTACAACGAGGGCCTGCTGGTTTGGATGGAAGTCGATTCGATTCTCCGTGAGCAATCGAAGGGCACCAAGTCGATCGACGATTTCGCCCGCGCCTTTTTCGGCATCAATGACGGCGACTGGGGTGAGGTTACCTATACGTTCGACGACGTGGTCGCGACGCTCGACAAGATCCAGCCCTATGACTGGCGCGGCCTGCTGACCAAGCGGTTGAACGGTGTCGGCGAACCGGCGCCGCTCGGCGGGTTCGAACGCAACGGCTACAAGCTCGTCTATACCGACGTGCAGACGCCGATCGGCAAGCAGGCCGAACACGCGCGCAAGTTCAGCGATTTCTATTATTCGCTCGGCGTGAACGTGTCCGCCGACGGCGGGCTGAGCGCGGTGCGCTGGCAGAGCCCGGCGTTCGGCGCGGGTCTGACGAGCGGCGACACCATCGTCGCCGTCAATGGGCTGGCCTATTCGGACGACCGGCTGAAGGCGGCGGTGACCGAGGCGAAGGGCGGAAAGGATCCCATCATCCTTTTGGTCAAGACGGGCGAAGAAGTGCGCAGCGTGAGCATCGACTATCACGATGGCCTGCGCTATCCGCACCTGGTGAAAACCGGGACCGGGGAGAGCGGTCTCGACCTGCTGCTCAAGCCCCGCTGAGACGGGGCGGCGCGCCACGCCATAAGGGAATGACATGCGGATCGATCTGATACCGGTCGGGGACAACCCGCCGGAAAGCCTGAACGTGATTATCGAAGTGCCGGTCGGCGGCGAGCCGGTGAAGTACGAATTCGACAAGAAGTCGGGCGCGCTCTTCGTCGACCGCATCCTCCACACGCCGATGCGCTATCCGGCCAATTACGGTTTCGTTCCGCATACCCTGTCGCCCGACGGCGACCCGCTCGACGCGCTCGTCATCGCGCGCTCGCCGTTCGTCCCCGGCTGCGTCGTCCGCGCGCGGCCGATCGGCGTGCTCAACCTCGAGGACGAGCATGGCGGCGACGAGAAGCTGATCTGCGTGCCGGTCGATTCGACCTTCCCTTATTATTCGGACGTGGGCGAGCGGCAGGACCTGCCCTCGATCGTGCTCGCGCAGATCGAGCATTTCTTCACCCACTATAAGGATCTCGAAAAGGAGAAGTGGGTGCGCGTCGGCAAGTGGGGCGACGCGGCGGACGCCCGCAAGATCGTCGAGGAAGCGATCGCCCGCGCCAAGGAAACCGAAGCGGCGTGAGGCCGCGCACCGCCTGGCGCCTGAGTGTGCTGGCGGGACTGGTCGCGTTTGCCTGTTCGTCGGCATTCGGCCGCATCCCGGGGCTGGTCGCGTGCGGCACATATGACAGTGCCGGGCGGCTCGGGCCGATCCTCGCTTTCGAGCTCGCCCGGACGCCTGCCGACGTCGCTGCCCTGTTCGGCGGCGGCGCTTGCCGGACGACACTGGAGGCCGCCCAAGCCAAGGGACTGTGGCTGGACATGCTCGGCTTCATCCCGGCTTATGCCGGCTTCCTCGTGCTCGCCACGATCGCCGCAAGTCGCGGCCGGGCGCAACGCGCGATCGCTGCGGCGATCGTCGTTGCGGCGATCGCCGACGAAATCGAGGACGTCATCATGTGGCGGATCATGGAAGCCTTGCCCGGCACGCCGGGACAACTCGATGCCCTGTGGTGGCCGGTACACGTCAAATTCGGGCTGCTCGCGCTGGGCACTACCGCAATCGGACTGACGTTGCTCACCACGTTCCGATTGTGGCCGATGCTATTCGGGCTGATCGTGACGGTCGGTGGTGCGGCGGCGATCTACGGTTTTTGGACATTGCCCAGCGCGACGATGATGGCAGGCTTCACCTATGCCTGGTTCGCGCTCCTCGCGACGGCGATCATGGCGTCGTTCGCTGCGGGGGTGTTCGGGCGGCGGACGGGGACGGGCGCATAGCCACTTGAACCGTTATTGCTTCCAAATCGTTCTCCCCGCGAAAGCGGCGGTCCGACTCCCACGCTTTCGGCGAACGAGCCGGCGAGACGGCGGATAGTCCGGGAGATGGCTCCCCGCTTTCGCGCGATGACGGTTGAAGAATGTGAGGTCCCCAACTTCGACAGCATACAAGACGCCGATCACTCTTCCTGAGATACAAATTTTTCAGGGTAGCTGCGACCCCGCGCCTGACTTAGGTCTACCGACGGTATGACCATGCCGAACCAAAGCCTGTGGGCGCTGACCGAGAAGGAGAAGCAGACCCTCCGCCTGATCGTTCGCGGGCACGACGCCAAATCGACCGCACGCAGCCTGGGCCTGTCGGTTCATACGATCAACGAACGACTACGCGATGCCCGGCGCAAGATGGCGGTATCGAGCAGCCGCGAGGCGGCGCGCCTGCTGCTGGAAACGGAGGGCAGCAGCGCCGGCGCGGTAACCCCCGATTTGTTCGGGGACATGGGAATCGGGGAAGACACGACGGGGTGCCGGGTGGATCAGGGAAGTGCGCCGATCGGCGGCGCGGGGCGGCAATCCCGCCTTCTTTGGATCATCATCGGAGTGCTTCTCATGACTTTTGCCCTCGGACTGCTGGCGTTCGCCGCCTTGCCCAACGCTGCCTCCGCGCCGCCGGCACCGGTCGCGTCCGACGCGACACCGGACGCGCAAGTGGTCGACGCGGCTCGCCAGTTCCTGATACTCGGCGACCAGTCGAACTGCGCGGAAGCCTATCAGGCGACCAGCGCAACGTTTCACAAGATGAACACCCCGCAGGTCTGGACAGCAGCGTGCGAAAAGGTGCGCGTGCCGCTGGGCGCCATGCTGTCGCGTACGTTCGTCAGCGAAGAGTTCCTACCCGCGCCGCCTCACGGCTATGAGGTGGTGAAGTTCCGGACGCGCTTCGCCAACAAGGACGACGCGCTGGAAACGGTCACGCTCGTCCAGGAGGACGGCGGCTGGCGAGTGGCGGGCGTGATGATCGAGTGACCCGCGCCGCCGCGACGCCCCGCGACCGCGGACCGCGCGCGTGGCTTATTTGCGCGCCCTACCCCGTGTCCCCGCACGCGCCGTGCGTCGCGGCGGCGCCTTTTTCGGCGCCCGCCGCCCCGCCTCCAGCGCCAGCATCGCCCAGCGCCGCAGGTCGTCGGCATCGTCATAGACGTCGTCGGGCGCGCGGCGGTAATTCATACTGCCGATCTTGCCGTTCATCTCGTAGCTGAACCGCTCGCAGCCAGCCTCGTCCCAGATCGCATCGCTTTCCGCATCGGCCTTGAGCCACAGCCCCCCGCCGCCCGCGACGATCGCGAAGATGGTGCCGTCGCAGTAGAGCGTGGCGCCGCCCATCATCGCGCGCTTGGTGATGCGACCAACCGGCTCCATCGCCTCGCTGACCCAATCGATCAGCCCCTCGTCCGCCGCCATCAGCGTGCTCCCGTGATCTTCAATCCCGCGATACACCCGACAACGCCGAGAATCAGCAGCAGCCGCGGCAGGCTCGCCGGCTCCTGATACCAGGCGATGCCGACGATTACCGTGCCGAGCGCGCCGATCCCGCCCCACACCGCGTAGGCCGTTCCCATCGGGATCGACCGCGAGGCATATTCGAGCAGCCCCATCGACAGGATCACCGAGCCGAGAAAGCCCAAGGTCCAGGGAACGTTGCGGAAGCCCTCGACGTGACGAAGGCACGTGGTGAACCCGACCTCGAACAACCCGCCCAGGATCAGCCAGACCCACGCCATCAGCTGCGGCCGGCGAGCTTGACCAGCGCGTCGCCGGTGACGCGCTGCGTCGTCCATTCGTCCATCGCCTGCGCCCCGATCGAGCGGTAGAACCCGATCGCGGGTTCGTTCCAGTCGAGCACCCACCATTCGAAACGCGGGCAATCGCGATCGAGGCAGATCCCGGCGATATGGCTGACCAATGCCTTGCCTGCGCCCGATCCCCGCGCCTCGGGAGTCACGTACAGATCCTCCAGCCAGATTCCCTGACGCCCGGTCCAGGTCGAGAAGGTGTGGAAGAACAGCGCGAAGCCGACCGCCACGTCATCGATCTCGGCGATCAGTGCCTCCGCCTTCGGTTTCTCGCCGAACAGCGCCGCGTCCATCATGTCCTCGGTTGCCACGACCGCGTCGGGCTCGCGCTCATATTCGGCGAGTTCCTTGACGAAACGCAACACGGTCGCGGCGTCGCCGCGCCGGGCCGGACGGATGGTAAGGGTCAAAACGCAGCCTCCACATTCTCGATGCTTCGCCGCCGTGCGGCGATCAGGCAGCCGGTGATGATCAGGCCGGCCCCTGCGAGCGTATAGGGCGCGACGGGCTCGCTGAACACGACCCAGCCCCATAACGACGCCCAGATGAAGCCGGTATATTCGGTCGGCGCCAGATAATTGGCCTCACCGCGTGCATAGGCCCAGGCGAGCAGCATCAGCGAGACGGTCGCGAGGGCGGCCGCGCCGACGATCGCAGGAGCGTGATGCGCGTCGGGAACATGACCGAAAAACGGCGCGGCCAGTGCGAACAGGGCGAGGACGATGATGGACTGGAAGAAGGCGACTTCCCTGGGTCCCGCGACCAGTGCCTGCTGACGCATCAGGACGATATTGTAGGCGTAGCAGACCGCCGAGACGAGTATGGCGATCGTGCCGCGGAACCGGTCGGGATTGGGTGCAGCCGTCGCCTGTCCCAGCATGATCACTCCCACCCCGGCGAACGCGATGACCGAGGCAATGACCGCGCGCCGGGGAATGCTTTCCTTGAGCACGAACGCCGCCCCGAACAATGCCAGCAACGGCGCGATGAAGGCGAGCGCGATCGCCTGGGCCATCGGGACCCGGGCGAGGCCCCAGAAGAAGGTCACCGCCATCACTGCCGACACCGCGCCACGGATCAGATGGACACGCATCGTTTCGCGCGACGGCCACCCGCGCCGGCCGGGCAGGTAGATCAAGCCGGTGAGCAGCGTCCCGGCGAGCGTCCGCCAGAGCAGGGTGTCGTAGGCGCCGAGCTGCAGCACCAGCGCCTTCATGATCGCGTCCATCGACGAGAATACCGCGATGCCCAGCACCGCGACGAAGAACACGAAGGCTGGGGCGCGACGCATATCCCAGCCGATAGCCGGGCGGGATCGTTACGTCACCGGGCTGTTCTCTCATGGGATGAGAAGGTGGGCTTGTGGAAGGGGGGAATAAGTTCCTCCCCGTTTACGGGGAGGGGGACCGCTCGGCGTTTGCCGAGTGGTGGAGGGGCCTCTCCAAATCGACGGATCGTGCGCTGCCCCGCTCCTCCACCAAGCCGCTGCGCGTCTTGGTCCCCCTCCCCGTTCCGGGGAGGAACGTATGCTATTTCAACGTCATCTTGTCACCGCTGATCGATACGCTGTCGAGGCGGCGGAGATAGTTCTGGCCGAGCAGCGATACCGTCAGCCCGTCGAGCACCAGGGCATGGATGCCGCCGACGCGTTTGCCATCGAGCACGACATCCTCGAGCTGCACCTCCTGCCCGCGAACAGCCCCAGAGGCGCCGGTGCCGACCACGTCGAACTGGCCCGGATCGAACTTGATCCCGGCCCGGCGCGCGTCGTCCTGGGTCAAAGCGACTTCGGTGGCGCCGGTATCGACGACGAACTTGATCGGCTCGCCATTGACGTCGGCGACGGTGAAGAAATGCCCGTTGTCGGCGCGGTCGAGGATGGTCGGACGCGGCTGATCCGCCGGCGCGGCCATCGCCGGAGCCGCCGCGCCGGGCGCGCGCTTCGCACCTGGCAAGGCCAGGCCGATCGCTATTCCGGCCGTGGTCACAGCGAGCAGCGCGTATTTCATGAAGGCGTTGTAGCGCCGGCCGATTGCCGCTTGGCTAAAGACGATGGCTAAGGAGAGTTTACCGGCGGGCCAGCCACCAGCCCGACAGAACCAGCGCTGGCGGCCCGAACACGCCCGCAAAGTCGCGCCAGAAGATCGCCACGCCGCAAACCCCGGCAAGGACTTCGTAGAGGTGAACCAGGGCATGCAGGCCGAGCCACAACGCACCCGCCAGTGCGCCAAACCGGCGTGCCCGCAAGTCCATCACCGCCCAGCCGAGCAGCAATCCGCACGCCAGATAGGCGGCGCCGATGTCCCGGACGAAATGCTGGTTGAACGGCCCGGTGAACGGGACGGTGGGCACCGACCGGTACCACAGCTGTGGCTGCGCCAGCATGAAGACACCGAACCCGATCGCGAAGATCGCCACCAAGGCGACCAGCATCTGCGCCAGGCGAAAGCGTCCGTCGGTCATACCCCCCCCCCTTTGCGGTACTAACGATCGAAATAGCGGTAGATCTTGTCCTCGCTACGCTTGGACGCATCGTGCCAACGGGGCGCCTCGGCCAGGTTGAGTGGCTTGCCGGCGGCATCGAGCATCAGGACGGTTGGCGTCCCCTTGATCCCATCGAGCCCGAAGCGCCGGGCGAGATCGAGATTGCGGTCCTTCTGGCCTACGTCGATCCACACGATCTCGTAGCGTGGGCTCAACATCGCGACGAAGCGCGGCGTCGCGAACCAGCCGGCGAGCGCGCGGCTGTCATGGCACCAGTTCGCGCCGAATATCAGGAGGATGTGATGGCCGTTCGCTTTTGCGCGGGCGAGGGCATCGGCCACATCGCGATCCGCGCGGTCGGGATCGCCGAACGGCCTCGCTTCGGGATGACCGGTCGCCGCCGGGGGAACCGAATCGGCGGAAAGCGCCGGCGCGGCGAGCGCGATGGCCGCCGCGATCCCCAGCGCGATCCTCACGCCGCCGCTTTCGCCTCATCCGCGGCGTCGATCTCCGCCGCCTTGGCCTCGACCAGCTTGACGATATGGTCGATCATGTCGGCGTCCTGGACATGGTGATCGGTGACGCCCGACAGATAGACCATGTGCTTGCCGTTGCCGCCGCCGGTGATGCCGATGTCGGTCTCTCGCGCCTCGCCGGGTCCGTTCACGACGCAGCCGAGCACCGACAGCGACATCGGCGTCCGGATGTGCTGGAGCCGCTCTTCGAGCGCCTGCACCGTGCGGATGACGTCGAAGCCCTGGCGCGCGCAGCTCGGGCACGACACGACGCGGACGCCGCGATTGCGAATGCCCAATGCCTTCAGGATCTCGAACCCGACGCGCACTTCGTCCTCGGGCTCGGCGGAGAGCGAGACGCGGATCGTGTCGCCGATCCCGTACCAGAGCAGGCTGCCGATCCCGATCGCCGACTTGACCGTGCCGCCGACGAACCCGCCGGCCTCGGTAATACCGAGATGGAGCGGGCAATCGACCGCTTCGGCGAGCTGCTGATAGGCGGCGACCGCGAGGAACAGATCGGACGCCTTCACCGCCACCTTGAAGTCGTGGAAGTCGCGGTCCTGGAGCAATTTGATGTGGTCGAGCGCACTTTCGACGAGCGCGTCGGGGCACGGCTCACCGTACTTCTCGAGCAGATCCTTTTCCAGGCTGCCGGCATTGACGCCGATGCGGATCGCGCAGCCATTGGCCTTGGCCGCGGCGACCACTTCGTTCACGCGCTCGGCCGAGCCGATATTGCCCGGGTTGATGCGCAGGCACGCGGCACCGGCATCGGCCGCCTCGAGCGCGCGCTTGTAGTGGAAATGGATGTCGGCGACGATCGGCACGCGGGCGGCGCGGACGATCTGCTTGAGCGCCGCGGTCGATTCGACGTCGGGACACGACACGCGGATGATGTCGACTCCGGCGTCCTCGCAGCGACGGATCTGGTCGATCGTCGCCTTGGCATCGCTGGTCGGTGTGTTGGTCATCGTCTGGACGGTGACGGGCGCATCGCCGCCGACGGGAACGTTGCCGACCATGATCTGACGGCTCTTGCGGCGCGTGATGTCGCGCCAGGGACGGACTGACATTGGAAATCCTCTTGGGGCGCCCGCGATATAGCGGCTGCGCACGCCGAAACCTAGCGATTCACGAACGTCATTTCCGGTAGTGCGCCAGCGGCCGTGCTTCGGCACCGGTTGGGCTGAGGGTCACTGCCCGATCGGAGCCAACGCCGCAGCCCATTTTGAGCAGGTGCGGTTTCGCCCTCGATAACCTTTTGGTCAGGGCCAATCCGGTATTGATCCAGGTCAAACGTCAACCGAACGGCACGATGCCTGGACTGGCTCAGGATCGGCGCGTTCGGGCTGCTGATCGTGTACCATGTCGCCATGGTCTTCTCGACCTGGGATTGGGTGATCAAGTCGCCGGTCACCTATCACCAGCTGACGGCGCCGATGGCGCTGCTGACGCCGTGGCGGCTGCCATTGCTGTTCGCCGTATCGGGGTTCGCCAGCCGCAAGCTTTTCGACAAGTCGGGCAGCCTGCGCGCCTTCACCGACTCGCGCAACCGCCGGCTGTTGATCCCCTGGGCGTTCGCCATGGTCGCGCTGATCCCGCCGGAAATGTGGGTGCGCGCGCGCGAAGCTGGTTATCCCGGTAGTCTGCTCCATTTCTGGATGACCGATTACTGGAGCGTCACGCCGGTCTATGGCCACGGCTTTCCGAGCTGGGAGCATCTCTGGTTCGTGGCCTATCTGTGGGCCTATACGATGGCGCTCGCCGGGCTGATGACGATGCCGGGCTGGAATCCCCAACGCCTGACCCGCATCGCCGATTGGCTGGCCAAGGGCTGGCGTCTGCTCTGGGCGCCGATCGCGACGCTGGTGTTTCTCAAGCTGTCGGTGATGTTCGTCCTCTCGGAGAAACAGGGGCTGTTCAGCGACTGGAATGCGCATTTCGCATATTTTCCGATCTTCGCCTTCGGCTTCGCACTGGGCGGCGACAGCAAATTGTGGCCGGTGATCGCGCGCCTGCAATGGCCGGCGGCGGCGATCGCGCTGGCTGCCGGGGCGGTCGTCGTATCGATCGAGCTCGCTTATGAGGGCCATGCAGTGCCGCCGCACGCGATCATGGCGCTCGACCGCGCCGCGCGTCTGACGATGGCCTGGAGCATGATCCTGTTCCTGTTCCAGCTGGCGACGCGCTATCTCAACCACGACCACAAATGGCGCGCCACGCTCGCCGAGGCGGTGTTCCCGCTCTATATCGCGCACCATCCGGCGATCATCCTGCTCGCCTGGTACACGCTCCCCTGGCATCTTGATCCGTTCGCCGAGTTCGCGCTGATCCTGGCCGGCACCTTCTCCTTTTCCGTCAGTTTCTATCTGGTGGGACGAGAGGTAGACTGGCTGCGCCCACTCATCGGGCTCAGTCCGCGCTCAGTCAGCCGGCCGGTAGCGGCGGCTTCCGCGTAGCGCGGCGCCCGACGCGAGTTCGACGGTGAAGTCGCCCGATTTGTCGGTCTCGATCCGGCGGATCGCAGCCCGCCGTACCAGCCGTCCGCGATGGATGCGCAGGAACGCGTCCCCCAATTCGGTCTCGACCGCTGCCAGCGTGGCGCGATGGAGCAGCGTGCGCGGCCCCCAGACGATCTCGACATAATTGCCGGCCGAGGCGACCGACTCGATTTCATCGATCGGCACGTGGTGCGTGACCGCACCGTCGGCGACCGCGAGCGTCCTGGGTGCGCCGGACTCCGCAGCCGGTGTCGCTCCCGCCCGTGCGATCAGCCATTGCGCCAGCGCGAACAGGCCGACGAATTGCAGGTACGAGCCGATGTCCTTGCGATATTCGTAGAGCGGCTTGTTCTCGATGCCGTCGAAGAAATGATAGGTGCCGCCGCCCGTCGCCGCATAATAAAGGTGCCGCAGGCCGATCATCAGCAGCACATGCCAGGCCGACGCGATCAGGCTGCCGATCACCAGCGCGATTCCCACCACGACCCAAGGGAAACGCGGCGGCCGGATATACCTCACCGCGAGCCAGATCACCGGCCAGATGGTGAACCACGCGATCATGCTGGTGCCTTCCCACGACCACACCAGATCGGCGCGCAGATAATGCCCGTTGGCGCGCAGGTCGCTGAGCGACGACTCGGCGTTGGCGATCATGATGACGGCGACGATGACCAGGAAACCGGCGGCGAGGCCGAGCGCCAGCTTGCGCTGCGTCCCGTTCATCCCGTGCCACCCGCCACTCGTCCCTGCCACTGTGTCGATCGTCCCCGTGAAGCCGCTTTCCGGCCCTCTCCGATACCGGGCCGGAAAGGCGCCGACTAGCCGTCACCGCATCGCAAAGAACGGAGGCGAGTGATGGAACGGCATTACGGAATGGACTGGTTGCGGATCGGGGCGTTCGCGCTGCTGATCTTCTACCATATCGGCATGGTGTTCGTGCCCTGGGGTTTCCATATCAAGACCGCGCAACCGATGGATTGGGTCGAAATCCCGATGCTCGCGACCAACCCATGGCGGCTGACCCTGCTGTTCGTCGTCTCCGGCTATGCCAGTCGGGCGCTGTGGTCGAAATCGGCGAGCATCCGGGCGTTCCTGGGCAACCGCAGCGCGCGCCTGCTGATCCCGCTGGTTTTCGGCATGGCGGTGATCGTCCCGCCCCAGACCTGGGTCGAGCTGGTGGGCAAATATGGTTACGATCAATCGTACCTCTGGTTCCTGGGGCACGACTATTTCCGCTTCGGCACGTTCCACGGCATCATCATGCCGACCTGGAACCATCTGTGGTTCGTGGCCTATCTATGGGTCTACACGCTGACTCTCGCCCTGATGATGTTCGTGCCGGGCACGGACCGGATGCAGGCGGCGTTCGATCGCCTGTTCGGCGGCGCGCGCGCGGTTTGGGTGCCGGTAGTCTTTCTGCTGATCACGCAATTCTGGTTGTTCCATCGTGAGGACGACACGCACGATCTGTTCGGCGACTGGCTGGCGCACCTGCAATATTTCCCCGCTTTCCTGTTCGGGTTCGGCCTGGCCGGTTCGCGCGCGGCGAAGACCGGGCTGGCCCGCTGGTGGGCCGCATCGGCGGCGGTAGCGATCGGTTGCTATGCGGTGATGGCGGGGTTGCTGGCCGCTTACCCCGATTTCAGCTTTCCGACGCACGGCGTGACCGTCGTCTTCCGTTTGGCCCGCGAGATCGACACCTGGGCAGCAATCGCCGCGCTGATCGGCGTCGCCGAACGCTTTCTCAACCGCGACCATCGCTGGCGCGCAACGCTCGCCGAGGCGACCTTCCCCTTCTACATCATCCACCAGACCGTCATCGTGCTGGTCGAATTCTGGGTGAAGCCGCTCGGCATCGGCGCAGCGGGGGAGTTCGCGATCCTGGTGCCGGCGACGATCGCGGGATGCTGGGCTTTCTATCTGGTCGGACGCGACATCGATCCCTTACGCCCGCTCATCGGCCTCAAGGCGCGCGGCAAGGCAATTATGCCGGCCAGGTCGGGCGACTGGATCGATACGGTCCGCGCTCGGCCCGACGTCGCCTGAGCCCTTTCTACCCGCTACGGGGAACTCGTGGGGGCGCGATGGGTGGTCATCGCGCCCTCAATCGCTACATGGACGGATATGGCACGTCATTACGGCATGGACTGGCTGCGCGTCGGCGCGTTCGCCCTGCTGATTCTGTATCACACGGCGATGGTGTTCACGCCGTGGGATTTCCACGTGAAGACCGCGGAGCCGGTGCAATGGCTATCGGTCCTGATGCTGATCACCAATCCGTGGCGGCTGACGTTGCTGTTCGTCGTCTCGGGCTATGCCAGCAGGGCATTGCTTTCCAAATCCGACAGCGTCGCCAAATTCCTCTCGAGCCGCAGCACCCGCCTGCTCATTCCGCTGCTCTTCGGTGTGGTCGTCATGGTGCCGCCGCAGAGCTGGGTCGAGCTGACCACGCAGCACGGCTACACCCAGGGTTTCCTGCCGTTCCTGGTCCAGGATTATTTCAGCTTCGACGACCGGACAGGCGTGTTCCTGCCGACCTGGAACCATCTGTGGTTCGTCGGCTATCTGTGGACCTATACCGCCGCGCTCTCGCTGTTGCTCCTCGTCCCGCGTCCAGCCCGGCTGCAACGCTGGTTCGATACCGTATTCGGCGGCTGGCGCGCGATCGTGCTGCCGATGGCCTATTTGCTGCTGAGCCAGGTCGTCATTTTCCATCGCTGGGCCGACAGCCAGGACCTGATCCATGACGGCGTCGCGCACCTTGCCTATTTCCCGGCCTTCCTGTTCGGCTTCGGTCTGGCCCGATCGCCGCGCGTACTGGCCTCGTTCGTGCGCTGGTGGAAAGCGGCGGCGGCACTCGCGGTGGCGAGCTACGCTTTCGGGGCCGCCATCGAGCTTTCCTATCCGGGCAATCTCACTCCGCCGCAATGGCTCGGCGACCAGATGGTGGTCGCCCATCAAATCCAGTGCTGGGCGGCGGTCGCAGCGCTCATCGGTATCGCCGAGCGTTACTGGAACCGCGACGGCAAATGGCGGCCGACCCTGACCGAGGCCGTCTTCCCCTTCTATCTGATCCACCAGACCATCATCGTCGTCGCCGAATATTGGTTGCGGCCGCTGGGGATCGGAGCGCTCGGTGAATTCCTGACCCTGGTGCCGGTGACGGTCGCCGGCTGCTGGGCCTTCTACCTGATCGGACGCGAAGTGAACTGGCTCAGGCCGCTGATCGGATTGCGGCGGCGGCGCGCCAAGGCTACCGCTCGGCGCCATGACGACAAGCCCGAAGCCCTGGTCGCTGGTAATTCATGGTGGCGCCGGCGCGATCGAACGCAGCCAGACCCGGCCTGAGACCGATAGCGGCGTCCGCGCAGCGTTGAACGCCGCGCTCGACGGCGGCGGCGCGATCCTGGCATCGGGCGGCACGGCACTCGACGCGGTCGAAGCGGCGGTCCGCGTGCTGGAGGACGATCCCCACTTCAATGCCGGACGCGGCTCCGCCTTCACCTATGAGGGCACCAACGAACTCGATGCCGCGGTCATGGAAGGCGCGACCTTGCGCGCAGGATCGGTTGCCGGCGTCACCCGGACCAGGAACCCGGTGACGCTTGCGCGGGCGGTGATGGACGATAGCGCGCACGTCCTGCTCGGCCGCGAGGGCGCCGATGCGTTCAGCGCCGAACATGGCCTGGAACAGGCCGATGCCGACTGGTTCGCGACGCCGGAACGGCGACGCCAGCTCGACGAATTGCTGGCGAATGGAGGCAAGTTCGACGTCGACATGAAATATGGGACGGTCGGCGCGGTGGCGCTCGACCAGGCCGGACACATTGCCGCCGCCACCTCGACCGGTGGAGTCACGGGCAAGCGCTGGGGGCGGATCGGCGACTCGCCGCTGATTGGCGCGGGCACCTATGCCGACGACCGCGGCGCCGCCATTTCCTGCACCGGCGCGGGCGAATTCTTCATCCGCGAGAGCGTCGCGTTCCAGATCAACGCGCGCGTCCGGTTCCTCGGCGAAACGCTTCAGGTCGCCGCCGATACGGTGATGGCGGAGGTCAAGGCGTTGGGCGGTACCGGCGGGGTGATCGTCACCGCGAGCGACGGCTGCATGGCCTGGAGCTTCACCACCGCCAGCATGTATCGCGGCCGCGTCGGTTCGGCGGGGGATCGCAAGGTCGCCTTGTACGCGGACGAGGGATGATCCACCCTTCCGTTCGTGTCGAACGGATGTTGGGGACGGCCAATTGAGCTGGGAGAAGGAAATCGAGGAGCTCGCGCATCGCCGCGAACTCGCCGAACGGATGGGCGGCGCCGAGAAGGTCGCCCGCCAGCATGGGCGCGGCAAGCTCGATGCCCGCCAGCGCATCGCCGGCCTGGTCGATCCGGGCAGTTTCCGCGAGATCGGCAAGATCGCGGGACGCGGCAGCTATGACGATGCCGGCGACCTGACCGACCTCTCCCCTGCCAATTTCATCTTCGGTCGCGCCGATATCGAGGGCCGGCCGGTCGTGGCGACCGCCGACGACTTCACCGTTCGCGGCGGGGCAGCCGATGCCGCGATCTTCCGCAAGGTCGTGCAGGCGGAGGCGATGGCGCACGAGTTCGGAATTCCGCTGATCCGCATGATCGACGGCACCGGCGGCGGCGGGTCGGTCAAGACGCTCGAAATGGTCGGTGCGACATACGTGCCGGCAGTCCCGGGCTGGGATCACGTGGTCGCCAATCTCGACGCGGTGCCCGTGGTGGCGCTCGCCCTCGGCCCCACCGCCGGGCTGGGCGCCGCACGCGTCGCGGCCAGCCATTATTCGGTGATGGTGAAGGGTCTGTCGCAACTCTTCGCCGCCGGCCCAGCGGTTGCCGCAGCGATCGGCGACCTGTCCGACAAGGAGGAACTGGGCGGCAGCGACATCCATACGCGCAACGGCGTCGTCGACGACGAAGTCGCGAACGAGGCCGAGGCGTTCGCCGTCGCTCGTCGTTTTCTGTCCTATCTGCCGTCCGCCGCCGGCAAAGCGGCGCCGCGCCACAGGCCGACCGACCCGGTCGACCGCCGCGACGAGGCCCTGCTCTCGATCGTGCCGCGCGAGCCGAAGCAGGTCTATTCGATGCGCCGCATCCTGGCTGCGGTGTGCGACCGCGGCAGCGTGTTCGAAATGGGCGCGCGCTGGGGTCGCGCCGCTATCACCGCTTTCGCCCGGCTCGACGGCTGGCCGGTCGCGATCCTTGCGAGCGACCCGAGCTTCCTGGGCGGCTCATGGGACGCCAAGACCAGCGAGAAGGTCGAGCGTTTCGTCCGGTTCGCCGACCAGTTTCGCCTGCCGATCGTCCATCTGGTCGACAATCCCGGCTTCATGATCGGCCGCGAGGCGGAGGTCGCCGGCACGATCCGCTACGGCGTCAATGCGATGAACGCGGTCTATCGTGCCACCGTCCCGCTCGCGAGCGTGGTGATCCGCCGCGCCTATGGCATTGCCGGTAGCGCGATGAGCAACGCCGAACGTTTCCAGTATCGCTTCGCCTGGCCGTCCGGGGATTGGGGATCGCTGCCGATCGAAGGCGGCGTGGAAGTCGCCTACAAGGCCGAGATAGAAGCTGCCGCCGACCCGGACGCGCATCTCGCAGCGATCCGCGACCGGCTCAATCGCGTCCGCTCGCCGTTCCGCACCGCCGAACGCTTCGGGATCGAGGACATTATCGACCCGCGCGACACGCGATCGTTGCTGTGCGAGTTTGCGAATTTGGCCTGGGCGGCGCTCTTCTGACTCCCCCGAAGGGACCCGCCGCAAAATAATTGGAACCACTCCCACCCAAGCGTATGGCAACTCCCATGAAGCGCCTCCTCCCCCTTGCCGCCGCATTAGCCGCGCTCGTCGTCACCGCGCCTGCCCAGGCCTATTGGGAATATGGGCATCAAACGATCGCAGAGATTGCCTGGGCGAACATCACGCCCCGCGCGCGGCTCGAAATCACCCGCTTGCTGCGTCAGCAGAAATTGCTCGGAACGCCCGAGTGCAAGGCCGGCACGCTCGACGACGCCGCCGTCTGGGCCGATTGCATCAAGGGGATCAAGGACGACGACGGCAAACAGAAGTTCGGCTACACCAACGCCTGGCACTATCAGGACGTCAATATCTGCTCGCCGTTCGACCTCGAAAGCGCGTGCAAGAACGGCGATTGCGTCTCGGCGCAGATCGTCCGCGACGTCAAGCTGCTGAAGGATCGCCGCACGCCGACCAAGCAGCGCGTCGAAGCGCTGGTATTCCTGATCCATTTCGTCGGCGATCTGCATCAGCCGCTCCATGCCGGCGAGAAAGGCGACAAGGGCGGCAACGACGTGAAGGCGGTTTACGGCACGTACGCGCCCAGCCGGCTGAACCTGCATTCGATCTGGGACGGTTATCTAGCCGAGCGCGCGATCTCGACCGGCCCGAGCCTCGTCCATCGGTATTCGCTCGCCGCCCGCAAGCGTATCGCCGCGGGGAGCGTGCTCGACTGGAGCCGCGAAAGCTGGGCCGTCGCCCGCGACGTCACCTACAAGACCGCGATCGGCGGCGATCCCTGTGGCCCGACCCCGACCCGCGTGAAGCTCGACAATGCGACGATCGATAGCCTGATCCCGACCGTCCGGCTCGAAGTCGAACGCGGCGGCCTGCGCCTCGCCAAATTGCTCGACGAGGCGCTGGGCTGATCGACAACGGTCATCGGTAGTGCTGGCGCGCTATCGTAGATCGGAGAACATGATCACGAGCATCAGCACAACTGAAAAGGCCGCCCAGCAGGCGAATCCCCACACGATCGCCATCCAGGCATCATGACTTTTCCGGGTATAGCCCCGGATCGTGAAGAAGCCCGCGATGATCAGCGCTATCCAGGTGAACGCAAAGAAGCCGAACAGAAATTTAGCAAGCCGGCCGAGTCCAACGGTCTCTTTTTCCTGCTCGGTGGTGATCCGGTTGGCCTGAACCTCCATCAGGAGTTGCGATGCGGCACCTTTGGTGACGCCGCGTCGATCCAGTTCCGCCTTTGCGGCCTCGATCGCTCCAGTGTCATAGTCGTCGGCAGCGCCGGCAAAGGCGATCTCCACCAGCGCCTCGTCCGGCAATCGCCCCATCGTACCAGCAAAATTGATGCTCGCCATCGGCCCCTTCGCGCGGGTTGATCGGGCCGTGACCTGCTTGTCCGCCCGACATCCCAACTCCCCCCGAGGACGTCGATAACTGCAATCGCGCCGCCGAGCACTGGGAAAAGCAGGACCGGCGACAGGGACGCAGGCAGCGCCCACGCGACCAGATCGGTTCGCATTATCTCCGAATGAACGCCGTGATCGCTTGGGGCACGGCCGGCGTGATCGGCAGTTCGGAATTGCTATAGGTCGCCACGTTCGCGGCGCGGTCGTCGCCAGTCACCGGTCGCAGCACATGGTTGATGCCAGGCAGTAGCGTGAGCGTCGCCTTGGGCTGCGCTTTCTTCAGCAACTCGGCGTCGGACACCGCGACCTGAATATCCTTGTCGCCTTGCAGGATCAGCACAGGGAGCTTGATCGCGGCGATCAGCTTGGCTGGATCCCGCTGGAAAGAGTCGATCATGAAGCTCTGGATGCGCTCGTTGAACAGCGGCTGGAGCGGTGCCGGGACCATGTCGCCGGGAACGCGCTTACCGGCTTCAAGCTGATCGATGATGCCCTCTGCCTGTTTCAACAGTGCCGAATCAGCGACATTGGCGCGCAGCTGCGCGCGGATGATCTCGCCGCTTGGTCGGCCGGCGCCCGAGATCACGATCACGCCGCAAATGCCTTCCGGGTCCTGAGCGGCGGTCAGCGCGATCAGCGCGCCTTCACTATGACCAAGCAGCCAGACGCACGAGCGCCCGGTCTTCGCCCGCACCATGTCGACCCAGGCACGGGCGTCCTCGGCGTAGGCGCCGATCGTCACATCATTGGGATCGGCGATCGCCGCCTTGCTGCCGAACAGGCCGCGCTTGTCGACGCGCAGCGTAGCGATGTTGTTTGCCGCCAGTGCCTCGGCGATCTGGCGATAGACACCGCCACGCACGCCGAGCGGATTGTCGCCATTGCGGTCGGTCGGCCCCGAGCCGGGCAGGATCAATACCGCCGGCGCGTCCTTGCCCGGATCGATCAGCGTCCCGGCGAGCGGCCCCTGCGGACCCGGAACGGTAACCTCGGTTCCGACCGGCGCTGCCGCGGTGGCAAGCAGGGCAGCGGCCACAAGAGCTTTCCGTTTCATCATTTGCCTCCGTTCCGCCATTTCCATCCACCCCGGGTATGCTGGGCGCAGATCACCATGAATGCGACCGTCAGCGGCAAAATGACTGCCAAGGCGATGCCAGGATGGCGCGGCGCCAGCAGACCGGCGGTGCCAGTCACGACCGCAAGATAGAGGGTCATGATCACCCAGCCCTGCCAGGCGATCGGCAGCCCCGACCCCAAACCGAATTTCTTCGGCGCGAACCAGTCGCCGTCGCTCATTCCTCGTCTCCTTGCCTTGGCGGACGTCCGCGCCTGGCACGCACCGGATCCGCCAGCTTCACGCCGCGCTTCGCCAGCGCCTCGCGCAGCAGGCATTCCACTTCGGCATTGACGCTCCTCAGGTCGCTCGCCGCCGCGCGCTCGACCGCCGCGTAGAGCGCAGGATCGAGACGCAGCGGGAACGCCTTTTTGGGAGGAGCGCCCATCGTCCGCCGCCTATTGGTAGAGCGTGCCTGTGTTGACGACCGGCTGGGTGTCGCGTTCGCCGCACAGGACGACCATCAGGTTCGATACCATCGCCGCGCGGCGCTCGTCATCGAGCTCGACAACGCCCTTCTTCGACAGTTCGTCCAACGCCATCTCGACCATGCCGACCGCGCCCTCGACCAGGGTCTGGCGCGCGGCCACCACTGCCTGCGCCTGCTGACGGCGGAGCATCGCGCCGGCGATCTCCTGCGCGTAGGCGAGGTGCGTGAAGCCGCATTCGTCGACCGTAATCCCGGCCATCGCCAGCCGCGCGATCAGTTCCTGGCGTAATTCGGCACCGACCTGATCGTGATTGCCGCGCAGCGTCACTTCCTGGTGCGCGAAATCGTCATAGGGATAGCGCGACCCGATCGTGCGCACCGCGGCCTCGATCTGTACCATCACGAACGACTTGTAGTCGTCGACGTCGAACAGCGCCTGCGCGGTGTCGGTCACGCGCCACACGACCTGTGCGGCGATCTCGATCGGGTTGCCGCGCAGATCGTTGACCTTGATCTTGTCGGAAATGATGTTGTTGGCGCGTACCGAGATCTTGCGACGGCCGAGCCACGGCAGCAGCCAGCGCAGTCCGGTCTTGCGATCGGTGCCCTGATAGCTGCCGAACAGGGTAATCGCCGCCGCCTGGTTGGGCTGCAGCATGTAGAAGCCGCAGACCACGAAGGCGAAGACGATGGTCCCGCCGACGATCAGGACCGCGCCGAGCGCAGGATCGGGGTCGACGAGCGACCCGCCATAAATCGCCACGAGCAAGGCGATCAGCAGCACGAGCAGCATCAGATACCCGCTCGACGTCGCCGCCGGCCGCTCGCGCGACAAGGTCAACGCAACACCATTCGCACTCGCATCCAAAGGCTGGGTAGCCATGGGACCCTCCGTTAAAACTGATATCATATTTATATCGATTTCGGGCGAGTCGCAAGGGGATTCGCCAGCCTGAATCCAATCGTCATGCCGGGCTCGTCCCGGCATCCTCCGGGCCGCACACCCTTCGGCCGTTGGTGATGCGGCACGGTGGACCCCGGGACGAGCCCGGGGTGACGAAGGAAATTGGCATTGCCGCACAAAGCAAAAGGCCGCCGGGTTACCCCGACGGCCTCCTGCATTTTCCCCGCTGCCGGTCGTTACTGCAGGACGACCGTCACGGCGCGGCGGTTCTGCGCCCAGCTTGCCTCGTCCGATCCCAACGCGATCGGACGTTCCTTGCCGTAGCTGATCGTGTTGATCCGCGACGCGTCGACGCCTCGCGCGGCGAGATAGTTCTTCGCCGCATTGGCACGACGGTCGCCCAGCGCGAGGTTGTATTCGCGCGTACCGCGCTCGTCGGCATGGCCTTCGATCGTGATGCGGCGGTCGGGCCACTTCATCAGCCAGGCGGCCTGACTGTCGAGAATCTGACGCGACGTCGCGTCGATGTCGTACTGATCGAGCGCGAAATGGATCGTGTCGCTCATTACCGAGCGCTTGAAGTCCTCGGCGGACCCGGGAATGATCGACCCGGCATTGCCGTTGTCGATCGGTCCGCTCGGCGTCGGGCCGGCCGCAGGCGGCAGGATCGGCGGCCGTTTGTGGGCGCACCCCGCCACCGCGATGAGCGAGGCGAGCAGGATCAGCTTGGTAGACGTACGTGCCATTGTTGGTTCTCCCTAACTTTTGGCGGGTAGATGTTGCGGGTTCGTATCGACTAGGAAACTCTCAATCCTTGCGAATGGGTCCCCAACTGGGATCCGAGCCATCGAACGGAGTCGGCAGGCGCCGCTCGTTGACCCCGGTCAGATCGACCGACCACAGATCGGAGACGCCCGTTCCCCCCTGGGTCGAGCGGAAGAACATGATGACGCGGCCATTGGGCGCCCAGCTCGGCGCCTCGTCCTGCCAGCCATCGGTCAGGATCTTCTCGCCGCCGCCCGACGGGGACATGATCCCGACATGAAAGCCGCCGCCGATCTTGGTGAAGGCGATCAGGTCGCCGCGCGGGCTCCAGGCCGGTGTCGCATATTTGCCCGAGCCGAAACTGATCCGCTGCTGGTTCGAACCGTCGGCGTTCATCACGTAAAGCTGCTGCGAACCCGAGCGGTCGCTCTCGAACACGATGCGGCGCCCGTCGGGAGACCAGCTGCCGCCAGTGTCGATCCCCGGCGCGTTGGTCAGCCGTTGCGACTGCCCGCCCTCCGCCGGAATCTTGTAGAGATCGGTATTGCCGCCCTGCGCCATCGAATAGAGAATCCAGCGCCCATCGGGCGAGAAACGCGGTGCCAGCGCCAGGCTGACATTGTCGACGAGCCGGCGCTGCCGCCCGGTGGCGATGTCCATCACATAGATGGTCGGCTTCTTGTCGAGATACGACAGATAGGCGACGCGGGTCTGGTCCGGCGACAATTGCGGGGTCAGCACGATCGTCTGGCCATTGGTCAGGAAACGGCCGTTGAACCCATCCTGGTCCATGATCGCCAGCCGCTTGATGCGATGCGCCTTGGGCCCGGTCTCGGAAACGTAGACGACCCGGCTGTCGAAATAGGGGCCTTCGCCGGTCAGCCGCGTATAGACCATGTCGGCGCATTTGTGCGCGGCGCGGCGCCATTCGTTGACCGTGAGGACATAGCCCTGCCGGGCAAGCTCGCGCTGCGCCGCGGTATCGTAGAGATAGCAGCCGACCGTCAGCGTGCCATTGCCGTTGGCGCGGATATAGCCCTGGACCAGGGCGGTCGCGCCGCGCGCCGTCCAACCGGCAAAGTCGGGCGACGTCGTCTGCGCGAACGGTACCGCCATCAGCTGGCCAGCGGGCAGCGGCTTGAACAGGCCGGAATTCTTGAGATCGGCGGTGATCACTTCGGACAATTGGCGGCCCAGCTGGTCGGTTGGGCCTGCCGCGGTGGGCACCGCTTCGGGCGTCGGCAGCGCCGGGATGGCGATCCCCATCGGTGCCGAAATACCGCCGACGATATCGACAACGAGTTTGTCGTCCGGCCCCGGTGCCGGCGCTGGGGTCGGACTCGGTGACGGAGCGGGAGCCGTTGCCTGCGCACAGGCCGCACCAGGCAACGCGATTGCGACGCCAAACGCCGTCAGGAGCAGGGGAAATCGTCGCATCGTCTTATCCTCAGCCGGGAAGTTTGAAGGTCGTGTTGAAATCGCTCCAGCCGCGCGGAACGTCGTACAGTTCCTGCGGGAGGCCGGTTATCGGAGCGCAGCCCATGAAGGTCGCGATCGCGCGGTCGTCGACCGCGGACACGTAACGGTTGTTCTGATCGGTAACGCCTCGGTGCCCGATGACATGTGGGCGGCCAGCCAGCGACCCGTCGCGATTGAACTTGAGATTGACGACGACCGTGATGTCTTCCGCATATCCAGGCGCTGGATTGACCTGTCGATTTGCGCAGGGCTGCACGCGCTGCTTGATCTTGGCACCGATATCCATGAGCGCCTGCTGGCTCATCGTCGCCGATTTGGGCGCGGTGCCGGTGGCCGGGCTCGGCTTTGTCGAGGCACCCTTGAAATAGTCCGACCCGAAATTGAGCCCGCGCGGCTTGGCCTTGACCGCGTTAGCGGTGCTGCCCGCCCCTTTGCCCGGTTTTACTGCCGGCTTGGCGGGCGCCGCAACCACAGGCTTGGGCTCTGCCTTGGCGGCGTGCTTGGGCGCGGGTGGCGCCGGCTTCTTCGGTTCGGGCTTGGCGACAGGCGCCGGCTTGGGCGGTGGAGCCGCCTCCGGCTGCGGCTTGGGCGGCGCCGGCTCGGCCTTCGTCTCGGTCGGCGGCGGCGGAGCCGAATCTTCGGGATTGCCGACGTCCGGCGCCTTGCTCTCGGCGGGATCGACCGTTGTGTTCGGCGCGCCCGCTTTCAGCCCGACATCGTCGGCGATCGTCACGTCCATCGGCGCGATGGGCGGCGGTGGCGGCGGGGCGCGCCAGAGCGACAGGATGGCGAACACGACGATATGCGCCAGCAACGAGATACCGACCGCGATCCACAGGCGGTCGTTGCGCTCCTCCGGCACGGCGCGCAGGATGGGTTTGGCGGCGATGCCGCTCATTGCGTTTCCTTGACGGTCGACACCAACGCGACCCGATTGAGCCCGGCCCGGTTGAGCTCACCCATCACTTCCATCACGCGGCCGTAATCGAGCGCCTTGTCGGCACGCAGGAACACTTGCGGCGGCTTGCCGTGCTGCGTGCGCTGGGCAGCGATCGCGGCCAGGCGGTCGGGCAATTCCTCCATCGTGACGGCATCGTCGCCGATATGGATCGTGCCGTCGCGGTCGACCGCGATGTCGACCGGCTTCTGGTCCTGGTCGAGCGCCTTGGCGCGGCTGTCGGGCAGGTTCACCGGCACGCCGGCGGTCATTAGCGGCGCGGTGACCATGAAGATGATCAGCAGCACCAGCATGACGTCGACCAGCGGCGTGACGTTGATGTCCGCCATCGGCGCGCGCCGCCCCTTGGCGCGGGTTGAGGGGAGGTTCATGGCCATCGCTAAAACTCCTCCCCAAGCTTGCTTGGGGAGGGGGACTGCGCCCGCAGGGCGGGGTGGAGGGGCCGAACGCAGTGAGGTGAGGCGCCATCCTCGCGGCTGCGCCGCTGCGGCCCTTCCACCGGCTTCGCCGGTCTCCCTCCCCAAGCAAGCTTGGGGAGGACTTGGCTGCCATCCCTCACCTTTTCGCCTCGAGCTGGCGGCTGAGCGTCGTGTGGAACCCGTCGGCGAAGCGCGACAGGCGCGCTTCGATCCGATTCACGCCATGACTGAAGCGGTTGTAGGCGATGACCGCCGGGATCGCGGCGAACAGGCCGACCGCGGTCGCGAACAGCGCCTCGGCAATGCCGGGCCCGACGGTTACCAGCGAGGTACTCTGTTGCGCCGAGATACTGGTGAAGGTGTTCATGATGCCCCAGACAGTCCCGAACAGCCCGACGAACGGCGCCACCGAGCCGACCGTCGCGAGGATATTGAGCCGGTCGGCAAGCTTGTCCGCTTCGTTGGCGACTGCCGAGCCCATCGCGGTCGACAGCCGTTCTCGAATACCCTCGCGATCGACAACCCCACCCGCGGTCGAGCGGCGCCATTCGGACACGCCGGCCGCAAACACGCGTGCAACAGGCAAATCGTCGTCGCCATGCATCTTGTAGAAGGCGTCGATGTCTTCCGCCTTCCAGAAATCCTTTTCGAACTTCTCGATCTTGCGCCGCGTCGCGCCGAGCTTGCTCACGAATCCGAAAATGATCGCCCAGGTCCAGATGCTGGCGAGCAACAGGCCACCCATGATGATCTTCACCACGATGTCGGCGTGGATCAGCAGCGCCAACGGGGACGTGGATCCCTGGCTAAGGTCGAAACTCCAGTGCATTACGTCGTCAGTCCCCTTGTTCTTCGGGTATCCAGAGCAACCCGGCATAGGCCTCGGCCCAGGCCGCCGGCTGGCGTTTCGGGCGCCCGTCGGGCGCGACCAATGCCGCGACCACGTTCGCTTCGGCCAGTAATTCCGACCCGCGCATGACTCTCTGATGAATGTGCACCGCGGCCGCCCGGATTTGTGTCAGCCGCGAAACAACCGTCAAAGCGTCGTCAAGTTTCGCCGGGCGGCGAAATTTGATCGCCATCTCGCTGACGGCATAGGCACCGCCGCCGGCCTCCATCGTGGCGCGCTGATCGATCCCGGCGAGCCGCAGCATATCCGACCGCGCTCTTTCCATGTAGCGCAAGTAATTGGCGTGATAGACGACGCCCGACAGGTCGGTGTCCTCGAAATAAACGCGCACCGGGAATCGATGCTCGCGTCCGTCGAAGCGTCCTTCGACCGGCTGGTCGATCCCGGTTGCCGTCATGCCGCCACGCTCTACCGGACCCGCAGGCCGAGGCAAACCCCGTTGATCCCGCAATTCGCCCCTTGCATCGAGGTAACCTTAGGGTTACATGAGTAGTATAGGTTACATCGAACCGGGGTGCGACATGACCGACAACGACACTGCAGACCAACTGATGAACAAACGCGCCCGCATGATGCCGGCGCTCGCGATGATGTTTTTGGCGCAACAGGCAGCCTATTTCAGCGGCAACCGGCTCGATGAGGGCAAGCTGCGCCTCGTCAGCTATATTTCGATCGGCGGGTGGCTGGCGCTGTCGATCATCCTGCTGCTCGGGCTGACGACGGGCGGAAGTCTGTTCCGCAGCGGGCCCGTTCGCGCGCTGATGAACGACGAGAACACCCAAGCCAACCGCGCACAGGCGTTCCAGCTGGGCTTCCTGTTCACGATGGTCGGGGCGATCCTGCTCTACATGGTCTCGCTGTTCGAGACGGTCGATGGGCGCGAAGCGATCCACATCCTGATGACGATCGGCATCGCCACCGCTTTGCTGCGCTTCGGCCTGCTCGAGCGCCGCGCACTGCGTGCCGCCTGACCATTTCGGGAGGAGCATGTGGAATCGAGTGAAACAGTTCAGGCGGCGCGCGCCATCGGGTTCCGGATCCCCGCATCGACGCTCGCGTCAGGTGGGGCGGCGCTGCGCTTCGCCGGCCTCGACCCGCGCGCGCTCGATCCGTGAGCGAACGTCTGACCAACACCCTGCGCGACGAGCGCGCCCGGCTCGGCTGGACCCAGGCCGAACTTGCCGAGCGCGTCGGAGTCAGCCGCAAGACGATCAACACCGTCGAGAACGGCGTGTTCGTTCCCTCGACCGTTCTGGCGCTCAAGCTCGCCGCCGCTTTGGGCAAACCGGTCGAGGCGCTGTTCGTGCTGGACGAGGCGTAATGCCGGGCTAAACCACTGCCAATGACTGAAGCGCTCCGGATTCGCGGCCTTGCCAAGGCGTTCGATCATCCCGTCATCACCGGCCTCGATCTCGATATCGCGGCGGGTCAGCTTTACGCCTTGCTCGGGCCCAACGGCGCCGGCAAGACCACGACACTCAGGATGGTCACCGGGCTGACCCGGCCCGACGCCGGCAGTATCGAGATTTTCGGGGTGAACGCCCTGACCGACCCGATCGGCGCCAAGGCGATCACGGCGTGGCTGCCCGACGAGCCGATGCTGTACGACAAGTTGAGTCCGCTCGAATATCTCGCATTCGTCGCGGGCCTGTGGCGGATGGACCCGCATCACGCGGCGGAAGAGGCCGACCGCCTGCTGCAATGGCTCGATCTGTGGGAGCAGCGCGACACCCGCTGCGAAGGATTTTCACGCGGCATGAAGCAGAAGGTCGCGCTCGCCGCGGCGCTGATTCACGATCCCAGATTGCTCATCCTCGACGAACCGCTGACCGGCCTCGACGCCGCGATGGCGCGGTCGGTCAAGGACGCGCTGCGCGAGCAGGTCGACCGCGGCAAGACCGTCATCGTCACCACGCACATTCTCGAAGTCGCCGAACGCATGGCCGACCGCATCGGCATCATCGGGGGCGGCAAGCTGCTCGCGGAAGGAACGCTCGACGAATTGCGCGACCGTGCCGGTACCGAAGGCATGACGCTGGAGGATACGTTCATCCGGCTGACGAGCGCGGCGTGATCAGGCTGACTCCCGGCAGCTTTCCCTGGTTGGCCCGGCACGAATTGCGGCTAGCGTGGCGCGGACGGCGCCGCGGCGGCTTCACGCAGGCGGCAGCGTTCGCGCTTCTCGCAATCTGGCTGGTCTGCGGCATGGGCGTCGCGATCCTGCTGATGGGCATGCCGATCGACTACGAAGCGAGGATCGGCGTCGCCGTCCTGGCCGGTTCGGTGGTCGCGCTGTCGTTCATGACGACCCAATCGATCCTGGGAAGCCAGCAGACCCTGTATGAAAGCCGCGATCTCGACTTGATGTTCACCGCGCCGATCGACGGGCGCAGCGTCCTGCTCGCCAAGCTGACCGGAATCGTCGGTGCGATCGCACTGCTGTATGCGGGTTTGCTGTTGCCCCTGGTCTTGCCGGTCGCGATCCTCGGCCATCCGCATCTGCTCGGCATCGTCGCGCTGCTGATATCCCTGTCACTCACCGCAGCCGCGCTCGGCATCGCCATCACGCTGGCGCTCGCCAGGGTTGCCGGCCCACGAGCGGCGCGCACCGTCGGTCAAGTCGCCGCGGCCGTATTGGGCGGCGCCCTCTTCCTGATCACCCAATTGTCGCACGGCGCCGGCCGGCAATCGACCTTCAGCCTGATCTTCCGCGATCTCCGGGCATGGGGATTGGGAGAGCGCGGCTGGAGCGGCTTGCCCGGCCATGCCGCGTTCGGCGATCCGCTGTCGGTCGCGATCGTTCTCGTGGCCGGCTTGGCCTTGTTCGCCGGCGCGGGCGCCGTGCTGCGGCAGCTGTTCCTCAGTGGCTATCAGGACGCCGGCATGCGGCTCGGCCGTGCGCAGCCCACCGGCCGGGCCAGCGGACGGCTGTTCCACGCCGGGCTGTTCCGTCCCGTCCTGGCGAAGGAATGGCGATTGCTCGCGCGGGACCCGGGCCTGGTGTTTCAGGTGATCCTGCGCCTCGTCTATCTGATTCCGCTGATGCTGCTGGCGTTTCGCGGCCAGGGCGGGATGATCGCGCCCGGCCTCGCTTTCGCCAGCGTGCTGGTGGCGACGCAGCTCACGGGCAGTTTTGCCTGGCTCGCGGTGTCGGGGGAAGACGCGCCTGAACTCATCGCCGTAGCGCCCGTCGCCAAGGAACGGGTCGACCTCGCCAAACTGGTCGCGGCGCTACTGATGGCCGCGCCGATCGCCGCCCTGTTACCCATCGCCATCGCTACGGTCGGTCATTCGCCGATCGGCGCGCTGATATCGCTGGTCGCGACCGCGATCGGCGGGGCGATCGCCGGCTTCATCGAACTCAAGCTCGGCAAGCCGGGTCAGCGAGCCGCGTTCGCACGGCGGCGCAGCGGCAGCATGGTCGCCGGCATCCTCGGCATGCTCGTCGCCGTGGTTTTCGGCGGCGGCTCGGCGGCGCTGGTCTATTTCGTCGGCTGACGGTCGTCGTGGAAATGCATCGGCGGCCGGCACCTCCACCGGTCAGTCGAACAGCCCATCCTGCGATCCCGCCGGCGGATCGAGACCGAGATGCTTCCAGCCGGCGGCGTTCAGGCAGCGGCCACGCGCCGTTCGCGCGACCAGGCCCAGCTGGATCAGATACGGTTCGATCACTTCCTCGATCGTGTCGCGCGGTTCGCTCAAGCCCGCCGCCAGCGTTTCCACGCCCACCGGGCCGCCACGATAGATATCGGCGATCATCATCAGATAGCGCCGGTCCATCGCGTCGAGCCCGAGCTTGTCGACCTCGAGCCGGTTGAGTGCGGCGTCGGCGGCGACGGCATCGACCGTCTCCCGCCCGGCGACATTGGCGAAGTCGCGCACCCGGCGGAGCAGCCGGCCCGCGATACGCGGCGTCCCGCGCGATCGCCGCGCGATCTCCTGCGCGCCGTCGGGCGAGATATGGAGGTCGAGCAGCCGCGAGGCGCGCGTCACCACCGCCTCCAATTCGTCGACCGTATAGAAATTGAGCCGCACCGGGATGCCGAAACGGTCGCGCAACGGCGTCGTCAGGAGGCCCTGCCGCGTCGTCGCGCCGACCAACGTGAAGCGGGGAAGGTCGATCCGCACCGATCGTGCTGACGGCCCTTCGCCGATCATCAGATCCAGCGCACGATCCTCCATCGCCGGATAGAGCACTTCCTCGACCGCAGGCTGGAGGCGGTGGATCTCGTCGATGAACAGGACGTCGCCGTCCTCGAGATTGGTGAGCAAGGCGGCGAGGTCGCCCGACTTGGCGATCACCGGCCCGCTGGTCGCGCGGAACCCGACGCCCATTTCGCGCGCGATGATCTGCGCGAGCGTGGTCTTGCCCAGCCCCGGCGGTCCGAAGAACAGGACATGATCAAGCGCATCGCCTCGCGCCTTGGCCGCGGCGATGAATACGCGGAGGTTCTCGCGCGCCGCTTTCTGCCCGACGAACTCATCGAGCGTCTTCGGCCGCAGCGCGGCGTCGACATCTTCGGCTTGGCGCTGGGGCGTGATCAGGCGGGCGGGTTCGTCCATCGAACGTTCCCTACCTGTTCACGCCCCCTCTTGTCACGCGATCAGTAAAACGCGCCGTAGATCACGTCGGCAATTCGATGCGTCCGGACGTTGACCAACAGCAAATCGGGCCCGTAACGCACCCAACGATAGCCCGGGGGCGGCGGCTCGAGGCCCATTTCCCACCACGAATCGTAATAATAAGGCGCGTTGAAGAACAGGCGCGGCAACAACAGCCCGATCGTCCAGCGGCGATAGGCCCAACCCGGCGGATAGATCCAACCCGGCCGGTGGATCGGCCGAAAATTGGGCGGGCGGCCCGCGCCGGGGCGATGCGGCCTGCCGGGTTTGGGCGGACGGGGCAACGGCGGCAACGGCTTGACCACGGGCGGACGCGGCGGACGGATGCCGTTGCCGGGTCCCGGCGGGCGTGGGCGTGGTGGACGCGGCTTTGGCGGTTGCGGCCGGGGTGGCCGCGGCGGCTGGATCTGCGGCCCGCCGGGCGCCGGCTTGATCGAGGCGCCGGGGGGCAATTTGGGCCGGCCCTCCTGGGCAGCGGCGATGTCGGGTAGAATCAGCAGCAACGCGCTGGACGCCAATAGAAGTCGCTTCATACGTCCTCCCATCATTAGCGCAGCCAGCCTACGCCCGAATCCCCTTGCCGGGAAATTGTTTCACAAGGTCAATGAACTGCTCACCACGCATCCGGCACGGCCGGGCGCGCGCCGACCACGGCGGCCTTCAATCGTACCGATCGATGTCCTCGCCCATGATGGCGACCCAGCTGTGCTTGCGCCCCTCGTAGACCGAATAATCGGGCGCCGGGAACGTGGGGTCGGCGAACCCGCCGATCGCCACCGCGACGAGGTCCGGAAACGCATGCGCCACATAGAAGAGCGTGGACCCGCAGTCGGGGCAAAAGCTCATGTCGGCCACGCCGCCTTCGTCCCCGGTCCGCGACCATTGCCGGAACTGGCCCGACACGGCGACCTTGTCGGCGGGAAATCGCGCCTGCGCCGCGAACGAACTGCCCGACCGCCGCTGGCAATCGAGGCAATGGCAGACCGAGACGCGCACCGAGTCGCCGGTGCACTCGATCGCCAATTGCCCGCAGGCACAGGTGGCGCGGCGGATAGCGTTCGACGAACTTTCACCAGCCATACTCCCTCCGTCATGCTGAACTTGTTTCAGCATCCACTGCGCCGTCAACGACCCTTCAGAGGCTCCAGACCCAACGCTACCCCAAGATCCGCCCAGTCCGGATTGTCGTTCTCGATCAGATTAATCTTCCACACGCGATGCCAGCGCTTGAGTTGCTTTTCGCGCGCGATCGCTTCGGGCATCGTCGCGAACAGCTCGTAGCGAACGAGCCGATACACGCCATAGCGCGACGTGAAGCCGGGCGCCGTGCCCGATCGGTGCTGGCATATTCGTGCGATCAAGTCGGAGGTGACGCCGATGTAAAGCGTCCCGTTGGGTTGGCTGGCGAGGATGTAGACGCAGGGCTGCTTGGTCATTGTTGCCCTCTCTGTCGACGAGCCTCACGACAGCTGCTCGTGGCTCCGTGGATGCTGAAACAAGTTCAGCATGACGAAGTGAGTGGCCGCTTTCACTTCGCCGCCTTGCGCCGCGCCAGGCGGATCGGTCCATCGACGCCGTTCATTTGCGTGTGGCCTCCGCTCGCGCGCGCAAGTCGGGATCGACGATATAGGACGTCCAGGGCGCCTGCCTCTTCAGTGAGGCATGATCGCGGCGCAACCACAACGCCCGGAAATAAGTAGGCCCGTCACCGGATCGCTCGTAGACGCCGAAAATATATGCGGGCTGCCCAAGCAAGCCGAGATCATAAATATCGCAGCCGAATCCGTTCGGCGGATCGACTCTGACAACAATAGTATTCCCCGCGGAATCTCGATCCGCCGGTTCCAGAAGCTTGACGACGATCGCGGAATTTTCATCCGCCGAGTTCGGCGCCTCGACCTTTAGGACGACCAGATTCTTCGGAACCTCAGCGGGGCGGGCGCCGAAAAACGCTTGACGTAGATCGCCGGCCTGAATGCATGCGGCAGCCGGCTGCGCGATCCAAACCGATGCTGCCAACGTTAGAAAGACACCCATCCGAGACCGTTTCACTTCGCCGCCTTCCGCAACGCCAGCCGCACCAGTGCGTCGAGGCTCGCCCCGGCGCCCAGTTCCTCTTCAGCCGCCCCCACCGCGGCATTGGCCTCCGCCGGGCGGAAACCGAGATTGAGCAGCGCCGACACTGCATCCTGCGCCGCGCCAATCGCGGCGGCGACCGGGGTAACGCCGCCCGGGATGACACCACCCACCTTGTCCTTCAACTCGCGGACGATGCGTTCGGCGAGCTTGGGGCCGACGCCGTTGGCGCGGGCGATCATCGCCTTGTCCTGTGCGCCGATCGACTTGGCGAGTTCGACCGGTTCGAGCACGGACAGGATCGCCAAGGCGACACGCGCCCCCACCCCCTGCACGCCGGTCAGCAAGCGGAACCAGTCGCGCTCGTCAGGCCGCGCGAAGCCGACCAGGCGGATCGAATCCTCGGCGACCAGCATCTCGGTGAAAAGGGTCGTCGCCTCGCCGACCGGACCGATCGCGGCGAGCGTCTTGGCCGAGGCGCCGACCAGATAGCCGACCCCGCCGACATCGATCACCGCATGGTCGATGCCGGTCGCTTCGAGGCGGCCACGAAGATGCGCGATCATGCATGGGACATAACCGGAACAGACGACGCTAGGGAAGCGAAATCAGCCGATCCGCTGTGGCGCATGCGAACGCCGTACCGGCACTCGACGATGCGCCGCTCCGTGCTATCGTTCGCTTAGGGCAAAAAAAGGGGGGAACTCGCATGGCAATCTGGAACGTCGACCTGACGACGGAGGATGGCGCGCTGAACGCCGCGCAACTCGGCGGGTTGGCCTGCTTCATCGGCGCCATGCTCGCATTCTTCAGGGCTATGATGATCCTCGGACTGGGAGCAGGCAGCGGCGAACTGCGAGCAGCGCTGTTCGACGCTTCGGCGATGCTGGTTGAGATAGTATTGTTCGTGGTGGCGGGGGTGCGTTTGCGCGCGGGCAAAGGCTCAGTCTGGGGTTCGGTAGCCGCAATGGCGCTCGTAATCGAACTTGCGATAAAGCTGCTCACGTTTGCGATTGTCGGTGTGCTGCTTGACACAATCCTGCTCATCGGTGTGATCAATGGCCTGCGCGGTGTCCGCGCACTGGGTCGAATCGACCTGAGGCCCGCCGATGCGGCGGAGATATTCAACTAGACGTTGAGGATTACCCCAGCCGCCGCGCGCTCGCCAGATGATGCGCGTGGCAGATCGCCACGGCTAACGCATCGGCAGCGTCGGCACCGGCGATCTTCACGCCGGGAAGCAACCGCGCGACCATTGCGTGGACCTGGGCTTTTTCCGCATTGCCGACTCCGACCACCGCTTTCTTGACCAGCCGCGCGGCATATTCGCCGACCTCGATCCCCACCCGGGCCGCGCCGAGCAGCACGACGCCGCGCGCCTGGCCGAGCTTCAACGTCGATTGCGGGTTGGCGTTGACGAACACTTCCTCGACCGCCGCGGCATCGGGCGCGTGGTCGGCGATCAAGGCGGCGAGCATCGTGTCGAGATGCGCCAGCCGGCGCGGCAGGCTTTCCTTGGCGTCGGTTTTCAACTGGCCGTTGGCGACATGCGACAGCCGATTGCCCTCAGCCCGGATGATCCCCCAGCCGGTCGTGCCGAGCCCGGGGTCGAGGCCTAGGATGATCAAATTCCCTCTCCCTTTGGGAGAGGGAGGGAGCCGCGCAGCGGCGGAAGGGTGAGGGCAGGTGACGTGGCAAACCTGCCCTCACCCTTCCCACTCGCTTCGCGAGCGGGCCCCTTCCCTCTCCCAAAGGGAGAGGGAAATCTGCTCACCCCAGTTTCTCCATCACCTCGTCGGAGACTTCGTAATTGCCCCAGACGGTCTGGACGTCGTCATCGTCGTCAAGCGCGTCGATCAGCTTGAACAGGGTCGCCGCGTCGCCTTCGTCGACCTCGACCATGGTCTGCGGCCGCCAGGCGAGCTTGGCGCTTTCCGCCTCGCCGAGCACCGGCTCGAGCGCCTTGGCGACTTCGTGGAGCGATTCGTTCGAGGTCCAGATTTCGTGCCCGTCCTCGGACGAGCTGACGTCCTCCGCCCCGGCTTCGAGCGCCGCCTCGAACACCTTGTCGGCGTCGCCCGCGCTGGCCGGATAGTTGATCAGCCCCATCCGGTCGAAGCCGTGGCTGACCGACCCCGAGGCGCCGAGATTGCCGCCATTCTTGCTGACCGCGGTGCGCACGTTGGTCGCGGTGCGGTTGCGATTGTCGGTCAGCGCCTCGATGATCAGCGACACGCCGCCCGGACCGAAACCCTCGTAGCGGATTTCCTCGTAATTCTCGGCATCGCCGCGGCTCGCCTTGTCGATCGAGCGCTGGATATTGTCCTTGGGCATCGACTGCGCCTTGGCCGCGTTGACCGCGGCGCGCAGGCGCGGGTTCATGTCGGGGTCGGGGAGACCCATCTTGGCGGCGACGGTGATTTCGCGGCTGAGCTTGGAGAACATGCCGGAGCGCTTCTTATCCTGCGCGCCCTTGCGATGCATGATGTTCTTGAACTTGGAATGGCCTGCCATTGGGTCCTCGTTGGCGTTTTGCGGGGTCTCTAGATCAGGCGGCGCAGGGGGTCAAAGTGAGGGTTTTTAATTCACGCGGAGGCGCGAAGACGCGGAGAAATTCGAAGCCCAGACCATCGTTCGGGAGACATCGGTCTCTTTGAAAAAAGCGCTGCGCGCTCGCCACGTATCCAACATCTTCGCGCCTCCGCGCCTCCGCGTGAATCAACCCTTCTACAACGCTTCCCCGCAGGCGACGCCCGAGGCCCAGGCCCATTGGAAATTGTAGCCGCCGAGCCAGCCGGTCACGTCGACGCCCTCGCCGATGAAATGGAGGTCAGGCACTTTCCGTGCCTCCAGCGTCTTCTGGGAGAGACCGTCGGTGGCAACGCCGCCGATCGTCACCTCGGCCTTGGCGAAGCCCTCGGTCCCGTTGGGCAGAAAGGTCCAGCCTGCCAGCCGCGCTTCGGCCGCTGCCAGCACTTTGTCCGACTGGTCGGCCAGATTCCCTGGCAGCGCGAGGCGTTCGGCCAGCGCATCGGCGAGCCGGTCGGGCAGCGCCTGCCCCAATATCGACCGCAAGGTCGCGCGAGGCTTGTCGCGCTTCTCGGCGATCAGCCAGCCGGTGTCCCGATCGGGCAGGAAGTCGATCGTCACCGCCTCGCCATGCCGCCAATAAGACGAGATCTGCAGGATCGCCGGCCCCGACAACCCACGATGGGTGAACAAGGCCGCCTCGCGGAAGCGCCCCTGCCCCACGCTCGCCACCACCTCGGTCGCGACGCCCGACAGGTCGCGGAACAGCGCGTCGCCGCCCCCCAGGGTCAGCGGCACCAGCGCCGGGCGCGGCTCGACCACTTTCAATCCGAATCGGCGCGCCACGTCGTAGGCGAAGCCGGTCGCGCCCATTTTCGGGATCGACGGCCCGCCCGTGGCGATCACCAGCTTGGGCGCAGCGACGGTGCGCGCGCCGAGCGAAAGGCTGAACAGACCGTCGGCATGCGCGATCTCGCCCGCCGCATGACCCAGACTCAACTCGACGCCGCCCTGAACGCATTGGTCGAGCAGCAGCGCGACGATCTGCTTCGCCGAGCCGTCGCAGAACAATTGTCCCAGCGTCTTCTCGTGCCAGGCGATACCGTAACGATCGACCAGGCCGATGAAATCGGCCGGCGTATAGCGGGCAAGCGCCGAGCGCGCGAAATGCGGGTTAGCGGAGAGGTAATTGTCCGGGCCGGCGCGGAGATTGGTGAAATTGCACCGCCCGCCGCCCGAGATCAGGATCTTCTTGCCCGGCGCGTCGGCGTGATCGGCAAGCAGCACGCGCCGCCCGTTCCGCCCCGCGACCGCCGCCGCCATCATCCCCGCGGCGCCAGCGCCGAGAATGATGGCGTCGTGGGTTTGGAAAGCGCTCATCCGATAGCCCATGCCCCGGATAGCGGCCCGCGCCAAATCGGTAGGCGATCGCTCAACGAAAAACGGCGACGCAAGCGCCGCCGTCCTCGTCATCCGATCGGAACGGCGCCGATCAGAGCATGCCCAGTGCGTGCAGGTAGGTTTCGAGGATCGCCTCTTCCTCCTGATATTCCTCGCGCTTCTTCTTGCGGATCGAAATGATCTTGCGGATCGCCTTGACGTCGTAGCCGCGGCTCTTGGCCTCGGCCATCACGTCCTTGATGTCGTCGGCGATGCCCTTTTTCTCTTCTTCCAGGCGCTCGGCGCGCTCGATCAGCAGCCGCAGCTCGTCCGCCGCGACGCGACCGCCACCCATGCCTTCACCACGTTCTTCGTCAGCCATAAGTCCTCACTGTTGGACGCGGACCTCCGTCCCGCCCGTTCGAATGGATTGCGCTATCGCATTGGCGCGACCAGCACGCTCGAGGGCCGTCTAGGCGGTCAATGCCCTGCGCTCAACCGGGTTGATCGGCATTCTTCGCCATGCTCTCGTCCATCCGCCGCAATTGCTCTGGCGTGGCCGCGGGCTGACGCGCCTTCCACGCCTCATAGGATTCGCCGTAGATCGTGTGGCGCGCCTCGGCCCTGGACAGCCCGGCCGCCTCGCCAACCCAGTCCGACAGGCAGTTGCGGCAGAAGCCGGCCAATCCCATCAGATCGATGTTCTGGGCGTCCTCGCGATGGCGGAGCAGACGCACCAACCGACGGAAGGCAACCGCCGCCGATGCATCGTCGAGTTCATCCAGTTTATCCATTATAGCGCTCCACGGTTGATCCAGAGCAGATAAGAACTAGAGGCTGCCCCCGACAAGCAGAGGAAACCTCCCCCGGATGACCAAGGCCATCGCCCCTCGCTCGCGCAAAGTCCGTGTCCTCGCGACATTGGGCCCGGCGAGCAACACACCCGACATGATCGCCAAATTGTTCGAAGCGGGCGCCGACGCGTTTCGCGTCAACATGAGCCATGGCGACCAGGCGTCGAAGGTCGCCGTGATCGAGGCGATCCGCGGGCTCGAAAAGAAATATGGCCGCCCCACCACGATTCTCGCCGACCTCCAGGGTCCGAAGCTGCGCGTCGGCAAGTTCGCCGACGGCAAGGTGGTGCTCAGGACCGATTCGACCTTCATCCTCGACCGCGACAAGACGCCTGGCGACGCGACCCGCGTCGAACTGCCGCATCGCGAGATTTTCGAAGCGATGGAGACTGGCGCGCGTCTGCTGCTCGACGACGGCAAGCTGGTACTCCGCGTGCTCGAGCACGACAACGAGCGTATCATCACCAATGTCGAGGTCGGCGGCCCCTTGAGCAATAACAAGGGCCTCAACGTTCCCGACGTCGTCGTGCCGATGGCGGCGCTGACCGAGAAGGACCGCAGCGACCTCGCCTTCGCGGTCGAGCAGGGCGTCGACTGGATCGCGTTGAGCTTCGTCCAGCGCCCCGAGGACCTGATGGAGGCGCGCAAGCTGATCGGCGGCAAGACCGCTTTGCTCGCCAAGATCGAAAAGCCGGCGGCGATCGAACGACTCGACGAGATCGTGGAAGCCTGTGACGGCGTGATGGTCGCGCGCGGCGACCTCGGGGTCGAGCTGCCGCCGCAAACGGTGCCGCCGCTCCAGAAGCGTATCGTCGAGACGGCCCGCCGCCAGGGAAAGCCCGTGGTCGTCGCGACCCAGATGCTCGAATCGATGATCGAGAGCCCCTCGCCTACCCGCGCCGAAGTGTCCGACGTCGCGACCGCCATCTATGACGGCGCCGATGCGATCATGCTGTCGGCCGAATCGGCGGCGGGTAAATGGCCGATCGAATCGGTCGCGATGATGAACGCGATCGGAGAGGCGGTCGAAAGCGACCCGGCGCATGGCGACCGCATCCACTTCACCGTGATCCGGTCGGACCCGACCACCGCCGACGCCTTGTCCGAATCGGCGAAGAACATCGCGCGGACGATCGACGCCAAGGCGATCGTCTGCTTCACCACCTCCGGCTCGACCGCACGGCGCATCGCGCGCGAGCGCCCGGCAGTGCCGATCATGGTTCTGACTCCGAAGATCGAGACCGCGCGCCGTTCGGGCATCCTGTGGGGCGCCTACGCGGTGCACACCCGCGACGTCGATTCGTTCGAGGAAATGGTCGCCAAGGCCAAGCGCATGGTGCTGCGTCATCATCTTGCCGAAGCCGGCGACCGCGTGATCGTGATGGCCGGCGTGCCGTTCAAGACGCCGGGATCGACCAACGTGCTCCACGTCGTGCGGATCATCGGCGACGAGTTGAAGGGGTATAATTGAGGCGAAAGCCGTAGCCGCCCATGTCGTCACCCCGGACTGTTCGGTAGGTATCCCGTTCGAACAAGGACAAGGTGTTCCCCCCGCTACAGCGGGGGAACGAGAGTGGAATACCGTCCACTTGTCGCAAGGGGATAAGTGCCGACTTGTTCCGGGGTCCGGCCCTCCACAAGCGAATCCAGCCGTTGTTGCGGGTTGGATGCCGGAACAGGTCAGGCATAAGGGAAGAAGGCGCGCAGAAACGCGTCGAGCGCCCGATCGTCACCGATCAGGCGCTCGTCAGGAACTCACGGTTCCGATCGACCCGCACGTTGCCGACTAGCGGCAACGGCAACCGGCTCAGCCCTGGCGGGCCTTGAAACGGCGGTTGGTCTTGTTGATGACGTACGTACGGCCGCGGCGGCGGATCACGCGGTTGTCCCGGTGACGATCCTTGAGCGACTTCAGTGAATTGCGGATCTTCATGATCGATTCGCTTCTTTAAATAGCGGTGAAACTGGAAAGCGGGCCGCCTATAGTGGGGGTCGCCGGAAGTCAACCCACGGGCGGGCAAAACCGGCTACGTCCTAGAGTCGTTCGCAGCTTCGCTGAGACGGCGCCTGCCCGCGCCCGTTTCCGCTTTGCTGAAACAGACTCTAAAAGGCGACATACCGGTCGAATGCGATGGCGGAGAAGAGTGAATGCGTAATGCGATCTTGTTGGCAGCAGCCCTGACGATCACGGGGTGCGCAACCGCCCCGGCCTCCTTTCCCACCGAAGTGACGCGCTATCGCGTCGACGATGTCGGTCGCGGTACCATCGCGCTGGAGCCCGATCAGGGCGTCGACAATGGTCCCGAATACCAGGCTTATGCCCTCGCCGTCGGCGACGCGTTGAGCAAGCAGGGCTATACGCTCGTGCCCGACGGGTCGAAGAGCGTCTATGTCGCCAGGATCGGCTTCCATACCGAGGCTCGACCAGTACGCGAACGTTCGCCCTTCAGCATCGGCCTGGGCGGCGGCACCTGGAGCGGCAATCGCGGTGGCGGCGTCGGCCTGGGCGGCGGCGTTTCCTTCCCGATCGGGCGCGGACGCGAGCGCGAAGACGCGCTCGCCATGCTGTCGGTCAAGATCAACCAGCGCGAGGGCAATCTCGGCGTATGGGAAGGGCGCGCCCAGTCGCGGGCGATCGGCCCGGTCGGCAACGCCGTCGCTGACAAGCTCGCGCCCAAACTGGCGACCGCGTTGTTCACCGGGTTCCCTGGAGAGTCGGGCCGGACTATCGAAGTCAAATGACCGAATCCTCCCCCGCCATCACCGCCGCGTTCGACGGCGGCAATATCCGCGTGATCGAAATCCAGGGCGACCGCGTCGACCTGGAGATCGTCAAGGACCATCTGTCCGACTTCTACCAATGGTTCTCCTTCCGCCTCGCCAATGCGGCGGGGCGCAAGCTGACCTTCCGCATCCTCAATGCGGGTCAGTCGGCCTATCCGTTCGGCTGGCCCGGCTACAAGACACGTGCCTCGACCGACCGCGCGCAGTGGCGGATGATCCCGACGCGTTATGCGAACGGTGTGCTCGAATTCGACTGGCAGTCGGACGCCCAGGTCGCGTGGTTCGCCTATTTCGCGCCGTATACGATGGAGCGGCACGAGGCGCTGATTGCCAAGTACGCGGCGATGCCGGGTGTGACGCATCGCGAACTCGGGCACACGCTCGATGGGCGGGCGATGGACTTGCTGACGATCGGCTCGGGCGCCAAGCCGGTGTGGCTCTATGCCCGCCAGCATCCCGGCGAGAGCATGGCCGAATGGTGGATGGAAGGCGCGCTCGAATGGCTGACCAGCCCGGCGGCCGAGGCGCTCAAGGCCAAATGCACTTTCTACGTGGTGCCCAACATGAACCCCGACGGCACCTTCCGCGGGCATCTGCGGACCAACGCGGCGGGGATCAACCTCAATCGCGAATGGCACGAGCCGACCATGGCGAAGAGCCCCGAGGTGAAGCTGGTCCGCGACGCGATGGACACGACCGGGGTCAAGCTCGCCATGGACGTGCATGGCGACGAGGCGATCCCGGCCAATTTCCTCGCCGGCTATGAAGGCATTCCGAGCTGGACCGACGATTTCGGCGAAAAATTTTACGATTTCGCCCGCCGCCTCGCCGCGCGCACGCCCGAATTCCAGACCGAGCAGGGCTATGAGAAATCGGCGCCCGGCAAGGCCAATCTGACCATGTCGACCAACCAGCTGGCGGAACGCTACGGCGCGGTGTCGATGACCTTGGAAATGCCGTTCAAGGATCACGACCCCAATCCCGATCCCGACTTCGGCTGGTCGCCGGAGCGGTGTAAGGTGCTGGCGGTTGCGTGCCTCGAGACGATCGCAGAGGTGATAGACGGGATTTGACAGTCTTGGCCGCCGGCTGTTTGCGCGCTTCGTCCCTATCTCCCCTCCCTGAAAGGGAGGGGTCGGGGGTGGGTGCGCGCGTCTGCGCGCCCGGAAAGACTCGTTGTCCGATCGCAAAAACGGCGCCGGACGAGGCATCGAGCCTCGCCCGCCGCTCACCCACCCCTTAATCCCCTCCCTTGCAGGGAGGGGAGATTAGGAGGTCGATCCGCCTATCCGAACAACTCCGCCAGGAAGTTGCTGGCCGCCTGCCAGCTCCGCCGATCGGCGCGTTCCTCATAGGCGACACCGGGGCGCACCGGCGGGACGCCCTTGCGGTCCATATCGGTGAAGGCGTGGCCGGCAGTGCCGTAAGCGTGGATCTGCCAATCGGCCTCGCCCTCGCTCAATTCCCTGCCCAGCGCGACCATGACATCGGGCGGCGCGATCGGGTCTTCCCAGCCGTGGCAGACCAGGATCTTGGCCTTGATCGGCGTGACACTGGCATAATCGGGCTTATCGTAGACGCCGTGGAACGATACCACGCCCAGCACATCGAGCCCGGCGCGCGCCACGTCGAGCGCGCATTTCCCGCCGAAGCAATAGCCATAGACCGCAGTCCTGGCCGGATCGACCAGTTGGAAGCCCTTGAGCACGTCGAGCGACGCTTTCAGGCAATCGCGCAACAGCCCGCGATCAGCGTTGAGCTCGTTCATATATTCGGCCGGGTTTTCCGAGGTGAAGGTCTTGCGTCGCCCCTGCCCGAACACATCGGCGACGAACCCGACATAGCCCAGCTTGGCGATATTCTCCGCCGTGACGTTGTCCGATTCCTTCTGGCCGAGGACATTGGGCACGATCAGCACGCCCGGGCGCGCGGTCTCGACCTCGTCGTCATAAGCGAAGACGCCCTCGAACGGGCCGCCCGGGCCGTCATACACCATGGTCTGCCGCACGATCGCCATCGTTAAATCCTTTGGTCCGTTCGCCCTGAGCTTGTCGAAGGGCTGTGCTTCTCTCTATCAGCCGCTCGAAAAAGAAAAGCAGGGCTTCGACAAGCTCAGCCCGAACGGAGTTTTTTTGATGCCCATGCTCGTTCTGATCCGCCACGGCCAGTCGGCCTGGAACCTCGAAAACCGCTTCACCGGCTGGTGGGATGTCGACGTGACCGAGAAAGGCGCCGAGGAAGCGCGGCTGGCGGGTGAGTTGATGGCGGCCAGGGGCTTGGATTTCGATTTCTGCTTCACCTCGCTCCAGACGCGCGCGATCAAGACGCTCAATCTGGCGCTCGAGGCGATGGGACGGCTGTGGCTGCCGGTCGAAAAGGACTGGCGGCTCAACGAGCGGCATTATGGTGGGCTGACTGGGCTCAACAAGGCGGAAACCGCCGCCAAGCACGGCGAGGAACAGGTGCACATCTGGCGCCGCAGCTTCGATATCCCACCTCCCGCCATGGAACCGGGCAGCGAATTCGACCTGACCAACGACCGCCGCTATGCCGGCATCGACATCCCCGCGACCGAGAGCCTGAAGGATACGATCGCGCGCGTGCTGCCTTATTGGGAAGGTCGCATCGCCCCCGCGCTCAAACGGGGCGAGCGCGTGCTTATCTCGGCGCACGGCAATTCGCTGCGCGCGCTCGTCAAGCATTTGTCGAACATTCCCGACGACGAGATCACCGGGCTCGAAATCCCGACCGGGCAGCCGATCGTCTATCAGCTCGACGACGAGCTCAACGCCACCGACCGCTATTATCTGAGCGAACGGTGACGCCGTGGCGAACGGCACGCCGTCAGGTGTGTCGCTCGCCGCATTCCCGCGCCCGGCGGTCGAGCAGGACGCGTTCGCGAGTGTTGCCGGCCAGCGCCGCGGCGGTTTCGAACGCGGATCGCGCTTCGTCATATCGTCCCAGCCGCTGCAGCATATCGCCGCGGGCGCTGGGCAACAGGTGATAGGCCTTCAATGCCGGCGCATCGGCAATCCGGTCGAGGATGGCCAGTCCGGACGCCGGCCCCTCGGCCATGCCCACGGCGATCGCGCGGTTGAGCTCGACGATCGGCGACCGGGCGATTGCCGACAGTTCGGCATAGAGCAAGGCGATGCGGATCCAGTCGGTTTCCGACGCGCGTGTGGCGCGGGCATGGCATGCGACGATCGCAGCCTGCAGCGCATAGAAGCCGCCGCCGCCACCCAGGTCGCGCGCCCGGTCCAGCGATCGCATTCCGCGCTGGATCTGGAGCCGGTCCCACAATCCGCGATCCTGATCGAGCAGCAGGATCGGCTCGCCGGCTGCGTCGGTCCGCGCGGCGGTGCGCGACGCGTTGAGCTCCATCAACGCGAGCAGCCCGTGCGCTTCGGATTCGTGTGGCGAGATGGCGACCAGGATGCGGCCCAGCCGCAGCGCCTCGCCGCATAAATCGGGGCGCAGCCAGTCATCACCACGCGCCGCGGTATAGCCCTCGTTGAAGATCAGATAGATGACCTCCAGCACCGAGGCGAGGCGCGTGGCCAATTCCTCGCCATGCGGGGTCTCATAGCTCAGCCCGGACGCGGTGAGCGTTCGCTTCGCGCGGACGATCCGCTGCGCGACGGTCGCTTCGGATACCAGGAATGCACGGCCGATCTCGGCGGTCGTCAGGCCGCAGATCATCCGCAACGCGAGCGCGGTCCGGGCATCATGAGGAAGCAAGGGATGGCAGGCGGTGAAGATCAGCCGGAGCATCTCGTCGCCTATATCGTCGTCGAGCATCGCCTCGTAATCGGGCGCGACCGCCTGTTCCTGTTCGAGGTGGCGCGCGAGCATCGCGTGGTTGCGTTCGAGCATCGGCTCGCGTCGCAGATGATCGATCGCGAGCCGGCGTGCCGCGGTCATCAACCACGCCCCGGGCCGTTCGGGCACGCCATCGCGCGGCCAGGATTCGAGCGCGGCGAGCAAAACCTCCTGGGCGAGTTCCTCGGCGAGCGGCACGTCGCGCAGCATCCGCGCCAGACCGGTGATCAGCCTGGGCTGCTCGACGCGCCATATGGCGAGGATCGAGCGATGGGTGTCGGCCGCCGTCATGGCAGCCGACACTCCACGGAGGGTCGCCGGATCAAGAACCCGCCATGCCCGCCATCGCGCGCACTTCGCACGTCCCTTCCCAGCCGGGCATGTGATCCTTGTGAAGCTGCATGAATTCGGTGGCCAGCGCGACAGCTTCCTCCATGCTGGACAGCTCGAAGATCGCATAGCCGCCGATGACCTCCTTGGCCTCGACAAACGGGCCGTCGCGGACGGTCAGGGCGCCCTGACTGATCGTGACGCGCGTGCCCTGATCGAGCGGCATCAATCCGCCATTGTCGATCATACGACCGGCCTTGATCTCCCGGTCGGCAAGCTTGCCCATTGCCTCGAGCAACTCGGGCGTTGGGTTCCCGTAGCTGGCCGTGGCGGGCGCGGTGACGATGGACATGAAACGCATCGGAAAACTCCGGGGTCGAGCCGCGACGCCATCGCCGCGAATTGCCTCGCCCAATATAGTCGACGAAGAGCGATCGCCGATATCGACGGGAAGGACGCTTTTTTCCTATCTCCGGCACGGACAAAGGTGCAACGCGCAGCGGTCATCGGGAGAATCGCCATGCCGCAATTCGTCATCGAACGGGACATGCCCGGAATCGGGGGAGCCAGTCCCGCCGACCTGAAGGGAGCGTCGCAGACCTCTTGCAGCGTACTTCGCGACCTCGGTCCGGAGATACAGTGGGTCCATAGTTACGTTACCGACGACAAGATCTACTGCATCTACCGCGCGCCATCGGCCGACCTCATCCGCGAGCATGCCCAGACCGCCGGGTTTCCGGCCAATTCGATCGCGGAAGTCCGCAACGTGATCGATCCGACCACGGCGGATTGACCCGGATCAACACGCCGCGCCGCGCGTTCTGTTCGCATCCTGACAACCGGGCGACCGCCCGAGCGGAGAAACGTGATGCAGGCGGGCGGCAAAGGGGCTTGGACGAGATCGATCGGAGCAATCGCGTTGGCGGGGGCAATCCTGCTTCCGCATAGCGCCATGGCGCAGCAGACACCGGCGGCACCCGTGGCGACCACGCCGCCGGCCACGGGGGATCCGGCGCCCGACGACGCGACCCGCGACGAAAAGCGCAAGCAGACGATGGATGATGCGAAGGATGTCATCAGCCAGCCGGTGAAGGATGTCGGCATCGCCAAGAACAAGATTCCGCCGTCGCTGGTGGCGGCGTCCAACGACCCCTACGGCTTGCGCGGGCTGCGTACCTGCAAGGCGATCGCCGACGAGATACGGACGCTCGATGCCGCGCTCGGACCCGATTACACGGCGGGTGGCCCCAACGACAAAGTATCGGTGGGCAAGGCGGCGGGCGGCGCGGTGGTCAATTCGCTGATCCCGTTCCGTGGCGTGGTGCGCGAGATTTCCGGCGCGGCCGCTGCCGACCGCGAACTCGCCGCCGCAACGCAGGCCGGTTTCGCCCGGCGCGGCTTTCTGCGCGGCGTTCACCACGAACGGCACTGCCCGGGCGCCCTCTAGACGAAAGAAGCGAGCGGTTGCCCTGTCCCGCCCCCTTGGCTAGGGGCGGCGGATGCATCCGCTCGTCGGCATCATCATGGGATCGACTTCCGATTGGGAGACGATGCGCCATGCCGCCGAGAAGCTCGACGAGCTCGGCGTCCCGCACGAGACCAAGGTGGTCAGCGCACACCGCACGCCGCAGCGGCTCTACGACTATGCGACCAGTGCCGCCGATCGCGGCTTGAAGGTGATCATCGCCGGCGCGGGCGGCGCGGCGCACCTGCCCGGCATGGCGGCATCGATGACGCATCTGCCGGTGCTCGGCGTGCCGGTCGAATCCAAGGCGCTGAAGGGCGCCGACAGCCTCTATTCGATCGTCCAGATGCCGGGTGGCGTTCCGGTCGGGACGCTTGCCATCGGCAAACCAGGCGCGATCAACGCGGGCCTGCTCGCTGCCGCGATATTGGCCACCGCCGACGACGCGTTGGCCGAACGGCTGAAGGCATGGCGTGCGAAGCAGACCGAGAGCGTCGCGATCGATCCGGAGTAACCAACCGTTGGCCCTGAGCTTGTCGAAGGGCTGCATTTCTTCAGGCGGGATCAGAAAGACAGTGCTTCGACACGCTCAGCACGAACGGAGTAAGGGATCGTGAGTGCCACGCCCCTCCCTCCCGGCGCGACGATCGGTATCCTGGGCGGTGGACAGCTGGGGCGGATGCTGGCGTCGGCGGCTGCCGAACTCGGCTACCATACGCACATCCTTGCGCCCGATGCCGAGAGCGTCGCGGCGCAGACGGCCTCGAGCTTCACCCGCGCCGACTATCACAGCCGCATCGTGCTCGACGACATGGCGGCGCGCTGCGACGTCGTCACCTACGAATTCGAGAATATCGCAATAGAGCCGGTCACGTATCTGGGGTCGAAGGTGCCGGTGCACCCCGCCCCGCAAGCGCTGGCGATCGCGCAGGATCGCGCCAGCGAAAAGGCATTCGTCGATTCGATCGGCGGCCGCACTGCGCCGTGGCGCCGCGTCGAGACGCTGGAGGAACTGGAAGCCGCGCTGGCAATGATCGGCGCGCCGGCAATCCTCAAGACACTTCGGCTCGGCTATGACGGCAAGGGTCAGGTGCGCATCGCTGACGCCGGCGGGGCGAAAGCAGCCTGGGAAGCGATCGGCCGGCGGCCCGCGATCCTGGAAGGGTTCGTATCCTTCACTCACGAATTTTCGATCATCCTGGCGCGCGGCGCGAACGGTGCGATGGTCAGCTACCCGCCGCCCTGGAACGAGCATCAGGACGGGATCCTGGCACGATCGTCGCTGCCCGCGCCGGCGGAGATCGCCAATCAGTGGGGCGTCGCCGCCGCGCTGACCGGACGCGTCGCCGACCAATTGGGCTATGTCGGTGTCCTGACGTGCGAGTTCTTCGCCACCGCCGACGGGCCGGTGTTCAACGAAATGGCGCCGCGCGTCCACAATTCGGGGCATTGGACGATCGAGGGCGCCGTCGCTTCGCAATTCGAAAACCACATCCGCGCGATCTGCGGCCTGCCGCTCGGCGACACCGCACTGACCGCGCCGGCAGTGGAGATGGTCAATCTGATCGGCGCCGAGGCCGAAGACTGGCTGACGATCCTCGCCGAACCGGGCGCACATCTCCATCTCTACGGCAAGGGCGAAGCGCGCCCCGGGCGCAAGATGGGGCATGTCACGCGGTTGAGGCGGGACTGATACCTTCAAGTCCTCCCCAAGCTTGCTTGGGGAGGATTGAGTTACACAGCTACGCTTTCCCGATCCAGTTCCCCACCAATCGCTCCAATATTTCCAACGGCACGCGGCCGTTGGCCAGGACCGCTTCGTGGAACTCCTTGATGTCGAACTTCTCGCCCTGCACGGCCTTGGCGCGATCGCGGAGCTTGACGATGCTCGAATGGCCTAGCTTGTAGCTGCACGCCTGGCCGGGGCTGGCGCAATAGCGGTCGATCTCGCGATCCGCGAAGCCCAGCGCCTCGCCCTGGCCATCGACGAACAGCGCGATCGCCTTCTCCCGGCTCCATTTGAAATGGTGCAGCCCGGTGTCGATGATGCAGCGATGCGCGCGGAACAACGCTTCCTTGAGATAGCCAATCTCGCCCAGCGGATCGTCCTCGTACATGCCCAACTCGGCCGCGATCTGTTCGGCATAGAGCGCCCAGCCCTCGGCATAGCCGGAAAAGCCGATCGACTTGCGGATCAGCGGCAAGCTGGCGTTGGACAAAGCTAGCCCACCCTCGAACTGATGCCCGGGCAGGCCCTCGTGATAGACCACCGTCGCCAGCATGAATTTCGGCCATTCGGCCGAATCCTGCAGGTTGAAATAGACATAGCCCGGACGCGACCCGTCGATCGCCGGGCCCTGACTATAGGCCGACGGTGCCCCCGCCTCGATCTCCTTGGGCACGCGCCTCACCTCGAACCGGTAGGGAGGCATGCGTTTGAACACCTGAGGCAACCGCCCGCGGATCGCCGCCAGCCGGTCGTTGCAATAGGCGATCGCCTGGGCCTTGCCCGCGTCGGTATTGGGATAGATCTGGCCAGGTAGCTTGTAGAGGCTCGCCAGTCGCTGTCCGAGCGGACCGCCCGGTACCCCGGCCTTGTCCATCAATTGCGCGATGCGGCCGCCGATCTCCCTGGCCTGGTCGAGGCCGAATTCATGCACCTCCTCCGGCGACAGCCGCGTCGTCGTCGAACCTTCGAGCGCCATGCGGTAATAGGCGTCGCCCTGCTTCAGTTTCCACACGCCCGCATCGTGCGTCGCCTTGCCTTGCGCCGCCTTTACCGCCGCGATCTGGCGATCGATGGCCGGGAGGATATGCGCGTCGTAGATGTTCGCGGCATCTTTGCCGTACCGCGCGTCGAGCCCCCTGGCCGCGGCGCGACGCTGGATCGACGTGACCACGGTCGCCTCGCCCGCGGGCACGCGCATTGCAGTCAATTGGATCAGCGTCTTGCCGAGCAGGAAGTCGGGCGGGACCACGCCATTTGCGACGTTGCGCTTCATCTGTGCGGTGTCGTCGTCGAGTTGCTTGCCGAACGCCGTCAGGCGCGAAAGATAGGCATCGGCATCCGCGGCCGTCTCGACCGGGTGCTTGGTATCGAGGAAATTGGGCGTCGACTGGTACGCGCCATCCTGCTGACTGATCACGTAAGGCGACCGCCCGCCACCGCCGAAGTCGAATGCCTGCGCCGCCGCTGCCGCCTGGCGCGTGTAGAGAACGACGTCGTAGTTGACCTTCTCGGCGGGGCTCAACGCCGCGACGTCGACCGTGGTGAGGCGCTTGAGCTGGCTTTGGGTAAGCGCCTTCGCCGCCGCCTGCCCCGCGGACGACCCGTCGGAGAGCTTCGCGCGCAGGTCGGCATTGGCGCCCTTGTCGAACCCCAGCAACGTCGCCGATTCGGGACGCAGCCGCAGTCCTTCCTGAAAGAAAGTGTCGAACAGCGCGCCGAGGCTGGAACCCCCTGGCCGAGCCCAGCCCGGCGTCGCGGCAAGCGCGGTGGCCACGGCGCCCGTTTTCAGAACCTGACGGCGATCGAACATGGGCTCTCCCTTCCTTTTTCTACTTCGATTGCAGCATGCTGTTCAGGGAAAGGTTGGGGATGGGGCAGCGCCGAAAAGGGTCCCTCGAGGACAGGCTCCACCCCAATCCCTCCCTCGAAGGGGAGGGGCTTGATACCTCATACCCTCACTTCACCACGGGCAGCGCGATGTAGCTCTCCCCCGCGCCCGACACCCACACGCGCTGGGTCGCTTTCACGTAATCGGCCGGCTTGGCGAAGAAGATGTTGGGCACGAAGGTCTGCGGGTTACGATCGTAGAGCGGGAACCAGCTCGACTGCACCTGCACCATGATGCGATGCCCTGGCAGGAAAACATGGTTCGCCGCTGGCAGCGCGAAGCTGTATTTGAGCGGTGCGTTGGGTGTCAGCGGTTTGGGGTCGGAGAAGCTCTCGCGATAGCGCCCGCGAAAAATGTCCATGCCGACCGCGAACTGATAGCCGCCGAAGCCCGGGCGCCCCGGCACCTGATCGGGCCAGACGTCGATCAGCTTCACGACCCAGTCGCTGTCCGTCCCGCTCGTCGAGGCGGTCAGCTTGACCATCGGCCGCCCGGAGATCTTGAGAGGCTGCGTCAGCACGTCACTGGTGAAGGTCAACACGTCAGGCCGGCTCGACACCGCGCGCTGATCCTCGGACAACCAGTTGGGCCAGGGATTGCTGTCATAGCCGACCGCCTGGACCGGGCGCGGGCGAAACAACACCGGATGCGCAGGATCCGAAACGTAATCGGCGGTCTCTTCGCTCCCCGCGGCAGCGTCGAAGCCAAGCGACATCCCCGGCTTGAGGTAGAGCTTGTCGCCCTCCCCAGCGTCACCCGGCCAGGACTGGAAGCGCCGCCATTCGTTGGTCCCGCTCTCGAACGCGGTAACCGGTGCCACGTCCATCGGCGTGCCCTTGAGGTAATGCGCCAGGAACGGCGCAAGGACATGCTTGCGCCACCAAGTGCCGGTGTCCTGCCCCCAGCGCATCTGGCCAAGCGTGTCGGCGTCCTCGATCTCCTGCCCATGGTGCCACGGCCCCATCGACAGATAGACCATGTCGTTATTGGCGTCCTTGGGCTCGAGCGCGCGATAGACCGCGAGCGCACCGTAGCTGTCCTCCTGGTCCCATAACGAATGGACCAGCATCACCGGTACCTTGAGCGGCAGCTTGGCGAGATACGCGTCCATCGCGCGATCCTGCCAGAAGCGGTCATAGGCGGTATGCGCCAGGATGCTCTTCCAGAAGCCGATCTGGTCGAGCCCCATGCGCTTGCCGAGTTCGCCCGCTGAGCCCGCGCGCATGTAGAAATCGTAGATGTCATCGCTGGAGCTGATCCAGGGCAGGCTGTTGTCGCGTGTCGCTTCCTGCTCCCAGATGTAATCCATGTTCATCTGGCGGAACGCGCCATTGTGGAACCAGTCATCGCCCATCCAGCCATCGACCATCGGGTTCATCGGCACCGACACCTTGAGCGCCGGGTGCGGGTTGACCAGCGCCGCCAGCGGCTCGTAGCCGTCATAGCTGATGCCCAGGATGCCGACCTTGCCGTTCGATTCCTTCAGGTTCCTCACCAGCCAGTCGATCGTGTCGTAGCAATCGGTCGCATCGTCGACCTTGGTCGGGTTTTCGGCGGTGCCGACCAAAGCACGGTTCATCACATAGGTCCCGCCCGACCCGTATTTGCCGCGAATGTCCTGAATGACCCGAATATAGCCGCCGTCGACGATCACGTCGGTCGCATTGTCGTAGCCGTAAAGTGCGGTCCCGAGGTCGCCGCTCTTGCGGTTCGCGGTCAGCGCCTCGGCATTGTACGGCGTGCGCGTCAGCAGGATCGGTGCATCCTTCGCGCCCTTGGGCGTCAGGATGACGGTGTGCAGCTTGACCCCGTCGCGCATCGGGATCTCGACCACGCGGCGCTCGTAATTGAAGCCGTAGGTTGTGGGGACTACCTTTGACGGACGGTCGTCATAGGTCTGCGCGGTTCCACCCGAAGCGGCGAGCGCCGCCATTCCGATCGCCACTGCCAGCCGCAAACGCATGCTTCTTCCCCTCGCCCGATGTCGAAGCGATGGTGGGCCGGAGTTGTTTCGCGCGCAACTTCTGAATCGCTGTAAGTCGTCTTCCGACACCCAGCCGTTCGATATTCGCTACGGTAGATTACCCGCCCGCTCGAATTGACGCTCGTTGATGAGACGGCCACCCTTTTCAGGTACCACGTAACCACTGACTGCAAGAATTCAGCAGGGCGTCAATCTGATTGCGTACGGCATCAATTTGGACGCAAAACAAGCCAACCCAACCGGGGAACGGGACTAACAAGTAAGCGAAGCCATCCATCCCGTGGTGAGATCCCCGAAAGAACACCTGATAGTAGATCAGGCTCGCGGCACCGACGTAGCCTATCGCAAAAAGAAGCATAGATAATGGCATAGCAGGCCGACTTTGTCTGGCAGAAATGACGCACGCTGCAGCAAGCGGACTAACGTTCCAAACAATCATAATTGGCGCAAACGCCAACGATATATACCCCATAGCCATCATAAGGACGACGAGGGCGGCAATTGAAGCTGCAGTCAGAATCCTGAGCGCCGAAAGCATATCGCAGCATCGTCGCTGTGCCGAGGTCATGCAAGGTCGTGATAAATTCACCGCTGGCGGAATCGCGATGGCGAGGGGCAGTCTTCAGGGAACTACGGCCAGATATCAGATATTCAATTGTCGCAGGCGGCGTAGTTACCAGCATCGCACTCGGCCACGGCACGGCGCCATTCTGCCATCTCCCGCTCGTACCGGGCGCGGCTGCGGCGGTAGTCCGCCATATCGCGCTCATGGTTTTGCGCAGCGGTGGCATAGTCACTGGCGGCGGCCTCATTGCGACTGCCGCCAGGCACCACCCGCCAGGTCACGCCGCGCTTGAGGACACGCGCATTCTCCTGGCGGTTGAGCGCGCGCGTCTTCGCGCTGTCGCGCGCCCGTACCTCGGCGTTGCGCATCGCCGGATCGCGCGGATCATCGGCCAGGGCGGCGGCCGGCACCATCGCGGCGACGATGGCCCCGCAGAGCAACGGGCTAATCTTCATGACGCTAATCCCTCCACGCATGTGTTGAGAAATATCAATGCGTTGGGCAGGCCGGCAAACCAATTGCGACGAAGCGCGCGCCGCTCGTCGCGCGCAACGTGCGGCTTGGCGCTTAGTTGCGATCCGCTCTCACGTCGGGCAGAAGGTCGTAGCCATGGCCGTGACCAAATCTAATCAACTCGACAGTGTCACGGCAACTTCGCGCTACCTTGAGACCAACGACGATAAAACCCGCTTTGACGAGCGCATGCGGGAGCCGATGAAGCGCAACCCGGCGGGACAGCCGCGTGCTTGAGTTCGGCGCGGTCTTAATCGCGATGGGCCTATCCGCTACAGTACTTTCGCCCCTGAGCGTGATCTATTGCGTCATCCAGCTAAGGCGCGATGCCGACAGAAGCGGTCGGATAATGATCGCGGCTGGCGTCCTGGCGGTCATTCAGACGACCGCTGCGATGGTCTATTTTGTGATGCTCTGGAACGAAATGAGCCGAACCGGGCTGGGGGTGTAAATACGCTGCCGCCAAAGAAAAGGCCCGCCTCCCACCGGGAGACGGGCCCTTTATCCCGGCAGCCGCGCGGAAGTGAATTCCGCTCGGGCCGCCGGCCCGCGTCCGCGATGCGGACCGCGAGCTACCGTCGTTAGCCGACCCGCGTACCGGTCAGCGGGAAGCTGCCGAACGCGCCGGCGGTAACCGATCCGGTGATCGTGTCGCCGTCGATCGTCGCTTCGTTGGTCAGCGTCATCGGCATCGGCACGGTGATGTTCATCGACCACTTGATCGTGTTGCCGTCGACCTTGCCGTCGGTGATCTCGGCGGTGCCCATCGCGCCGGCCTGGGTGCCGGTCCAGGTGTCGCCGTCGGACTTCACCGTCAGCGTCGCCTTCTGGTCGCCCATCGGCGATTTCACCACCGTTTCGTACACGCCATCGACTGCCATTTGCTCTCTCCTGTGAATGCCGTCAGCGCGCGCCGAGCGACGCTGCGGGAACGACCTCGACAGGCAGCCCGACCTTGTCAAGCTGTGCCCTAACCGTCTTGGCGTCGCCGACCACGACCCAGATGACCTTCTTGGGGTCGATCGCCTGGGCGATGACGCTACGGAGTTGGGGCAAAGTCAGGGCGCGATACTTGTTCGCAATGGTCGCATAATAATCGTCGGGGCGTTTGTAGAGAACGTTCGAAACCATCGCCCCCATCACCGCGCGCGACGTTTCGAAGCTGCCCGGCAGCGAGCGAATCGCCCCGGCGATCGCGCGATCGAACTCTTCCTGCGTCATCGGCTTGTCGCCGACATAGGACGAGATGTCGCTCATCGCCGCGACGATCGAATCGCCGGTCCGGTCGGCCTGGACGCCCGACGAGATGATGTATGGCGTCGCACCCTCTGCCCGCGCGAAGCGACCCCCGGCGCCGTACGTCCAATGCTTCGTCTCGCGCAGGTCCATGTTGATCCGGCCGAGAAAGCCGCCGCCAAGCCCGTCATTGGCGGTATTGACGGGCAACAGTTCGTTGGTGCCGACCAGTCCGGTCGGGATCGCGCCGTAAATCACCGATTGCGGCGAGTCCGGCCGGTCGACCAGCAGGATCCGTGGCGTCACCGGCGCCGTCTTGTCGACATCGCCCTTCGTGCCGGGCGCGCCGTCCATCTTCCAGTCGCCGAACGCGGCATCGAGCGCCGCCTTGATCTCGGCGAGCGGGCGGTCGCTGACGACGAACATGGTCGCCTTGTCGGGGCGCAGCCATGCCTGGCGGAACGCGATCAGGTCGTCGCGCGTCAGCTTGGCGACCGCGGTAGCATCACCACCGCCGAACTCCTTTGCATAGGGCGATTCGGGGCCATAAATCAGGCGTCCCATAGCCCGGCCGGCCAGCGCGTTGGGATTGGTCAGTTCCGATGCGATCCCCGCGAGCTGCTGGTTGCGCAGCCGGTCGACTTCCGCCGGCGCAAAGGCTGGATTGCGCAGGACGTCGGCGAACAGGGCAATGCCGGGCCGCAGGTTGGGGCTCGGCAAGTCGATCGAAAAGGCCGTGTTGTCGCTGTCGATGCCGGCGCCGATATTGGCACCCAACCGTTCCTGCGCCTCGGCGTAATCGAGCGAATTTAGGCTGGTCGTGCCGGAACTCATCGCCGCCAACGTCAATTGCTGGGTGCCGAGCGCGGTCGGGACATCGGCCGCGGTGCCCGCGTCGAAGCTCATCATGATCCGTGTCACGGGCGTCGCGCTGCGCTGGGCGTATACGATTGTCATCCCGTTGGCGAGCTGGGCGCGCTCCACCTTGGGGAACGACAGATTGGCGATCGAGCCCACATCGGGCATCGCGCCGCGCGTCCCCTTGACCGCGGGCTCGTCGGCCGCGGCAGCCGGTACGGGCTTGGGCTTCGCCGCTTCCTCATAGGCCTCGCGTGGTCCGGGTACGACATCGAGCCCGTAGACCGGCCGGCTCAACCACTTGTCCGCGACCAGCTTGACCTTCGCCGGCGTCTCCGCAGCCAGTTCCGAAAGCTCTTTCTTGTAATGCGCCGGATCGTTCGAATAGAGCGCGCCCTCCGCCAGCGCGACGGCTTTGCCGCCGAACCCGCCAACCGCTTCCAGGCCCTTTACGCGGGCTGCAATCGTGCGAACCTGGTACCGCTGAACCTCGTCGGCGGTCGGGCCGGTGGCGAGAAATTCTCCGACGATCGCATCGAGCCGCTTGGCCACCGCGGCGGCATCGACGCCCGGACGTACATCGACCGAAATTTCGAAAATACCGACCTGGCTGAAGCTCTGATTGTCGGCGCTCACCCGAACCGCGAGCCGCTCCTTGCGCACCAGCGCATCGTACAGCCGCGAACTGCCGCCACCGCCCAGCACGCCCGCCGCGACGTCGAGCCCGATACTGTCGGGATCGTTGAGGCCCGGGACCGCCCAGGATCGCGTTATCCGCGTGGTCGCGACGCGATCCTTCATCGTATCGAACTTGGCGCTGGGGAGCGTCGGCACCGGGGCTGCCGGCAATTCGGTCCTGGGACCGGCCGGAATGCCGCCGAAATACTTCTCGACCAGTGGCTTGGCGGTCGCTGCGTCGATGTCGCCGGCGAGCACCAGCACGGCATTGTTCGGGCCGTAATGCTCCTTGAACCATCCCTTCACGTCGGCGAGGCTGGCGCTGTCGAGATCGGCCATCGAGCCGATCGTCGAATGCTCATAGGGGTGACCCTTGGGAAACAGCCCCGACAATTGGCGATATTCGAACAGGCCGTAGGGGCGGTTGTCGCCCTGCCGCTTCTCGTTCTGGACGACACCGCGCTGCTCGTCGAGCACGCTTTGGGTGATGGCTCCGGTCAGATAGCCCATACGGTCGCTTTCGAGAAACAGCGCGCGCGCCAAAGCCGGTGTCGGCACCGTCTCGAAATAATTGGTGCGGTCGAAATAGGTCGTGCCGTTGAAATCGGTCGCGCCGACATTCTTCAGAGGCACGAAGAAGTCGCCCGGCGCGTTCTCGCTGCCGTTGAACATGAGATGCTCGAACAGGTGCGCGAACCCGGTCTTGCCGGCCGGCTCCATCTTCGACCCGACATTGTACCATACGCTGACCGCGACGACCGGCGCCTTGCGATCGGTATGGACGATGACGCGCAAGCCGTTCTTGAGCGTGAATTCGGTGAAGGGAATATCGATCGACTTGGCGAGTACGCCGACCGGTGCCGCGGCCGGTAACGGCGCCGGCTTGGTCGCGGCGGCCCGCGCCTGCGACGACGCGAGTTGAGGAGCGGCGAGCGCGAGCAAGGCGACGCCGGAAAGCGCGAAGAGCTTGATGTTCATGATTGCCCCTGTTCGATTGGCAGAAGATCGGACCCGGTCCCGAGGCTAGGCCGCGACACCTCTGCTTGGCAAGTCAGGGCCGGTACAATCGTTCGATATTGCCTTTGAGATCACGCGGATAGAACCAGACTGGTTTCAATTTATGCGCCACGAACAGCGCCGACTGATCGGTGTAGTGCAGCGAATCCGGTCGGGTCGTCGCCGCCCCGAACGGCTGGATAGAGCGCGACGACACACGCCCCGTTTTGTCCCACTGGACGAACATGACGAAGCTGTCGCCATGCTTCACCACCAGCCGGCCGTCGGGCGCCTCGTCCCAATTGGCGGCGGCGCGCAACACTTCCGGACCGCCGTCGAGCGGCAGGTCGACCTTGCCCTGACGCAGGCGCAGCATATCGCCGAGCGGCGGGTCGAGCCGCCCGAATACGCGTTTGAGATAGGTGGTCGCCTCGATCAACGATGCGCGCGGGTCGGTTTCAGGCTTGCGTGGATAATGCCAACTCTGGCCCGTTTTCATCAGCAGCGCGGCGAGCGCATCGCCTTGCCCCTTGCCGTCGAGCGTCCAGTCCCAACGCCGGAGAAGCGCCTGCGCCGCCGCAATATCGGCGTCGCCCTTCGCATCGGCAGCCAGCAGGTCGGCAAACCATTTCGCGGTCCAGCCGCGATGGCTGACGCCGGTATCGAACTTGATCCGCTCGAGATCGGCTTCGCTGATTCGTGGATTGGCGCTCATCAGTTCGAGCGCGCGATTGTCGCGATTGGTCGTGTCCGTCTCGATCCCGAGCAAGGGCGACCAGTCGGCCGGGTTGAGCTCCGACCCTGCCCCCGCCGACAGGAAGGGCGTCGAATTGGCGTTGACCAGAAACCCCGACGCCGGGTTCACGTTACGCGGCACCATCGACCAGGGAACCGTACCCGGCGCGAAATCGGCCGACGTGTCGCCCGGCAGGATCTTCGAATAGTCGTAGCCCGGCTTCCGGTTGGGAAAGCTTGCATTGTAGAAATAGGCGATGTTGCCGGCGGCATCGGCGTACAGGAAGTTGGTCGCGGGCACGCCCTGGATCGCCATTGCGCGCTGCCACTCGTCGAAGGTCCGCGCGCGGTTGAGCCGATAATATTGCTCGACCATCTTGAGCTGGTCCGCGCCCGCATAGCGGATGGCATAGGCGCCCGACTTGTTCTCGATCACCGGCCCCTGCACCGCGCGATAGACCGTCTTGGGTACCGGCAGGACGAACGGTCCCCACAATTTGACCGGCAGCCAGACCGTCTCCTTTTCGAGTGGCCGCCATTGGCCGTCGAACCTGTAATGCGTACCGTCGGCGTCGAGCACCAGCTTGTAGACGTCGGTCAGGTCCGGGCGATTGACGGTATTGGTCCAGCCCAGCGTCTCGTTATGCCCGAGCAGCGGATAGGGAGCGCCGGGGAACATCGCCCCGGCGAAGTTCCAGCCGGTCCTCGAATGGACGACGAGCTCGTACCAGGCGACCGCCCCGCGCCAGGGCTGGTGAGAGTTCGACACCATCCGGGTAAACCCGTCCGCCGACCGCTTCGGCGCGACGACGAACGCGTTCGATCCGTTCTCCCGACCGTCCGGTCCGACCGGCGTCACGTCGGGCGCATCCGGCTGCGGGCCGGCATTCTCCCTGGGGAGCGGCGTATCGCTGACCAGCGCGCCCAGCGTCGCGTCGAGCCCGAAGAAGAAGGGCGAGCGCATCACGAAGCCGGTGGCAATGTCCTGGCCGTCGACCGGGAACAGCTTGGCCAGCTTCACTTCGCCGGGATGGCGTGCCGCATAGGCATTCAGCCCCGAGGCATAACCGTCGAGCAGCGCGCGGACGTCCGCCGGCTGCTTCATGTAATCCCGGTCGACCGTCTCGCGGGCATGCAGCAGGTAGAGGACATAATCGGTCTTGGCGCCATCCGCCCCGTCGATCGCGCCGAGCCGCCCGCGGGTCATCGCGACGACGTCCTGCAGGGTCCCAAAATCGTCCTCTGCATGAGCGTAAGCGATGCCGTAAGCGACGTCGGGATCGGTTGCGCCGAAGATGTGCGGCACGCCGAACCGGTCGCGCGCGATGACGGTGTCGTAGCGATGTGGCGGCGGCGCCTCGGCCCGGACCGCCGTCAACGGCTCCCATGTCGCCAACGCTGCCACGACCAGCACCAGCAGGATGGCCACACCCAGGCCGATCCGTTTCGCTATCCTCATCCGTCCCGCGCTCCCCGCGATGTTGCGCCGCGCGGTGTGGGGGAAGCGCATCGGTTTGTCACGATGCCGCCGACCCCGATGCGTCGACATTGGACATCGGCCGCACGGATGGTAGGCCCCCGCGCATGGTACCGTCGACCAAGACTTTCGAGGAGAGTGTCTTCGGCCCGCTTTTGCCGGATCGGGAATGCGGTCAGTGCACGGCCTGCTGCTTCGAGATCACGATCGACGACCCGATGCTCGTCAAGCCGCCACGCACCTTATGCGTCAATTGCCAGGCTGGCGGCTGCTCGATCTACACGGTGCGGCCGGACGATTGCCGTCGCTGGTTCTGTCTCTGGCGGCGAATTGCGGACTTGCCGGACCATCTGCGACCGGACACATGCGGGTTACTGGTATCGGTGGTCGAAAATCCGGCAGCCGATAATCCGCTGGCCCGCTTGTACATCATCGTCCAGTGGCTGGACGGGACGCCGATCGCGAGAAGCGCGACGGCGGACGCGCTGCTTGCCGTCATGCGGCGCTATCGTCTCCCGGTCTGGGTCGGCAGCGGCGACCGGATGTCGTTACATTTTCCGCGTGAGGAGATTGCCCTCCACCTGATGCGCGGCACTGTGCCGGCGCCGACACTGGCGCAGGAGGTCGAGGCGTGGCGCCGCCTGCTTCCGCAACAGGAGCGTCTCTGACAGGTCATTCCCCACAGTGTTCGTGCGGCGCCAGGGGGGCATCGCCGACGCCCCCATTCTCCCAAAGCAGCCTCAGAACTTGGTCTTGAGCGTGACGAAGAATTGCTGCGGCGCGCCAACCAGCAGCGTCTGGTTGTCGCCCCGGTTGCCGAAGCCGTTCGACCCGATCGTGGCGACATATTTCTTGTCGAGCAGGTTGGTGGCATTGCCCTGCAGTTCGAACTTGCGGCCATCGAGATCGAAGCGGACACCGATCGTCGCATCGACCAGCACCCGCCCCGGTACCGACTGATCGTTCTCATAGGTGAAGTAACGCTTCGACATGTAGTTGACGCCGATCCGCCCGAAGAACAGTCGGCCGTCATAGGTGATTTCGCCGGACGCGATGTGCTTTGGGGCGTCGACCACGGTCTTGCCCGCGGTGTTGGCCACCAGCACGCCCTTCGCGTCATAGACGTTATCGCGATAGGTCGAGTCGTTATAGGCGTAGGACGCGAACAGCCCGAAACCATAGGGCAGCTTGACCTGGCCCGTCGCCTCGATGCCATACGACCGCACCGACCCGACATTCTGCAGGATCGCCGGGTTGCCGATGATCCCGGCGCCGTTCGCGAACGCGAGCAGGCGATTGTGGAAGTCGACGTAATAGCCGGCGATCGAGCCGGTAAACCGCCCCGATCGTACGCGGCCGCCGAGTTCGAACGTATCCGACGTCTCTGGCTTCAGATTGCCCAGATTGTTGAAACCGACCTGTGTAGTCGCGAACGGACCGCCGGTCGCCGAGGCGACGAATGCGCGGGTCACTTCGGTGAAGCCGCCAAACACTTCCGCCTGTCCGCCCAGTTTGTAGACGAAGCCGGCGTGCGGCTGGAACCAGTCGGTGGTCTTGATCTTGCCCTGCGCGAGTCCGCCCGACACGATCGGCGTCGCGGTGGCGCGGACGTCATAGCCCTTCCAGCCGAGATTGACCGTGAGCTTGCCCAAGCTGAGCTTGTCCTCGACATAATATTGCGCGGTGTCGGTGTGGTACTGGAAATCCCACTGCGTCGCGAAGGGATCATCCTGAAAGTCCAGGCTGTCGCGGGTCGATACCAGCCGGCTGTCGAGGCCGTAATAACGCCGTGCCTGGCGGAAATCGTTGCGTTCGTACCAGCCGCCGACGGTGATTTCGCCAAACATGCCTAGATCGCCGCCAACCGAGCCGAACACGCCCTTGCGGCGGATGTCGTATTCGGTGGTGCGGACCGAGATCGGCACGCCGGTCGAATAGGTCGGCACATACGGCGTGAACCAGATGCCCTGGCCGTGGTTCGAATGGTAATAGCCCTTCAAGCTCCACTTGATTTTCGACTCGCCGCGGCTTTCGGCACCGAGCGAGGCGAGATAGTCGTTCCGCAGGCCGGCCGCGTTGAAATAGGCATCGTCGGCGTTGACGAAGGGCGCGGGCCAGGCTGTACCCGCACCTGGGTTGTACGCAGGCGCGCCGGTGTAACCGTTGTTCGCGCCGACATCGGCCACCAGCACCGCCAGCGGGAAGTTGTTGGAAATATTGTCCCAGCGCCAGCCGAGACGGCGGATCATGTCGAGCGACATGTCCTGATAGTCGTTCTCGCGCCGGGCCGAGAAATCGAACGTGCCGACCAACCGCACGTCGGACGTCACCGGCGCGACGAATTTGGCGTTCACCTGGCTCTGACGTTGCGAGCCCCAGCCCTTCCACTTGTCGGTATCGGCGAAGGCATAGGAGACATAGGCTGCCGGACCGTTGTCGCCCAGCGTGCCGGTGTCGAGCCGGAAGAAGGCGCGCACCGCATTGGCACTGCCATAAGTGCCATTGGCGGTAATGCCGAACGTCTCGGCCGGGTCGGACGAGAAGAATTCGATCGTGCCGCCGAGATTGTTGGTGGCCTGCGTCCCGATCGAGCCCGCGCCCTGCGACAGGCGGGTCTCGCCGATATTCTCCGAGCTGATCGCGCGGCTGATATGCAGGCCGTTGACGTTGCCGTAGCTGCCGTCGCCGAGCGGGATACCGTCGAGCGTGAAACCGAGCTGATTCTGGTTGAAGCCACGGATCGAAACGCGCTCCGACCATTCATAGGCTCCGAACGGATCGGCCGACTGGAAATTCACGCCGGGCAGTTTGGAGATCGCCTTGAGCGGGCTGGTGCCCGAGGTGAGGATGTCGATATCGGCCGCGCCGATGCGCTGCACCTGACGCGATTCGCCACGACCGATGACGATGATGTCGGTCTGCGGATCGGCGGGCGCGCTGCTGTCATCGGCGGCAGGCGCGGCGGCGGCCTTGTCATCGACAGGCTTGTCGGCGGCGGTGGCGGCAAGCGGCCAGGCAAGAGCCGTACCGGCGAGAAGGCATGCGGATACGAAGCGCATCATCGAAGTTTTCCCCTTGGGCAGCGTTCATCGCTCCCTCAGGCGCGGCGCCTAGGCATGGTGCGTTGCACAATGGCGGCAGTCCGATGGCAATCTGGAGAAAGCCCCGTGACGGTCCGATGACTGCCGCTACGGCGCTCGAACGAGAATTGCGCCCCATGCCCTTGTGTTGCAAACATGCAACACTAAATTCGAGCGACCATCGATCAGGGATTCAGCATGAACCTCGAAAAATTCACCGATCGCGCCAAGGGTTTCCTGCAATCGGCGCTGACCGTCGCTATCCGCATGAACCACCAGCAGATCGCCCCCGAGCATTTGTTGAAGGCGCTGCTGGAGGACGAGCAGGGCCTCGCCGCCGGGCTGATCCAGAAGGCGGGCGGCGACGCGAAAAAGGCAGTGAGCGAGACCGATCTCGCTTTGTCGAAGATCCCATCCGTGTCCGGGTCCGGCGCGCAGAATCAGCCGGGGCTCAACAATGACGGCGTGCGCGTGCTCGACCAGGCCGAACAGATCGCGCAAAAGGCAGGCGACAGCTATGTCACCGTCGAGCGGCTGCTGGTCGCCCTCGCGCTCGGTCTCAACACCGCCGCGGGCAAGGCGATCAAGGCATCGGGTGCAACGCCCGAAGGCCTCAATGCCGCGATCAACGACCTGCGCGGCGGGCGTACGGCCGACACGGCGGGTGCAGAGGATCGCTATGACGCGCTCAAGAAGTTCGCGCGCGACCTGACCCAGGTCGCACGCGACGGCAAGCTCGACCCCGTGATCGGCCGCGACGAGGAGATTCGTCGCACGATCCAGATCCTGGCACGCCGCACCAAGAACAACCCGGCACTGATCGGCGAGCCCGGCGTCGGCAAGACCGCTATCGCCGAAGGCCTCGCGCTGCGCATCGCCAATGGCGACGTGCCCGACACGCTGAAGGATCGGCGGCTGATGGCGCTCGACATGGGCGCGTTGATCGCCGGTGCGAAGTATCGCGGCGAATTCGAGGAGCGACTCAAGGGCGTGCTCGACGAGGTCAAGGCGGCCGAGGGCGACATCATCCTGTTCATCGACGAGATGCATACGTTGATCGGCGCGGGGAAGACCGACGGCGCGATGGACGCGTCGAACCTGCTCAAGCCGGCGCTGGCGCGTGGCGAATTGCATTGCGTCGGCGCGACCACGCTCGATGAATATCGCAAATATGTCGAGAAGGACCCTGCGCTGCAGCGGCGCTTCCAGCCGGTGTTCGTCGGCGAGCCGACGGTCGAGGACACGATCTCGATCCTGCGCGGACTCAAGGAAAAATACGAGCTGCACCATGGCGTGCGGATCACCGACGCCGCCCTGGTCTCGGCGGCGACGCTCAGCAACCGCTACATCACCGACCGTTTCCTGCCCGACAAGGCAATCGACCTGATGGACGAGGCGGCGAGCCGGATCCGCATGGAAGTCGAGTCCAAGCCCGAGGAGATCGAGACACTCGATCGCCGCATCATCCAGCTCAAGATCGAGCGCGAGGCGCTCAAGAAGGAATCGGACTCAGCATCGAAGGACCGGCTCGCGACGCTCGAGGGCGATCTTGCCAATCTCGAACAGCAGTCGAGCGAACTGACCCAGCGCTGGCAGGCCGAAAAGGACAAGATCGGCGCCGAGGCCAAGCTCAAGGAGCAACTCGATCAGGCGCGCATCGCGCTCGATCAGGCTCAGCGCTCGGGCGACCTCGCCAAGGCCGGCGAGCTGTCCTACGGCACCATCCCCCAGCTCGAGAAGCAACTGGCCGAGGCGCAAGGCTCGACGGCAGGCGCGATGCTGCGCGAGGAAGTGACCGCCGAGGATATCGCCGCGGTGGTCAGCCGCTGGACCGGCATCCCGGTCGACCGGATGATGGAAGGCGAGCGTGAGAAATTGCTCCACATGGAGGCTGAACTCGGCAAGCGCGTCATCGGCCAGGCCGATGCCGTCCGGGCGGTCTCAACCGCGGTGCGCCGCGCGCGCGCCGGCTTGCAGGATCCCAACCGGCCGCTGGGGTCGTTCCTGTTCCTGGGCCCGACCGGCGTCGGCAAGACCGAGTTGACCAAGGCGCTCGCCGAATTCCTGTTCGACGACAGCGCCGCAATGGTGCGCATCGACATGAGCGAGTTCATGGAGAAGCATTCGGTCGCGCGGCTGATCGGCGCGCCTCCCGGCTATGTCGGTTATGAAGAGGGCGGCGTTCTAACCGAAGCGGTTCGCCGCCGCCCCTATCAGGTTGTCCTGTTCGACGAGGTCGAGAAAGCGCATGGCGACGTTTTCAACGTCCTGCTCCAGGTGCTCGACGACGGCCGCCTGACCGACGGTCAGGGCCGCACGGTCGACTTCACCAACACGATCATCGTGCTGACCTCCAACCTCGGCAGCCAGTTCCTGTCGAGTCTGGGTGACGGCGAAGACGTGGCATCGGTCGAACCGCAAGTGATGGAAATCGTCCGCGCGCATTTCCGCCCGGAATTCCTCAACCGGCTCGACGAGATCGTACTGTTCCATCGGCTTGGCCAGAGCGAGATGGCACCGATCGTCGATATCCAGGTGGCGCGCGTCGGCAAATTGCTCGCCGACCGCAAGATCGCGATCGACCTGACGCAGGCGGCGCGCGACTGGCTGGGCCGGGTGGGCTACGATCCGGTCTACGGCGCCAGGCCGCTCAAGCGCGCCGTGCAGCGTTATCTGCAGGATCCCCTCGCCGATCTGATCCTGTCGGGCGGCGTGAAGGACGGTCAGACCGTGAAGGTCGACGAAGGCGACGGCAAGCTGACGCTGTCGGTCGGCTGAACCGGCAACCCGCCACCAGACAAAAAAAGGGCCGCTCCATCGCTGGAGCGGCCCATTCTTTTGAGCGTCGGACGACTTAGAAGTCGACCTTCGCGCCAACGCGGAAATAGCGGCCAATGAACAGGCGGTCCGCCCAAGCCGGGTTGAACTGATAGAGGCCATAGGCCGCATTCGGTTCGTAGGGCGGCTTGCCATTCAGCAGGTTCTGAACGTCAGCATACAGCGTGAACTGCTTGCCCACCTTGGTCTCGACGTGGCCGTCGAGGTTGAAGGTGGCGCCCGCACGGCACTGCACGGGGTCGCCATTATTATAGGTGACAATCTGACCGTTGAGAGCGCTCGTTGCGCAATCGCCATACACACCACCCGAGTCGGTGGCGACTTCCGAGTAGCCGGAGGTGTAGTAGGCGGTCACGCTGATGCTCGTCGTGTCGTTGAACGACAGCGTGTTCTGCCACGTCGCACGCCAGCGCGGCGCACCCGAGCACGACGTGATGTTGCAGGCGCCGAGCGTACCATCATAGCGGCTGATCGAGCCGTCCTCGTTGGTCTGCTGCAAGCGAATCAGCAGCGAGGCGTTGGCCGCAGTCTTCCACTGGATGCCGCTGGTGATCGGGAACCGCGCGCTGGCCGAGAAGTCGATGCCCTTGGCCAGGAACGAGTCGGCGTTCTTGTACGAACCGGCAACGAAACCGAGCAGCGGCAACGCGCCCGGGTTCGATTGATCGGCAACACCCTTCGTGACGGTGATACCCGGAACGTTCACGACACCATTGTTCAAATAATATTGGTTGATGATGTCCTGGGTCACCGAAACCGGCACGATCACGTTCGTGATCTTCGTAGACCAATAATCCACCGTCAGCGTGATACGGCTCGTCGGCTGAAGGACGATACCACCGGTAAACGAAGTCGACTTTTCCGGATTCAAGTTGGGATTACCCGACGACGTCAGACCATAGGAATAGCCGCCCGAGTAGTACCCCGGGTTGCTGGCGTGCGCGGCGCAGAACGCGGTGAATGTCGCCGACGCACAGTTGATGGTCTGATTGACATAGCCCGTGGTCGGTAACGCGAAAGACTCGCTGAAGCTCGGGATACGGAAGCCCTTGCCGTAGGTCGCGCGGAGCTTAAGCTCCTTGACGGGCTTGAATATCGCCTCGAATTTCGGCGAGAACCGGCTCTTGCCCGTCGAATAGGAATCGTAAGACCCCATCGCCTTGAGGCTCAACACGTCGAGGATCGGCGCCGAGATTTCGTAACCGGCCGACCAGACGTGCCGCGTACCATCCACGCCCACCGCGTTAATGCCGAAATAGCGGGCATACGGGTCGACAGAGTTCGGTGCGTTTGCGCTGGGATTGTGGATCGCTTCATACCGGTACTGGCCAGTCACCGCGACATTCAGCGCGCCCCCCGGCAGGTTGAAGAGGTCCTTGTCCAACGACGCCTGGATCTGCGTCAGCTTCGACACCGAACGATTATAGTTCGGCTTGAACACGCCCTGCGTCTGCGCCAGCGTATTCTGCGACTGGTCGGCGAAGTTGTAGGTGCCCTTGGCGATCGCGTCGAGCAGCCCCTGCAGATAGATGTATCCGCTATTCCGGGTCTTCAGAACAACCGACGACGACGTCGCGTTCAACGCCACGTTCCAGCCGTCACCGATCGTCCCGTTGATGCCGCCGCTGAAGCGATAGGTACGAGTATCGGTGCTGGTCTGGCGCGACACCTGCGGCAGCGCGACGAGACGGGCGAGATTGCCAGCAGCTGCGAACGGATTGTTCGGGTTCAGCGTACCGTTGGCAGCATTACAGCCGGAAGCCGTAAGGATGCCGCCACTAACCGACGCGGTACCAGTCGGGCAAACGTAAACCGGCAGGAAGATCTGGCTGACGGTCACGGTGGGGCCACCTGCAGCAGTCGACCCCGTGAAGCCCTGCGGGCCCGCGTTGTTTCCGGCGGTGGTGGTGTTGTAGTAGTTAGCCATCAGATAAGCTTCGCCGAACGAGCCCAGCTTGACGGTCGCGCGGCCATTCAGACCCTTGCGGGTGATGTCCGAATTGTAGGCACGATATTCGTTAACCAGGTCTTCCTGGCAAACCTGCCCCGGGGTAACCGTTCCGTTGCGCTGCGCCGCGGTCAGCGTCGCCACCGGCAACCCCTGACAGCCCAGCGCCGGATTCAGCAGCTGATAGCCGCCCAACGGCGTGAGGGAAGTGTCGTAAGGCCGCACGAACGGAACGCGGGTCGAGGCGAAGCCACCATAAGTGCCGTCCGCCTGGATGCCGTTACGGATGCCGTTGAACAGACAACCCTGCGCCGCAGTGCCGCAAATCATGCTCTGGTCGGCAGTGTTGAACGGATAACCGCGCGAGTTGACGAGCAGCGGGTCGTTCTTCTGATATTCGCCGTTGACGTAGACGTTGAAGCCCTGACGGTCGAGGTCGCCATAGCCGTACGTCGCGCTGAGGCTCCGCGCACCAGCATCGCCCTTCTGGGAAATGGCCGCCGACCCATTGAGATGAAGACCCTGGACCTGACGCTTGACGATGACGTTGATCACGCCCGCGATCGCGTCCGAACCATAGGTCGCCGACGCGCCGTCGAGCAGCGTGTCGATGTGATCGACGATCGAAATCGGAATCGTGTTGATATCGACGAAGTTACGATAGCCGTCGTCGCCCAGCGGATAGGGCGCGGTACGCATACCGTTGAAGAGCGTCAGCGTGTACGCATCGTTGAGACCGCGCAGCGAGGGAGCGCTGGCGCCGGTCGCGAAGCCGAACGAAGACCAGCTCGGCGGGGCCGTACCGGCGTTGTTCGCGGTCAGCAGCTGCAGCGCGTCGGCGACGGTCGCGACACCACGGTTCTGCAGATCCTCGGCAGTCGTCGTCACGACCGGCGACGCCGTCGCGGCGGCCGGATTCCGGACGATCGAGCCGGTGATGATGATGTCGTTCTTGTCCTGCGACTGCGGCGCCGCGTCGGTCGAAGCGGCCGCCGGTGCCGGAGCCGGCGTTTCCTGCGCCATCGCCGGGGTGGCGAGCGCCGTGGCGGCAAAACCCGCACCGAGAACCGTCAGCGCACGCAGCGCCGAGCTCTCGCGCAGGGAGCGCATCGAGATGGAGTTGTAGGTCACGTGAATTCCCTCGCTTGACCCGCGGCCACGTTGTGCGGTCCGCGGGTGGTTGCCAAGCCGGATGAGACGCAAGACGCGTCATCGGGCCATAGGTGCGAGTGGATGACGCGCGCCCAGCACACTGTAAAGGCGCCATTCAGGCTCAACCGGGAAATTCCACACCCGCTGTAGCCAAAAAGTCACACGCCAGGCGCGCCTAGACATTTTCGTGCGTCGCGACACGAAATCGTATGCGATCATTGTGCACCCCGGCGACGGACATCGAGGTCCGCCGCCGGGGTGATTCCCCATCAGAACCTGAAATTGGCCCCCGCGCTGAACTTGCGGCCCACCACACCGGCATAATGCCAGGTCGTCAGGAAGTTCGGCGCGCTGCCATAGGCCGCTGCTGCCAGCGGCGCCCGGGCGTTGAACACGTTCCCGACATTGGCGAAGAACGTGAACTTGTCATTGACCCGCACCGACGCGTTCAGATCGACGTTGATGAACGAGTTGATGTAGCAGAAACGGGGATCCGTGTTCTGCGGTGCCGACCGCGTGTAGAGATTGCCGTTGGCGCAATCGAGCGGCAGCCCCTGATCCTGCGACACCGCCTTGATCCGACCGACATAATAGGCGGTCGCCGACAGCGACCATGCGCCGTACTCTACCGTGCTCTGCCAATTCCCGCGCCAGTCCGGCGTGCCGTTCCCCGACGACAGGTCGTACGGCCCCAGCGTTCCGGCATAATGCTGGACGCCGCTGGCGGTGTGGAGGTCGTACTTGATGACGTGGGTGACCTCTACCTTGCTGCTGAACTTGAAATCGCCAACGCCGAATTTGACCGCAGCAGACGCGTCGATGCCGCTGGTGATCGCGAAGTTCGCATTGACCCAAGGCACGTTGAGGATGAGCAGACGTGGCAGGGCCGTCGGATACAGGGGGTCGACCGCGTCGACCACGTTACAGGAATAGCCCGCCCCCACTGCCGCGACCGCGGCACAAGCTGCCGTCGCGTTCGACGCACCATAATAGGCGCTGACCGCTGCTCCGGTCAGCGGTCCGCCGACGATCAGGTTCGACTTCTTGACATTGTAATAGTCTACCGTCGCGCTGAACCACTTCACCGGCTGGAAGATCGTACCCACGGTGAAGCTACGCGAGGTCTCCGGCTTGAGGTTGGGATTGCCCGCATAGCCGCGCCCCAACGAATAAGACGCGTTGTAGGGGTTCCCATTGGCGCTGCACGATGCGTTGGTCCCGGTCCCGCCATGCGTCAGGATAAAGCTGCACGGCGGCGTGGTCGTGACGAAGCCGGCATATTGGCTGTTGGCCCCGGATTCGGCGAAGGTCGGCGCCCGGAAGCCTTCCGAATAGGTGCCGCGGATCGCGAACTCCTTGATCGGGGTCAGCTTGAAACCGACCTTGGGCGAAAAGTGGCTGAAGCCTTCCGAATAATTGTCGTACCGGCCCGAGACGTTGACGTCGAGGATGTTGAGTACCGGCGCGTCGAGCTCGAAATATCCCGCCCAGACGGTGTGGCGACCGAATGCCGACGACGTGGTCAGGCCATAGGTATCCAGCGCGACATTCTGGTTACGATTGATCAGTCGCTCGTTGCGTACCTGGCCACCAACCGCAAATTGCAGCGGTCCGCCAGGCAGGTCGAGCAGCTTCTTCGAGATCGACGCATCGAGCGAGTACATCTGCGAATAGGACGGCGTCACCTTGTCCGGCGCGATCGCATTGCGCACGGCATCGGTGTTCGCCGACGGGTTCACGAAATTATACGATCCGGTGTTGATCGCCTTTAGCAAGCCAGCGATGTTGAGCAGGCCGTGCTGCGTGATCCGAAGGTCGTCGCGAGCATAGACCCCGTCGACTTTCCAGTCGAAGCCGCTGAAGCTGCCGTTGAGGCCGGCCGCCACGCGCGCCACCTCGTTGACGCGATCGCTGCCCGCCTTGATGTCACCGAACAGATAATAGATGCGCGCGGCGCCTTGCGACGGATTGGCGGCATAAGCAGCGGCGAACGGGTTGTTCGGATTGAGCTGCCGATTCGGATCGGTCGCGCAATTGACGCCCGACGCGCAGACATAGACAGGCAGCACGATGCCCGGGTTGCTCGATGCGATCGACGGCGCGCCCCCGAACGGCTGCGTCTGGCGAATCGCCGCCGGGAAGGCGCTCGTGATGCTGACGAAGTCGCGACTGTAGCTGCCCTGTATGTACCCTTCTACATTATCGCTCAGCCGCACGCTGAACTTGCCGGTGAACGAATAGCGTTCCTGCAACGGCTGTATCTGACGATAAAGATCGGTGAGATCGTATTTGCAGCCGCTGCCCTGAGCGGCCCCGGTAGTCACCGAATACGTTCCGGCGGCGCAATTCTGCAGCCCGAGCGCGAGATATTGGTTGGTCAGCGGCGAACCGGCCTGGCCCGACAGGGGATTGTTCAGATCGGATTGCCCGACGCGCGTGACATAGGCGGTCGGGGTGTTGACCGTCAGCGACTGATCGGCGGTATTGTTGTCGAGCCCGCCGACCGGCCGCAGGTCCTGCGTATTGTAGGGGAAGCCGCGGCTGTGGTTCGAGATGCGGCCATCCCACTGATATTCGCCGTTGAGGTAGAAGTTCCAGCCCTTGGTCTGATAATCGCCGATGCCAACGGTCAGTTCGGCCCGGTAGCGCGAACCGTCACCCTTTTCGGTCGAACCGCCCTGAACGCTGCCCTCGATCCCGGTGAATTGCTTCTTGAGGAAGATGTTCACCACGCCACCGATGGCGTCGGCGCCGTAGATCGACGAAGCACCATCCTTCAGGACCTGGACGCGATCGACCAGGCTGAACGGAATCGAGTTGAGATCGACATAGGCGTTGTGGCCGTCGTCGTTGATCGGGAAATTCGCCGAGCGCAGGCCGTTGATGAGGACCAGTGTCGACGACACGCCGAGACCGCGAAGCGACACCGCCGAACCACCCGCCGAAAAGCCGGTCTGGAAGCCTGTGCCAATCGATCCGGCGCTGTCGGCAGAGATCGATCGGATAGCATCGGAAACGTTGGTGATTCCGGCCTTTGCGAGATTGTCGGCGGTCAACACGGTGACCGGCGACGGCGTTTCGGTGTCGGTGCGACGGAACAGCGTACCCGTGACAACGATGTCCTGCTGCTGGTCATCAGCCGCCGTATCGGTCGCCGGCGCCGCGGGTATCGCAGGCGTTTCCTGCGCGAACGCCGGCGATGCCGCGAGCATAAGGCCGAACGGCGCCGCCGTCGCGAGCAGGCGGACCCTGTGCGCGGTCTGGAAAAAGGCCATGTATCAGTTTTCCCCAAATAACAGGGGAGCTTGCCCGCGCGCGGGCCAGCCGCACGCGGGGTGATCCCCATCGGTTGCGACCGCAAGCCCTCCAGCACCGGTCGATGGGGTGGAATAGGGCCGAAACGAGCAGAGTAAAGCGGGCAAAAAGAGGCCGGGCGCTTTTTGGGCTCGATGCGTAACACCCTTGCAACAAAGGGTAAGACTAGGTGTCTTATTTAAGTAAGGCGGTGCGCCCTATCGTGGCCCCGGCATCGGCCCCGCGACCAGCAGCGGATCGATCTTCGCATTGCGCCAGCGCAGGCTCCAGTGGAGGTGCGCTCCGGTGACACGTCCGGTCGCCCCCGAAAAGGCGACCACCTGTCCGCGACGGACGGCCTGGCCGGGCGCGACGACGATGCGCGACAGGTGCATCAACGCACTGTTCAGCCCCATGCCGTGGTCGATCATCAACAGATTCCCTTCGAGCAGGAACGGGTGATCGGACGCCAGGATCACGACGCCGTCGGCCGGCGCCAATACCGGCGTGCCTTGCGGCACTGCGATATCGGTGCCCGAATGATAGGACCCGGCCTCTCCGTTGCGATAGATGCGCTGCGACCCGAACATCGTCGAGATGCGTCCCGTCGCCGGCCACATGAACGGCTGGCGCCAGCCGGTGGCGCCGGTGTCCTGCCGCCGCGCCGCGTTGATCTGCGCGATCTCGGCGGGCCGCAGCTTCTCGAATTGAGGCATCGGGACCGGATATTTGGGCAGGGTCGACAGCCGCGAGATGTTCCACTGGCGCGGATTGATCGTCAGCGTGCGCGAGACCGTGCGGCCATCCCTGAGCGTCGCCGTGACGGTCGCCACCGGGCCGGCATCGCGGTCGAAGGCGATGACGAAGCGGCCGTCATTCGCCACCGGCACCTCGTCCCCATCGAAACGCAGGGTTGCGGTCGTCGGGGGCGCCGTGCCGATCACCAGCCCACCCTGGATCATGCTGCCCTTGAAGGTGAAATCGCCGAGCGGCACCGGCGGCATGCGCGGCGCCGGTGGTGGCGGCGCGACGACGGTAACGGGGACCGGCGTGGATTGCGGCGGCGTCCCGCCAGCCTCGACGCAACTGCCGAGCGCGGTCAGTGCGGCGAGGCCAAGAACCCAGCGCCGCGCGCGTCTCACTTGCGCCCTTCGGCCTCGAGCACGAGTTCCGCGCTGGCATAGGCCTCCTGCCGCGCGACGCTCCAGTAGCGCAAATCGTCGAGCGCGATCTGCGCGCCCGAAATCGCACAGGTCACATGGCTGCCGGGCATCAGCACACGAAAGCCATTGGCCATATAGTGGAGGCGCGCCGGCCGGTCGGTATTGGACATCAGCATTCAGCGGTCCTCAAACAACATGACAGGGCCGGGTACCGCGTCACAACAACGTCGGCTGGTCCGGCGCTTCCCTGGCGGAAGCATCCTTACCATATGCCTTGCCGCCCGGACCCTCAACCCGCGCCGCGACCTCGCCATCACCGAAATGGAGCACCAGGGCGCCCGCCTTGCGGGCTGCGGCCGCCGTCGTCAGCACGCCGCCCATCCTGCCCTCGACCCAGACATAGCCGCGGTCGAGGACGTGGCTCGGATTGAGCGCCTCGACCAGCTTCCACGCTCCCTCCAGCCGATCGCGCGCCGCCGACAGGCGCTGCGTCAGCATGGCGGGCCGGAGGGCGCCCGCGATGCGGTCGAGCTGGCCGCGTGCGACCGTCACGCGCCTCTCGAGCGCGCGATCGAGCCGCAGCCCGCTGTCGTCGGCCCGCTGTCGTTGCGGACCGAGCAAGGTGTCGCGTTTGGGCAACAGGCGCGCCAACGCATCGGTCCGTTCGCGACCGCGCTCGACATAGCGGCGCGCACAGCGTTCGGTGCGTTGCTGGTACGAATCGAGTCCCAGCCGCAGCTCGGCAACCACCGGAACCGCGACCTCGGCCGCCGCGGTCGGAGTCGGGGCGCGCAAGTCGGCGGCATAGTCCGACAGGCTGGTATCGGTCTCGTGCCCCACCGCGGAGATCAAGGGGATCGAACAATCGGCGATGGCGCGGACGACGACTTCCTCGTTGAACGCCCACAGATCCTCGACCGATCCTCCCCCACGCGCCACGATGACCAGATCGGGGCGCGGTACTGGTCCGCCAGGCTGGATCGCGTCGAACCCGCGGATCGCCCCGGCGACTTCCCGGGCGGCACCATCGCCCTGGACCTTGACCGGCCACACAACGACATGGCTGGGGCAGCGATCGGCAAGGCGATGCAGAATGTCGCGGATCACCGCGCCGGTGGGCGACGTCACCACGCCGATCACCCGGGGCATGAACGGCAATTGCTTCTTGCGCCCCTGATCGAACAGCCCTTCGGCGCCGAGTTGTGCCTTGAGCTTCTCGAGCAGCGCCATCAGCGCGCCCTCGCCCGCCAGTTCCATGCGGTCGATGACGACCTGGTATTTGGAGCGTCCCGGATAGGTGGTGAGCTTGCCGCTCGCGATCACCTCGATTCCGTCCTGCGGGCTGAACGGAATCAGCGCCGCCTGCCCTTTCCACATCACGCCGTCGATGACTGCCTGATCGTCCTTGAGCGCGAGGTAGCAATGGCCGGAGGCGGCGCGCTTCCACCCCGAAATCTCGCCGCGCAGCCGCACGCGGCCGAATTCGCCCTCGACCATCCGCTTCAGCCGGCCCGACAGTTCCGACACGCTCTCGGCGGCGGAATTGTCCCCGGGCATGGCCTCGGCTACCAGCCGCGGCGAATCTTCTGGAAAAGGATCGGGCATGAACGTCCTGCTGATCGGATCGGGTGGACGCGAACATGGCCTCGCGTGGAAGCTCGCGCAATCGCCGCTGCTCACGAAACTCTACGCCGCGCCCGGCAATCCGGGGATCGCGCAGGAGGCCGAGCTGGTGGCGCTCGACATCGCCGACCATCGTGCGGTCGTCGATTTCTGCCGTTCCAACGACATCGCGCTGGTGGTCGTCGGACCCGAAGCTCCGCTGGTCGACGGACTGGGCGAATCGCTTCGTGCGGCAGGCATCAGGGTGTTTGGGCCCGACAAGGCGCCCGCCCAGCTCGAAGGGTCGAAGGCCTTCACCAAGGCATTGTGCGACCGCGCCGACATCCCGACCGCCGGCTATCGGGCGGTCCATTCGGTCGCCGAGGCGCGCGATGCGGTCGCGGCGTTCGGCGTGCCCGTCGTGGTCAAGGCCGACGGTCTGGCCGCGGGCAAGGGCGTCACCGTCGCAATCACCGGGGAAGACGCGGACGCGGCGATCGTCGCGCTGTTCGCCGAGCCCGGTGCGAGCGCGGTGATCGAGGAATTCCTCGAGGGCGAGGAAGCCAGCCTGTTCGTGCTGACCGACGGCAGGGACATGGTCGCCTTCGGCTCGGCGCAGGACCACAAGCGTGTCGGCGACGGCGATACCGGCCCCAATACCGGCGGCATGGGCGCCTACAGCCCGGCTGCCGTACTGACGCCCGAGCTCGAACGCCGGGCGCTCGACGAGATCGTGGCGCCGACCATCGCGACGCTTGCCGCTGAAGGTACGCCCTATTCGGGTGTGCTCTATGCCGGGCTGATGCTGACCGCCGACGGCCCCAAACTGATCGAATACAATGCCCGCTTCGGCGACCCCGAATGCCAGGTATTGATGATGCGGCTGGACAGCGATTTGTTGCCGCTGATGATGGCGATTGCCGAGGGCCGGCTCGCGGAAACGCCTCCGCCGGTGTTCAGCGACGATGTCGCATTGACCGTCGTGATAGCGGCGAAAGGCTATCCCGGCACGCCCCGTACCGGCGGCACGATCGCCGGGATCGACGCAGCCGAAGCGACCGGCGCCAAGGTCTTCCACGCCGGCACGAAGATGATCGACGGCCGTCTGGTTGCGTCGGGGGGGCGCGTGCTCAACGTCACGGCACGCGGTACCGACGTTCGCACCGCTCAGGCTGCTGCCTATCGCGCGGTCGAGGCGATCGACTTCCCCTCCGGCTTCTGCCGCCACGATATCGGCTGGCGGGAGATCGCCCGCCAGCGCTGACTGCGTCAATCATGGGCGTCAGAGCCGCTAAGTTGCACGTGATATAGAATAACATTTCATTCATCTGCCAGTCATCGAACGCGGCTGATACCGTCGATACCGGAGCGATCGACTCCGCGCACAATGGGGAGAGTTCAGATGACACGTACAGCCTTGCTGCTCGGTTCTTCCGCCCTGCTACTCGCATCCGCCGTCCCGGCGCCGATCGCCGCACAGCGCACCGTCACCGCCGCGCCACCAGCCGGAGAATCGCCTGTCCGATGCCGTAACGATGAACGGCGCGACTATTATTCCAATGCCGCCCCGGTCACCGTGACGGGGCAGCGCGCACTGTCCGCAAAGCCGAAGCGCGCCCGCGGCAGCGCGGATATGGCAATGGCGGAACCGTTCCCACCGCCTCCGCCGCCTCCGCCTCCGCCGCCACCCCCGCCGGCACCGATGGTCGTGGCGCCGGCACCGGTCATGTCGGGCTATGCGGCGAATGCCCCGTATGGCAGCCCGCAGAATACCGAGCGTTACGATGGCAAGCCCGTCGCTTCGATCCAGTCGGTCGCGACGGCGCCGGTGTCCACCTTCTCGATCGACGTCGACACTGGCGCCTATGCCAATGTGCGGCGCTTCCTCAACCAGGGCAGCTTGCCGCCGGCCGAGGCCGTCAGGACCGAGGAGATGATCAACTATTTCCGCTACGATTACCCGCGGCCCGACAATCGGACGGAGCCGTTCAGCGTGACCACCGACGTCGCCACAACGCCCTGGAATAGCGACACGCGTCTGCTGCGGATCGGGTTGCGGGGCTACGACGTGGCGACCGACGACAGGCCACGCGCGAACCTGGTGTTTCTGGTCGACGTGTCGGGATCGATGGACGAGCCCGACAAGCTCCCGCTGGTGAAGGCCGCGCTCGAACGCCTCGCCGACCGGCTGCGGGCCGACGACCGGGTATCGATCGTCGTCTATGCCGGCAATGCGGGACTGGTCCTCGCGCCGACCGCCAACAAGACCTACGTCAAAGCGGCGCTCGATTGCCTCCAGGCCGGCGGATCGACCGCGGGCGGCGAAGGAATCAAGCTAGCCTACGACACCGCGCGCGCGACCTTCATCAAGGGCGGCATCAACCGGATCTTCCTTGCCACCGACGGCGATTTCAACGTCGGGGTCAGCGACCCCAAGGCGCTCGAGGCGCTGGTCAAGTCGAACCGCGACGACGACATCACGCTGACGACGCTCGGGTTCGGCGACGGCAATTACAACGACGCGATGATGGAACACATCGCCGATGTCGGGAACGGCAATTACGCCTATATCGACAGTGATCGCGAAGCCGAGAAGGTGCTCGACGACGAGCTTTCGGCAACCATGGTGACGATCGCCAAGGACGTGAAGGTCCAGGTCGAATTCAACCCCGCTGCGGTCAAGCAATACCGGCTGATCGGCTACGAAAACCGCGCGCTCGCGGAGGAGGATTTCAACAACGACGCGGTCGATGCCGGCGACATGGGCGCGGGCCATCAGGTGACGGCATTGTACGAGATCGTTCCGGCGGCCGGCGCCGGATGGCTGCCCGACCGGCGCTATCCCGGCAATGCCACTGCGCCGGCCGTACCGGCGGGCCAGGCTGGCGAACTTTGCTTCGTCAAACTCCGCTACAAGCTGCCCGACGGCGGCACCTCGAAACTGATCAGCCGACCGGTTCCCGCATCCATGCTACGCGATGCGACCGCGCCGCGCGACGACATGGCGTTCGTCACGGCGGTCGCGGCGTTCGGCCAGAAGCTGCGTGGGGACAAATATCTCGGCAATTACAGCTTCGCCGACATCCAGCGCCTGGCGGGCGAGCCGCAAAGTACCTGGCGGCGGGAGTTCGTCCAGCTGACCGGCATGGCGGCCAGCCGCAAGCCAAGCGGCGGCTGATCCCTGCCGAACCTCCGTCTCTGGCGTTACGCCGGTCGCCCCTCTAGGGTGACCGGCGTAACGTTGTTCGGGATAGGCTGTTCATGGATTCTTCCGCTCCGCATCCGCCAGGAGCCGCCGCCTTCGCTTTTCAGGATTGGACAGTGATCGCGCTGATCGTCATCGCGATCCTGGCGGCGTTGGTGATCACCGGCATGATCTGGGGGCACAAGAAAGCGCGCGAGCGGCATCGCGTCGAAGAGGCCGCCGACGAGCGAACGGGAGAGACGGGGGCCGACCTGCCCGCACCGCCACCCCCGCCGACCGACAAGGGCGGCGCGCTCCCTCCCGAAGAACCGCGCCCCGCACCCGAAACGGCGTCCGAGCCGATCCTCGAGCAGGCGGTGAAAGAAGCGGTGCCGCCGCCGGCATCCGCTCCCCCGCCGCCTCCGACCACGGAGCCGTTGGCGGCACGCGAGCTTGCGCCGGAGCCGATCCCTGCCCCGGTCGTCGAGCCGGACACAGCGGCAGCAGCGAATCCCGCGCCCGACATCGCGCCCGCGCCGGAACCTGTCGCACCCGAACCGGTATCAGTGCCTGCCGCGCCCGAACCTGCACCTGCGCTGGTCCCGCCCGCTGTCGCCGAATCGCCCGGCGCGGCGCCCGGGATCGCCGCCGCGCTTGCGCTCACCACCATCAAGGGGCTGGGGCCGAAAGTCGCGGCAATGCTGGCCGAACACGGCATCTCGCGCGTCGATCAATTGGCGGCCCTGTCGGCGGACGAGGCCAGCGCGCTGGATGTTCAGCTCGGTGCCTTTACCGGCCGCATGGCGCGTGATCGCTGGATCGACCAGGCCCGGCTACTCGCGGCGGGCGATACCGCTGCCTATGAAGCGGCGTTCGGCAAGCTGGGCTGAAACATCGCGCGGAAGAGTGGATACCGGTTTCCCCCAGCCAGCGATGCGATCACGAATACCTGACGCGGCTCGGGCGGGCCGATCCGCCCGGGTCGCGGGTAACGCCCCGCCTCGAATGGCTCATTCGCCGCGCGCGCGCGACACCAGCAACTTGTCGATCCGGCGACCGTCGAGGTCGACCACTTCGAACCGCCAACCCTGCTCGACGATGCTTTCGCCTTCTTCGGGCAAGCGCTTGAGCACCGCCAGGACCAGACCGGCGGCGGTCGCATAGTCGCGGTCGTCGGGCAGGTCGAGATCGAGCTTTTCGGCGACGAGGTCGGCCGACGCCGATCCCGCGACCAGGTAGCTGCCATCATCGCGCTGGACGAAATCGGGGCTGTCGTGCGGGTCGGTGTCGGACGCGAAGGCGCCGGCGATCGCGGCCAGGAGGTCGGCCGGCGTCACGATGCCCTCGAAATGCCCGTATTCGTCATGGATCAGCGCCATCGGCACTTCGGCGTGGCGCAGGCGGACGAGCGCGTCCATCGCGTCGAGCTGGTCGATCACGATCGGCGCCGACCGCATCAGCACCTTCAGGTCCAGCGGGTCGCCGCGAATCGCCGCGGCGACGATGTCGCGCGCCTGGACCACCCCGATCACCGCGTCGACCGACCCTTCGGCGACGGGTAATCGCGTATGCGGCGACGTCGCGAGCTTTTCGCGGATGCCCGCTTCGTCCAGGCCGATATCGAGCCAGTCCACTTCGGTCCTGGGCGTCATCACTTCGCGCACCGGCCGATCGGCGAGCCGCACCACGCCCGAGATGATCGAGCGCTCATGCTCCTCGATGACACCCGATTTCGACGCCTCGGCGACGATCAGATGGAGTTCTTCGGCAGTGACCTGATCCTCGCTTTCGCGACTCAGTCCGATCAGCCGGAACAGCAAAGCGCTGGTCGAATCGAGCAGCCAGACGATCGGCGCGGCGATTCGCGCGAGCCAGGTCATCGGCACCGCCATCACGGCAGCGATCGGTTCGGGCGAACGCAGGGCGATCTGCTTGGGCACCAGTTCGCCGATGATCAGCGAGATGAAGGTGGTGAGCCCGATGACGAGCGCGAAGCCCGCCTTGTCGGCGAAATCCGCGCTCCATCCGAACCAGTGTTGCAGCCGGATCGCCGTCGGTTCGCCCAACGCCTCGCCCGAATAGGCACCCGAAATCACGGCGATCAGCGTAATGCCGACCTGGACGGTCGACAGGAACTTGCCGGGATCGGCGGACAACTGAAGCGCCGCGCGCGCTCCCCCGCTGCCGGTGCGCGCCATCGCCTCGAGCCGCGCCTTGCGCGACGACGCGATCGCCAGCTCGCTCATCGCGAACACGCCGTTCACCGCGACGAGCACGAGGATGATGACGACATCGATCCAGGGATAGGGCGCGGGCGGGGAAGGCAGGGTCATGATGTTCGACCATGCCTACACGCGGGCGCGAACGTCGCGCAACATGCGTGAGTGGCCACGAGGATTCGACGAAACCACCGCGCCACAAAAAACCAGTTCGCATTACGACCTATTTGCGATAAGGATGCGCCTTCACCCGCACCTAGACGGGGCCGCTGCGGGGAAAGGCACCCCCATCGTCACCCCCGCCAATCCTCGCCCCTTCCCGTACTTCCCCGGGAAGGGGTACTTTGTCGATCGGGACAGGCTCATCTCTTCGATGCGAAGAATTCGCGGAGCAGGCGTCCTGCTTCCCCCTCGCCGATCCCCGCATAGATCTCCGGGCGATGATGGATCGTCGGCTGCGACAAAATGCGCGGGCCGTGCTCGACCGCACCACCCTTTGGGTCGGATGCGCCGTAATAGAGCCGCGCGATACGGGCGTGGGCGATCGCGCCGGCACACATCGCGCAGGGTTCGAGCGTCACCCACAGGTCGCAATCGATCAGACGATCGTCGCCGATCGCTTCCGCCGCCGCGCGGATGGCCAGCATCTCGGCATGCGCGGTTGGGTCATGGCGCGTGCGCGGCGCATTGGCGGCGGTCGCGATGATGCGTCCGTCGAGCACCACGGCCGCCCCTACGGGGACTTCCCCCATCGTCGCGGCCGCGGCAGCCGCGTCGAGCGCCGCCCGCATCGGTGGAGGCAATTGCACGTCGGTTATTGCGGCGCGGAGGCGTTGGCCGGCGGCGCCGTCGGCTTGTCGACGCTGATCGTCGGCACCTTGATCGTCGTGCTCTTGGTAGTGACGGTCGGCACCTCGACGGTCTTGTTCTCGGTCCCGAAATTGACCGTCGCGACGTTGGCCGACACTTCGGGCGGAGTCACCTGGACCGACCCCGGCTTGCCGTTGACGGTGATATAGCCGAAGGACAGCAGCCCGATCAGGACCAGAGCGGCGAGCCCGATAAGGGCGAGCAGGAACCGCATGTTATCGTCTCCCAGAATCGAATCGTTCGCGTAATCAACGCAGTTTCGCAGGGCGGGGTTGCACGATAAAGAGCGAATCTGTTGACCGCGCGCGCTTCGGGCGCTATCGGCGCCACCTTTCCGGATTACTCCGAAACTCAGGATTGATAGCGATGTCGCGCATTTGCGAGCTGACCGGCAAGGGCCGGCAGGTGGGTCACAACGTTTCCCACGCCAACAACAAGACCAAGCGTACGTTCCTGCCCAACCTGCAGAACGTGACCTTGATGTCGGACGCGCTGGGCACCAGCGTCAAGCTGCGCGTCTCGACGCACGGCCTGCGTTCGGTCGAGCATGTCGGCGGTCTCGACAACTGGCTGCTCAAGACCAGCGACGACGACCTGTCGCTGCGCGCACGCCGCCTGAAGCGCGACGTCAAGAAGAAGCTGAGCACCGCCCAGGCCGCGTAATCGCGTCGGCCCGATCCGTCGGGTCCTCAGCGAATCGCCACCGGCTCGCTTCCCGCCCGGGGAGCGGGCCGGAGTCGTATGGCGTGAATGCAGGCGCTGCCGAACCAGACCGGATTCGGAGAGGCGATCGATCGCGGCCAAATACGATTCCTACAAATCCAGCCGGAACTTCATCAGCAGCGTCCGTTGCAGGACCAGCAGATTGTCGTCGCTGACCATCCACACGATCGTCGCCCCGTTTTCCCGCGTGATCGCCAGACCTTCGAAATTGTCGACCGTCAGCGGCGGCGCCAGCCGCGCGATCTCGCGTCCGCGAATCGTGATGCCGGGACGAATGTGTCGCGGGTCGATCACCATGAGCACCGCACTCCAGACGAAGGGCAAGGCGAGCTTGCGGTTCAGGATCAGCACGCGGCCGTCGGGCAGTTCGGTAGCGTCGGAGGGATCGTAGCCGTCCGGCGGCATGTAGCCGAATTCGAATCCCCTGAGCGGCTTTTCGGTGGGGTCGCGGTCGAAGATCAGCGCGCTACGCGCCTGGCTCGGCAAGCGGCGACTGGTTTCGGCAATCACCAGGAAGCGCCCGTCGTGCAGGCGCACCATCGATTCGGCGCCGCCATTCACCGACCAGTCGGCCATCGGCTGCGGCGCGACCATCCGTGCCGGCTCGGTCAGGCCGGGCGAATAGCGCCAGATCTGGTTGTAGCCCTCATAGCCGACCCAGACCTGCCCGGTGGCGGGATCGCGCGTCATCGATTCGCTGTCGCGTTCCTCCTTGCGCCAGCCGGTGCCGGGTCCAACGGGCAGATCGCCGAACTGGCGCGCGCTCAGCCGGAACCGGTCGTCGAGGCGGAACCGTACGATCGTGCCGCCGTCGCTCAACAGCGTGAACAGGCCATGGTCGATCGTCATCGACGAATAACCGCCAAAGGCGAGATCGCGGCTGGTCAGGTCGACCCCGCCCAGGAAGGTCAGCGCGCCGACTTTCACATGCGCCGGGTCAGCCGAATCGAGCGCTACCGGTGTCGCCGTCAAATCCGGATCGGTCCCGAGCATCGGCCGCTCGGGCGGGCCGCTCCACTGGCACAGCAGCGCGAGCAGGATCATCAGCGGATAGCGGGTGCGGCGGCGCATCGAATGCTCTTAGAGCGCGATACAGCAAAGCTGAACCGCTTGCCGCACCGGCCCGCTCCCCCATGCTGCCTCCCATAGAATAGCGCCGCTGGGAGGCCGGGTGGGAGAGCGGGCGGGCGCCGCCGGGAACGTAATCAGCCTGAACGGCGGATAACGAGCACATTCAGCCTTGGCTCAATGCGAATCGGGCAAAACGCCTTCATCGACACCGAATGGACGTCGCGGAATCGCTCCGGGCTCCATCGCTGGTCGAAGGATGAATTTTGAGACGGAGAAGACCAATGCTGAAGCAACTTTCGCTCGTTGGCGCCGCGCTCGCGATGACCGCCGGTGCCGTCATTCCCCTCGCCCCGGCGCAGGCGCAGCGTTACGGCTACGACCGGTCGTATCGCGACGGCTACGACCGCGGCGGCTATGACAACGGATACGACCGCAGCTACCGTGGTTATGACCGCAGCTATCGCGGCTACAATTACCGGTATCGCAAGTGCAACGACGGCGATGGCGGCACCATCATCGGCGCGATCGCCGGCGGCCTGCTCGGCAATACCGTTGCCGGTCGCGGCGATCGTACGGTCGGCACCATCCTGGGTGCCGGCGTCGGCGCCCTGGCGGGACGCGCGATCGATCGCTCGGATCGCCCCGGCTACTGCCGCCGCTGACGGGCGCAGGGCCGGCAACGCCCGGCCCGGTGCCGCACCGCGGCAGCGCTCGGCACGGCCGGCGGGTCGGCGCAGCCGAACCCGACCGACGGCGGCGGCTTTGCCGCCGACGGGCCAAGAGTTCCTCCCGAGTAGCGTAGCCGGGAGCGACAGTACCCTCGCGTAGCGTATGAGGGCGGAGGCCGGTTCCGAAAGGGGCCCGCCTCTTGTTGTGCGGGCGATAGCCGCGGCCATGTCCGCAGCGATGCGTGGAGCGCAATCGCCCGCACGGCCGGCGGCGCATACCTATGACGGCCGCCATACTCCTCCGACCGTCTTTCGACTTCACCGCGCAAGCAGGTAGGAAGACTTCATTTCCCCATATTGGTAGACGGCGAGCCGACCGGGGATGCAGGATACAAAAGCTCCTCCCCCCATTCCAATCACGGCCGCCAGCGCTTCGCCGAGCGACATTTCTCGCCCATCCAGGTCGCTGTTCGCCGCCACGATATAGCAGGTAGCGGGAGCATCCCTAGTCCGGAGCGCGGATTCCACGGCTCCGGGAAGAACATCACCTCCGATGAGGTGTCGGCAAAATCGCGGATCGAGACGCACCGAGTGGTCCAACAAGTCTCGAACGTCGCGGCGACGTCTCTCGCCTAGTTCCAGCAGCGTCTGCATTCGTCGCCTCGTGGGCTCGGCAAGGAAGGCGAGAAAACCGCGTTCGTGGTCGTTCATGAGCCGAGGCTGGCCGACTGACAAATCACAATCAAGGTCCGTTACCTTCTGCAAGTGAAGGCTACCCCGCCCGCGGCAAAGCCGCCGTCGTCGGACGGGGTCGGCTGCGCCGACCCGCCGGCCGTGCCGGCTGGCACGCCTCCGGCGCGGCGGGCCGGGCGCCGCCGGCCCTCCAGCCGTCAGTACATATGCTGGCCGCCGTTGATGCTCAGCGTCGAGCCGGTGACGAACCCGCCATCCTCCGAGCACAGGAACGCGACGCCGCGCGCGATCTCCTGCGCCTGGCCCAGCCGTCCGACCGGGATCTTGGCGACGATCTTCTCGAGCACGTCGGCCGGCACCGCCGCGACCATGTCGGTATCGATATAGCCCGGCGCGATCGCGTTGACCGTCACGCCGGCGCGCGCGCCTTCCTGCGCCAGCGCCTTGGTGAAGCCGTGGATGCCCGATTTGGCCGCGGCGTAATTGACCTGGCCGTATTGCCCCGCCTGCCCGTTGATCGACCCGATGTTGACGATCCGCCCCCATTTGCGCTCGCGCATGCCGGGGAAGGTCGCCTTGGCCATGTTGAAGCAGCCGCCCAGATTCGTGTCCATGACGTCCTTCCACATCTGGTAGGTCATCTTGAGGATCGTGCCGTCGCGAGTGATGCCGGCATTGTTGACGACGATGTCGACCGGGCCGAGCTCTTCCTCGACCTTCTTCACGCCTTCCTGGCACGCATCGTAATCGGCGACGTCCCATTTGTACGCCTTGATCCCGGTCCGTTCCGAGAATTCGCGTGCGCGCTCGTCATTGCCGGCGTAATTCGCCGCGACCGTCATTCCCATGTCCTTGAGCGCCAGGCTGATCGCCTCGCCGATCCCGCGCGTTCCGCCCGTCACGATCGCTACGCGTGCCATTCGCATCTCTCCTTCTCGGCCCGTGATTCGGGCGGTTGTTCGTGTCCCGACGCTATTGGGCGTCGATCCACCCGGCAAGTTCCCGCGACAGGATGCCGCGAAGCATACGTATGCCGGGCTCGCCGGCGTTGAGACATGGCAAATAGGCGAATTGCGTTCCGCCTGCGGCGAGGAAAGCTTCCCGCCCCCGAATCGCCAGTTCCTCGAGCGTCTCGAGACAGTCGGCCGAGAAGCCCGGCGCGACGATCGCGATCCGCGTCACGCCTTTCCCCGGCAAGTCGGCCAGCGTGGCGTCGGTCGCAGGTTCGAGCCATTTGGCGCGTCCGAAGCGCGACTGGAAGGTAACGATCAACTCGCGTCCCAATGCCTCTCCGAGCAACCGCGCGGTTTTCCGGCAATGGCAATGATAGGGATCGCCGAGATCTAGCGTGCGTGCCGGCATGCCGTGGAAGCTGGCGATCAGCGCCTCGGGCTCGAAATCGAGCGCGGCAAGCGATGCGCGCACCGACGCCGCCAGCGCCTCGATATAGGCCGGGTCGTCGTGATACGGCGGCAGCGTGCGGATCGCCGGCTGCCAGCGCATCCCCGCCAGCGCGGCAAATGCCTTGTCATTGGCGGTCGCGGTCGTCGCAGCGCAATATTGCGGGTAGAGCGGCGCGATCAGAATGCGCTCGCACCCCGCCGCCTTCATCGCCGCCAGCCGGTCGCCGATCGCCGGCTTGCCGTAGCGCATCGCCCAGTCGACGGTCACGCCGGGCCACGCATCCTTTAACGCCTCGGCCTGTGCGCGGGTGAATGCGGCAAGCGGCGAGCCTTGGTCGGTCCAGACCTGGCTATACGCGTGGGCGGACTTCTTCGGTCGCGTGTTGAGGATGATCCCGCGCAGGATAGGCTGCCAGGCGAGCGGCGGGATTTCGACGACGCGGCGATCCGAGAGGAATTCGGCGAGGTAACGCTTCACGGCCTTCGGATTTGCGTCGTCGGGCGTGCCGAGATTGACCAGCAGCACGCCGATCCGAGGAGCGGGAATGGCTGGATGATCGGTAGCCAAGGTCACGCTTCCCCCACTTTCAGCGGCAGCGTCCGGATGCGGAAGCCCGTCGCCGATTGCAGTGCGTTGGCGATGGCCGGCGCGACCGGCGGCACCGCGAGTTCGGACACGCCGCCCGGATCGGCCTCGCTCGCGATCAATTCGAGCGTGATGTCGGGCATGTCGGCCAGCACCGGCAAGTCGAGGTCGCCGAAGCCCCGCGCGGTGGCAAGCCCGTTCTTGAAGCGGGTCGCGCCACCGAGCGCCTGCGCCATGCCGAACACGAGCCCGCCCTCGATATTCTGACGAACGACGTCCGGGTTGATCTGCCGGCCGCAATCCACCGCGGCGACGATGCGATCGACGCCGATCGTCTGATCCTCCTCGATATGCGCCTCCGCGAACACTGCGATGTGGCTGTTGCGGAAACTGTGGCAGGCGATCCCCTGACCGCTGCCCGATACGCCGCCTTCCCAGCCGCCGAGCGCGGCAACCGTCGTCAGACAGCGCGCGAGCCGCGGATTGCCGCCGAGCATCCCGACGCGGAACGACAAGGGCTCGGTATTCGCTGCGTGCGCCAGTTCGTCGATGAAGCACTCGTTGAAGAAGCAGGTGTAGCTATGGGCGCCCGATCGCCAATAGCCGGTCGGAATCCCGATATCGGCGGGGTGGTGATCGAGCGCCCAGTTCGGGATCTGATAGAAAGGCGCGGCGCCAGCGACCGCAAAGCCGTCGCCGCCTTCGGGCAGCGCCAGCACAGCCCGGGCGGCAGGGTCGGTCGCGAGGACGCGGTTCGCGAGTTCGCGTCCGGTGGCGGGCGCGGCGACTTTCGCCAGCATCCCGACCAGGCGCCCGTTCTGATCGACCCGACCGGTCATCCGCGCCGAAGCCGGTGCGCGGAAGCAATCGTGGACGCAATCCTCCGCGCGCGACCAGATCAATTGCACCGGCCGGTTCACTGCCCGCGCAATGACCGCGACCTGTATCGCGGCATCGGGTTCGAGCCCGATGCCGAAACCGCCGCCGATCGGCATGGGATGGACGACCACCGACTCCTCGCCGACCCCCGTGGCGGCGGCGACCGCGGCGCGCGCCAGCCCCGGTGCGAGCGTCGGGAGCCACAATTCGAGCGCACCATCGCTCCACGCCGCGGTCGCACAACGCGGTTCGATCGAAGCGTGAAGCGCGGGGGCGACGCGATATTCCGCACTCACCACCTGCGCGCCGCGAAACGCCGCCCCGACATCGCCCACCGATCGCATCCGGATGCCATCGCCATTGAGGGCGGAGTCGAGCGCGCTGCGGATGGTATAGTCGCTGGGCAATCCCACCGGCGCCTCGAACTTCGGGGCAAGCGCTTCCAGCGACTGGTGCGCGGCCCACCAATTGTCGGCGACCATGGCGACCCAATGTCCGCCATCGACCATCTTCAGCGCACCGCGCACGCGATCGGCGGCCGCGGTGTTCGCCCCGGCCAATTTGCTGTCGGACGTCGGGCCCTGACGGATCGCGGCGAACACCATGTCGGCCAAACGTACGTCCGCGGCGAAATTGACCGAACCATCGATCTTGGCCGGGCTGTCGAGCCGTTGCAACGACTGGCCCGACAACCGCCCGTTCTCGCCGGCGCGCAACGGGATCGGATCGGGCAGGTTTCCACCCACCGCCTCCGCCGCCAGTTCGCCAAAGCGCAATTTGTCCTGGCCGCGCACGACGAAGCCCTGGCTCGTCCCCGTCGCCTGCCAATCGGTCTTCCAGCGCTTTGCAGCCGCTTCCTGCAACAGCACGCGCGCGGCGGCGCCCGCGTCGCGCAGATCGCCTTCGAATTGCCGGATCGAGGTCGAGCCGGCGGTCAGCATCAGTGCCGATCGCGTGACATGCCCCTCGCGCACCTTTTTCGGCAGGTGATCGAACACTCCTTCGAACAGTTCCGATACGGCCAGCGGATTGGCATAGAGTGGATTGAGCGGCGCCGGCTCGACCGCGACGGTCCGCCAATCGGCACCGAGTTCGTCCGCCACGATCTGCGGCAGGGTCGTCCATGTACCCTGGCCATGCTCGGCCTGCGGCACCGCGACCGCGATATGGCCGTCCTCGCCGATCTTGAGCCAGGCGTTGAAGATATGCTCGCCCTTGGCGGCTGTCAGGTTAGGCCCGTAATGGCGTGGCCACACTGCCCAGGCGACCACCAGCCCGATCCCCGCGCCCCCACCGATCAACAGCTGGCGGCGCGTCAGGCGCTTCTTGGTCGGGACATCGTCAGCCATCGGCCTGCTCTATCGCGCGGGTGCGTGAGGGGGAAGCCCGCGCACCGCTCTCCTTCAGGCCAAAGACGCAGCGGTCACCCGCCTACCAGCGCACGATACTTGGCCTTGAGTCCGACCTTGTCGATCTTCTCGGTCCCCAGCCGTGGCAGCGGGTCGTCCGCGGTCCAGATCCTGGCCGGCACCTTGAACGCGGCGATATGCTCGCGGAGGAAGTCCTGCAGGACAAGTTCGTCGAGCCCTTGGCCGTCATGGAAATGGACGACGGCCCCCGGTACTTCGCCCAGCCGTTCGTCAGGCAGGCCGAACACCGCCGCTTCCGCGATCGCAGGGTGTTGATAGATCGCCGCTTCGACTTCCTGGCAGCTGATATTCTCGCCGCCGCGGATGATGATGTCCTTCTTGCGGTCGACGATGAACAGGTATCCGTCGTCGTCGAGATAGCCGATGTCGCCGGTCAGGAAATAGCCGTCCGGCGTGAAGGCCGCAGCGGTCGCGTCGGGCCGGTGCCAATATTCGCGAAAGTTGCAGATCGATCGGATCGACACTTCGCCGCGCTCGCCCGCCGCCAGCTTGCGCCCCGCGCCGTCCAGGATCGCCAGATCGACCAACGGCGCCGAGGCCCGGCCAGTCGAATTGGGCTTGGCGAGATAATTCTCCCGCCAATTGCCGCAGCCGACGCCGTTGGTTTCGGTCAGGCCATAGCCGATCAGCGGTGCGCCACCGCCCATTTCCTCATTGAGGCGGCGGACATGCTCGACCGGCCGCGGCGCCCCGCCCGCGGCGAAATCGGTCACCGTCGACAAATCGTATTTCGCGCGATTGGGATGGGTCAGGATTTCGAAGCTCATCAGCGGCACGCCGACGAAATAGCTGATCTGCTCGCGCTCGATCAGCCGCATCGCCTCCTCGGCATCCCATTTGGGCATCAGCACCAGCTTGCGGCCCATCGCGAAGCTCTGCAGCATGACCGGCACTTCCGCGGTAACGTGGAACAGCGGCACATTGAGCAGCGTCGAGGGCTGGCCCTGTGGCGGATTGCCGTCCTCCGTCGCGAAGCCGAGCATCATCAGCGCCTGCGCGAGATAGTTCAGCACCGCCTGGAGCACCGCGCGATGATCGCTCAGCGCCCCTTTCGACTGACCGGTCGATCCGCTGGTGAACAGGATCGTCGCGAGATCGTCCGGGCCGAGTTCGGGCAGCGCCGTCTCGGCATCGCCCGCTACCGGCCCGAGCGCCGCGGCAAGCGGCTGGAGGTCGTCGACGACGATCACTCTGGCGGTCAGTCCTTCGACCTCGGCCAGTCGCTTGCCGCGCGGGGGGTCGGCGAAGACGATCGAGCATTCGACCTCGGTCAGCGCGGCGGCGAATTCCTCCGACTGCCACCAGCCGTTGAGCAACACTGCGATTCCGCCCGCCATCAGCACGCCCATGTAGAGCGCGATCCAGGACGGCGAATTGCGCATCGCGATGCCGACGCGATCGCCGCGGCCGAGCCCCTGCGCGACCAGGGTCCGCGCGACACGGCCGGCCTGGGCATGGACCTCGCCGAACGTCAGCCGCTCCTCGCCCGACACGAGGAAAGTGGCATCCGCATGCTCGCCGCAGAAATGCGCGAAATAGTGCGCCAGGCTGGGCGGCGCTGCGGCGATCGCCGGAAAAGTCTGGCCCCGCAGCTCGACCTCGGTCAGCGCCATCGGCGCGCCCGGCGCCGTCAATCGGCCGACCCCCCCATCCATCCGTATGTCGAGCGCACTGGGCATCCGCTTTCTCTCCGCTTGGTCTTGTCGCCTTACCCCCTTATGGGAGCGACAAAGCCCGGGGAAAAGCCTTGATCCTGCACGCACTCACCGTGATCAATTTTGCCGACCTGCACCTCAATCCGGTGCTGTTGCATATCCATTTGTTCAACCGCGATTTGTTCGACATCAAATGGTATTCGATCGCGTACATCGCCGGCATCGTCGTCGGCTGGATGTACCTGATGCGGATGCTCCGCGCGCCCGGCGCGCCGATGGCGAAGCGGCATGTCGAGGACCTGGTGTTCTACGCGACGCTCGGCATCATCCTCGGCGGGCGGATCGGCTACGTGCTGTTCTACGCACCGCAATTGTTCCTCTCCGCCGGCTTCTTCAAATTATGGGAAGGCGGCATGTCCTTCCACGGCGGCGTGATCGGCACGTCGCTCGGCATCTTCTGGTTCGCGCGCCGCAACAAGCTCAGCTGGCTGCGCATCCACGATTATGTCGCCTGCTGTGCGCCGTTCGGCCTCTTCTTCGGGCGCCTCGCCAATTTCGTGAACGGCGAATTGTGGGGCCGTCCGGCGGATCCGAACCTCCCCTGGGCGATGATCTTCCGCAATGCCGGGCCATTGCCGCGGCATCCGAGCCAGCTCTACGAGGCGATCCTGGAGGGCGTCATTCTGTTCGCGATCCTCGCTTATGCGTTCTGGCGGACCAAGGCGCGCTACGAGCCCGGCAAGCTCGTCGGGTTGTTCCTCACCGGCTACGGCCTGGCGCGGTTCACGGTCGAATTCTTCCGCGAGCCCGACGCGCAGTTCCAGGGGACGATCTTCGACAACGGCTATCTGCACATGGGTCAATGGCTCTGCGTGCCGATGATCCTGGGCGGCATCTATCTGATCTGGACGGCGAAAGGACGCCGCGATCGCGTGACGCCGATCGCGGGAGACGAGAGCGTCGCCTGACATGGACGGGTCGCTCCCGGATCGCCTCGCTCGCGCGATTACGATGGCGGGGCCGATACCGCTGTCGCAATATATGGCGGCCGCCAATGCCGAATATTACGCGACGCGCGATCCGTTGGGATCGGCGGGCGACTTCACCACCGCGCCCGAAATCAGCCAGATGTTCGGCGAACTGATCGGGCTATGGGCGGCCGATCTGTGGCAGCGCGCAGGGGAGCCGGACGTGCATTGGGTCGAACTCGGCCCTGGACGCGGTACGCTTTCCGCCGATGCGTTGCGGGCGATGGGGCGGGTCGGACTCGAGCCCATGGTCCACTTCGTCGAAACCAGCCCGACGCTCCGCGCGCGCCAGAAAGCGGCAGTGCCCTATGCGCATTGGCACGACGACGTCTCGCAGCTTCCCGAGGACCGGCCATTGATCGTTGTCGCCAACGAATTCTTCGATGCGATGCCGATTCGTCAGCTCGTGCGGTCGGCCGATGCCTGGCGCGAACGGCTGGTCGCCTGCCAGGATGTCATGTTCCTGCCGATCACCGGAAAGGATGTGCCGGCGACGATCATCCCCGAAACCCTGCGCGACGCCGCGGCCGGGTCGGTGATCGAAACCTCGCCCGCGTCGGTCGCGATCGCGCGCGCCATCGCGCAGCGGCTGGTCGCGCAAGGCGGCGCCGCGCTGGTCGTCGACTATGGCTATGAAGGCCCGGCCATCGGCGACACCCTTCAGGCCGTCAGCGGCCACCAATTCGCCAATCCCTACGAAGACCCCGGGAGCCGCGATCTGACCGCCCATGTCGATTTCGCGACGCTCGCCGCCGCTGCCGGCATCGAGGGTGTGCGGGTCGACGGTCCGGTCGGCCAGGGCGCGTTCCTGACCGCGCTCGGCATCGATCCACGCGCCGAGGCGCTGACCCGCGCGTCGCCCGACCGCGCCGAGGCGATCGCCGCCGACCGCGCGCGGCTGGTCGAGGACGACCAGATGGGCGCCCTGTTCAAGGCGATGGCGTTCACCGGCGCGGACTGGCCCACGCCCGCGGGTTTCCTGTGACCGAGTATCGTCCATGATCACCTATCGTAATGCCACTGTCGCCGACGGTCCCGCGCTCGACGCGATGGCGCAGGCGATCTGGATCGAGACCTTCGCGCATGGCGTCTCGGCCCAGGATGCCGCGACCTATCTCGGCGAAGCCTATGGCCCGACCGGCAAACTCATCGCCGACCTGGAAAGCGGCGCGGCGCAATTCCACCTCGCGCTCGTGGGCGAGCGTGTCGTCGGCTATGCGAAGCTCAATCCCCCCTGGCTGCCCGATGCCGAGCCCGGCGCGATGCAACTCAGCCAGATTTATGTCACCGGCGACCAGCATGGCGCGGGCGTGGGCAAGGCGCTGCTCGAGTGGGCGGTCGGGACCGCGCGCGCGGCCGGAGCGACGGCGCTGCTGCTCACCGTGTGGGAAGAGAATCACCGCGCCGCCGCCTTCTACCGCAAGAACGGCTTCGACCATGTCGGCGACTATGCGTTCGCGGTCGGCAATCAGGTCGATACCGACCATATCATGCGGCTCGCCTTGTGAGCGACGCGAGGATCGAGATCGCCTATCGCGACGCCGTGCCCGCCGACGGCCCCGACCTCGCGCAGATGGCACGGCGGAGTTTCACCGATACGTTCGGCACGCTCTACCGTCAGTCGGATCTGGCCCGCTTCCTCGACCAGGCGTTCGGCGCGTCCGGCCTGCCTGCCGATCTGAGCGATCCCGCCTATCGCGTGCGGGTCGCGTCTCATCACGGTGGCATCGTCGGCTATTGCAAGATCGGCCCGGTCACGTTCCCGGGCGACTGGCCGGCGACGGCGATGGAATTACACCAGCTCTATATCCTGACCGAGCATCATGGCGCCGGGCTGGCGCCGGTGCTGATGGATTGGGCGCTCGACGCCATGCGCGCGCAGGGCGCGAGCGAGGTAATTCTGTCGGTCTATGTCGACAATCACCGCGCGCGGCGCTTCTACGAACGCTATGGGTTCGAGGAGATCGGAAAATACACCTTCATGGTCGGCGACCATGAGGATGACGACCGGCTGATGAGGCTGACATTGTGAGCGCCAACGATCAGGTCGAGGTCAATCGCGCGCGGGCACTGGAGGGCGTCGCGCACGGCTTTCTCGGGCGTCGCGGCGGCGTGTCGACCGGCATTACCGCCGGTCTCGACCTCGGGCGTCGCGGCCAGCCGATGATCGGTCCGGAGCTTGCCGAAAACCGCCGTCGCGCGGTCGCCGCGGTGTTGCCAGGCGCCGACCTCGTCACGCTCTATCAGGTCCATTCGCCCGATTGCGTAACCCTCTCGACGGCATGGCCCGATGCCGATCGGCCGCATGCCGACGCGATGGTGACCGACCGGCCCGGTCTGGCGCTCGGCATCCTGACCGCCGATTGCGCCCCCGTCTTGCTCGCCGACCGAGAGGCGGGCGTGGTCGGCGCCGCGCATGCAGGCTGGAAAGGCGCGCTCGGCGGCGTCACCGATTCGACCGTCGCCGCGATGGAAAAACGGGGCGCGCGGCGCGACCGCATCGTTGCCGCGATCGGGCCGTGCATCGCCCGTGCGAGTTACGAGGTCGACGACGCTTTTCAGCGTCGATTCGAGGAGGCCGACCCGGAGAACGAACGCTTCTTCGCCGGCGGGCGTGACGGCCATGCCCAATTCGACCTCGAAGCCTATGTCGCGCATCGCCTCGCCGCAGCCGGCGTACGGACCATCGAGGCCATGGGCCTCGACACCTATGCCGACGCCGATCGTTTCTACAGCTATCGCCGCGCCACGCATCGCGGCGAGCCCGATTACGGCCGGGAAATATCGATTATCGGCCTGAGGTAGTTTCGTCTGAAACCAGTTGCCGCTAGAGCGTTGGCCAAAGGAGTACAGGATGTCCAAGAAGCCGACCGCAACCGAAGCCGACCTGACCGGGGTCGAGGCCCAGGCGCCGAAGAAAACCGAACCGGCCCAGATCGGTGGCCGCCCGCTCAAGCCGTCCACGCTGATGATGGGGCACGGTTATGACCCGATGCTGTCGGAAGGATCGCTCAAGCCGCCGATCTTCCTGACCTCCACTTTCGTCTTCCCCAATGCCGCGGCGGGCAAGCGCCATTTCGAAGGCGTCACCGGCAAGCGCCCGGGCGGTGCCGAGGGACTGGTCTATTCGCGCTTCAACGGCCCGAACCAGGAAATCCTCGAGGATCGTCTCGGCATCTGGGAAGGGGCCGAAGACGCGCTGGCATTCTCCTCGGGCATGTCCGCGATCGCCACCCTGTTCCTCGCGATGGTCAAGCCTGGCGACACGATCGTCCATTCGGGCCCGCTGTACGCCGCGACCGAGACGCTGATTGCGCGCATCCTCGGTAGGTTCGGGGTGCACTGGCTCGACTTCCCGGCGGGTGCGACGCGCGAGGAGATCGACGCGGTGCTGTCCAAGGCCTCGTCGGGTAACGTCGCGTTGATCTATCTCGAAAGCCCGGCCAACCCGACCAACGCGCTGGTCGATGTGGAGGCCGTCGCCGCCAGCCGCGACGCGATCTTCACCGGTGCCAACAAGCCGCCCATCGCGATCGACAACACGTTCCTGGGGCCCCTGTGGCACAAACCGCTCGAACACGGAGCGGATATCGTCGTCTACTCGCTGACCAAATATGCCGGCGGTCATTCCGATCTCGTCGCGGGCGGCGTGCTGGGGTCGAAGGACCACATCAACACGATCCGGCTGATGCGTAACACGATCGGCACCATCTGCGACCCCAACACCGCCTGGATGCTGCTGCGCAGCCTCGAGACGCTCGAACTGCGCATGAGCCGCGCGGGCGAGAACGCCGCCAAGGTATGCGACTTCCTGCGCCAGCATCCCAAGGTCGAGCGCGTCGGGTATCTCGGCTTCCTCAAGGACGGCAAGGACAAGCGCCAGGCCGACATCTACGAGCGTCATTGTTCGGGCGCGGGCTCGACGTTCTCGCTCTACCTGAAGGGCGGCGAGAAGGAAGCATTCGCGTTCCTGGACGCACTCAAGATCGCCAAGCTCGCGGTCAGCCTCGGCGGCACCGAAACGCTCGCGTCGCACCCGGCGGCGATGACGCATCTGTCGGTGGCCGATGCACGCAAGAAGGCGCTGGGCATCACCGACAATCTGGTGCGCATCTCGATCGGCGTCGAGGATGCCGACGATTTGATCGCCGATTTCGAGGCTGCGCTGGAAACGGTGTGACGATGTGAGCGACCGGCCCGACAGCATAGCGCGACCCTGCGCCGGAGAAGGACGGTCGATCATCCATGACGGGCGGCGGATCGGCTATTGGGTGCGCGGCGCGGGGCCGGCGATCGTCCTGCTGCCCAGTTTGGGCCGCGAGGCCAGCGACTTCAACGAACTGACCGATGCCTTGTCGGCAGACCGCCGCACGATCGCGATCGACCCGCCAGGCATCGGGGATAGCGAGCTGCCGGTGGAACCGCTGTCGCTGTTCGATCTTGCCGACGGCGTCGCGGCGGTGATCGAGGCGGAGCACGCCGGCCCGGCCATCCTGATCGGTCACGCATTCGGCAACCGGCTGGCGCGCGCCACCGCAACGCGTCATCCCGACGCCGTCGCGCAACTTGCCCTGATCGCCGCCGGCGGCAAATACCCGATTCCCGGCCTCGCGTTCGAGGCGCTGCTCGGCTGCTTCAATACCGATCAGCCAGCCGAAGAGCATTTCGCGTGCGTCGCCTACGCCTTCTTCGCCGACGGCAATGACGTGCCCGATCATTGGCGGCGTGGCTGGTATCCGGCGACGGCCCGGGTTCAGGGCGCCGCTGTCCGCGCGATCCCGGTCGATGCATGGTGGCATGGCGGGGGCCGCCCGATGCTGGTGATCCAGGGCGATGCCGACCGGATCGCGCCCCGTGGCGAGTCGGCGGATGTGCTTGCCGCCGATTTCCCGGATCGCGTCACCGTCACGCTGATCGGACACGCCGGGCACGCCTTGCTTCCCGAACAGCCCGAAGCGATCGCCAGGGCCGTCCTGTCCGCCTTGCCGCCATCATCATAGCACGCCGGTGGCTTTCGGCCTGAAGGGCCGATTCGCTCCGAAGTGACGGCGAACGCGTTTCCCGCCCGCGGCCAAATTGGCTATGGCAAAGCAACACCGGGCCAGAGGGGACAGGCATGGGGAAGCCATTCAACATCGTGCAGGCCGCGATTCTCAAGGCTTTGACCGAGGCGCTGTTCCACGACGTCGACATGGCGATCCCGTCGAGCCAGGTGGTCGCCAATCTTCAACGCCAATTCGCCCTGGTGAAGGGCAACAAGGCGGCCGAGATCGGGCTCAGCCTCTATCTCATCTGCCTGGTGATGGGCGGACCGCTGTTCCTGATCCTGAGCCCGGCCTGGCGCGCACGCCAAGTCGCCAGACGGCTCGAACGCACGAAGAACGACCTCATGCAGGATCTCGCCCGCGTCCGGAGCGTGGTCTATGCCGGCTATTACGGCCATTGGCAGGGCGAAACGCAGGACGATAATCGCGACAATCCGGTGTTCGCGCAGATCGGGTTCACCCTGCCCGCGCACCGCGACCGCTCGGCGCCCGGCGAGGTCCCGATCACCCCCTTTGCCGGGCGCGACCTGACCGATGCCGATATCCTGGCCGAGGTTCCCGAAGAAGCCGGTGTCATCGTGATCGGTTCCGGCGCCGGCGGCGCCGTCTCCGCCGCGACGCTCGCGGCGCAGGGGCATGACGTATTGGTAATCGAGGCCGGACCGTTCTTCCCGTCGTCACGTCTCAATCACCGCGAATGGGAAATGACCGCCCGGCTGTTCGTCGACGGTGGCGTCCAGACCAGCCGCGATCACGACATCGTCGTGTTCCAGGGCCGCGTGGTCGGTGGATCGACCGTCATCAACAACGGCATCTGCCTGCGGGTGAACCAGCCGGGTCTGACTCATCCCGACGCCCCTGATATTTTCGCGCGATGGGCCGAACTCGGCGCGCCGGTCGATGAAGCACGATTCGACGCCGCCTATCGCGCGGTCGAGCAGCGTTTGTCGGTCGGCCCGATCGATGCCCGCGCCGCGCGCCATAACGGTCCGCACCTGCAACAAGGCTGGGCCACGCATGCGGCCACGACCGGTTCGGCGCAGGATCATCTTTCGCCGGCACCGTGGTTCAGCAAGAATTACGGGCCGGATTCGGCCGGCGCTGCCTGCGCCTATTGCGGCTATTGCAACACCGGCTGCCCCTATGGCCGTAAACAGGGCATGGCGCAGTCCTTCCTACTCGACGCCCGCAGAAAGGGTGCGCGCATCCTGGCCGATACCACGGTCACCGCCATCCGCTGGGAAACGCCGCTCGACTGGGACAAGCGCCGCGCGACCGGGGTCGAGGTCGTGCTCGCCGACGGCAGCAAGCGATTCATCCGCGCCCGCGACGGCGTGGTGGTTGCCGCCGGTACGATGGCGTCGAGCCGCATCCTCGCCGAGAGCGGGATTGACGGCACCGGCACCGGCATCTCCCTCAACATCGCCTGCCCGGTGGTCGCGCTGATGCCTGGCGATCAATCGATGCGCAGCTGGGACGAGGATCAGATGGCGACCTATGTCGATCGCGGCGATTTCCTGCTCGAATCGCATTTTCAGCCACCGATGAGCATGTCGACGTTGATGCCCGGCTGGTTTGGCGATCATGCCGCTCGCATGCGCAATTACGGTCGTCTCGCCTCCGCCGGCATCCTGTTCCCGGCGGACCGTTGCGGCCAGCTGATCGATTCGGGGCTAAGCTTCAAGCTGCGCGACGATGTCGAGATGCCCCTGCTCAAGCGCGCGCTGGCAACCCTGACCAAGGTGCATTTCGCGGCGGGAGCAGAAGAAGTCTATCCGGCGCTCGCGCGCGGCCAGACGCTCCGGCCGGGCGACGATATCGACGCCTTTTTCGAGAACGCGATCAGCGAAGCCGACGACGTCACCTTGTCGAGTTCGCATCCCCAGGGAGGCAATGCCCGCGGCAAGGATCGTGCGCACGGCGTGGTCGATCTCGATTGCCGGGTTCACGGCACCGCCAACGTGCTGGTGACCGACGCCAGCACCTTCGCCAGCTGCATCCGGGTCAATGCCCAGCTCACCACCATGGCGATGGCGCATTACGCGACCGCGATCGCGCCGTTTTGACAAGCGTCAGGCGGCGCCCAACTGCGCCACGAAGCGTTCGGTCGCGCCGTTGAGGTCGCGCGCGGTGGCGGCGAGGCCAGCCGCGGCCTGGGCGACACGGCCCGAGAGTTTCTCGGTATTTTCCGCCACCTGCGCGACGCTCGTGATCTGACCGGCAATCAAGGTGGCCCCCAACGCCGTCTCGCGCGCGGTTTCCTCGATCGCCGCTGTCGTCCCGCGTTGCGCGTCGACCGACTGCCGGATCGCCTGCGCCGCTTCGGCCAGGTCGGCGACCATTTGCGAGATCTGTTCCAGGGCGCCGGTCGCGACCCCGGCATCGCCTTCGACCGCACCCGCCAGCAAGCGGATCTCGCCGGTCGCCCCCGCGGCCTGTCCGGCCAGCGACTTCACTTCGTTGGCGACCACCGCAAAGCCGCGCCCGACCTCTCCGGCCCGCGCAGCCTCGATCGTTGCATTGAGCGCGAGCAGGTTGGTGCGCGACGCGATGTCATGGATCGATTCGGCGAAGCCGCCGATCGACTGGGTCTGATCGGTCAGCGCACGCACCGCGGCATGGCCCGACGCCGATGAGCGGCGGGCATCGCCCGACAATTGCGCCTGGCGCTCGACCGCCTCGGCAATGACCGTGACCGAATGGCTGAGATCGGCGATCCGCGCGGCGAGTTCGGCCGCGCCTTCCGACGATTGCGTCGCGATCGCCACGGTTTCGGTGGTTTCCCGGCTCGCGCGGCCGGCTTCGCTGTTGAGCGACCGTGCGAGCCGTTCCAGCTCGATCGACGCGGTCCCGACATCGCCGGCAACCTCCGCGACAGACGCACGGAACCGTTCGGCCACGTCGAGCATGTCGCGGCGGCGCTGGGCCGAAACGCTCGTTTCCGCCTTTTCGCGAGCGGCACGCTCGGTCGCGGCGCGATGCTCGGCGGCCCGGGCCGCCTCCAGCGCGCTTTCGATCTCGCGCTTACGGTCGTTGGCGTCGCTCGCCGCCCGCTCGCTATCCTCGCGTGCCTTGTCCTGTTCGAGCATCAGCCGCCGCAGCCGCTCGGACACATAGGCCAGAACAGCGAATTCGGCGACCACTGCCGCGGCGTGAATCATCACGCGGATCAACCCGCTCGATCCGTAGAACGCCCAATCGGGAGCGAGCAGGTCGAGAACCAGATGATGTATCGCGATCAGTCCCGAGGCCAGCGCGATCGGACGCCAGTCGTACAGCAGGATCAACGCGGCGAGCGCGACCATGAAATAGAGGTGCGTGTCCATCTGGATCGGGTTGCCCTGCCACAGATAGACGGCAATCGCCGGATGGATCGCCGCGAGCGTCCCCATCAACTGGCGCGCGATATAGTCAGACCGCCCGCGCAGCGCGACGAAGGTCGGTGCGATATTGGCGAGAACCGATATCGCCAGCGCCAGGCCGGTATTGGGATGGTGCAGAAGGACGCCGATCAACGCCTCGATCGCGGTACATGCCCATGCCGCAACGACCAGAATGCGCAACCCGGCCGAGCGGAGGACGTGGAGGCTGGTCCTGCCCGACATCATCATGGCTGCGTCTCCCCGCAATCGAGCACCGTCGCGCTCACCGGCACCACCCCGCGCCGCAACAATCCTGCCACGATCCTGTCGCGGTCGCCGTCGACGATCAGCGATCCGCCGATCGGCCCCGGTGCGACCAGTCGCGCTCCCCGCGCCAGGACATCGGCGGCAAGGTGTACGCCGCTACCGGGCATCAGCGGGACGAGCAAAATCCGCCCGTGCGCCGGCGGCGCAAGAACCAGCGCCGGCACCAGGCAGAGCGCGAAGCCGAACTGGATCGGCAACAATATCCGAAATGGATCAATCCTCACGGATCGAGCCGCTACCAGCCATTGGTTAGCAACCCGCTAACCAATCACGATCAACCGGAGAGGGCGTCGTCCAGCTGGCGCAGGTCCTTGCCCTTCGTTTCCCGGCCGAACCAGGCGCACATGCCGGCGGCCAGCACGGTCGGCGCCATGATCAGCGCCGCTGCGACGCCCATCGCCGGGACCAAAGCCGTGATGCTGAGCGCCTGCGCGGCGACACCACCACCCTTGGTGCAGGCGGCCACCCAGCCGGTAGCGCGCCCACGAACGCGCAAGGGAAAGCTTTCCGCGGTATATGGCAACAGGATCGCGATGATCCCATTCGACCCGACGATCAGCAACGCGACCGGCAGGACCGGACTACCCGCTCCGGCAAGATCGAGCCGCAAAATCCCCGCCAGGCCGAGTAACGTGATCGCGATCGCCGCGACTAGCGACCATTTGGTGCTCCAGCGGCTGTAGAGCAACGCCGCGACGAACACGGTCGGGCACGCGATCAACGCGGATTCGGCGAGCAGCTTGCTCGACACCGCGACCGAATAGCCCCTGGCGACGAGATCCGCGGGCAGCCACAGCAACAGGCCGAAATTGACCAGCCCCCAGGCGATCGCCGCAATCGACAAGGCGGCAAGCTTCCCGAACAGCTTGGCGCCGGTCAGCGCGTGCCCGACCGTGCCCGGAGGCAGCGGCACGTGCGATGCCAGCGTGCGCGCGGTCGATCCGAACCGCGCCATCACCGCGCGCGCTTCGGCATCGCGGCCGCGCGCCAGCAGGAACTTGGCCGATTCGGGAATGAAGCCGCCGAGCAGCACCAGGATCAACCCGCTCGGCAGGTTGAGCAGCCATAATATCCGCCACCCGAAGGTCGGCTGCAGAAGGGCCGAAAAGCCACTGGCCGCGAAATAGCCGCCAACCGCGCCGAGCCCGCCCACCAGGACGAGGCTCCAGCCGCGATGCTTGTTGGGCATCATCTCGGCAAGCAGCGCATAGGTCACCGGCAGCATCCCGCCGGCGGCCGCCCCCATCATGAAGCACATGCCGATGTTCCAGGCCAGGCTGGGCATCGCGCCGCAGATCGACGTGCCGACGAACATCACCGCGGACAGCAGGATCGACGCCTTGCGCCCATAAATGTCCGCGATCACGCCCCACAATACCGACCCGGTGACGGTACCGATCAGCGCGAAGAAGGGCACCAGGCTGACCGTCGCCTTGGGCACACCATATTCGCCGACCATCCCAGGCACGGTGAAGCCGAGCGAGGCGGGCTTCATGACGTCGATGATGAGGGCGATCACGAGCACCAGCATCAGCCGCCAATGCGCCCAGCTCAACGGCGCGTCCTCCGGCGCCGAAATCTCGATCGCGCCGCTTTCGGCGCGGTGCCTGGCGATGTCGCGCGGGAGCAGACCATAGGCCGCCACACCCACGCCGGTGACGATCAGGACCATGCCGAACACCATGTCCCAGCCCATCGCCATGCCGGCGAGCCGGTAGTGCATCATCCGGCCCATCAGGAACATCGGGATGTGCATCAGCACCCCGGCGGTCACCGCGAGGCAACCCAGCACGAACGCCCACAATGCCTGACGGTCGCTGAGCGTCGTGCTGATCGCCCGTGCCACGCTCAGCCGTCGCCGACGCGCTCGATATCGGCGCCGACCGCCGACAGCTTTTCCTCCAGCCGTTCGTAACCGCGGTCGAGGTGATAGACGCGGCTGACCTGCGTCTCGCCGCGCGCGACCAGCCCGGCGATGATGAGACTCATCGAAGCGCGCAGATCGGTCGCCATCACCGGTGCGCCGACCAGGTGGTCGACCCCGCGCACCACGGCAGTGCGGCCGCGCACCTGGATGTCGGCGCCCATCCGAGCCAGCTCGGGCACGTGCATATAGCGGTTCTCGAAGATCGTCTCGGTCAGCACGCTGGCGCCGTCGGCCCTGCACAGCATCGCCATGAATTGTGCCTGCATGTCGGTCGCGAAGCCGGGGAAGGGCGCGGTCGACAAGGTCAGAGGCTTGAGCGTGCCGTCCGACGACACGAATAGCGAACTGCCCTTTTCCCCCACCGTCACGCCGGCATCGAGCAGCGCGGCGATCGTCGCACGCATATCGTCGGCCTTGACCCCGACCAGCTCGACATCGCCACCCGTTATCGCCGCGGCGCAGGCATAGCTCCCGGCCTCGATCCGGTCGGGCATCACGCGATAGGTGGCGCCGTGAAGACGCTCGACGCCTTCGATCTCCAGCCTTTCAGTTCCGACGCCCGAAATCGAGGCCCCCATGGCGAGCAGCAGGTTGCAAAGATCGACGATTTCGGGCTCGCGCGCCGCATTCTCGATCACCGTCCCGCCTTTCGCGAGGACGGCCGCCATCACCGCATTCTCGGTCGCGCCGACCGACACGATCGGGAACGCGACACGTCCGCCTGGCAGCCGTCCGCCCGGCGCGGTCGCCTTCACATAGCCGGCCGCGAGCTCGATCTCCGCGCCCATCGCCTCGAGCGCCTTGAGATGCAGGTCGATCGGACGGTTGCCGATCGAGCAGCCGCCGGGCAGCGACACCGTCGCCTCGCCCGCCCGCGCGACCAGGGGACCAAGTACCAGGATCGACGCGCGCATCTTGCGCACGATGTCGTACGGCGCCTCGGTCGAGGTCAGCCGGCCCGCCCGCATCGTCATCACACGGCCGAAATCGCTCGGCCGCGCGCCCTCGATCTCGGTCGATACGCCGAGCTGGTTGAGCAAATGGCCGAAACTGTCGACATCGGCCAGCCGTGGCAGGTTGCGCAACGTCACCGGTTCTTCGGTGAGCAACGCGCAGGGCATCAGAGTCAGCGCCGAATTCTTGGCGCCCGAAATCGGCAACTTGCCCGTCAGGCGATTGCCGCCGCGAATGAGGATACGGTCCATGACGGGCTTCTATCGTCCCGCGCCCGCCAAGCAAGCGCAACGCAACTGTAATACCCATTGATCGACTTTAATGCGCGCCGCGCCGTGCGCTGCTCTCTACGCGTCACGTCGCCGGGGGAGTGTTTTTCGAAGTGTCAGGCAGTTGTTTCGCCGAACGATTGGGCGATCTGGTTACGCTTACTCCGGCAGAACACGCGGCCCTCGAACGGATCGAGGAACGCGAGCGGCCGGTGCGGCGCGGCGCCACGATCCTGCGCGAAAACGATCGCACGGGCGATATGTTCGTCGTGCGCAAGGGCGTTTTCATGTCCTCGATGCTGCTCGACGATGGCAGTCGCCAGATTCTCCGTTTCCTGTTCCCTGGCGATCTCATCACCTTGTCCAGTCTTGCCTATCGCGAGGCGCCGGAGACGGTGACCGCGCTCAGCGATGCGATGGTGGCTCCGTTCGACCGTGCGACCCTGAGCGAGATCATGGCCGCGCATCCGCGGCTCGCCGCGCTGCTCGTCGTCTACAGCCAGATCGAGCGGGCAGCGCTGACCGATCGCCTCGCGGCGCTCGGCCGGACCTCGGCGAAGGCCCGCGTCGCCGCCGTGCTGATCGACATGCGCAACCGCCTGCGTACGATGGACAAGCAAATCGATCACACGTTCGTGCTTGGCCTGACCCAGGAGGAAATCGGCGACGCGACGGGGCTCACGGCCGTTCACGTCAACCGCATGTTGCGGCAGATCGAGGAAGAGGGGCTGATCGCGCGCGAGAATGGGCGCGTGACCTTCACCAATGAACGCGGATTGCTGCGCGCGGCCAATTATGTCGACCGCTACGAAGGGCTCGACCTCAGCTGGCTGCCCGCAGCGCATTAGGGGTAAGAGGGGGCGTCGGGGGGACTCGCGAGCGTCCCCCCGACGTTAACGACCGCGAACGAAGCCGTTCCCGATCCGGGCATCGTCCGGCCTATTGCAGCGACGGGCTGTCCAGATCGACCTTGTCTGCCGGAATGACCTCAACGTTCGGGTATGTCTTCTTGAGGTCGTCGAGAAACAGCTTCGCGTCGCCCACCACGACGATGCTGGCGTTGGTCGGGTCGAGCAGGCGTCGAGCGACACGCTGTACCGCCGCGGCATCGACTCCTTCGATCTTGGGAGTGAACGCCTTGAGTTCGGACAAGGGCACGTTCTCCACCACATAATCGCCGAGCACGCCGGCGATCCCGCCCGTGGTTTCGGTATCGCGGCCGAAATCGCCGATCAGCACCGCCTTGCGCGACGCGAGTTCGTCCGCCGGTACCGGCGCCGCGCCCATGCCTTTCATCGTCTCCACGATCAGCCCGACCACTTCGGGCGCCGAGGGATTCTTGGTCTGCGTATTGGCCGCGACATAGCCCGGCTGACGCCGCGCCGCGAGGCCGCTGCCCGCCCCGTATGCAAGGCCGCGCTTGATGCGGATCTCCTGGTTGAGCCGCGACGAGAAACCGACACCGAGCGTCGCGTTGGCGACGCTGGCCGCGTAGAAATCGGGATCGCTGCGCGCGATGCCCGGCCGCGCGACCACCACGCCGGCCTGTCCGGCATTGGGCATGTCGACGACGATGATCTTCGGCACCGGCGCCATGGCAGGCGCCGGTGAGGCAACCGACGCGGCCGCCTTGGCGGTCCAGCTACCGAAATCGGTTTCGGCCAGCTTCTTGGCAGCGGCCGGCGTGATATCGCCGACCATGATCAGGGTCGCACGCCCCGGCGCCCAGGTCCGCGCATAAGCGGCCTGCACGTCGGTGCGGGTGATTGCCTTGAGCGATGCCGGCGTCCCGCTGATCGGATGGCCATAGGGGCCACTGCCCATCACCGCGCGCGCCGCGACCAATCCGGCGAGCCGGCCGGGATTCTTGAGCTGCACCTGCACGCCGTCGATCGTCTGCGCCCGATCGCGTTCGAGTTCTTCGGTCGAGAAGACCGGATTGCGCGCGACGTCGGCCAATACCGCCATCGCGGGCGCGATCTGGTCGGACTTGACCTCCAGCGTCACCGCTGCGGCATCCCAGCCCACGCCGGAGCTGATCGATCCGCCGAGTTTTTCGACCTCGTTGGGGATCTGCGTCGCCGATCGCGTCTTGGTGCCCTTGGTCATCAGGTCGGCGGTCAGGCTGTTGAGCCCGGCGCGGTCGGCCGGATCGGCGGCACCGCCGCCATCGGCCAGCACCTGGCTGGTGATCAGCGGCAGATCGTGCTTCTCGACGACGATCAGCTTCATCCCGTTCGACAGCGTCATGGTCACCGGCGCCGGCAAGGCGGCGACCACCGGTTTGCCCGGCGCGGGGATCGGCACGCGATCCGCGTCGCTCGCCGGCGTGATCACCTCGACGTCGTTCGGCGTCTTGAGATTCGCCACCTCGACCGTCGGCGCGACGGCAATCTTGTCGCCTTTGGGCCCGTCCTTCGGCGCCATCTCGGCCGGCATATAGTCGATCGTCGCCGACTGGTTGTCGTTCAGATATTTGCGCGCGACCCGCTGGATGTCCGCAGCGGTGACCTTTGCGATCGCGGCCAGCTGCTTGTCGGCAGCGGCAGGATCGCCGTCGATGATCACCGAGCGCGCGATCGTCGACGCCTTACCGTCGGCGGTCTCGCGACTCTCGATCGTTGCCGTGATCAACTGGTTTCTGGCCCGCGCCAGTTCGGCGGGCGTCACCAGCGTGTTGCGAACCCTAGCGACTTCCGCCCGTAGCGCTTTCTCGCCATCGGCGACGCTCTTGCCGTCGGCCATCGTCGCGGTCACGACGAACGCGCCGGTCCCCTGCTTGCTGTCGAGGAAGGTGTTGGCCGATTGCGCGAGCTGGTCGCGATAGACGAGATCCTGATACAGCCGCGAACTGTCCCCACGCGACAGGATCGCATCGAGCAATGTCAGCGCGGGAATGTCGGGATTGTTGTCGGGCGGCACCTGGTAGCTGATCAGCACGGCCGGCAGTGGGGTATTGGGTTCGTAGACCGTATAGCGCGTCGCGACGGTGCGCGGCGGCTCGGCGACGGTCACGCGCGGGATCGGGCGGTCTGGCCGCTTGATGCCGCGGAAATACTGGTCGACCCATCGGTCGAGCTGCGCCGGATCGAAATTGCCCGCGACCACGAGCACCGCATTGTCGGGCCGGTAATAGGTGGCGTGGAACGCCCGCACGTCGTCGATCGTCGCAGCCTCGAGATTCTCCAGGCTGCCGATGCCGGGCCGCGCATAGGGATGCACGCGATAGCTGATTTCGGGATAATAGATCGAATAGAGCTTGCCGTACGGCGTCGCGAGCGTGCGGAGCCGCAACTCCTCCTTCACCACGTCGCGTTCGGACGCATAGCTGACCGGCTCGACCACCAGGCTGGCCATGCGGTCGGCTTCGGCGAACAGCAGGCGCTGGAGGTGATTGGCGGGGACCACCTCGTAATAATTGGTGTAGTCGTCGTTGGTCGACGCATTGTTATAGCCACCGACATCCTCGGTCAGGCGATCGAAATTCTCCGACTTCAGGTTGCGGGTCGCCTTGAACATCAGATGTTCGAACATATGCGCGAAGCCCGACTTGCCCTTGGGATCGTCCTTCGACCCGACATCGTACCAGACCTGCACGGAGACGTTGGCGGTCTTGGTGTCGTGGATCGCATAGACCCGCAGGCCGTTGGCAAGCGTGCGCACCGTATAGGCGATCGGCTTGACGCCGGTGGCGGTTGCCGCCGCCGCGGGGCGAGGCAACGGCTTCTTCGCGACCGGGGCAGCGGTGGCGGCGATGGGAAGGAGGGCGGCGCCCATCAGCAGGGCGGCACGGGTCAGTGGCATTCGGATCTCCGGGAGGTGGAGGAAGGATGTGTCGTTGTGTCGTTGTGGAAGCGCCCAAGTCAATCTCCGATCCGGCGGGTTCGCTTGCCGCCCGACGCCGGAGCGGCTAACGCTTCTTGTAACCGGTTACAGAAAACCGAAGGGGAGTGGAGATGCGGTTCGGGAGTCTGCGCAACTTGGCGGCGCTTCTACTTGCATTGGTCGGTGCCCAGTCAGCGTTCGCCGATCCTCCGCCGACCCCGCTTCCCGTCACCATGGATGACGTCATTCCGACGGCGAACGACTGGATCGCCTTGCCGTCGATTCGCGCGCGCGACGGGGCGATCGAGAATTTCAACATACTGTCGATGCGCTATCGCGGACTGCTCGAAGCGAGCGGCCCGAAGGGCGCGCCACTGCTCGCGCCGTTCCTGAGCATCGACGGCAAGCGGCAATCCTTCTCGACTCTCGACTGGACGCTGCGCGGCTATTGGATCCCGACCGGCACGATGCGGAGCGACGGGATCGAGGCGCGCCTGACCTGGGTGACGCCGCCGGGCTATCGCGTCGCGATCCTGCGGATGTCGATCACCAACCACCGCAGCACGCCGGTCGCCGTGGGACTCGGTGCGGATCTCAACTGGGCGGCGATGAGCAGGGTCACTTATGCGCCCGCCCCGCTGACCGGCACCCGCACGATGCGTCCCGCGCCATGGGACAAGGACATGCAGGTCTTTGCCTATGGCGTCGACGACGCGGCCTATAGCTGGGCGTTTTCCTATGCCGGCGCGACGGCCACGTTGCGTCCCTCGGGCGATACGCTCGGCCTGACCGCGACGCGCGAGGCGACGCTGGCACCCGGCCGGACGCTCGACACGCATTTCGTCCTCTCGGCGGGGATCGAGGAATATGGCGTCACCAAAACCATAACCGTGGTCGAAAAGGCGATCGATCGCGTCGGTCTGGACGCCTTCATCGCACAGGCCGCCGACGACGCGATGCGCCATACCCGCCGCACCGGCGATCCGGTGCTCGACCGGGTGATGAACCGCAATTACCTGTTCACCAGCTATTTCGCCTGGGGGCGGCCGATCGATACCGAGCAACTGGTCGGCGTCACGTCGCGCTCCAACCGCTATTACGTCTCCGCTGCCTATTGGGACCGCGACGCGATGTTGTGGAGTTTCCCGGCGTTGCTGGACACCGATCCGGCGCGGGCACGCGAGGCGCTAGACTATGCGCTCGGCATCCAGGGCCGCAATACCGGCGTGCACAGCCGCTACATCGACGGCGTGGTGCTCGAGGACGGGTTCGAGCTCGACGAACTGGTCGCGCCATTGATCGCGCTCACCAATTATGTCGACAAGACGGGCGACGTGTCGCTGCTGGCGGATCACCGCGAGCGCATCGCCACACTACGCAAGGAACTGACCGGGCACCGCGACGCCACGACCGGCCTCTACGACACATTCCAGGACGCGCAGGACGAATATATCAAGAAGCCGTTCCAGGTGTACGACAACGTCATCGTCTGGAAAGCGCTGCACGACCTGGCGTCGCTCGACGACCGTCGCGGCGACCGCCAGTCGGCACTGGCAACACGGCGCGAAGCCGACGCGCTGAAGGCAGCGATCCTGCGCTACGGCGTGGCGATACCGCCCGGCGGATCGGCCCCGATCTTCGCCTCCGCGGTCGACGGCAAATCGGCCGACTTCGCCGACGTGCCGCCGGGATCGCTGATGAAGCTGCCCGCCCTGGGATTCATCTCCGAGACCGATCCTCTGTTCCGCCGCACCTATGATTGGCTGCACAGCACCGCGTACAAATGGAATTACGCCGACCAGCCTTACGGTCTTCCCGGCAGCTACCGCCTGCCCTTCACCACGTCCTGGCTGGTCGCCGACTATCTGCGGCTCGGCGCCGGCCGCGCCCAGGCTCTCAAGATCCTGCGCGACAGCCCCTGGGACGGCGGCATCGTAACCGAAGGCGTGAAACCCGATACCGGCCGCCCCGACCAATCCGGCCGTGCCTTCGCCACCGCGGCGGGCTATGTCGCGCACGCAATCTGCGACGTCTATTGCGTCGACCGGAAGCCCCGATGACGATCGCGGCGTAGGTGAAGCGTCAGGCTTGAACCCAGGGGCGACCAAGTGACCCCGCAAGGCGCGGCCGGCCCCCGGCGATCGTCATCCGCGCTTCTTGTTGCGATTGGCGTAGAGCAAGGCCGCAGCCACCGCCGCCGACCCGATGCCCGCGCCCAAAGCCGCCATGCCCCATTTGCTCAGCTTGGCCGGCTCGGGCGTACCTTCGGCGCCTTTCTGGCGCTCCTTGGCGGCCCGCACCGTGGCCATGATCTCGTTTTCTTCCTCGGGCTTGTCGGTCACGCTCACTCTCCTTGGCCCCGTCCGTAGCGCGCCCGGAATCCGCTCGCAAATGCGTTGAGCGTTCCGGTGGCGATCGCCGCGCGCAAGTCCGACATCAACGCCTGGTAGAACCAAATGTTGTGCTCGGTCATCAGCATCGCCCCGAGAATCTCTCCGGCGCGAACGAGATGGTGAAGATACGCTCGCTCCCAGGTCGCGCAGATCGGGCAGCCGCATTCGGCATCGAGCGGTCCCCGGTCCTCGGCGAATTTCGCGTTGCGGATGTTGATCGGCCCCGCCCGCGTGAATGCCTGGCCGGTCCGCCCGGAGCGTGTCGGCAGCACGCAGTCGAACATGTCGACCCCGCGCTCGACCGCACCGACGATGTCGTCGGGTTTGCCGACGCCCATCAGGTAGCGCGGCTTGTCGGCGGGCAATTGTCCCGGCGCGAAATCGAGGCAGCCGAACATCGCCGCCTGCCCCTCGCCCACCGCGAGACCGCCGATCGCATAGCCGTCGAACCCGATTTCGGTCAGCGCCGCCGCGCTCTCGCCGCGCAACTGCTCATCGAGCGCGCCCTGCTGGATGCCGAATTGCGCGGCGTTGTCCGCGTGCTCGCCACCGCCCAGGAACGCCTCGCGCGAACGTCGCGCCCAGCGCATCGACCGCGCCATCGCCGCCGATTGCACCTCGGGCGTCGAGGTCGTCGGCACGAGCTCGTCAAACGCCATGACGATGTCCGAGCCGAGCAGTCGCTGGATCTCCATCGAGCGCTCGGGGCTCATCAGGTGCCGCGAGCCGTCTAGATGGCTCTTGAACTCGACGCCATTCTCGTCGCGCTTCGTCAGCTCGGACAAGCTCATCACCTGATAGCCGCCGCTGTCGGTCAGGATCGGCCGGTCCCAGCCCATGAAATGGTGCAGCCCACCGAGCCGGGCGACGCGCTCTGCGGTCGGACGCAGCATCAGGTGATAGGTGTTGCCGAGGATGATGTCGGCACCCGCCCCGCGCACGTCGCCTGGCTTCATCGCCTTGACCGTCGCGGCGGTACCGACCGGCATGAAGGCGGGCGTGCGGATCGTCCCGCGACGCATCGCGATCTCGCCGGTGCGCGCCTTGCCGTCGGTGGCATGGATGGTGAACTCGAAACGGGGGGTCATGCTGGGGCCAATTCGTCGACAAGGTCCAGGAAAACGCGGTCGGCCGCCGACTGTCGCTCGTCGGCCGATACCGGATCGGGCGCCGGCGGAGCGGTCGCGGCGAGAGTGGTGTCGATGAAATCGGCGATGGTACGGGGAACGGGCCCACCACCGAGTTCCGCGGTCACCGCTTTGCGCTCGACCAAGGCGGCGATTTCGGCGCGCAGCGCCGGGGCAAGAGCGATCGCGTCGAGGGCCTGAGCGAACGCCATCGGTGCCACGACGTCGCCCGGATGGTGGTCGAGCCAAGTCATCGCGACGACCGGGCGCAGTGCGTAGAGCAACTTCTTGAGCGGCGCCTCGTCATTATTCCGATCGAGCGACAACCAGGATGCCTTGGCAAGATTGTAATAGTGCCGTCGAACCGCGGCACGATTGGTCACCCGGCATGCGAGATCCAGCAAGCGATCGGCGACCTTCCGGTCGAATCGATAGCGGATCGGCGAGGTCAGCCACTCGATCGCCACAGCATTGCCCTTGACCATCAGCTTGATGAGTTTGCCGAGATCCCAGCCGCCCACGTCGAACACGGCATCGAGCGGCGTCTCGATCACGTCGCGCGGCCGCCACAGCGAGGCATAGTCGGCACGCCGCCTGACGAACACGAAGCGGCAGTCATAGTCGCTGTCGGGCGATGGGAAGCCCCAGGCGCGGCTGCCGCTTTCGATCGCGATCGGGATGCGGACGTGCTGGCCGCGTTCGGCCGCCGCAAGGCGCGCGTCGATCTCGGCGACGACCATGGGATCGAAACTATCGGGAAGCGCGCGGCCGGACATAGCCGCGCGGCTCTAGCCGCTGCCGGCGCGTGGGTCACCTCCCCCGCTCGGGAACGCGATCAGGTAGTCAGGTCCGATTTGTCCGGTGGGCCGTCCAGCTTGTATTCTTTCGACAGCGCAGTGGCGCGGTCCGCTGCGCGCTTCAGCCCCTCTTCGCCAATCGCGCTCAGCGTCTGGAGGTTTTCCTGTGCCCGCTTGTCGCCGGACGTCGCGGCAATGATGAAATACGCCGCCGCCTCGATCTTGTCCGGCGGTACGCCTTCGCCGTTGAGATACACGATGCCAATCTCGTTGAAGGCGTGGACATTGTGCAGCTTCGCCCCCTGACGATAGCAATCCAGGGCCTTGGCATAGTCGCGAGTCACGCCGCGGCCGCCCGAATACATCACGCCCATGCTGACATAGGCGTTGCCGAAACCCTGCGTCGCCGACTTTCGAAACCAGCGCATCGCCTCGACGGAATCGAGCGGAACTCCTTCGGGCGTGTCGAGCATGACGCCGTAGCGCCATTGCGCGTGCGGCTCGCCCTTCTCGGCCGCCTGACGGTAATAAGCGGCCGCCTTTGCCGGGTCGGCCTTCACCGCACGGCCGGTATCGTAGAACCAGCCCATCCAGTCGAGCGCGGTGGCGTCGCCCGTCGCCGCGGCCTTGCCGACCAGTTCGAACGCCTCGCTGTCCTTGCCCGCCTCGAGCAGGGTCTTCCAATCGTCGACCGGGCCTGCCGCGGTCAGGAGCAGGATGGCGATCAGCGCACCGATTATTCGCATTCGGCTTCCCCCCAAAGCGGCTGCCCGACACTAGCGCGTCGCTTTTGCATAGTCGATGAAGGCACGGAGCGGTGGCGGGACGAGCCGATGCCCCGGATAATAGAGATACGGCCCGGAAAAGCTGTCCCACCAGTCCTCCAGCACCGGTTCGAGCGCCCCGCTTTCGAGGTGCGGACGCAACCAGTCCTCGAACAGGCTGACCACGCCGCCGCCGGCAACGGCAACGTCGACCATCAGGTCGGCACCGCCGTTCACCGAGACGATCAACGGGCCCCTGGGATCGATCCGCACGGTTTCCCCGTCGCGGACGAATTCCCAGGGCGCGGTCAGGCGTCCGCTCGCAAACCTGCCGAGCAGACAGGCGTGATCGAGCAGGTCGCGCGGATGGGCCGGTCGGCCGTGTCGATCCCAATAAGCGGGCGACGCCGCCGTTGCGAAGCGTTGGATACGCGGACCGATCGGCACCGCGATCATGTCCAGGTCCAGTTTCTCCTCGTACCGGACGCCGGCGTCGCAGCCCGCCGCCAGGACGTCGACGAACGATTCGTCGACCACGATTTCCAGCCGGATCGCTGGATGCGCGGCAAGAAATCCCGGGACGATGTCGCGAAAGACCAGCCGCAACGCCGATCCCGGGACGTTGATTTTCAGCGATCCGGCCGCAAGGTTGCCCGTATCCCGGGTTGCCTCCAGCGCGGCATCGATCTCGACCAGCGCCGGCCCGAGCCGGTCCAGCAATCGCGCCCCCGCTTCGGTCGTCGCGACGCTGCGGGTCGTCCGGTTGAGCAATCGAACGCCGAGCCGCGCTTCCAATCGCCGCACCCCTTCGCTCAAGGTCGAGGCGCTCGACCGTGCGGTCCGCGCCGCCTCGCGGAATCCGCCCGCTCTGGCTACAGCGACGAATGCATCGAGGTCATCAAGATCCCGGCCGGCGTCGATCATTGTGCGAAATTCCGTACAGCCTGTTCGCACTATCAACGATTATCGAACACCGCTGCAACTCCTATCTGTGGCCCGGTTTCAGTCGGAAAGAGGAGATGCGATCATGGCGAGTATCGGGAAGGCCGGTACCTATGGACTCGGCGACCGGACGGTGAACCGGCTCGGCTATGGCGCGATGCAACTGGCCGGCCCGGGTGTCTTCGGCCCGCCGCGCGACCGTGACGCGGCAGTTGCCGTGCTGCGTGCTGCCGTAGCCGCCGGCGTCGATCATATCGATACCAGCGACTTTTACGGCCCGCACATCACCAACCAGCTCCTTCGCGAGGCATTGTCGCCCTATCCCGCAGGCCTGACGATCGTCACCAAGCTGGGCGCGATCCGCGGCGACGACGGATCGTGGCTGCCCGCGCAATCGCCCGACGATCTCCGTCGCGGATTGGAAGACAATCTGCACAATCTTGGCGTCGCGGCGATCGACGTCGCGAACCTGCGGATCATGGGCGACATCCACCGGCCGAGCGAAGGATCGATCGCACCGCAGTTCAGGGCGCTGGCCGACCTTCAACGCCAGGGATTGGTCCGCCACCTCGGCGTCAGCAACGCTACCGAAGCCCAGATCCGCGAAGCACAGGAGATCGCCCCCGTCGTATGCGTGCAGAACATGTACAATGTCGCGCACCGGGAAGACGACGCATTGATCGACCGTCTGGCCGAACAGGGCATCGCCTATGTCCCGTTCTTTCCGCTGGGCGGCTTCTCGCCGCTGCAATCCTCGACCTTGTCCGAGGTCGCGGCATCGATCGGCGCCACGCCGATGCAGACCGCGCTGGCATGGCTGTTGCGGCGCTCGCCCAATATTCTGCTCATCCCGGGCACCTCTTCGCTCACGCATCTGAACGAGAATTTGGCGGCTGCCGGGATCGCGTTGACCGACGCCGCGATGACAAGGCTCGACGGGATTGCCACGCCTGCCGGCTGACATGATGCCTACGGCGCCCGCGATCGCCGCGGGCGCCGTCCGCCGACGGATCAGGCGGCGAGGTACTCGGCGATGTCTTCGGGCACGGCAAACGACACGTCAGGCTTCATCGCCATCAGCATCTCCGGATTTGCGTATCCCCAGAGCACGGCGCCTGCGCCCATCCCCACCGCGCGCGCGGCATCGATGTCGCGCGTTTCGTCGCCGATCGAAAGGATAGCGTGCGGCGGCAATCCGCTCGCCTTCACCGCCTGACGGAATTTCCGTACCTTGCCGAACAACCCCGACCCGCAGAAATAGCGTTCGATCCGGGCAGCGTCCTCGGCCCCAAGGATCGCGCGAACGTTCGCTTCCGAATTGGACGAGCAGACGAACATCCGGACGTCGGCGTCGCCCAGCATCTTCAGCATCGTCCGGATGCCGTCGAACAGCTGTATCTCGTCGGCATGGCGACCGAATCGGGCGCGGACGTGACGCGCGATCAGCGGCAGCTTCCACCGCGCTATACCGAGATGATCGATCACTTCGCGCGTGGTGCGCCTGCGCAGCCCCTCGACTTCGTCCGGATGGACCGACCGGAAGCGGAAGCGCGCCGCGAGATCGTCGACGATCGACAGGAACCAGTTGCCGCTGTCCGACAGGGTCCCGTCGAAATCGAAGATGACGAGCTGATAGGGATGCCGAACGGCGGTCACGTCTACCTGTCCCGTTTCCCGCGCTTGCCGCGTTGCCCGTCGCCCATCGGAAAGGCCCGGATGGTCAGCAGCTCGGCGCGAGTCAGGACGCCATTTTTGTCCTTGTCGAGCCGCGTGAATATCTGATCGAACTTGTTTTCGAGCTCGGCGAGGGTGATCTGGTTGTCACCGTCCGCGTCCGTTTCATAGGCGCTCGGCAAGGCGTTGGGGTCCCCGAGCCATTTCCGAGCCCAATCGGCAAAGGCGATATAGCCCAGCTTGCCCCGGTGATCGGTGTCGATCGCGTCGAAACTCGTGGCGACGCCCTTGCGCAGCTCGTCGCGTGTCACGTTGCCGTCGCCATCGGCGTCGAAGGTCGCGATCATCATCGCCACCGGCTCGACCACCAGCACGGGCGGCGCCTCGGCCGACGGCGCGGGATTCTTGCTGCCCAGCGGGATGGGAACGCGATTGTCGTTCTGCGCGGCGACCTGCATCGGCCCGAGCCCGACGGCGAACAGCACCAAGGCCAGCGCTACGAGGCGCGGTAGCGGGACGTCGCCGCGACGGGCAGCGAAACGGGTTCGATTCGGCGGCATCGGACCGGCTGTGCCCCAGCGCGTGGCCCCGGGCAACAGCGACCGCGCCTGTTGCCTAGCGAATGGGGACCGAGGCCCCGGCATATGGATCATAGGGAATGGGCGTCATGGTCGCCTTTGATCTTGGCGGCGGTGGGGGCGGCACGGCGATCGGCGGCGGATCGTATCCGCCCGCCCCGCTCGCTGCGTAACGCAGCCCGGCGACGATCGTGGAGGCGCCGAACAGGATGAAGCAGCCCAATACCACCGTCGCACCATGCCGAATGTTGATCCTGCCGGTGAGCATGCCGAACCCGATCGCTGCGATCGCGATGACGGCTACGGAAGTCGCCACCGTACCGAGAAGGACATCCTGCAACCACGATATCGCGGCGACGAGCACGCTCGAGCCCGCGGGCGAATCGGTCAGTGGAATCGATGTGTAGGACAGGATCACCGCGTGTTTTTACGGCCGGATCGCTCCGAGGCAAAGCGTCGGACTCCGGTCGCCGGCAGATAAGTTGGCACGCGTACCGGTCGCGGCAGGCCACTTCGGCTCGGCCAGGCCCACCGTCCGCCGGTTGCGACCAAATCCGATCCAATCTTGCTTGTCCGCCCTGGACGGCAACGGCACACCCTCCCCCATCAGATCGCGGATATTGGGGAAGAATCATGGAGAAGGAACTGCCGGTCCCGAAATGTTTCGACAACCCGGCCGACGCCGCCGAACGGCTCACCGAAATGTTCGTCGATATCGGTCAGGCGCGCGACACCAGGCTCAATCCGCCTCCGGCGCAGCGCGCGGTGTTCCGGAAGCTCCACGGCGTCGCGCATGGCCGGCTCGAACGCCGCGCCGACCTGCCGAAGGAATGGCGCGTCGGCATCTTCGCGCACGAACGGCTGGATGCCTGGATGCGCTTTTCCAGCGACACCGGCCCGACCGACCCCGATCTCGGCAGCATTTGCGGGATCGGCCTCAAGCTGTTCGGCGTGCCGGGGGAGAATGCGCTCGGTGAAACGGGCGGGACCGCCGACCTCATCATGCAGAATATCGACCGCTTCTTTCTCGACAATGCCAAGACGATGGTCGAGTTCACATATGCCGGGGTCGTCCAGCACGATTACGATTCCTATCTCGCCAAACACCCCCGGATCAACGACGTGTTGAACGACATGAACGCCCCGCGCGGGTCGTGTCTGACCAACACCTATTGGGCGATCCTGCCTTTCCATCTCGGTGACGAGATCGTGAAATACCGGCTGGTGCCGGAAACCGGGCCGGAGGACGTGCCCGACGATGCCAACGACTACCTCCGGACCGATCTGACCAACCGGCTGGCGGAACGCGATTATCGCTTCGCGCTGGAGGTTCAGCGGCGGACCAATCCCAAGACCATGCCGCTCGACGAGGCCAATGTGGTTTGGCCGGAAAAGGAAAGCCCGTATGTGCCGGTGGCGACGCTGGTCATCCCGCGGCAGCGGATCGACGCGCCGGGCCAGGCCGATTACGGCCAGAACCTGTCGTTCAACATCTGGCGCGTCCCGCCGGCCAACCGCCCGAGCGACAAGTCGTCGATCGCGGTCGTGCGCCGCACCGTCTATGCCGCCGGCGCGGCGATGCGCCAGCGCGCCAATGGTCAGCTCACCAGCGACCCCGCCGAACCGCGGGCGGTCGAACCCGACCCGCTCGATCGCGACGATTGCATCGTCCAGGCGGTGATCCACCCGGCGATCGGCATTGCGCGGGTCGGCACCAGCGACGACTATTTCTACGGCCCCGAGGTCACCGATCCGCGGCCGCTGCCCCCCGGCAGCTATCGCGACAAGGACAAGAGGCTGAAACGCCAGGCGGCGCGGTTCCGCCTCTATGGCGTCAACGCGCGCGGAGAGATCGTCCGCGAACTGACCGGCAGCGAACCCGGCGCGACGATCGAATGGAGCGTCCAGCTCGCCAACCACAAGGCAGCCTGGTACGGATTCCAGCTCGCGCTCGACATCCCCGAGGCGAACTACGCGCCGCCGACCACGTTGCGCAATCCGGGCGTCGCCGATCGCAGCACCCTGGCGATTGCCGGCAAGCGCCAGGTGCTCAAGGGCGCCAAGGCCAAGGCCAAGACCTTCGAGGGCGAATTCCAGGGCATCCCCGTCTATCTCGGCGAGGCAATGACCGATGCCGAACAGCGGTTGACGGTGCTCGGCGGCAAGGGCGTCTCGGCGAGCGTCGACGGCAGCGCGGCAATCACTTTCGCCAACAACGAGGGCTGGTACGACGACGTGTCGGATGGACCGGTGACCGCCAGGGTGACGCTGAACGGAGAGGCGATCCAGGTGATCCCGGCCTGGGTGGTGGTGGCGCCGCCCAATTACGGCCCGCAGCGCAAGTCGGTCAGGACGATGTGGGACCTGATGCGCGACGTCGCGATCAAGGCGGGCAAGCTGGCGGCGCCGACCCGCCCATCTTTCGCGCGCGACATCCTGCCGATCTTCCAGCGGATGCACGGATTGCAATGGGTCAATGCCGGGTTTGCCGCGGGGTTCGGCTGGGAGGGCGTGTTCGACCTGACCAGCCCGGCCGCGCTCGCCCGGCTCGGCAGCACCAGTCCGGCCTATCGCGAACAGCGCCGCGTCATCTACAACAACTTCCGCAATTTCGACGTCGACGCCAATTCGCCGGTGCCCTGGCCATGGCTCTATGGCGACGCGATGAACATTCCGCCGGTTGCCAGTCCGCGGCAGAATTCGGTGCTGAGCGACTGCCAGCTGGCGATGCTGTGGCAATGGGCGGAAGGCAATTTCGACGCCGATCACGACCCCGCGATCCTGCCCCCGGCGACGATCGACGAGGTGCCAGTCGCCGAGCAGGGCGACATGCTGACCCGCGCGGCGCTCGAATTCTGCCTCGCCGACGCCTTTCATCCCGGTTGTGAGATGACGTGGCCGGTGCGCACGTCCACGATGTACATGGCACCGTTCCGCTTCCAGCACGCACCCGACGGCTGGATCGCACCGCAGCCGAGCGAAGTGCTGACCCCCGATGACGTGACCATCCCCAACGGGCCGCTGTGCGGCCAGATGGCGGGCGGAATCACGCGGTGGATGGCGGTGCCGTGGCAAACCGACACCAGCAGCTGCCGTTCCGGCTACACGCCGAGCTACGACCCCTATGTCCCATCCTTCTGGCCGGCGCGCGTGCCGAACGAGGTGCTGACGAAGGAGAATTACGACATCGTGATGGACAAGAATCGCCCGTTGTCGGAGCGCCGCAAGGCCTTCGCCAATCGCGAGGCATGGATCGAGCCGCTGGGCGCTGACGGCTATACCCATCAGATCAACAACATGATCCATCATTTCGACTTCCTCGGTGTGGTCGAGGTGCGCGACGGCCCCGGCGACGCCGATTTCCCGGCGAGCATCGAGGTCGAGGATTATGCCCGGCTGATCACGCCCGAGCAGGAGAAGCTGACCGAGCCGAGGAAGTTCGGCGCAGCGCCCCCGCTTCGGGTCGCGCCGGCCGCGCTGCCCGGACCGGTCGAGCGGCGCGGCGCCCGCTCGGCAACCGAGGTCGACCTGTCGGGAATCGCCCTGGTGAATCGCTTCCCGAACGGTCTGCCGCCTCAACGGCGATGACAGCGGTCGACGTCGCGGTCGTCGGGGCCGGTGCAGCCGGTTCCGCCGCTGCCTGCATGCTCGCGCCCGATCGATCGGTCGCGTTGATCGATCGCGTGGCGCTGCCGGGCTGGCGGATCGGCGAGACGCTGCCCGGCGCCGCCCGGCGGCTGCTCGCGGCGATCGGCGCCTGGGAAAGCTTCGCGGCCGCCAGCCACGGACCGGCCCCGCTCAAGGTCAGCCGTTGGGGATCAGACGACGCCATCGAACTCGACTCGATGCGCGATCCCGACGGCGTCGGCTGGCGGCTCGACCGAGCCCGGTTCGAGCGTGATCTGCGCGCCGACGCCGCGGCGCGTGGTGCGCAGCCGATAGCGGCCGGCGTCGGCGCACTCGAACGGACTGCCGCGGGTTGGCGGCTATCGCTCGATACGGGAGCGATCGTCACCGCGCGCCGGTTGATCGACGCAAGCGGGCGACGGTCGCGGCTGTTGCAGCGGTTCGGCCGGCGCCGGCTGGCGATCGACCGGTTGGCCTGCGTTCATCAACGCGTCCCGCAACCGGGCCGGCCCGATCCGACCACGTATACCGAGGCGGCCGCTGATGGCTGGTGGTACAGCGCAATGCTCCCGGATGGCGACCGGCTGGTGGCATTTCATGGCGATGCAGACTCACCGGCGCTGCGCCGCATCTTGAAGCGGGGGCCGATCGGGGCCGCACTCGAGCTGCCCGGCCTGGCGGAAGCCATCGGCCCGGTCGATCCCGAGCGCGCCGCCACGCCATTGTTCTGTGCCGCCAACAGCGTTGCGAGCAGCGCCGCCGGCGACGGATGGCTGGCGGCCGGCGATAGCGCCATGGCACTCGACCCCCTGTCATCGCAGGGATTGTTCAACGCGCTGGCGACCGGGCTGGAGGCAGGTGAGGCGACGCTCGCGCTGCTCGACGGCGACGAAGCGGCGACCCACCGTTATGCCGCGCGGATGAGCCGCATCTGGCAAGCCTATATCGGTCATCACGCGACCTATTACGCGATGGAGACACGCTGGCGCGACGCCCCCTTCTGGGCGAGGAGGACGTCGCCGTCGCGGTGATCGGCTCGCCGGCTGCAAGACGCGCCCGATAATCAGTCGAGCGCCACCGACTGATCGCAGAGCGCCCGCAGTGCCGGCCGGTGGGTAACGAGCAGCACCCCGCAGCCCTTCCGATCCAGCCAGGGACCCAATCTGGCGACGAGACGCGCTTCGGTATCCGCGTCGAGCCCCTCGCTCGGCTCGTCCAGCAGCAACCAGGGCCGCTCCGCCAGCAGCCCCCGCGCCAGCGCCAGCCGCTTGCGTTGTCCGCCGGACAAGTGCAGCCCGGCCTCGCCGATCCATTGTTCCAGGCCGTCGGGCATCGCGCGCACCTCTTCGTCCAGACACGCCACCGTCAACGCTTCCCAGATTTGCGCTTCGCTCAAACCCTTTCGGGCGATCCGCACATTGTCGAGTATCGTGCCGGCGATGAGCATCGCGTTTTGCGGGACCAAGGCAAAACTCCGGCGGAGCTGGTACAGGCCCAGCGATGCCGCCTCCACGCCATCGACATCGAGGTGTTGAGGCGCATCGGCACGAAGCCCCGCCAGCGTTTCCAGCAATCGCGTCTTGCCGGCGCCCGACCGTCCCGTGATAGCGACGCGCGCGCCGGCCGCGAGATCGCGCCTGCCCCGGTCCGTGACGATACCGATGGTCGAGACCGGCACGACGCCGGCGGCCGCATCGGGCGCCTCGACCGAGGACAGTGTCTGCAGACGATCCACCGCGGCGTCGAAGGACGGCCCCTTGATCTCCGACCGTGCCAGCCCCGCCAGGCTTTCGCCGGCGCCTGCGGCCGCCAGGGCGGCCATCGCCGCCAACGCCACGCCGCCGCCACCGGTCGAGACGGCCAGTGCGCTCGCGATGCCCGCCGCCACGGGCACGAGCATGGCAATCCTCGCTTCGGCCCGGCCAAGCGCGAACAAGGCGTCGTCGTGACGTTCGGCAACGCGTTCGAGCTCAACGGCGACCCGGTCGGAAAGACCATAGACGGCGATCTCGCCGGCCGCCGCCACGTGTTCGGTCAAGGCGACCTTGAGGTCGGCGATCGCCACGGCCGCCGTGCGCGCGTGGCCAGGAAGCACGCGGCGCGCGAGGTACCGGGTGCTCCATCCTGCACCGCCGAGACACAAAGCGATCCCGAGCGCCGGCAAGATTCCCGCCAATGCGCCGAGCGCCACCGCCAGCAACGATGCCGAGACCGCCCCCGCGATCGCGGGGCCGCGGATCAGGCGGTCTTCGAGCTGGTCGATGTCGGCGCCGAGCAACGTCGCCGCCTCCCCGCCGGACAGGCGCAGCGCTCGCTGCGCTTCGGCTTGCGCCGCCTTGGCGAAAAGCCGCGTTCGGACCGCCGCCAGCGTCGATAACGATGCGCGATGACTGAGGAGCCGTTCGGCATAACGCGCCGCGGTGCGCAGGATCGCGAGAAGGCGAATGACCGCGCTTGGTATGAGGTAGTTGAGCGCGCGTGCCGCGACAGGCCCCGCCGCACCCGCAATCGCGGTGGCCGCGATGAACCAGCCCGACAGCGCCAGCAACCCGACGGTGGATACGCCGACGACGACGCCAGCGGCGATCGCGAGACCGCGCATCGTCCGCCATGGCTTGGCGCAGTCGGCGAGTGCGGGGGGCAATGGCGCCATCATGCGATCGCGACCTCTCGCGTCGCGGCGGCGATCAGCGCCGGGTCGTGGGTCGCGACCAGGATCGCTTGGGTCGGCCGCAACGCTATCAGCATGGCGATGATCGATGCCGCCGTTTCGGCATCGAGATCGGCCGTGGGCTCGTCGAGCAACAATAACGGCCGCCGGACGAGCAAGGCGCGAGCAAAGGCGATCCGTCGACGCTCGCCCCCCGAGAGGCCGGCGCCCCGGGGATCGATCCATGTTTGGAGCCCCTCGGGCCGCGACGCGATCAGCGGTTCGAGCCCGGCGGCAACCGCCGCAACCGTGATCGCGTCGCGATCGGCAAGGGGATCGGCGAGCGCGATATTGTCCGCGACCGTACCGGGAAGCAGGACGACGTGCTGGCCGGCCCAGGCGATCTGGCCGTTCGCCGCGCCCGGTTCGAGCGCCACCCCGTTCGCACGAAGGCCGCCGGCCGAAAGCGGTGCGAGCCCCACGATCATCTGCAGCAGCGAGGTCTTGCCGCTCCCGGTCGGCCCGGTAAGGGCAACCAGTTCGCCACGCGCGACCGAAAGGCGGAACGGCCCGACCGATCGGCCGCCGCCATAGTCGATTACCGCGTCCGTCACGTCGAGACTGGCGATCGGCTCCGGGGCCGGGCCCGATGCCGATACCAACCCCGGATGCGACTCGCGTTCGGCGATGGCGGCATTGGCGGCCTCGCCGAGCTGCTTCTCGTGATAGGCGGCCGCCAGACGGCGCAACGGCAAGTAGAATTCGGGAGCGAGCGCCAGCGCAAAGAAGGCGCGTGGCAGGTCGAGATGCTCGGGAACCGGGAAAGGAAGGAGCCCGAGCAGATTGAAACCGCAATAGACCGCGACCAGCGCGACCGAGATCGCCGAAAAGAATTCGAGCGTTCCCGACGAGAGAAACGCGGTCCGCAGCACGGCATAGGTGCGATCGGCGACATCGTTCACCGCGGTATCGACCTGCCGCGTCACACGGTCCTCCGCCGCGTAAGCGAGGATGATGGGCAGCGACCGGATGCGATCGACGAACAGGCCGGACAAGCGGGTCAACGCGCTCACCTGGGCGTCCGCCGCACGACGCGCCGCGCCGCCCGCCAGCGCCATTCCCAATCCGAACGGGATCAGGGTGATCAGCAGGATTGCCGCCGATATCGGGCTCGCCAGCGCGACCGCCCCCGCCACGAACAGCGGCGCCACGGCGGCGGCCCGCCGGAGCGGCAGGAAGCGACCATGATATCCGGTCAGGTTCGCGACCTGGTCGACCGCCGTCGCCACATCCTCCCCGATCAGCTTCCTGGACGGGCCGCGCGTGACGAGCAGCGTGCGGAACAGGCCGTGGCGGATATCGCGTTTCGCCCGATTTGCAGCCGCCGTTCCGCTATCCTCCGCGCGGACCTGCAATCCGGCCCGCACGAACGCGGCCACGGCGACCGACACGGCCCCGACTACGGTCCAATACGTATTCCGTTCCAACAACATACGCAGCGATAAGGCGAGCGCCGCCGCGAACGCCATTGCCGCCATGCCGTCCAATATCCACCAGCCGGACGGCGCCATCCTGAGCAGGAGCGACGGCCGGTCGGACGTAGTATTTTCCCGTATATGCATATATAAGATACTACGAATATTCCCGACCGCGTCGAGTTTCATCATCGAGCCTTAGAGAAGGACCAAAGGGATGGATATGGCAGTCATCGAGCTGTCGCGGCTGCAATTCGCGCTGACCGCACTCTACCACTTCCTGTTCGTGCCGCTGACGCTCGGCCTGTCGTTCATGCTCGTCATCATGGAATGTCTGTACGTCATGACGGACCGTCCGGTCTGGCGGCAGATCACGCGATTCTGGGCCAAGCTGTTCGGCATCAACTTCGTGCTGGGCGTCGCGACCGGCCTGACGATGGAATTCCAGTTCGGCATGAACTGGGCCTATTACTCGCATTATGTCGGCGACATATTCGGCGCGCCGCTCGCGATCGAAGGGCTGATGGCGTTCTTCCTCGAGGCGACTTTCGTCGGGCTGATGTTCTTCGGCTGGGACAAGCTTTCCAAGCAGGCGCATCTGTTCGTGACCTTCATGGTCGCGCTCGGCTCGAATCTGTCGGCGCTGTGGATCCTGGTCGCCAACGGCTGGATGCAGCATCCGGCGGGCGCCACGTTCAATCCGGCAACGATGCGCATGGAAGTGTCCGACTTCGGCGCGGTGATCTTCAACCCGGTCGCCCAGGCAAAGTTCGTCCACACGGTCAGCGCCGGTTATGTCACCGCGTCGGTGTTCGTACTGGGCGTGTCGGCATTCTTCCTGCTGCGGGGCAAATGGCTCCCGCTCGCACGCCGATCGTTCACGGTGGCCGCCGCATTCGGCCTCGCGGCGTCGCTGTCGGTCGTCGTGCTCGGCGACGAGAGCGGCTATGCGCTCACCGACAACCAGAAGATGAAACTCGCCGCGATCGAGGCGATGTGGCACACCGAGCCGGCACCCGCCGGGTTCGCGGCGTTCGGCCTACCGAGCAACGCCCGGCGCGAAACGGCCTATGAGGTCAAGGTCCCCTACGTGCTGGGGTTGATCGCGACGCGCAGCCTGACGGGTCAGGTCACCGGCATCTACGAACTGGTCGATCAGTCGAAGGCACGCATCGCCAGTGGCATCATCGCCTATGACGCGGTCGAAAAGCTGAAAGCGAACCGCAGCGACGCGGCAGCGGGGGCGCAGTTCGCGGAGAACAGGGACAATCTCGGCTACGCCCTGTTGCTCAAGCGTTATGTCGCCGACCCGCGCCAGGCCGACGCCCAGCAGATCGACAAGGCAGCGTGGAGTACCGTTCCCAATGTCCCGGCGATGTTCTGGATCTTTCGCGGGATGGCGGGCCTGGGATTTTTCTTCATCGCCTTCTTCGGAACCGCCTTCCTGTTCGCGACCCGGCGCATCTTCGATCGGCGGTGGTTCCTGCGGCTGGCATTCTGGATCATCCCGTTGCCCTGGCTCGCTGCCGAACTGGGCTGGATCCTCGCCGAGATCGGGCGCCAGCCCTGGGCGATCGACGGAGTCCTGCCCACGTTCCTGGGGGCGTCCGACCTGACCATTCCCCAATTGTGGGCGACGATCGCGGGCTTCACCCTCCTCTACGGCGTCCTCGCGGTGATCGAAGTGCGGTTGATGCTCGCGGCGATCCGCAAGGGGCCCGAAACCACCACGCAGCCCGCCGAACCCGGCGAACCCCGTACGGCCGGCGGCTACGTGCCGATCGCGGCGGAATAAGGAGATAGCGCGATGGCAATCCCGCTCGATTATGACGTGCTGCGAGTGATCTGGTGGGCGCTGATGGGCGTCCTGCTGATCGGCTTCGCGCTCACCGACGGCTTCGACCTCGGCGTCGCCGCCTTGCTGCCCTGGGTCGCCAGGACCGACGAGGAACGGCGGATGGTGATCAACACGATCGCGCCGACGTGGGAAGGAAACCAAGTCTGGCTGATCCTGGGCGGCGGCGCGATCTTTGCCGCATGGCCATTCGTCTATGCGGTCTCCTTTTCGGGCTTCTACCTCGCGATGTTCCTGGTGCTGTCTGCGCTGATCCTGCGGCCGGTCGGGTTCAAATATCGGTCGAAGCATGACGACCCGCGGTGGCGCACGCGCTGGGACTGGGCATTGTTCGTCGGCGGCTTCGTGCCGGCCTTGGTGTTCGGCGTGGCGGTCGGCAACGTCCTGAGCGGCGCGCCCTTCCGCTTCGATAGCGACTTGCGGCTGCATTATATGGGCGGATTGCTGGAGCTGTTCACGCCGTTCACGCTGCTTGCCGGCCTGCTCTCGGTCGCGATGCTCGTGCTCCATGGCGCCGGCTGGCTGTCGCTCAAGGTGGAAAACGGCGCCGTGCTCGATCGCGCCCGCTTGTTCGGGAAGGTCGCCGGGGTGGCCGCGATCCTGCTTTACGGTATCGGTTTCGTCATGCTGGCCTATGGCGATCTCGGCTATCGGCTGGGCGCTCCCGCCGACCCGGTCGGTCCATCGAACCCGCTATACACCACCACCGTCCACGCGGCCGGCGGATGGCTGGCCAACTATGCGGCTCATCCGTGGATGTGGGCGGCGCCTTTGCTCGGCTTCGTCGGCCCCGTGCTTGCCGTCGCCGGGATCGCGCGACGCCGGGCGGTGCTGGTGTTCGGTGGATCGAGCGCGGCGACCGTCGGGATCATCGCCAGCGTCGGCGCCTCGATGTTTCCCTTCATCCTGCCCAGCTCGATCGATGCGCATTCGAGCCTGACGGTCTGGAACGCCTCGTCGAGCCAGATGACCTTATGGATCATGCTGCTCGTCACGCTGGTCTTCCTGCCGATCGTGCTGATCTACACCAGCTGGGCATTCAAGGTGATGTTCGGCCGGGTCACGCTCGAGGACGTTCGCACCAACCCCGATTTCTATTGAGGATACCGCTATGTGGTACTTTTCCTGGGTTTTGGGTCTCGGCCTCGCCGTAGCCTTCGCGATCCTCAACGGCCTGTGGCACGAAGTGCATTCGGTACCCGACGAGGAATGAATGAAGTCAGTGCCGGCCGAGCTCGCTTTGAGCCCAGCCGACCAGCGCGGCGCGGTCGATCAGCCCGGCCCGCCGCGCCACCTCGGCGCCTCTGGCGAACAATGCCAGCGTCGGCACCGATCGTATGCCGTAACGCGCCGCGATCGCCGGCACGGCATCGATATCGACCTTGACCAGCCGCACGCGCGGCTCGAGCGCCGCCGCGGCCGCTTCGAACTGCGGCGCCATCATCCGACAGGGACCGCACCATTCGGCCCAGAAATCGACCAGGATCGGGATCGTGCCGACGCGCAGCAGGCGATCGAACCCCGTCGCGTCGACCGCCACGGGCCGAGCCTGAAACAGCGGTTGCCCGCATTTGCCGCACGACGGCCGCTCGCCGAGCCGCGCCGAGGGGACCCGGTTGGCGGTCGTGCAGGCGGGACAGATGACGATTTCCGATTCGCTCATTGCCGATATCCGTGACAGTGCTCGTCTATTCAGGCCGCCGACATAGTCGATTTCGGCCGCGACGGGCAGGTCGGGCCGATCATGACGCCGTCCGTGTTACCCGGGCAACGATACCTTCGCACAGTCCCCCAGGCTGTCGAGCTCATTGAGCTCGGCCGCATGATGACGGCCCCAGTCACACAACGCCTGCAGTACCGGCCGCAGGCTCCGCCCGAGTTCGGTCGCCGCATAGTCCACCCGGGGCGGGACCTGCGGAAAGACCGTCCGCGCGACGATCCCGTGCGATTCCATTTCGCGCAATTGCTGGATCAGGACCTTCTGGCTGATCGCCGGCATCAGCCGGTTGAGTTCCGACAGGCGCCGCGGCTCCGCCAGCAAATGATAGAGGATGATCGGTTTCCACCGGCCCGCGATCACGCGCAACGCACGCTCGGCAGGCAGCGACGGCAGGTTCTTGATCAACTTTGCCATACTTACCTTTTGGTCGGTATATGACCAACTTCTCTGTAGTTCCCTGTCCCGCTCTCATGCCACCCGCCGATCCGCCGGACAATGCCCCGGCGATTGTCCTGTTGGACACGGATTGGAGGACTGGGAAATGAAGGCCGTAATATTGTCCGGCTTTGGCGGGCCCGAGATGCTCGACCTAGTCGATCTGCCGTCCCCCGAAATCGGCGTCGGCGATGTTCTCATCCGGGTAGCGGCTGCCGGTGTCAATTTCGCCGAAACGGCGATGCGCGCCGATCGTTACGCCGTTACCCCGCCGCTGCCGAGCATTCTCGGTGCCGAAGTGGCCGGGACCGTCGAGGCCGTCGGGGCCGATGTCAGCGGTTTTGCCGTGGGCGACAGGGTCGCCGGATCGATGTTCGCGGCGGGCCAGTATTTTGGCGGTTATGCCGAACTTGCCGTCTGTCCCGCCGACGTCGTGACGCCGTTACACGATGGCGTATCGTTCGCCGAAGCCGTCGCGCTGATGGTCCAGGGCCTCACCGCGTTGCACCTGATCGAGCGCGCGCCAGCCGCGGGCAAGCGCGTCCTGATCTCGGCTGCGGCGGGCGGCGTCGGTAGCCTGCTGGTCCAGCTCGCGCGGCGCGCCGGCGCCCGGCAGGTTGTCGCCGCCGCCAGCAGCGACGACAAGCGCGACTTCGCGCAAGCGCTCGGAGCCGACGCGGCGATCGACTATACGCTTCCCGGCTGGGCGGCGGCATTGCGCGATGCGACCGACGGCGCCGGCGTGGATGTGATCTACGAATCAGTCGGCGGCGCGGTGACGATGGAGAGTCTGAAGGCACTGGCGCCGCTGGGCCAACTCGTCATCTACGGGTCGCTCAACATCCTCGATTTCGGCATCGGCGTGCCAGAATTGCTCGGCCTGATCTTCCAGAACCAGTCGATCACCGGCTTTGCGACTGCGCCGCTGCTCACGCCCGCACTATTGCGAGACGGCCTGTCCCGCCTCTTCGCGATGACCGCGGCGGGCGAGCTCAAGGTGACGATCGGCGGCAGCTATCCGCTGGATCAGGCCGGCGACGCCCATCGCGCGCTCGAATCGCGGCAGACGCGCGGCAAGATCGTGCTCATTCCGTAAGGCGGCACCGGACGGGTGACCATATGCCCGCCGCGCCCAATCGCCGCTGCTAGTGCGGCAAATCCACCACGCCCGACACGAGAGCAAGCCCGTCGGGGCACAGCGCGCACGACAACACATAGCGCGATTCGATCCCGTTGCCATTGTCGAGGCCATGCTCGATCGACGGGCGAAAGCCGAACTGCGCATAGAAGTCGGGATCGCCGACCAGCAGTATCGCCGCGTGGCCAGCGTCAAGCGCATACGCAAAAACCCGCTCGATCAGACGGGAAGCGATGCCCCGACGTCGAAACGGCGCCGCAACCGCGAGCTCCGCCAGCAATAGCATTGGTGAGTCACCGCCAGGCGTTCTCACATCGATCCGTGTCAGCATGATATGGCCGACCACACCGTCTCCTCGCGCCTCCGCGACCAGCGCCAGGTCGGGAAGATATCCCGGACCGGCACGCTGGCGATCGACGAAATCGTGCTCGTCGCCCTCGGCGTGCTCGGCATCGAGAAAAGCGAGCCGGACAAGCTCGCGGATGACATCGAAATCGGCCGGACGCTCCGCCCGGATGGTGACGATATCCCTCACGGCAAGCACTGTGACGACGACCTCTGCATCGCCCCTTCCTTATCAGTCGATACCTGCCCAGCAAGATGGGCAATCTGGTCGCGGAGCCAGCGATGCCCGGGATGACGATCGCAGCGTTCGCCCCAGATCAGTCCGATATCGAACGATTGCTCGAGCCAGGGGAGCTCGACCCCGGCCAGCAGGTCAGCCCTGCCCGCGAACAAACGGCGTGGCAGCAGCGCGACCAGATCGCTGGCGGCCACGATTTCGGGAAGGAACAGGAACGACGCTGCCGACAGGACTACGTTTCGCCGATAGCCAAGCGCGCCCAGTGCCTCGTCCACGGGACTGTCGAACGTCCCGCCATCGCGCGACAGAATAACATGATCGAGCCTGACATAATCGCCGATCGTCATCTCGTGCCGGAGCTCGGGATGGCCGTGCCGCCCGATCAAGACATAGGTTTCCCGGAAGAGGAGGCGGGTCCGCAAATGCGCCAGTTCGGGCGTCGGCTGGGCGATGACGAGATCGGCATCGCCGACAGCGAGCTGGTGATCCGCCAACGCCGGACTCAGCCGCCGGATGGCCAGCCGGACGCCCGGCGCGATTTTCCTCAACAGCCCGACCAGCGGCACGATCAGGGCTGCCTCGACATAGTCCGAGCAGGCGATGGTGAAGGTGATGTCCGCCGTGGCGGGATCGAAGCCGTTGGTCGCTTCGATCGCATTACGCAGATGGTCGAGCGCCGATCGCAACGGATCGCGGAGCTCGATCGCTTTCGCCGTCGCCGTCATGCCACGATGCGCCGGCACCAATAGCGGGTCGTCGAACAGATCGCGGAGCCTGGCGAGCTGTGCGCTCACCGCGGGCTGGCTGAGATGAAGGCGCGCTGCCGCCCGGGTGACGTTGCGTTCGGCAAGAAGGACGTCGAGCGTCGCAAGCAGGTTCAGATCCAGGCGACTAATATCCATCAGGTGGATACCTGATCAAAAATTAATCGATTTCAACAATTGTTTCGTCGCTCCCAGATAGCCGACGCCGCCCGCTCGGAAAACCGCCGGGCGCGGTAGTCATATCCGCAGTGGAGACATGCTCCCGTGACCAAGAAGATTCTCATCGTCCATGCCCACCCCGAGCCGACGTCGATTACCCGCCAGCTCGTCGCCCTCAGCGTCGAGACCCTGACGACCGAGGGGCACGAGGTCATCCAGTCCGACCTCTATGCCATGCAATGGAAAGCCGTATTCGATGCCGACGATTTCCCCGACCGCGCCGATCCCGACCGGCTCTCGTTCATCATGGAATCGGGCCACGCTTATGCGAGCGGACGGCAGACCGCCGACGTAACTGCGGAACAGGCAAAGCTGCTCGCCGCCGATGCCGTCATCCTTCAGTTTCCGTTATGGTGGTATTCGGTCCCGGCGATTCTCAAGGGCTGGATCGAACGCGTCTTCGCATTCGGCTTCGCCTATGGGTACCGCAACGGCACCAACGAATTCCGCTTCGGCGACGGTATCCTCAAGGGCAAGCGGGCGTTGGTGAACGTCATGACCGGGGGACCCGAGGCCGATTACGGACCGCGCGGGATCAACGGTCCGATCGACCAACTGTTGTTCCCGTTGACGCATGGCGTGTTGTTCTACCCCGGGATGGACGTGCTGCCGATCCACGCCGTCTATGGCGCGGCGCACATCACGACCGCGGACGAGGTCGAGACCGCAAAGCGCGAATGGCGCCGCCGTCTCGATGGTCTGTTCACCGATGCGCCGATCCCGTTCCGGTCACAGAATGGCGGCGACTTCCCCGATCGCCATACCATGGCCGAGGACGTGGCACCGGGGCACACCGGCCTGGCGGCCCATTATGCGGATGCCGCGGGCTGAACCTATTCGGCGGCACACACGATCGCAGAGAGATCAATCGAGAGATCGACGACGTCTTCAGGGCAGCAGTAGCGAACTGTCCCCGTACGAATAGAACCGATACCCTGCGGCGATCGCATGCGCATATGCCGCCTGCATCCGATCCAGTCCCAGCAGCGCCGAGACCAGCATGAAGAGGGTTGACCGCGGCAGGTGGAAGTTGGTCATCAGCCCATCGACTCCGCGGACCTTCACGCCCGGCGTGATGAAGATCGCGGTGTCGCCTTCGAACGGGTGGATCCGGCCCTCGGCATCGGCAGCGCTTTCGATCAGGCGCAGGCTGGTGGTGCCGACCGCGATCACCCGGCCGCCGGCGGCGCGCGTCGCATTGATGCGCTCCGCGGTGGCGGCGTCGATGCGGCCCCATTCGGCATGCATCCGGTGGTCGTCGGTGTCGTCGACCTTGACCGGCAGGAACGTCCCCGCACCGACATGCAGCGTCAGCGTGACATGCTCGATGCCAGCCGCGTCCAGCGCCGCCAGCAGCTCCGGCGTGAAATGCAGCGCGGCGGTCGGCGCGGCGACGGCGCCGGGCTCGTTGGCGAACATCGTCTGGTAGTCGTCGGCGTCGCGCGCATCGGTCGGGCGCCGCGCCGCGATATAGGGCGGGAGCGGCATGCGCCCCGCGCGCTCGAGCAGCAATTCGACCGGCTCGTCGCCGGCGAAATCGAGCGCGAAGCTGCCATCCTCGGCGCGATCGGCGGCGGTCGCGGTAACGCCCGCGCCGAAATCGATCGTCTCGCCCTCGCGCAGCCGCTTGGCGTTGCGGATGAACGCGCGCCAGCGCCGCGGCCCTTCGCGCTTGTGCAAGGTCGCACCGATCCGCGCCTGCCCCCGCAGCCCTTCGAGCTGCGCCGGAATCACGCGCGTGTCGTTGAACACCAATAGGTCGCCACGCCTGAGCTCGGACGGCAAGTCGCCGACCAGCCGGTCGCGAGTCGCGCCCTCCGGCCCGGCGCCGTCGAGCACCAGCATCCGCGCCGCATCGCGCGGACTCGCCGGGCGCAGCGCAATCCGCTCGGGCGGCAGATCGAAGTCGAACAGGTCGACGTCCATGCCGCCCTCGCGTCCGTTAACAGTTACTTCTTCTTGGCTGCCGGCTTCTTCGTCGGCGCCGTTTTGGCCGGTGCCGCGGCGGGCGGTGCTGTCGGGATGGTCAGCGTCGGAGCCGGCGTCAGTACCGGCGGCGGCGGGGGTGGCGGCGGCGTGTACGGCGGCGGGTTGTCCGCAGCGATATACGCATGAAGAATCGTCGACGGGTTGGCCGGCGGTTCGCCGCGCTCGACCTTGTCGACATATTCCATGCCCGAGATCACGCGGCCGAACACCGTGTACTTACGGTCGAGCGCCAGCTTGGGCTGGAACACGATGAAGAACTGACTGTTGGCGCTGTTCTCCGCCTTGGTCTTTTCCTCGGCCGACGCGTCGGGGGCCGCGCCTTCGCGCGCCGCCGATACCGCGCCGCGCACGTGCGGCAGGTAGTTGAACTCGGCCGGCACGTCGGGGAGCGTCGATCCGCCGGTACCGTCACCCTTAGGATCCCCGGTCTGCGCCATGAAGCCGTCGATGACCCGGTGAAACTTGAGCCCGTCGTAGAAATGTTGGCGCGTCAGCGTCTTGACCCGCTCGACCATCTTGGGCGCGACGTCGGGCCGCAGCCAGATCACCACGCGCCCGCCCGTCGACAGGTCGAGATAGAGCAGGTTTTCCTTGTCGGTGATGGGCGGCGGCGCGAGGCGCTGCGGCGCGGGCGGCGCCGGCGGCACCTTCTGCTTCTTCGCCGCCATCGAAGGACTGCCGGCGATCGCGACGCTCATCATCGCAATCAGGCCGAGAAAGAAACGCATGGGCACTCCAGAAAAGATGTCGAGCGTGCGCTTAAAGCAAATCGCCCCCTTCGCCAATCTGAACATAAAGCGGCGGAATTGCGGCGTTCAGCTTCCCTTGCGGCCGATCAGCTCGACGCGCGCCGCAACCTCGTCGCGGACCGTGGGGGGAACGAACTTGCCGATTTCCCCGCCATAGATCGCGATCTCCTTGACCAGGCGGCTGGCGATCGGCTGCAACGCGACGTCGGCCATCAGGAAAACCGTCTCGATCCGGTTGTTCAATTGCTGGTTCATCCCCGCCATCTGATATTCGTATTCGAAGTCGGCGACCGCGCGCAGCCCGCGGACGATCACGCTGGCCCCCTCACGTTCGGCGAAGTCCATCAGCAGCGAGTCGAAGCTGACGACGTGGATTTCACCGCCGATGCCGGCGACCTCCCGCTGGACCATCGCCATCCGCTCTTCCACCGTGAACATGGGCGACTTGGAGGGATTCGTCGTCACCCCGATCACCAGCCGGTCGACCAGTTTCGCGCCGCGCCGGATGATGTCCATATGACCCAGCGTGATCGGATCGAACGTGCCGGGATAAACCCCGGTGCGAATGGTCATGCCCCCCTCCCCAGACTAACGGTCGCGCTCGAGAACGAAGCGAGCGACGTTGCGCAGCAGATCGGCCTCGGGCCCATAGCCCCGCAAATGATCGATCGCCTGATCGACCAGCATCCGCGCCTGCCCCCGCGCGCGATCGATCCCGAGCAGCGAGACGAAGGTCTCCTTGCCGGCGCTGTCGTCCTTTCTCAGCTTCTTGCCCGCTTTTTCCTCGTCGCCCTCCACGTCGAGCAAGTCGTCGGCGATCTGGAAGGCCAACCCGATATCCCTTGCATAGCCGCGCAAGCCGGTTCGCCCTTCCGGCGCGACCCGCCCGAGGATCGCGCCCGATTCGACCGCGCAGCCGATCAGCGCGCCGGTCTTGAGGGCCTGGAGACGAGTCACGGTCTGGAGGTCGAAGGTTGTTTGTTCGGCCTTCAAGTCCATCATCTGCCCACCGGCCATGCCGTGCGGACCGGCCGCCCGGGCCAGTTCGAACACCAGTTCGGCGCGGACGAAGGGATCCGGATGCGTCGCCGGATCGGCCAGCCATTCGAACGCCAATGCATGAAGGCCATCGCCCGCCAGCACCGCCGTTGCTTCGCTGAAAGCGCGGTGCACCGTCGGCTTGCCGCGACGCATGTCGTCATCGTCCATCGCCGGCAGGTCGTCGTGGATCAGCGAATAGACGTGGATCGCTTCGATCGCACAGGCCGTCCGCGCGCTACACTCGCGGTCGACGCCGAACAATCCGGCGGTGGCGAATACCAGCAGCGGGCGTAACCTCTTGCCGCCGCCGATCGCCGCATGGCGCATCGCCTGAAACAATTCGGCCCGGGCATCGTCGGGCACCGCCAGCAGCGCGTCGAAGCGGCGGTCGACCTCCGCGCCGACTTGGGTCAGCGCGGCCTTGAGCGACGGAGAAGCGGCCATCACGCCCCGTCAGCCGGCATTGAACGGCGTGACGCCGGCTGGGCGGCCATCCGAATCGAGCCGGATCGCCTCGATCCGCGCCTGGGCGGCATCGAGCCGTTCGGTGCATTTCTGACGAAGGCGGGTGCCCTCTTCATAGAGCCGGATCGCGTCATCCAGCTTCGCCTCGCCGCTTTCGAGCTGGCGGACGATTTCTTCGAGCCGCTTCAGCGCGTCCTCGAACGACAGGTCATCGATCGTCGTGTCCATACGACACGCTATGCGGCAGCGGATCGGCGGGAGCAACCGCCGATCCGTCGCGTCGCCGTCACGCGATATGCAGCAACCGCGCTACGAAGATCAGTACCATGCCGCCCAGAATCGACGCGATGAGGCCGGCCGGGTGGAACGGCTCGCCAGCCTTGCGATTAGTCAGCTGCAAGACGAAACCGGCGACGAACGAGCCCGCGATGCCGAGCAGGATCGTCACGATCCAACCTGCGTGCACGGGGCCCGGATAAAACCAACGCGCCAGCCAACCCACGATCAGGCCGATGACGATCATGCGGATGATACCCATCATTCTCTTTCTCCCCACTCCATGTGGTGACCGGAGGATTGCACGGCCATTCCGCTTGCACAATGAGTCGTTCGCGTGATGGGACCCGTCGACGGTTCGACGCGTTCGACCCGATGGAAACGCGAGGGAGCGCCATGTTCACCAGCATCAATCCCGCCACCGGCGAGCCCGGCCTGAACCATGCCGAACTGACCGACGCGCAGGTCGAGGCGCGGTTGGCCAAGGCGCAAACGGCATTCCTGGCATGGCGCGACAGCGAGATCGAAGAGCGGAAAACGTTGCTCCGCCACATCGCCGAGCGATTCGAGGACGATAAGGAGCGGCTCGCACGGATCGCGACCGAGGAAATGGGCAAGACGCTCAAATCCGCTGTCGCCGAGGTCGAGAAATGCGCCTCGGCCTTCCGCTATTATGCCCGCCACGGCGCTCAATTGCTCAGGCCCGTCGAGATCGATACGCCGGTCGGCCATGCCGTCGCGCGCTGGCTGCCGATGGGCCCGGTGCTTGCGGTGATGCCATGGAATTTCCCTTATTGGCAGGTCGTTCGCTTCGCGGCGCCGGCGATCATGGCCGGGAATGTCGGCCTGCTGAAGCACGCTTCCTCGGTCCAGGGCTGCGCGGCGGCGCTGGAGGAGACGATCCTGGCCGGCGGCGCGCCGGAGGGGCTATTCCAGAACCTGGCGATCAAGTCGGACAAAGTTGCCGGCCTGATCGCCGACGACCGCATCGTCGCGGTGACACTGACCGGCAGCGAGGGCGCCGGCGCCCGGGTCGCCGAGGCCGCGGGCAAGGCGCTGAAGAAAGTCGTACTCGAACTCGGCGGATCGGATCCGTTCGTCGTCATGCCCTCTGCCGACGTCACGCTCGCCGCCAAGACCGCGGTGACCGCCCGTACCCAGAATACCGGCCAGTCATGCATCTGCGCCAAGCGCATGATCATCCACGCCGATGTCTATGATGACTTCATGGCGGCTTTCTCCGCCGGGATGCAGGCGGTCAAGACCGGCGACCCGATGGACCCGGCAACCGACATGGGACCGCTGTCGTCAGAGGACCAGCGCGACACCGTGCTCGGCCAGATCGCGAAATTCCGCGAGGCGGGGGCGACATTGCTGTTCGGTGCGGAGCGGCCCGATCTGCCCGGCGCCTATCTGACGCCGGGTGTGCTGGTCGACGTCGATCCCGAGAGCGCGGTTGCCAAGGAAGAGGTGTTCGGCCCGGTCGCGATGGTGTTCAAGGTGCGGGATATCGACGAGGCGATCGCACTCGCCAACGATGTGCCGTTCGGGCTCGGCTCGTCGGTCTGGACGCGCGACGACGCGGAGAAGGAACGTTTCGCCCGCGACATCGCGGCGGGTATGACCGCGATCAACCGCATGCTCGCCTCGACCCCCGAAGCGCCATTCGGCGGGGTGAGGAGGTCGGGGCACGGCCGCGAGCTCGGGCAATGGGGATTGCACGAATTCATGAACCTGAAGGCCGTGATCGGCTGATCCGCGGCGCCCATGGACGCGGATCGGCCCCTCTCCTTGCGAAGAGAGGGGCCTTTCTCGAGCGCGGGCAGACCTCAGAGTGCGGCGCCGCCATCGACGTCGAGCGTCGTCCCGGTGATGAACGTTGCATCGGGCCCGGCCAGGAAGGAGGCGACGCCCGCAATTTCCTCCACGACGCCGAACCGGCCGAGCGGCACGAATTGCCTGAACGCCTCGGCGGCATCGCCCTTCGGCGCCATGTCGGTCTCGATCGGACCGGGCTGGATGACGTTGACCAGGATGTTCCGCGCGGCGAGGTCCTTCGCCCATCCGCGGCCCAACGCGGCGACCGCCGCCTTGGTCGCGCTATAGGTCGCCATGCCCGGCACCAGGGCGCGATCGCCGGCGACCGAGCCGATCAGGATGATGCGACCGCCATCCGCCAGGTGCGGCAGCGCGGCGCGCGTCCCCACATGCAGACCCCGCACATTCACGCCGAATTGATGCTCGAACGATTCGTCAGTGTCCTGATCGACCGTGGCAAATTCGGCGACGCCGGCATTGTGCACCAGGATGTCGATGCCACCCAGCGCCTTGGCGGCCGCCTCGACGCCGGCGCGCTGCGATGCGTCGTCGGCGGCATTGGCCTGAATCGCCACCGCCTTGCCACCGGCCTGTTCGATCGCGGCGACGGTCGCGTCTGCCGCTGCCTTGTTGCCGGCATAGGTGATCGCCACCTCCGCGCCGTCGGCGGCCAGACGCCTGGCGATCGCCGACCCGATACCGCGCGAGCCGCCGGTGACGAGTGCCTTCTTTCCCTTCAGATTGTCGCTGCGGGACATATATGTTCTCCGAAATTTCTGCCCGCGATCACGACGTCGTGCGCTGCCGGCGAGCGCCATCTGGGAAGCACGGCCCAATAGTTCAATATTTCCGAACTATGAAAATGATGAACCTTTCCTATATTCCTCCCATGCCCCGCTTCACCCATCCCCGCCTGGACGACGTGCCGCTGGATCTGGCGCTGCACGCGCTGGCCGATCCGAACCGGCTGGCGATCGTCGCGCGGCTTGCCGCAGCCGAAGGGTTGAGCTGCTCGAACGCCGCCCCGTGCGATGCCCCCGTGCCCAAAAGCACGCTGTCCAATCACCTCAAGACATTGCGCGCCGCAGGGTTGATCGAGACGACCCAGGCGGGCCGCGAGATGATCAACGTCCTGCGGCGCGCGGATTTCGACCGGCGGTTTCCCGGCCTGCTCGACGCGGTTCTGGCCAACGCCGCTTGAAGCACGGCGCCCGGTGGGGCAGACAGCAGGCATGCCAGACACCGGAGTAACCGATCAGGCCCGCGCGATGCTCGACCGCGTGTCGCCGGAGGGGCGCGCGCAGGCGCTCAAGGAACAGCGCCGACGCCAGAATGCGGCCAATAAATTGATCCTGCGCTGCCTGCTGGCCGGGGTGATCGTCGCCACGCTGACCGCGGCAATCGGCTACGCCATCCCGCTCGGGACGCCCGGCATACTTGCAGCCCTGATCGTCTGGGCGATCGCCTGCGTCGCGATCGCGATGGGATCGCGCGAGAAACCGGCGACATCCGATTCGCTGGCGGCGACGCGCCTGCATCAACTGCCCGATGCCGCCAGCCGTTGGCTCGAAGGTCAGCGCGCCGCGCTGCCGGCACCGGCGGTTCGCGTCGCCGACGACATTCTCCACCGGCTCGAGGGAATGACGCCGCAACTCGCGTCGCTCGACCCGAAGGAGCCTGCGGCCGATGCCGTCCGCAAATTGCTGTGCGTCGAATTGCCCGATCTGGTCACCGGCTATCATGCCGTGCCGCCGAGCCTGCGCGACCGCGCGGGGAGCGGCGGGCAAAGCGCCGACAGCCACCTGGTCGAAGGACTGGGCGTGATCGACGCGGAGGTCGCGAGGATGACCGAACAGCTTGCGCGCGGCGCGTTCGACGAAGTGGCGACGCAGCGGCGGTATCTGCAACTCAAATATGACGGTGCGGGATCGCTGGGTAGCTGAACAGCAGATTGCGTGTCGTGTCTTCGCCTACTCTAATTCCGTCATCCCGGCCTCGTGCCGGGATCTACCGGGAGGCGAGCGACCAACAAGAGGCTCGAACTACCGACCATGAGGCGTGGTGAATCCCGGCACGGGGCCGGGATGACGACGGTTGGGACGCGATGCCCACAAGTCGCTTACCCTGCTTGTCCAGGGTTGGGCGGCGCCAGCGCGCTCGACCCTAACTATTCACCGACAGCACCAGCTTCGGGTCCGGAATCCGGTCCGCCTCCGCCATTCCCTCGATCGGCAGCACGGCGGTCCCGATCGCGAAGAATTCGATCACGTGCGTCGACCAGCCGTGATTGCCTTCATGCAGGTCGGCACCCACGACACCCTCCGCTCCCGCGCGGCTCGCTTCCAGTTGCATGCGCTCCATCGCGATCTCGCGCGCTTCGTAGAGCGCGACCGAGAAATTGGTCAGTTCGACATTCTGCCCGATCGTGCCGAGCGACGCGAACGGGCCGCGCCGCGCGACATGATAGACGCAACTGCCCATCACCATTTCGAGCGGACGATAGCCGGCCTGGAGCAAGGTCCAGAAATCCTGGCCGGTCAGCGCCGACGTGAACGGCTCGCCGCGCGGTCCCTTGAAGCCCTGATGCCCCTTGGCATGGACGATGCCGGTCCCGATCGCGACGAATTCGAGCACCTTGTCGTCCCATTCGAGACGTTTCACGGTCAGCCGCACGCCGACCACGCCGTCCGCGCCCATCTGCTGCGCCTCGGCCTTCATCCGCTCCATCGCCAGCGCGCGCGCCTCGTACATCGCGGTCGAGAGCACATCCAATTCGACCGACGACCCCCAGCCCGCCATCTGGAAGCCAACATGGTAGATGCACGAGCCGACGCACAGCCCGATCGGCTCGAACCCCGCCTTGCGTACCAGCAGGAACTCGTTGACCGAGAAGTCCGAGGTGAACACGCCGTCGGGATGGCCCTCGCGCCGCAGTCCCGCGAGCCGCGCTAGCGCGTGTTCGGGGATCGGCTGGTTACCATCGGCCATCAGATGCTTCCTTCTTCGTCGTTCATGTCGCTGTCGTACGTTGAATGGCGCGGGCCGATGCCTGCTCCGAGCGGCGAGCCGCGGTCGCGCATGTCGAGCACCATCTCGATATCGTGGCTGACGCCCTCGCCGCGCTCGACCTCGACCACCGTGCCGATGACGATGTGACGGCCGAGATATTGTGGCGGCTGCTTGTCGCGTTCTCGCCGCAGAAGCTGGCCGAATTGCGTATGCGCGAGCACGCCATTGCCCTGCTGCGCCGCTGCCCGCCGCAACTCGGCATGCGCCTGGCGCCGGATTCCTTCCCAGAATTCGGTCAGGTCCATCACCGGCTGGTTGGTCCACGAATTCATTGCGCGCTGCGTCTGCCAGGCGCCCGAATTGGTCCAGCTGTTGTTGAGATACCAGTCGAACTGCGCGCCGACAGCGATGCCGACGGGAACGATGCCCGCTTCGAGCAGCCGCACGAATTCGAGCGCGGGAACAGTCGCGACGACTGGCCTCGGCGTCGGCTTCAGCCCCGCGATCTTCACCGCGGTGCCGATCAGCGTGAAGTCCATGCTGGCGCCGATCGAATGCCGCAGAGTCCGCATCCGCACGTCGACCACGGCATTGGCGCCGGCGGTCGCCGCCTCGCGCTGGAGGCGGTTGAGCGCCTTGTGCCAGCCCTCTGCATGCCCCTCGGTCCAGCTATAGCCGTAATGATACCAGCACGTGCCCGAAACCGTCGCGACCGGGCGGATGCCGTGGCTTTTCGCCAGCAGCAATTCGGCCGGCGTCATGCTGGCGACCCAGGGCGCCGATCCCGCCGCTGCCCGCGTCAGCCGTTCCTCGACGAAGCCCGGCAGGCCGTGATGTTCGAGCGCGACCGTCCATTCGGCGGTGCGTTGCGCGTGATCGATGGGCTCGACCGTCTCCATGCCGATCGTGTCATGGCAGGATAATACGCCCAACTCAATCGGGTCGGCGCCATCGCCCGTGATTTTGCGCTCCGACCCCTGACGGGGTTGCGCTCGGCTGCCGAAAGGCATAGCCGCACCGCAGCAACGCGATAGGGACACGCAATGGCCGAGTTCAGCCTGCCGAAGAACAGCAAGATCCGGAAAAAGGGCACGGTCCACAAGGCACCCGACGGCGCGACCAATATCCGTCGCTTCAAGATCTATCGCTACGACCCCGATACGGGCGAGAACCCGCGCTACGACATTTTCGAGGTCGATCTCGACACGTGCGGCCCGATGGTGCTCGACGCGCTCATCAAGATGAAGTCCGAGCAGGATTCGTCGCTCACGTTCCGCCGCTCGTGCCGTGAGGGCATTTGCGGGTCGTGCTCGATGAACATGGACGGCAAGAACGGCCTCGCCTGCACGACCGCGATCGAGGATTGCAAGTCGGAGGTGACGATCACTCCGCTGCCGCACATGGAAGTGATCAAGGATCTGGTCCCCGACTTCACCCATTTCTATGCGCAATATGCCTCGATCAAGCCGTGGCTGCAGACCGTCACCCCGGCGCCTGCGGGCAAGGAGCGGCTGCAGAGCCCCGAGGACCGCGAAAAGCTCGACGGCCTCTATGAATGCATTCTGTGCGCCTGCTGCTCGACCAGCTGCCCGAGCTATTGGTGGAACAGCGACAAGTTTCTCGGCCCGGCGATCCTGCTCCAGGCCTATCGCTGGCTCGCCGACAGCCGCGACGAGATGACCGGTGAACGGCTCGACCAGCTCGAGGATCCGTTCCGCCTCTATCGCTGCCACACGATCATGAACTGTGCGAATGCCTGCCCCAAGGGCCTCAACCCGGCCAAGGCGATCGCCGAGATCAAGAAGATGGAAGCCGAGCGGGTCGTTTGATGGAGGGATGGGGCGCTCCTGCGAAGGCAGGAGCCCGGGATCGCAGGCGACACGGCCCGTGGCCCTGGATTCCTGCTTGCGCAGGAACACCAGGATGAACGACGCCTCTTTCCCGCTCTTCCTCTACGAGGACGACCCCGATCTGCCGGGCTGGAAACGCTGGCAGTTTCGCGACTCGACGCGGTTCAACGCCTTTCTGGAACCGCTCCAGGTGAAGCTGGAGGGCAACATCGCGCGAGTCCGGATGATGCCGCGCCACGATCATTCGAACATGCGCGACAACGTCCATGGCGGAGCATTGCTCGGCTTCATGGACGTGTCGCTGTTCGCGGCGAGCCGCGCCTTCGGATGCCTCCAGGCCGGCGGGGCGGTAACGCTCGATCTGTCGGCGCAATTCATCGGCGGCGGCATGATCGGCGAGCCCCTCGAAGCGCATATCGAATTGCTGCGCGAAACCAGCCGCATGCTGTTCCTGCGTGGGCTGATCGTCCAGGAAGGTGTCCCGACCATCGCGAGCTTCACGGGCACGTTGCGCAAGTCGAGCCCGCCGCCGCGCTGGACGGGCGGACAATGACACTCTCTTTCTCCCTCTCCCCATCGGGGAGAGGGCCGGGGAGACGGGGAGTCACGGGCGGTGCGCTTGCGGCACTGCCCCTCTCCCCAACCCTCTCCCCAGAGGGGAGAGGGAGTTTATGAAGGTCCTTGAGCAATACCACGCCCTGATCGCCGCGAACGAACTCCGCGCCGACGCCGATCAGGAGGCCGCCGCCCAACGCCTCGACACGCTCCAGCAGGAACTCGAGGCCCAGCCCAGACGCGGCTCGGTGCTGTGGCGCGCGCTCGGTCGCAAGCCCGACTCCCCGCGCGGCATCTACATGTGGGGCGATGTCGGGCGCGGCAAATCGATGCTGATGGACCTGTTCTTCGGCTGCCTTGCGATCAACCGCAAACGCCGCGTCCATTTCGCCGAGTTCATGCTCGAAGTGCACCAGCGCATCGCCGAGGAACGCCGGAAGGAAGCCGGCGACCCGATCGCCCCGGTCGCCGTCGCGCTCGCCGAGGAAGCGCGGCTGCTCGCGTTCGACGAGATGATGGTGACCAACTCGCCCGACGCAATGATCCTGTCTCGGCTGTTCACCGCGCTGATCGAGGCGGGCGTGACCGTCGTCACCACATCGAACCGTCCGCCGAAGGACCTCTACAAGAACGGCCTCAACCGAGAGCATTTCCTGCCCTTCATCGACCTGATCGACCGTCGCCTCGACGTGCTGTCGCTCGATGGGCCGGTCGATTACCGCCGCGATCGGCTCGGCCAGCAGGAAACCTGGCTGGTGCCCAATGGCGCCACAACGACCGAGGAATTGTCCGCCGCCTTCTTCCGCCTCACCGACTACCCGCCCGAGGACGCCGCGCACGTGCCGAGCGAGGACATTCCGGTCCAGGGCGGTCGCACGCTCCACGTCCCCAAATCCTTGAAGGGCGTCGCGGTGTTCAGCTTCAAGAAATTGTGCGCGGAGGCGCGCGGTGCGGCCGACTACCTCGCGATCGCGCGGCGCTATCATACCGTGATCCTGGTCGGCATCCCCAAGCTCGGTCCGGAGAATCGCAACGAGGCGGCGCGCTTCGTGTCGCTGATCGACGCGCTGTACGAACACAAGGTGAAGCTGCTGGCCGCAGCCGACGCCGAACCCGCCGAACTCTACGAGACCGGCGACGGCCGCTTCGAATTCGAGCGCACGGTCAGCCGGCTGGAGGAGATGCGCTCGGCCGAGTATCTCGACCGGGGCCACGGACTCGATTGAGCGCCGCCGGCACGGCGGTGAGCGTCCCGCGTAGCCGCGGTTCGAGGAACAGCGCGATGAGCCAGGCGATCGTCAGGATCGCCGCTGCCGCCAACCCGGCCGCGACCCGCGGCGGCACCCCTGCCCTGGCCAGCGCCAGCAGCAGCGCTGCTCCCGCATCCTGATGCAACAGATAGAGCGGATAGGTCATCAGCCCGATCGTCCGCGCGACTCCCGGAGCGATCCACCGTCCAAGCGAGGGTTGCAGCCGCGGCGCGCCGATCAGCACCGCCACCCCGCCGAAGAACAGCAATCCCGCCAGCAGCGCCGACGGCATCTCGCCAATCCCTTCGGCACGCTCGGCGGTGTGTGCGACGATCTCGATCGCGGCGACCGGCATCAGCGCCGCCAGCGCCAGGACGCGCCACCGCATCATCCCCTCGCGCCCCAGTGCCGCGATCGTCACGCCGATCGCGAAGAAGCAACCGTGCGGGAGCAGCGACAGCATCATGGTGCGATTGCGTAGCGGCAGATCGGGACTCGCCCCGGACCACAGCCACCAGAGCCAGAAAGCGGCGCTCGCCGCGCCGAGCGCGATGCCGGCCGCCTCGATCCGCCGTGCGCGGCCGCCGGTCCCCGCCACGAACGCCATCAGCAGGTAGAAGCTGATCTCGATCCCGAGCGTCCAGTACGAGCCGTCGATCTGTTCGCCGACCGGCCAGAAGCGGAGCGACCGCCACCAATCGTCGAGCAACTCGGGAAAGCCGAACCGTCCGCTCGCCGCCAACACGGCAAGGCTGATCGTCGCGCAGATCCATGCCGCCGGCGCCAGCCGCAATGCCCTTTTCCACAGAAAATCGGTCCAGCGCAGGCCCACCGCCGAGCGCGCGATGACCAGGCCGGAAATGACGAAGAACAATTCGACGCCGATCCAGCCCACGCGCGCCATGGCGGTACCGTCGAAGCGCCATGGCGTGCCCGCCATGATCGTCTGACCGTGCGGGCTGGGCGACAGCCAGAAGGCGACGCCGAAATGATAGCCGAGCACCAGTAACGCGCAGGCGAAGCGCAGCAAGTCGACCGCGATGATCGTGCCTTCGCCCGATTTCCTCATCACGCCTCAATGGACTCGCGCGCTTAAGATCGCGTGTAACTGCTCGCCAGCACGCCGCCCAAACGATATCGTCGCCGTATTCACCTGAAGGGGGAGACAATCGATGCTCGTCACCACTACCGAGACCGTACCGGGCCATGCGGCGAAGGCCGTACTGGGCCAGGTGTTCGGAGTCGTCGTCCGCAGCCGGGGTCTGGGCGGCAACATCACCGCCGGGTTGCGCTCGATCGTCGGCGGCGAGATTCCCGAATATACCAAATTGGTCGAGGACGCCCGGCGCCACGCGATCGACCGGATGGTGCAGAACGCCACGGTCATGGGCGCCAATGCGGTGGTGATGATGCGGTTCGACTCGGGCGAGATCGCACAGTCGATGAACGAGGTCGTCGCCTATGGCACCGCGGTGATCCTCGACCCGGCGCCCTGACATGTTGCGCAACGTCGTGCTCGGACTTGGGATCGCGTGGCTGGCGATCGGGACGTGGCTCACGCTGGTCGACGCCGCGGGCTGGCCGATGCTGGTCGCCCCCGCGATCATCGTCGCCGGTATCGTGTTCGAACGGGTCAATTATCGCGGCAATGCTAGCGACCCCGCGGACCCGGCCTGGCGTCCGACCAACGAACGATTCCTCGACGAGGCGACCGGTCGACCGGTGACCGTCTGGTTCAACGCGAAGACCGGCGAACGGCGTTACGTCGACGATTGACCCACTATTGCTCCTGCGAATAAGTTGCAGTAATAGATGTTAACCCGGTCCGTTTAGCGGTTGCTTCGGGACGTCCAAGCGCCTAAGCGCCGTCGCGTTCCCGCGCGCCCCGTGCGCGCCCACTCGCGCTTAGGAGTGCTCATGGCCCGCAAGAAGATCGCGCTGATCGGCGCCGGCAATATCGGCGGCACGCTCGCCCATCTCGCCGCCCAGAAGGAATTGGGCGACATCGTCCTGTTCGACGTCGTCGAGGGTGTGCCCCAGGGCAAGGCGCTCGACCTCAGCCAGTGCGGCCCGATCGACGGCTTCGACGCTAGGATCACCGGCACCAACGATTATGCCGACATCGCCGGCGCCGACGTCATCATCGTCACCGCCGGCGTCGCCCGCAAGCCGGGCATGAGCCGCGACGACCTGCTCGGCATCAACCTCAAGGTGATGAAGGCGGTCGGCGAGGGCATCAAGAACAATGCCCCCGACGCGTTCGTCATCTGCATCACCAACCCGCTCGACGCGATGGTCTGGGCGCTGCGCGAATTCTCCGGCCTGCCGCACAACAAGGTGGTCGGCATGGCCGGCGTGCTCGACTCGGCGCGCTTCAGCCACTTCATCGCCGATGAGTTCCAGGTTTCGGTCAAGGACGTGAACACCTTCGTGCTCGGCGGCCATGGCGACACGATGGTCCCGGTCGTCCAGTATTCGACGGTCAACGGCATCCCGGTTCCCGACCTGATCAAGATGGGCCTGACGACCCAGGAGCGGATCGACGCGATCGTCAAGCGCACTCGCGGCGGCGGCGGCGAGATCGTCGCGTTGCTCAAGACCGGCTCCGCCTTCTACGCGCCCGCGACCAGCGGCATCGCGATGGCCGAAGCCTATCTCAACGACCAGAAGCGCATCCTGCCCTGCGCCGCCTATGTCGACGGCCAGTACGGGGTCGACGGCCTGTATGTCGGCGTGCCGGTGATGATCGGCGCGGGTGGCGTCGAGAAGATCATCGAGATCGAGCTCGACGAGGAAGCCAAGGGCAACCTTCAGGTCTCGGTCGACGCGGTCAAGGAATTGCTGGTCGCGTGCAAGGGCATTGATAGCTCGCTGGCCTAGGCAATGAGCTACGACCTCCTCGTTTTTGAGCCCTCAGCGGCACCGCGGGACCGCAAGCATTTTCTTGCTTGGTGGGACCTGCAGTCGCAGTGGAGCGAGGAGCACGGCTATAACGATCCAAGCGTTTGTTCGCCGGCACTACAGAATTGGTACCGAGCGATCACTGCAACGTTTCCAAATCTAAACGGACCTGACGTCTCGGACGATGAGATTGGGACGCGGCATACAGACTACTCGCTCGGTAAATCTGTCATCTATGCAGCGTTCGCCTGGACGGAAGCGGAAACGGCGTATCCATTGGTGCGGGAACTCGCGGTCCACCACCAAGTCGGCTTTTTCGACGCAAGTTGCGACGAGCCCGAGGTTGAGATTTATTTTCCCGGTGATGTGCTGCGCCCACCATCTGGCGGTTCTTGGCGACAGATCGCCGCCGATTTCCGGTCGGGCGATTTGAGCAAATACACTAATCCGCCTGAGCCACCAAAGCGCCGCTGGTTCGACTTTTTTCGGAGAGACAAGTGAGCATCCTCGTAGACAAGAATACTAAGGTCATCACCCAGGGCATGACCGGGGAGACCGGCAGCTTCCACACCAAGGCGGCGCTCGATTACGGCACGCAGATGGTCGGCGGCGTGACCCCGGGCAAGGGCGGCACCGAGCATCTCGGCCTGCCGGTCTACGACACCGTCGCCGAGGCGGTGAGCAAGACCGGCGCCACCGCGTCGGTGATCTACGTGCCGCCGCCCTTTGCCGCCGACTCGATCCTCGAGGCGATCGATGCCGAGGTGCCGCTGATCGTGACGATCACCGAAGGCATTCCGGTGCTCGACATGGTCAAGGTCAAGCGCGCGCTGTCGGGCTCGAAGTCGCGGCTGATCGGCCCGAACTGCCCCGGTGTGCTGACCCCGGGCGAGTGCAAGATCGGCATCATGCCGGGCTCGATCTTCAAGAAGGGATCGGTCGGCGTTGTCAGCCGCTCGGGCACGCTTACCTATGAAGCGGTGTTCCAGACCTCGAACGCTGGGCTCGGCCAGACCACCGCGGTCGGCATCGGCGGCGATCCAGTCAACGGTACCAATTTCATCGACGTGCTCGAACTGTTCCTGGCCGATGACGAGACCAAGTCGATCATCATGATCGGCGAGATCGGCGGCTCGGCCGAGGAAGAAGCGGCGCAGTTCCTGAAGGACGAAGCCAAGCGTGGCCGCAAGAAGCCGATGGCCGGCTTCATCGCGGGCCGCACGGCGCCTCCGGGCCGCCGCATGGGCCATGCCGGCGCGATCGTGTCGGGCGGACAGGGCGGCGCCGAGGACAAGATCGCGGCGATGGAATCGGCGGGGATCAAGGTCTCGGCCAGCCCGAGCCTTCTCGGCGAGACGCTGCTCGAAGTGTTGAAGGGGTGAAGGATCGATCCTTCTCCAGAGGGAGAAGGATACGGAGGCTTGGCAGCTTGCTGCCTAGCCGAAGTTGGATGAGGGGAGCCGCTCTCGATAGCGCAATTCCCTCACCCAGCTCCGACTAAGGCCCTGACGGGCCTAAGTCTGCGCAACCCTCTCCCGACGGGAGAGGGAAGGAGTGTAGAATGGGCTACGAAGGTCTGGATTTCAGCGAGATCGCCGCGGGCGTGTCCCCGGCGTTCGTCGAGACGCTGTACAGGAAGTTCAAGGAATCGCCGGAATCGGTCGAGCCGTCCTGGCGCGGCTGGTTCGAGGGGCTGGAGGCCGGCCCGTCGACCGCGAGCTGGACCAATCCGGCCTGGCCGCCGGTTGCGACCGACGACCTGACCGCGGCGCTCGATCCGACCCAGATGGAGCCAGCCGCAAAGCCCGCGCGTGGCAGCGCCCCGACCCCCGCTCCGGCCGCCAAGCCCACCAGCCAGGACGATATCGTCAAGGCGGCCAGCGACTCGATCCGCGCGATGCTGCTGATCCGCACCTACCGGGTGCGCGGTCACCTCGCGGCAAATCTCGACCCGCTCGGGCTTGCCCGCGCCGAGCTGCCCGACGATCTCAAGACTGATTATTACGGCTTTTCGGACGCCGATATCGATCGCCCCGTCTATCTGGGCGGGACGATGGGGCTGCAATGGGCGACGATCCGCGAACTCGTCGACATCCTGCGCGCCAATTATTGCGGCAATGTCGGCCTGGAATACATGCACATCGCCGATGTCGAGGAACGCCGCTTTCTGCAGGAGCGGATGGAAGGCAAGGACAAGGCCATCCAGTTCACCACCGACGGCAAGAAGGCGATCCTCAACAAGGTGATCGAGGCCGAGCAGTGGGAGCGCTTTCTCGGCAAGAAATATGTCGGCACCAAGCGCTTCGGCTTGGACGGCGGCGAGGCGATGATCCCGGCGCTCGAAAGCGTGATCAAGTATGGCGGCCAGATGGGCGTCAACGAGATCGTCTACGGCATGGCGCATCGCGGCCGCCTCAACGTGCTCGCCAACGTGATGGCCAAGCCCTTGCGGGTGATCTTCCACGAATTCGGCGGCGGCTCGGCCAATCCCGAGGATGTCGGCGGTTCGGGTGACGTGAAGTATCACCTCGGCACCTCGACCGACCGCGAGTTCGACGGGATCAAGGTCCATATGTCGCTGGTCGCCAACCCCTCGCACCTCGAGGCGGCGGACCCGGTCGTGCTGGGCAAGACCCGTGCGATCCAGACGCTTGCCAACGACCTCGACGAGCACAGCCATTCGCTCCCCGTGCTGATCCATGGCGACGCGGCATTCGCCGGCCAGGGCATCGTCTGGGAATGTCTCGGCTTCTCGGGCATCCGCGGCTACAATACCGGTGGCTGCATCCACTTCGTCATCAACAACCAGATCGGCTTCACCACCAGCCCGCAATTCGCGCGCTCGTCGCCTTATCCCTCGGACGTGGCCAAGGGCGTCCAGGCGCCGATCTTCCACGTCAATGGCGACGATCCCGAAGCGGTGACCTTTGCCTGCAAGATGGCGATCGAGTTCCGCCAGAAATTCCATCGCGACATCGTGATCGACATGTGGTGCTACCGCCGCTTCGGTCACAATGAAGGCGACGAGCCCAGCTTCACCCAGCCGCTGATGTACAAGGCGATCCGCCAGCATCCATCGGTCAGTGAAGTCTATGGCAGGCGCCTGATCGCCGAAGGCGTCGTCGACCAGGCCTGGATCGACACGGTAACGCATCAGTTCGAGACCTTGCTAGAAGGCGAGTTCGAAGCGGGTGCGTCGTACAAGGCGAACAAGGCGGACTGGTTTGCCGGCCGCTGGTCGGGACTGCACATGCCGGCCGATGCAGAGACCGCACGCCGCAACGTCGAGACCGGGATCGAACGCAAATTGTTCGACAGCCTGGGCCGCACGCTGACGACCGTCCCCGACGACCTGACCATCCACAAGGCGCTCAATCGCGTGATCGACGCCAAGCGCGAGATGTTCAAGACCGGCGAGAATTTCGATTGGGCGACCGGCGAGGCGTTGGCCTTCGGCTCACTCTTGTCGGAAGGCTATGGCGTCCGCCTGTCGGGTCAGGATTCGGGCCGCGGTACCTTCTCGCAGCGCCACGCCGTCTGGGTCGACCAGAATGACGAGCACAAATACGTGCCGCTATGGAATGTCGAACACGGCAGCTTCGAGGTACTCGATTCGCCGCTCAGCGAATATGGCGTGCTCGGCTTCGAATATGGCTACGCGCTTGCCGACCCCAAGACCCTGGTGATCTGGGAAGCGCAGTTCGGCGATTTCGCCAATGGCGCGCAGATCATGATCGACCAGTTCATCGCGTCGGGCGAAGCCAAGTGGCTGCGCGCCAACGGCCTGGTGATGATGCTGCCGCACGGTTACGAGGGCCAGGGCCCCGAGCACAGCTCGGCACGCCCCGAGCGTTTCCTTCAGCTGTGCGCCGGCGACAACATGCAGGTCGCCAATTGCACCACGCCGGCGAACATCTTCCACCTGCTGCGTCGCCAGATGCACCGGACGTTCCGCAAGCCGCTGGTGATCTTCACGCCCAAGTCGCTGCTGCGTCACAAGCGCGCGGTGTCGAAGGCCGAGGATTTCCTGGGCGACAGTCACTTCCGCCGCATCCTGTCCGATCCGAGCGCCCCCGCGGACAAGGATACCAAGCGTCTGGTCCTGTGCACCGGCAAGGTAGCCTATGACCTGTTCGAGGCGCGCGACGCGGCGGGCGACACGAACACGCAGATCGTCCGCATCGAACAGCTCTACCCCTTCCCCGGCGAGCCGCTCGCCGAGCGCGTCAGGAAGATGACCAACCTCGAAGAGGTGGTCTGGGCGCAGGAAGAGCCGCGCAACAACGGCTATTGGTTCTTCGTCGAACCGCTGATCGAGGAAGCCCTGACCGCCGCCAAATGCAAGGTGAAGCGCGCGCGCTATGCCGGCCGCGCGGCGGCGGCGTCACCCGCCACCGGCCTCGCCAAGCGCCACCAGATGGAGCAAGCCGCGCTTGTCGCCGACGCGCTCGGCCACAATGTCCGCGAAGAAATCCGCCGTACGCGGAAGAGCTGAACCCGCCCGTCACTCCAGCGAAAGCCGGGGTCTCGAGCGACGAGAACGAAATCATGAGATCCCGGCCTTCGCCGGGATGACGAGGTGAAGATGGCAACCGAAGTCAACGTGCCCGTGCTGGGTGAATCGATCGTCGAGGCTACCGTCGGCGAATGGCTGAAGCAGCCGGGCGATCCGGTGAAGCAGGACGAGCCCATCGTCAGCCTGGAAACCGACAAGGTCGCGGTCGAAGTGCCGTCGCCGGTCGCCGGCGTGATGGGCCAGCATGCGGTGCAGGTCGGCGACAATGTCGCGGTCGGCGCGCTGCTCGCGACGGTCGAGGAAGGCGGCGCCGGCGCCGCTGCCCCCGCTCCCGCCCCGGCCGCTGCGGCGCCCGCCCCGGCGCCGGCACCCGCCGCGACCGCCGGTCAGCAGGCCCCCGCTTCAGGTGACGCGCCCGCCGCGCTCAGCCCCTCGGTGCGCCGCGCCGTACTCGAGACCGGCGTCGATCCGGCCACCGTCAAGGGCACCGGCAAGGACGGTCGCCTGACCAAGGACGATGTGCTTGCCGCCGCCGCGACCCCGGCCGCGCCCGCTGCCTCGGCCGAGCCGGTCCAGACGCCATCGGTCGCCGCCTCGACCAGCCGCAAGGAAGAGCGCGTCCGCATGACGCGCCTGCGCCAGACCGTCGCCAAGCGGCTCAAGGACGCGCAGAACACCGCGGCGATGCTGACGACGTTCAACGATGTCGACATGTCGGCGGTGATCGAGGCCCGCACCAAGTACAAGGATCTGTTCGAGAAGAAGCACGGCGTCCGCCTGGGCTTCATGGGCTTCTTCGTGAAGGCCGCCTGCATGGCGCTGAAGGACGTGCCCGCGGTCAACGCGCAGATCGATGGCGAGGAAATCGTCTATCACGATTATGCCGACATCTCGGTCGCCGTCTCGGCACCGCAGGGCCTGGTCGTGCCGGTGATCCGCGACGCCGACCAGCTGTCGGTCGCCGGCATCGAGAAGACGATCGGCGATTTCGGCAAGCGCGCCAAGGACGGCACGCTGAAGATGGACGAGATGAAAGGCGGTACCTTCACCATCTCCAATGGCGGCGTGTTCGGCTCGCTGATGTCGACCCCGATCATCAACCCGCCGCAGTCGGCGGTGCTCGGCCTCCACCGTATCGAGGACCGCCCGGTGGTCCGCGATGGCCAGGTCGTGGTGCGCCCGATGATGTACCTCGCGCTCAGCTACGATCACCGCCTGATCGACGGCCGCGAGGCGGTGACCTTCCTGGTCGCGCTCAAGAACGCGATCGAGGACCCGACGCGCATTTTGATCGACCTTTGAGGGACGCGGGATGGAGTACCGTCTTTACCTGGAGGATGCGCCTCATGGCGTAGACTACGCGCCCGACGAAAAAGTCGATCTCGGGGGCTATTGGGAGGCGATGAATTTCCTACTGACGGGCGCGCGTGAACCCAACGGCTCCATCGCCAGCTTGCTCGTCGAGGACTGGCCTGATGTCGGTGGCGGCGAGGCAGGGATAATCGATGCGGCTGCGCTGGCATCGTTCCGCGCATGGCTAGCGACGCAAAACGACGAGGAACTACTCGCCCGCTTCGATCCGGATGCAATGGCCACGTTGAATGTCTATCGGGCATCAAGGCTTCAAGCCGATCCGGCCGGTGCTCGTGAAAATCTCGCACAAATTCTTACATCACTTCGAGCATTCACCGCTCGCGGCGCCGAGATAGGCAGCGCCGCGATCCGCGTGATCAACTGAATTCACTGGTTGGGAAAAACCATGGCTGACTATGATTTCGACGTCCTGGTGATCGGTGCCGGCCCCGGCGGCTATGTCGCGGCGATCCGCGCGGCGCAGCTCGGGCTCAAGACCGGTTGCGTGGAGAGCCGCGAGACGCTGGGCGGGACCTGCCTCAACGTCGGCTGCATCCCGTCCAAGGCGATGCTGCACGCGAGCGAATTCTACGACCATGCCGCCAACGGCATGATGGCCAAGATGGGCATCAAGGTCACGCCCGAGCTCGATCTCGACGCGATGCACGGCCAGCGCAAGGACGCGGTCAAGCAACTGACCGGCGGCATCGAATTCCTGTTCAAGAAGAACAAGGTCGAGTGGCTGAAGGGCCGTGCCGCCTTCACCGCCGCCGATACGGTGCAGGTCGGTGATCGCAGCGTGCGCGCGAAGAATATCGTCATCGCGACCGGATCGTCGGTCACCCCGCTACCGGGTGTCGAGATCGACGAGAAGATCGTCGTGTCGTCGACCGGCGCTCTCGAACTACCCAAGGTTCCCGACCATCTGGTGGTGATCGGCGGCGGCGTGATCGGGCTGGAGCTCGGCAGCGTGTGGCGCCGGCTCGGCGCCAAGGTCACCGTGGTCGAATTCCTCGACCAGATCCTGCCCGGCTTCGACGGCGAGGTCCGCAAGGAATCGAACAAGATCCTCAAGAAGCAGGGTCTCGAGTTCAAGCTGTCGACCAAGGTCACCGGTGTGACGGTCAAGGGTGACAAGGCGACGATCACGGTCGAGCCGGCCAAGGGTGGCGACGCCGAGACGATAGAGGCCGATGCCGTGCTCGTGTCGATCGGCCGCAAGCCGAACACCGATGGCTTGGCACTCGACAAAGCGGGCCTCGGCACCAACCAGCGCGGCCAGATCGAGATCGATCACGATTTCCGCACCGCGATCCCCGGCATCTGGGCGATCGGCGACGTCGTCCCCGGTCCGATGCTCGCGCACAAGGCCGAGGACGAAGGCATCGCGGTCGCCGAGAACATCGCCGGCCAGCACGGCATCGTGAACCACGACGTGATCCCGTCGGTGGTCTATACCTGGCCCGAAATCGCCGGCGTCGGCCTGACCGAGGAAGCCGCCAAGGAGCGCGGCGAGGTGAAGGTCGGCAAGTTCCCGATGCTCGCCAACAGCCGCGCCAAGACCAACCACGAGCCCGACGGCTTCGTGAAGGTGATCGCGGACGCCAAGACCGACCGCGTGCTGGGCGTATGGTGCATCGCGAGCGTCGCGGGCACCATGATCGCCCAGGCCGCGCAGGCCATGGAGTTCGGTGCGACCAGCGAGGACATCGCCTATACCTGCCACGCGCACCCGACGCACAGCGAGGCGATCAAGGAAGCGGCGATGGCGGTGACGGGAAAGCCGATCCACATCTGAGCCGGCAAGGATTTGGCGGCAGCCAAATACGCGCAAACCCAGCTCAGATCGGCCGGCGGCGCTCAGGTGCCGACAGGCGGCGCGGCGTTGCCGCGCCGCCTGTCGAGATCATCGCTCAGCGATACCGCCAGCCACCATTCCAGCGTTCACGGTGCCACCAGTAGCGGCGGCCATCCCAATAGCCGCGGTGCGGATAATAGCGACCGATCACCAGGCGGACTTCGGGTCCCCGGGTGACGTAGCGCGGTCCGTTGGGGACACAGCGATTGTGCCAGCCGCGATGCCAGCCGCGGCCGCAGCCTTCGCGCGCCAAGGCGGGGGTGGCGGCGGCCAGCATCGTGCCGGCGGCGGCAAGTGCCAGAATCATCTTACGCATGGTGACCTCTCACTTCTGTTCACGCGCCCGTCCGCGCAAATCGCGAGGCCGGACAGCGTGTTAACGCACGAAACCGGAATTCCCTCCGCTCGCACCGCGTGAGTAACGATTCTGGAGCGGAGTGCCCGATTTCTGAATCAGGCGCGCCGCTCCAGTTGTTTGTGATCGAATCGCTTTTTTTGCGGACAGCTACATCATGGGATCAGCCGCCCGACGGACTGCTCATTTGTCCCTGCCCTTGCCGCCCGATCGGTCGCCACCGCCCCGCGCCGCCCCGCCCCGCGGAGCAGGCGCCGACCCCGGTGATCGCGATGCGGCCGGGGGCTGCGATAGCCGAGGAGCCGCAGTCGGCGGAGGCGGCGGCGGTGGTGGTGGTGGTGGTGGTGCCGATGGGAGAATACGAGGCACGATCGCGGGACGCGGCGCCGTCGAAACGGGCGGCGGCACGCGCGTCGGCACTGCGCGCGGCCGGGCCACTGGTGCCGGCAACGCGCTATCGGACGCCGTCCCCCGGTCGTTCTTGATCATCCCCGGCGTCCGATCGGGCAGCGGCGGCCGTACAGGGCGATCACGCCCCTCGCCCGTCGCTCGCGGAGCCGGGGCAGGCGTCGGAGGCGGTGCCGGCGGCGGAGCGGATGCAGGCGCAGGCGCAGGCGCCGCCACGGTCGGCGATCGGGGCTCGATCGGAATGCCCCGCGGGATCCGCATCGGCCGTTCCGGCCTGCCTGCCCCGGGCGGCGCGACGTTGACCGGCGGCGTGGCTGGCGGCGGCAAGGTGCCGGTCGGCACGGGGGCGGGCGATGTCGGCATGGCGGAACCATCTTCCCGCGGCCGGCGGCCATGTCTGATCGTGTCGCCCTCACGTCCTGGCCAGCCTGGCCTGGTGCCGGGCGTCGGCGGGGCGACCGGCCGCGGACGACCGATCCATTTGCCCTTCTCTCCGTCAGTACCGGCCGGCGGGCGCGGCCGGTCCGGCGCGGTCACCCACTTGCCCGCATCCCGCGGCGCGCCGCGATAGCCGCCCCGGCGCCAGCGATCGAACCAGTCGGCGCGCTCACGCCGCTTGGCGCCTTCCTGCTCCAATCTCTCGCGCCAATCGCGGCGGTGCGGCCTGCCAGGCCCCGCCCGATACCGGATCCAGCCCGGCCGGTTGCGCCAACTGTCGAGCCGAAGCTCGATCGCACCGAACCAGCCGATACTATCGGCCCAATCCTCGGCATAGACCGGCGCCGGATTCGACAGGGCGCGCTTCATCGCGGCGCCGCGTCGCGACAGCCACTCCGCGCCTTCGACGATATCGCCGGACGGATCGACGAGGTCGCCATTTTCGCCATAGACGGCCGCCAGCGTGCCACCATCGAAACCATAAGCGTAGAATTGGTCGCCGACGAAGAATGGGCGGTCGTCATCGGGGGCAAACACATAGTAGCGGTAATCGTCGCCAAGCGGTTCGGCGAGAATCAGATAGCCGTCCGCCATGGTCCAGGCCCAGCAATCGATATCCTCGAAGCGGAACCCCTGATCGGGCGGCGACGTGCCCATTGCGTCCAAGAGCGCATCGGCGTCGTCGAGATAGCGATATGCCTCGTCCTGGGCCGAAGCCGATGCCGGCGGGGGCGGCATGTCCTGCGCCACCGCGATCACCGGCAGGCCGGCGCCAGCGAGCAGCATCGCGATCGCCGCCTTTCGCACCGTCCCTGTCCTCATCGTCATATCCGCCCCCAATCGACCATGGTGAAACCATGCCGACCATTCCACAACGGCAATGAACGGCGCATGTCGCCGCCGTTCAGCCAGCGTTGGCCAGCGATCGGCGCAGCCGTACCGCTATGCAAGCAGGGCAAGGCGCATCGATCGCCCGACTCCGGCCCGAGGTTTGCCGGTCACTTGGCCAGGATGACCATGTCGACCCCGGTTCTGGAAGAGTACAGACGCTCGCGCGACGGCCCGATGACGATACGATAGGCGGCGACACCGCGCGCGATCAGGGCCCCCCGGATCGCGGTGGCGCGCCGAAGCGAAAGCGCGCCGCCGCGAGGCGAGACGGCGAGCTTGATCTGCGCATTGAGATGCGTCGTCATCACCCCGGCGATACCGGCGATCGCCTCGACGGCCGCATCGTCGAGCGTGGCCGAACCGGGCGCGAACGCGACGGTATCGAGCGACAGGCGCGCCGGCGCCGGATCGCTCGAGCCGATGAACGCGGTCATCGTCGCCGGCCGGGCGAGCGGTATCGCGGGGGCGGTCGCGACCGGCGTCGGTGCCGGCTGCGGCGCTACCGCCGGTGTAGCACTGGGCGTGGCGGTCGGTGACGGCGATGGGCGCGCCGTGGGGGAATCGTCTGGCCGGGCCCGGGGAAGCAGATGCGCCGCTCCGTAAATCAACGCCACCGCGACCACGCCGACACCGGCCCAGGCGATCGGGCTCACCGACCGTTTCTCGCGGCTCTCGACTCGAGTGGCGCTGGGCGCGCGCGCATCGGCGGCAGGACAATCGAGCGTTACGCGATCGGTGACGCCGGCGACCCAGGCCAATGGGATGAAATGCTGGTCGGCTTCCGACGCGCCGGTTCGCTGGACCACGATTCGGACGCCCGAGACGCGGTCGACAATACCGACCAAGCCACCATCGGAACCGAAAATCGGCATGTCGGGAATGATCGCTGGTCGACTGGCCAGAAGGGACCTCCGGAAGTGGCGACGTCATGTTCGTTTTGACGCCTTCGCGACGCAAAGGCAATCGCGCGGCGCGCGATGTGGGTAGGAGGCGGGGCATCCACCTACCCCGTCCGAGGTGCCGGCTTGCATCATGGCGGCGCCGGACTAGGCTGGCCCCGACCGGCACGGCCGGCGGGCGGGAGAGTGCAGGATGGCGACGGTACGGCTGACGAAAGCGGCAAAGGCGTTCGGACCGGTTGAGGTGCTGAAAGGCATCGATCTGGCGATTGCCGACGGCGAATTCGTCGTGTTCGTCGGCCCGTCGGGCTGCGGCAAGTCCACCCTGCTGCGTAGCATCGCCGGCCTGGAGACGCTGAGTTCGGGCGACGTCGAGATCGACGGACGGAACGTCAACGATGTGCCGCCATCGGATCGCGGCATCGCGATGGTATTCCAATCCTACGCCCTCTACCCGCATATGAGCGTGCGCGAGAATATGGGCTTCGCGCTCAAGCTTGCGGGACGGTCCAAGGCCGAAATCGCGGCGGCGGTCGATGCGGCGGCGGCGACCCTCGACATCGCGCATCTGCTCGACCGGCGGCCAAAGGAGTTATCCGGCGGCCAACGCCAGCGGGTCGCGATCGGTCGCGCTATCGTGCGCCAGCCCAAGGTGTTCCTGTTCGACGAACCCTTGTCCAATCTCGACGCGGCACTTCGCGTGCGGATGCGCTACGAATTCGCCGGCCTGCACAAGGCGCTGGGCACGACGATGATCTACGTCACCCATGACCAGGTCGAGGCGATGACGCTCGCCGACCGCATCGTCGTGCTCAACGGGGGCGTGATCGAGCAGGTGGGGACTCCGGACGATCTCTACGAGCGGCCCGATACGATCTTCGTCGCGGGATTCATCGGCTCGCCGACGATGAACCTCCTTCCGGCGACCTATGCCGGCCCCGGTCCGACGGGCGCTATTGTCCGGCTTGGGGGTGGGCAAATCGTCGAGACGGCGATCGCGGCGGGATCGCTGCAGCCGGGCGATCCGGTCACGTTGGGCGTGCGGCCCGAGCATCTGACCGGCAACGGTCCAGCCAACCGGCTGTCGGGAGACGTCCGCATGGTCGAATCGCTCGGCGCGGTGCACCACGTCCATCTCGCGATCGACGGCCTTGCCGAGCCGCTGGTCGCATCGTTGCCGGCGCGGCCGGCAAGCGAAACGGCAAGCATCGCGCTGGCGGCCGAAACGCTCCATCTCTTCGATCGGGCAGGCCGCGCGCTGCCGCGACCGACACCGACTCTCCCTCGCGTGGCGGCATAGCCCCGGACCGGCCGTAAAAAGCCGCTTGGCGCGGCGTGCTTTTGGGGCTTAGAGAGATTTGCGTGGAAACGGTTACACGCCCTGCAAGGGGGCGGCGGGGAGGATGACATGTCGACCGTGACGATTCGCGACGTAGCCCGCCGGGCCGCGGTATCGGTCGCTTCCGCCAGCCGCGCGCTGAACAACCATTCAAGCGTCACCCCCGCTACCCGCCAGCGCGTGCTCGATGCGGCGCGCGCGCTCGATTATGTCCCGCACCTCGGGGCGCGCAGCCTGTCGCGCGGGCGGTCGAACACGATCGGCGTCGTCCTGCCCGATCTGTTCGGTGAATTCTTTTCCGAAATCATTCGCGGCATCGATTACGCCGCGCATCGCCGCGGATTGCAGCTCCTGCTGTCGAACATGCACGGCAGCGCCGAGGAAACCGAAATGGCGATCCGCGCGATGCGCGGCCGCGTCGACGGCCTCCTCGTGATGTCGCCGCAGGTCGATGCCGAATTCCTCGGCCGCAACCTGCCCAAGGGTCTGCCGGCGATCGTCATGAATGCGGCGGCCAGCGATGGAACCCATCCCACCATCGCGATCGACAACCTGGCCGGCGCGCGCGAAGCAGTGGCGCATCTCGTCGCCCAGGGCTGTACCCGCATCGCGCACGTCACCGGGCCAGAAGGCAATGCCGATGCCGATGCGCGCCGCGCCGGATTTCGCGCTGCTGTGACCGAATTGCTGGGCCAGGATGCAGGGATCGAAATCGAAGGCGATTTCAGTGAGGCATCGGGAATCGACGCGGCATGGCGGATCCTGAGCCAGAACCCGCGCGTCGACGGCGTGTTCGCGGCCAACGACATGATGGCAGTCGCGTGCATGGCAACCCTGGCCGAAGGCGGCATGCGCGCACCCGGCGATGTGGCGATCATCGGCTTCGACGGCGTGCCCATCGCGCAATATGTCACGCCCGCTTTGTCGACCATGGCGCTCAACCTTGCCGAGTTGGGCGAACGCGCACTCGAAAAGCTGGTCGCCATCACCGAAGCCGACGAGCCCGTCGAAGCAACCACCGAAATGCTCAAACCCGAACTCGTCATCCGCGCGTCCAGCCATCGCCGCCATGCTTGATCGCCGTCAGTTGCTGTTTGCCGGGGGTGCCGCGGCGTTGCTTGGCGGCTGTTCGGCCGGCAGCATGAACAATGCGCCGTCGAGTCCCTCGTCACCGCCCGCGCCATCTCCGACGCCCACACCGATCGCCTCCGCCGATCTGTTCGCCGACATCCAGCGGCGGACGTTTCGATTCTTCTGGGAAAGATCGAATCCGGCCAACGGCCTGATGCTCGATCGCTGGCCGACACCGAGCTTCGCGAGCATCGCCGCGACCGGATTCGCGCTGACGGCCTATCCGATCGGCGTGAGGCAGGGCTGGATCGCGCGGGACCAGGCACGCGACCGCACGCTGGCGACGCTACGCTTCTTCTGGAACGCGCCGCAGGGCGACGCCCCGAGCGGGACGGCGGGCTATAAGGGTTTCTTCTACCATTTCCTCGATCAGGGTACCGGCCTCCGTTACCAGCAGAACGAATTATCCTCGGTCGACACCACTTGGCTGCTTGCCGGGATATTGTACGCCGGACAATATTACGATCAGGCCGACGAAGCCGAAATCCGCGATCTGTCGGCAAAGATCTACGCGCGATGCGACTGGCGCTGGTTCCAGCAGCAGGACGCACAGAAGCGCGTGTCGATGGGTTGGCATCCGGAGAGCGGGTTCATCGCGACGCCGTGGTTCGGCTACACCGAAGGGCAGCTCCTCTACATCCTCGCGCTCGGCGCCCCCGATTTCTATCTCGACAAGCAAGCCTATGACGGGTGGTGCTCGACCTATCCCAACAGCTGGCGAGGCAGCGGGACGACGCGCCATCTGGGCTTTGGCCCCCATTTTGGCCACCAGTACACGCAATGCTGGGTCGACATGCGCGGCATCCAGGATGCGACCATGCGCGACGCGGGGTTCGACTATTTCGAAAACAGCCGTCGTGCGACCTATTGGCAGCGCAATTACGCCACCCAGAACCCGGGCAATTGGGTCGGTTATTCGCAGGATATCTGGGGGCTGACCGCCTGCGACGGGCCCGGGAACGTGCAGGCGACGGTCAATGGCAAGCAACGCCAGTTCACCGGCTATTCCGCGCGCGGGCCGGTCGACCTGCCCGACGGGTTCGACGACGGCACGATCGCGCCGACGGCGGCAATCGCCTCGCTGCCCTTCGCGCCCGAGATCGTCGAGCCCGCGGCCCAGGCGCTCTACGCCCGCTACGGTAGCGCGATCTACAGCCAATATGGCTTCCTCGACGCGTTCAACCCGAGCTTCACTTTCGCCGACCAGCCTTATGATCACGGCACGATCACCCCGACGGCGGGTTGGGTCGACAGCGACTATATCGGCATCGATCAGGGTCCGATCCTGGCGATGATCGAGAACCGGCAAAGCGGGATGATCTGGGAGGCGATGCGCAGCCATCCGGCGATCAAGCGTGGACTGCAACGCGCGGGCTTCACCGGCGGCTGGCTGGGGTGAAGCACCTTCTCCCCATTCTTCTTGGGGTGACCTCGATCTTGTTGGGGTCGTGCTCGACCGCGCGCACCGCAACCGTGCTCGACGTGTGGGCGATGGGTCGTGAGGGCGAAGTGATCGGCGAGCTCGTGCCCGAATTCGAGCGCGAGAATCCAGGCGTGACGGTGCGGATCCAACAGCTTCCCTTCTCGGCGGCGCACGAGAAGCTGCTGACCGCGTTCGTCGGCGATGCGATGCCCGACATGGCGCAGCTCGGGAACAGCTGGGTGCCCGAGTTCGCCGCACTGGGCGCGCTGGAGCCGCTCGACGGGCGCGTCGCGGCGACGCCTTCCATCCCCAAAGCGGACTATTATCCCGGCATCTGGGATTCGAATCTGGTCGATGGGAAGCTCTACGGTGTGCCCTGGTATGTCGACACGCGCCTGCTCTTCTATCGCCGCGACATCCTGCAGAAGGCAGGGTTCGATCACCCGCCGCGCGACTGGGCCGAATGGCGCCGACAGATGGTGGCGATCAAGAAACTGGTCGGCCCGGACAAATACGCCGCTTATTTCCCGTTGAACGAATACGAGCCGCTCGAAATCCTCGGGCTGCAGGCGCGCGAGCCGATGGTGACCGACGATGCACGCGGCAATTTCGACAGTCCGGGCTTCCGCAAGTCGCTCGCTTTCTATCTCGGCACGATGCGCGACGGGCTGGCACCGGTCGCCGCCAGCACCGAGGTGGCGAACGTCTGGGACGAGTTCGACCGTGGCTGGTTCAGTTTCTACATCACCGGCCCCTGGCAGATCGGCGAGTTCAAGCGGCGCCTGCCGCCAGGGCATCAGGGCGAGTGGATGACGGCGCCGATGCCGGGACCGGACGGGCCCGGCGTGTCGAACGCCGGTGGGTGCAGCCTGGTGCTGTTCAAGTCTTCGATGAAAAAGGCAGCGGCGTGGAAGCTCGTCCAGTTCCTGTCGCGCCCCGAAATCCAGATACGCTTCCATGCCCTGACCGGCGACCTGCCGCCGCGGATCAGCGTGTGGAAAACCCCCGAGCTCGCCAACGATCCCTATTCCAAAGCGTTCGGCGACCAGATGACTCGCCTCCGCGCGACTCCCAAGGTCCCCGAATGGGAGCGGATCGCGACCGACCTGAAGCTCGTCGCCGAAAAAGCCGCGCATGGCGAGCTGACCATCGACCAGACCGTGGCCGAACTCGACAAGCATACCGACGAGATATTGGCGAAGCGGCGCTGGATGCTGGCGCGCAAGAAGAAGGTAAGCATGCTCCTGCCAAAGCGGGAGCCCAGAGCCGCAAGCGGTGTCGCCCGTTATCCTGGATTCCTGCTTTCGCGGGGATACGGGAAAGAGGCGCGCGCATGAACCAGGAGCGCGCCGCCTGGGCCTTCGTCGCGCCGGCATTGCTGGCGCTGGGGTTGTTCTTTTTCCTGCCGGTCGCGGCAGCGTTGATCCTGAGTTTCACCGATTTCGACATCTACGCGGTCGCGGATCTCGACAATCTCCGCTTCGTCGGCCTCGATAACTACATCCAGCTGCTCCAGACCCCGCTGTTCTGGAAAGCGCTCGGCAACACCGCCTGGTTCGTCGTGCTCGGCGTACCTCTGTCGATCATGATGTCGCTCGCCGCCGCGCTGCTGCTCGACAGCAAGCTCGCGCGGCTCAAGGGCTTCTTCCGCACCGTCTATTTCGCGCCGGTGGTGACCACCCTCGTCGCGGTGGCGGTGATCTGGCGCTACCTGCTCCACACCAAATACGGCCTCGTCAACTGGGCGCTCGGCGGGATCGGGATCGGGCCGATCGACTGGCTCGGCGATCCGCACTGGTCGATGCCGGCGATCGTGCTGTTCGCCGTCTGGAAGAATTTCGGCTACAACATGATCATCATCCTGGCCGGGCTCCAGACCATCCCCGAGGAATTGCACGAGGCCGCCAGGATCGACGGCGCCAGCGCGTTCCAGCGGCTGCGCCACGTCACCTTGCCCGGGCTCGCCCCGGTACTGCTGGTCGTGTCGATCCTGACCATGGCGGGCTATTTCCAGCTCTTCGCCGAACCCTATGTGATGACCCAGGGCGGGCCGGTCGAGAGTACCGTCTCGATCCTCTATTTCATGTACGAGCAGGGCTTCCGCTGGTGGAATCTCGGCTTCGCGAGCGCGATCGCGTTCGTATTGTTCGTCATCATGTTCGCGCTGACCCTCGTGCAACTGAAAGTCAGCGAGCGGTGGACGCAATGAAGCGCGGCGGCATCCCCATCAACCTGGCGCTCTGGCTCGTCGCGTTATTCGCGATGGCACCGTTGCTATGGATGGTGTCGGTCAGCTTCATGACCCCGGGCGAAGCGTCTTCCTTCCCCCCGCCCCTGCTGCCGAAGCGTCCGACCACCGCCAATTTCGTCGAGCTGTTCGCGAACACCGACATGGCGCGCTATCTGGTCAACAGCCTGGTGCTCGCCACGCTGGCGACGCTGATGTCGCTGACCTTCAACGTGATGGCCGGCTACGCCTTCGCCAAACTGAAGTTCCGCGGGCGCGAGCGGTTGTTCCGCTTCCTGCTCACCGCGCTCGTCATCCCGGCGCAGGTCGCGATGATCCCGCTGTTCCTGATCTGCAAGTCGCTCGGCATCGTGAACAGCTTCGCGGGCGTACTCGTGCCGTCGATCGCCACGGTGTTCGGCATCTTCCTGGTCCGCCAGTACGCGCTGTCGATCCCCGACGAGATGCTCGAGGCGGCGCGCATCGACGGGGCGAACGAGGGCCGCATCTTCCGCACGATCGTGCTGCCGACGCTGAAGCCGATTCTCGCGACGCTGGCGACCTTCAGCTTCCTGGGATCATGGTCCGACTTCCTCTGGCCGCTGATCATCCTCAACGACAGCCAGAAGCAGACGCTGCCGGTCGCGCTCGCCAATCTCAGCCGCGAGCACGTCCAGGACATCGAGCTGATGATGGCGGGGAGCGTGGTGACCTTGCTGCCGGTGCTCGCGCTCTTCCTGATATTGCAGCGTTATTACATAGCCGGTTTGATGGCGGGGAGCGTCAAGGGATGAGGAGAATGGTCTTGGCCCTGGTATCAGCGGCGGCGGCAGCGGCGACCATCGCCGCGACCAAGCAGCCGCCCGCGCCGCCGCCACTGCCAGAGGGCGTGCAGACGGCACAGCCGGCCCCGGTGGAAGGCGGCTATCCTTATCTGATCTTCATGCCGCGCGGATACGATGCCGACAAAAGCCAGAAATGGCCGCTGATCATCTTTCTCCACGGCTCGGGCGAGCGCGGCACCGATATCGAGTTGGTGAAGAAGAACGGCCCGCCCAAGGTCATTGCCCAGCATCCCGGCTCGCCGTTCATTCTGGTCTCGCCACAGCTCGAAGCGGCCAGCGACGAGGACCGGCGGTGGGACACCACCAAGCTCGACCAATTGCTCGCCGCGATCCGCGCGAAATATCGCGTCGATTCGAGCCGCATCTACCTGACCGGCTTGAGCCTCGGCGGTTATGCCACCTGGGCCTGGGCGCTGCGCCATCCGGAGATGTTCGCCGCGATCGTCCCGGTCGCAGGTCTCTCCGAGGACAAGAACCTTGACCCGTGCGTGCTCAAGGACATGCCGATCTGGGCGTTCCACGGCGACCAGGACGACGTCGTCGATCCGCAGGCCGGCTTCGCGGCGGTCAAGGCGGTCGATGCCTGCAAGGGCAGCGTGCGACCGAAGATGACGATCTATCCGCAAATGACCCATGGATCGTGGGAACCCGCTTATGACGATCCCGCGATGTGGCGCTGGCTGCTCGAACAGCGGCGCACCGTCCCGGCCCCGGGCGACCCGCAAGACAAAGAGAAGAAGAAGGCTGAGAAGAAATGAGCAACCCGTTCCCCGACGATTTCCTGTGGGGATGCGCCACCGCTGCGTATCAGATCGAGGGCTCGCCGCTCGCCGACGGTGCCGGCGCGTCGATCTGGCAGCGGTTCAGTCACGATCCGCGGCTGATGGCGGCGAAGGGCGATACCGGCGATGTCGCTTGCGACCATTATAATCGCATGGCCGAGGACGTCGCGCTGATGAAGCGGCTCGGGCTCAGAGCCTATCGTTTTTCCGTGGCCTGGGGCCGGGTGCTGCCCGAAGGCACCGGCCGCGTGAACGAGGCGGGGTTGGGTTTCTACGAACGGCTGGTCGATGCCCTGCTCGAAAACGATATCGAGCCGCTCTGCACGCTCTATCATTGGGACTTGCCCGTCGCGCTCGACGACAAGGGCGGCTGGCTCAATCGCGACAGCGCCGACTGGTTCGCCGACTATGGCCGCGTGCTGTTCGAGCGGCTCGACGGCCGGGTGAAGAAATGGGTCACGCTCAACGAGCCCTGGGTAGTCACCGACGGCGGCTATCTTCACGGCGCGCTGGCGCCCGGGCACAAGAACGTGTTCGAGGCACCGATCGCCAGCCGCAACCTGATGCGCGCGCACGGCGCGGCGGTGAAGGCGTATCGCGAGACCGGCAAGCACGAGATCGGTCTCGTCGTGAATCTCGAGCCGAAATATGCCGCGTCCGACTCGCCCGAGGACCAGGCGGCAACGGCGCGCGCAACCGCATATATGAACCGCCAGTATCTCGACCCCGCGATCCACGGCGCCAACCCTGCCGAGCTGGCGGACGTGTTCGGGGAGGCGTGGGTGGACTGGTCGGCCGAGGACCTCGAGTTGACGAGGCAGCCGATCGATTTTGTCGGGGTCAATTACTACACGCGCAACGTCACCAGGGCCGACGACAGCTTCCCGGTTCGCGCCGGCATGGTCGTCCAGCCGCAGGCGACCTACACCACCACTGGCTGGGAAGTGTTCGGCCAGGGCCTGACCGACGTCTTGCTCTGGGTGAAGGACAATTACGGCGACCCCGCCATCTACATTACCGAGAACGGCGCAGCCTTCTACGACCCGCCCACTGCCTCACAGGGCCGCGTCGAGGATCCGTTGCGCGTCGCCTATCTGCGCGAGCACATCGCCGCGGTCGGCAAGGCGATCGAACAGGGGGCGAAGGTCAAAGGCTATATGTTGTGGTCGCTGCTCGACAATCTCGAATGGTCGCTCGGTTACTCGAAGCGTTTCGGCATCATCCACGTCAATTTCGAGACACTCCAGCGGACGCTGAAAGATTCGGCCAAGCTCTACAGCGAAGTGATCGCGACGAACGGAGCGTGTCTGGGGTGAGCTGAAATCCTCCCCGGCACGGGGAGGAGACCGCGCGGCGTAGCCGTGTGGTGGAGGGGGCCCAAGTCTCACTAGCCTATCGCCCGCGGCGACTTGCTCGCGGGCCCCCTCCACCATGCCTGCGGCATGGTCCCCCTCCCCGTGCCGGGGAGGATTTTTCTAATCCGCCAGCACCGTCTCCACGCGCGGTCCGCTCTCCAGCGTCCGGTGGACGGGGCATTTGTTCGCGATCACCAGCATCCGGTCGCGTTGCTGCACCGTCAGGTTGCCCTCCAGCCTGATCTCGCGATGCAGCACCTCCAGATACGGTCGCCCACCCGCCGCCGCGGCGCAATCGTCGGCGTGGCGCCGTTCGTGCCGCAGGATCACCTCGACGCCGTCGACCGGAATGCCCTCGGACCGCGCGACCAGCTCGATCGTCATCGCGGTGCAGGCGCCGAGCGCCGCGAGCAGCAAATCGTAGGGCGTCGGCCCGAGATCGCCGCCGCCCGACCGCACGGGCTCGTCGGCGAGGAAGGTATGGCCGGAGGCGTCGATCATCTGGACGAACGGCCCTTCCCCCGATCCGACTCGTACGAAGCCCTCGGGCAGCGCATCTGGTTCCTGGGGCGGTAGCAGGAACGGCTCGACCCAGGCGGCGATGATCGACGCCGCATAGGCGGCGCGCTCGGCATCAGTCAGCAAGTGATCGGCACCGTCGAGCGCAACGAAGCTTTTGGGATGCCGGGCGGCGTCGTAGATCGCCTTCGCATTTTCGATCCCGACGATCTGGTCGGTCGGGGCATGCAGCACGAGCAAAGCCTTGTTGAGATGCGCGAGCCGTGTGGCCTGATCCTGCCCTTTTGCGGCATCGAGGAAGTCGCGACTGACGCGGAACGGTCGCCCCCCGATCGCCACCGTGCCGACACCTTCCGCCTCGATCCGCGCCGCATCCTCGACGCTGATATGATGAAGCGCATGGGCCGGATCGAACGGCGCGCCGATCGTCACCACCGCGCGCGACGACGGAATCCGGTCCGCCGCGGCGATCACCGCCGCCCCGCCGAGCGAATGACCGATCAGGATCGACGGCGCACCGATTGTCCGGTCGAGGTGCATCGCGGCGGCGATCAGGTCGTCGACATTGGCCCCGAAATGGCTGTCGGCGAAATCGCCTCCGCTCTTGCCCAGGCCGGTAAAGTCGAACCGCAACGTGGCGATTCCGTGCGCCGCCAGCGCGCCCGTCACCCGCCGCGCGCCGTGACTGGCCTGGGTGCAGGTGAAGCAATGCGCGAACAGGGCGACCGCCCGCACGCGGCCCGGCGGCAATTCGAGCGATCCCGCCAGCGACACGCCTGCCGCATTCTCGAACCGCACCTCTCGCGCCATCCTCGCCTCCATTGTCGCGTCGTTGCCGTCGCTATAGCATCGGTGTGACCGATCGGAGGCGGCAGATGGCGAAAAACACCGTTTTGATCACCGGCGCGTCGGCCGGACTTGGCGCGGAATTCGCGCGCGAATATGCCGCACGCGGCGACGACCTGATCCTCGTCGCGCGACGGAGCGAGCGGCTCGCGGCTCTGGCGACCGAGCTAGCGGCGAAACACGGCATCCGCAGCGAGGTGATAGCCGCCGATTTGACCGCCGCCGACGCCGCGGCCACGCTGATGGCGGAGATCGCCCGGCGCGGCCTGTCGGTCGACATCCTGATCAACAATGCCGGGTTCGGCGCGCGGGGCGATTTCGCCGAACTCGACGGCGCCATGCAATTGCGAATGATCGACCTGAATTGCCGGACGCTGGTTGCCTTGTGCCACGCGGTGCTGCCGGCGATGATCGAGCGCACATCGGGCGGCATCCTCAACATCGCCTCTACCGCGGCGTTCCAGCCGGGGCCGTGGATGGCGGTCTATTATGCCAGCAAGGCGTTCGTGCTGAGCTTTTCGGAAGCCCTGCACGAGGAAGTGAAGGCCAGGGGCGTGCGCGTCGCGGCGCTGTGTCCCGGTGCGACCAGGACCGAATTCGGCGACGTCGCCGACATGTCGAGCAGCGCCCTGTTCAAATTCGCCGGTGAGCCCGGTCAGGTCGTGCGGGACGGAATGCGGGCGTTGGACGGCAACCAAGCAGTGAGGGTGTCGGGACTGGCGAACGCGGTGCTCGCCGGGTCGATCCGCTTCACGCCGCGATTCCTCGCGCGACGGATAGCGGGGTCGTTGCAGCACTGATTTTTTCGCATGCCATCTATCCTCCCCCGCCAGGGGGAGGATTGGAATGCGATCACGCCCTCATGCGTCCGCCAGCGCCGCCTTCGCCCGCTCTTCCGACTCCCTGTGCAACGCCCAGAAATTCGGCACGCCGCACCCGTTGAGGCGCGCTTCGAGGACGGCGAGATGCGACGCCCAGCCGCCGCCGAAATTGGCCGCCTGGTCGGCATTCTTGATGCCGCTGTGCACCAGCGTCAGCCGCGTCGTGCCGTCGCCGGCATCTTCCAGTTCGAAGGTCGCGATGCTGCTGGCGTCGCTGCCAAACGTATTGGCGATCGTCCGCGGCGGCTCGAAGCGGGTGATCGTCTCGGTCCAGCGGCGGCCGCGATTGCCGGCAAACCGATCGGGCATCGGGACATCGTCGTCCGACAGCCGATCGTGATCGAACACGAACTCGATCGCACCGCCGACGCGATCGTCGATCGCCCCGCCCATGAACCAGCGCCGGCGCAACTCCGCGTCGGTCAGATATTTCCACACGGTCTCGACGGGCGCGGGCAGGATGCGCTCGAAGCGCAATTCGGTCGCAGTGATCGTGTCGGTCATTGGTCGTCTCCAAGCATGCGGAAAAGGGAATCGAGGATCATCGCCCAGCCACGGCGCGTCTGATCCTCGTAAGATGCCCATTCGGGGTCCATTTCATGGGTCAGCGTCAGGTGCGAGCCGGTGGCGGTTGCAGCGATGTCGATGGCCACGCGGGTCCATTGTCCTTCCGCCGCCGGGTCGGCGGCGAACAGGAAGACGAGCCGGTGCGGCCGCTCGATCTGCTCGAACTGGATGCGGTGACGGGCATCGCCGGTGGCGCGGCGCTCGACGATCAGCCCGCCCCCGCCGACGCGCGCGTCGATCTCGCAGGTCAGCATCTCGCCATCGGGTGTCGCGAACAGGAAATGCCGGGCAATGCGCGGATCGAGCCAGGCGTCGAACACGCGCTCGGGCGGCGCCGCGAAATCGCGGCCGACGGTCAGAACGACGGAGTCGCTCATGCCTCGTTCTCCCGGTCGGCGACGATGATCGCTTCGAGCCGGTCGAGCGTCGAATTCCAGAAGCGTTCCCATTGCCGCAGCCAGTCGTCGGCCTCGCGCAGCCGCTCGGCCTTCAACCGGCAAAGCTGCTGGCGGCCCGCCTTGCGGCGTTCGATCAGGCCGGCACGTTCGAGCACGCCGACATGCTTGGCCGCGCCCGCGAAGCTCATCGCATGCGGGGCAGCAAGCTCGCCCACCGATCGTTCTCCCAGCGCGAGGCTGGCAAGCATCGCACGTCGCGTCGGGTCGGCAAGCGCGGCAAAAGTGAGATCGAGTCGTTCAACCATATGGTTCTATATCGACTACCGCCGCATAAAAGTCAACTCATCGGTTGAATGTTGGCGGGCCTCACCCGAAAGCTCTTGCCAGTCACATCGGGCACGCCCAACACACTCCAACCGATCTGGTTGTTGGAGGGCAGCATGATCACCGCGATCCGCGAAGTACGCCGCGCCAAGGGGCTGACGCTCGAGGATGTCGCGCGGCGCTGCGTACCGCCGACCACCGCACAGACGATCGGTCGGCTGGAGACGGGCACGCGCACCGTATCGGTCAATTGGCTCAACCGCATCGCCGGCGCGCTGGGGGTCGAGGCGGCGGATCTGGTGCGATTGCCCGATCATGCCGACCTGCCGATCGCGGCCGTGCTCGGCGCCGAAGGCGTGTTTGCCCCGCCGCGCCCCGCGATGATCCCGCCGCCGCGGCCCGAACCAGGCGCGCTGGCGATTTCGGTTGCGGCCGGAATCGGCGATTATCGCGCCGGCGACACGATCTGGTGCAGACGGCTGGACCCCGAAAACTTCGCGCGTGCGCTCAATCGCGATGTACTGGTGCCGCGGCCCGGCGGGCGGTTCCTGTTCGGGCGGCTGATCGGGCGCGAGGGCGATCGCTTGCAGCTGCTGCCGCTCGGCGCCGGGCAACGGCAGCAAGTGCTGACCGATCCGGCCTGGATCGCCGAAGCGGGCACGCTCGTCCGCGCGCTTTGATCGTTTGCAGCTTCGCCGCATCGGCCCCGGCCCGCTTCCCCCGGCCTCCCAATAAGGTCATTCTTTAGGGGGCCGGGTGAGGGAGCGGCCCGGGGCCGCAACCGTTTCAGCTTCGCTGAAACAAGCGATGGTGGGCGGTGACGGTCTCGAACCGCCGACCCTCTCGGTGTAAACGAGATGCTCTACCAACTGAGCTAACCGCCCGTACCCCGCCCTGTGGCGCGGCTTGCGCCGGGACGCAAGGGGTCAGGCGATCGTCAGGCCGTTCTGTGCCAGCGAGGCGAAATAGCGCTCCATGCGTTCGACCGCGGCGTCGCTCAAGGCCATGAACGCCCGACGACGATCGAACGGGTCGGGTTCGCGCACGAACAGCCCGTCTTCGGTCATCTTCGAAATCCAGCGCAACGCCGTGCTCGGCGGGACGGCGGCAGCGATGCACAAGCTCGACACCGACACTTGCGCGCGCTCGAGCCGCGCCGCGTAGAGATCAAGCAACATGTCCCAGGCGGGATCCTCGAACAACAGGTCGGGGAAAGGCCGCTGGCGCAACCGACGCGCCCGGATCGCCTTGCGGACGTCCGCTGCGGCAACCTCAACCGGCTGGCTTGGCAAGCCATAGTCGCTGCGCTGGTCGGCAACCGTCGTGGGAAGCTGGCGCGGCTCGGACGCGAACAACGCCTGCGCGATCGCGGCGGGGACATCATCGCCGCGAGGGTCACAGAGCAAGGCGATACGCGTGTCGAGCAATGGCGCCGCGACCGCGTCGATCTGGTGCTCGGCCAAGGTGACGATCAGGCCGGATTCGCTCTCGGGGAGTTGCAGCAGCCTGTCGACCGCGGCGGACAACCTGTCCCCTTCGAGCGCGTCGAGCGCGGCGAGGACAAGCGCCGCGCCGGACAGGCCGGGCGCGACGGCATCGGACCAGTCCGCTTCGCCGACTATATCGGTACCTGCGCGCTCCGCCGCCGCCGCCAGATGGCTGCGCGCGCCGGACGTGCCCAATAGCAGGACGCCGGGCCGCTGCCGTGTCTCGGTCACCATCGCCGTCAGCCCAGCGCCTTCACGATCTCTTCGACCATCTTCTTCGCGTCGGCCAGCAGCATCATGGTGTTGTCCTGGTAGAAGACGTCGTTGTCGACACCGGCATAGCCAACACCGCCCATCGAGCGCTTGATGAAGAGCACGGTCTTGGCCTTGTTCACGTCGAACACCGGCATGCCGTAGATCGGCGAGGATTTGTCGGTCTTGGCGGCCGGATTGACCACGTCATTGGCGCCGATGATGAACGCGACGTCGGTCTGCGCGAACTCGCTATTGATGTCCTCAAGCTCGAACACCTCGTCATAGGGGACGTTGGCTTCGGCGAGCAGCACGTTCATGTGCCCGGGCATGCGCCCCGCGACCGGGTGGATCGCGTACTTCACCTTGACGCCCTCTTCCTTCAGCTTGTCGGCCATCTCGCGCAGCACGTGCTGGGCCTGGCTGACCGCCATGCCGTAGCCGGGGACGATAATGACCTGATCGGCCTGGCTCATCAGGAAGGCCGCATCCTCGGCCGAGCCGCGCTTCCAGGGACGCTGCTCCTTGGCCTCGCCGCCACCGCCACCGGCCTCGCCGCCGAACCCGCCGGCGATGACGCTGATGAAGCTGCGGTTCATGGCGCGGCACATGATGTAGGACAGGATCGCGCCCGACGAGCCGACCAGCGCGCCGGTGATGATCATCGCGGTGTTGTGCAGCGTGAAGCCCATCGCCGCCGCCGCCCAGCCCGAATAGCTGTTGAGCATCGACACCACGACCGGCATGTCCGCGCCGCCGATCGGGATGATCAGCAGGAAGCCGATCGCGAACGACAGGACGGTGATCGTCCAGAATACCCACGGCGCCTGATCCTGGGTGAAATAGCCGACCAGGCCGAGGATGCCGGCGAGCACCGCTAGATTGATGACGTGGCGGCCCGGCAACAGGATCGGCTTGCCGCCCATATTGCCGTTCAATTTGAGGAAAGCGATCACCGATCCCGAGAAGGTGATCGCGCCAATCGCGACGCCCAGGCCCATCTCGATGCGGCTCTGGGTGTAAATGAGCGGGAAGACGGCGGTGACGTCCGCGTTCTTGGTGAGTTCGGCGATACCGAACGCCATAGGGTTGAGGAATGCCGCAGCCGCGACCAGCACGGCGGCGAGTCCGACCAGCGAGTGGAACGCGGCGACCAACTGCGGCATCGCGGTCATAGCGATCCGACGCGCGGTAACGACGCCGATCGTCGCGCCGATGCCGATAGCAGCAAGGATCTCGATCAGCGTTGCGCCGTCGAGATGCGCAACAAATCCGCCTTCACCGACATTGGTGAACGATCCCGGCATGTGCGTAACCAGCGTCGTCACCACGGCGATCGTCATGCCGATCATGCCGAAGCGGTTGCCACGCTGGCTCGAGGTCGGGCTCGACAGGCCGCGCAGGGCGAGGATGAAGCATACTCCCGCGACCAGATAGGCCAGTGCCGCCCAAGGATTGATCGTTACCTGTTCCATTCAACCCCCAACCGTCACCCCGGCCCTGTGCCGGGGTCCACCGCGCCGCTGGGCGCAAGTGGATGAGTGGATCCCGGGACGAGCCCGGGATGATGAAATCAATGCTTGGCCGCGGCCGGCCGGTCCTTCTTCTTGTACATCGCAAGCATCCGCGCGGTGACGGCGAAGCCGCCGAAGATGTTGACGCTGGCCAGCACCACCGCGAGCAGCCCGAGCCATTTCGACGTGGCCCCGCTCTCGCCGATCGTCACCGCCGCGCTGGCAATCAGGGCACCGACGATGATCACCGACGAGATCGCGTTGGTCACCGCCATCAGCGGCGTGTGCAGCGCCGGCGTCACCGACCAGACGACATAATAGCCGACGAACACCGCCAGCACGAAGATCGACAGGATCGAGATGAAGTCCATGAGCTACCCCTGCCCCTTGAGCGCAGCGCGCCAGGCGCGTTCGAGCTTGTCGAGCGCGACAAGCGATTGGTTGAAACCTTCCCGTGAGGCGGCAAGGGTCGGCGCCGCGCAATCGGCCACCGCCGCGATGCCGGCCTGCTTCTTCTGCGCGTCGTCCAGCGCGCGCCTGAATTCGCCACCCAGCTGGCCAGCCTCGATCCGGGCCGACAGGGCTGAGAACCTCTTGTCGCGGCCGGCAATCTTCGCCTCCAGCGCCGTGTCGGTCTTCACGCCGCAGATAGGATGGGATGAGGCGTAATAGACCCAGACCGCCTCGTGAAATGCCGGATGATCGGCCCGCGCCGCCGATGCAGTTCCGGCAACGGCTCTACCCTGGCAAGCGATCGGCAGCGACAGGATGATCGCCGCTGGCACCGCCGCAAGGAGCGCCGGCCATCTCAACCCAGCAGCCTCGCATTGACCACTGCGCCGTCCCTGGTCAGCCGCACCGCGTCGCCGATCTCCTCGTCGAGCACGGGTTTGCCAGCTTCCTTGTCCCAGAAAGTCGACAGGAAATTGTAGAGGTTGCGCGCGAACAGGGCCGAAGCGTCAGACGCCAGCCGCGAGGCCATGTTCTTGTGCCCGACGATCTTCACGCCATGCCGCTCGACCACCTCGCCGGCGACCGCGCCCTCGACATTGCCACCGCTCTCGACCGCCAGATCGACGATCACGCTGCCCGGGCGCATCGTCGCGATCTGCGCGTCACTGATCAGCCGCGGCGCGGGGCGGCCGGGGATCAACGCAGTCGTGATCACAATGTCCTGCTTGGCGATGTGCCCGGAGACCAGTTCGGCCTGCGCCTTCTGATACTCCTCGCTCATCTCGGTGGCGTAGCCGCCCGAGCCTTCGCCTTCGATCCCGGCGACATTCTCGACGAAGATCGGCTTGGCGCCGAGCGACTGGATCTGCTCTTTGGTCGCCGAGCGGACGTCGGTCGCCGAGACCTGCGCGCCGAGCCGCCGCGCAGTTGCGATCGCCTGGAGGCCGGCGACGCCGACGCCCATCACGAATGCCTTGGCGGCCGAGACGGTGCCGGCCGCGGTCATCATCATCGGGAAGGCGCGGCCATATTCGGCGGCGGCGTCGAGAACCGCCTTGTAGCCGGCGAGATTCGCCTGGCTCGACAGGATGTCCATCGACTGCGCACGGGTGATGCGCGGCATGAATTCCATCGCCAGCGCCTCGACGCCGGCCGCTGCATACGCATCGACCCGGGCACGCTCACCGAACGGGTTGAGCCCCGCCACGACCCAGGCGCCCTTGGCGGCCCCCTTCAATTCGGCGGGGTCGGGGCCCTGGACACCAAGCACGATGTCGGCGCCCTTCAGCACCGCGGCGCGTGTGCCCAATGTGGCGCCCGCGCCTTCATAGCCGGCATCGTCGAAGCTGGCGGCAAGGCCAGCGCCCTGTTCGACCGCGACCTCGGCACCGAGTGCGGCGAACTTCTTGACCGTTTCGGGAGTGGCCGCGACGCGGCGTTCGCCCGGAGCGGTCTCCCGCAGGACGGCGATCTTCACCCGCGGCTTACTTGTGACCGGAGGAGATGAGCCAGATCACCATCGCCGCGATGAAGAAGCAGCCTATCGCGCCGTACTTCAGCATCCCGAGCACCGAGTGATACGTAGCCTCGTGCGTCTTCATGTCGGTTTGGTCGGCCATGCCGCAATTCTCTCCACCCTGATTGTGCGGTGGTCTTAGCCAGCAGCGCGGCGCGCCTCAACCCTCCAAAGGGCCAAGTTCGATGCGGCGGGCCACAAGTCGATATTTGCCGCCGCGGCCGTGCTTAAGCTGACCTTTACCCCCTAGCCCTATGGTTACCGGTGCAATTGGACACGAAGAGGGCGGGATGACGCGCAACGGACAGCGCCTCCTGATGTTGATCGACGACGAACCCGCGCAGCGCCGCCTCGTATCGGCGATCGCCGCGCGGCGCGACTGGCGTTCGGTGTTCGCCGCCGATGGCGAGACCGCCATTGCCATGCTCGGCACCCAGGACGGCATGCAGCTCGACGCGATCCTGCTCGACAGTTTCGGCCCCGAAAGCGAAGCCGAGGAGTTGATCCGCGAACTGCGCGTCCGCCGTCCCCAACTCCCCATCCTGATGCTGACCGCCAACGGCTCCGTCGCCCAGGCGGTGGCTGCGATGCGAGCGGGGGCAACCGACTTCCTGGTCAAGCCGTTCGCCGCCGATCGCCTGCTATCCGCGCTGGAGGCCGTGGTCGCCGGGACCGACGCGGGAGAGCTTCGCCCGCTGACCGAGAAGATTCCGGCCCTGCTCGGTTTCGACGAAATCGTCGGCGCCGCCCCCGATTTCCGCGCCGCGCTGGCGATCGCCGCCAAGGCCGCGCGCGCGCGCGTCCCGGTGCTGATCGAGGGCGAGAGCGGCGTCGGCAAGGAAGTCGTGGCGGAAGCTATTCATGCCGCCTCCCCGCGCGGCAAGAAGCCGATGGTCGCGATCAATTGCGGCGCGATCCCCGCCAACCTGGTCGAAAGCGAGCTGTTCGGCCATGAGAAAGGTGCCTTTACCGGCGCGTTCGAGCGCAAGATCGGCAAGTTCGTCGATGCCGATGGTGGCACCCTGTTCCTCGACGAAATCGGCGAAATGCCGCTCGACGCGCAGGTCAAATTGCTCCGCGTGCTGCAATCCGGCGAAGTGCACCCGATCGGCGCGCGGCATGTCCGCGAGGTCGACGTGCGCGTGATCGCCGCGACCAACAAGCGCCTGATCGAGGAAGTCGAGGCCGGCCGCTTCCGCGAGGATCTCTACTACCGGCTCAACGTCGTCCAGGTGACGATCCCGCCCTTGCGCGAACGTACCGGCGACATCCCGGCGCTCGCCCGCCACTTGCTGGCACGGATCGCGGACCAGCCCGGCCTGCGTCCGCTCGGCATCACCGACGACGCGCTGGCGTTGCTCGGCCGCTACGACTGGCCCGGCAATGTCCGTCAGCTGCAGAACGCACTCTTCCGTGCCGCCGTACTTTGCGAAGGCGATGCGCTGACCCGCGCCGACTTCCCGCAGATCGCCGCGCTCGGCACGCAACGCGTCGCGAGTCCGGGCGCGCAGATGGCGACCTCGGGCGGCGTCACCCTGTTCCGCGCGGACGGCAACATGCGCCCGCTCGAAGAGATCGAGGCCGACGTCATCCGTCTGGCGATCGGCCATTATCGCGGCCGCATGACCGAAGTTGCCCGCCGGCTCGGGATCGGCCGCTCGACGCTCTATCGCAAGCTCGGTGAACTCGGCATCGACAACGCTGCGTGAATTCCAAACAATCTCCCTCTCCCCTTGTGGGAGAGGGAGGGAACGCCAAAGGCGCGGAAGGGTGAGGGGGAGTCACAAGCCACATCACCTGTGACTCCCCCTCACCTTTCCCACTCGCTTCGCAAGCGGGCCCCTTCCCTCTCCCACAAGGGGAGAAGGAAAGTGCTCAATAAACCCGCTTCTTCGGCTTGATATAGTCGATGTCGTCGGTCAGCGTGTAATCGTGCACCGGGCGGTAATCGAGCGAGACGCCGCCGCCCTTGCCGCCCCAGCCGTCGAACGTCGCGATGGTGTGCTTCATCCAGTTCTTGTCGTCGCGCTCCGGGAAATCCTCGTGCATGTGGGCACCGCGGCTCTCTTTCCGGTTGGCCGCTCCCCGGATAGTGACGACCGCCTGGCCGAGCAGATTGTCGAGCTCAAGCGTCTCGACCAGATCGGTGTTCCAGATCAGCGAGCGATCGGTGATGCCGACATCGGCGAGCGACTTGTAGACCACGTCCATGTGCCCGACGCCTTCGTCGAGCAAAGCGGTATCGCGGAACACCGCGCAATGCTTCTGCATCGTACGCTGCATGTCGGCACGGATTTGCGCGGTCGGCTTCGAGCCCTTGGCGTTGCGGAAATGATCGAGCCGCTCGATCGCCTTGTCATCGGCGGCCTTGACCACCGTGCCGTGCTTCGAATCCCTCCGCGTGATCTCGGCGATGCGCTTGCCGGTCGCGCGGCCGAACACGACCAGGTCGATCAGCGAGTTCGAGCCGAGGCGGTTGGCGCCATGGACCGAGACGCACGCCGCCTCACCCACCGCGAACAGGCCGGGGACGACCGCGTCGGGATCGCCGTCCTTCAGATGGACGACTTCGCCATGATAGTTCGTGGGGATGCCGCCCATATTGTAATGCACGGTCGGCGTGACCGGCAGCGGCTGGCGGGTCAGGTCGACGCCGGCGAAGATCTTGCCGGTCTCGGTGATGCCCGGAAGCCGTTCGTGCAGCACCTTCGGATCGATGTGATCGAGGTGCAGGTAGATATGGTCCTTGTTGGCGCCGACGCCGCGACCTTCGCGAATTTCGGCGGCCATCGAGCGCGCGACGACGTCGCGGCTGGCGAGGTCCTTGGCCGACGGCGCGTAGCGCTCCATGAAGCGCTCGCCCTCGGAATTGGTCAGATAGCCGCCCTCACCGCGCGCGCCCTCGGTGATGAGAACACCGGCGCCGTAGATGCCGGTCGGGTGGAACTGGACGAATTCCATATCCTGCAGCGGGAGCCCGGCACGCAGCACCATGCCGCCGCCGTCGCCGGTGCAGGTATGCGCGCTGGTCGCCGACTGATAGACGCGGCCATAGCCGCCCGTCGCCAGCACCGTCGCGTGGCTGCGGAAGCGGTGGATCGAACCGTCTTCCATGCAGAGCGCGATCACGCCCTTGCACGCGCCGTCCTCCATGATGAGGTCGAGCGCGAAATATTCGATGTAGAAATCGGCGTCGTACTTCAGGCTCTGCTGATAGAGCGCGTGCAGCATCGCGTGACCGGTACGGTCGGCAGCGGCACAGGTGCGTTGCGCGGGCGGCCCCTCGCCCATGTTTTGCATCATGCCGCCGAACGGGCGCTGATAGATTTTGCCCGCCTCGGTCCGGCTGAACGGCACGCCGGCATGTTCGAGCTCGTAGACCGCGGCCGGCGCCTCGCGCACCATATATTCGATCGCGTCCTGGTCGCCGAGCCAGTCGGAGCCCTTGACGGTGTCGAACATGTGCCAGGTCCAGTGATCCGGACCCATATTGCCGAGGCTGGCGGCGATGCCGCCCTGCGCCGCGACCGTGTGGCTGCGCGTCGGGAACACCTTGGTGATGCAGGCCGTCTTCAGCCCGCTTTCGGCGACGCCCATGGTCGCGCGCAGGCCGGAGCCGCCCGCGCCCACCACGACGGCGTCATAGGTATGGTCGATGATCTTGTAGCTGTCGGTCATCACGCCCCCGCCAGCGCTGCGCGCAGGATCGAGAAAATGGCGGTGACCGCGATCACCGCGAGGAAGAATTCGATGAGGACCAGCGAGGCGACGCGCCCCTCATTCTCGGCATAGTCCTCGATCAGGACCTGCAGTCCCAGCCGCGCATGCCAGCAGGTCGAGATGACCAGCAAGATCAGCGGAACCGCCGCCCAGGCCGACCCGATCCAGGCATGGACACTGTCATAATCGAACCCGCTCAACCGGGTCAGCGAGATCATGAACCAGATCAGGAGGAAGAGATTCGACGCCGCGGTGATGCGCTGGCGCCACCAGTGGTGCGCGCCTTCCTTGGCGCTGCCGAGACCGCGGACGCGGCCGAGTTCGGTGCCCTGGCCCATTATTTGGCGACTCCGAGGATGACGTCCTTGAGCAGCACGCCCCAGAACAGGATGGTAAGCAGCACCGAGAAGACGATCGTCAGGATCGATCCGGTCTTGTTGCCCTTGAGCTCGTAGCCCGCGCCGGCATCGAGGAAGAAGTGGCGGATGCCGCTCATCATATGCTGGAACAGCGACCAGGTCAGACCGACGCCGAGCACATAACCCAGTACACTCCAGTACCCGCCCGAGAACCACGACACGAACCAGTCGTAGCTGTCCTTGCCGCCGGCGAGCGCCGCCAGCCAGCAGGTGAACAGGATGCCGCCGACCACGGCGAGCCCGTCACCGGTCGCGCGGTGAAGGATCGACACCAGCATGTGCGGCCCCCACCGGTAATGCGATAGGTGGGGCGAAATCGGGCGGTCGGGTTTGGACGGCGTGGCCAAGTAAAGTCCCCTGCGAAAGCGCTGCGCCCTCTTAGCTCCCGAGCGTGGGGATGCAAGGGTGGGAGTCCCTCTTGAGACTCTCACCCTTCCGCCACGCGGAATCCCCTCTCCCACAAGCGGAAGAGGACTATCGATCCAATCTGGCGCCCTTTATTCCCTCCCGCCATCCTAACCCTGCCTTAACCAAGTCCGCGCTAGCTCTTGCCTCCGACCGGCTAATTCTTCCCAGCGGCCGTGAAGCGGAGAAAATCGTTGAGCACCCATGACTTGCCCGTGATCGGCACCATCGCCGCGAAGATCGACCTTCGCGCGCGGCTGCGGGTGTTCGATTTCGACGGTACCCTGGCGTCAGCGAGCCGCGATGCCTGGAACGTGCTCGAACCCGACATCCACGCGATTTCGGAAGCTTATTGGCAGCAATGGCTGCGTTGTTTCGCCGACGAACGGATCTGGGCACCGCACGAGACGCAGAAGATGATCGACATCGGCTGCGAGTTCCTGCGCAACCGCTTCCTCGACACGTCGGGCCGCGCCTGGGTCGAATCGATCGAGCGCTCGGTCGCCGCCGCTTTTTCCGCCGACGTGTCGCCGATGGCGCTTCTCTCGATGATCTCCGCCAGCGACCGCGCGGCGCTTGGCGTGATGGTGACGCGAGTCGATCGGGAGGACGCCCGTCTGCCGGTGCTCATCGACACCCTCATGCGGTTGTCGGCGCTGGAAGGCGAGATCACCGTCGACATCTACAATTCCTATCGAGAATATCAGGCTGGGGTCGCCCGTGATCGGCTCGCCGCCGAATTCCGCGACGGCATCGCGACGATGGTCGAGCGCGCCACCAGCGAAGGCGCGGTGCTACGCGACCAGGCCGCGCGCAGTTCGGGTTCGGCGCGCGGCATGATCGACAAGACCGCCGAAGTTGCCGCAGCCGCCGAACAATCGGCCGTAGCGATGCGCGAGGCGGCACAGACAGCCGCCGGGCTGATCCGCGCGATCGAGGATGCCCGCACCGAAGTCGAGGCCGCCGCCGAGATTGCCACCCGCGCCAGCTCCCAGGCCGGCCAGGCGGTCGGCATGTCCGAAATGCTCAGCGATCATGCCAAGTCGATCGAATCGATCCTGGGGCTGATCCGCGACATCGCTGGCCAGACCAACTTGCTCGCCCTCAACGCAACGATCGAGGCCGCCCGCGCCGGCGACGCCGGCCGCGGCTTCGCGGTCGTCGCGCAGGAAGTGAAAAGCCTCGCCAACCAGACCGCGCGCGCCACCGACGACATCGCCGCCAAGATCGCCGCGATCCAGTCGGCTACCCGTTCGACCGTCGAAACCAGCGCAGGGATCAAGTCGACCGTCGCCGAGGTCCAGGAAAGCGCCAACCGCATCCGCTTCGCGATGGAGGCCCAGGCGCAGACCGTAACCGCGATCACCGCGGCGGTCGACGAAACCGCGCTCGCCGCGGATTCGATGTCCAACACCATCGCCACGATCCGCGAGGACACCGAAGCGGTGGCGAACGAAATCGACGGCGTCGGCAAAGGCTTCGATTCGCTCGACGGCCAGCTCGGCCATCTGAAAACCAGCGCCAGCGACTTCGTCGCCAAGGTAGCGGCCTGACCCTGGAGGGGGCGACGTGAACGAATCGCAACCGATCGTTTTTCCCGACGACCTGAGAGCGGCGCTCAAGCGCGATCTTCCGCCATTCGACTGGGATGGCCAGATCGCGCCGGTGAGCGCCGAGTTACTCCCGCTCGTCGAACCGCATTACGAAGCCATCTGCCGGCTGTTCTGGGATCGCTATCTCGACCATCCCGCCACCGCGCACGTCCGCAGCTACTACACCCCCAAGCAGCTCGAGACGCAGGTTGCGGCGAGCGTCGCCTATATGCGTGCCAAGTTCGAGGATCCGCTCGGCCGCGACTGGAAAGTCATGGCGTGTGCGCACGCCCGCGACTCGGATCAGGCCGGCATCCCGCTCGCGCCGCTGCTCTCGTCGCTGTCGGCCGCGCACCAGGCGACGCTGGCCGTGGTCGGCGAAGCATGCGCCGATGATGGCGTCCGGCTGGCCCGATATGCCGATGTCATGCAGCGCGTCGCGCTGGTCGAAGCGCACCTGCTGACCAGCTATGTCAGCCATCTGGTCGGCACGCGCGCGCAGAAAGCGCGCCAGGAAAGCTCCGACAAGTTCCGTGAATCGATCGCCGCATCGATCGAAGGCACGGCACAACTCGGGACCAAGATTCGTGGCCAGGCCGCCCGCACGTCCGGGTCCGCCCAGGGCATGATCGACAAGACCGCGGAAGTGGCAGCTGCTGCCGAGCAATCGGCGGTGGCGATGCGCGAAGCCGCGCAGACCGCGGCGGGGTTGATCCGCGCGATCGAGGATGCCCGCACCGAAGTCGAGGCCGCCGCCGAAATTGCCACCCGCGCCAGCTCGCAAGCGAGCGAATCCGTCGAAACCAGCAGCGCGCTCAGCGATCACGCCAAGTCGATCGAATCGATCCTGGGCCTGATCCGCGACATCGCCGGCCAGACCAATTTGCTCGCCCTCAACGCCACGATCGAGGCTGCCCGCGCCGGCGACGCCGGCCGCGGCTTCGCGGTGGTCGCGCAGGAAGTGAAGAGCCTCGCCAACCAGACCGCGCGCGCCACCGACGACATCGCCGCCAAGATCGCCGCGATCCAGTCGGCTACCCGTTCGACCGTCGAAACCAGCGCAGGGATCAAGTCGACCGTCGCCGAGGTCCAGGAAAGCGCCAACCGCATCCGCTTCGCGATGGAGGCCCAGGCGCAGACCGTGACCGCGATCACCGCTGCGGTCGACGAAACCGCGCTCGCCGCCGATTCGATGTCCAACACCATCGCCACGATCCGCGAGGACACCGAAGCGGTGGCGCGTGAAATGGGCGCACTGGCCAGCGACGTCAGCGATGTCGACGACCGCCTGGGCGGGCTAAAGAGCGCGGCGGACCAGTTTTCGGCAAGCGTGGCGGCGTAGTGTTTAATTCCTCCCCGGAAACGGGGAGGACTTGATCTCCCCCTCTGCGGAGGCATTGCCCACGCTTCCCGCTCCTTCTAATCCCGCGCCATGACCAATATCCTCCTCACCGGCAGCAGCCGGGGCATCGGCGCGGCGATCGCTCGGGCGCTGGCGTCCGACGCCAGTCTTCGCGTCATCGGCCACGGCACCCGGTCCGGCGTTCCCGCCGATTTTTCGGACCCCGCCGCCCCTCGCCAGCTCTGGGACAAGGCGCTCGCCGAACTCGGTACGGTCGACGTGCTGATCAACAATGCCGGCGTGTTCGAGGACAACCCGATCGACTTGTCCGACGACGACTGGACCGCCGGCTGGGAGCGCACCATGCGGATCAACCTGACCGCGAGCGCCGAATTGTGCCGGTTGGCGGTGAAGCACTGGCAGGAGCGCGCGTCCGGAGGACGCATCGTCAACGTCGCGAGCCGCGCCGCATACCGCGGCGACAGCCCCAAACACTGGCACTATGCGGCCTCCAAAGCCGGCATGGTGGCAATGACCAAGTCGATCGCGAGAGGCTATGCGGCCGAGGGCATCCTGGCCTTCGCCGTCTGCCCCGGTTTCACCATGACCGGAATGGCCGAGGAATATCTGTCGAGCCGCGGCGGCGACAAACTGCTCGCTGACATACCGCTCGGCCGAGTCGCCGATCCCGAGGAAATCGCCAATGCTGTCCAGTATCTCGCGCTGTCCGCACCGCCATCGATGACCGGGTCGGTGATCGACGTTAACGGCGCAAGCTATGTCCGCTGATCCGGCGCGCAGGATCGACAGCTGGCGGCTCACCCTGCCCTGCACCCGCGCCGAGGCCGAAGCGATCGACGCCGCCGAGATCGCGATCGACGCCGTGTTGATGACCACCGAAGAAGTCGAGGATGATATCGAACGCTGGCGGCTCGACGCCTATAGCGAAGCCGAGCCTGACGCCGCGATGATCGCGGCAATCCGCTCGCTGGTGCCGAGCGCCGCCGGAGTGGAGCCCGCGATCGAGCCGCTCTACGACGAGGATTGGGTAACGATGAGCCAGGCCGGGCTCGAACCGATCCGCGAAGGCCGCTTCGTCGTCCATACCAGCGCGCATCCGGTCGAGCCGCCGCCGGGCGGCCGCGCCTTCCTGATCGACGCCGGCCGCGCGTTCGGCACCGGGCATCACGCCACTACCTCGGGCTGCCTCGCGATGCTCGACGCGATGGCGGATCGCACCGTCGCCAACGTCATCGATGTCGGCACCGGCACCGGGCTGCTCGCGTTCGCCGCGCGGCACCTGTGGCCCGGGGCACGCGTGATGGCGACCGACATCGACCCGATGGCGATCGACGTCACGCGCGAGAATGCCGAGTCGAATCAGGTGTCCGGGATCGATCTGATCGTCGCCGACGGCGCGCTCGACGACGCGATCACCGCCGCCGCGCCGTTCGACCTGATCATCGCCAACGTGCTGGCCGGTCCCCTGGTGTCGATGGCGCCCGAACTCGCCGCGATGGCGGCGGCCGAGGCGACGATCATCCTGGCGGGATTGCTCGAAACCCAGCGCAATCAGGTGGTCGAGGCCTATACCGCGTGCGGCTGTACGTTGGTCGAAGCCGATCGCCGCGGCGACTGGACGGTGCTCAAGCTGATCGCAGGCGCGCCCCGCTACGTCCCCACCAAGCCGTTCGACCCCAAGGGCCGGGACGGCTGGGCGCTCGATATCTGACCATCCACCCGACGAGAGGCGCGACAGATGACCCGGACATTTTCGCTGACCATGATGGCCTTGCTCCTGGCCGCCTGCAACAGCAACGGGCCGGCCGCGAATGCGAGCTCATCCTTCGACAAGGGTTTCATCGACTCCTTCCGCCCGAAATTCATCGCGCAATGCCAGGAAGGCGCGCAAAAGACGTCGGGAACGACCAAGGATTTTTCGGTCGTCTGCGGCTGCGTCGCCGACAAATTGATCGCGAACAAGAGCGTCGGCGAATTGATGACCGGCCCGTCCAAGGAAGACACCAGCCGCTACGCCGACGAATGTCTGCGCGACCACCCGGTGACCTGAAATCAGCCGACGACCGCCGGCCCCTTGCCGCGCGCATAAACCTGCGTTCCGCGCGTGATAACGGTGTCGTCGGGCAGGATTTCGGCAATGCGAATATCGGGCTGCGCCTTCAGGCGTTCGTATAGCGGGGCAAAGTCGGTTTCGACCGTCACCCGCAGCAGTTCGTCGAAGCTCGGGATGACGAAATAATTCTGCTGGAAATCGTCG
>CAZFTL010000006.1:0-268205 GCA_964521615.1 uncultured Stakelama sp. | reverse complement strand
AAGCTGCAATGGAAGGTCGACTGGGCGATGCGCTGGGTCGCGCTCGGCGTCGATTACGAGATGGCTGGCAAGGATCTGATCGATTCGGTGATCCAGTCGGGTAAGATCACCCGCGCGCTCGGCGGCCGCCCGCCCGAGGGTTTCAACTACGAGATGTTCCTCGACGAAAAGGGCGAGAAGATCTCGAAGTCGAAGGGCAACGGACTGTCGATCGAGGAATGGTTGACCTATGGCCCCGACGAGAGCCTGGCGTTCTACATCTATCGCGAGCCCAAGAAGGCGAAGTCGCTCCATCTCGGGCTGATCCCGCGCGCGGTTGACGATTATTGGCAGTTCCGTGCCAATTATCACGGCCAGAACGACAAGGAGCGGCTCGGCAATCCGGTCCACCACATCCATAACGGGCAAGTTCCCCAGGATGCGTTGCCGGTGACGTTCGGGCTGCTGCTCAACCTGGTCGGCGTGATGGGTGGGGATGCGACCAAGGAGCAGGTCTGGGGCTATCTGGGCAATTACCTGCCCGGCGCCACCGCGGCGGATTATCCCGAGCTCGACAAACTGATCGGCTATGCGCTCAACTATGCCCGCGATTTCGTCGCGCCGACACTCGTCCGCCGCGCGCCCGAGGGCGTGGAGGTCGAGGCGTTGCGGCGGCTCGATGCCGATCTTGCCGCACTGCCGGCGGGCGCCGGCGCCGAAGACATCCAGAACATCGTCTACGAGATCGGCAAGACGGGTGGATTCGCGGAGCTGCGCGACTGGTTCAAGGCGCTGTACGAGACCTTGCTCGGATCGAGCCAGGGACCGCGGATGGGCAGCTTCATCGCGCTTTACGGCGTGGAGAATACGAGGAAGCTGATCGCCGAGGCACTGGCACGGTAGGATTTTTCACGACGATTTATTCGTCATCCCGGCCTTGTGCCGGAGTCCACCGTGCCGCAAACCAAAACGAGTGCGGAGCTTGCTGCACGGTGGATGCCGGGACAAGCCCGGCATGACGAAGGGGTGATCGTGGCGAAGGCAAAGCGCAGCTCCATCCTCCGGGACTTCCTCAAGGATGAAGCGGCTGGCGGGATCGTCCTGATCGGGGCGGCCCTGCTTGCGATGATCGCGGCGAATTCGTCGCTCGCCGACGGCTATTTTCACTTGCTCCATGCCGAAACGGGGCCGGTTCTCGCCCCCAAGCTCGGCCCGATGACGGTGCACCTGTGGATCAACGACGGATTGATGGCGCTGTTCTTCCTGCTCGTCGGGCTGGAGATCAAGCGCGAGCTGGTCGACGGCGAGCTGTCGCGCCCGGCTGACCGCACCCTGCCGGTGATCGCTGCCGCCGCGGGGATGGTCGCGCCCGCGATCGTCTATCTCGCGGTGGTCCGCGGCGACCCCGCGCTGACCAGGGGCTGGGCGATCCCGGCGGCGACCGACATTGCGTTCGCGGTGGGGGTGATGGCGCTGCTCGGTTCGCGCGTGCCGGCGCCGCTGAAACTGTTCCTGACCACGGTCGCGATCGTCGACGACATGGGCGCGGTCGCGATCATCGCGGTCGCCTACAGCCACGGGCTCGACCTGCTGTCGCTCGGGGCGGCGGCAGTGGTGCTCGGCGCGATGGTCGCGATGAACCGGCTCGGCGTGGTACGGCTGCTGCCGTATCTGATCGCCGCGGCGTTGCTGTGGTGGCTCGTGCTGCGATCGGGCGTGCATGCGACGATCGCTGGCGTGCTGGCGGCAACGATGATTCCGATCCGGAGGTCGCCGGGCACCCCTGACGATGCCGAGTCGCCGCTGCATCGGCTGGAGCACGGCCTGTCGCCCTGGGTGGCGTTCGGCGTCGTGCCGCTGTTCGGTTTCGCCAATGCCGGGGTATCGCTCGGCGGGCTGGGCTGGCATGCACTGGCCGAGCCGCTCGTCATCGCGGTCGCCGCCGGTCTGTTCGTCGGCAAGCAGACCGGGATGCTCGCCGCGGTTGCCGCCGCCGTGCGGTTCGGTTGGGCGGAGCGGCCGGGCCGCGCATCCTGGTCGCAACTCTATGGCGTGCTGTTGTTGGCGGGGATCGGGTTCACGATGAGCCTGTTCATCGGCGGCCTCGCCTTCGCCGATCCCGTCCTGGTCGATCGGGTGAAGGTCGGGGTGCTGGCCGGGTCGCTGCTCTCCGGGCTGGCGGGGTTCGTGGTGCTGCGCTGGATCGCGCGGCCAGCCGAGGGGTGAGCATGCGCCGGTTCTTCGACCCGCGCCAATTGCTCCACGCGCCCGAGCGCGAACTACACAATGGCGGGTTCACCGATTACGCCGAAAAGCCATCGCGCGCGCAGTCGATCCTGGTCGCGATCGGTGGCGCGGAAGCGCCCGAGGATCGCGGCGAGGCGCCGATCCTCGCGGTGCACGATGCGGGATATGTCGCATTCCTGAAATCGGCGGCGGCACGCTGGGCGCAGGCCGGACGCCCGGGCGACGTGATCGGCTATGTCTGGCCGGTGGTGGGACGGCGGCCGCTCCGGCTCGAGCGGATCGACGCACTGATCGGACAATATAGCTTCGACGCTTCCACCCCGATCACGTCGCGGACTTGGGAAAGTGCCTATTGGAGCGCGCAGTCCGCGCTTGCCGCGACCCACGCCGTGCTCGGCGGCGAGCGCGCCGCCTTCGCGCTGAGCCGCCCGCCGGGCCATCATGCGGGTGCCGATTATTATGGCGGCTATTGCCATCTCAACATCGCCGCGATCGCTGCGCAGAGCGCTCGCGATGCGGGCAAGTCGAAGGTCGCGATCCTCGACATCGATTATCATCACGGCAACGGCACGCAGGACATTTTCTGGCGGCGCGGCGACGTGTTCTACGCGTCGCTCCACGCCGATCCCGCGACCGACTATCCCTTTTATTGGGGCCATGCCGACGAGGTGGGCGAAGGCGACGGCCGGGGCGCGACCCTCAACCTGCCGCTGCCGCAGGGTACGGCGGTCGACGATTTCCGCCGCGCCCAGGCGACGGCATTGCACGCGATCGCCGATTTCGGCGCGGACCTGCTGGTGGTGAGCTTCGGTGCCGATACCTATGCGGGTGATCCGATCTCCGCCTTCCGGCTCGAGACGCCAGATTACGCCTTGCTCGCCGCCGACATCGCCGCGGCGGGATTGCCGACGGTGATCGTGATGGAGGGCGGCTATGCGGTCGACGCGCTCGGAGCGAATGTCGCGAGCCTGTTGAGCGGCTTCTGAATGGCGATCGCCAAGGGTAGCGCCGAGTATCGCCGCCTCACGCTGGCGATGTTGTTCGCAGGGTTCTCGACCTTTTCGCTGCTCTATTCGGCGCAGCCGCTGCTGCCGCTGTTCGCGCACGAATTTCATCTCAGCGCGGAAGTCGCCAGTCTGGCGGTGGGGCTGGCGACCGGACCGCTCGCGATCGGCATCCTGGGCGCGGGCGCCTTGTCGGACCGTTGGGGGCGCCGGCCGATGATGGTCGCGGCGATGTTTCTCGCCGGCGGGTTCAGCCTCGCCACGGCGGCGGCACCGGGTTGGTCCGCCTTGCTCGTGTTGCGCTTCCTGACCGGGGTCGCGCTCGCCGGCGTTCCGGCAGTGGCGATGGCCTATGTCAGCGAAGAGGTCGATCACGCGTCGGTCGGTTCGGCGATGGGGCTCTATATCGGCGGCAGCGCGATCGGCGGGATGGCGGGGCGGCTCGGGGTCAGCCTGCTCACCGACATCGCCGGATGGCGCGGCGCGGTCGCGTTGGTCGGGGTCGCGGGGCTGGTCATGGCGGAGGCGTTCCGCCGGCTGGCGCCCGAATCGCGCCATTTCGTCCGGTCCGCGCCGCCCGCGGCCGAGGTGGCACGGGGGTTCGTCGGACTGTTCCGCGATCGTGCCATGCTGTTGCTGTTCGTCGAAGCGTTCGTCCTGATGGGCGTGTTCGTCAGCATCTACAACTATGCCGGTTTCCGGTTGATGGCGGCGCCCTATTCGCTCGGGCACGCTGCGGTCGGGGCGATCTTCCTCCTCTATCTGCTCGGGTCCTGGAGTTCGGCCTGGTTCGGCGGTGTCGCCGGGCGCATCGGCCGTCGCCGCATCTTCTGGATCCCGGTCGTCCTGCTGATCGGTGGGGTGGCCTTGACCGCGGCGACACCCCTCGCGCTCGTGATCGCCGGCATCGGCGTGGTGACGATCGGCTTTTTCGGCGCGCATTCGATCGCCAGCGCCTGGGTCGGGCGCCGCGCGCTCGCCCGACGCGGACAGGCGGCGGCGCTGTACCTGTTCTTCTACTATGCCGGGTCGAGCGTGCTGGGCTCGCTGTGCGGCATCGCCTGGACGCGCGCCGGGTGGCCGGGCGTGGCCTGGTTCTGCGGCGCGCTGGGCGCGGTCGCGCTGCTGCTAGGGTTGATCCTGCGCACCATTCCGCCATTGCCCGAGAATGAGGTCACGCCGCCCAAGCCGCTCGGCACCGACTGATGGTCGCACGGCTGCCCCAATTGCGCGTCACGCTGTGGGCGACGCAGATGGAGGGACGAGCGGATGCGGATAGTGGCAATGATCGTGGCGTTGTTGATCGCGTTCCCCGCCTGGGCCGCGCCGCGCGATGCGGCCGGACGCTGGGCGGTGCGATCCAATGGCCGCGTGCTGATGATCGTCAATCTGACGCAGGACAAAGCGGGCTGGCGCGGAAGCTGGCGCCGCCCGGCGCATTTCAGCAGCGATGGCGGTTTCCAGGCGATCGACGCGGCCAGGGCGCCGATCGTCGATTGGCCGGTGATCAAGGTCATTCCGTCAAGCGATGGCTGGCTGCTCACGTTCGACGGCGCGGTTTCCGGGGAGAAGCCGGATTCCGCGTTGTTCCGCGTGCTCGACGACGGGACCGCGCGGCTGAGCTGGTCGGCCGTTCCCGACAGCGCGCTGGTATTCGACCGCGCTGGCTCCGCCGAGCGGCCGATCGCGCTGGATCCGCAGACAAGCTATCCGGTAGATCAGCATTGGCGCACCAATTCCGAGATGACCGCGATCTTCGATGCCGATCAGGCCGACCGAGCCAGCCCGGTGATCGAATGGAGTGTCGTCGGGCCACGCGATCAGGCGCGTGCGGCACGGACCAAGGCAATGCTTGATGGCGGCCTGCTCGCGAGCGGCGAGGATTATTATCACGCCGCCTTCGTGTTCCAGCATGGCTCCGTGCCCAACGATTATCTGCTGGCCCATACGCTCGCGATGATCGCGGTGGCGCGAGGGCGACCGGATGCCAACTGGATCGCGGCGGCGACGCTCGATCGCTATCTCCAGCGGATCGGGCAGAAGCAGATTTTCGGCACGCAGTTCGGGTATAGCGGCAATTCCGCGACCACCCAGGATCCCTATGATCGCCAATTGCTGTCGGACGCGATCCGCAAGGCCATCGGCGTGCCGCCGATAGCCGCGCAGGAGGAACGGCGCAAAGAGATCGAGGCCTCCCGAACGAAAAAATGATGGAGCGCGGGAACCACGATGTGTGACCCGGCGTTTAAGTTTGGCTTGAACGAAAGAGAGAGCATTTAGACGATCTCACGCCTCGTGCGTAGGATCGTCCAGGGAGCCCCGCCGCACTCCGTGCGACGGGGCTTACTCTTTTCGGACATCATCGATTTGGCGCCGCGGCTATTCGGTCGGCCGCTGTTCGAACCCGGTCAGCACGGGGCCGCCGACTTCCTCGACCGCGACTGCTTCGACCCGCGAGGCGGGCGACCCCTGATGCGCGCGTTCGATGATCGTATCGACCATCTCGCTCGGGCCCTGCACCACCGCCTCGACCGCGCCATCGGCACGATTGCGCACCCAGCCGTCGAGTCCGAGCGCTTCGGCCTGCTCGGTAAACCAGTCGCGATAGAAGACGTTCTGGACATGGCCGGTGATGACGAGGCGGCAGCGGATCATGGCGGCTTTCAGCTGAGTTCGCATTGACCTGCGAGATGGGTCGCATCAGCATTGCAACGCGACAGCGCCACAGGGGTTGCGCCCGGATGGGGGAGGGGGGTTAGAATGAAGCGTCAGGTGATGACAGTTGCGCTCTGTGTGATCGCCTTGCCGGCATCCGCGAAGTCGTTGAGCTATGATTGCGACACCGGGGCCGACCGCTATTCGGAGATCGGTGCGCCGTTCGCCGCGAACGACACGCTGTCCGGTGTCGTGACACCGACCCGGTTCACCATCGGTGGATCAAAGATCACGTCATCGCGGATATCGATCGATGACGATACGGATGGCAGCGGTGCCGGCGTGCAGATCTTTCGAACCGGGGGCACTAGTGATGACACGTTGACCGTTGTGTTGGCCGTGTTTCGCGCCGGGAAGAAGGAAGAGACGGCGCTTGGGACAGTCAAGCTGGGCCAGCCGGTGCCGTTCAACCTTACCTATAAAAGCGGTTCGGTGGCCGTGCAGTTCGGGGACTGGACGCGCGTCGTCGATATCGCGTTCACGAAGCAGCCCAAGGCCGTGGTCAGTTGCTCGACGGGGGAATTCGAGTTCAGCGCGCTCGATTTCGGGCGGTAGCTACACCCGCATCCCCAAAAATGGCAACGACGCGGGAGCAAGTCCCGCGTCGTCGGTCGGCGCCGGAGCGCCGCCGGCCGTGACCGCGCGTGCGCTCTGCGCTTCGCTTGCTCGCACTGGCGCGTAGCCGGGCCACGCGCCTCGCGTGGTCAGAGCTTTTCAGTAAGCTCCGGCACGATCTTGAAGAGATCGCCGACCAGGCCGATGTCGGCGACCTGGAAGATCGGCGCGTCCTCGTCCTTGTTGATCGCGATGATCGTCTTCGAGTCCTTCATGCCGGCCAGGTGTTGGATCGCGCCCGAGATACCGATCGCCATATAGACTTCGGGGGCGACGATCTTGCCGGTCTGGCCGACCTGATAATCGTTGGGGACGTAACCCGCATCGACCGCGGCGCGGGACGCACCGACCGCGGCACCGAGCTTGTCGGCGAGCGGTTCGATATAGGTGTGGAAGTTCTCGCTCGACGCCAACGCACGGCCGCCCGAGACGATGATCTTGGCGCTGGTCAGTTCGGGGCGTTCCAGCTTGGCGATCTCGGCGCTGACGAAGGTCGACACGCCCTTGTCGCCGGTCGACGCGACCGCCTCGATCGCGCCCGAACCACCCTCGGCCGCGGCCTTCTCGAACGCGGTGCCGCGCACGGTCAGGACCTTCTTGGCGTCCTTGGTCTGCACGGTGGCGATCGCATTGCCGGCATAGATCGGCCGCGTGAACGTATCCTCGCTCTCGACCGACAGGATGTCGCTGATCTGCATGACGTCGAGCAGCGCGGCGACGCGCGGCGCGATGTTCTTGCCGTTGGTGGTGGCCGGCGCGACGAACGCATCGTGGTCGGCCATCAGCCCGGCGACGAGCGGGGCGACATTCTCGGCCAGCGCGTGCGCGAAGGCCGCGTCGTCGGCGACATGGACCTTGCCCACGCCGGCGATCTTGGCGGCAGCCTGCGCCACGCCATCGACGCCCTTGCCGGCGACCAGCAGATGGACTTCGCCCAGCTTCGACGCGGCGGTCACCGCGGAGAGCGTGGCATCCTTGACGGCCGAACCGTCATGCTCAACCCAGACGAGCGTCTTCATTTGGCGACTCCCAGAGCCTTGAGTTTGGCGACCAGCTCATCGACATCGGCGACCTTGACGCCGGCGGTGCGCTTGGGCGGTTCGACGACCTTCAGCGTCGTCAGGCGGGGGCTGACATCGACGCCGTAATCGCCCGGTGCCTTGGTCGCGAGCGGCTTCGACTTGGCCTTCATGATGTTGGGCAGCGACGCATAACGCGGCTCGTTCAGGCGCAGATCGGTGGTGACCACCGCCGGCAGGGTGAAGCTGTCGGTCTCGAGCCCGCCATCAACCTCGCGGGTCACCGACACCTTGTCGCCTTCGACCTCGACCTTCGACGCGAAGGTGCCCTGGCCCCATCCGGTCAGCGCGGCGAGCATCTGGCCGGTTTGGTTGTTGTCGTCGTCGATCGCCTGCTTGCCCAGGATCACCAGGCCAGGCTGTTCCTCGTCGCAGATCGCCTTCAGAATCTTGGCGACGCCCAGCGGCTCGACCTTGTCATCCGTCTGGACCAGGATGGCGCGGTCGGCGCCCATCGCCAGCGCGGTGCGCAGCGTCTCCTGGCACTTGGCCTCGCCGATCGACACGGCGACGATCTCCGTCGCGACGCCCTTTTCCTTCAGGCGGATCGCTTCCTCGACCGCAATCTCGTCGAACGGGTTCATCGACATCTTGACGTTGGCCAGGTCGACCCCCGTCCCGTCCGCCTTCACGCGGGGCTTCACGTTATAGTCAAGCACGCGCTTGACCGGCACCAAGACTTTCATTCCATCCACTCCTGTGGTCCCAACTCCTTTCCCGGGGAGGAGAGGAGGAGGTAGTCCAAACCTTCTCCAGAGGGAGAAGGATAGCGCAGCTTGGTGCCCCGGCCTTCGCCGGGGTGCCTAGCGGAGCTTGGATGAGGGGATGTGCTCTCGATAGGGCGATCCCCTCACCCAGCTACGACTAGGGCCTTGCCGCGCAAGACCCAAGTCTACGAAACCAGTTCGGGGTAAATAATACCCCGTATTATTTAGGCCATGCCGGGGGCATGGCCGACCCCGAACTCCCGACGGGAGAGGGGAAAAATCAAGCAGCCTTCTTCACTTCGGCGACGATCTTCTGTGCCGCGTCGCCGAGATCGTTGGCAGGAACGATCGCCAGGCCCGAATTGGCCAGGATGTCCTTGCCCTGCTGGACGTTGGTGCCTTCGAGGCGGACGACCAAAGGCACGCTCAAATTCACTTCCTTGGCGGCCGCGACGATGCCTTCGGCAATGATGTCGCAGCGCATGATGCCGCCGAAGATGTTGACCAGGATGCCCTTCACGGCGGGATCGCTCAGGATGATCTTGAACGCCGCGGTGACCTTCTCCTTGTTGGCGCCGCCGCCGACGTCGAGGAAGTTGGCCGGGAACATGCCATTGAGCTTGATGATGTCCATCGTCGCCATCGCAAGGCCGGCGCCATTGACCATGCAGCCGATATCGCCGTCGAGCTTGATATAGGCGAGGTCGTATTTCGACGCTTCGAGCTCGGCGGGATCCTCCTCGGTCTCGTCGCGCAGCGCGAGCAGGTCCTTGTGGCGGAACATCGCGTTCGAGTCGAAGCCGACCTTGGCGTCGAGCACCATCAGCTTGTGGTCGTCAGTGACGGCGAGCGGGTTGATCTCGATCTGGCTGGCATCGGTGCCGAGGAACGTGTCGTAGAGCTTGCCGGCGACCGAGGCGGCCTGCTTGGCGAGATCGCCCTTGAGGCCCAGCGCGTTGGCGACGGCGCGGCCGTGATGCGGCATGAAGCCGGTCGCGGGATCGACGTCGAACGTGTGGATCTTTTCCGGCGTGTCGTGCGCGACGGTCTCGATGTCCATGCCGCCTTCGGTCGAAACGACGAACGCGACGCGGCCGGTGACGCGGTCGACCAGCGCCGCGAGGTAGAATTCCTTGGCGATGTCGACGCCGTCGGTGACGTAGAGCCGGTTGACCTGCTTGCCATGCTCGCCGGTCTGGACGGTGACGAGCGTGTTGCCGAGCATATCGGCCGCCGCCGCGCGGACCTCGTCCAGCGTCTTGGCGAGGCGCACGCCACCCTTCGCGTCGGGGCCGAGTTCCTTGAACTTGCCCTTGCCGCGGCCGCCGGCATGGATCTGGGCCTTCACGACATAAAGCGGCCCGGGAAGCTTCTTCGCGGCCTCGACCGCTTCGTCGACGGTCATCGCGGCATAGCCGGCAGGTACCGGCACGCCGAACTTCGCGAGCAGTTCCTTGGCCTGGTATTCGTGGATGTTCATGAAGGGGCCTTCTCTCGGGTTTTCGAAGAAAGGGAATGTGAGGGGCCTTAAGCACAGCGGGGACCATGAATCCACCCCCGCTCGCCTTGGGGCGGCAGTAGTTCTATATCGCACGCGATGACCTGGCCTTTTGGCATCTTGCTGTTCCTCGCCACCGTGATTGCCATGGAGGGCTTCGCCTATGGGATGCACCGCTGGGTGATGCACGGGCCGGGCTGGTTCCTGCACGCGAGCCATCATCGCCCGCGAACCGGCAGATGGGAACTCAACGATCTCTACGCGGTGATCTTCGCATTGCCCTCGATCCTGCTGCTGCTCGGCGGCGTCGATCTTGGCTGGTGGTGGGGATGTACCTGGATCGGCGCGGGAATCGCCGCGTACGGCGCGATCTATTTCGGGTTCCACGACGTCATCGTCCATCGCCGCGTTGCGACGCGGTACCTGCCGCGCTCTGCTTATATGAAGCGCATCATCCAGGCGCACCGGTTGCACCATGTTGTCGAAACCCGGCGGGGTACGGTCAGCTTCGGCTTCCTGTGGGCACCGCAGCCGGAGAGGCTCAAGGCCGAACTCAATCGTCGTGGCAATGCCGGGGTCCGCGCGCCCGCGGACGGTACGATCCGATAGGGCGGGCGATGTGATCCGGCGCCGCACGCGGTGATTCTCGACTGGCATTTCTACGCGCTGGCGCTTCCGGCGGTGGTACTGCTCGGCCTGTCCAAGGGAGGATTCGCCGGCGTGGGCGCGCTTGCCCTGCCGATGCTTGCCTTCGTCATCTCGCCGGTGCGGGCGGCCGCCATCCTGCTGCCGATCCTGATCGCGCAGGACGTGGTCGGCGTCTGGGCGTTTCGCTGCACGGTCGACTGGCGACTGCTCGGCTGGATGATGCCGGGAGCGATCCTGGGCATCGCACTCGGCTATCTCTTCGCGGCCAAATTGCCGGAGAGCGCGGTGCTGGGCGCCGTCGGCGCGATCTCGCTGGCGTTCGGCGCCTATCGGCTGTGGGTCGAACGGCACGGGCCGCCCCGGGGTGCGGGGAGACTGCCCGAATGGCTCGGGTCGGCGTTCGGAATCGCGTCGGGCTTCACCAGCCAGATCGCGCATGCGGGCCAGCCGCCGTTTCAGGTCTGGGTGATGCCGCGCCGCCTGCCGCGCGACGTGCTGGTCGGAACGACCGCGATCTTCTTCGCCGCGGTCAACTGGATCAAGGTCCCCGCTTATGCCGCGCTGGGCCAATTCACCCGGGGGAATCTGTCGACCGCTGGGGTGCTGTTGCCGGTTGCCATCGCGTCGACCGTCGCCGGCGTGTGGCTGGTGCGGCGTGTGTCGCCGGAAAGATTCTACGTCGCCATCTATGTGCTGATGATGCTGGTCGGGGCGAAGCTGATCTGGGACGCCATTGCCTGACGCGGGACTGATCTGGATCAGGCCGATCTTTGCCGGATATTAACACTTGCTAACCATGCTATGCGACATGGACGCGCGTACATTCGGATTCGATCGGTCGACCGGGGGTGACAATGATCACCGCCGCCAGGAACGCGTGCCGGTTGCGGTGGCGGCGAAGCTGCGCGACCGGCATTCGAACAAATATGACGTCCGGCTACTCGATCTCTCGGTGACCGGATTTCGGGCAGAGGCGCATTACGCGCTCGACGCCGGCCAGATCGTCTGGCTGACGATTCCCGGCATGCAGGGACTGGAAGCGACGGTCGCCTGGCGGCGCGGGCTCGAGATCGGCTGCAATTTCCGCCAGCCGCTGTACCCGGCGGTGCTCGACCATATCGTCAAGACGCTCGGGCGTTAGCCCGCGCCGGGTCTAGTCGAACAGGCTGGATACCGAGCTTTCATCGGCGATGCGGCGAATCGCCTCGGCGAGCAACGGCGCGATCGTCAGGTGCCGGACCTTGTTCGCGGCCGAAATCGTGTCGTGATTGCCGATCGAATCGGTGATCACCAGTTCCTCGAGCACCGACCCCTCGACGCGGGCGATCGCGCCGCCCGACAGGACGCCGTGCGTGACATAGGCGACCACGCCCTCGGCGCCGGCTTCCTTGAGCGCGGCGGCGGCATTGCACAACGTGCCCGCCGAATCGACGATGTCGTCGATCAGGATGCAGAAGCGCCCCTCGACGTCGCCGATGATGTTCATCACTTCCGACTCGCCGGCACGCTCGCGGCGCTTGTCGACGATCGCGAGCGAGGCGTTGTCGAGCCGTTTGGCGAGGGCACGGGCACGGACCACGCCGCCGACGTCGGGCGACACGACCATCAAATTCTTGCCGGCATAGCGCGCCAGGATGTCGGCCGACATGACCGGTGCGGCGAACAGATTGTCGGTCGGGATATCGAAGAAACCCTGGATCTGCCCGGCATGGAGGTCGACCGACAGCACGCGATTGGCGCCGGCGACGGTGATCAGATTGGCGACCAGCTTGGCCGAGATCGGGGTACGCGGGCCGGGTTTACGATCCTGGCGAGCATAGCCGAAATAGGGGAGGACGGCGGTGATCCGCTTGGCCGATGCGCGCTTCAGCGCGTCGATGCAGATCAGCAATTCCATGAGGTTGTCGTTGGCCGGGAAAGCGGTCGATTGCAGGACGAACACGTCCTCGCCGCGGACATTCTCGTTGATCTCGACGAAGATCTCCTCGTCGGCGAAGCGGCGGACGAGCGCGTCGGTCAGCGGCATTTCGAGATAGGCCGCGATGGCCTTGGCCAGCGGCAGGTTCGAATTGCCGGTCATCAACTTCATTGTCGTGCTCGCCCTTTTGAGGTTTGCGCGCCTCCTTAGAAGGGAGTCCGCAACCGGTCCAGCACCCCGCGTTCGGTGATATAGCCGGTGACCAGCCGCGCGGGCGTCACGTCGAAGGCGGGGTTATAGGCATCGGATTGGGTCAGCCGCACCGTTTTCAGCCCGTCGGCGGTCGCGCCGGTGATCTCGGTCAGCTCGCTTGGGCTGCGTTCCTCGATCGGGATCGCGTCGCCGCTCGGCGTCGCGCCGTCGAAGGTGGTGTAGGGGAGCGCGACATAGAAAGGCACGCCGGTGTCGTGCGCGGCGAGCGCCTTCAGATAGGTCCCGATCTTGTTGCAGACATCGCCATTGGCGGTGACGCGGTCGGTACCGACGATCACCGCATCGACCTGGCCGCGCGCCATCAGCAGGCCGCCGGCATTGTCGGCGATCAGCGTATGGGGGACGCCGTGATTGCGCAGCTCGAACGCGGTCAGCAGCGCGCCCTGGTTGCGTGGGCGGGTCTCGTCGACCCAGACGTGCAGCGGCAGGCCGGCGTCGTGGGCGAGATAGATCGGCGCGGTCGCGGTGCCGTAATCGACCGTCGCCAACCAGCCGGCATTGCAATGCGTCAGGATGTTGAGCGGACGATCGGGGTTTTTCGCGTGGAGATCGCGGAGCAGCGCAAGGCCGTGCTCGCCGATCGACCGGCAGAGCTGCTCGTCCTCATCGACGATCGCCTGCGCGCGAGCGAAGGCCGCGGCAGCGCGGGCGCCCAGCGCGAGCAGGCGCACGGCCCTGGCCACCTCGTCGAGCGCCCATTTGAGGTTGATCGCGGTCGGCCGGGTCTCGACCAGCCGGGCATAAGCCGCATCGAGGCCGGCGTCGCTCGGGTCGCGGTCGAGCGCCATGGCGAGCCCATAGGCGCCGACCGCGCCGATCATCGGCGCGCCACGCGTCCACATATCGCGGATGGCGATGGCGGCCTGCTCTTCGCTGCGCAGTTCGACCCATCGCACTTCCCAAGGGAGCCGGCGCTGGTCGAGAATCCGCGCGCCCCTGCCGTCGGCGGTGGGCACGATCGATCGCGTGCGCTCTCCTTCGAGGATCATGGCAGCACCTCCGCCAGACTGGCGACATCGCCCGTGCCGGTATCGCGGTCGATCAGCAGCGCGTCGAGCCCAGCCGCCTTGGCCGCGTCGGTTTCCGCCGCCACGTCCGACACGAACAGGATGTCGGCGGGAGCGAGTCCGAGCTGGCCGGCGATCGACGCATAGGATGCCGGAGCGCGCTTGGGGCCGGTGGTCGTGTCGAAATAGCCCGACAGAAAGCCGGTCAGGTCACCCGCCTCGCTATGGCCGAAAATCAGTTTCTGCGCCTCGATCGATCCCGAAGAATAGATGCACACGCGGATGCCGGCCGCGGTCCAGCGCCGCAGCGCTTCGGGCGTATCCGGATAGACATGCGCCCGGAGTTCGCCCGTCTCATAGCCTTCACGCCAGATGCGGCCCTGAATGTCCTTGAGTGCGGTTTCCTTGGCGTCCTCGTCCATCCAGCCGAGCAGGGTCGCCACCGGATCGCCGGGCGGCATCCCGGCGAGGACCGGTGCGATCGCTTCGCGATGCATCGGCACCCAGGCAGGAATGCGCTCTCGGGCATAGGGAAACAGTGTTTCCGCGACATAGGCGATACTGGTGGTCGTCCCCTCGATGTCGAGCAGGATCGCTTTGGGAAGGTGCCCGGTCACTCAAACTCCGTTCGTGCTCAGCCCGTCGGAGCACGTTGTCCCGCACACGCCCCCCCGACAAGCGCGGGGCGAACGGGAAGGGTGTTACGCCGCCGCCGGCTCGTGCCGGGGAAATCGTTCGGCGATCGCATCGCCGGTGAACTTCGCCACCCAGCCGTCGGGATTCTCGAACAGGCGGATCGCCGTGAAGCTGGGCGCAGGGCCCATGTCGAACCAGTGGCGCATGCCCGCCGGCACCGAGATCAGGTCCCCGGCGGTACACAGGACAGCATGCACGCGGTCGTCGTCGCTGCGCAGCGTGAAGAGGCCCTCGCCGGCGACGAAGAAGCGGACTTCGTCCTCCGTATGGCGGTGTTCCGACAGGAATTTGGCCCGCAGGGCATCGCGATCAGGATGGTCGGGCGCCAGGCTGATGATATCGACTGACCTGTATCCCTCTTCGGCCTTCAGCTTGTCGATCTCGGGCGCGTAGGCGGCGAGCACGCCGTCGGTGTCGGCATCGGCCGTATCGCGTAGCGGCCAGCGTTCGTAGCGCACGCCGATCCGCTTCAACGCATCGCCGATCCATGTGGGGTCGCAGGTGTCGAGCACCGGATTGTCGCCGTCATCGGCGGCGAAGACGCGAAGGCGGGTCATGACGCGCTCTCCCTGAAAGTCCGTTCGGCGAGTTCGGCGGCGATCAGCCACTCGGTTGCTTCGAGCACGCGCTCGGCTTCGTCAAGGTCCTTGCCCCAGGCATAGAGGCCGTGGTCGCGGATCAGATAGGCAGGGATCGCGCCGGGCCGGGCCAGCGCCGGGGCGACCGCGCCCTCGATCACGGCCATGTCCTGGCTGTTGTCGACGATCGGCAGGACGATCTCCGCTTCATGGGTATGGTGGCCCGGAAAGACCTTGATCATCTCGTGACCCGCGAAGCGCCATGCCTCGAGATCCCGGAACGCGCGGCTCAATCCCACCGCCTGCGGCGAATGGCCGTGGAGCACCGCGCCCGCATCGGGAAAGAGCCGATAGACCGACAAATGGAGATGCGTTTCGGCCGAGGACTTGCCGTTGCCCACGACCGTGCCGCCGGCGTCGAGCCGCAGCACGCCGTCTTCGGTCAGTCGCCCCTTGTGCCACCCGGACGCGGTCACCGCGAAGCCGTCATCGAGCCGAACCGAGTAATTGCCGGCGGTCGCGGGCGCCCAGCCGCGCGAGTCGAGGCGGCGGCCGACGGCGATGATGGCGGCCCGGGCGGCATCGAAGCTCATGGTCGTCATCCTGATGCCTCTAGGGATCGATCGACCCGCACGCCACCCATTCGAAAAAGAATGGGCGCCGCTCCGCAACGAAGCCGCGCCCTGAGGGAGGAAAGTGTAATCCGGCCGATCGCCCAAGCGAGGCGGATCGGCCGATGCTAATGGTAACCGGTGTCAAAATCGAACGCAAGCATGAAGGCGGCTTGATAATGACACCGGTTTCCCATAGGCCTTCCGCGCCGGGTGCACTTCGCACTGATGCGGCGGAACCGTGACCGGAGAGGATCTCAAGTCCCCCGATCACGTGCCGGCCGGCGATCGGAGAGGGGATGGCGCGACATGCGACTCAACCGACGCGACCTCATCCTGAGCGGCATTGCCGGCGCCGGCTTGGCGTCGCTTCCGGCGACCGCTCGCGGCGGCGGGAATTGGGCAGGCGCCGGTGCGATCCTCCGGCGTATCCGCCCGCCGCGCATCCCCCCGCGAACCGTCAGCGTCGTCGATTTCGGCGGCAAAGGCGACGGCAAAACGCCGAGCAGTGCGGCGTTCAGGGCGGCCATTGCTGCGCTCGCGGCGAAGGGCGGCGGGCGGTTGGTGGTGCCCGCGGGACGCTTCCTGACCGGGCCGATCCATCTCGAATCGAACGTCGAATTGCATGTCGGCGCCGGTGCGACAATCCTGTTCAGCACCGACCCCGCCGACTTTCCGATCGTGCTGACGCGGTTCGAAGGTGTCGAGATGATGGGGCTGTCGCCGCTGATCTACGCGCACGGCAAGCACGATATCGCGATTACCGGATCGGGGATGCTCGACGGGCAGGCGAGCGAGCGCAGTTGGTGGTCGTGGAAGGGCCGCTGGACCGGCACGGTCGATCACGGCTGGCGCGCCGGCATGCCCGACCAGATCGACGCACGGCAGCGCCTGTTCGACATGGGCGAACGCCGCGTGCCGGTCGAAAAGCGGGTGTTCGGCGCCGGCGACCGGCTGCGCCCGACCTTCATCGAGCCTTATGCGTGCGAGAACGTGCTGATCGAAGGCGTCAAGCTGCGCGGCGCGCCGTTCTGGCACGTCCATCCGGTGCTGTGCCGCAACGTTACCGTGCGCGGGCTCGATATTCTCGGCCACGGTCCCAACAATGATGGCTGCGATCCCGAATCGTGCACCGACGTGCTGATCGAGAACGTGCTGTTCGATACCGGCGACGATTGCATCGCGATCAAATCGGGGCGCAATGGCGACGGCCGGCGGATTGCGGTGCCCAGCCGCAATTTCGTCATCCGCAACTGTACGATGCGCGAAGGTCATGGCGGCATCACCATCGGCAGCGAGATTTCGGGCGGTTGCGGCAACATCTTCGCCGAGCGGTGTGCGATGGACAGCCCCAATCTCGATTACGCGATCCGCTTCAAGAACAACGCGATGCGAGGCGGTCTGCTCGATGGATTCCATTATCGCGACCTGTCCGTCGGGCAGGTCAAGCGCGCGGTCATCGCCTGCGACTTCAATTACGAGGAAGGCGCCAAAGGCGGATTCACGCCGGTGCTGCGCGACGTGACGATCGAGCGGCTGAGCGCGCGGCATTCGGTAATGGCGCTCGATTCGCAGGGCTTGCCGGGGGCGCCGATCGAGCGGATCCGGCTGAGCGAGTGCAGTTTCGACGGCGTCACGCAGCCGAGCACGATCGCCTACACGACGGGACTGGTCCTCGACCGCGTGTGCGTCAACGGCGCGCCGGTCGGAAAGCTTTGACGGTGCCCCGTGTTCGCGAAAGGTTCGATCCGTCTGCCGACCGTCGGTGTCGGCACGGCGGATATCTGCCGAGGATCAGGAAGAACAATCTGACGATGGTCGCCTTGTCCGTTAGGGTAGCGGAGGCGGCACCTCGAATAAGTGGCCGAAAGGGGACGAATAATCTTCATTGATACCGGTGTCATATGTTTCTATCGATCGAGCGCCCGAACAGGGCTTGGGAGAGTCGGCCGCCACGAAGCGGCCCCGATGCGAAGGTGAGCGGGATGGCGAGCAACAAGCGAGTGGCGATGCTGGCAGCGGCTGGGATCGCGGCGATGATGGTGTCCAATGCGCAGGCGCAGGAGGCACCGCCCAAGCTTCTCTTCCACGTCTCTGCCGACAAGAGCTTCAACGCCGACACCGCGGGCGGTGACGCGGTGCCCAATTTCGAGAGCAAGGTCTCGATCGTCCCCACCGGCAAGTCGGGCGGCGCGATCCAGTGGCAGGATGACGGCTATGTCGCCTGGAAGGCGCCGGGAAACATCTATGCGCGGCGCGGCACATTGTCCTTCTTCTGGCGTTCGCGCACGCCCGTCGGCGAGGCGCCGTTCGTGCTGTTCCGCGTCGGGTTCGCCGATCACACCAGCTGGGACATGGCGTTCCTGCGCATCGACTGGAACGGCCACGGCTTCGATGCCTTCGTCACCGACGCGAACCTGGCGCGCGAGCGCGTGTCTTTCCGCATGGACACGTTGCCGTCGCCGACCGACTGGCATCATATCGCATTCGCCTGGGACGAAGAGGTCGGGGTCCGGCTGTACGTCGACGGCAAGGAAGTCGCCCGCAAGGATCAGAAGGCGGTTCTCGACAGCGGGCTCGACCAATTCGGCCTGGCCGGACGGATCATCTCTCCGCACCAGGTGCAGAGCCGCTACAGCTTCATGCGCGGCAGCGATGTCGACGAAATCCGGGTCTATAACCAGATGCTGGACAGCGGAGCGATCGCCGCGCTCGCCGACAACCGGACGCCCGTCGACGACAAGCCCGTCGCGACCGACGCACGGGCGGCATTCCTCCATCGCTATGGGTTCGACAATGCATCGCCGCCCGTGCTGACCGCCGACAGCACGACGATCCGCAAGGTCGAATTCGCCGATGCCAAGGACATGAAGGAATGGATGTGGAAGGGTGTCGACGGTATTCCCGAAACGACCTGGCCCGGCGTCTACAACCGTTCGCGCCTGCCCGGCCGCGACGACTATTTCGAGCTTCCCGACTGGAACGTCTATGTCGAGGGCGGCAAGAGCTACGATCTCACGATCCCAGCCAACGAAACCGTCAACCGCGTCGAAATCCGCGGTGCCGCCTATGGCGGGCTCGACTATTCGGCGGATGGCAGCACGTACGTGTCGCTGGCCAAGCGGCCGCAAGGGGTCGAAAAGTCGATCACGAGTTTTTCCAGCAGGACCGGCGGCAAGCTGCGTTTCACCAACATCGCGCAGGAAACCCCGATCCAGGAAATCTGGGCCTATGACGTCAAGGACGGCGTCGAGCCCAAGGGCACGCTCAAGCTGAGTTATGTGGTCGATTCGAAGACGGCGCCGGCGTTCGCGAACCTGACGCCGCTCAATCGGTACATTGCCGGCCGCTTCCCCGCCGACGAGCGCGCCACCGTCGTCGCGTTGCCGGCGAGCGCAGGACACGCCGCGCCCGGCGCGGGCAGCGCCACCGCGGCGGGCGATGCCGTGCGCGGCGCCGACGAAGCGCCGATCGTCCACATCCTGATCCCGTCGGATTTCGACGACGCCTTCCCGGCCAAGCCGTTGGCGCGCGCGTGGAACTACACCTGGGCGAACGTGCACGATGGGCTCGACGGCATCGCGCTCGACATTCCGGCGCTCAAGGCCACGCCCAACAAGGACGGCGTGATTCCGCTCAACATCCGGGTCAAGGACCCGATCTGGCCCGACCGCGACATGATCGACGTGACGGTGTCGGTGAAGCCAGGCCAGGCACGGACATTGTGGCTGGATTTGCGCGACCGCATCCTGACCGACGATCCGTTCTACATCACGATCGCGAGTGCCGCGCCCGATTTCGGCGCGGACTCGCTCGACGGGATGAACGTCCGGCTGGTGTTCAAGGACCGTGAGGAGGCCAAGAAGGAGCATATCCAGGACCGCTTCACCGAAGTGAAGGACAATTGGGGTTTCCTGGTCGAGGAACATACCGCGTCGGGCCGCGAGGGACTGTTCCGGCGCCTGAAGGGCGACATCACCGATCTGCTGCGTGTCGATCCCGACAATCTCGAGGGCCGGCGCTACTGGGCCGATATCAGCTACGGGGCGACCGGCATGCCGCCCTTCACCCAGCCGACGCCGCCGGCCGGCGTGCCGCTATGGGCGTTCCGTCAGCTCGAGGATCTGAAACTGACCCGCCAATATGTCGATTGGTGGATCGACAATCGCCAGGTGCCCTATGGCGATTTCGGCGGGGGCATTTCGGACGATGTCGACCTGCTCGAACAATGGCCCGGCCTGGCGCTGATGGGAGTCGATCCCGACAAGATCAACGCGTCGCTGCGGGCGTTGTCGGACTCGGTCTACAAGAACGGGATGCGGGTCAACGGGCTCGGCTACATCACCACCGACGAACTCCATGCCTATGAGGAGGGCCTCAATTCGGACGCCGAGCGTCTCTACCTCAACTGGGGCGAGCCCAAGGCGATCGAGCGGCTGATGGACACGGTCAAGGCGCTGACCGGGATCATCCTCAAGAACCCCGCCGGCCACATGCACTTCTCGAGCAACTGGTATGGCGGACGCAAGGTGTACCGAGAGGGGCCGTGGGAATGGCAGAAGCCCTACAGCTTCACCGTCATGCACGCACCGATCCTGATGGGCGTGTACAACGCCAACCCGACCGCGACCGGGCTGGTTACCGGCGTGGTCGACGGCTGGATGGCGCACGGCAAAAGGGGCGCCGACGGCATCTGGAGCTATCCCAACGAGATCAACTGGCGCACCGATGCCGAGCGCGCGGGCGATGGCGGCGGCATCCCGACACCCTACCAGTCGGTCTGGGCGGCCTATCGCTTCACCGGCGACCAAAAATATCTGACGCCGATCCTGAGCCGGGAAGCGAAGAACGGGCCGGGGTCGCTCAACGACCTCAACGAGAATGTCGTCGCGGATCTCGGCAAGCCCGACTGGGGCAAGGCGCTGGCGGGGATGAAGAGCGATTTCGGGCGTGTCGCGGGCTGGGACACGACCGGCGACCGCAAGCTGCTCGAAGAGCAGGCTGCCGGTGCCATCGAGTTCAAGTCGCAGCACATGTACATGTATACCGAGGGCCATTGGTGGACCGACCGGGTCGACATGCCCAACGAATATCTGCAGCGGCAGCGGCTGGGCGGGATCGCGCTGTCGCGTAACCAGACCTTTCCGGGCAACACGGTGAGCTGGCGCTTCGCCAATCCCGGCGCGGCGGAGGCGGTCGCCATCCTGGTGCCCGGGGCGACGCCGGGGCATTTCAAGGTCATCGCCTACAACACCAGCGACGTGACGCAGCCGGCCACGATGTCGACCTGGAACGTCACTGCCGGCAAGTGGAAGATGACCGCCGGGATCAGCGCGTCGGGCGGGGACACCGCCGACGGCACGCCGGTGTCGAGCGAGGTCGCGCTGGAGCGGAGCGGATCGATCGCGGTCAGCTTCGCGCCGCACACGACCACGGTGCTGGAATTCACGCTCGAGACGCCGGGCGTCCCGACCGAACGGCGCGCCGATCTGGGGATCGGAGTCGACGATGTGGTCGTCGCCGGCCGGTCGGTGGACGTCACCGTGCACAGCCTCGGCGCGCTGCCGGCGACCGGCGGTCGCGCCGAGCTGCTCGACGCGAGCGGCAAGGTCGTCGCCAGCGCGCCGGTGCCGACGCTGGCGGCCCCGATCGATCTGACGCGCAAGACGGCGCTGGTGCGTCTGCCGTTGCCGGCGGGAGCAAAAACGGGCTGGCGCGTCCGCGTGGCGCTGCCCGACGGCACGCCCGAAGTGACCTGGCTCAACAACGAGGTCGCCTTGCCCGCTCCGACGCGCAAGAAGTGAACGGCGTGATGCGCGTTCGGCAGCCACTGGCGGCGGGCGCCACGATCCGTCCGGTCGTTTCGCCGTGCGGGCAATCGGGCGCCATCGGGACCGAGGTGCCGGGCATAGCGGGGGGCGCGGGGCCGGAATGATCGAACGACGCACTTTCCTGGCGAGCGCGGCGGTGTTGGCGGTCGTTCCGCCGCTCCGGGCGGCCGGGGACGCCGATGCAGGGCTGCGAAGGGCGCTCGACGAGGTCGCGGCACTCGACTCTCCGGCGGCAAAACTCGCGCGGGTCCGGGGCATCGGTACAAGCGGTCTCTCTCCAGGCGCGTTGCTCGACCTCGAGGCGGCGCGCGAGGGGCTGGCGATCGACGCGCGAATTGCGGCGATCATGCCGTACGGTCGGTTGGGTCATTCGCCCTATACGGTCACGCCGGCCAGCGGCGCGTGGCGCGACCCTGGCGCGGCCGATGCCGTGGACCGTATCGCCGCGGACACCGCCGCGATCCGGACCGAAGCCGCGGGCGGCGTCATCCTGCCACGCGAGGTGCTCGATCGTACCGTCGCCGCCATTTCCGCGTCGGCCGCGCGCGCCTCCGGGCCGGTGGCGGCGGCGCTGACCGAGCAAGCGCGGGCCTTGTCCGCGCTGGCGCCGCGCGCGGGCGAGGTGGGGATGGGCCGCCTGCCGCGCGGCGCCGACTATTTCGACCTGCTGATCGACCGGCAGTTCGGCGGCCACGACGCGAGCGCGATCCATCGCCGGGTGCTGGCGCGGGCGACCGAGGTCGCGGCGGAAGCCGACGCGCTGATGGCGAAGCTCGGCTATCGCGGCGCCACGACCGGCGATCGCTTCCGGGCGGCGTTTCGCGATCCGCGCTTCCTCTATCCCGACAGCGATGACGGGCGTAACCGCGCCGTCGCCACCATGAACCGCCGCCTCGGCCTGGCCCGGGGCCGGCTGCCGCAATTGTTCGGCCTGCTGCCCCCCGAATGCAGCAATGTCGCGGTGCGGCGTATGACACCGGTGGACGAGGCCGCCAGGAAAGGCGGCTATCGCGTTCTTCCGACCCCGGACGGGCAGCCCGGCAGCTATGACGTCGACCTGTCCGACATCCGTCGTCGCCCCGACTGGAGCCTGGCGAGCGTGGTGCATCACGAGCTGCTGCCGGGCCATATGGTGCAGCTTCCCCTCGACGCGAGGGCGAAACCGCACCCGATTCGCGCCGAATACACGGCCGGCTTCGCCGAAGGATGGGCGATCTATGCCGAAGAATTGATGGCGCGGCAGGGCGCGTTCGCCGGCGACGACAGGGCGCGGCTGGGCTTTCTCCACTGGACGATGTTCAGGCTGTGCAGATCACTCATTGACACCGGTGTCCATAGTGAGCGATGGTCCGTCCGGGAAGCGCGGGAGACGCTTGAGAGGATGCAAGGCGAGCCAGCCTTTTTCGCGACGTTCGACCAGGACATCCAGCGGGTGTGCCTGGAGCCGGGCACGCGCGTCGGCGAGGCACTCGCATGGCTGGCGCTGTCGGATCGGTGCGGCAGGGGTGCCGCCTCGGGACTGGCGGGGCGCCATCGCGCGGCGATCGGCGACGGCCGCTTGCGCCTGGCATCGCTCGATCGGCGGCTCGCGCCGCGCTCAAGAGGAAGGTCGATCACACGGTAGAAACTCGGCCAAGAGGGAACACCCTCTGGCCTCGAATACAGGGAGGTACATGATGCTGAAGGGTTCTCGGTTCGACTCGTTGTTGCGGGGCGGTGCGTCGCTTGCGGTACTGGCGATTGCCGCCAGCGCGGGTGTGGCGCACGCGCAGACCGCGCCGGCGGGACCGAACGACAGCGCGGCCGCCGCGCCGGCCGCCGATGCCCCGCAAACCGCCGCGTCCGACGATAGCCAGGACACCAGCAAGGACATCGTGGTTACCGGTTTCCGCGGCAGCCTGGTCCGCGCGCTCGACCAGAAGAAATCGTCCGCGGTCGCGATCGATTCGATCCTGGCCGAGGACATCGGCAAGTTTCCCGACCTCAATCTGTCGGAATCGATCCAGCGCATTCCCGGTGTCGCCCTGTCGCGTGACGGCGGCGAGGGCCGGTCGATCTCGGTGCGCGGCCTGGGTCCGCAATTCACCCGCGTCCGTATCAACGGCATGGAAGCAATCGCCACCGCCGGCGGCGCGGATTCGTCGGGCGGCACCAATCGCGGTCGCGGTTTCGACTTCAACGTGTTCGCCGCCGACCTGTTCAACGCCATCACCGTACAGAAGACGCCGGATGCGGCGACCGAGGAAGGCTCGCTCGGCGCGACCGTCGACCTGCGCACCGCGCGGCCGTTCGACTACAAGCCCGGCTTCACGATCGCGGCATCGGGCCAGGCGAGCTACAACGATCTCGCGCAGAAGACCTCTCCACGCGCGGCGGCGATGATCTCCTGGTCGAACCAGGACGGCACGTTCGGCGCGCTGGTGTCGGCCGCCTATACCAAGCGGCGGCTGGTCGAGAGCGGCTACAGCACGGTGCGCTGGACGACCAATACCGCGGGTGCGGCACCGGGTTTCCAGAGCTATCTCGGCACGACCTGCGTCTATCCGACCTCGTCCGGCCCGTCGACGACGCCGGACTGTATCGCGGCGAACAAGCTGTTCCACCCGCGTTTCCCGCGCTACGATTATTATATCGACGACCAGCAGCGTATCGGCGTGACCGGGTCGATCCAGTGGAAACCGACGAGCAGCACGACGATCAGCATCGACGGGCTCTACGCCGACTTCAAGGCGACGCGTGAGGAACGCTATCTGGAAGCGAACGGCTTTTCGGTCGCCGGCGCCTGCACCGCGTCGAACCGCGCCACCACGTGCGGCGTCAACGATATCGACGTGACCAAGGCGACCGTCCAGAACGGTGCCCTGATCGCGGGCACGTTCAACGATGTCGACATTCGCGTCGAGAACCGGTTCGACCAGCTCGACACCAAGTTCAAGCAGCTGACTTTCAACCTCGATCAGAAGTTTGGCGACCGGTTCTCGGTCAATTTCGTTGCCGGTCACTCGCAGTCGGACCACGAGAATCCGATCCAGGACACCGTGACCTTCGATCAATACAATATCCAGGGGTTCAGCTACGACTATACCGACCGCCAGCACCCGGTCTTCAACTGGGGCTCGGCGAATCTGGCCAACGGTACCGGTTGGGTGCTGAGCCAGCTGCGCCTGCGCGCCGCGTCGGCGAAGAATACCTACGAGACCGGGGCGCTGAGCTTCAAATGGGACGTCACCGACGACTTCTCGATCCAGGGCGGTGCGGCGTATAAGGGCTATGGCTTCCAGTCGACCGACCTGCGTCGCAGCAACGGGACGACGGCGTCGCAGGATACCAATTTGGCCTGCTGCAAGCTGCCCGCCGATCTCGACCTCAACCAATATGGCCAGATCGTCACGATCGAGGGGCAGACGTTCTTCGATGCCGATTACTATAAGGCACGCGACTATTTCGGTCTCAACGACCCGAACGCGCGCGGCGGTACGTTCAGGCTCGGCATCGAGCCGGGCCTGGCGGGCAACGTGGCGGTCGACGAGCACGACAAGAGTGGGTTCCTGCAGTTCAATTTCAACCGCGATTTCGGGATATTCAACCTGCGCGGAAATGCCGGCGTCCGGTACGTCCAGACCTTCCAGCGCTCGCAGGGCTACACCTTCCTGAGCGGGGCGGCGACGCCGATCATCGTGTCGCGCAGCTATGACGACTGGCTGCCGTCGGCCAACTTCGTGCTCGAATTCACGCCGAAATTCCAGGTGCGTCTGGCCGCGGCGAAAGTGATGGCACGCCCCGACCTGACCAGCCTCGCCCCGTCGGCGACGGTATCGGTGTCGGGTGCCAATCGTTCGGTCTCGGTCGGCAACCCGATGCTCGATCCGTTCCGGGCGACCACGCTCGATGCCGCGGCCGAATGGTATTACATGCCGGGCGCGCTGCTATCGGTCGCGCTGTTCCAGAAGAACATCGACAGCTTCGTGCAGACGGTGCAGTCGTCGGGCGCCTATTCGAACAATCCGTTCGGCCTGCCCGACAGCCTGGCGATCGCGGCGTGCGCCAATCTCGACCCGGGCATCTGCAACCCGTCGCTGACCAATTGGACCTTCTCGGCACCGCGCAATACGCCGGGCGGCCGCCTGCGCGGTATCGAGATCAATTTCCAGCAGCCGTTCAAGTTCCTGCCCGGCTTCCTGGGTAATTTCGGCGTGCTGTTGAACTACACCCACGTCGAATCGAACATCAAATATCTGAACTCGGCCGGCACGGTGGTGAAGATCACCGACCTGACGGGCCTGTCGCGCAACAGCGCCAACGCCACGCTCTATTACGAGGACAAGGTGGTCAGTGCACGCGTTTCGGCGGCCTATCGTTCGGGCTATCTGTCCGATGCCGTCGGCACCCAGGGGATCGACAGCCAAGGGTATAACAAGACCCTGAACATCGACACGTCGGTCCAGATCTCGCTGACGAAGCAGTTCAAGCTGACCTTCGAAGGGATCAACCTGACCGACCAGTATCAGGACCAGTATAACGATTCGACGAACCTGCTCTCGGTCTATCACCATACCGGGCGCGAATTCCTCGCGGGGTTCCGCTTCAACTATTGATTGGGGGCTTTCCTGCCTGCCGGTGCGGTCACCCCCGCACCGGCTTTTTCTTTCTCGGGAGACAGCGCGTGCGGCACCTGAAGGCGGCGATCATTGTGGGGGCCGCGGTCGCGGCGATGACGACGGCGCCGGCAGTGGCGGCGACCCGCGCCGAGATCCTGTCGACGATGAAGCGCGCGTCCGAGTTCATGGTCGACAAGGTCGCCGTGCGCGGCGGTTATGTCTGGTCGCAGCTGCCCGACGGGTCCCGTCGATGGGGCGAGATGGAAGCCTATCCCACGATGATCTGGGTGCAGCCGCCGGGCACCGGGACGATGGGGCACCTGTTCCTCGACGCGTATCATGCGACCGGCGACGACTATTATTACAAGGCGGCGGAAAAGGCCGGGGACGCGCTGGCCTCGGGTCAGTTACCGACAGGTGGATGGCATTATTTCATCGACTTCGGCGGCCCGGCCTCGACCGCCAAATGGTATGCGACGATCGGCAGGAACGCCTGGCGACTGGAGGAATTCCAGCATTATTGGGGCAATGCGACGTTCGACGACGCGGGCACGTCGGAAGCGATGCAGTTCCTGTTGCGGCTCTATGTCGAGAAGCACGATCCCAAATGGCTGCCGCCGCTGCAAAAGGCGCTGAACTTCGTCCTCAAGAGCCAATATGCCAATGGCGGCTGGCCGCAGCGCGCGCCGGCGACCAGGTTCCCGTATATCGATCACGGACGGCCCGACTACACATCGTTCATCACCTTCAACGACGATGTCGCGGGGGAAAATATCCGCTTCCTGATCCAATATTATCAGGTCACCGGCGATACCCGCGTGCTCGACCCGATCCATCGGGCGATGGACATCTATGTGAAGACCCAGCAGCCCGCGCCGCAAGCCGGCTGGGGGCTCCAATATACGCTCGATCTCAAGCCGGCCGGCGCCCGCACCTACGAGCCCACCGCGATCGTGACGCACACGACCTACGGCAATATCGAGCAGTTGATGAATTTCTATCGCCTGACGGGAGATCCCAAATATCTCGCCGGCATTCCCGCGGCGCTGGACTGGCTCGACTCGGTCAAGTCGCCGCCGGAGCTCAACAAGGACGGCAAGACCTATCCAACCTTCCTCGAGATCGGCACCAACACGCCGCTCTACATCCATCGCCGCGGATCGAACGTGGTGAACGGCGAATATTATGCCGACCGCAACCCGGCCAACACGATCGGCCATTACAGCTCGTTCCGGCACCTCGACGTACCGAGATTGCGCAAGGAATATGAGGAGCTGAAGGCGACGCCGCCCGAGGTCGCGAGCAAGGATTCGCCGCTCAAGGCAATCGGACGCCGCCCGCTCGATCGCTTCTACCTGACCGATATGGGCGCGGGATCGGACCGCAATGCCAACCTGGCGGCGAACAGCCCCGATGCGCTGGTCGCGTCGCTCAATGCCGCCGGCTGGTGGCCGAGCGAGCTTCGGATGACGAGTCATCGCTACACGCATGACGGATCGAAGACGGTGACGCCGGGCGACTATTCGACGACGCGGGTCGGCGACGACACCGACACGTCGCCCTATCTCGATCCCAAGCCCGTGATGGGCATTTCGACCGGCACCTATATCGCGCACATGGAAACGCTGATCGCAGCCCTGGGGGACGCCAAATAGGCCGTTCCTGTCGCGTGCGTATTCGCTTTGCGTGATGCCCGCTCATCGCCGAGCGGGAGTGGTTCAGCGTCGCCGGACCGCTTCCTGATCCACTTGCAGCCAACCCCTGCTCGTCGCCCAGGCCAGGAACAGATCGGGCCAGACATGTGCCGGCTTGCCGACCACGCCACGCAGGCCGAAGCCATGATTGCCCTCGCCGAACAGATGCAGCTCGACCGGCACCTTGGCGGCGCGCAGAGCGGCGTGGAGCAGCAGGGTATTGGCGATCGGCACCGTCGGATCGTCCTCCGCTGCGCAGAGGAAACAGGGCGGGCTGTCGGGCCGGATATTGCGGTCGGGCGAGTGTGCCGCGATCAGTGCGGGCGACGGATCGGGGCCGAGCAACGCGTCGCGCGACCCCATGTGCGCGACCGACGCGTCCATCGAGACCACCGGATAGATCGGCGCCGCGATCATCGGCCGCGCCGATTGCGCGTCGGCGGCGTCCACCGGATCGTAGGTCATCGCGGCGAACCGCGCGACGAGGTCGGCGCAAAGGTGCCCGCCGGCGGAAAAGCCCATCGCCCCGACCCGCGCCGGATCAAGGCCATATGGTGCCGCGCGCGCCCGGATCAGCCGCATCGCGCGCTGCGCATCCTGCAACGGCACGTCGGCGCGATCGGCCCAGCCTTCGCCCGGTAACCGGTAGAACAGAACGAAGACGGTAATGCCCTGCGCTGCCAGCAACCGGCCGATCTCGTAGCCTTCCTTGTCGATCGCCATGCGAACATAGCCGCCGCCGGGAAAGACGAGCAGCGACGCGCCGTTGGGTCTGGCCGGCCGGAATACCGCCATGCGCGGCACCGACACCCCGGCGACCGAGCGATCGTTGAGCCTGGCCGTATCCTTGCTGCGTTCGGTGGTCACTTCGACCGGCGGGTTGGCCGGCATGCCGGGCGCCCGCCCGGGCCAGAGGTCGATCGTCTCGTCGGGCTGCGACAGGACCGGGCTGGCCTTGCCCGCTGCGGCCGGCAGCGCGGTCTGCGCCCCGGCACGTCCCGTGGCGACCGCCGCACCGAGCGTTGCCAATAGGGCGGTACGGCGATCGATCACGGTCATGTCAGGTTCCCGGCTGGATATAGGGGATGCGCGCGAACAACTCGCGTTGCCAGCGGCGCGGGTCGTTCTCGACATGGCTGTCGACGTCGACGATCATCGTCGCGCGTCGTGTCAGATCGTATTTCGGCCAGGTGGGAAGGCCCGGATGGTTGGGATTGCCGGTGCTGGCGAAGGCGACGAAACTGTCCTGTAGCGCCTTGGACGCGGCGCGCGCGTCGGGCCCGGTGCCAGTCTGCGATCCCGGCGCGCCGAGCGTGCCGAACGCCAGCGGAATGTCCATCGTGTGGAACGCGCCGCGCCGCGGATCGGTGCGCGAGGTGAAATCGACCTGATAGACCCAGGCCGGCGCTCCCGCGCGGGCGCGCGCTTCCGCCTCGATCACCTGGCCACGCCAGCTGCGGCCGGCAGTGACCGCGGCATAGAAGATTTCGGTCGGCGACCAGCTCGGGAAGCGCCGGCGATATTCGGCGACGACCCATTCGGGCAGCGCGTCGATGCGGAGTTCGGGCGCCAGGCGATCGGGGATATTGTCCCAGGTCAGCCCCTTCACCTTGTCCGAATCGGGCGAGATGAACGCACGCGCCTCATCGTGGACGTTGCCCAGAATCAACGGGATCGACAGGCCGATCGGGTTGGCATCGGGCCAGAAGGGGTGGCGGACCAGCCATTTCATGTCGAGGACCGGCCCGAAATAGACACTGCCGCCCAGAAACGGGTCGTCGGCCGCCAACGCCTCGACGAGCTTTTCGGTCGGTGCCGACAGCAGTGGGCCGAGGTCCTTGTCGCTCACCCCCAATCGGCGGAGATAGGCATGGGTCCGGTCGGTGGCATGGAGCGGGCCCGAGGCGGTGACTTGCTGGCCGGACATCGTGGCGCCGCAATGGAAAAGACCCCTGGCCGCAGGCATCCCCGTCAGCGTCGCGATCTTGGCGCCGCCGCCCGACTGGCCGAACAGCATCACGCGCTCGGGATCGCCGCCGAACGCGGCGATATTGTCGCGCACCCATTGGAGCGCGAGGATCAAGTCGAGCTGACCGCAATTGCCGCTGTCAGGGAAACGCGGATCGAGCCGGGCGAGATAGAGATATCCGAACGCGTTGAGGCGGTGGTTGACCGTCACCACCACGACGTCGCCGCGCGCCGCCAGCGCCTGACCGTCGTTGAGCGGATCGGTGACGCTGCCGTTCGAATAGGCGCCGCCGTGAATGTAGAGCATCACCGGCTTTTTCGCCGCGGCATTGGGTTCGGCGGTCCAGACGTTCAGGTAGAGGCAGTCTTCCGCCTGGGGCTGATATCGCCCCGTCTGTGGGCATACCGGCCCGAACTTGGTGACCTGGCGCAACTGGCCCGGTGCCGCATAGGGGATCGGCGCGCGAAACCGCTGCGCGACGCCATAACGGATGCCGCGATAGGCGATCACGCCGCGATCGCTTTCGCCGGCGAAGTTTCCGGAGGGCGCGCGGACATAGGGCGCGCCCAGCGCGCGCGCGGCGGAAGGCAGGATCAATGCGGCGCCGACCCCGGCCCCGGCGCCGATGACGCCACGCCGGCTCCAGCCCTCAGCGTCTGACATCCAGTCCTCCTTCGAGAAACGCGTCGATATCGGCCTGGCGGAACAGGCTGGCGTCGCCCGGCAGCGAATGTTTGAGCGCAGTCAGGGCGAGTCCGGTGCGCGCGGCATCGTCGATCGTGCCGCTGGAACGCAGCACGTGGAGCACGCCGGCGGCGAAGGCGTCGCCGGCGCCGATCCGGTCGACGATTCCGGCCAGCGTGATCTCGGCCGATTGGGCGTGCGCGCCGCGCGTGTCGATCCGTGCCGACAGGAGATGGCGGTCGGCATCCTCGACATGCCGCGCGGTCGAGGCGATTGCCTGGAGCTTGGGGAAAGCGGCGAAGGCGGCATCCGCGGCCTCGCGCCGGCGATCCTCGCCGTCGCCGGAAAAGGGCTGGTCGAGCAGTAGCGCGATGTCGCGGTGATTGCCGAACATCAGATCGGCCTGCGCCACCAGCCGCGATAAAATCTCCCGAGGGCGCCCGTCCCAGCGCTCCCAGAGCTTGCCGCGCCAATTGCCATCGAACGAGACGGGAATGTTGCGCGCGGCCGCGGCCTCGGCGGCGGCGATCGCGGCCTGTGCCGGCACGGGGCCGAGTGCAGGCGTGATCCCCGACAGGTGGAGGCGGTCGGCACCGGCGAGCAGATTGTCCCAGTCCCAGGCATCGGCGGGCGCCTCGGCGAAGCTCGAATGCGCGCGGTCGTAGATCACTTCGGTCGCGCGCATGCCGGCGCCCGAGGTGACGAAATACAGCCCCATACGCTCGCCGCGACGCTGGATGCCGGAGACGTCGATGCCGTGGCCGCGCAAGGCGGTGACAGCGGCGTCGCCGAGATCGTTGGGCGGCACCGCGCTCACGAAGCCGACCTCGTGGCCGAGCCGCGCGAGGGCGGTGGCGACGTTCGCTTCGGCGCCGGCGACCCAGACGTCGAATCGCGGCGTCTGCAGGATGAGTTCGCGGCCCGGGGGCGAGAGCCGCAGCATGATTTCGCCGAAGGCGAGGAAGCGTCCCACTATCTCTCTCCTCCGTTCGTGCTGAGCTTGTCGAAGCACGTGCCCAGATCACGCCCTTCGACAGGCTCAGGGCGAACGGGTGGAAGGACGCTCACCGCGCCAGCCACCCACCGTCGACTGCCAGGATATGTCCCTGGACATAATCCGCCGCGCGGCTGGCCAGGAACACCGCCGCGCCGCCCAGGTCGCTGGCATCGCCCCAGCGCGCCGCCGGGATGCGGTCGAGGATCGCCTTGTTGCGGACCTCGTCGGCCTGCAGCGCCGCGGTGTTGTTGGTCGCGATATAGCCCGGCGCGATCGCGTTGACGTTGATTCCCTTGGTCGCCCATTCGTTGGCGAGCAATTTGGTCAGCCCGCCGATCCCGCTCTTCGACGCTGTATAGCTCGGCACGCGGATGCCGCCCTGAAAGGTCAGCATCGAGGCGATGTTGATGATCTTGCCCGACCCTTGAGCAATCATGTGCTTGCCCGCCGCCTGGCACAGGAAGAACACCGATTTGAGATTGGTGTCGACCACCGCGTCCCAATCCTCCTCGGTGAAGTCGACCGCATCGGCGCGCCGGATGATCCCGGCATTGTTGACCAGGATGTCGAGGCGTCCGAGCTTGTCCACCGTTTCATCCACAATTCTTTGCACAGGCTCGATGGTCGACAGATCGGCCGAGACGATCTCCGCCCGGCGGCCGAGCGCGCGGGCCTTGGCGACCGTATCCTCGGCTGGCGTGCGACCGACCGCGGCGATGTCGGCGCCGGCTTCCGCGAGGGCCAGCGCGATCGCCTGGCCGATGCCGGTATTGGCCCCGGTGACGATGGCGACCTTGCCGGAAAGATCGAAGGGATTGGTCATTTTTACTGTCCGTTCCCCTCCCTTCCAGGGAGGGGTTAGGGGTGGGTAGCGACGCGAAGCGTCGCTCGTTACGTTGAGGATGAAACCGAGCCTTCGGCTCGGCACCTACCCCCCGCCCCCTCCCTTACAGGGAGGGGAGTCCGATCAAGCCAGCTGGCAGATATCCAGCACGTTCATGTCGGTATAGTCCTGGTTCTCGCCGGCCATCGCCCAGATGAAGGCGTAGGCCTTGGTCCCCGCGCCCATATGGATCGACCAGGGCGGGCTGATCACGACTTCCTCATTGGCCATGACGATGTGCCGCATCGCCTCGCCCTCGCCCATGAAATGCATGACGCGGTCGTTCGGGCCGTCGAGCTCGAAATAGCAATAGATCTCGCTGCGCCGCTCGTGGATGTGCGGCGGCATCGTGTTCCACACGCTGCCCGGTTTGAGCACGGTCAGCCCCATGACGAGTTGCGCGCTGTCGCAGATGCCGGGAATGACCAGCTGGTAGATGGTGCGTTCGTTCGATTCCTCGAGGCTGCCGCGTTCGAGCGCGTTGGCGTCGGCAATGCCGAGCTTGCGCGTCTTGAAGCCTTTGTGCGCCGGGCACGATGCCAGATAGTAACGCGCGCCTTCGCCGGCGAACTCGACATCGGTCGCGCCCATCGTGATGTAGAGGCAATCCTTGTTGCCGAGCTCGAAGCGCTCGCCGTCGACGGTGACGGTGCCGGCGGTCTTGCCGATATTGACCACGGCGAGTTCGCGCCGCTCGAGAAAGGGATGGCCGGCGGCCGACGGCGGTTCGGTTTGCGCCGGAAGCTTGACCGGAGCGGCGCCGGGCGCGACGCCGCCGATCACGAAGCGGTCGGCATGCGTGTAGTTGAGCACGCACTCGCCCTCACGGAACAGACCCTGGACCAGATAGCGGTCGCGCAGTTCTTCGTTGGACACACACTCCATCATGTCGGGGTGGGTCGCGTAGTAGGTGCGGTCGAACATCTCGGTCTCCGTTGGGGGATCAAGCCGCGCGGGCGGCAAGCGTTTCACGATTGCCGGCATCCGCCGGCGGGTGATTGTCGATCTTGTAGGCGCGGCGGACGAGGCCGCTGGTCAGTTCCTGGATCAGCTCGGCCGCCTCCCAGTCGTGGAGGCGGTGCTCTGCGACCAGCCGTGCGAGGAAGCCGCAGTCGACGCGCCGCGCGACGTCGTGCCGCGCCGGGATCGACAGGAAGGCGCGAGTGTCATCGTTGAACCCGACGGTGTTGTAGAAACCCGCAGTCTCGGTCGTCATCTCGCGGAACCGGCGCATTCCCTCGGGGCTGTCGTGGAACCACCAGCTCGGCCCGAGCTTGAGGCATGGATAATGGCCGGCGAGCGGGGCGAGCTCGCGCGCATAAGTCGATTCGTCGAGCGTGAAGAGGATGATCGACAGATCCCGCTCGTTGCCGAAGCGGTCGAGCAACGGCTTCAGCGCGTGGACGTAATCGGTCCGCGTCGGAATGTCGGCACCCTTGTCGCGGCCATGGCTCGCGAACAGGCCGGCATTGTGGTTGCGGCACGCGCCGGGATGGATCTGCATGACCATGCCGTCCTCGACCGACATCGCCGCCATCTCGGTCAGCATCTGGGCGCGGAACAGTTCGGCGTCGGCCGGGGTCCAGGTGCCGGTGACGATCGTGCGGAACAGGCGCTCCGCCTCGTCGGGCGAGAGGTTGGCGGTCGCCGCGGTCGGATGGCCGTGATCGGTTGCGGTGGCGCCGGCGGCGCGGAAATCGGCGCGGCGCTTGGCGTGAGCGCGGAGATAGCCCTTCCAGTCGTAGACGTCTTCGCCGGTCAGCTCGGCGAACCGCTCCATCGCCGGTTTGAACGCCTCATGCTCGACATCGATCACGCCGTCGGGGCGATAAGTGGTGACGACGCGCCCGCTCCAGCCCGAGCGATGGATGGCATGATGGTGCGACAGATCGTCCTGCGCGCCTTCGGTAGTGGCGAGGAAGTCGATCCGGAAGCGGTCGAACAAGGCGCGGGGGCGGAAAGCGTCGCTCGCCAGTTTCTCGCCGATCGCGTCGAAATATCGGTCGGCGGTCGAGGCATCGAGCGCGACGTCGATCCCGAACACCACCGAGAAGACGTGATCTAGCCACAGCCGCGACGGCGTGCCGCGGAACAGGTGATAGTTCGACGCGAACAGCCGCCACGCCGCGCGCGGATCGATCGCGGGTACGCCGGCGCGCGATGGGATCGCCAGCGCGTCGAGGTCGATGCCCTGGCTGTAGAGCATGCGATAGAGATAGTGATCTGGCGCCAGCAGCAGGCTGGTCGCGTCGGTCCAGTTGGCGTCGGTCGCGAACCAGGCCGGATCGGTATGGCCATGGGGGCTGACGATCGGCGCGTCGGCAACGGTCTCGTAGAGCGCGCGCGCAAGCGACCGCATGCCGGGATCGGCCGGGAACAGGCGATCGGGGTGCAGTTCGAGCGTGCCAGCCATCAGCCTTCTCCATCCTCCCCGCTTCTGTCGAGCCCGGCTCTGGTAACCGGTGTCAACAAATTGTTCAACCGCTCGTGGCGATGATCAATCGACCGGCGGGGCGACCGATGCCCGGCGGATCAGCGTCGACAGGAACATCGACGGCTCCTGCACGCCGCCGTCATCGTCGTTATCGGCGATCCCCGTGATCAGCTTCAGCGCGGCGGAGCGCGCCATCGAGGCGATCGGCCACCGCACCGTGGTGAGCGGCGGCCACATATGCGCGGCGATCGGCGTGTCGTCGAACCCGATCACCGACAGATCGCGCGGGACGGTGAGGCCGCGCTGGCATGCGGCATGGATCACGCCCGCCGCCATTTCGTCGTTGCACGAAAAGATCGCAGTCGGCCGCGGCACCACGTCGAGCAGGCGTTCGGCGGCGATCAGCCCCGATTCGAAGCGGTAATTACCCTCGGCGATCATGCTGCGGGGGAGCGAGATACCGGCGTCGCGCAGCGCTTCCTCGAACCCGAGCCGACGTTCGCGTGCCGAGCGGAAGCCGTGCGGGCCGGCGACCAGGCCGATGCGGCGATGCCCCTGCGCGATCAGATATTGCGTCGCTTCGCGCACCGCCTCACGATCGTTCGAGGCGACCATATGCTCGGCGGAGTCGAGCTCGGCCGATCCCATCCGCACATAGCGGCAGCCGAGATCGGTGCATAATTTGGCGACCGCATCATTCTCGCTGACCGGCGGCATCAGCAGCACGCCGAACAGGCGCTGGCGCTCGAGAAAATGACGCAAATCCTCGAGCATGGTCGCCGATCCGCGATCGAGCGGGCGCACGACCATCTCGAATTCGGTATCGTGGATCGCCTCCAGCATGCCCTGCTGGACGTTCATGACGGTCTGCGCGTTGGGATTGTCGTGGACCAGCCCGATCAGGAAATTGCGCCGCAGCGCCAGCGCGCGTGCCTGCGGGTTGGGAATGTAGCCGAGCTGGCCGATGACGTCCTCGACCTTCTTGCGCGTATCGTCATTGAGCAAGGGGGATCGATTGATCACGCGACTGACGGTTTTCTTCGACACGCCTGCGATACGCGCGACATCGTTGATCGTCGGCTGACCGGTCTTTTCCATCGCCGCCCTGCATAGCGGTGCGGATCGGAAGGAGCTAGTCTTGCGCGGACGTCCCAGTCAGGCCAAAAGATGATACCGGTTACCATAAGGGCGAGGGGATGACGACGAAGGCGGTCAGGATCGACTCGGGCGACAATGTTGCGACCGTCCTGGCCGACGTGGCGGCGGGTGACGCCGTCGGCATCGAGGGCCTGTCAATACTGGCGGCGGTGGCGATCCCGCGCGGCCACAAAATCGCGCTGTCGCCGATCGCCAGCGGTGCGGCGGTCATCAAATACGGTTTTCCGATCGGTCACGCGACCGCGCCGATCGCGACCGGCGACCATGTCCACACGGGCAATTTGGCGACCGCGCTTACCGGCCGCCAGGCTTATGCCTTCCAACCTGCGCCCCGCGCCAATCTCGCGCCGGGTGACGCGACCTTTCGCGGCTATCGCCGTGCCGACGGCCGGGTGGGAACGCGCAACGAGATCTGGGTGTTGCCGACGGTGGGATGCGTCGCCCGAACCGCGGAACGGATCGCGGCACGCGCGGCCGAGTCGCTGTCCGATCGGGTCGACGGCGTCCACGCCTTCATCCACCCGTTCGGCTGTTCGCAACTCGGCGAGGACCTCGAAGGGACGCGGGCGATTCTCGCCTCGCTTGCCTGTCATCCCAATGCCGGCGGCGTGCTGATCCTCGGGCTGGGGTGCGAGAACAACCAGATTTCGGCATTGATCGACGCAATTCCGGAATGGCGCCGTCCCGTGATCCGGACCCTGGCCTGCCAGCTCGCCGGCGACGAACTCGCCGAAGGTGTCGCCCTGGTCGAGGAGTTGGCCGCGCTGGCGTATTGCGAGCGATCCGAAGCGACGCTTGCCGACCTCGTCCTCGGGGTGAAATGCGGCGGATCCGACGGCCTGTCGGGGTTGACTGCGAACCCGCTCGTCGGGCGGCTGAGCGATCGCGTTACGGCGTCGGGCGGTCGCGTGCTGGTGACCGAAATCCCCGAAATCTTCGGCGCGGAACAGATGCTGATGAACCGCGCGGTCGACGATGGTGTGTTCGGCGAGGTCGTCGACGTCGTGAACGGGTTCAAGCAATATTTCATCGACCATGGCGAACCGGTGTCGGAGAATCCGTCGCCGGGGAACATCGCCGGCGGCATCACGACGCTGGAGGAAAAGTCGCTCGGCGCCGTGCAGAAAGCGGGCCGTGCGCCGGTCGCCGATGTCATTCGTTACGGCGATCGCATTGCGGTGGACGGGCTGACCCTGCTCGAGGCGCCGGGCAACGACGCGGTGTCGTCGACGGCGCTGGCGGCGGCGGGGGCCACCGCCATCCTGTTCACCACCGGGCGCGGTACGCCGCTCGGCTTTCCGGTGCCGACGGTCAAGATTGCGTCGAACAGCGACCTCGCGGCGCGCAAGCCTGGCTGGATCGATTTCGATGCGGGAAGGGTACTGGATGAGGGCTTCGACGCGGCGGAACGCGCGCTGACCGATCGGCTGTGCGCGATCGCGTCGGGCGAGCCTACTGCCGCCGAGCGTAACGGCGAACGCGAGATCGCGATCTGGAAGCGCGGCGTGACATTGTGAGCCGATTGTCGCGAACGACACTGGCGGGGTTGCCTGCGGCGATCCCGGCGCCGCGCGATCGTGCCCCGGTGACCACGGGCATCGTCCATTTCGGCCCGGGCGCGTTCCACCGCGCGCATCAGGCCGATTATGTCGACCGCCTGCTGGACGCGGATCCATCCTGGGGAATCGCAGCAGTATCGCTGCGCAGCCGCGGGACGATCGAGGCGCTGGCGGCGCAGGATGGTCTTTATACGCTGGCGATCCGTGACGCCGAGCCGGGGATGCGTGTGATCGGCGCGCATACCGAATTCCTCGGGCCCGAGGATTCCGCCCGGACGCTGGCGCTACTGTCGGCTTCGGCGACGCGCCTGGTGACGGCGACCGTCACCGAGAAAGGCTATTGCCTCGCGACCGACGGCACGCTGGACATGGACCATTCCGATATCGTGCACGACCTCGGAAGTCCGGCGGTACCGGTCAGCGCGATCGGTTGGATCGTCGCCGGACTCGCCGCGCGGCGTGCGGCCGGCATCGCGCCGTTCGTGCCGATGCCGTGCGACAATCTGGCGTCGAACGGCGCCAAGCTCCACGCCGCACTCATGAGCTTCGCCAGCCGGCTTGATCCCGCACTCGGCGACTGGATCGCAGGCGAGGTGCGGGTACCCTCGACGATGGTCGATTCGATTACGCCGGCGTCGGACGACGTGCTGTATGCCGACGTCGCCGCTGCGCTGGGCGTCGAGGATCGGGCAGCGGTCCAGCGCGAGGCGTTCGCGCAATGGGTGATCGAGGACGTCGGCGGCCTGCCGGACCTCGCTTCGGTCGGTGCGACCCTGACCAAAGATGTCGGCGCGTTCGAGCGCGCCAAGCTGCGCATCCTCAATGGCGCGCACTCGACGCTGGCTTATGCCGGGCTGCTGCGTGGGCATGTCAGCGTCGCCGATGCGATGGGCGATGCCCCGCTGGCTGGGTTCGTCGACGCGATGATCCGACGGGACATCGTGCCCATGCTGCCGCATACGCCGGGGCTCGATCTTGGTGCCTATGCCGACGCGGTGCTGCGCCGTTTTTCCAACCGCGCGATCGTTCATCGGCTCGACCAGATCGCGCAGGACGGGTCGCAGAAGCTTCCCTACCGGCTCGGCGACACCTTGCTGGCGAATCGCGCGGTCGGCCGCATGCCGTTTCACGTCGTCGCGGCGCTGGGCGCCTGGGTCGCGTTCCTGATGCGCCGGGCGCGATTGGGCGAGCCTATCGTCGACCCGCTAGGCGCGCGTCTGGCGGAGCTCGCAATGGCGGGATCGCCGTCGATGGTGGTCGACGCGCTGATCGCGCAAGGTCTGGGCCTTCCGCCCGCGATCGTCGGCGACGAGCCGCTGGCGGTGGCGCTGCGCGCCGCCGCAGAACAGGCCTTTCGCGGTGAGGATTTGCCGGCAATGTCCGCCTGATCGCCAGACAGGCTTGTCATTGACACCGGTTTCCCATACGCATCCTGCAACGATACAAGCCACGGCATCCGGCCGCACGGCGAGGGAGGGGTTCGGCGGTGCAGCCAGACGATAACGCCGACAATATCACGCGAATTGCCCGCTCGTTCGTTGGTGCACGCCGCGCCGGCCATGCCTTGCCCGAATATCCCGGCGACATGCCGGCGGCGCTCGACGATGCCTATGCGGTGCAAGATGCTGCGCTCGCGCTCGCCGGGGGAAAGGTCGCGGGCTGGAAGGTGGGGCGGATCAATCCGCCGATCGGTTCGGTCAATCGCCTGGCGGGGCCGATCTTCACCGATCAGGTCGTGACGGTCGATGGTTCGCCGATCGCGATGCCGGTCTTCGCCGATGGTTTCGCCGCTGCCGAATCGGAATTTCTGCTACGCATCGGCGCCGTGCCAGATCCCGCTCGCACCGGCTATACGATCGACGATGCGCGGGCACTGATCGACGCGGTCCATGTCGGGATCGAGATCGCGAGTTCGCCCTTTCCCGGCATCAACGATCATGGCGCCCCGGTGACCGTTTCCGATTTCGGCAACAATAACGGATTGATCGTGGGCGCCGCCATCCAGGGATGGCGGGATGTGGATTTCGACACCTGGCCGGTGGAATTGTGGGTCGAGGGCGAGCGGGTCGGCGCGGCGACGACCGCGACCATGCTCGACGGGCCGTTCGGCGCGGCGCGGTTCCTGTTCGAGTTGATGGCGGTACGTGGCATCGCGCTCGAACCCGGGCAATGGATTTCGACCGGCGCGGTCACCGGCGTCCATCCGGTCCGGGTCGGCGACCGTGTCGAGGCAAGATTCGATGGCCGCTTGACGGTCGAGTGCACGATCAAGGCCCGGTAAGAGGCCGTTTCAAAGGCAGGAGAGAGAGGATGGCGACAGCCGGGACGCCCGACGCCGGGCAGGTGGATATGCGGGTCGGCCGCTACCGCTGGGTCATCGTCGGACTGCTCTTCGCGGCGACGGCGATCAACTATGTCGACCGCCAGATGATCGGCGTGCTCAAGCCGACGATCTCGAAAGATCTGGGCTGGGACGAGAATACCTATGCCGACGTCGTCTTCTGGTTCCAGGCCGCCTATGCGATCGGCTATCTGAGCTTCGGCAAGATCGTCGACGCGCTCGGCGCGCGGATCGGGTTTTCGATCGCCTTCGTCATCTGGACGATCGGCCATACCCTGTGCGGCTTCGCGAGAAGCGCCTTTCAGTTCTCCGCGGCGCGTTTCGTGCTTGGTATCGGTGAATCGGGCAATTTCCCGGGCGGCCTCAAGGCGGTCAGCGAATGGTTCCCGGCCAAGGAACGCGCGCTGGCGACGGGCCTTTTCAACGCCGGCTCCAATGTCGGCGCGATCGTCACGCCGCTGATCGTGCCCGCGATTACCCTGGCCTATGGCTGGCAAATGGCGTTCATCTCGACCGGCGCTTTCAGCCTGATCTGGCTGGTCGCCTGGATCGCCATCTACCGCCGTCCGCGCGAACAATCGCGGCTGTCGGCCGCCGAACTCGCCTATATCGAGAGCGATCCCGCCGATCCCGTCGAGAAGATCGGCTGGCTCAAGCTGCTCGGCTATCGCGAGACCTGGGCCTATGCCCTGGGCAAGTTCCTGATCGACCCGATCTGGTGGCTGTACCTGTTCTGGACGCCCGATTTCCTGGCCAAGACCTATCATCTCGACCTCAAGAGCTTCGGGCCGCCGCTGGTGGCGATCTACCTGATTTCCGATATCGGCAGCGTGGCCGGCGGCTGGGCGTCGTCGACGCTGATGAAACGCGGACACAGCGCCAATTTTGCGCGCAAGGTCACGATGCTGGTCTGCGCGATCCTGGTGCTGCCGATCTTCTTCGCGCAATATGCGGCGAGCCTGTGGCTGGCCGTCGCGATCGTCGGGTTGGCGACCGCCGCGCACCAGGCATTCTCCGCCAATATCTACACGATTCCGTCGGACATGTTTCCGCGGGGCGCCGTCGGGTCGGTCATCGGGATCGGCGGCACGATGGGGGCGATCGGGGGAATGCTGATGGCGAAGTTCGTCGGGTACGTGCTCGAGAATACCGGAAGCTACGCGCTGATCTTCGCGGTTGCCGGCAGCGTCTACCTGATCGCCGTGGCGGTCGTGCATGTGCTCAGCCCGCGGCTGGCGCGGGTCACCGTCACCGCGTGACCGGATTCTCCCGCCGCGACGCGGTCGCGCTGGCGGGAAGCGCCGGGGCGCTGCTCCTGCCGGGTAGCGCCTCCGGTGCCGGGACGGCAAAAGCGTTGCCGCGCTATCGACGCGGGTTCGACGACCAGCGTGTGGCCGACCTGGGCGATGGGCGGTTCCTCAATCCGGTATTCGCCGGTGATCGCCCCGATCCGGCGATCCTGAAGGACGGCCAGGACTATTACCTGACCTTTTCCAGTTTCGACTCCTATCCCGGCGTCGTGATCTGGCACTCGCGGGACCTGGTGAGCTGGCGGTCGGTCGGACCCGCGCTGCATCGCAATATCGGCTCGGTCTGGGCGGTCAACCTGACGAAGCATGACGGGCGCTATTTCGTCTATATCCCGGTGAAGGCGTCGCCCAATTCGATCTTCGTGATCCACGCCGACCGTATCGAGGGGCCCTGGTCCGATCCCGTCGATCTGGGCCTGCACCGTCATATCGACCCCTGCCACGCCGTCGGCGAGGATGGCAGCCGCTGGTTGTTCCTGTCGGGCGGCGATCGCGTCCGGCTCGCGCCCGACGGGCTGTCGACCATCGGTGCGGTCGAGCATGTCTATGACCCATGGCGTTATCCGAGCGACTGGGTGGTCGAGAGCTTCTCGCCCGAAGGACCCAAGGTCGTCGCGCATGGCGGCTGGTTCTACCTGATCAGCGCGGTCGGCGGGACGGCGGGGCCGCCGACGGGACATATGGTGGTGGCAGCCCGATCCCGGTCGATCCATGGGCCGTGGGAGAATTGTCCGGCCAATCCCCTGGTCCATACCATGAGCGAGACCGAGCGCTGGTGGTCGCGCGGCCACGCGTCGCTGGTCGAGGGACCGGCGGGGGACTGGTGGGCGATCTATCACGGCTATGAGGCCGGCTATTGGACGCTCGGCCGCCAGGCGTTGCTCGACCATGTCGAATGGACCCCCGATGGCTGGTTCCGGATGACTGGCGGCGACCTGTCGCAGCCGCTGCCCAAGCCGAAAGGGGGATCCGGCGTCGCGCACTATATGCCCTTGTCGGATCGGTTCGACGATCTCTCGCTGGGCGCGAAATGGAGCTTCTTTCGCCCTTCCGCGGACGAACCGGCCCGCATCCGGACCGCCGATAACGTGCTGCATCTTCGGGCGGCGGGTACGGCGCCGGTCGATTCCTCCCCGCTGTTGCTGATCGCGGGGGACACCGCCTACCGCTTCGAGTGCGATGTGGAGATCGATCCCGGGACGACCGCCGGACTCGTCCTCTTCTACGACGACAAACTCTATTGCGGGCTGGGATTCGACGATCGTCGCTTCGTCACGCACCAATATGGTATGGAACGCGGGCGACCGCCCAACGATTACGGCCGGCGTATGACGGTCCGCGTGACGAACGACCGCCATATCGTCACGTTCGACACCAGCGTCGATGGCGGCCGCACGTGGACGCGGTTCGATCGCGGCATGGAGGTGTCTGGCTATCACCACAATGTCCGCGGCGGCTTTCTGATGCTCCGCCCCGGCCTGTACGCAGCGGGCGAAGGCGAGGCGCGCTTCCGCGATTTTCGCTTCAGCGCGCTATAACGCTGCCTGCTCCGGAGCCGCGGACCGGCGAGCGGTCGCGCCCGGGCCGACCTTCGCTTTCCTGATGACACCGATATCGGCGCCATGTGCGATGCCGACTTCAATGACGTACCGGCGCGATTTGGGAAAGCGACGATCGTACGATCGGAACCGGCCTGCGGGCCGGCTCGGATTCGATCAGTCCTTTTCAGGGGACTTTCTGGTGCGGTCGAGAAGACTCGAACTTCCACGTCCTTTCGGACACAACGACCTCAACGTTGCGCGTCTACCAGTTCCGCCACGACCGCACGTGAAAGATGCCGGCGGATGGTGCCGCTGGCTGGCAGGCGAGCGCCCCTAGCAAAGCGATTTGCGCGACGCAACCCGCCATTGTCGGCGGACCGGTGCGGGGCGCCGTTCAGCTTCCCGATGTGCCGGTCGAAAAGCTCAACCGCATGTTCTTCGAATTGGCGGGCACGTCCAGCTTGCCGCTGTAGAAGTCGATCGTGCCGCCCGGCGCGATCGTCGGCTGATCGGGCTTGATCACCCAGCTATAGACCATCCGCCCGCCCTTGGGGGCGTCGTACAATTCGACCCGGATATCAGGAATCGGCTGGCGATCGGCGCTGGGATTATGGATCTGGCCACCGACCGCGAACAATTCGCTGCCGCTCGGCAAGTCGCGGCGATCGGGCGGCCGGACGTTGACGAAGGTCAGCGGGGTCTGCCCGCCGCTCGCCGGCATGCCGAGCCAGGTCGCGATGCCGGGAACGTTGAAGAACAGCAGGGCGGCCGCTGCGGCCAGCATCGCCACGCCCGCAGTGACGGCGGCGATCGTCCACAGCCGGGCCGGGTTGCGCCGCGGGCGGAAAGGTGGCTCGTGCGCAAACGCGTCGAAATCCTGGTCGATGCCGGCGTCCGCAGCGACCGCCGGCGCGGGGGGCGCGGGGGGCGCACTCGGCGCCGCTGCCGGTTCCGGCGCAAGCATCGAGTCCGCCGGCAGGTCCAGCGCGGCGGGCGTCTGGAACCAGCTATGCTTGCATTTGGCGCAGCGTACCGTGCGTCCCTCCGGTCCGATCGCGTTGTCGGGAACCAGGTAGCGCGTATGACATTCGCTGCATTCGAGGATCATATCGTTGCCCGCACCGGGCCCGTTCTGCGCGGCCCCATGCCAATCCCTAAGCGGCGTTCACCAGTGCGGCAAGCCTCCCCGCCGCGCGCTCCACCTTGAAGCGGCAACGGGTTACGTGCGAAGGCGCTGGCGGGGCAGGGTACAAGCGGGTAGCTAACGCCGGCATGGCGAACATCGTGCAGTTCGAAGACGTGGGGCTGCGGTATCCCGCCAGCGATGTCGACACGTTGTCGGGCATCAATTTCACGCTGGCGTCGGGCGGCTTCTATTTCCTGACCGGCCAGTCCGGTGCGGGAAAGACGTCGCTGCTCAAGCTGATCTATCTGGCGCAGCGTCCCACGCACGGCGTGATCCGGTTGTTCGGCGAAGATGCCGGCGCCTTGCCACGCAAGCGCCTGCCGGGCTTTCGCCGCCGGATCGGCGTGGTGTTCCAGGATTTCCGGCTGGTCCCGCATCTGTCCGCCTTCGACAATATCGCCTTGCCGCTGCGCCTGTCGGGCGTGCCCGAAAGCGATGTCGAGGCGCCGGTCCGCGAAATGCTGGCCTGGGTCGGCCTGTCCGAGCGTGGGCACGCGCCGCCACCGACGCTGTCGGGCGGCGAGCAGCAGCGCATCGCGATCGCGCGCGCGGTGATCGGACGCCCCGAAATCCTCGTTGCCGACGAGCCTACCGGCAACGTCGATCCCGACATGGCGGCGCGCCTGCTCCACCTGTTCGAATCGCTCAATCGCCTCGGCACGACGGTGGTGGTTGCGACCCACGATTTTCATTTGCTCGGCCGCGTCCAGAACGCGCACATGATGCGGATCGAGGCCGGGCGCGTGCTCGATCCGACCGGTGCCCTGCGCAACCCGCCGCGGGCGCCCGCATCATGAGCGTGGAGATGTTCACGACAGCCGCCGATCGCCGCGTGCTGGACGATCGTCGCGGCACGCGTGCGATGACCTGGATCATGGCGATCATGCTGTTCCTCACCGTGATCGCGGCCGCGCTCGGACTCGCGACGGTCAACGCCGCGCAGGCACTCGACCGGCAATTGGCGGGCAGGTTGACCGTGCAGATCGTGACCGCCGATCCCGCGGCGCGCGACCGCGATGCGCAGGCGGCGCTCAGGGCGCTGCGGGAGATGCCCGCGGTACGCCATGCCGAACTGGTCGACCGCACCCGGTTGACCGACATGCTGCGCCCTTGGCTCGGCGACGTATCGGACGATGCCGACGTGCCGATCCCGGCGCTGATCGACGTCGACATCAGCGTGCCGAGCGAGGAAGCGACCGCGCGGATCGCGGCCGGCGTGCAGGCGGCGGCGCCGGCTGCACGGGTCGACAACCAGTCGCGCTGGCTGTCGCCGGTCGCCGACTTCATGCGGACCCTGATCTATGCGGCGGTGGCGATGGTCCTGCTGATGGCTGCGGCGACCACGGCGGTGGTGCTGTTGGCGGCCCGAGCCGGGCTGGAGACGCATCGCGACACGATCGCGATCCTGCATATGCTGGGGTCGACCGACGTGCAGGTCGCGCGGCTGTTCCAGCGGCGGATCGCACTCGACACGATGGTCGGCGGCGTGATCGGTACGTTGGTCGCGATGCTCGCGATCTGGGCGCTCACCGCGCAGATGGCGGACCTTGGCTCCGAGCTCGTCGCGGGGGCGGCCTTGACCCGTGGCGACTGGCTGCTGCTCGCGATCCTGCCGGTGCTGTTCGCGCTGGTCGCGACGGTCGCGGCGCGGATCGCGGTGCTGGGCCGGCTGAGGCTGGTGCAATGATCCGGCGGCTGATCGCCATCGTGGCCCTGGTCTATCTGCTCGGCTTCGTGCTGTTCATGCTGATGCTGCCGCGCCCGCTCGAGGACACGAAGACCGATGCCATCGTCGTGCCGACCGGGGCGCCGGGCCGGATCGACCGCGGGCTCGCGTTGATCGCCGATCATCAGGCGCAGCGTATGTTGATCACCGGCGCGGCGCCGGGAGTCCGGCCGATCGACCTCGCATTGCAATACAAGGTGCCGCTGTCGTTGTTCGCCTGTTGCGTCGATCTCGGGCACGAAGCCGTCGACACACGGTCGAACGGGGCGGAGACCGCCAATTGGGTGCGCAATCACCATTACAGATCGGTGCGGCTGGTCACGTCCGATTGGCACATGGCGCGCGCGCGGATGGAATTGGAAGCGTCGCTCGGCAACGACGTGACGATCGTCGATGACGGGGTACAGGGCGACGCCGCGCTCGGCGTGCTGATGCTCGAATACAACAAGCTGCTGCTGCGCCGCGTCGCGTTGTGGATCGGCCTGGGGCAGTGACCCGTCGCCGATGACGCTCGTCCGGAACATCCTCTTCGCGATCGTCTTCTACGGCGTGTCGTTGCCGATCGTCCTGTGCGTGCCGTTCTCTGCGCTGTTCGGACGGCGCGCACTCATCGCCTATGCGCAGGGCTGGGCGGCGTTTCATCGCTGGTGCGTGCGCTGGCTGCTCGGCATCCGGGTCCGCTACGAAGGGCCGCGGCCATCGGGTCAGGTATTCTATGCGGGCAAGCACCAATCGCTCTACGAGCCGCTCGAACTCGTGCTCGAACTGGGCGGCCCGGCGACGATCATGCGCCGCGAATTCGCACGCATCCCGCTCTGGGGCTGGGCGGCGAAACGCTACGGCGTGATCCTGGTCGACCGTGCGGCATCCTCCAGGGCGCTCCGGCACCTGATGCGCGAAGCGGAAGCGGCGCGCGCCAGCGGCCGGTCGGTAATGATTTTCCCCGAGGGGACGCGCGTGAGGCCGGGTGAGCAGCCCGAGCTCAAGTCGGGCTTTGCCGGGCTGTACAAGATGCTCGGCCTGCCGGTCGTGCCGATCGCCACCGATGTCGGGAAAGTATGGCCCAAAAGCGGACTGAAGCGCGCGGGGCTGGTCACGTTCCGCTTCGGCGACCCGATTCCGCCGGGCCTGCCGCGCGCGGAGATCGAGGCGCGCGTGCACGCGGCAATCAACGTGCTGGAGCAATCCTCCCCGTCATAGATGGGGAGGAACTAATCGTGCTGCCGCCCGAAATCGGGGGCGGCATCGTCCTGACCCTGGTCGATGATCCCGCGGCGGATCGCGCGGGTGCGGGTGAACAGGTCGAACAAGGTATCGCCATCGCCCCAGCGGATCGCGCGCTGCAGCATCGTCACGTCCTCGGTCAGGCGCTGCAGGATTTCGAGCACGGCCTCGCGATTGTTGAGGAACACGTCACGCCACATCGTCGGGTCCGACGCCGCGATGCGGGTGAAGTCACGGAAACCGCCGGCCGAATATTTGATCACTTCGCCGCGGGTCACTTCCTCGAGGTCGGACGCGGTCCCGACGATCGAATAGGCGATCAGGTGCGGGACGTGGCTGGTCACCGCGAGCACCAGATCGTGGTGGCGCGGGGTCATGATCTCGACATTGGCGCCGAGCTTTTGCCAGAAGGCGCTGAGTCGCTCGACCGCCGCTTCCGGCGCGTTCTCCTCGGGCGTCAGGATGCACCAGCGGCGGTGGAACAGCGTGGCGAAGCCCGCTTCCGGGCCGCTATGCTCCGTACCCGCGACGGGATGGCCGGGAACGATGATCGCATCGGGCAGGTGTTCGCGCAGCGCCTTGATCACGCTTTCCTTCGACCCGCCGACATCGGTGACGACGGCTTCCGCCGGCAAGTCCGCGGCGATCGCTTCGGCGGCGGTGCCCATCGCGCCGACCGGCACGCACAGGATGACGAGATCGGCATCGGTGACCGCCGCCCCGGGAGTGTCGGTGACGTCGTCGCAAAAACCGAGCGCACGCGATCGCTCGCGGACGTCGGGATCGGCGTCGTGCCCGGTGACACGGACGGTCGGCATATGCGCCTCGACCGCACGCGCAATGGAGGAGCCGATCAGGCCGAGGCCGATGATGGTGACGCGGGAGAAGGGGAGCATGGCGCCTGTCTCGACCCTCACCCTTCCCATGCCGCGGCGCGGCGCGGGCCCCTTCCCTCTCCCATTGGGAGAGGGAGGGAGGCGCGAAGCGCCGGAAGGGTGAAGGTAGCCAAGGGCGACACGTCAGCCCGCCTTCTCGACCAGCGCGCGCAGCGCCGCCGCGACGCCCTGCGTCTCGTCCTCGGTGCCGATCGTTATGCGCAGCCCGTGGGGCAGGCCCTGGCCCGGCAGCCAGCGGACGATATAGCCCGCGTCCATCAGCCCCTTGTACGCGGCCTCGGCGGTCAGCTTGCCCTCGAACAGCACGAGCACGAAATTGGCCTGGCTCGGCACCGCGCGCAGCCCTGCATTGCCGAGTTTGGCGATCTCCTGCGAAAACCACGCGCGCCATTTGGCATTGTGCGCCTTGGTGTGCTCGACGAACGCGGTGTCGCCCAGCGCGGCGATCGCCGCCGCGGTGCCGGCGATGGTGATCGAGAAGGGCAGGCGGATGCGGTGCATCGCCTCGATGATCGCCGGCGACGCATAGCCCCAGCCGATCCGCTCGGCGGCGAGCCCGTACATCTTGGAGAAGGTGCGCGTTACCAACACATTGGGCGCGGTTTCGGCCAGTGCCATGCCGCCGTCCTCGACATCGCCGTCGATATATTCGGCATAGGCATGGTCGAGCACGAGCAGGATGTCGGGGCGCAGCCCGGCATGCAGCCGCGCGATCTCCTCGCGGGTCGCGTAGGTCCCGGTCGGGTTATTGGGATTGGCGATATAGACCATCCGCGTGCGCTCGGTGACGCAGGCAAGGATCGCGTCGACATCGGTCGCATAGTCGTTGTCGGGCGCCACCACTGGTACCGCGCCGACGCGCCGCGCCGCGATCTCGTATACCGCGAAGCCGTAATGGACGAAGATCACTTCGTCGCCCGGTCCTGCGAACGCGCCGGCGGCGAGGTGGAGCACCTCGTCCGATCCGTTGCCGTAGATGATCCGCGCGGGATCGAGCCCGTATTTTGCCGCGATCACCTCGCGCAGTTCGGCGCCCGATGCGTCGGGATAGCGTTCGAGCCGGTGCGCTGCCGACAGGAACGCCTCGCGTGCCTTGAGCGACGTGCCCAGCGGGTTCTCGTTCGACGACAGCTTGGCGACCTTGCGGCCGTCATCGGTGGTCGACCGGCCGGGGACGTATGGCGCGATCGCCATGATCCAGGGCTTGGGCAGGGGGGCGGTGGACTGAGCGCTCATGATGGGTGGCCTATGCGCAGGGCTCCGTCGCGTTTGCAAGACGAGCGACTATCGAGCGCGGCACCCAGCCGCTAAGGACTATATCCAAAGGGAGGGCAGATGCGGGGACCGACGGCATTCTGGCGAGCGCTCGAGGCGGCGCGGCAGGAGAATTTGCGCGCGACGGGCGAGGCGTTGCCGATACCGGGCGGCGACGGGCAGACGCGGCGTCAGGTATTGATCGCACTGGCGGCGACGGCGGCGACCGCCGCGCTGCCGCGCCCGGCGCGCGCGGCGCCCGGCACCGCGCCGGTGGTCATCATCGGCGGCGGCATCGCCGGACTGTCGGCGCTCTGGCACCTGACCAAGGCCGGCGTCGATGCCCGGCTGTACGAGGCGCGGACGCGGCTCGGCGGGCGCATGTACACGGCGAAGGCCAAGGGCATGCCGGCGATCGAGATCGGCGGGCAACTGGTCAATACCGACCATGGCGACATGCACGACCTCTGCCGCGAATTCGGCGTGCAGCTGATCGACCGCAAGGGCGGGCCGCACCGCACGATGATCCTCGACGGCGGGCGCGAAGTGCCCGAAAGCCAGCTGGTCGCGGGGCTGCGCGGCATCGCCGGCCAGATCGATGCCGATTCGGTCAGGCTCGACCAGAATTATGCGCGGGTCGCGGCCGAGCTCGATCGGCTGTCGTTCACCGGATATCTCGACAAATATGCCCGGCTGATCCCCGATCCCTGGGTGCGCCACCTGATGGAGGCGACCGCGCGCACCGAATATGGCTGCGAACCCGGTCAGGCCTCGGCGATCGAGCTGATCTTCAATCTGCCCGCGATCGACGGGCGCCGCATCGACGTGCTCAGCCGCAGCGACGAGCGCTATCTGATGGCGGGCGGCAGTTCGTCACTGGTCGAGGCGATGGCCGCGCGGCTGGCGAGCCGCATCACCACCTATCGCCGTGCGGTCCGGATCGACCCCTCGCCGAGCGGCGCGCGCGTGACCTTCTCGAACAACGAGAAGGTCGACGCGTCGGCGGTCATCGTCACCACCCCGGCCTCGATCATGAGCCGGATCGCTTACGGCGTCCCGCTACCGGCCTTGTGGCGCCAGTTCATCGCCGAGGTCGGACTGGGCAAGAACGGCAAGGTCCAGGCAATGATGTCGAGCCGCCCCTGGGAAAAGCCGATCGGTCGCGGCGGGGAGATCTGGCAGACCGATCACGCAGTCGGCGCCTCGCTCGGCTGGGATGGTGGGGTTCGGCCGGCGTCGGGGCCAGGGAGCGTGTGGACCTGGTTCACCGGTGGGACCGAGGTGACCGATGCCGATCGCGCCGATCCGCGTGCACTGGCGACCAAATTCGCCCGGCTCGCCGAGGGGGGGGTCAAGGGCATGACGGCGGCGACCGGTGCCATCGTCCGCCGTACCAACTGGCATCTCGATCCCTTCTCGATGGGCGCGTACGTCAATTTCCGCCCCGGCCAGCTGACCAAGTTCGCCGACCTGATCTGGACCGAGACCGACGGCATCGCGTCGAGCCCGCTATCGGCGGGGCCGGTCCATTTTGCGGGCGAGCATCTGTCGGATGCGTATCCGGGCTATATGAACGGCGGCGCGCAGACCGGGCGGCTGGCGGCGCAATCGGTGATCGCGGCGCGGGCGCCGGCGAGGAGGATGGGCTAGCAGAAATTCCCTCTCCCATTGGGAGAGGGAGGGAGCGCTGAAGGCGCGGAAGGGTGAGGGCAGGAGATAGTCTCCCCGCGCTGCCCTCACCCCTCGCCGCTGCGCGGCTCGACCCGTGCCGGGTGAATGGCGCCCCGCGCCATTCAGGTCATGCCGGGGGGCACGACCGACCCGGCGCGCCCAAACGGAGAAGGTTATGGGGTTCCGTCCCCCCGTTTTTCCCTCTAACCGCTCGCCCATGACCGACGATCAGCGCTTCGGCCTGTCGCGCCACGTGACCTTGCCGGGGCCGCTTCGCCTCGACGGAGGTGTGCTGCTGTCGCCGGTCGATATCGCGTATGAAACGTACGGCGAGCTCGCAGCCGACGGATCGAACGCGGTTCTGATCTGTCACGCGCTCACCGGCGATCAGCATGTCGCGAGCGACCATCCGATCACCGGCAAGCCCGGCTGGTGGACCCGCATGGTGGGACCGGGCAAGCCGATCGACCCGGCGCGGCATTTCATCGTGTGCGCCAACGTGCTGGGCAGCTGCATGGGGTCGTCGGGGCCGGCGACGGTCAACCCGGCGACCGGCAAGCCCTGGGCGATGGGCTTTCCGGTCATCACCATCCGCGACATGGTGCGTGCGCAGGCGATGCTGCTCGATCATCTCGGCGTCGGCACCTTCACCGTGGTCGGCGGCTCGATGGGCGGGATGCAGGCATTGAGCTGGGCGGCGACCTTCCCCGATCGCGTGCGCAAGGCGGTGGTGATCGCCTCGACCGCGCGCCACACTGCGCAGAACATCGCGTTCCACGAGGTCGGGCGCCAGGCGATCATGGCCGATCCGAACTGGCGCGGCGGCGACTATTATGGCGCGGGCGATCCCCCCGCGGCGGGGTTGGCGGTCGCGCGGATGGCGGCGCACATCACCTATCTGTCCGAAGCGGGGCTGACCGAGAAATTCGGCCGGCGCCTCCAGGCGCGGGAGGCGAAATCGTTCGGGTTCGACGCCGATTTTCAGGTGGAGAGCTATCTGCGCCACCAGGGCCTCAGCTTCACCGACCGGTTCGACGCCAATTCGTACCTCTACATCACCCGGGCGATGGACTATTTCGACCTGGCCGAGGAACATGGCGGCTTGCTCGCCAATGCGTTCAAGGGATCGAAGACGCGGTTCGCGCTCGTCAGTTTCGACACCGACTGGCTCTATCCGACACCCGAATCGCGCGCGATCGTCCATGCGCTCAACGCGGCGGGGGCGGCGGTCAGCTTCGTCGAGCTCAACAGCCCGTTCGGCCATGACGCCTTCCTGCTCGACTCGCCCGAACTCAACCGCGTGGTCGACGGTTTCCTGAGGGCGGCATGATCCCGGATCCCGTTCGCTTCGAGCGAAGTCGAGAAGCATATCCCTTCCTCAACGTGTCTCGACGTCGCTCGACACGAACGGTGAAGGTGAAATCGTGAGCATGATCGAACTCTCCGACGACAAAGCCCGTCTCGACGTCGAGCGCGTGCACCGCTGGCTCGCCTCGAGTTACTGGACACCCGGTATCGACCGGGCGGTGGTCGAGAAGGCGATCGCCGGATCGCACTGCCTCGGCGCCTATCGCAACGGCGAGCAGTTGGGGTACGCCCGCGCAATCACCGACCATGCCACCTTTGCCTGGATCGCCGACGTCTGGGTCGAGGAGGGGCTGCGTGGGCAGGGAATCGGGCGGCGCATGGTGCAATGGTTCCTCGATCATCCCGACCTCCGGGACATTCGCCGCATCGCGCTCGGCACTGCCGATGCGCACGGCGTCTATGCCGCGCTCGGCTTCCATCCGTTGCTCCGCCCCGATCGCTTCATGGAGCGGCTGTCCCCCGACTATCGGGCGCGGCTGGAGGAGATGGAGCGATGAGCCTGCGCCCCGACCTCGCGGTGATCGCCGCCAATGTCGCGCCGGGATCGCGCGTGCTCGATATCGGCTGCGGCGACGGCGAGCTGATGGCGGCGCTGCGCGACGAGAAGCAGGTCGATGCGCGCGGGCTCGAACTCGACGCGCGCGACGTCGCCAGCGCGGTCGGGCGCGGCTTGTCGGTGGTGCAGGGCGATGCCGATACCGATCTCGCCGGTTATCCCGATGCCAGCTTCGACTATGCGATCCTCAGCCAGACGCTGCAGACCACGCGCGCGCCCGACATGGTGCTCGACCATCTGCTCAGGATCGGGCGGCACGCCTTCGTGTCGTTCCCCAATTTCGCGCATTGGCGCGTGCGGGCGTCGTTGCTGTGGGGCGGGCGGATGCCGGTCACGCGGTTGTTGCCGGTGGCGTGGTACGCGACGCCCAACATCCACCACGTCACGATCGACGATTTCCGCGCGCTGGTGAAGGAACGCGGTATCACGGTCGAGGGCGCGTGGTTCCTGTCGGGCGATCAGCGCACCAGTGCGACCATGGCGAACCTGCTCGCCGAACATGCGGTATTCCTGCTGAAGCGCTGAGCACCTCTGCCTGGCGGCGCCGGAGAGGGACGGAATCGCCCGATTTCCGCGCCGCGCCGCGCGTGCTACATCGCGGGCATGGATGCGGTGGGCATTATCGGGCTGGCGGCCAGCATCAGCCTGTTGAGCGGGTGGCGCCTGTATCTCTGCGTGTTCGCGACCGGGCTCGCGATGCACATGGGCTGGATCGCGCTGCCGCAGCAACTCCACAGCCTCGACATTCTCGCCAATTGGTGGGTGATCGGCGTCGCCGGGATCGGTGCCTTGGCCGAATTCTTCGCCGACAAGGTGATGTGGGTCGACAGCCTGTGGGACACCGTCCACACGCTCGTCCGGCCGGTCGGCGGCGCGCTGCTCGCGCTCGCCATCGTCGATCCGCACGACGTGAAGTGGCAGGTCATCGCCTTGCTGCTCGGCGGCGGCGCGGCGTTGCTGACGCATGGTGCCAAGGCGGGGACGCGCGCCGCGGTCAATGCCAGCCCGGAGCCGTTCAGCAACATGGCCGTATCGACCGGAGAGGATGTCGCCACGACCGGCCTGCTCGTCGCGGCGATCGCCAGCCCCTGGGCCGCGGTCGTGATCGCGGTGCTGCTGGTCGTCGCGGCGGTCGCGATGCTGCTGCTGCTTCGCCACGCCTTCAGGCGGCTGTTCCCGAAGAAACCGTCGGCGTCGGCTTAGAAAATCCTCCCCGGCACGGGGAGGGGGACCGCGCGGCAGAGCCGCGTGGTGGAGGGGGCCCTCCACCAACCAGTCCAAAACAAGGGGGCCAGCGATCGCGGGCCCCCTCCACCAAGCCGCTACGCGTCTTGGTCCCCCTCCCCGTTCCGGGGAGGAATTGAGCGCTCACCTCACCGGCAGCGGACGTTGTTCTTGTCGATCGAATTGCCGACCGCCGCACCGGCCGCCGCGCCGAGCAGGATGCCCAACGGTTCCGACTTGCCCGAGGTAAGCGCCGCACCCAGGGCACCGCCGGCGATGCCGCCGACGACCAGGCCGGTGGTGCCGTCGGAGCGGCGGCAATAATAGCGCCCGTCGCGGCCTTCGTAGATGCGGTCCTCGCGAGTCATCCGGCGCTCGCGGTAACGCGGATTGTCGACATAATATTGGTCGGCATAATAACCGTTGTAGCGCGGATCCGGGCGATTCCAGTCATATTGACGATAGGACCGGTAATCGCTGGCATAGCCCGGGCGACCATCGTCATATCCCGAACAGCCCGCGGTCGTGACCGCCGTCGCGGCGATCAGCGCGCAAGTCATGATGCGCATATGCTCTCTCCTCCTGTTTGGCCCCGCGTCCCGACACAATGCACCGTCGGCCGTTTGGTTGCGGATACGTAAGAATCCGAGGGGCGGGGCCGTGCTTGCCTCGCGTCAGTGAACGGAGGCGGGTTCCAGCGCCTTGCGTTCGGCGTCGGTCGGGATCGCCTCCGGGTCGGGGCGGAAATCCTCCGGCGCGCGGTCGGTGCCGGGCCTGGCGGCATCGAGCGCCAGATCGGGGGCCTCATGGCCCTCCGTTTCGCCGAGCCGCGACAGCGCGCGCGGCATCGTCACCCAACCGCGCCAGATGGCGGCGGCGAGCCCGGCGCCCGCGGCGAGCATCGCGCCCGCGGCGATCGAGCGGTTGCGCAGGCGATGGTCGGCCTTGAAGCGGCCGTGGCTGTCGCGGAGTTGGTCGGTGGTGGCCATGATCCTGTTTCCTCGGTTGCGGGGTGATGACGGATCAACGGGCGGACGGCGGCGGTGTTCCGGGGCTGGCGGTGGCCGCTCCCTGAACCTCGCCCAACGTGCGGGCCACGGAACATTCAGGGGCGTTCGTGCATATCCCTTGGGGTCACCGCAAACTGGTGTCGCAATCACAGGAGTGCATCATGAAGATCGCATCCGCCCTCGCGGCGGCCGCGACCCTGGCCGTCTTTCTCCCCTCCACTGCCAACGCGCAGAGCTGGCAATCGATGAACCAGCGCAAGAGCAATCTCGAACGTCGCATCGACATGGGCGTACGCAATGGCGGGCTGACTCGCCGCGAAGCATCCAATCTGCGCACGCGCTTCGCCAATCTTCAACGGCTCGAATGGCGCTATCGCCGCAACGGGCTGACCTGGAACGAGCGCCGCGACCTCGATCGCCGCTACAACGCGCTCAGCAGTTCGATCCGCATCCAGCGCCACGATCGTCAGCGCCGCCGCTGGCGCTGAGGGCGCGGCGCCGCAGCCGACACGGGCCGGGCGCGTCCTGGTCCGGGGCCGGCCGGCGCCAGTGCTACCGGTCGCTGGGTCGCGATCGCGGATCAGTCGCGGATCGTGCATTGCTGCTTTTGCCGCTTGTGCCGGTCGAAGACGCGGCGTTCGTGCTCGATTTCCCGCATGATCCGCGCCGCCCGTTGATTGGCGTCTTCGGTCGGGCGCCGCAATGCCGCCAATGCCAGGGTCAATTCGGTACTCGGCTCGACGCCGACCTGATGGCAGACCTGCGGCCATAATCGGGCCAGTTCGGTCATGCGCCGATGATTGGCCTGATATTCGGTCAGCGTCGGCGACGGCGCGAGCTGGCTCGATTGCCACACCGCGTCGAACGCCGCGCGCTCGGGCAAGTTACCCAGCGCATAGAGCGTCGCCAGCACGGCGCGGAATTGCGGCGTCGGTGCGGCGGGCGCGGTTGCGCAATGTTGGACGATGTCGTCGAGCGCGGCGAGGCAGAGGAAGATCAGACGGTCACGGGCGAGTCGCATTTCGAGAACATAACGCGAACATCGCGGTGAGGCGATGATCTCCGGCAACCCATTCCGGGGATGCGGTGGCATCGAGCGATCGACGCGCGCCGCGCTGTCGTCCCGTCGCGACGCCCCACGCCCGTAACGCGACGGTTGACGCGGACCGGTCCCGTTCCGCTAAATCGGGGCGTCGTGCGCCCGGTCGGCACCAATCGCCGGACGGGTGCGCGATCATGAGGGGGGAATTCATGACCGACGTCAAACCGCGTTTCATCGGCCGGCGGATGCTGGCCGCCATCCTGGCGCCTTTGCTGTGCCTGCCTGTTCCGGCCGCGCAGGCGCAGCGGCAATGGAGCACGGCCGGACACTGGTACATCTTCATGGACCCGGGCGACAATTGCTTCGCCATCGATAGTTTTGAGGGAGGCTGGCTGTTCGGCCTGTCGCTGACCACGGAGCGCAAGGGGATCGTCATTCTCGGCGGGCCGGTGCCGTATGCGGTGGACAGCCGGCCCGACATCACCTGGACGGCGAGCGATGGCACCGGCTTTTCGGGTCCGGTCGTCGTCGCGCCGTTGAGCGGCGGCGGCAAGCGCATGTTTGCGCTGGCAACCGGCGAGTTCATGACCCAGATGGAGACGGCGACCTCGGTGCGGATCGACGGCCCGGATGGGAAAGTCGTCAGTCTCGAAATGACCGGGACGGCCGCCGCGCTCGTCGAGCTGCGCCGTTGCATGACCGAATTGATCAAGCTCGACACCGGAACCGGCCAGCCCGCGACGGTGAAGCCCGTGGCGAAGAACCTCGCCTCCGTGGTCGGGGCGGACGATTATCCGGCGGCGGCGCTGCGCAGCGAGGCATCGGGGCGGACCAGCGTCGCGCTGACGATTTCCGCGCACGGCCTGGTCAGCGATTGCTCGGTCACGGCGTCGAGCGGCAATGTCGATCTCGACACCGCGACGTGCCGGCTGATGCAGCGGCGCGCCCGCTTCACGCCGGCGACCGACGCCGCGGGGAAAGCGACCGGCGCGCGCTACGAAACCAGCGTCAATTGGCAGATCCCACGGAGCTGAGTCGGGCAGCGGCGCCGGTGCCCCTCGGCGGGGCACCCACGGCGTCGCGTCGTCCTCCGCTTCAGCTCGGCGGCGGGGGCATAGCGGATCGGCTGCGGGGCGCCGGGCGCGGCCGCGCCGGTGCGGGAACGCCGCAGGCCTGTCCGATCGATCCGATCTGAACCCTTCGTCGCTTGCAATTGCGCGTCCGGCGATCACGATGCGCGCATCGCAATCCGGGGGGATTCCGCATGAAATTGGCCCAGATCGCCGCCGCCGCGGCGTCAGTGACGCTGTTGAGCGGGTGCGCGACGACGAGCTTCGCGCCGCCCAGCGTCAATCTCAATACGAAGACCGGCTTCGGCCAGAGCGGCTATGCCGGCAATTGCATGCCGACCGAGGTGACGAGCGGCGGCAATGTCGTCCGGATCGAGCCGACCGTCGACGGGGCGCAGGCGCTGATCGACAATTTCACCTATGTCTATCGCTGCAGCCGCAACCGCGCCGCGGATGGCCGGCAAATCTTCGAAGTGCCCAGCCTGCTGATCCAGATCGGCGCCGCGACGGCGCTGGCGTTCGGCGCGCCGAAGGAAGTCGCGATCGGCGGCGGCGCCGCGACCGGCACGCTGGCGGCCGGCAACAAATACTGGTCGCCGCAGCAAAAGGCCGATTTCTACAACAAGGCGCTGCTCGCGGTGATGTGCATCAAGAACGAGTCGCTCGGGCTCGATCCGGTCAAGCTCGAAACCGTCAGCGTGGCGCAGGATCAGACGAGAAAGGCGATGATCGCCGCGGCCGGCGGCGGCAGCACCGTCGGCGTGACCGCCAGCCAGCGCTATTTCGGCCTGATCCAGACCAATTTGTTCGCGGTCGAAAGCGTGCTCGAACAACGGCTGAGCAAGGCCGGCACGTTCGACCCCGAGGGCGTCGTCGCGCAGATCGAGAAGATCAAGGACGATATCGCCGCGAAGAAGCAACAGGCCCAGGCCAGCGCGCCGGCTGCCGCGAAAGCACTGGTCGCTCCTCAGGCGGGGCCGGGCGCGCGGTCGCTGACGGCGGGAGAAGCGGCCGAGGCGGTGAGCCTGGAACAGACCCTGGTCGATATCGAGACGTTGGGGCCAAGGCTGCAGCAATGCGTGATGGTCGCCAAGGCGACGTGACGCGGCGGTGCGCGCCGCCGACAGCCTCGCCTCGCCCGGCCATATCCGGTAAACCTCTGCCGCCGTCCCGATCGAGGGCGGTCGGGCCACGGAGGAGACCGGAGCCATGGCGAAGAAATACACCGCCCAATGCGCGTGCGGCAGCGTCAAGTTCGAGTTCGACACCGACCCCGATTTCGTCGCGGTGTGCCATTGTCTGGACTGCAAGAAGGCATCGGGCGGAGAGGCGGCGACGTTCTTCGGCGTGCCGGAGGACGATTTCACGCTGACCAGCGGATCGCCCGTGCCGTTCCGCTATGTCGCCGAGTCCGGCAAGCACCTGGACCGCAACTTCTGCCCCGATTGCGGCGCGCGCGTGTTCACGAGCAATCTGGAAAGCTTCCCCGGCGCGGTGTTCGTGACGCTCGGGAGTCTGGACGATCCGGGGGAGATCGCGCCGAAGGTAGAGATGTTCGTCAAGCGCCGGCTGGCGTGGGTCGCGCCGCTGGATTTGCCGCAGTTTGAAGGGATGCCGGGTTGAACGATATTAGGCCGTGAACCCATAAATGTTCGCATCAGTACAAGGGCTGAGCGGCCGAAAATGGGTGGTTAGCTGATAGGCGGCTTCCGCAGGTAAGATCGGGACCGGCGGCCTGCCGAACAAGTCACCTGAGTATTCCTATGAGCGATGCTTTCGCAGCAGCCAACGAATGACGCCAACCCAAAACGCGACTACGACCGCAATAATGATCCAATGCAGAACGTTCACTATGCCTTCTCCACAGCTTCTGATTCACGTGCGTGTCGTTGCTGATCATCCCGATTACACCATGAAGCCGCCATGGCTGCAAATGGGTCGTCAATTGCTCGCCCGATGACGTGCCAACATACCAGCGTGACGGAATTGGACGGGTAGCTACAGCTATCCTGGTCACGGGTGCGGGTTCGATCCCCTGCCGTTGGTGACGTCCATTATTGGGTCGCTGACGACAGACCGCTTTATGAGTCTACGGCCTAGCGACGCGGTGTCGTGCGAGTGCGCGGCTAGCCTCGGACGACCATTTTAGGGTTATCGCGCTGCCACCGTGATTCCTGCCCAACTCTAGCGACGTGGCGCTTGTCCGAGTTGGCAGACGCGACATAAGATCGCGGCATGATGCTGATCCCTATTATCTTTATGCTAACCGCCGATCCACGCGAGGCCGACTTTCCCGAGCAGGTTCCCGGTCTGGTGCAAGCGTGCCTGGCAAACGCGGTTGCGACGAACTTCGTCACTGAAACGGACGACAGCCATAAATATATCTGCAGTGGCGACGTGGCCGCGCGGCTCTGGGCATTTCTGGAGCGCGCAAAGATAGAATCCTATGAGCAGGATACACCCGACGAGGGCCGATGGCTCGGTCGCAACTTCCCGCTTGGCGCCTGCTTCAAGCAGATTCGGCGGCCCGACGGCACGGCCGGAGGCAAGGGATTATCGTGCACCATATGGGTGCCGCGTCCGGTCGTGGGTGCTGGCGATAAGTCTTGAGGCCGCCGGCCTTCTATCTCTGAAGCCACGTTCCGAGCGGCAAGTAGCGTGCACTCGGGGGTAATCGCGCGTGTCACCGTAATCGGGTAATCACGGCCCCTTATAAGAAGCTAGAGTAGGGAAAGCGGCCTAACTCTTGTGGTCGCCGGAGGTAGAATCGAACTACCCACCTCACGCTTATCAGGCGTGCGCTCTATGCCGTTGAGCTTCCCGGCGACTTGACCACGATATACTACTGCGAGACCGGCTTGGCCAAGAGCGTGACGTTCCGAAAGTTCAATCTGAGAAACTACCTAACGTCCATCTGCCCTCACCTGAGCAAGAGAGCATTGTGTTTGGGCTGGTGAGCAGTTGCGCGACAGGCGATCCCGAGCGTTAAAGGGATTATTGCACGTGGCACCGTGACTCCGCAGGCTGCCGGCACCAACGTGGTCACCCTACGTGCCTGACCGCCGCCATCCGATCTAGTTGTGTGGCGTAAGGCAATCTATAGCGAGCTCATGACCACAAAGCCGAAACCCAGCGAACCTTTCACGCCTGTTCGCCTTGCTCATCTCTCGATGATACAAGGCGTTATATTGCGGTTGTCGGGTTTTAGCGCCAGCGCCAAGAACTTTTGTATCACCATATTGGGCGTAGTCATCGGAATCTCGTTTCAGCATCATTTATACCTGCTGATCGCCGCGGCGGTATTGGTGATATTCGTCTTCGCTACCTTAGACACATATTACCTTGCTCAGGAACGGCGTTTCCGTGAATTCTATGAGTCGGTGGCTGTCCGGCCGTTGAGCGATGCTCACCAGTTGAGCATGGCGCCGAGTAAACTTACGCTCCGCAAATTCATGAGCAGTCTATTTAGCTTCTCCACGGGCGGTTTCTATGCGCTGCTGTTGATCGTTGCGGCAGCGCTACTATTTATCGCGTATGACCGATCCGACGAGACCCGATTGGGCAATTCTCGCAGCACTGTTGGGGCGTCAGAACGACGCGCTGGGGTCGCCAACGTCGTCAGTAGCGCAAGCGCTGAAGGACGCGTTGTCAACAGGGACGCCGACTCCGACTCCGCGAAACTGGCTGTCGCAGGCGGGAACGCCAATCCGGAGAAACGCGTTCGGAACGCCGCCGCTGCCGCCTGGCGGCATGTTCGGGGCGCCGTCGACGAGGGCGGCCCTGAATTCTTTCGGAATTACACCGACGACCGCAGTTCCGGTAAGTAAGCCGCCTGCGCCGAAATTTATCGCACCCAAGCGTCGGTCAACATTCTTCTCGTTCCACTATCGCGACGTCTTCCGAGTGAACCACGTTCGGCAAGCTGGCGTTATCCGGGCCCTCGATCGCGAGCGCACGACTGTGCTCGATCGCAGCCTCTGGGAAAAAGTGAAGATAGCTAATCCCGGCCTGCTGGCGGGCGTTATTAGAAAGGGCATCGCAAACACAACGGCAACCGTAGTGCTTGCAGGTGAAGAAACTTGGCAGCGAGAATGGGTACGATACGAAATCGCTTTTAGCCTGGCGCGCGGCAACGGGCTCGCCACGGTACATATCGATGGATGCAAGTGTCCAAATGAAGGATACGGCACGCGTGGTCCCAACCCACTCAGTTTCGTCGCCCTTGGATGGAATCATCGCATTTATGAAATGAACGACCAAGGAGATTGGGTACTCTATGCCAAGCATCCGCGGCAGGTTGCGCCTTGGCCGAAGTGGCTACCCAAGCCCGAGAGGGGCTACGTTATGCCCTTAGATCGTGGTACGTTCGCCTATGATTGGATCAACGACAACGGTCGTGATCATCTGATCCATTGGGCGCACGCTGCCGCGCTAGCAGCTGGTAAATGACTGCACAAACCGCTTGCTTGATGTAGCGGGAATTGCGGTGCCACGTGCAATAATCCTTTTTTCCCTCAGGATCGTCCGTCGCGCAGCTGCTCACCACCCAACTTTAATGCTCCCTTGCGCAGGAGAGAGCAGGTGGACGTCAGGGGAAAGGTGCCGCCGGATGGAGCGACGCGCTGCGCGAATCTCGTACACATTGGACGGCGGCGCCGGGGCCGCGGTGCGCTGTGGTCCCCGAGCGATCGCACTAGGGCGTCGTACACAAAAGTGTCATCTTTTGCGAACCACGTGACGTTGGCAGATGACGATTATCACACTGAAAAGTCAGTGCTTTTCCCGCCAATAGATCGCCTTGATGGGTTTCGCGCGAAACCAACAAAACCCGCCTTTCGACAGAAAAACCGTCAGCAATATCAGTCGCTTACAGCGGCGAGAGAAGGGAAATTTCACCCCGCATAGCAAACCCATCACGCACGCGCATCTCTTATGCGGCTCAGCAACCGGATATTCGACGGGAAAAGCATCAGCCTCGCTGAACCGCGAGAGCAGCCGGAGCGGGGCTTCGCATGGGCGTCGAGAGCGGCTTACTCCGCCGCCACGGCCTCCCGCTTCGCCTTCACCTTCCCGTCCCGCCCGCGCAGCAACGGCGCGAGGTACTTGCCGGTAAAGCTCCGCTCTTCCTTCACCACATCCTCGGGCGTCCCGACCGCGACGATCTCCCCGCCCTTCACGCCGCCTTCCGGCCCAAGGTCGATGATCCAGTCCGCGGTCTTGATGACGTCGAGATTGTGCTCGATCACCACGACCGTATTGCCCTGCTCGACCAGGGCATGGAGCACTTCGAGCAGCTTGCGCACGTCCTCGAAATGCAGGCCGGTGGTGGGCTCGTCCAATATGTAGAGCGTGTTGCCGGTCGCGCGGCGGCTGAGTTCCTTGGCGAGTTTCACGCGCTGCGCCTCGCCGCCCGACAGGGTCGTCGCCTGCTGGCCGACCTTGATATAGCCGAGCCCGACCTCGACCAGCATTTCCATCTTGTCGCGGATCGGCGGCACTGCCTTGAAGAACTCGGCCGCGTCCTCGACCGTCATGTCGAGCACGTCGGCGATCGACATGCCCTTGAACTTAACTTCCAGCGTCTCGCGATTGTAGCGCGCGCCGTGGCACACGTCGCACGTCACATAGACGTCGGGCAGGAAGTGCATCTCGATCTTGAGCACGCCGTCGCCCTGGCACGCCTCGCACCGGCCGCCCTTGACGTTGAAGCTGAACCGCCCGGGCTTGTAGCCGCGCGCCTGGCTTTCGGGCAGGCCGGCGAACCAGTCGCGGATCTGGGTGAAGGCGCCGGTATAGGTCGCCGGGTTGGAGCGCGGGGTGCGGCCGATCGGCGACTGGTCGATGTCGATGACCTTGTCGAGATATTGCAGCCCGGTGATCTTGTCGTGCTTGCCCGACAGGATGCGCGCGCCGTTGAGCTGGCGCGCCGCCGCCGCGTAGAGCGTGTCGATCGTGAAGCTCGACTTGCCCGATCCCGACACGCCGGTGATGCAGGTGAACGTGCCCAGCGGGATGCTCGCGGTCACCCCGCGCAAATTGTTGGCGGTGGCGTTGTGGACGGTGAGCTTCTTGCCCGTGCCCGAGCGGCGGATCATCGGCACCGGCACTTCGCGCGTGCCGTTGAGATAGTCGGCGGTCACCGAATCGGTGTGCGCGAGCAATTCGGGGAGCGTGCCCTTGGCGACGATTGCACCGCCATGGACGCCGGCGCCCGGGCCCATGTCGATGATGTAATCGGCGGTGCGGATCGCGTCCTCGTCATGCTCGACCACCAGCACCGTGTTGCCGAGGTCGCGCAGCCGCCGCAGCGTCGCGAGCAGCATGTCGTTGTCGCGCTGGTGGAGCCCGATCGACGGCTCGTCGAGCACGTAGAGCACGCCCGACAGCCCGCTGCCGATCTGGCTGGCGAGGCGGATGCGCTGGCTCTCGCCGCCCGACAAGGTGCCGCTGGTGCGGTCGAGGTTGAGGTAATCGAGCCCGACATTGTTGAGGAAGCCGAGCCGCTCGACGATCTCCTTGAGGATGCGCTCGGCGATTTCCTTCTGCTGGCCGTTGAGGTGATTGGGCAGGTCCTGGAACCAGGCGAGCGCGTCGACCACCGACAGCCGCGTCGCATGGCTGATGTCCTGCATCGCGACCTTGACCGCCAGCGCCTCCGGCTTGAGCCGCGCGCCGTGGCACGTCTCGCACGGTTGCGACGACTGGTACTTGCTCAGCTCCTCGCGCATCCACGCGCTCTCGGTCTGGAGCATGCGGCGGTTGAGGTTGCCGATCACGCCCTCGAACGGCTTGCGCACATCGTACGATTTCTTGCCGTCGACGAAGGTCAAAGTAACCGGCTTGCCGCCGGTGCCGTGGAGGATGATCAGGCGGACTTCGCCCGGCAAATCCTTCCACGGCGTCTCCAGGCTGAACCCGAATTCGCGCGCGAGGCTGCCGAGCACCTGCATGTAATAGGGGCTGGGCGGGTTGGACTTGGCCCAGGGCACGATCGCGCCCTTCTTGAGGCTGAGGTCGTGATTGGGGACGACGAGGTCCTCGTCGAACACCAGCTTCTCGCCGAGCCCGTCGCAGGCCGGGCAGGCGCCCTGCGGCGCGTTGAACGAGAACAGGCGGGGTTCGATTTCGGCAATGGTGAAGCCCGAGACGGGGCAGGCGAATTTCTCGGAGAAGACGATACGGTTGGCCGGGACCCCGGCGCCTTTCATCGCGCCGCCGTCCGTCGCCGCGGACAACGCGCCCAAACCGTTCGTGTCGAGCGAAGTCGAGACACCCGTCCTGGGAGAGCGGTTCTCGACTTCGCTCGAACCGAACGGGGTGGGGGAAACGTCGTCCGACCCGAAGGTCGCGCGCGCTTCCTGGACACGATGCGATGCGCTTGCGGCACTGCCCCTCTCCCCAGCCCTCTCCCCAGAGGGGAGAGGGAGTGGACCATCCACCAGATCCACATACGCCAGCCCCTCGGCCAGCTTGAGCGCGGTCTCGAAACTGTCGGCCAGCCGCGTGGCGATGTCCGGCCCGACCACCAGGCGGTCGACCACCACTTCCACGTCATGCTTGTATTTCTTGTCGAGCGCCGGGGCCTCGTCGATCTCGTACAGTTCGCCGTCGATGCGGACGCGGGTGAACCCCGCCTTCTGCCATTCGGCGAGTTCCTTGCGATACTCGCCCTTGCGCCCGCGCACGACCGGGGCGAGCAGGTACAGCCGGGTGCCCTCGGGCAGCGCCATCACGCGGTCGACCATCTGGCTGACGGTCTGCGCCGCGATCGGCAGGCCGGTCGCGGGCGAATAGGGCACGCCGACCCGCGCCCAGAGCAGGCGCATGTAATCGTAGATCTCGGTCACCGTCGCGACGGTCGAGCGCGGATTGCGGCTGGTGGTTTTCTGCTCGATCGAGATCGCCGGGGAGAGGCCCTCGATATGATCGACATCGGGCTTCTGCATCAATTCGAGGAACTGGCGGGCATAAGCCGACAGGCTCTCGACATAGCGCCGTTGCCCCTCGGCATAGATGGTGTCGAAGGCGAGCGAGGATTTGCCCGAGCCCGACAGGCCGGTGATCACGGTCAGCGTGTCGCGCGGGATGTCGATGTCGACGCCCTTGAGGTTGTGCTCGCGCGCGCCGCGCACCTGAATCGTGGTGAGTGCCATAAACCGATTATGTTCCAGTGATGTTCCGCTGGCAAGCGCGCCGCGTCGTCGGATTGAACATGGGGATTGGACCTTGCCCGATCAACGCAGGCACTGGCCGCAGGTTTCACGGCATGGCGGCCAACCGCGCGTCGACCTCGTCGAGCAACACGCGCATCGCATCCGCTTCCTCGACGGCAAACTGGCGAGCGAACAGACCCTCGGCCTCGGCCAACTCGATACGGGCGGTGGCCAGATTCGCTACGCGGTCGACACCGAGTTCGGCCAGCGCGAAGCAAGCCTGTCCGATCGTCCGGGCGATGGTCGCGCCAACCTGCTGCGGCAGGGCCTCCGGGTCCGACCCGCGGATAGTCCGGCAGAGGTCGATCGCCTCGGTAAAAAGTCCAACGGACGTATTATCCCCACTTTCGACCGCGTGGGCGAACAGGGCAAAGGCGAGCTGCACGCCGGCGCGAGGCAAATCCGGATGATCGCCGGCCAGCGCGAAGCGGGTGACGACCCCTCGGGCCAGATCGACCGCCTCGCCGGTCAGCGCGGGCGCCGGATCGTTCTGCAACGTCGCTGCGATCAACAGCGCGCTAATCAGCGCGGTGTGATGCAGCGCCCAGGGCAATGGTTGAGCGTCACGGTCGATTCTCGACCCGCTCGCCCTGAGCACGTCGATCGCCTCGATCGCGATGGGTGCGGCGTCCGGACCGGGCGTCGCCGTGGCAAGCAGCATCAACGCCTGACCACGCAGCCGGATAGCTTCACTACGGCTTCGGTGCGCGCCCTCGCCGGACGGAATGGACAGGCCACCGTCAAGGATCATCAGCGCGTCGGACGCCATCTTGCGGCGGTCTTCGCCGGTGGCCAGGCGCGCAAGTTCGATCATCGTGTCGGCCAGCAGTTCCTGGGAGAGCGCCCAAGCGTCCGGTACATCCAATGGCGACCGCCCGAGGATAGCATCGGTGTGCGCCGCGATCGCCTCCGCGAGCAAGGCCGGCGCATCGCGTGCCTGATCCCCGTCGATCATCAGCACGCCGCCGCCCAACCGCCGCGCCAGCAGCGTCAGCGCAACGCCTATGTTGGACTGCAAAACCGTCACGAGCGCGGAATCGCCTCCATCGTCGGCGATCATCGCGAGGCCGGAGCGGTAGGAGACCAGTGCTTCCTGGAGGGTTCCCAGGGCATCGCCATCCGGCTGCGTCGAAGCCAGGAACTTCAGTGATTCGCCTATATTGTTGGCAATCCCGGCCTGACGGTTGCGGTCAGCTTGTATCTGGCGGTGGACCCGGATGCTCCGCCAGCAACGTAGGCCGGCCAATGCGGCATCCGCCGACCCGAAATTGGCGGCAAAAAGATCCAGTGCCTGCGCGGCGCTCCATTCGATTTCCAGCGCGAGACCGTGGTCGATGGGCGCCGCAAGAGAGGCAGCGGCGCGCCACGTCGCATCGGCTGCCTGCCAGTCTAGGGTCCGCAGCAAAGCCGCGGCACGCATCGCGGTCAACCGTGCCTGTGCGCGGCCGTCCTCGCGGCGGCGTTCTGCGAGCGCCGCCTCGGCGGCGGCCAGCGCGCCGATCGCCGCGTCATCGTCGTTGGCCTGCAAGGCTCTCTCGGCGGTTTTCCGAAGCGCCTCGACTTCGCTGTCGGTCGCCGCGAGCTCCTGCAAAGCAGCGATCTGCTGGTCGCGTTCGGCGATGTTGCGCCGGATCGCCGCCGCGATCTGATCGGCGGTGGCGTCAGGCGCCACCTCGACGATGCGCGCCAGTTCGTGGCGCAGCTGGTCCGTGTCGAGACGGCTGCCGGTGCGCGCCTCCGACGGCTGCAACCGGGCGAGGACTTCACGCAGCAAGTCACTCTGTTCGGCGAGCGCGGCATTGCCGGCGATCGTGAGCTGGAGGTGGAGCTTCGCCGCATAATCCTTGTCAGCCATCGCGGCGGTCAGCGCGCGCTCGACCACCGTCAGCGCAAAGCGGCGCGCGACGGTGAGGGGAGCGGTGGGATCAACCGGGGAGGCGAAAGAAGGGTCGAGCGTGCCCAGGCGGTCGGCGACGAGGTGGGCGGCAAAGCGCGGATAGGGTTCGGCCGCGCTGCTGATCGAGGACTGGGCCAATTCGTCGGCCGACAGCATGACCGAGGGCAATAATTGCGCCATCGCCTGATCTGCCAGGACGATTGCGTCGCGCTCCTCCTGCGTCGTCTCCCAATCGTCCTCCTCGCGAATCACGGCGCGACGGATTTGCTCGATCAGCCGTGGTTCCTCGAGCCCGGGGCGCCGCAGATTCTCGCGCAGTTTCGAGTACAGGGCGAGGAAGCTGCCAGTGCCGCCTGCCGCAGCGCCCAATGTCAGGCCGCCTACCGCGATTCCGACAATGCCGAATCCGATCGCGGTCAGCGGTTCCAGGCAATTTAACTTGATCGCCGCCATATGCCCTCCCGCCGCGATATCATCGACATATGGAGCTGCCCAGCCGGTGCAGCAACCGCACAGCCGTTCCAAGGCCGCATCGTCGGTTCTCCTGTAACCGTTTACCGGAGCGGGGCGGCTGGCTAAGGTTGCGGGTAAGGCGCCGGCACCGATCCCGAGCGCCGTGCCGGAGGATCCTCGCATGACCGCGCCCAATGCGCCGCTCAAGACCATCGTCATTGTCGGCGGCGGTACCGCAGGCTGGATGACCGCGGCGCTGATCGGGCGGCTGTTCACCGGCTATGCGATCCGCCTGGTCGAATCGGAGGAGATCGGCACGATCGGCGTCGGCGAGGCGACCATCCCGGCGCTGCGCAGCTACCTGCAACTCGCGGGGATCGACGAGGCGGAAATGATCCGCGAGACCCAGGCGACGTTCAAGCTGGGCATCGACTTCATCGACTGGAAGAACGGCAACGACCGCTATTTCCACGGCTTCGGCAATATCGGTTCCGACCTGTTGTGGCTGCACACGCACCAGTTCTGGCTGAAGATGGCAGGGCGCAACGGCGTCAAGTCGCTCGACCATTATGCCATCAACACCGTCGCCGCCTATCTCGACCGCTTCGCCCAACCCGATCCGAGCAACCCCAATTCACCGCTCGCGGACCTGGACTATGCCTATCATTTCGATGCCTCGCTGTTTGCCGCCTATCTGCGCAAGCGCGCCGAGGCCGATGGCGTCGAGCGAATCGAGGGGCGGATCGTCGATGTCGTGCTCAGGCCAGAGAGCGGGTTCGTCGATCATGTGAAGCTGGTCGACGGGCGCGAATTGGGCGGTGACCTGTTCATCGATTGCTCGGGCATGCGCGGCTTGCTGATCGGGCAAGCCCTGGGCGTGGGATACGAGGACTGGAACCACTGGCTGCTCAATGACCGCGCGCTGGCGGTGCCCTGCGACAGCGTGTCGCCGCTGACGCCCTATACGCGGGTGACGGCGCGCGCATCGGGCTGGCAATGGCGCATCCCGTTGCAGCACCGGATCGGCAACGGACACGTCTATTCGAGCAATCACCTTTCGGACGACGATGCGGCGGCGATCCTGCTGGCCAATCTCGACGGCGCGCCGCAGCGCGATCCGATGCCGGTACGCTTCCGCCCCGGCAAGAGAATGCGCGGCTGGGAAAAGAACGTCGTCGCGATCGGCCTGTCGAGCGGGTTCCTCGAGCCGCTCGAATCGACCAGCATCCATATGATCCAGACCGCGATCTATCGCCTGATCGCGCTGTTTCCGGGGACCGGCTTCGACCCTGCCGACATTGCCGAATATAATCGCCAGACCGATTTCGAATATGCCGATGTCCGCGACTTCATCATCGCGCACTACAAGGTCACGCAGCGCGCGGGCTCGCCCTATTGGGATTATCTGCGCACGATGGCGATCCCGGACAGCCTGGCCGAACGGCTCGACCTGTTCGCCTCATCGGCTCGTTTCTTCACGCACGGCAAGGCCGAGCTGTTCCGCGAAGAAAGCTGGGTCCAGGTGCTGATCGGCCAGGGATTGCCGGCGCGGCCTGACCCGATGGTCGACATGATTCCCGACGATCAGGCACTGGCGCACCTGCGCGACATCGAAGAGGTGATCGCCGATACCGCGCGGCGCATGCTGCCGCACGACGAGTTCATCAGGCGCCTGCGGCGTCCGGGACCGGCGATGACCTTCTCGACGCGCATCGGCTAAGGCCCGCGTTCGATCCCCTTTGCGCCTGGGGGGAATGCCGACTGAGCCTTTTTTGCCACAGGGAAAGGCCGATAGCGCTCTCTGAATGTAACCCGTTACATTCTGTGTTGTAACCGGTTACAGATCGACGTAGAGCCACGATCGTGATGATTCGTGCCGTCGGGCGCGGACGTTTGGCGTGATCCGGCCGTCAGAGCCGGCATATTGGGAGGGAGAAGGGCATGTTCCGTAGTTCTATTCTGTTCGGCCGTGGCGCCATGTCGGCGTCGGCGCTGGCTGTCGCGGTGGTGCTTGCCAGCCCCGCCCAGGCACAGACGGCGAACGGCACCGTCGAAGGTCATATCGACGGCGCGGCCGCCGGCGCGGTGGTCACCGCGACCGACACCAATACCGGTCAGAAGTTCACCGGCACGACCGACGCTCAGGGCAATTACGCGATCATCGGCCTGCGTCCGTCGACTTACGACGTCGCGACCGATGGGCGTGATACGCAATCCGTCACCGTCCTGATCGGCCAGACCGTCGTCGCCGACTTCGCCGCGGCGGGCGCCGTGAGCAAGGACATCATCGTGACCGGCATCACGCGCCGTGAGGTCCGTACCCCGACCGTTTCTACCAACATCACGCCGGCGCAGATCGAGAACATCCCGCAGAATCAGCGCAACTTCCTGAGCTTCGCCGCGCTCGCGCCGGGCATCAACGTGGCGCCGGGCGGCACCGCGCAGGTGCAAGCGGGCGCGCTCAGCTCATCGCAGACCAACGTCCTGCTCGATGGCATGAGCCTCAAGAACTCGATCAACCATGGCGGCATTTTCGGTCAGAATTTCGGCATCGGTAATCCGTTCCCGCAGTCGGCGATTCAGGAATACAAGGTCGAGACGCAGAACTTCGGCGCGGAGACCGGCCAGGTCGGATCGGCGTTGATCACCGCGATCACCAAGACTGGCGGCAACAATTTCGCGGGATCGGCGTTCGTCGAGTTCCAGCCGCGGTCGTTCATCGATCAGCCTTACTTCGACAAGAAGAATGGCGCGCCGAAGCCGGAATATAACCGCAAGCAGTTCGGCGGCGAATTCAGCGGTCCGATCATCAAGGACAAATTGTTCTTCTACCTCGCCGGCGAAGGAACCACCGAAAAGCTGCCAGCGACCCTCGGCAACGTCGTCGGCGCGCCGAGCAATATCGCCAGCATCGTCAATGTGCCGCACAATTTCGACTTCAAGCAGGGATTGTACTTCGGCAAGTTGACATGGCTTGCGACGCCCGCCGACACGATCAACCTATCGGCCTTCATCCGGCGCGAGAACAATCTCAGCGATATCGACGGTAACGCGGCGCCGACCCATGGTCGCACCATCCTGACGCATGAGGATCGCTATCAGTTCAGCTGGCAACATAGCGTCGGCGATCTCGTGAATGCGTTCAACGTCGCCTACGACAAGCAGACCCAGGCGACGCCGTCGGTGGGTACCGGCATGGAATTCATCGTGTCGACGGGTGCCGCGGCGGACTTCTCGACTCTTGCCCAGCTCGGTGCGCATTCGTTCTATCAGGGCGACAAGCAGACATCCTGGACGGTCAAGGACGATCTGACGCTCCGTAAGGGCAACAATACCATCAAGGCCGGTTTCCAGCTTGCCTTCCTCGATCTGTCGCGCACCGTGAACGACCATTTCAACGGGACATTGTTCTTCGCCAATCCGGGCGCCAACAGCACGCTCGATGTGAACGCAGCGCAGCCCTATGGCGCAAAGGTCAATATTCAGCCGACCCCGACGCTGGCGGCGAAAGACACCCAAATCGGCGCTTATGTGCAGGACGAATGGCGTCCCGACGCGCACTGGACGATCAATGCCGGCGTGCGTTGGGATCTGGAAACCAACGCGCTCAACAACAAGTATGTCACGCCCGCCAACATCGTCACGGCGCTCAACAATTATCAGGGCTGGAAAGCCGCGGGCATCAACCCGGCCGATTACATTTCTACCGGTAATAACCGTAAGGCCGAATGGGGTGCCATCCAGCCGCGTCTCGGTTTCTCGTACGACGTGAACGGCGATCGTGATCTGGTCATCTTCGGCGGTATCGGCCGCTATTTCGATCGCAGCCTGTTCATCGAGGGCGTGATCGAGTCGCTCACCAATTCGAACAATATTCCGAACGTCTATTTCTGTCCGAACGGAGGCGCGAGCCAGGGCAACGGCAAGGGCGCCAACCTCGCGAACTGCGCGCAATGGAACAACAGCTATCGCGACGTGAGCAACCTGCGCGCGCTGGCGCAGGGGCAGAATCTCTCCGGCGGGAGCGTATTCCTGCTGAACAACAAGACGCCGCTGCCCTTCTCCGATCAGATCGACATCGGTATCCGCAAACGGTTCGGCGCGATCCAGGCTTCGCTGACCTTCTCGCATATCCGGTCGCACAACATCTTCCAGTTTGTCCGGGCAAACTATTACGAGAATGGTTGGTACACCCGCTATGTCACGCGCGACGCCAATGGCAACGTGACTGGCTGCACCAATGGCGGCAATGCTTGGATCCAGGATAGCATTCCGGGATCCCTGACCAATGCCGACGGTTCGGCTGTGTCGACCGCGATCTGCGCGGCCCAGAACGGCCAACTTCCGGGTTTCAACGGCAAGCTCAGCATCGGTCAGAGCAACGGGACCGCAGATTATAACGCGATCTATCTGCAGATCGAAAAGCCGTTCACCGACCGCAGCAAATGGGGCTTTACCACCTCCCTGACGATCTCGTCGGCGCGCAGCAACGACGCGCAGGAACTGAATAGCGACGAGTTCTACAACGGGACCTCGCAGAACGTGTACGGCTGGAACGCGGTCAACGGCGTGCCGAAGTGGAATTTCGTCACCACCGGCTCGTATCGTGCGCCCTATGGCATCCTGCTCTCGGGCACGCTGCAGCTCAACTCGGGGCCCGCCTTCGGCAGCGTGATCTTCGACAACGCACCCGACGGCGCGTGCTGCAAGGCGAATTTCGGCGGTGTCTACTTCCCGAAGCCGTTCATCGCCTACAAGCGGCTCGATCTGCGTATCGCCAAGACCTTCAAGATGCCGTTCGACAAGAAGCAGGAGCTGACGGTCGATTTCCAGGCGTTCAACGTCTTCAACTGGCTCAACCGGACCTATTCGGCCTGGGGCGCGGGCAGCGGCAGCAATCCGCCGCTCATCGAGAACGGTCAGGTCGGCAACGATGCGCGCAGCTTCCAGGCCGGCGTGAAGTACAAGTTCTGATTCTGCACGAGGTCGGGGGGCCTCGTGCGTGTAAGAAGGGGAGGGAGCCCGTCGCGGCTACCCTCCCCCTTTTTTGCCGGCGCCACGAGCGCGACATAGGAGAATGATGTGAACGTTCACTTGTCCCGCCGCGATCTCCTGAAGGGCGCCTCGGCGGTGGCCGTCGTGTCGGCCGGTCTGCCGGCGCTGGCAAAGGCGATTCCGGCGACCGATCCGTTCATCGAGCGATTGATCGCCAGGATGAGCATTCAGGAAAAAGCGGGGCAGTTGTCGATCTTTTCCGATCCGCTGGCGGCGCGCACCGAGGGACCGGTGCTCAACCCCGGCATCGCGCAGCAGGGGCTCGACGAGCTCAAGGCGCGGATCCGCCGCGGCGAGATCGTCGGCCTGTTCAACGGCATCGGCACCGCGCTCGGCCGCGAGTTGCAAAAGGTCGCGATCGAGGAAAGCCCGAGCAGGATTCCGCTGATCTTCGCCGGTGACGTGATCCATGGAATGAAGACGTCGTTCCCGGTTCCCCTGGGCGAGGCGGCAAGTTTCGACCCGGGCCTCGCCGAGCGCACCGCGCGGGCGTCGGCGGTCGAGGCCTCTGCCAAGGGGATCATGTGGACCTTCGCGCCGATGGTCGACATCGCGCGCGACGAGCGTTGGGGGCGGGTGGTCGAAGGAGCAGGCGAAGACACCTGGCTCGGCTGCCAGTTCGCCCGGGCGCGCGTCCGCGGGTTCCAGGGGCCCGACATCCGCCGCGACGATTCGATGATCGCCTGTCCCAAGCATTTCGCCGCTTATGGTGCGGTGCAGGGCGGCATGGAATACAATACCGCCGACATTCCCGAGACGACTTTACGCGAAGTGCATCTGCCGCCCTTCAAGGCGGCGTTCGATGCCGGCGCCCTTACCACCATGTCGAGCTTCAACGACATTGCCGGCGTACCGTCGACCGGCAACCACTACCTCCTCACCGACATCCTGCGGGGCGAATGGGGATTCAAGGGGCTGGTCGTCAGCGACTATACCTCGGAAGAGGAACTGATCCTCCACGGCTATGCTGCGGACGGCCCCGACGCGGTGGTCAAGGCGCTCACCGCGGGCTGTGACATCTCCATGCAGTCGGGGCTCTACTGGAAGCACCTTCCCGATCTGGTGAAGGCGGGCCGGATCCCGATGTCGGTGGTCGATACCGCGGTCCGCCGCGTGCTCTACGTCAAGAAGGCGATGGGGTTGTTCAGCAATCCCTATCGCTCGCTCGATCCGGTTCGCGAGACGCGCGACATCCGATTGCCGAGCGCCATCGCGCTGGCGCGCGAGGCCGGGCGCAAGTCGATGGTGTTGCTCAAGAACGAGGGCGATCTGCTGCCGCTCAGGAAAGAGGGCAAGATCGCGTTGATCGGGCCTGCGGTGAGCCAGAAGGGCGACTATCCCGGTCCCTGGGCCAATTTTCCCGATTACGAAAGCTGCGTGACGGTCGAGGAGGGCTTCCGTGCCGCGCTCGGCAACAAGGCGACATTGCTGGTCACTCGCGGATCGGATTACGAAGCGCCGATCGACGGTGAGATCGACAAGGCGGTCGGTCTCGCGAAGGATGCCGACGTGGTCGTGCTGCTGCTCGGCGAAAGCGCGAGCATGTCGGGCGAGGCTCAGGCGCGAGTCGATATCGGTATTCCCGCGCCGCAGCTCGCGCTTGCCGAAGCGGTGGCGGCGACCGGCAAGCCGATCGTCGTCCTGCTTCGCCACGGCCGCGCGCTGGCATTGACCGGCGCGGTCAGAAACGCCCCGGCGATCATGGCGACCTGGTTCCTCGGCTCGGAAACCGGGAATGCGACGGCGGACGTGGTGTTTGGCGACCATGCGCCGCAGGGCCGGTTGCCGGTCAGCTTTCCGCAGGCGTCGGGGCAGGAGCCGTTCTACTACAATCATCGCCGCACCGGCCGTCCGCAGCTGACCGACGACAAGAATTACAAGGCCCGGTATCGCGAGGTGACCGACGAGCCGCTCTATCCGTTCGGCCACGGCCTGACCTATTCGGCGTCGACCTACTCCGCGACGACCGTGAGCGCCGCTTCGATGCCCTGGAACGGCTCGGTCACGATCACCGCGACCGTTACCAATACCGGCACCCGGCCGATGCACGAAGTCGCGCAACTCTATATCAACGACAAGGTTGCGAGCCTGACCCAGCCGGTGCGCTCGCTCAAGGGGATCAAACATCTCGATCTTGCCCCGGGCGAGAGTGCGACGGTTAGCTTCATGCTCGGCCGGGCTGATCTCGGCTTCGTCCATCCCGACAAGAAGAGCTATGCCGAACCCGGCGCGTTCGATGTATGGATCGCGCCCAATGCGATGGCCGGCACCCCCGCCACCTTCGTCCTCAAGGCTGGAGCATAGAATTGCGCCTCAGGCACCTGATCCTCGCCACCGCCGCGCTCGCTCTGCCGGGCATGGCGGCGGCGAAACCGGTCGACCATTACACGGCGTCCGCCAATGGCATCGAAATCGAGATCAGCGCCCCCCGCGCCGACATCATTCGCGTCCGCGCGGGCGAGGGATCGCTGCCCGAGGACGCGTCATGGGCGGTATTGCCGGCGGCGCGCGAGACTCGCGTGCCGCTCGAGGTCAGCGACAAGGGCGGGACGACCGAGCTCAATACCGGTCAGCTGATCGTGCGGATCGACGACAAGACGCTCGCGATCACCGTCACCGACCTCACCGGCAAGATCATCCTGGCCGACGCGGCGGGCACGCCGATCCGCTTCGACAAGGGCGGTTTCCGCGTCCGCAAGGCGATGCCCAATGACGAGCATTTCTTCGGGCTCGGCGACAAGACCGGCCCGCTCGACCGGCGCAACGGTGCTTATACGTTCTGGAACACCGATCAGTTCGGCTATTCGCCCGCGACCGATCCGATCTACAAATCGATCCCGTTCGTGATCGGGCTCGACGAGAGCGGCGGCACCTACGGCCTGTTCATGGACAATACGTGGCGCGGATTCATGGATCTCGGCAAGTCCGAGCGCGCGGCCTTCTCGTTCGGTGCCGAGGGCGGCGGGGTCGACTATTACGTGATGACCGGGGCTACGCCCAAGGACATCGTCCAGGATTATGCCTATCTGACCGGCCCGGCGCCGCTGACCCCCGAATGGGCGCTCGGTTTCCAGCAATCGCGCTGGAGCTACATGACCCAGGCCCAGGCTCAAGGCATCGCCGACCGCCTGCGCGCCGACCGGATTCCGGCCGACGTCCTCTGGCTCGACATCGATTACCAGGATCGCAATCGGCCGTTCACCGTCGACAAGAAGACCTATCCGGATTTGCCCGGGCTCGTCTCCAAACTCGATGCGATGAAGATGAAGCTGGTGGTCATCACCGACCTTCATATCGCGGATGCACCCGACCAGGGCTACGCGCCTTATGACAGCGGCATGGCGGCTGACGTGTTCATGAAGAACCCTGACGGCAAGCCCTTTGTCGGCCCGGTCTGGCCCGGCCCCGCGGTGTTTCCCGACTTCACCCAGGCCAGGGTGCGCGACTGGTGGGGGAAGAATTATGCCGCGTTCGTCGGCATGGGCGTTGCCGGCTTCTGGAACGACATGAACGAGCCCGCGGTGTTCAATTCGCCGACCAAGACGATGCCGATCGACGTCGTCAACACGATCGATTCGCCGGGCTTCCGGACGCGCAAGACGACCCAGGCGGAAACGCACAACATCACCGGCATGCTCAATTCTTGCGCGACGTACGACGGCGTGAAGAAACTTGCGCCGGACCGCCGGCCATTCGTCATGACGCGCGCCTCCTATGCCGGCGGCCAGCGCTGTTCGGCAACCTGGACCGGCGACAACACGTCGAGTTGGGCGCATCTGTCGCTGTCGACGACGCAGCTCGTCAGCCTCGGCCTGTCGGGCTTCGCCTATTCGGGCGCGGATATCGGTGGTTTCGCGGGCAACGCGCCGTCGCCCGACCTCCTCACGCGCTGGATCGAAATCGGCGCGTTCAACCCGATCATGCGCGATCACTACCAGAAGGGGAAACCCGAACAGGAAGTATGGGTGCATGGCCCAGAACAGGAAGCGATCCGGCGCCGCTATATCGAGGAACGCTACCGGCTGATGCCCTATCTCTACGGCTTGGCCGAGGAGAATAGCCGCACGGGCCTGCCGCTGATGCGTCCGGTATTCCTGGAATATCCGAAGGTGGTCAAAGGCGGCGACCGCGTCGGGGGCACCGAGGACCAGTTCATGCTCGGCCGCGACCTGTTGATCGCGCCGCCGCAAATTTGGGAATCGCCGGCGCCCTACGACATCGCGCTGCCCGGCACCGGATGGTACGATTACTGGACCGGCGAGCAGGTCCAGGGCGCGTCGGTCAGGGAAACCCCGAAACTCGACCGCCTGCGCGTGTTCGTCCGTCCGGGTGCGATCATTCCCAAGCAGCCGCTCGTCCAGTCGACCGGCGAGACGCCCAAGGGAGCGCTCGAGATCAATGTCTATCCGGGGAGCGATTGCTCGGGGTCGCTCTATCTCGATGACGGCGTCAGCTTCGCCTATCAGCGCGGCGGCTTCCTCCGCCAGGCGATACGCTGCGACGCGGGCTCGTTGACCTTCGATCCGCGCAGCGGCGGCTACAAGCCGTGGTGGACCGGGTTCGACGTCGTGATCCACGGCTGGAAGGGCGATGTGCCCACGGTCATGCTGGGATCGAAGAAGGTCGTCGCGCGCGTGGTCGACGGCGCGCTCCACTTCTCGCTTCCCGACTTGCCGAGGGGAGCCCGGGTCGCGATTCAGCCGTGAGGCCGGAACTGCGCCGCATCGGGCAGGCACAAAGCCCGGTGGTCGTCATCGACGACTTCACCGGCGCGGTCGACGATATCGTCGACCTGGCCGCCGCGCTGGCGCCGTTTCCGGCCGAGACCGGGACCTATTATCCCGGCCTTCGCCGCCGCATCCTGCCGGGCGAACTGGCCTATGCCTATGTCGAACGACTGCTCGAAGCGGCGGCGACCTTCGTCGGCGGCGGGTTCGACGTCGATCGCTTCGACTTGATCGAGGCGAGCTTCTCGATGGTGACGACCGCTCCCGGTGCGCTCGGCCCCGCGCAGCGGTCGCCGCATTTCGACTCGACCGATCCCGACTATCTTGCCGTGATCCATTATCTGAGCGAGACGCCGGGAACGGCGTTTTTCCGGCAGCTCGCCACCGGCATCGAGATGGTCGACGAGCGCAATGCCGACCGCTTTGTCGCGACTGCCCGCCACGCGAGCGGCGAGTTGACCGGATATATCCACGGCTCCAACCCGCATTACGAACGGATCGGCCAGATCGAGGGCGTGCGCGACCGGCTGGCCATCTATCGCGGTGCAATGCTCCATTCGGGCATCATCCCACCCGACATGGCGTTCAGCGCCGACCCGCGCGTGGGACGGCTGACCGCCAACATCTTCATCAAGGGTCGCAAGGGACGATAACAATGACGTTTGCCCGCCTGTTTGTCGGCGCCGCCTTTGTGTCGTTCGGCAGCGCTGCCCTCGCCAATTCGGTCTATGAGCGCCACGTCGTGTTCGACAATACACGCGGCGTTGGCTGGTACCTCTATTCGGCTGGCGAAGCGGTTGCGCCGAGCCGGATCGAACTCGTCAACGGCAAGCTGCCGATCGAAACCAAGATCACCCATTCGCCGCCCAATGCCCTGCGGCTGAGCTGGACGTCGAACCAGGGCGGCAACTGGTGGGCGTCGGTCGAGACGGCGCGGATCTGGGGGACGCAGACCGACTTTCAGGGTGATGCCCTGACTTTCTGGGTCTATCCTGACAGCGAGATCGACGCGGGCTCATCGCCGCGCATCCTGCTCGGCGATCTCAATGGCGCGGGCAATCCGGCGATCGACCTGATCGGGTCGCTGCCGCGGATACCGGCCAGGGCCTGGACGAAGATCGTCCTGCCCTTCGCCGATTTCAGGGGCACCACGCGCGGAACCGTCGACGAGACGTTCGATCCGCGCAAGTTCGCACGCTTGACGATCGTCCAGGGGCTCGACGATGGACGTCCGCATTCGATGGTGATCGACGATATTCGGGTCGAGGGACCGGCGGCGGTGGATACCGCGCCACCCGCCGCGCCCACCGCGCTGACGGCGCGCGGGTTCGAGCGGCACGTTGAATTGTCGTGGATGCCGAGCCCATCACCCGATACCGAAAGCTATCGCATCTATCGTTCAGTCGGCGGCAAGCCGTTCGAATGGGTGGCGAGCCAGCGAGTCGGCTGGAATCGCTATCAGGATTTCGTCGGCCCGATCGGGGTGAAGGCGAACTACCGTATTGCCGCGGTCGATGTGGCCGGGAACGAAAGTCCGTTCACGTCGACGGTAAGCGCACAGACGCACGCGATGACCGACGACCAGTTGATGACGATGATCCAGGAAGCGCAATTCCGTTATTATTGGGACGGCGCGCATCCCAAGGCGGGGTTGGGCCTCGAAATCACCCCGGGGAATCCCGATCAGGTTGCGATGGGCGGATCGGGTTTCGGCGTGATGGCGCTGATCGTCGGCACCGACCGCGGCTTTGTGACGCGCCAACAGGGCGCCGAACGCATGCTCCAGATCGTCCGTTTCCTGAAATCGGCCGATCGCTTTCACGGCGCGTGGCCGCATTTCCTCAATGGCAATACCGGCAAGGTGATGCCAGCCTTCGGCAAGTATGACGATGGCGGCGACCTGATCGAAACTGCCTTCATGATGCAGGGTCTGCTGGCGGCACGGCAATATTTCATCCGCGACACGCCCGCCGAACGGGAGATTCGCGACACCATCACCAGCCTGTGGAAAGGCGTCGAATGGGACTGGTACCGCCAGAAACCCGACAGCGACTTCCTCTATTGGCATTGGTCGCCCGACCATGGCTTCTACATCAATCATCCGTTGATCGGCTGGAACGAGTCGGCGATCGCCTACATCCTCGGTATCGCCTCGCCGACGCACGGCGTGCCGGCTAGCCTTTGGCATACCGGCTGGGCGGGGACATCTCCAATGGCGGTCAAATACCGTCAGGGTTGGAGCCGCACCACCGATGGCGACCATTTCGTCAACGGGCACAATTATTACGGCTACAAGCTCGAGGTCGGCGAGGGGAACGGCGCGGAATTGTTCTTCACCCAATTCTCGTTCCTGGGCTTCGATCCGCGCGGCAAGCGCGACGCCTATACCAATTACTTCAAGAACAACCGCAACATCGCGCTGATCAGCCATGCCTATGCGATCGACAATCCGCGCAAGTGGTTGGGCTATGGTGACGATACCTGGGGACAGTCGGCCGGCGTGAACACCGGCGGCGGTCGCGCCCAGCCGCGCGACGACAATGGCACCATTACGGTCCACGCCGCGCTCGCCTCGATGCCGTACACGCCCGAGGAATCGCTCAAGGCGCTCAGGCACTATTACCGCGATCTCGGCCCGCGCATCTATGGCACCTACGGTTTTTCCGACTCGTTTAACGAGAGTCAGGGTTTTTACGACGAGGCCTATATGGCACTCGATCAGGCGCAGACGGTGGTGATGATCGAGAATTACCGGACGGGGCTGCTGTGGCGCTTGTTCATGGCGAACCCGGAGATCAAGCCGGCGCTCGACCGGATAGGGTTCCGGCCCGATCGCTGATCTGCCCGGTAATTGATCGGCAGCACGTTCCCACTGACCCCCCGTGCGGATCAGCAGCGGTTTTCGGCGATCCAGCGGGCTATCGTATCGAGCGGAATTGGCGTGTTGAACGCGATGCCGCCATGGCCGGTGTCGTGCCAGCGTACCGTTCCCTCGATCGGCGGGAGGCCGGTCACCGACAGGACGACCGGTCCGTCGATCCGTTCCCATGCCTCGGGGTCGGCCGGGGTAACCTTGGCGCCGCCCTGCGAGATATTGCACAGATCGATCGCATAATAGCGCGCCCCGCAGCGCAGCCGGCCCCGCGTCATCAAGTTCACGCGCGGCGCGCGCGGGTGGAAACCCGGCGCGGGATCCTCATCGCCACCCAGGACGGCGGCAACGTCGGCCTGGGCGTCGAATTGGACGCCGATGCGATTCTCTCGGCGCCACACGACATGGCCCGATGCACGATGTCCCGATTTGAATTCGGCGGTCAAGCTGTCGCCGATCGCGAGGTCGGACCAGATATTCGCCATCAGTCCGCCGGCGGAGATGTTGCGGACCAGGCACAGTTCTTCGCCGAAGCGCGTATGGAGTTTGGCAACGCGCATCACCGCGATGTGGCGTGCGCCATGTCGACGCTCGCCGGCCACGACCGGCGCATTCGGGGGCGAGGTGCCCCACGGCGCGTCGTGATGCGAATCGAACATGCGGCCTTCCACCCTGAACGTCTTCCCATCGACGCCCTTGGCCGTCCAACGAACGGCCGCGGGCCCAGCCTTGTCGCGCGGTGCGCCACTTCTTTCCCGGGCGGCAGGCCGATTCTCGCGGAGTCGTCGCCCGTTCCACCGGTGTCCACCTTGCCGCAGGTTCGTTAACGAAGTGCTGAAATTCGGGCTCAAGTAGCCGCGATAGAGAGGAAAAATCCGAATTGGACGCAATTCCTGCCTACGATTGTTACGCTTGCCCCCGGCAGCCGGATGATCGACAAGGCCGGCGGACAGCAAAGGGGTCGCAGATGAAGACGTTCGGGCTAGCCGCTATGGCGGTTGTTTTGATGGCGACGGCTGGCGCGGCGGCGCCGAAAACGACCGGACATCCGCGGGCCGAGGCCGAAGCGCTCGACCTCGCCAAGAAAGCGATCGCGTTGCGCTCCGTGGCCGGCCCCGGCAATCAGACCCCCGAAGTCGCCGCGCTCTACAAGGCGGCGCTCGTCGCGGGCGGGTTCGCCGACAAGGACATAGAGATCACTCGGGTGGACGACACCGCCTATCTGATCGCGACCTGGCCGGGCAGCGACGCGACGCTCAAGCCCCTGGTCATTTCCGGGCATATGGATGTGGTCGAGGCGAAGCCGTCCGACTGGCAACGCGATCCGTTCACTCCGGTGGTCGAGAACGGCTATCTGTTCGGGCGCGGCGCCACCGACATGAAACTCGACGGTACGATGGCGATCGCCGCGCTCAACGAACTCCGCCGCGAGGGCTACAAGCCGAAGCGCACGATCGTCATCGAATTTTCGGGCGACGAGGAAACCCGGATGAAGACCTCGGCGATAATCGCGGAGAAGCTCAAGGACGCCGATCTCGTGCTCAATATCGACGGCGGCGGCGGCGTGCTCGACGAGCAAACCGGCAAGCCCAAATATTTCACCTGGCAAGGCGCCGAAAAGACCTACGCCGACTTCGAGTTGACCGTGACCAATCCCGGCGGACACTCGTCCGAGCCCCGGCCGGTGAACGCGATCGTCGAATTGTCGAAGGCGTTGGAAAAGATCGGCAGCTATTATTTCAAGCCCGAACTCAGCGACCTGACGCGCGAGGCGCTAACCAAGGCCGCACCCTATGAGGAGCCCGATGTCGGTGCCGCGCTCAAGGCGTTCGTTGCCAATCCGAACGACGAAAAGGCCTTGGCGACGTTGCGCGCCAACCCGGCCACGATCGGGCGGATCGGCACGACCTGCGTGCCGACCATGGTCAATGGCGGGCATGCGTTGAACGCGCTGCCGCAGAAAGCGACCGCCAACATCAATTGCCGGATCTTTCCGGGGCACAAGCCGGCCGAGATCATGGCCGAACTGCAGCGCGTCGCTGGTGATCCGGCGATCACCTTCAAGGATGTGACCGAGGGATCGGTGCCCAACGAAGCGTCCCCCATGCGCCCCGACTTCATTGCCGCGGTGAACCGCGCGATGGCGAAGGTCTATCCCGGCGTGCCCGTTTTTCCGGCGATGGCATCGGGGGCATCGGACAGCATGTGGTTCCGCTATCACAACGTGCCGAGCTACGGCGCCAGCCCGACCTTCATCAAGGAATCCGAGGATTTCAGCCACGGTCTCAACGAGCGCACGCCGATCAGCAACATTGCGCCGGCGATCGATTATTATCTCTCGCTGGTGACCGATTTGTCGAAATAGGTCGCCAGGGTCTGCACTCAGTTACCGCGAGGTCGTGACGGAGCCGATTTTGGTGTCCGGCTAGAAGCATGGAGGGAGCGATGCTGTAGGCATCGTGACCGACGCGCGACGACGTCCGGACGGCAAAATCGGCCCGCCGCTTCGCGGTTGCCCCGCAGGAGCCCGCCGGTGCGGCAGGTCGCCATGCCCCCCGGGGCATGGCTGAAACTGTCCGGGGGACAGTTTCACCTGCTCACCGTCGCTTGCTGGCGCGTAGCTTCAGCTACGCGTCTGCGCTGCGCTCCTCGTCGGCGGGCTCCTGCGGGCAATCCCGATCCTCGCGGTAATTGAGTGCAGACCCTAGCTGCCGTTCGGCGAGGCCGCGCGCCTCGTCGGCGGTGAAGCTGTCGGGCGACAGGCAGAGTTCGAGCCACAGGCCGTCGACCAGGGCGGTAATCGCGATCGCAGTCAGCCGGCGGTCGGCCGGCGCAATCCCGCATTCGGCGAGCAGTCGCTCGAGATCCTCGCGATATTGCGCGTAGATCGCGTCGTGGCGTTCGGCGATCAACGGCTTTGTCGTCAGACTCCAGAACGCGATCCAGGTCGCCAGCAAGGCGCGTTCGGCGATCGGCGGGGCGAAGCTTGCGGTGACATAGGCCCGCAGCCTTGCACGGGGATCGCTTCCGGCCAGGGTAACGGCGGTGGCGAGCGCCGTGCTCACCTGGTCCCCGACCGCCGAATAGGTTGCCGCGATCAGCGCCTCGATCCCCGCGAAATAGTGATTGACCAGACCCGGAGACACGCCGGCCTCGACCGCGATCGTCCGTACCGATGCCCCGGTCGCGCCGTCGCGCGCCAGCACGCGCGCGGTCGCTTCGATCAGACTTTGGCGGCGCGCGTCGGGTTCGGCGCGGGAGAAAGCGGGCTTGGTCATTTCTCTCTTTTCCCGTTCGTGTCGAGCGAAGTCGAGGCACTTGGCGAGAACCCGCTTCTCGACTTCGCTCGACACGAGCGGAGGGTTGTGGTCTGCCGTTTCTTATTATACGATCGTATAACAACAAGCAAGCATGGAGCCCGCGCATGGCGCATCGCTACCGGGACATCGAGGAGCACGATCCCGACGCCGACTGGAGCCTGCCTGGTTGGCTCTATACCGATCCCGAATATTTCGACGTCGAGATGGCGCGTGTCGTTCGGCCGTCCTGGCAGATCGTCTGTCATGAGAGCGACATCGCCAAGCCGGGCGATTTCCACACGCTCGACTATCTCGGTGAAAGCGTGATCGCGATCCGCGGCAGTGACGGCGCGGTTCGCGCCTTCACCAATGTCTGCCGGCACCGGGCGATGCGCTTGGTCGAAGGACCGGCGGGGTGCGCGAAAAAGCTGATCTGCCCGTATCACGCCTGGGCTTATGAAACCGACGGGCGACTGTCGGGCGTGCCGATGAAGGGTGACTATCCAGCGCTGAGGTTGGAGGACAATGGCCTCGCGGCGGTCGCGGTCGAAGTCTGGCGTGGTTTCGTCTTCGTGCGGCTGGCGGATGACGGCGGCCCTTCGGTGGCGGCGATGATGGCGCCCTACGACCATGAGATCGCACCCTATCGGTTCGAGGAGATGCGCTGCATCAGCCCGGTCCGGCTGCGCGAACGGCAGGTCAACTGGAAGAATGTCGGCGACAATTATTCGGACAATTTGCACATCCCGGTCGCGCACGACGGGCTGACGCGATTGTTCGGCAAGAGCTACGCGATCGAGGCGCAACCCTGGGTCGACAAGATGTCGGGCGGGATCGTCGACCGCATTTCGACCAATCCGTGGGAACGCTTCTATCAGAAGCATTTGCCGCAGGTCGACCATCTGCCGGCGGCCAACCAGCGGTTGTGGCTGTACTACAAGCTATGGCCCAACATGGCGTTCGATATTTACGCCGATCAGATCGACTTCATGCAATGGCTGCCGCTGACGCCGACCACCAGCGTGCTGCGCGAGATGGCGTTCGCCCTTCCCGATGACCGGCGCGAGATGAAGCTGGTGCGCTACGCCAATTGGCGGATCAACCGCGTCGTCAATGCCGAAGATACCTGGCTGATCGAGCGCGTCCAGCAGGGCATGGCCTCGCAAAGCTACGCGGCCGGCCCGATCGGCGCGAGCGAAGTGTGCCTGCGCAGCTTCGCCAGGAAGATCCGTCATATCATCCCGGAAGCACGGTTGCACCGCGCGCCCGCACCGGGCTGGTCGCGGCGGCCGAGGGTGTTTGAGTGATTAATCCCTCTCCCATTGGGAGAGGGAGGGAGCGCCGTATGGCGCGGAAGGGTGAGGGCAGTGAGTGATGCGGCAACCCTGCCCTCACCCAACCCTCTCCCAGAGGGAGAGGGCTTTTAGTGACCAAGAAATACGACGCACTGATCATCGGCGGTGGGCATAACGGCCTCGTCTGCGCCTTCTACCTCGCTCGCGCGGGGCTCAAGGTCCGCGTGCTCGAACGCCGCGGGGTGGTCGGCGGGGCGGCGGTGACCGAGGAATTCCATCCCGGCTTCCGCAACTCGACCGCAAGCTACACGGTCAGCCTGCTGCGTCCCAAGGTGATCAAGGACATGCGCCTCCACGAACGCGGCTGGCGGATCATCGAGCGGACGATCAGCAATTTCTTCCCGCACGAAGGGGGGTATCTCAAGCTCGGCGGCGGCGAGGCGCGGACGCGTGCAGAGTTCGCGCGCTACAGCCAGAAGGACGCCGATACCTTCCCGAAATACGAAGAAGCCCTTGAGCGCGTTGCCGACGTGTTGCGCGATCTGTCGCTCAAGACCCCGCCCAATGCCGGCGGCGGGCTGCGCGCGCTGCTCGCCGCGGCAGTCCAGGGCAAGAAGCTCGCCGGCATGGAACTCGAAGCGCAGCGCGACGTGATGGACCTGTTCGTCAAGTCCGCGCGCGACTTCCTCGATGGCTGGTACGAGAACGACTATGTCAAGGCGGCGTTCGGGTTCGACGCCGTGGTCGGCAATTACGCCAGCCCCGACACGCCGGGCAGCGCCTATGTCCTGCTCCATCACGTGTTCGGCGAGGTGAACGGCAAGAAGGGCATGTGGGGCCATTCGGTCGGCGGCATGGGCGCGATCACCAAATACATGGCCGAGGCATGTGAGGAAGCCGGGGTCGAGATCAGCCTGGAGGCGCCGGTCGCCAAGGTACTGGTCGATGCCGGCAAGGTAGCGGGAGTGACGCTGGAGAGCGGCGAAGAGATCGCGGCGGGAATCGTCGCCTCCAATGCCGGGCCGGCCCTGCTGTTCCGCCAATTGGTCGATCGCGCCGACATGCCCGCCGAGTTCGCGCATCGCATGGACCGCTACAAGGCTGGATCTGGCACGTTCCGGATGAACGTCGCGCTCAGCGAATTGCCCGATTTTACCGTGCTGCCGGGCAAGGAAAAAGCCGAGCATCACACCTGCGGCATCATCATCTCGCCGACGCTCGATTACATGGATCGGGCCTTCACCGACGCGAAGGCTTACGGCTGGTCGAAAAAGCCGATCGTCGAGATGAAGCTGCCGACCTCGGTCGACGATACGCTGGCGCCGCCGGGCATGCACATCGCCAGCCTGTTCTGCCAGCAATTCGCGCCGACACTGCCAGACGGACGGTCATGGGACGACGAGCGGGAGGCGGCGGCCGATCTGATCATCGACACGGTCAACGACCATGCGCCGAACTTCAAGAAAGCGGTCATCGCGCGGCAGATCCACTCGCCGCTCGACCTCGAACGCAAGTTCGGGCTGATCGGCGGCGACATCATGCACGGGCACATGTCGCTCGATCAGCTGTGGGCAGCGCGCCCGGTGCTCGGCCACGGCGACTATCGCTCGCCGATCAGGGGCCTCTACATGTGCGGCGCGGGTACCCATCCGGGCGGCGGCGTGACCGGCGCACCCGGACACAACGCGGCGCACGAGATATTGCGCGACCGGTCCGTGCTAGGCTGGCTGTTCGGCTAGGCTCGCCTTGGGGCGCAGGAAGTAGAGCGGGACCGCGGTCAGCATCAGCAGGACGCTGAGCCCGCTCGCTTCCCAGCCCGCCCCCCAGAAAGCGAACAGCGAAAATATCAGGCCGATCGCGGCTGCCGGCACCGCGACGCGGCGGGCGAGCGCCGCTACGCAAATCGCGAGGTAGAGCCACAGCGTCGCGCACGATGCCAGGATCGCCATGAACTGGAACACGCCGCCCAATGTCGGACTCGCGGTGCACAGGATCAGTACCGTCGCGAGGCCCGACGAGACGAGCAATACCCGGACCGGCACGTCGCGCGCCGACACTTTGGCGAACCAGGCGGGCAGCAATCCCGCGCGCGCCATGCCGAGCGGCACCTCGCCCTGGATCAGCACCCAGCCGTTGAGCGCGCCGATCGCCGCGATGGCCGCGAACAGCGCGATCGTGCGCGATGCGCCGTCGCCCCAGAACTGGCCTACGAATAGAGCGAACGGCGCCGACGATTTGGTCACCGTCTCGGGCGACAGGATCAGCACGATCGCCGAGCAGACGAGGATGTAGAGGAAGCCGGTGCCGACGGTGCCGGCCATGGTCGCGCGCATGATGTTGCGCCCCGGATCGCGCACGCGTTCGGCGGCGACGCCCGCGGATTCGAACCCGACCAGCGGGAAGAGGGTCAGCGTGACCGCGGTCGCGATGCTGGCGGCTATTGCGCCTTCGGCGGGGAAGGTGGGCAGATGGAGCTGTCCGTGCGCGCCGAGCGACAAGGCGATCAGGATGACTGCGACTAGCGGCGTGATCTTGAGGATCGTCGTCACCACCTGGAACTGGCCTGCTGCGCGCGCGCCGGCGAGATTGAGCAAGGTCAGCAGCCAGAGCAGCGCAACCGAGGTCAGCGCGCCCGTCCAGGGCGTCGCATCGAGCGCGGGGAAGATCGCGGCGAGATAGCTGGTCGCCGCGGTGGCGATCGCGGCATTGGCGCACCACACCGATACCCAATAGCTCCAGCCGACCAGTACGCCGGCGAACTCGCCCAATGCCGCTCCCGTGATCGCGACTGCGCCGCTTGCTTCGGGCATGGTCTGCGCCAACCGTCCGATCGTATAGGCGATGGCGAGTGCGCCGGCGATGCTGACGATCCAGGCGATCGAGCCGGTCCAGCCAAACGGTGCCAGCGCGGCGGGCATCATGAAGATGCCCGATCCGATCATCCCACCGACGACCAGCGCTGTCGCGGTCCAGAAACCGAACGGCCTCTTGTCGGTAGTGTTCATCGCCCAGGCCTCCCCTCGACGCGCAGCAAAGCACGTTGCTGTCCGTAGTGCCATAGGGTCCGTACCGGACCCCTCCCGTTCAGGGGAGGGGTTGGGGTAGGGCAGTGCGGCAAGCACCTTGCCCGGGTATAAGCCCACCCCCTGAAGGGAAGGGCCCCCTTCTTTGTCGTAACCCCCAGCCGTTGCGGCCCATGCCCGCGCGTCCTAGGGTGCCGCTGATGGCGAGCGGAGCACCAGGCGCGACGGGCGGAATGGCGGCGGGCGGAATGGCGGCGGGCGGGCGTTATCACCCGCGCCTGGTCGAGGCGGCGATGGCGCTCAACGCCAACGCGCTCCATGTCGCCGAGCCGCTACTCAAACAACACCTCAACGACGATCCCTACGACGTCGCGGCGATGCGGATGCTCGCCGAACTCGCCGGGCGGATCGGGCGCTATCGCGATTCCGAGGCGCTCCTGCGACGGGCGGTGGAGTTGTCGCCTGCCTTCACCGCGGCGAGGGCCAATCTCGCGCTCGTCCTCTACCGGCTCAACCGGCCGGCCGAGGCGATCGAGGAACTGACCCAGGTCGTCGCAGAGGATCCCGACAATCCCGGCCATGCCAATCTGCAGGCCGCCGCGCTCGGCCGGGTCGGCGATTTCGACACGGCGATCATGCTGTACGACCGCGTGCTCAAGGACGCACCGAACCAGCCGCGCGTGTGGATGAGCTACGGCCACATGCTCAAGACGGTCGGCCGGCAGCAGGACGGAATCGCCGCTTATCGGCGTGCGATCGCATTGATGCCCGCGCTCGGGGAAGCATGGTGGAGCCTGGCCAATCTCAAGACCGTCAAGTTCGACGACGCCGACATCGCCGCGATGGAGCAGGCGCTCGCCGATACGGCCATTTCCGACGAGGACCGCTTTCATCTGGATTTCGCGTTGGGCAAGGCGTTCGAGGATCGGCGTCAGGCCGAAGCCGCATTCAGGCATTATGCGGCGGGTAACGATCTGCGGCGAACAAAGCTGATCTACGAACCCGACGAGACCGAGCGCTTCGTCGACCGATCGATCGCCCTGTTCACCGATCGGTTCTTCGCGGCGCGCACCGGCCAGGGCTGCGCGGCGGGCGACCCCATCTTCATCCTGGGCATGCCGCGGGCAGGCTCGACGCTGATCGAGCAAATCCTGTCGAGTCACAGCCTGGTCGAGGGCACGACCGAATTGCCCGATATCCCCGCGCTGGCCCGGCGCGACCAGAATTATCCTGAAGGCGTGGCGGATTATACGCCGGAAAAGCTGCGGGGGCTTGGCGAGGAATATCTCAAGCGCACCCATATCCAGCGCCGCACCGGCCGGCCATATTTCATCGACAAGCTGCCCAACAATTGGGCGCATCTGCCGCTGATCCATCTGATTCTGCCCAACGCGAAGATCATCGACGCCCGGCGTCATCCGCTCGGCTGCTGCTTTTCCAACTTCAAGCAGCATTTCGCGCGCGGCCAGGCGTTCAGCTACGGGCTCGATCGCATGGGGCGCTATTACCGCGATTATGTCCGGTTGACGGCGCATGTCGACAGCGTGCTCCCCGAGCGGGTCCATCGCGTGTTCTACGAGGATATGGTCGACGATACCGAGCGCGAGGTGCGCCGGCTGCTCGACTATTGCGGGCTGGAATTCGAGCCCGCCTGCCTGGCCTTTCACGAAACCGAGCGCGCCGTCCGCACCGCCAGTTCCGAGCAGGTCCGCCAGCCGATCTTTCGCGACGGGACCGAAGCATGGAAGCCGTTCGAGCCCTGGCTCGATCCGCTCAAGGCCGCGCTCGGCGATGTCCTCGACGCCTATCCGGCCGTCCCGGCCCCGTTGTAAAAACGCAACGCGCCGGCACACAAATGTGCGTCGCGCCGCTCTCCCCTTGACGAATGCTGCGACCGCGAACACGCTTGCGTAACAAAAAAGTCAAAAGGGGCTTTCCATGTCGCTTTTTCGCCGTCGCCTCGCCGTCAGCGCGCTGCTCGCTTCCGCTGCTTTCGCCGCTGTCCCGGCCTTCGCGCAGGACGCGCCGCCGGCGCCGCAGCCCGACAGCCAGGCAAGCAACGAGGCGCAGAACGGCGACATCATCATCACCGCGCTGAAGCGCGCCGACAGCCTGCAGAACGTGCCGATCAGCGTACAGGCGCTGGGCACGCAGAAGCTCGACGAGCTGAACATCTCGAACTTCCAGGACTATGTTGCGTCGCTGCCGTCGGTGTCGTTCCAGGCGCTGGGCGGCACGCCGGGCACCAACGTCGTCTATATGCGCGGTGTCGCGTCGGGCGGCGACGGCAATCACTCGGGTTCGCTGCCGTCGGTCGGCGTCTATCTCGACGAACAGCCGGTGACGACGATCGGCGGCAACCTCGACGTCCACATCTACGACATCGCCCGCATCGAGAGCCTGTCGGGCCCGCAGGGCACGCTGTACGGCGCCTCGTCCGAAGCCGGTACGATCCGCATCATCACCAACAAGCCCGACACGTCGAAGACCTATGGCCGCGTCGACCTTGAGGGTAACAAGGTCAGCAAGGGCGGCTGGGGCGGCAAGGCCGAGGGGATGATCAACGTCGCGATCTCCCCCGACGTCGCGTTCCGCGCGGTCGGCTATTACCAGAAGGATGCCGGCTATATCGACAACGTGCCGGGCACGCGCAGCTTCCTGCCGCAGCCGGGCGGGATCACGGTCAACAACAACGCCTTCGTCAAGAAGAACTATAACGATACCGAGATCGCCGGCGGCCGCGCGGCGCTGAAGGTCGACCTCAACAGCAATTGGACGGTCACGCCGAGCTTCATGTATCAGGATACGCGGAGCCACGGATCGTACGGCTTCGATCCGAAGGTCGGCGACCTGGAGGTCCAGCATTTCTATCCGGAATATCGCCGCGACCGGTTCTGGCAGGCGGGCCTGACGATCGAGGGCAAGGTCGGCAATTGGGACCTGACCTATGCGGCGGCCTATCTCGACCGCAAGGACCTGCAGTCGAGCGACTATACCGACTATGCCGAAGCCTATGACAATCTCTATTCGTCGGTCGGCGGCCTGGCGGGCTATTTCTACTATCAGGACAATAACGGCAACACGATCGATCCGCGCCAGCGCGTCGTCGGCACCGACCACTTCAAGAAGATGAGCCAGGAACTCCGCGTCGCCAGCCCCGCGGAGGATCGCTTCAGGATCGTCGCCGGCGCCTTCTATCAGCGCCAGAGCAACTTCATCCACCAGGATTACCAGATTCCGGGCCTTGCCACCGACCTGTCGGTCAATGGCTGGCCGGGCACGCTGTGGCTTACGCAGCAGCATCGCGTCGACAAGGATTATGCGGTGTTCGGCGAAGCGAGCTACGACATCACGCCGACGCTGACCTTCACCGCCGGCGGCCGCGCCTTCATCTACGACAACACGCTGATCGGTTTCTTCGGTTTCGGCCGCAACCCGGGCAATGGCTATACCGATGCGCCGTATAACGGTGCGGGCAGCTCGCGGACCGGTGTTGCGTCGTGCTTCACGACCGACGGCACGCGGTTGCGCGATTCACTGGCCGCTGGCGGATCGACCACCTTGCTCCCCGGAGCCGTATCGGGTGCGCCGTGCACCAATCTCGGCGTCTATGCGATCGGTCGCGGAATCATCCCGGTCGAGGCGTCGGGCCAGGGCGTGACGTATCGTTTCAACCTCGGCTGGAAACCGCATCAGGGATTGCTCTTCTACGGTACCGTGTCGCGCGGCTTCCGTCCGGGCGGTATCAACCGCCGCGCCGACGTGCCGCCCTACGCCGCGGACTTCCTGACCAATTACGAAGTCGGTGCGAAGACCACCTGGATGGGCGGCAAGCTGCGTTTCAATGCGGCTTTCTATCGCCAGGATTGGGACAAGTTCCAGTTCTCCTTCCTCGGCCAGAACAGCTTTACCGAAATCCATAACGGTCCGAACGCCCGGATCTGGGGCGCGGAATTCGACAGCTCGTTGACGATCGGCGGCCTGAACCTGACCGCGTCCGGATCTTATACCGATGCCAAGACGACCAAGAACCTGTGTCTGTTCGATGACCCGACCTTCACCTGCGCCGACACCGGCAACGGCAACATGGTTTCGGCGCCGAAGGGGACGCGCCTGCCGATCACGCCCAAGGTCAAGCTGAACGGCACCGCGCGCTACACCGTTCCGGTCGGCGACGCGAAGGTCTATGGGCAGGCAGTCGTTTCGTACCAGAGCTCGGCGTCGTCCGACATCCGGACGGCAATCTACGAGGCGGGGACGGGCAATATCATCAGCCCGGCCGCGGAACTCGGGCGGCTGGAAGCCTATACGACCGCCAATTTCTCGATCGGTGCGCAGTTCAAGGACTTCAATTTCGAATTGTTCATCGAGAACGCCTTCGATGCCCGCGGCCAGCTGTCGCGCTTCCAGGAATGCGGCAGCTGCGGCCAACGGCCGTATATCGTGCCGATCCGGCCGCAGACGGTGGGCGTTCGCGTCGGATCGAAATTCTAGGAGGATCGGCGCGGTCGTTGCGGCGACCGCGCCGCCAGATAGCTGAACTGGGACGATCGATAGTTCGCCCTGCTGGCGCGGCGGGCTTAATCTGCGTATCGGCGGGACCATGGAGAAGGTGGACGTCCTGATCGTCGGCGCCGGGCACGGTGGCGCCCAGGCTGCAATCGCGTTGCGGCAAGGCAAGTTCGAAGGATCGATCGCGATCCTCGGCGACGAGCCCGACCTGCCGTACGAGCGACCGCCGCTCAGCAAGGAATATCTGGCTGGCGACAAGAGCTTCGATCGCATCCTGATCCGCCAGCCGGCTTTCTGGGAAGAGCGGCAGGTGACGATGCTGCCCAATCGCCGCGTGGTGTCGGTCGATGCCGCCGCGCACCGCGTGACCACCGATGACGGTGGCGAGATCACCTATGGCAAGCTGATCTGGGCGGCCGGCGGTCGCGCGCGGCGGCTGTCGTGCGAGGGCGGCGATCTGATCGGCGTCCATACCGTGCGTACCCGCGCCGATGCCGATCGCATGATCGCCGAACTGCCCGGCGTCCAAAATGCGGTGGTGATCGGCGGTGGGTTCATTGGACTCGAGGCGGCGGCAGTGCTCGCCAAGTTCGGCAAGAAGGTGACCCTGCTCGAAGCGCTCGACCGGGTGATGGCACGAGTCGCCGGGCCCGATCTGTCGCATTTCTACGAAGCCGAGCACCGCGCGCACGGTGTCGACGTCCGGCTCGGCGTCGCGGTGACCGCGATCGAGGGAGACGGCAAGGCGACGGGTGTGCGGCTCGCCGACGGCAGCGTCGTGCCCGCCGATCTGGTGGTGGTCGGGATCGGCATCATTCCGGCGGTCGAGCCGCTGATCGCCGCGGGGGCAGAGGGTGGCAACGGTGTCCGGGTCGACGCGCAGTGCCGGACCTCGCTGCCCGACATCTTCGCGGTCGGCGATTGTGCGCTCCACGCCAATCGCTTTGCCGCCGGTGCCGAAGTCCGACTCGAATCGGTGCAGAACGCGACCGATCAGGCGACGGTCGCCGCGAAGACCATTCTCGGCGAGGATGTCGCTTATGAGGCGACGCCGTGGTTCTGGTCCAACCAGTATGACCTGAAGCTGCAGACGATCGGCCTGTCGATCGGCTATGACCAGGCGGTGGTGCGCGGCGACCCGGCGACGCGCAGCTTCTCGGTCGTGCACCTCAAGCACGGCAAGGTGATCGCGCTCGATTGCGTCAACGCGACCAAGGATTACGTGCAGGGCCGCAAGCTGGTCGAGACGGGCGCAGTGATCGACCCGGCGCGTCTGGCCGACGCGTCGGTGCCGTTGAAGGAAATGATCTGACTTTCGATCGGTCTTGCTCAAACGTCGGGGCAAGCGTTGTTTTATCCAGTCGGGCCGTCCAATCCTGACGTTGCTTGGCAGTTAGTTCATCGACAAACGTAGCCACGCCCGATGCCATCGCTGCACGCCAGCCAAGCTCCGTCCTTCGAGTGCCGTAAGTGGAAAAGAAACGCGCGGTCTTCGACATAGTCTGTGTGCGCAATGTATTTGATTGTCAGAACCGAGGAGGGCGGATGTCCGCGAACGACGCGCGTGATCGTCAGTCGCGCGGTGATCTGACCATTGAAGCCGAACTCGTCGAGCGCCTCGTAGTCCAGATTTTTGACCCGTCCCCACACGACAAGGTCTTCGGTTCGGATGCTTGAGTCGCGCGCGAAGTCGACTGTGGGCGAGAGCGTCATTGCCACGAAGAACAAGTAGGGCGCCAATGCGAACCTCATGCGCTGCATTGTACGCGCAAGCGGAGCCTCCGCCAGTAGGGGGTTTGGCGACCGAAGCCGTACCTCAAGCGTCGGTTGACGCGGTCGTCCATCCCAGCCGCGGGATCGTCACCGACCTGCGTCCCGACAAATCGGTACGCGTCACGATGACGTCGCGATCTTCCATATAGGCGAGCACCCGGCGGGCGCGGCCGAGCGAACTCGTGCCGTAGATGCGCGCGATCTCCTCGTCGCTCGGGCATGGCGTGTTCTCCCGCGCGGCACGGGCGATCAGCAGGAAGGCGCCGAGCATCTCGTCGGGCACTGCCGAGCCAGCGGCCATGGCGGGGGCCCATTGCTCGTCCTCCGGATCGTAGATTCCGGCGCGCGCGGCGGCGAGCCGGCGCGCGAATCCCGACGGGTCGAGCGTCACCCGGCGCAAGCCCGCCATCCGGCACCGCACCTGGAAATCCTGGAACAAGGCGGCGGCTGGGCGCAGCGCGCTGTCGGGATCGGCGACGATGCCGTGCAGCGCCTCCGCCATCACTGAGCCGGCATCGACGGGATCGCCGTCATCGACCTCTGGCGCAGCTGGCGTCGCGGCGAGAGCCTCGAGCAATTCAGCCGCCGGTGCCGGACGCGGGGCGGGCGGTGGCGATGGCGGCGCCACTACGAATGCTTCCTCGACCGGCGCCAGGATGAAGCCGCGCATGTCCTCGGCCGGGCCCTGATCGGGCAGCGGCACCAGCTTGGGGCTCGAGCTGCGCGCGCTGGTCTCGACCGCGCCGATCCGGATCGTGACCGGCCGGCGCGCGATCGCGGGGCCCAGGCCCAGGAACGTGCCGCGCGGCAGATCGCGGATGGTCTCGGCCTGGCGGCGCTCCATCCCGAGCAGGTCGGCGGCGCGGGCCATGTCGATGTCGAGGAAGGTGCGCCCCATCAGGAAGTTGCTCGCTTCCGCCGCGACGTTCTTCGACAGCTTGGCGAGACGCTGCGTGGCGATGATCCCGGCGAGTCCGCGCTTGCGCCCGCGCGACATCAGGTTCGTCATCGCGCCGAGCGAGGCGCGACGGACGTCCTCGGTGACTTCCGCGCCCGCCGAGGGGGCGAAGATCTGTGCCTCGTCGATCACGACCAACGCCGGATACCAATGCTCGCGCGGGGCATCGAACAGGGCAGACAGGAAAGTAGCGGCGCACCGCATCTGCCCCTCCATCTCAAGCCCTTCGAGGCTGAGCACGACCGATGTGCGATGTTCGCGGCAGCGCGCGGCGAACCGCGTGATCTCGTTGAGCGAATAGTCGACCGCTTCGATCGCGACATGACCGTAGGGGCCCGCGAAAGTGACGAAATCGCCCTCGGGATCGATGATGACCTGCTGCACCTGACGCGCGCTGCCCTCGAGCAGGCGCCGCAACAGATGCGACTTGCCCGATCCTGAATTGCCCTGGACCAGCAACCGGGTGGCAAGCAGTTCCTCGAGATCGACGCATGCCGCCCGGCCGCCCGAATCGATCCCCATATCGATCTGAAACGTCATTATGCTCGCGCATGGCGGCGACACCCGCCCGAGGGCAAGCCGGTCGGCGAAAAAAGCTGCGGATTATCCGCCGGTCGCCATGCCCGTCGGCCCGGCGATCGGTGTCAGGCGAAGACGATGCTGGTCGGGCTGCCGGTTACCGCCACCACGACGGCGCCCGACAGGCGACCGCTTTTCCGGTCGACGTCATACCGCACGATGTTGTGGCCTTCCTCATTGGCGACGAACAGCGCGCCGCCGTCCGGCAAGAGCGCGAAAAAGCGTGGGGTCTTGCCGAGCGACGGCACCCATCCGACCGCGGACAGTCGGCCGCTGGCCGCGTCGATGGCGAACTGCGCGATGCTGTCATGCCCGCGATTGGAGGCGTAGACGAACCGGCCGTCGCGGGAGACGGCGATTTCCGAGCCGCGGCTGTTGCCGGTGAAGCTGTCGGGCAGCGCCGAAACGATCTGGAACGGCCGGAGCGCGCCGGTATCGGGGGCGAACCGGTAGCAGCAGACAGTCGAATCGAGCTCGTTGATCACGTAAGCGAGCCGGTTGTCGGGGTGGAATGCGACGTGGCGCGGACCCGAGCCTTCGCGTGCGGCGGCCGTCGCGGTCGGCACGGCACGGAGCTTGCCGGCGCGGTCGATCGTGTAGACCACGACGCGGTCGCATCCCTTGTCGGGAACGACGATGAATCGGCCCGATGGGTCGAACTGGACCTGATGCGGTTTGGGAAAGGGTTGCTCGACGCGGTGCGGCCCGATCGCGCCGTCGAACGCGACGACATCGACCGGCGCCTCCAGGCGTCCGTCGCTGCCGATCGGCAGGCTGGCGATGCCCGATTTGACCGCGCCGCGCACGACGTGATTGGCCACTACCATGTACCGGTTGGTGGGATCGGGCATCAGATGGACAGGGTTGCAGCCGCCGGTCGTCATCGTGTCGACGAAGCGCAATTGCCCGTTGTGGGGCTCGATCCGGAACGCGCTGGCCTCGGTGCCGTCGCCGTGCACCGTATAGAGCGTACGGCCGCCTCGATCGAAGGCGAGGTAGGAGGGATTGACGAGATCGTCGACCAGTTGGATCCGTGTCCACCGTCCGTCATCGCCGATCCGGTAGACCGAAATGCCGTCGCCTCTCGCATTGCGGTCGCGGCTCGTCCGGCAGCCGACATAGGCGAAACGGGGCGGTGCGCTGGTCGTCATGGATCGTGCTGCCTCCGCAGATGACGCGATCGCGACGGTACCGGCAAACCCGGCGGCGTACAGCAGGACCGTGCGTCGGGAGGGTGGGCCGTCGGATGATGGCGTCTGGCTCAATTGGCTCTCCTGGGGGTCGCCTAAGTCAGTATTTGCATTTTGTCATCACAATAATACGATCGTGACCGGACCGCCGGATGCGCGATGCTGTCCAACGCTCGGCTGGGGCTGTATCGAGGGGCCATGAAGGAAAAGCTGGCCGCGCAGGTCGCGCATCGGATCGTCGAGCATATCCGGGAGAACCGGCTGGAGGCGGGCCATCATCTCGGCGCCCAGAAGCTCGCCGACCTGTTCCGCGTATCGCGCGCGCCGGTAACCGAGGCGCTCAAGGCGCTGGAGGCAGGCGGCGTCGTCTATGCCGAACCCAACAAGGGTCATTTCGTCGCGCGGCCGATCGCGCATCTGGCGCCCTCCTCGCCCGATGCGGGGGCCGGCGAGGCGGAGGACGCGCTCTACTTCCGGATTGCGGAAGACCGGCTGTCGGGAAGGCTGCCCGACCGGGTCAGCGAAAACGAACTGATGCGCCGTTATGCCGTGCCGCGCGGACGGTTGCAGATGCTGCTCGGCCAGATCGCCGAAGAGGGATGGGTCGAACGCCTGCCGGGCCATGGCTGGGCCTTCGGCAACACGCTTTCCTCCGGGGAGGCCTATGCCAAGGCCTATCGCTTCCGCGCGGCGATCGAATCGCAGGCGGTGCTCCAGCCGGGCTATCGCATCGATGCGGCGGAATTCGCCTCGATCCGACAGCAGCAACGCGCCTTGTTGGAGGGCGAGATGTTCACCCTGCCGCGCGCGCGCCTGTTCGAGATCAATGCTCATTTCCACGAGGCGATCGTGTCCTGGTCGCAGAACGGCTTCTTCCTCGACGCGTCGCGGCGGATCAATCGGTTGCGCCGGCTGATCGAATATCGCGTCACCGGCAACGATCGCAGCCGCCTGAGACGGCAGTCCGAGGAGCATCTGGCGATACTCGACATGCTGGCGGCAGGAGAGCTCGAATCGGTATCGCATACGCTTCGCGAGCACATCCTGGCGGCCTGGACGATCAAGCAGCCGGGGGTCGAGTCCGGGCCGACCGACTAGGCAGCCCGCCATCGCGATCGTGCCGTCGCCACTCCGGCGCCCATTGACCTTCTAATTGCATTTTGTAATTGCATATTTGCAATTGAAAGGCGGTCGATGGGGATATCGGAAATTGGAAACGAGCGGGCGATCGTCGCTCGCGTCTTCCGCCGGATCGTCCCGCTTTGCTTCCTGCTCTACATCGTCTCGTACATCGAGCGGGCGAATATCGGCTATGCCGCGCTGCAGATGAATGCCGAACTCGGCCTGTCGTCGGAGGCGTTCGGGTTGGCCGCGGGCATCTTCTTCATCGGCTATTTCATGTTCGAAGTGCCGAGCAACGTGCTGATGGCGCGCTATGGCGCGCGTATCTGGATCGCGCGGATCCTGATCGGCATGGGCGTGGTGTCGATGGCCAGCGCCTTCGTCCAGAGCGCCGGGCAGCTCTATGCGGCACGCTTCCTGCTCGGCGTCGCCGAAGCGGGTTATTTCCCGGCGATCATCATCTATCTGACGGCCTGGTTCCGCTCGAAGGAACAGGCGACGGTAGTGGCATTGTTCACCTCGGCGATCCCGGTCTCCTACGTCATCGGGACGCCGGTCAGCACGTTCATCATGGACCACGTTTCGGGTCTAGGCCTCGGCGGGTGGCGGTGGATGTTGCTGATCGAGGGCGTGCCCGCGGTGATTGGCGGTATCGCGACATACTGGCTGCTGGTCGACCGCCCGGCCGACGCGCGATGGCTGGCGCCCGACGAACGTGCCTGGCTAGACCGGGAGATTGCGCGCGATCACGCCGCCGGCGCGGGCGTCCGCCATCTGTCGACCTGGCGGGCGATCAGCGACCCCAAGGTGCTGTATCTGTCGCTGATCTATTTCGTCTATCAGGCCGGCAGCCTGGGCGTCGGCTATTGGCTGCCGCAGATCCTCAAGGGGGCGGGCAAGTCGCTCGGCAATTTCGAAATCGGGCTGATCGCGACCGGCCCCTATCTGGTCGCCACGATCGGCATGATCTGGTGGTCGCACCGGTCCGACCGCAGCGGTGAGCGCCAGCGATACGCGGCATGGCCGTTGCTGCTTGCCGGAATCGCGCTCGGGGCCGTCGCCTGGGCAGCGGGCCCGATCATGGCCGCCGTGCTGCTCGCCTTCGCCCTGACCGGATTCTACGCGTTCAAGGCGCCGTTCTGGACCCTGCCGGGCCTGTTCCTGTCGCGCTCGACCGCCGCGGTGTCGATCGCGGCGATCAACTCGATCGGCAATCTCGGCGGATTCGTCGGTCCCTATGCGGTCGGCTGGTTCACCAGGGCGACCGGGCATCCGGCGTCAGGCCTTCTTTTCCTCGCCGCTCTGACCCTCATCGCCTTCGCGATGGTGTGGGTCGCGCGGCTTGTTCCCACCGAGAGAAAATGATTCCGACAACCAATCTCGATTCCCGTGGCGACCGCTACCGTATCGTCGACCTTTGCCGGCTTGGCCTTGTGCGTCTGCCGTGGGTCCATCGGCTGCTGATCGAGAATCTGGCGCGCCACGGCGAAGACCTGTCGATCCTGCCCGACTGGATCGCCGCCGGCACCAGCGACGCAGAGATAGCCTTCTGGCCCGGCCGGGTGATGATGCACGATACGACCTGCGGCCCGGCACTGGTCGACATCGCGGCGGCACGATCGACCCTGGCGGAGGCGGGCGGCGATCCTACCCGACTCAGCCCGATGCTGCGCGTCGACGTGTCGACCGACCATAGTCTGGCGGTCGACGTCTACGGCACTCCCGACGCCAGAGCGCGCAACATGGCGCGGGAGATGGAGCGCAATGCGGAGCGCTACAGCTTCATGAAATGGGCGGCCGGCGCGCTCGACGATTTCACCGTTCATCCGCCCGGTACGGGGATCATGCACACGATCAACCTCGAACGGCTGGCGACCGTGGTGACCTCGGAGGAGCGCGGCGGCGTGCGTTGGGCGGCCCCCGACACGCTGATGGGCACCGACAGCCATACCCCGATGGTCAACGGCATCGGGGTCCTTGGCTGGGGCGTCGGCGGGCTCGAGGCGGAAAGCGTGATGTTCGGGCAGCCGGTGATGATGCGCGTGCCCCGCGTGGTCGGGGTGAAACTGACCGGCCGTCTGGGGGAGGGAATCACCGCGACCGACCTCGCGCTGACCGTTACGCACCGCTTGCGCCGGCTCAAGCTGGCCGGCCGGTTCGTCGAATATTTCGGACCCGGCGTGTCGACCCTGTCCGCCGGCGATCGCGCCGTCGTCGCCAACATGGCGCCCGAATACGGATCGTCGACCGGCTATTTCCCGATCGACGCGGCGACGGTCGCCTATCTCCGCGCAACCGGGCGCGACGAGAAGGCGACCGCCCTGGTGGAGGAATATGCACGCGCGACCGGCCTGTGGTTCGATCCCGACGCCGAGCCGGTCTATGACGAATTGGTCGATATCGACCTTGCCGCCATCACCCTGTCGTTGGCCGGTCCGCGCCGGCCGCAGGATCTGGTGGCGCCCGCCGACATTCCTGCCGCGCTCGGCGGCAAAAGCGAGAAAGCGGGAGCACTGCCGCGCCGTCCGGTCGGGATCGCCGCGATCACGAGTTGCACCAACACGTCGGATCCGCGGCTGCTGGTCGCGGCCGGGCTGGTCGCGCGTAAGGCGCGGGGCCTGGGGTTGGGGCCGGCCGCCTGGGTCAAGACCAGTCTGGCGCCGGGATCGCCAACCGCCGAACGCCTGCTGTCGCGTGCCGGGTTGCTCGCGGATCTGGAGGCGGTCGGGTTCGCGATCACCGGCTATGGCTGCACGGTCTGTATCGGCAATTCGGGGCCGCTGGCCGATGTCACCGCCAAGGCGGCCGCGCGTGGCGAGGTGGCGCCGGTCGGCATCCTGTCGGGCAATCGCAATTTTCCGGGCCGCGTCCATCCGCAGATCGACGACGCTTTTCTCGCCTCGCCGCCGCTCGTCGTGGCTTATGCGCTCGCCGGGGACGCGGCGATCGACATTGCCAGCGATCCGATCGGGCACGATGCCGCCGGCCGGGCGATTCGCCTCGCCGACCTCTGGCCGAGCGGGGAGGAGATCGATGCCGTGCTGGCGCACGCGGTACGGGCCGACGATTTCGCGCCGGCTTATGATGCCGCCGAAGCGAGCGCGGCGTGGGCAGCGCTCGCTGCGCCGTCCGGCGCGCTCTATCCCTGGCACCACGATTCGACTTATCTGCGCCGGCCGCCGTTCGTCCGCGCCGACGCCGAAAGCCGGCTCGGCCGGTACATAGCGGCGCCGATTCTGGTGCTGGGCGACGATGTCACGACGGATCATATCTCGCCCGCCGGGGCGATCCCGCGTGACGGGGAAGCCGGGCGCTGGCTGATCGATCGCGGCGAGCGGCCGGACGACCTCAACGTCTTCTCGTCGCGGCGCGGCAATTGGGAAGTCATGGTGCGCGGCCTGTTCACCAACCGCAACGCAAACAATCTGCTCGGTCCCGACGTTGCTCCCGGCGAGACGATCATGGCTGAGACGGGCGAGCGCCTGCCGCTGTGGCAAGCCGCGGCGCGGTACGAGCGGGCCGGAACGCCCGTCGTGATCGTGGCTGGCGAGCGCTACGGCACCGGCTCGTCGCGCGACTGGGCGGCCAAGGGGGCGGCGCTGCTGGGCGTGCGTGCGGTTTTGGCCAGCGGGTTCGAGCGCATCCACCGGTCGAACCTGGTCAACATGGGCATCCTGCCGCTGCGATTGCCGCCCGATTGCCACCCGACGATGCTCGCGCTCGGCCCCGACGATCGGTTGCAGATCGACGCGCGGGAGATATCGCCTCATGGCGCCGTTCCGGTCGCGATCGACCGCGCGGACGGCACCACTCGAAGATTCGAAGCGCTCGCCGAGATCGAGACCGAGCGCGAGGCAACGGTACTGAGGCGCGGCGGCCTGATTCCGTTCGTGCTGGCTGCCTGCCTGAATGATCGGGCAGCGGTGCGCTGAACGCTGGTCAGCTATCCTCCGTAGCGGGCGCCGATCGGCAGCGTCCGGGGCGCCGGGCAGCCGGCCGAGGCCGCTACCGGGCACCACGCTATCGTCATCGCGTTGCGGCGACGCCGGCGCACTCGGCAAGCTCTCGACTCGAGGGGGCTGTCGTCGTGCCGCCACCGGAGTCGGGCCGCCGACAAGGATATCCGATAAGGAAAATGGTGCCCAGAAGAGGACTCGAACCTCCACGCCCTTGCGAGCGCCAGCACCTGAAGCTGGTGCGTCTACCAATTCCGCCATCTGGGCACGGGGTAGGGGGCGCCCTCTATGGGGGCGTCGGCGGCTTGTCAACACCGTCCGCGGGCGCTTGCGGTGTGCGGCGCCGCGCGGCATGGGGGAGGGAGTTTTTCTTCCGAGGGTCGTCATGAAGGACAGACTGGTAACGCTGATCGGCGGGGGCGGGTTCATCGGCCGCTATGTCGCGCAGGAATTGCTCGCGGCGGGCGCGCGAGTGCGTATCGCCGGCCGCGATCCGCGTCGCGCGTGGTTCATCAAGCCGCTCGGGGGGCTCGGCCAGACCCAGTTCGTCGCTGCCGACGTGACCAAGCCGCAGTCGGTGGCGCGCGCGGTCGCGGGCTCGGACGCGGTGGTGTATCTCCCCGGCACCTGGGGTCCGAATTTCCAGGGCATCCACGTCGCCGGCGCGCGCGCCGCGGCGCAGGCGGCGCATGACACCGGGGCGGGTGCGTTCGTCCTGGTCTCTGCCCTGGGCGCCGATGCCGACTCGCCGTCGCGTTACTATTCCTCCAAGGCCCAGGGCGAAGCCGCGGTCCGCGATGCCTTTCCCGGCGCAACGGTGCTGCGCCCGTCGGTCGTGTTCGGCCCCGAGGACCAGTTCCTCAATCGCTTCGGCGGCATGATCGCCCGCGCCCCGAAACTATTCGGTACCGTGCCCGTGCCGGTGCTGCGCGCAAAGGCGCGGTTCCAGCCGGTCCATGTCGTCGACGTCGCGCGCGCGGTCGCCGAACTGGTCGCCGACACCGGGGCTCAAGCCGGCAAGACGATCGAGGCGGTCGGGCCCGAAGTCGTGACGATGGGCGAGCTGATGCGCTGGCTGGCGACCACGTTGGACCGCGAGGCGGATTTCATCGAGTTGCCCGACACGCTGGGTCAAGTGGTGGCGCTGATCCCGGGCGGGCCTATCAAGCGCGATCAATGGAAGATGCTCAAGACCGACAATGTCGCGAGCGGCGCTTATCCGACGCTGCAGGCGCTCGGCATCGCGCCGTCGCCGATGGAAGCGGTCGCGCCTGCCTGGCTGGTGCAATATCACAAGGCGGGCCGGTTCGGGTTGCGCGCCAAGACGGCCTGAACCCGCCCTTCCCTTTCTCCGTTCGCGGGGATGTCCCGCACCCCCTGGGAGTAACCCCGTGAGCGATCCGATTACCGCCATCATCCTCGGCATTGTCGAGGGCGTGACCGAATTCCTGCCTGTCTCCTCGACCGGGCATCTGATCCTGGCGAGCACGCTGCTTGGCTATGACGCCGATTACTGGGCGCTGTTCAACATCGTCATCCAGCTGGGCGCGATCCTGGCGATCGTGGTGCTGTATTGGCGCACCTTCTGGGCGGTCCTGCAGGGGCTGCTGCGATTGGATCCGACCTCGATCCGGTTCGTCCGCAACGTGCTGGTCGCCTTCATCCCGGCGGCGGTGATTGGTGCCGCGCTCCACAAGAAGATCGAGGCGTTGCTCGGATCGCCTATGGTCGTTGCGGTAGCGCTGGTGGTGGGGGGCGTCGCGATCATCGGCATCGAACGTCTGATCAAGGAAGGCGACGTCAAGGGCGTCGCCGACATCCCGCTGCCGAAAGTGATCGGAATCGGCTTCATGCAATGCCTGGCGATGATCCCGGGCGTCAGCCGTTCGGGGGCGACGATCCTCGGCGCGCTCGCGCTGGGTGTCGAGCGGCGCACGGCGGCCGAGTTCAGCTTCTTTCTCGCCATCCCGACGATGCTCGGCGCGACGGTGCTCGAACTGGTCACCAAACGGCATGAACTCACCGCCAGCAGCCATGCCGGGCTGGGATTGATCGCGATCGGCTTCGTCGTGGCGTTCGTCGTTGCGTTGCTGGTGGTTCGCTGGTTCGTCGGCCTCGTCGGGCGCACCGGGTTCAGCCCGTTCGGCTGGTACCGAATCGCCGTTGGCGCGCTCGCCTTGGTGTTTTTGCTCAAGTAAGTCCGGATCGGGCATAAAATAGCGTCATAATCCGGTTGGCGCGATGAGATATATCGAAATCGCGCCGAAATAGGCCATAATATATGACCTAATCGGCCGAATTCGCGTGACGCGCGGGGAGAAAGCAGCTAGCGGCCGTTCCGAAAGGGAGCGGGCGATGGCCGGTGACATGCTGAAATTCGTGGGGACGACGCAGGCCTATCCGGCCAAGCGCGATGCCCGGCAGCGCGCGGAGGACTTCCGGGAGATCGCCGATCGCTACGGCGTTCCCGCGGCCGAAGAGCAGGCGGCGCGCTGCTCGCAATGCGGCGTGCCCTATTGCTCGGTGCATTGCCCGTTGCACAATCATATCCCCGACTGGCTGCGGCTGACCGCTGAAGGCCGGCTGCGCGAGGCGTACGAACTCAGCAACGCGACCTCGACCATGCCCGAAATCTGTGGCCGCATCTGCCCGCAGGATCGCCTCTGCGAAGGCAATTGCGTGATCGAATTTTCCGGCCACGGCGCGGTGACCATCGGGTCGGTCGAGAAATTCATCACCGACACCGCGTGGGACAATGGCTGGGTCGAGCCGATCGTGCCCGGCCCCGCACGCGGCCAGTCGGTCGGGATCATCGGGGCCGGTCCGGCCGGATTGACGGCCGCCGAATTGCTGCGCGTCGCCGGGTATGACGTCCATGTCTATGACCGTCACGACCGCGCGGGCGGCCTGCTGACCTATGGCATTCCCGGATTCAAGCTCGAAAAGTCGATCGTGATGCGCCGGGTCGAGCGACTGAAGGCCGGCGGGATCGTGTTCCACGACGGGTTCGAGGTCGGGCGCGATGCCGGGCTCGAGGAATTGCGGACGAGGCACGATGCGCTGCTGGTCGCGACCGGTGTCTACAAGGCGCGCGGTCTCGCGGCGCCCGGCGTCGGCGCGGCGGGCGTGGTCGAGGCGCTGGATTACCTGACGGCATCGAACCGCAAGAGTTTCGGCGACGCCGTGCCCGACTTCGACAGCGGCGCACTCGATGCCAGGGGCAAGAACGTCATTGTCGTCGGCGGCGGCGACACCGCGATGGATTGCGTGCGTACCGCGGTGCGCCAGGGTGCGGCCTCGGTGGCGTGCCTCTATCGCCGCGACCGCGCCAACATGCCGGGCTCGCAGCGCGAAGTCGCCAATGCCGAGGAAGAGGGCGTCGACTTCGTCTGGCTCTCGGCACCCGAGGCGTTCGGTGGCGGCGAGGTGGTCGAAAGCGTGTCGATCGCCCGCATGCGCCTCGGCGCGCCCGATGCGAGCGGCCGCCGCGCTCCAGAACCCGATGGCGGCGAGGCGGAATTGCGTTCGGCCGATCTGGTGATCAAGGCGCTCGGATTCGATGCCGAGGACCTGCCGCGACTGTTCGGCGCGCCCGAACTCGGGGTGACGCGCTGGGGCACATTGCTGGTCGACAATGCCACGCTGATGACCAGCCTGGATGGCGTGTTCGCCGCGGGCGACATCGTCCGCGGCGCCAGCCTGGTGGTGTGGGCGGTCCGCGATGGGCGCGACGTCGCGGAGCATATGGATAAGTATTTGCGCGCGAAGGCGATGAGTGAAAGGAAGGCGGCGTGATCGCTTTGCGTGTCTTAGCGGGGCTCGCCGCCGGCATCATGATCATTGCAGCAAATGGCTGCGCAAATAGCGCCCCCTCTACTGCGCGAGGTCATGGAGCAATCTTGGCTGAGGCCAAACGGTTCGCCAAGCTTCAATCTGGGGGTAATGCCGAAACGGAAAGTCAGTTAGCGAACATCAAGGAGGAAATGATCCGCTCAGCGAGGAGCAGTCCAAAGGCTTTGACGCAGGAGGCGCTGACCCCTGGCGTCATCGATTTCGTGACGGCGGCCGTCATCGAGAAAATTCGACCGGTATTGAAAGCCGAAAATGCCAAGATGACCGCCGAGATCGCGAGCAAGGCGGCCGATTTCTTCACCTATGACGAATTGCGTCAGATAAACGCCTACTCACAAAGCAACGCCGCACAGCTGGTCGATGCAGCGATTCGAAAGGCGTCAAAGCCTTGGCCAGTCATGCCCGACGGTCGTCCCGCCTCCTATTCGATCGGTATCAAGGAATACGAAGCTGACCTCCCGCCGGGTAGGTTGAACAGTTTGAGCGCCGAAGATTTGCGCGCTCGGCAACGATTTGACAACTCGCCGGCGAACGTCCGGCTCGGTGCGTTCTTGCCAGTGTTGGGCGAGATACGAGGCCGGACGGCCGAAGAATTCCTGAAGGTGAGTGCGCCGATCGTCAGCCGAACTATGGCCGATGCGAAGGTCGCTTTCATGCAGCAAGCTAAAGTCGATAGGTAACTATGTCGAACAAGACCGCAAGCCAACGCGCCCGCCTCGCCCGTGAGGGCATGTACCGCCCCGAGTTCGAGTCCGATGCCTGCGGCGTCGGACTCGTCGCCGCGACCGACGGACAGCCGTCGCGTCGCGTCGTGCAATCGGCGATCGACGCGCTGAAGGCGGTGTGGCACCGCGGCGCGGTCGATGCCGACGGCAAGACCGGCGACGGCGCCGGGCTGCACGTCGATCTGCCGATCAAGTTCTTCGACGAGGCGATTCAGGTGTCGGGCCACCGCGTCGCCGACAACCGGCTGGCGGTCGGGATGATCTTCCTGCCACGCACCGATCTCGGCGCGCAGGAGACCTGCCGGACGATCGTCGAGAGTGTCATTATCGAGGCGGGCTACACGATCTATGGCTGGCGCCAGGTGCCGGTCGACGTGTCGGTGATCGGTCGCAAGGCGCAGGAGACGCGCCCGGAGATCGAACAGATCATGATCGCCGGGCCGTTGCCGGGCGAACAATCGGCCGAGGAGTTCGAGAAGGACCTGTACCTTGTCCGCCGCCGCATCGAAAAGCGGGTCATCGCCGCGCAGATCAACGGCTTCTACATCTGTTCGCTCAGCTGCCGCTCGATCATCTACAAGGGGCTGTTCCTCGCCGAGAGTCTGTCGGTCTTCTACCCGGACCTCAAGGATCCGCGGTTCGAGAGCCGCGTGGCGATCTTTCACCAGCGCTACTCGACCAATACCTTCCCGCAATGGTGGCTGGCGCAGCCGTTTCGCTGCCTCGCGCATAATGGCGAGGTCAACACGATCCGCGGCAACAAGAACTGGATGCTCAGCCACGAGATCAAGATGGCGGCCAACGCCTTCGGCGAGCATTCGGAGGACATCAAGCCGGTGATTCCGGCCGGCGCCTCCGACACCGCCGCGCTCGACGCGGTGTTCGAGGCGATCTGCCGCTCGGGCCGCGACGCGCCGACTGCCAAGCTGATGCTTGTACCGGAGGCATGGGCCGGCAAGGGCGAGATGCCCAAGAAACATCTCGACATGTTCAAATATCTCGGCTCGGTGATGGAGCCGTGGGACGGGCCCGCTGCGCTGGCGATGACCGACGGCCGCTGGGCGGTGGCGGGGATGGACCGCAACGCGCTCCGGCCGCTGCGCTACACCCAGACGTCGGACGGCCTGCTGATCGTCGGGTCGGAAAGCGGCATGGTCGTCGTGCCCGAGACGATGATCGTCGAAAAGGGCAGGCTCGGCCCAGGGCAGATGATCGCGGTCGACCTCGATCAGGGCCGGCTGCTCCACGACCGCGAGGTCAAGGACCGCATCGCCGACGAACACGATTACGCCAAGATGATCGGCGAGTTCCTGACGGTCGACGAGATCAAGGCGCCGAAGGGCAATGCCGTGACACGGTTCGACCGTGCCGAGCTGATGCGCCGTCAGGTCGCCGCCGGTCAGACGCTCGAGGACATGGAACTGATCCTGTCGCCAATGGTCGAAACCGCCAAGGAAGCGGTCGGATCGATGGGCGACGATACGCCGCTTGCGGTCATCTCCGACAAGCCGCGGCTGATCAGCCAGTTCTTCCGCCAGAACTTCTCGCAGGTCACCAACCCGCCGATCGACAGCTTGCGCGAGCGCCACGTGATGTCGCTCAAGACGCGGTTCGGGAATCTCGCCAACATCCTCGACACCGGCGAGCGGCAGGACCGCGTGCTGGTGCTCGAAAGCCCGGTGCTGACCGGCGCCGACTGGGCGAAGCTGAAAGCGTATTTCGGCAGCCAGGTCGCGGAGATCGATTGCACCTTCCCTGCGGGTGGCGGCACCGACGCCTTGCGCACGGCGATCCAGCGCATTCGTAACCAGGCCGAGCAAGCAGTGCGCGAAGGCAAGAGCGAGATCTTCCTGTCCGACCGCGCGATCGGGCCGGACAAGGTGGCGATCGCCGGCGTGCTCGCGGCGGCCGCGGTGCACACGCATCTCGTGCGGCGCGGTCTGCGCTCCTATTGTTCGGTCAATATCGAGACCGCCGAATGCCTCGACACGCATTATTATGCGGTGCTGATCGGTGTCGGCGCGACGACGGTCTATGCCTATCTGGCGGAAGCGGCGATCGCCGACCGCCACGCGCGCGGGCTGTTCGGCGACATGGCGCTCGACACGTGCCTCGCCAACCATCGCAAGGCGGTTGACGAGGGGCTGCTCAAGATCATGTCGAAGATGGGGATCGCGGTCATCTCCAGCTATCGTGGCGGGTACAATTTCGAGGCGGTCGGCCTGTCGCGCAGCCTGGTCGCCGACCTGTTTCCCGGCATGCCCGCCAAGATTTCGGGGGAAGGCTATGCCTCGCTCCACCTCAACGCGGAACTGCGTCACCAGCAGGCGTTCGACACCGGCGTCGCGACCTTGCCGATCGGCGGCTTCTATCGGCAGCGCCATGGCGGTGAGACCCATGCCTATTCGGCGCAACTGATGCATCTGCTGCAGACCGCGGTCGCAACCGACAGCTATTCGACCTATCAGAAATTCTCGCGTGGGGTCGCCGACCTGCCGCCGGTCTATCTGCGCGACCTGCTGCAGTTCAATTTCCCCGATGAGGGGATCGCCGTCGATCAGGTCGAACCGATCACCGAAATCCGCAAGCGCTTCGTCACGCCGGGCATGAGTCTGGGTGCGCTGTCGCCCGAGGCGCACGAGACGCTGGCGATCGCGATGAACCGGATCGGCGCGCGGGCGGTGTCGGGCGAGGGCGGCGAGGACAAGGTCCGCTACCAGCCTTATGAAAATGGCGACAACGCCAATTCGGGCGTGAAGCAGATCGCCTCGGGCCGGTTCGGCGTCACGGCGGAATATCTCAACGCCTGCGACGAGATCGAGATCAAGGTCGCGCAGGGCGCCAAGCCCGGAGAGGGCGGGCAGTTGCCCGGCTTCAAGGTCACCGAGTTCATCGCCAAGCTGCGCCATGCGACGCCCGGCGTGACGCTGATCAGCCCGCCGCCGCACCACGACATCTATTCGATCGAGGATCTGGCGCAGCTGATCTACGACCTGAAGCAGATCAATCCGCGCGCGCGGGTATGCGTCAAGCTCGTCAGTTCGGCCGGCATCGGCACGGTCGCGGCCGGCGTCGCCAAGGCGCATGCCGACGTGATCCTGGTCGCCGGCCACAATGGCGGCACCGGCGCGTCACCACAGACCAGCATCAAATACGCCGGTACGCCGTGGGAAATGGGGCTGTCGGAAGTCAATCAGACGCTGACGCTCAACAATCTGCGCGGGCGCGTGAAGCTCCGCACCGATGGCGGGCTCAAGACCGGGCGCGACATCGTCATCGCGGCGATCCTGGGGGCCGAGGAATTCGGCATCGGCACGCTCAGCCTTGTGGCGATGGGCTGCATCATGGTGCGCCAGTGCCATTCGAACACCTGCCCGGTCGGCGTCTGCACGCAGGACGCCAAGTTGCGCGAGAAGTTCACCGGATCGCCGGAAAAGGTCATCAACCTGATGACTTTCATCGCCGAGGAGGTGCGCGACATCCTGGCGCGGCTCGGCGTACGGTCGCTCGACGAGGTGATCGGGCGCACCGAATTGCTGCGTCAGGTCAGCCGCGGCGCCGAGCATCTCGACGATCTCGACCTCAACCCGATCCTGGCCAAGGTCGACGCCGACGAGAGCCAGCGGCGGTTCAGTCTCGATACGTGGCGCAACGAGGTGCCCGACAGCCTCGACGCGCAGATGATCAAGGACGCCGCGCACGTCTTCTCGCGCGGCGAGAAGATGCAACTGACCTATTCGGTCAGGAACACGCATCGCGCGGTCGGTACACGGTTGTCGTCGGAGATCACGCGTACCTTCGGTATGGACAAGCTGGCCGACGGGCACGTCACCGTGCGGCTGCGCGGTTCGGCCGGGCAAAGCCTCGGCGCGTTCCTGTGCAAGGGCATCACGCTCGAAGTGTTCGGCGACGCCAACGACTATGTCGGCAAGGGCCTGTCGGGCGGGACGATCATCGTCCGTCCGGTCGTGTCCTCGCCGCTGGCGAGCCAGGAAAACACGATCATCGGCAACACGGTTCTTTATGGTGCGACGAGCGGGCGGCTGTTCGCGGCTGGCCAGGCCGGTGAGCGCTTCGCGGTGCGCAATTCGGGCGCGACCGTGGTGGTCGAGGGCTGCGGTGCGAATGGCTGCGAGTACATGACTGGCGGCGTCGCCGTTGTGCTCGGCGCGGTCGGCGCCAATTTCGGCGCGGGTATGACCGGCGGCATGGCGTTCGTCTACGATGCCGGCGCCAGCTTCGAGCGCCGCGCCAACGGCGAATCGATCGTCTGGCAACGCTTGGCGTCTGCGCATTGGGAGGCGGTGCTCAAGAACCTGATCCGCGCGCACGCCGCGGCGACCGACAGCAACTGGTCGCAAGGCATTCTCGACGATTGGGAGCGCACGCGCGGCAAGTTCTGGCAGGTCGTACCCAAGGAAATGCTCGACCGGCTGCCCCATGCGCTCGACGATAGCGAGGAGCTCGAAGCAGCAGAGTAGAGTCGGCGGTAAATATTTGCTATGAACGACTCACCGATCGTCTGTCGGATGATGTGTCATGCGTAGCTATACCCTGCTTCCCGTCCTCGCCCTTGTCGCTACCCCGGCTTTTGCCGGTGACCGGGATGTGCCGGCCCGGGTACCCCCGATGGATGCTCGTGCGGCGGCGAATGCGCTCAACAATCCGATGGTGCAGAACGGCATCGTCGGCTTGATCGATGCGCTGACCGATGCGGTGATGGAGACCCGGGTGGGGCCAATGGCGACATTGGCGCCAGATGCGGACATCCGCCCGAACGATACGCTCGACAGCATGGCGGCGCGGCGTAATCCCGATTACCGCAACGAAGTGCATCGTACGGCGCGGCAGACGATCGCCCGCGCCGGGCGTACCGCGACTGCTGCCGTGGCGATGTCGGATGAACTCAAGGCGACCACGGCACGCGTCCGGCGCGTGCTCGGAATGACCGACCCCAACTGATCCGACCGAATGACGGGTATGGCGGCCTGGTAGCGTTGCGACCGGGCTTGTCGAATGCGCGGTATCGTCTACCCTTCCCCCAATAATTGGGAGAGGAAGGATGAGACTCACGCAGCCGCGGGTAACGCCGCTCGCCGATGGCGATCTCGACGATGAGCAGCGGGAAATACTCGCACCTTTCGGTGGTCGCGTGCTCAACATCTTCCGAACGCTGGTGCGGGCGCCCAACGCGCTCAAGCGCTTCAACCTATGGGGCGGCTACATCCTGTCCGACCGCAATTCGCTGCCGCCGCGCGAGCGCGAACTCCTGATCCTGCGCACCGGCTGGTTGTGTCGCTCCGGGTACGAATGGGTCCAGCATACGCGCATCGGGCTGCAATCGGGGCTGAGCCATGACGATATCGAGCGGATCAAGATCGGCCCCGACGCTGCCGGCTGGTCCGCACCCGAGTCGGCCTTGCTACGCGTTGCCGACGATCTGGTGCGGGACTTCTTCGTCAGCGACGCGACCTGGGCGGCGCTGCGCGATTTTACCGAGCGGCAGCGGATGGATGCGGTCTTCACCGTCGGACAATATACGCAGGTGTCGATGTTCCTGAACAGCTTCGGCGTCCAGCTCGATCAGGGGCAGGTGCTCGACGCGGATTTCCCGCAATGACCGGCCGCGTTGCCGGGCGGCGGGCGCTCGTGATGGGGGCGGGACAAACGCCTGGCGTCACGATCGGCAATGGCAGGGCCATCGCCTTCCTGCTGGCGCGCGAAGGGGCCCGCGTGCTCTGCGCCGACCGCGATCTGGCGCGCGCCGAGGAAAGCGCGGCGGCGATCCGCGCGGCAGGCGGCGATGCCGATGCGATCGCCTGCGACGTCACCAGCCGGCCGGACTGCGAGGCGGCCGTGGCCGCGGCCGGGCGGATCGATATCCTGATCAACAATGTCGGGATCGGCGGCAATGACGGACCGGCGCACGTCATTGCCGAGGATGCGTTCGACCGCATCCTGGCGGTCAACCTGAAAGGCGTCCTCAACGGGATCGCCGCCGCCATTCCCGGGATGCGCGAGCGCAAGAGCGGCGCGATCGTCAGCATTTCGTCGCTGGCGGGGATCGCCGGGTGGCAGATGGTGGCCTACGAAACCTCCAAGGCGGCAGTGAACCGGCTGACCCAGTCGACCGCTCTTGCCAACGCCAGATACGGCATTCGCGTCAACGCCGTCGCGCCCGGGCTGATGGACACGCCGATGGCGATCGACGGCATCGCCCGCGCGCGCGGGCTGGATCGCGAGGTGGTGCGCGAGGAACGGGCCGCCCGCGTGCCGCTCAACGCGCGGATGGGCGACGCTTGGGATACGGCATATGCGACTCTCTTCCTCGCATCGGACGAAGCGAAGTTCGTCACCGGCGTGATATTACCGGTCGACGGCGGCATGGGCGCGCGGGTCGGCTAGGGCGCGACCCCGCGCTTCCACAGCATGAATGTCGCCGGGGTGCGCGGTGGCGGTGCGCCGTTGAAGACGAGCAACAACGGCGACATCAGCATCATCGTGATCAGCAGCATGTCGTCGTCCGGTTCGACGAAGGCGAGGGCGATCGGCATGACCATTGCCGCCATCAGCGCCAGAACGACGAGCGCAATATACAGGTCGCGCTGCCCGAAGGGATAAGGCCGTACCGCCGCCGGTCGTTCGGCGACCTCCGCGAGCAGGTCGAGCGCTTCGTCGACCGCATCGATGGCGACCCTGATCTGGATGCCCTGCAGCGCGGTCAGCACCGGCGCGAAGATCGAAACATGTCGGCGCCCTATCGCGAAGGCGGGTATGCCGTAAAAGTCGAACATCGACAGCATCACCGCCGCTTCGGGCTGGCTCCAGGTGATCGCCACCGTTTCGAAGCGATCGTCGAACAAATAGTCTGCCGAAGCCATCTTCCCCCGCCCGCCCACAGCTTATAACAGCGGTGATATGTGGCAACTCCTCCAATTTCCGCTCTGCCCTTTCTCGCGCAAGGTCCGGCTGCTGCTTGGGGAAAAGGGGGTCGGTTACACGCTCGTCCGCGAGAATCCGTGGGAGCGGCGCGACGAATTCATCGACATGAACCCCGCCGGGCAGACGCCGGTCATCACCGACGCGCAACGCGACATCCGCCTGATCGATTCGCTCGTCATCTGCGAATATTTCGAAGAGACGGTCGACAAGGCGCAGATGATCAACGGCACCGCGATCCAGCGCGCCGAGATCCGCCGGCTGGCGACCTGGTTCGACACGTTCTTCTTCCGCGACGTCACCGAGCGGCTGCTCGGTGAGCGGATGCTCAAGCGCATCGTCACCAAGGCGAGCCCGGATGCGCGCGTCCTGCGCGAGGCGATGAAGTCGGCCGTCGAATATCTCGATTACACCGATTACCTGCTCGACCGGCACAACTGGATGGCGGGGGCGACGCTGAGTCTCGCCGACCTCGCCGCCGCGGCGCAGATTTCGGTCGCCGACTATCTCGGCGGGATCGACTGGAAGAACCACGAACAGACCGCGCGCTGGTATGCCGGGATGAAGAGCCGCCCGAGCTTCCGCCCGCTGTTGAGCGAGCGGATGGAAGGCATCCCGGCCTCGCCCCATTATCACGACGTGAATTTCTGATGCACGTGACTCATGACCGCGCCGCGCCGGCGGCAGATACGATCGGTTTCGACGATTTTCTCAAGGTCGACATCCGCGTCGGCACGATCGTAGCAGCGGATCCTTTTCCCGAAGCGCGCAAGCCGGCGTTCAAATTGACCATCGATTTCGGTGAAACGATCGGGGTGAAACGATCGTCGGCACAGATCACCGAACATTACGCGCTCGACGATCTGGTGGGGCGCCAGGTCGCCGCGGTCGTCAACTTTCCGCCCCGCCAGATCGGGCCGATGCGCTCGGAGGTCCTGACGCTCGGGTTTCCGGATGACGAGGGCAAGGTCGTCCTGATCGGGCCGAGCGGGACGGTGCCCAATGGCGGGCGGCTGTTCTGACCTAGCGAGGCGCCAGGACGCCGACGAACGCCGCCAGGGTCACCATGACGAGGAAGCCGTTGACTAGTAGAAGTAACGGGGCAGGCAATCGTCGGGCACGGGGTTTGGGTGGTCGTACGCTGGGCGCGACATCCCGCCAGACCGCTGCGACGAAGCAGAAACCGGCGAAGAGTATCAGCATTGCACCGGTCGATCTGGTCAACCAGTCGGCGACGATGTTGTCGAGCAATGCGCGTGCGCCGATCCCGGACGCCAAGGCGGCAAGACCCGTGCGAACCCAGGCCGCATAGGTCCGCTCGGCGGCGAGAATCGTGCGGTCGGCCGCCAATTCCGTGCGACGGCCGGCGCTATCGGTTTGTTCGAGCGCCGTCAGTTCGAGCGTAGCAGCGGACTGCTTTATCTTCTCGTGAGTCTTGCGCGCCTGAACTTGCGGGTTGGCCATATCGGCCCAACGCTTCGGCCTCGCCGGCGGTGCCTTATCCTTCCAGACTTTTCGATGCCTGTTCGAACAGATCCTTGCTCAACCCAGGCACGGCCAGGATGCGCTCCAGCTCCGCCTTCATCAGCGCCGCGCGGGTCTCGCCGAAGCGGCGCCAGCGGCCGAGCGGCGGCAGCAGTTTCGCCGCGGTCTGCGGATTGAGCCGGTCCAGCGCGATCAGATTGTCGGCGAGGAAGCGGTAGCCCGCCCCGCCCGCCACGTGGAAGGCGCGCTGATTGACGCTGAACGCGCCGACCAGCGAGCGCGCGCGATTGGGATTGGCCAGCGTGAAATCGGGGTGTCGGGACAGCTCCTCGACGATCGCCGGCGTGTCGTCGCGCGCCGACAGCGCCTGGGTCTGGAACCATTTGTCGAGCACCAGGGCGTCGGTCGAATATCGGTTGTAGAAGATGTCGAGCGCGGCGACGCGCTTGTCCGACTTGCCGTTGGCGAGCGTGGTGAGCGCCCCCATGCGGTCGGTCATGTTGTCGGCCTGTTCGAACTGCGCGAAGGCGATATCGGCCGCGTCGTCGGCGCCCGATGCGGCGATATAGCCCAGCGCCACCGTCCGCATCCGGCGGCCGGCCTTGGCTGCCGGAGAATAGACGAACGGCGCGCCGGTCGACGTGCTGGCGTAGATCTGGCGCCATAGGGGCGCGAGCGTCTTTCCGAGATCGCGGCGCAATGCCTCCCGGGCGCGGAAGACCGCCTCGGGATCGACCGTCTCGAGTTGATCGCCGATAAAACTGTCGGAGGGCAGCAGGACGGCTTCGGCGATGAAGGCATGGTCGAGCGCGGCGTTTTCGAGCGTTCGCCGAACTGCCTCGATCACCGGCCCATGGTCGGCACGGCCGAGCTGAGTCGCGGTGACCAACGTGTCGAGCATCAATTGCTGCATCGCCTCGTACCGCGCGAACGGATCGTCGTCATGCGCCGACAGGAAGGCGAGGTCGGCGGCCGACCGGTCGCTTTCGACGATCACCGGTGCCGAAAAGCCGCGATTGATCGACAGGATCGGCGCTTCCGTCACGCCGTCGAAAACGATCTCGCCGACCGACTGATCGAGCAGGTAGAGTTGTTCTCCACCCAGCGCCTTGCCGCTCGCGCTGCCGAACAGCTTGAGTTTGAGCGGCAATACCATTGGCGCCTTGTCGGTCTGGCCCGGAGTCGGCGGGATGCGCTGCGCGAGGCGCAAGCTGGCGCGGCCCGCGTCTGGATCGTGATCGAGCGTGGCGGACACCCGCGGCGTGCCGGCTTGCGAATACCACAAGCGGAACTGGGTCAGGTCGACCTGCCCGCCCTCCTCCATGCAGCGGACGAAATCCTCGCAGGTCGCGGCGGTGCCGTCGAACCGGTCGAAATAAAGATCGGTTGCGGCGCGGAAGCGATCCTTGCCCAGGATCGTCGCCATCATCCGGATCAGTTCGGCGCCCTTGTTGTAGATCGTCGCCGTATAGAAGTTGGAGATCTCGATATAGCTTTCGGGGCGCACCGGATGCGCCAGTGGACCATTGTCCTCGGGGAACTGGCTGGCACGCAAGGATCGCACGTCCTCGATCCGCTTGACCGCCGCCGATCCCTGGTCGGCCGAGAAGCTCTGGTCGCGGAAAACGGTGAAGCCTTCCTTCAGGCTGAGCTGGAACCAGTCGCGGCAGGTGACGCGATTGCCCGACCAATTGTGGAAATATTCGTGCGCGACGACAGCGGCGATCGCATCATAGTCGTAATCGGTCGCGGTATCGGGATCGGCAAGGATATAGCGGCTGTTGAAGATGTTCAGCCCCTTGTTCTCCATCGCGCCGAAATTGAAATCGTCGACGGCAACGATATTGAACACGTCGAGATCGTATTCGCGGCCATAGACCGTCTCGTCCCACGCCATGGCGAGCTTGAGCGCATGCAGCGCGTGTTCGGTCTTGGCGAGATCGGCCTTGCGCACCCAGATGCCGAGCTCGACCTTGCGTCCCGACATCGTGGTGAAGGTCGCGCGATTGGCGGCGAGGTCGCCCGCGACCATCGCGAACAGATAGCTGGGCTTGGGGAAGGGGTCGCGCCACTCCGCCCAATGGCGGCCGTCGCCGAGATCGCCGGACGCGATCGGGTCGCCGTTCGCTAGCAGGACCGGGAACGAAATCCTGTCCGCCGCCATCCTGACCGAATACCGGCTCAGCACATCGGGGCGGTCGGGAAAGAAGGTGATGCGGCGGAACCCCTCCGCCTCGCACTGCGTGCACAGGTTGCCGCCCGAGGCGTACAGCCCCATCAGCTGCGTATTGCGATTGGGGAAGATCGTTGTTTCGGTTTCGACCAGATGCTCGTTGCCCGAGAGCGGGATGACGAGCTGATCGCCGTCCATGTGCCAATCGTTGACGGCAACGCCGTCCACCTTGACCGACAGTGGTTCCTGTCCGCCGCCATCCAGGCGCAGCGGCGCCGCATGCGCGCCATTGCGGACTACCGTCAGGCTGGCCGCCACTTTGGTCTGTCCGGGATGCAGATCGAAATCGAGCGCGATGTCCGGCACCAGCCAGTCGGGCGCGCGATAATCTTCGCGCCGTGTGACGGGCGGGTTGGCGAGGGCGGACTGGGCGTCGATCATGTGGGTTCCGTGCGGTTCTGCGTTAAGGCTGTATCACTCGCACAAGACGCGATTGCCAACCAATCCCGGTCTGCTACCCCCCGTGACCGGGACAGCCAAGAGGAAAGCCATGTTCAGACTGATCGGCGCAGCCGCGTTCATGCTCGCCGCCGGGATGGCGACCGCGCAGACCGGCAAGGCGCCGCAGCCGCAACCCGCGCCGCAAAGGGAAAGCGCGGCGTCGATCAATCGGCGAGTCGATGCGCCGCTGCCCGCCGATCAGGCGGCGATGAAGGCGCATGTGATGTTCCTCGCTTCCGACGCGATGCGCGGACGCGAAGCCGGCAGCCCGGAATTCGACATCGCCGCGCAATATGTCGCCGCGCAATTCTATGCGGCGGGATTGCGGCCCGCGGGCGACGATGACGGCTATCTGCAAAAGGTGCCGCTGATCGGCTACAAGCTTGCCGACAAGGGCAACTTTGTCTGGACGCCGACGGGTGGCCAGCCGGTTACGCTCGTTCCGGGGCAGGATTTCGTCGCGTCGCCCAATCCAGCCAGCGCGGAAACCAGCCTCGACGCGCCGATCGTGTTCGTCGGCTATGGTATCGTCGCCCCGGACTACAAGCGCGACGACTATCGCGGCATCGACGTGAAGGGGAAGATCGTCGCCTTTATCGGGGGCGCTCCGGCCATTTATGATGGCGAAGAGCGCGCGTATTTCTCCGGCGCACCGACCAAGGCTCGCATCGCGGCCGATCACGGCGCGATCGGTGCGATCCAGATCGAAAGCCCCCGTGGCGGGCGCGGCAGCCTGCCGTTCGCCGCCATGGCGCGCCTGGCCGATCGCGAGCGGGTGACCTGGTCGACCGGCAAGGCAACGGGCGGCGGCGACGGCGTGCCGGTACTCGGCGCGCTGTCGACGGCGGCGGCTGCGAAAATGTTCGCCGGCGCGAAGACGAGCTGGGATCAGGTGCGCAAGGCGGCCGACAGCGACAACGCCTCGTTCACCCCGGTACTGCTCAAGGGGGTGCTGGCAGTGGCGGTCAAGACCGAGACGCGGCCGATGCCCTCGTCGAACGTGATCGGTGTCATCCCGGGCAGCGATCCCGCGCAGAAGGACCAGGTGGTCGTCCTGTCGGCCCATCTCGACCATATCGGCGTCGGTCGGCCTGACAAGACCGGCGACACGATCAACAACGGCGCGGAAGACAATGCGATCGGCATCGCCAGCCTGATCGAGGAGGCGAAACGCTTCACCGCATCGGGCAAGCCGCCGCGCCGCACCGTCATGTTCCTGGCGGTCACCGCCGAGGAAAAGGGGCTGGTCGGGTCCGACTATTTCGCCAACCATCCGACTGTTCCGCTCACGTCGATCGTCGCCGACGTCAATCTCGACATGCCGCTCATCACCTATCCGTTCGAGGACATGGTAGTGTTCGGCGCGCAACGCTCGTCACTCGGGCCGATCGTCGAGCGCGCGGCGGGGTCGGTCGGGGTGTCGATGTCTCCCGATCCGATGCCCGAGGAAGGCATCTTCGTCCGCTCCGACCATTTCCGTTTCGTGCAGAAAGGTATTCCGTCGGTCTTCCTCTGGCCGGGCGAGAAGGGGCCGGGCAAGGCGGCCTGGGCGGACTTCATGGCGAACCATTATCATCAGCCGTCCGACGACCTCTCGCAGCCGCTCGACTGGGCGCAGGGTGTGCGGTTCGTCGCGGTCAATTACGCGATCGCGCGAGAGATCGCCGATGGCGACGAGCGTCCACGCTGGAACAAGGGCGATTATTTCGGGACGTATTTCGGGGGGTACGGCGCGAAATGACGTGGCGGGCTCCCCATCCTTCGGTCGTGCCGAGCTTGTCGCGGTCCGTTGGATGAGGACATGGCAACTCCGACAGATGCCGTTCGACAAGCTCGGGCGAGGGGGGAGTTGAGATGGGAACGGGACGACTCCTGATCTTCGGGCTCGGCTATGCCGCCAGCGCCATCGCTGCCGCGCTCGACGGCTGGGAGGTCGCCGCGACCGGCAGCGCGGGTGATCTCGATTTCGACGATCGCGACGGCGTGATGACGGCGATCGACCGCGCGACCCACATTCTGTCGTCGGTGCCGCCGGCCGAGGTCGACCCGGTGCTCGCGCGTTACGGCGCGGCGCTGGCCGATGGCGGCACCTGGCTCGGCTATCTGTCGTCGACCGGGGTCTATGGGGATGCCGGCGGCGCCTGGGTGGACGAGAGCGCGCCGATTCGGGGGCGGCGACCGGCGCGCAATCGCGCGGACGCCGACTGGCTTTCGCTCGGCGCGCGCGTGTTCCGGCTGCCGGGCATCTACGGCCCCAATCGCTCTCCGCTCGATCGCGTGAGAGCGGGACGGGCGCATCGTACCGGGATGGCAGGGCAAGTGTTCAGCCGCATCCATGTCGACGATCTCGCGGCGGGCGTGATTGCCGGGTTCGACGCGCCGGCGGGCGCCTATAATCTAGCCGACGATTTGCCGGCGAACCAGGACGCGGTGGTCGAATTCGCGGCGCTTCTGCTCGGGATCGATCCGCCCGCAATCGTGGCGCTCGATGCGTTGACGCCCGAAGCGCGTGCGTTCCATGCCGAGAACCGCCGCATCTCCAACCTGAAGGCAAAGCGCGTGCTCGGCTGGCGGCCGGTATTTGCCAACTACCGGTTGGGCCTGCGCGCCTTGAGCGCCACGATCAGCCCGGATGCGGCGAGCGCAGCGCCGCCGATCGCCAGCCCCGACCAGCGATAGCCCTCGAACACCGTCGACAGCATCATCGCGATGACCGGAACGATGACGCTCGAATAAGCCGCCTTGGCCGGTCCGATCGCGCGCAGCACGCCGAAATAGAGCGGGAAGGCGAGCGCGGAGGCGAAAATGCCGAGGTAAAGGATACCGAGCAGATAGACCGGACGATGCTCGATCACCGGCGCGCCGACCGTCGCATAAGCGAACAGCGCGTCGAAGGCGGCACCGGCCAGCATCGCCACCGCGAGCATCGTTCCCATCGGATATTTGGCCGCGGTCGGCGTCGCTTGCATTACGTTGGCGGTCGAAGCCGACAGGATCGCGCACAAGGTGAAGCCGATTCCCGTCAGCACCTGGCCCGGCCCATGCGGATCGACCCGCGCCTCGCGGACGAACAGCAGGACGACCCCCGCCATCGCGATCGCCGATCCGATCATCAATTGACGCCCCAGCTTCTGGCCGAGGAAGATGCGCCCGAACAGGGCATTGGGGACCAACAGCATCGCGAACACCACCGATACCAGCCCCGACGTGACGTGCTGTTCGGCGCGATAGACGAAATTGAAGTTCAGGCAGAATTGCATCAGCCCGAGCAAGGCGGCGAACGCGAAGCCGCGCGTCCCCAGCCGCCAGCTCTCGCGCTGCCAGGTTGCCCAGCCGGCCATGCACAGGCCGGCGACGAGGAATCGATAGGTTACCGACCAGCTGGGCGGCACCACGCCCAATTGATTGCGGATCACCAGCCAGGTGGATCCCCAGATCAGGGTGACGATGCCGAACGGGATGAGGACGGCCAGCGTCGTGGAGCGGGGTTTGGCGTCGGGTGGCTGGAGCACGGTCTCGCTCTACCGCCGGGCGTGGGCGTAACAAGCCGGCTTCTGCTTGTGCGGTGACAAGCTGAGCCTATCGATTCACCAAATCCTCCCCACGCTTGCTTGGGGAGGATTTGATTACGGCAATGCCGCGATGGCGTCGGCCAGCGGGCGGATAGCGTCCTCCGCCTGGTCCCAGCAGGTGACCAACCGCACTTCGCCGGGCGCCCAGTCGTAGAAATCGAACCCAAGCGCGCGCAGGCTCGCGGCTTCCGCGGGCGTAACGCGGAGAAACACCTCGTTGGCTTCGACCGGATAGACCAGCCGGTCGCCCGCTGCCCGCGCCAGCAGGGCCGCGCCGGCGTTGGCGGCGCGCGCATTGGCCAGCCATATGTCATTGTCGAGCATCGCCAGAATCTGCGCTGCGAGATAGCGCCCCTTCGATGCCAGAAGCCCGGCACGCTTGCGACGATAATGGCTCGCGGCGGCGAGTTCGGGTTTGAAGAAGATCAGGGCGTCGGCCGTCATCCCGCCATTCTTGATGAACCCGAAGCTCAAGGCGTCGACGCCCGCGCGCCAGGTCAGGTCGGCAAGATCGGCACCCGATCGAACCACGGCATTGGCGAATCGCGCACCGTCCATGTGGAAGCCGAGACCGCGGGCCCTGGCGACCTCGCCCAGCGCCGCGACCTCGTCGGGCGTGTAGGTCAGGCCGTATTCGGTGGCGTTGGTGATCGACAGCGCATGTGCCTGGACCTGGTGGACGTCGTTGCGGATGCCGGCAAGCACGCCCTCGACGATCTCCGGCGTCACCTTCGCGCCCGGCCCCTCGGCCAGCAGTAACTTGGCGCCGTGCAGGTAGAAGCCCGGCGCGCCCGCCTCGTCATTGTTGATATGTGCCTCACGGTGACAGACCACCGCGCCGTGCGGCTGGCACAAGGCCGCGAGCGCCAGGCAATTGGCCGAGGTGCCCGACGGCGTCCACAGCACCTCGACCTCCGTCCCGAACAGGTCGGAGAAGCGGCCGTTGAGCTGTTGCGACCAGCGGTCGCCGTCATAGGCCGTGTCGAGCACGTTGGCCGTGGCGATCGCGTCGATGACGGCGGGACAGGCTGGGGCGGCATTGTCAGAGAAGAAGCGCATGGCGGCTCCATCCGCGATGCGGGGACCGGAGGGAAGAGGGAAATCGTTCCTAGCCCTCTCCCACACGCGGGAGAGGGAATTGGAGCTCAACGTCCCTCATTCCCGTCCGGCGGCCTGGGTGGCCGATCACCGGTGTCCGGCGCCGGCGACAGGCGTAACGTGCCGTCGCGCTTGACCTGCAGATTGACCCCCAGCCCCGAGATATTTCCTTCGACCGGCAGTGGGCCGGCACCCGGATCGATCGTCACGTCGCCATTGTCGTCAATCATGTTGCCGTCATCGACCGTCGCCGGGACGACCGGGGGCGGCGGCGGTGCGATACCCAGCGCATTCTGCATGAAATCCTTCCAGATCCGCGCTGGAATGCCGCCGCCCGACAGCCCGGCGTTCGGGGTATTGTCGTCATTGCCGACCCACACCCCGACCACCAGGTCCTTGGCGAAGCCGACGAACAGCGCGTCGCGGCTGTCCTGGGTCGTGCCGGTCTTGCCATAGGTCGGAATCGACAGCGCGGCGCCGCGCCCGGTGCCGCCGTCGGTCGAGGACGACAGCAGATCGAGCATTTCGTCGCGCACCTTGCCGCCGAGGGAGTGCGTCCCGCCGATGATGTTCGCATACCAGGCCTTGCCCTCGGTCGCCTCGATACCGCGCGCGCTGACCGGATAGCCATCGCCGGCGACCGCGGCGAACGCGCTGGTCAGCTCGAGCAGTGAGACGGTCGAGGTGCCGAGCGCGATCGACGCGTCGTGCGGGATCGGCGTGGAGATGCCGAGATCCCGCGCCGCCTTGATGACGTTGTCGACCCCGACCTTCTGGATCAGCCGGGCAGCCGCGACATTGCTCGACTTCTGGAAGGCGCGGCGCAGGGTGATCATGCCCTCGTACCGGCCTTCGCTGTTCTTGGGGCTCCAGTTCCCGATCGTGATCGGCTCATCCTCGATCTTGTCGTCCGGGGTCATGCCGGCACGCATCGCGGCCAGGTAGACGAACAGCTTGAAGGTGGATCCGGGCTGACGCCGCGCCTGGGTCGCCCGATTGAACGGGCTGGTTTTGTAGTCCTTGCCGCCGACCATCGCGACGACGCGACCATCGGGTCGCATCGCGACGATCGCCACTTGTGCCTGGCGGAGCCCGGCACGCCGTACCGCCCGCTCCGCGGCCTTTTGCAGGCGCGGTTCGAGCGTGGTGACGACCTTGGTTTCCTGGCTCAGGTCGCCCTGCGTATCGCGCGCTTCGGGAAGCACCCAGTCGGCGAAATAGGTACCGTCGGGCAATTCCTTGACGGCGCGCACGCGCAGTGTCGCAAGGCGGACATCGGCCTGTTCCTTGGTCAGGAAACCAGCGGCCACCATCGCGCCGAGCACGACCTTTTCGCGATCCTGCGCGCCCTGGAGATTGCCGGTCGGCGCAAGTTTGGACGGTGCCTTGACCAGCCCCGCCAGCATCGCCGCCTGACTGACGCTGAGTTGTTCGGGCTCGACATTGAAATAGTGCAGCGATGCCGCCCGCAGGCCATAGACGTTGTCGCCGAAATAGACGTTCGACAGATAGCGCGAGAGAATTTCGTTCTTCGACAGCCACGCTTCCAGCCAGAAGGCGATCAGCACCTCGCGCAATTTGCGTCCGGCGGTTCGGTCCGAATCGAGAAACGCGTTCTTGGCGAGTTGCTGAGTGATGGTGCTGCCGCCTTCGCGGACGCCGCCGGCCATCACATTGTGGGCCATCGCGCGCATGATGCCCCAGGGATCCACTCCCCAATGCGAATAGAACCGCCGGTCCTCGATCGCGATGAAGGCTTCGGTCACGTGCTTGGGCAGTTTGGACGCATCGACCGGCTTGTCGACAGTTGCGCCGCGCCGCGCGATCGGGGTGCCGTCTGCGGCGAGCAGGGTGACCGACGGTGGCGTCGGCGGCTGCAGCGATTTGGACAGCGGCGCGGTGACCGCCAGCCAGCCGACCAGGATCACGAAGAGGATGACGAAGGCCGCCATCGTGCGCACGATGATCCGCCCCCAGCGCCGCTTCTTGCGCGGAACTGGCAAATTGGTGGTGTAATCCGGCGGTGCCGCCGGTGTGGCAGAACCGACGGCATCGGGCGGGACCGCGGTCGCCGCCTGGCTCAGATAGTCGTCGGGATAGGCCGAATGCGCGCCCCAGCGGGGGTCGGGTCGTCGGCTGCCGTCAAAAGGGTCGTCGCGCATCCATCGCTTCCACACGGCCCAGGGGCCGATAGCGTATTACTCGAATAACACAGGCCGTGCAATCCCGCTGTAGCAGATCGATTGCATGGAGGCTATCGCAGGGCCTTGAAGCGCAAAGGAATAGGAATGCCGGACAGACCGTCGCCAGACAGGCCGTTGATCGTCGGAATCGGGGGAACGATCGGCGCGGTATCGTCGACCGAGCGCGCGCTCAGGATCGCGCTCGATGCGGTGGAGCGCGAAGGCTATCGTACCCGGCTGTTCGGCGGCGAGGATATGGCGCGGCTGCCGCTCTACGATCCGCGCGCGACCTCGCGGACGGCGCACGAGCGCGAGTTCGTCGATGCGGTGCGGGCCGCCTCGGGCGTGATCATCGCCAGTCCCGGCTATCACGGCAGCCTGTCGGGCGTGGTCAAGAACGCGCTCGACCTGCTCGAGGAAACGGCGAAGGACGATCGCCCCTATCTCGCGGACATGCCCGTCGGCCTCATCGCGACCGCCTATGGCTGGCAGGCGACCGGTTCGACCATCGCCGCCTTGCGGTCGATCGTCCATGCGCTGCGCGGTTGGCCGACCCCGTTCGCCGCAGCGATCAATACCCAGATCACGCAGTTCGACGATCAGGGCGGCGCGACCGATCCCGCCGTAGTCGAGCAATTGTGCCTGATCGGCAGGCAGGTGGCCCGGTTCGCGCCGCTGGTGGAACGGACGAGCGGTTAGGACATGTAGCCCCTCCCTGAGGGGGAGGGGCCTGAAACGCCTTACTTCTTCAGCGCTCTCGCCATGTCGAGATGCTTCTGCACCACCGGCGCGATCTCGCCCGCTGCGGCCTTCAGACTCGGCGTGTCGCCCTTGTCGGCATAGGATTTCATCAGCGACAGCGCGTCCTCGTGCGCGGCAATCTGATTGTCGATATAGGCTTTGTCGAAATCGCTGCCCTTCAGCTTGCCGAGATCGTCCAGCGTGGACTGTTGATCGCTGGTCAGCGTCGCGTCGGGCTTGATTTCCGGTTTGGCCTTCGCGGCGGCGGCCTTGATCCTGGCGGTCGATCCGGTGTGTCCCTCGATCATCGTCGCGGCGAACTTCTTGACGTCGGCCGAGTCCGAATGGGTTTTGGCGAGCTTTGCCGCCGCGATTTCGAACGCATCGCTCTTGGCGGCCTTGTCGGCGAATTCCTGACCGCTTGGCGTCGGATTCAATGCATTGCCGGCGGCGTCGAGCGTATTGTCGGCGAAGTTGCCGATATCCGAGCCGATGTCGGTCACCGCATTGGTCGTGGTGTCCTGCGCCTTTTGCGAGCAGGCGCCGAGCGCCGCGACAAGGATGATCGCGCCCCAGCGAAGTCTGACGTTCATGACAATCTCTCCTTACGAGAGCGCATGAACGCCCCGGCCGCCAACGGCGTTCCGGCCGCCGGTGCTCAACCGAGGCTCGGCAGGTCGAGCTCCTTGTCGCGCGCGCAGTCGATCGCGATCTCGTAGCCGGCATCGGCGTGGCGCATCACGCCGGTCGCGGGATCGTTCCACAAGACGCGTTCGAGCCGCTTCGCCGCTTCCGGCGTGCCGTCGGCGACGATCACCATGCCGGCATGTTGCGAATAGCCCATGCCGACCCCACCGCCATGGTGGAGCGATACCCAGGTCGCGCCCGACGCGGTGTTGAGGAGCGCGTTGAGCAAGGGCCAGTCGCTGACCGCGTCGGTGCCGTCGCGCATCGCCTCGGTCTCGCGATTGGGGCTGGCGACCGAGCCGGAGTCGAGATGATCGCGCCCGATCACCACCGGCGCCTTCAATTCGCCGTTGGCGACCATCTCGTTGAACGCGAGACCGAGCCGATGGCGGTCGCCGAGACCGACCCAGCAGATCCGCGCCGGCAGGCCCTGGAAGTGGATGCGCTCGCGCGCCATGTCGAGCCAGCGGTGGAGATGCATATTGTCGGGCAGCAGTTCCTTCACCTTGGCGTCGGTCTTGTAGATGTCCTCGGGATCGCCCGACAGCGCCGCCCAGCGGAACGGCCCGATGCCGCGGCAGAAAAGCGGACGGATATAGGCGGGCACGAAGCCGGGGAAGTCGAACGCGTTGGCGACGCCCTCGTCCTTGGCGACCTGACGGATGTTGTTGCCGTAATCGACCGTCGGCACGCCCGCCGCCTGGAAATCGAGCATCGCGCGGACGTGCACCGCCATCGATGCCTTTGCTGCCCTCGCGACGCCCTCGGGATCACGCTCGCGCCCCTCGAACCATTGCTCGAGCGTCCAGCCCTGCGGGAGATAGCCATTGACCGGATCGTGCGCCGAGGTCTGGTCGGTGAGCAGATCGGGGCGGATGCCGCGGCGGTACATGTCGGGCAGCAAATCGGCGGCATTGCCCAACAAGCCAACCGACACTGCCTTGCCCTCGGTTTTGGCGCGGTCGAGGACGTCCATCGCCTGCTCGATCGTGTCGGCGCGATAATCGAGATAGCCCGTCGCCAGCCGCATCTCGATCCGGCTCGGCTGGCATTCGATCGCGAGACACGACACGCCCGCCATCACCGCCGCCAGCGGTTGCGCGCCGCCCATGCCGCCCAGGCCCGCGGTCAGCAGCCAACGGCCGCTCAAATCACCGCCATAATGCTGGCGGCCCATCTCGACGAACGTCTCGTAGGTGCCCTGAACGATGCCCTGGCTGCCGATATAGATCCACGAGCCCGCGGTCATCTGGCCGTACATCATGAGCCCCTTGCGATCGAGCTCGGCGAAATGCTCCCAGGTTGCCCAATGCGGCACGAGGTTGGAGTTCGCCAGCAGCACGCGCGGCGCGTTCTCGTGGGTACGGAATACGCCGACCGGCTTGCCCGACTGGATCAGCAGGGTCTCGTCGTCGTTCAACCGGCGCAAGGTCTCGACGATGCGGTCGTAGCTTTCCCAGTCGCGCGCGGCGCGGCCGATGCCGCCATAGACGACCAGTTCCTGCGGGTTCTCCGCCACGCGCGGGTCGAGATTGTTCATCAGCATGCGCAAGGGGGCTTCGGTCAGCCACGACTTGGCCGAGAGGTCGGTGCCGGTCGGGGCGGCGATGTGACGCTGGTTGTCGATACGGGTCATGCTGGGTCCCTGGCGAAGGAAAGGGCGGCGGCGAGGATGCGGGCGAGGTCGGCACGGAGCGGGGCGGCGAAAGCGGGATCCCAGGCGGGTGGCCAATTGCTCTCGTCTGGCTCGCCAGCGGGTTCGCTCAGATAGGCGCGCATCGCGATCTCCATCTGGATCGCGTGCACGCCGGTTTCGGGTCGGCCGTAATGCCGCGTGGTCCAGCCGCCGCGGAACCGGCCGTTGAGGACGTGGCTGCGGGACGCGGCCTGCGCAACGACGGCATCGCTCAGGGCCGGATCGCAGGTCGTGCCATTGTCGGTCCCGATATTGAGTTCGGGCAGCTCGCCATCGAACAGGCGCGGGATACGGCTGCGGATCGAGTGGCAATCGTAGAGTACGACGCGCGGATGGAGGTCGCGGAGCCGCACGATCTCGGCCTCGATCGCCGCGTGATAAGGCGCGAACCAGGTTGCGCGCCGCACCGCAACGTCGCGTGCGGCACCGTCGCGATAGAGCGGCTCGCCATCGAACGTCTCCGCCGGGCAGAGCCCGGTGGTAGCCTGGCCGGGATAGAGCGACGCGCCCGACGGATCGCGGTTGCAGTCGATCACGCTGCGCGACACGTCGGTCCAGATCATCGTCGCCTCGGCGAGCCCGTCGTACAGCGCGCGGATGTGCCAGTCGGCATCGCGGATCGCCCACCAGCGCGAGCGAAAATCGGGCAGGAGCGAGGCGGGGATGTCGGTTCCGCCGTGCGGGAAAGCGAGGATGAGGGGGCTGTCGCTGCGCTGGACGTGGAGCCAGGTCATGTGGCGTCTCCAGCCACTAGCCTCGGTTTCACCGTCATCCCGGCCTTGCGCCGGGATCCACCGGGAGGCTTGCCGAGAAGCTCGCGCCTCTTGTCCCGGATGTGCGGCACAGTGGATCCCGGTACGAGGCCGGGATGACGGTGGAGAGAAGGCGCCGTCATGGCGTAACCACTCCCGGCAATTCGCCTACCGCTACCAACAACCGCTTCGACCGCACCAGGTCGGTCGCGATCGCCATGTCCGGTGCCATGTGGCGATCGTCGCTCAGCATCGGCACCCGCTCGCGGAGCAACCGGCGGACATGCTCGACCGGCTCGCTCGACAGAAGCGGGGCGAGGAAATCGCAGCCTTGCGCGCCGACCAGCAACTCGATCCCCAGCACCGCGTCGACATTGGCGGCCATCTCGATCAGCCGCCGGCTTCCATGCGCCGCCATCGACACGTGATCCTCCTGATTGGCCGAGGTCGGGATCGAATCGACGCTCGCGGGCATCGCGCGCTGCTTGTTCTCGGAAACCAGAGCGGCGGCGGTCACCTGCGGGATCATGAAGCCCGAATTGAGCCCCGGTTTGGGGGTCAGGAAGGCAGGCAGCCCCGACAGCGCCGGGTCGACCAGCATCGCGATGCGCCGCTCGGCCAGGCTGCCGATCTCGCACAACGCCAGCGCGATCATGTCGGCGGCGAAGGCGACCGGCTCGGCGTGGAAATTGCCGCCGGACAGCGCCTCGTCGGTTTCCGGGAAGATCAGCGGGTTGTCCGACACGCCATTGGCTTCGGTCACCAGGGTCTCGCCCGCCTGGCGCAGCAAGGTCAGCGCGGCGCCCATCACCTGGGGTTGGCAGCGCAGGCAATAGGGGTCCTGCACGCGCGTATCGCCTTCGCGATGCGACGCGCGGATCGCCGAACCCTCCATCATCCGGCGCAGGGCATCGGCGGTGTCGATCTGTCCGCGATGGCCGCGCAGCGCGTGGATGCGATGGTCGAACGGCGCGTCCGATCCTTTCGCCGCCTCGGTCGAGAGGATGCCGGTGACCAGCGCCGCCCGGTACAGCCGCTCGGCCTCGAACAGTGCCGCCAGCGCGTAGCTGCACGAGAATTGCGTGCCGTTGAGCAGCGCCAGGCCTTCCTTGGGCCCGAGCTGGAGTGGCACGAGGCCGGCCTCTGCCAGCGCCTCGGCGGCGGGCAAGCGGCGGTCGCCGACGAACGCGTCGCCGACGCCGATCATCGCCGCAGTCATGTGCGCGAGCGGGGCGAGGTCCCCTGAGGCGCCGACCGATCCCTGCGCGGGCACGACCGGGACGATGTCCTTGGCCAGCATCGCTTCGAGCAGGTCGACCGTCGCCGGCGCCACACCCGAGGCGCCGCGCGCGAGACTCGCGAGCTTGAGCGCCATCATCAGCCGCGCGACCGGCACCGGCATCGGCTCGCCGATCCCGGCGGCATGGCTTAGCACGATGTTGCGCTGGAGCGCGGCGAGATCGTCATCGCCGATCCGGACGCTCGCGAGCTTCCCGAAACCGGTGTTGATGCCATAAACCGGTTCGCGCCGCGCCAGGATTCGCGTGACCGCGGCGGCGCTTTCGGCGATCGCCGGGCGGCAGGCGGGGTCGAGCACCGGCGTCGCGCCCTCATAGATGGCGAGCCATGCCGAATAGGGCACAGCGCCGGGAATCAGCAGCATGCGCCGTCCTTCACTCTGGCAAATAGCGGATTGAAGCCGACCCGATAGACGAGGTCGGCGGGGTCGGAGATGTCCCAGATGGCGAGATCGCACGCCTTGCCGGGCTCGAGCGTGCCGATTTCCCCAGACAGGCCAAGCGCGCGGGCGCCATTGATCGTCACGCCGCGTAGCGCCTCGGTCACGGTCAGCCGGAACAGGGTCGCGGCCATGTTCAGCATCAGCAACAGCGAGGTGGTGGGGGAGGTGCCGGGATTGCAGTCGGTGGCGATGGCGATCGGCACGCGGTGCGTGCGGAACAGGTCGACCGGAGGCAGCTTGGTCTCGCGCATGAAATAAAAGGCGCCAGGCAGCAGCACCGCGACCGTCCCGGCCACGGCCAACGCCTTGGCGTCGTCCTCATCGGCATATTCGAGATGATCCGCCGACAGCGCGCCGAATCTGGCGGCGAGGCTGGCACCGTGGAGCGCGGACAATTGCTCGGCATGGAGCTTGACCGGCAGTCCTGCTTTGCCGGCCGCCTCGAACACGCGCCCGGTCTGATCGGGCGTGAAGCCGATCCCCTCACAGAACGCATCGACGGCATCGGCGAGACCGTGTGCGGCGGGGATCATCTCGTCGGCGACCAAGGCGACATAATCGTCGGCGCGGCCGGCATATTCGGGGGGCAAGGCATGCGCGCCGAGCAAGGTGGTCGCGACGCGGACCGGCCGCACGCCGCCGAGCGTCCGCGCCGCGCGGAGCATCTTGAGCTCGTCGGAGACGGTCAGGCCATAGCCCGACTTGATCTCGATCGTCGTCACGCCCTCGGCGAGCAAGGCATCGAGCCGCGGCAAAGCGATCTCGACCAGATCGGCTTCACTCGCGGCGCGTGTCGCGCGCATCGTCGAGAGGATGCCGCCGCCGGCGCGGGCGATCTCCTCATAGGAGACGCCTTCAAGTCTCTTCGCCCATTCGCCGGCGCGATCGCCGGCATGGACCAGGTGCGTGTGGCAATCGACCAGTCCCGGCGTGATCCAGCGACCGCCGCAATCCACGACGTCGCCGGTCGCCTGGGGGGCGTCCGCGCGGCCCCCGGCATAGGCGATCCGCCCGTCGCGGCTGATCACGACGCCATCGTCCACCACGCCCAGGCCGTCACCGGCCATCGTCGCGAGTCGGGCATTGGTCCAGGTCCGCTCCATGCCCGCCATCCTTGCTTGGGTGGATTATTATGTCTAGACATAATCGACAGGAGGGCCTGATGCCGCTTTGGTTCGAACGTGCGTTGCTGCCGCAGGGCTGGGCCGACCGGGTCCGCATCACGCTGGACGGCGCAGTCGTCTCCGCGATCGAGACCGGGGTCCATCCAGGAGCTGACGACGAGCGCCACGGCGCCGTCCTTCCCGGCCTGTGCAACGTCCACAGCCATGGCTTCCAGCGCGGCATGGCCGGATTGTCCGAACGGCGCGGCCGGCCCGACGACGATTTCTGGAGCTGGCGCGAGGTTATGTACCGCTTCCTCGATCGCCTGACTCCCGACGATATCGAGGCGATCACTGCCCAGGCCTATGTCGAGATGCTCGAAAGCGGCTTTACCCGCGTCGGCGAATTTCATTACCTCCACAACGATGTCGACGGCCGACGCTATGTCGACCCGGCGGAGACGGCAGGGGCGATCGTGGCAGCATCCGAGGCGAGCGGGATCGGGCTGACCCTGCTCCCGGTCTTCTACGCGCATGCCGATTTCGGCGGTGCACCGCCGACACCGGGCCAGCGGCGTTTCATTTCCGACGTCGAGGGCTTCGCCCGGCTGGTCGAGGCGAGCCGCGCCAAATTGCCCGCCGACGCGGTCCTCGGCATCGCGCCGCATTCGCTACGCGCGGTGACTCCTGACGAACTCGCTGCGATCGTCCCGCTGGCCGAGGGCGGTCCGCTTCATATCCATGCCGCCGAACAGGTTCGCGAGGTCGAAGCCTGCGTCGCCTGGTGCGGCGCCCGACCGGTGCAATGGCTGCTCGACAACGCAGCGGTCGATACGCGCTGGTGCCTGATCCACTCGACCCATGTCGATGCGCGAGAGACCGTGCGCCTCGCCGCGAGCGGGGCGGTGGCAGGCCTGTGTCCGGTGACCGAGGCCAATCTCGGCGACGGCGTGTTCCCGGCGGTCGATTATCTGGCGGCAGGCGGACGGTTTGGCGTCGGCACCGACTCGAACATCCTGATCGACGCCGCGAGCGAGCTCCGCGCCGTCGAATATTCGCAGCGCCTGACCCGACGGAAGCGCGCCTTGCTGGTCGACGAATCCGAGCCGTCGGTCGGCGCCAAGCTGTTCGCTTCCGCCCATGCGGGTGGCGCCCAGGCGCTCGGCATCAAGAGCGGGATCGCGGTCGGCAATGCCGCCGACCTTGTCGCGCTCGACCTCGACCATCCTGCGATGATCGGTGCCGCCGCCGATCTGCTCGACCGCTGGATCTTCGCGGCGCGGCCGGGTGCGATCGATGGCGTCTGGCGCGCGGGCAGCAAGCTGGTCGAGCATGGCCGGCACATCGCCGCAGAGGCGATCGCCGACCGCTACCGCCGCACGATCGCCACCTTGCTGGCATGACGGTCGAGGCGCGCATCCGCGGCGATATCGAGGCGCGGATCCATTCGGGTGAGTGGAAGCCCGGCCATCGCATCCCGTTCGAACACGAGCTGGTCGCGACGTATGGCTGTTCGCGCGCCACGGTCAGCAAGGCGCTGGGCGGGCTCGCCAAAGACGGCCTGATCGAGCGGCGGCGAAAAGCGGGGTCGTTCGTCGCGCACCCGCAAGTGCATTCAGCGGTGCTCGAAGTCCCCGATCTGGCCCAGGTCATCGCCGCGCGCGGGGAGGATTATCGCTGGCAGCTGACCAATCGGCGCCTCGCCGATACCGCCGGCGACATCCCGCTCCCGGCCTTGCTGGTCGATGGCGTGCATCATGGCGGTGGCGAGCCGTTCGCGCTCGAGCATCGCCTGATCGCGCTCGCCGAAGTCCCTGCGGCCGAATGCGAACACTTTGCCGACGACGCGCCCGGCACCTGGCTCCTTCACCACGTTCCCTGGACGGCGGCACGCCACCGCATCCGCGCCGTGGAAGCCACGACGGCGGAGGCAATGGCGCTGGGCCTGCGGCCGCGCGGTGCCTGCCTGGAACTGGAACGGACGACGTGGCGCGCCGGCAAGGTTGTGACCAAAGTTCGTCAGTTGTTTCGCGGAGACCGGTACGACCTGGTCGCCGAGTTCAAGCCATGAGCGCTATCCGTCGACGGTCCGCGGGAAAAGGTCGCGTTGATCGTCGGCACTTGGGACACGGGGGCGCTCCGCCGGTTCGCGCCCTTGCCGGCGGCTTTGGGCGGGCCTAGTGCCTCCCGCTCGGCCTGCTCTCAGCCGGTGGTGCGCACCCCGAGCAACCGGTAGATCGGACACATCCCGACCAGGCCGGTCAACAGCGGCACCAGGCCGACAAGTCCCCACATCGTTCGCGGGCCGACGACGACCAGCGATAACAGCACGCCGCCGACGAACACCCGGATGATACGATCGATCAGACCTTCGTTGATCATGCCTGCCTCCTTGGCCACTGCCAGGGGCAAAGGCATCATGTCGCAGGTCGGCGCCGGGAATCGGGAAGAGTACGTATCGCCTCGATCCTTCGGTGGCTCGAGCATTGCTATCGGACGATCGCCTCTGCCTTAGCCGGGCACGCGGGCACGCGGGCACGCGGGCACGCGGACGCGCGGCCCGGGGGGCGGTGGTCGCGTTTCGAGACTGCGGAATTATCCCCGTGCGTCGTCTCCGGGACATGACGCGCTCCCCCCCGGACCTGTCGCTGACCGACGCAGTCGCGCTGTGGCGATCGTTTGCAGGCGTCGAGGCGCCGCCAGTTGCCGGCGTGCCGGATAATGGCGGTGCGCAAGCTGTCCGGCTTTCGGACATCCAGCAAATGCTGGTTGCCGTGCTCGGACGCCTTCCGCCTGCCTTCGAAGACCAGCGCGCCGCATTGCTCGCGGCGATCAGGATCGATCTGTATGCGCACGATCCCTCCATCGACCCAGCGCGATTGGATGCCGTGCTCGACGCCATGGCCCAGGTGCCACGCGAGCAATTCGTGCATCCGGAGGTCCGCGACTTCGCCTACCTCCCGGCCGCGTTCGATATCGGTCATGGCCAAACGATTTCCGACCCAGCGATCGTCGCCGCGATGACGCTTGCCGTCTTCCCACAGTCCGGCGCCAATGCCCTGGATGTCGGCACCGGTTCCGGATACCAGGCTGCCATCCTGTCGCGGCTCGCCAGCCGCGTCACCACCATCGAAATCGTCGAACCGCTGGCCACCCAGGCGATCGAGCGCTTTTGCCGGCTCGGTTATGACGATATCGACGTGAAGGTCGGCGACGGATTTTCCGGTTTTCCGGGACATGCGCCGTATGACGTGATCACGGTTGCCGCCGCGGCTACGGACTTTCCGCAACCTCTCGTCGATCAACTCAAGCCAGGTGGCCGGATCGTCATGCCGATCGGGCCAACGCCCGACGACGATGTCCTGACCCTGGCCATAAAGTCGCCATCGGGCGATCTGGACCGCGTTGCGCTGCGCCCCGTCCAGTTCGTACCCTTGACCGGACGAGGGGCGCGCTGACTGCGCCGTTGCGGGTTCCAACATGGCTGAACCGCTCTCGCTGCGGCCCGAAGCCTCACGGCCTGCGGTGCCAATCCATGCCGGGTGCCCGCATACCGCCCTCTGCCGGTAGAGACTCGGGAGATCGGCACGTCCGGGAAATCTCTCACGCCGCCTGAGGGGGAACGCTGTGAGCGACCGGACGCGCTGCGGCGGAGGGGACGAACTTTTTCGGCCAATTGTCGCACCCTGACCTGAGGAAATGGCAGCTGGCGCCGTCGAAGGGGTAACGATCAGGAGCCCCGAATGCCGTTATTCCATCGCGCGACCGGCCGCCGCGACAGCGAGCACGCAGGATATGCGGCAGCGAACGGCGTCCCGGGTCGCGCGCACGATCTCAAGCTGCCTGCGCGCTCATGAGTGGTCCGATACTGCCCATCGTCCTGATGTGGGCGAGCGTGCCGTCGCCGTCGCCGACGGTGCCGGCGCAGACCCTATCGGCCAGCGACCTGCCAAAGGTTGCGGGCCAGACCGCCCCCCCGCCCGCGTCGCCGGCATCGTCGCCTACCGCGCCTCTCGACGCGCCGGTGCAGGCCACTCCGGCCCCAACATCGCCGACAAGCCAGCCCGCCGCCAATGCTCCGAGCAGCGACATCGTGGTAACGGCGCGCGTCCGCGATCCCGCCGACCCGCTTGCCAGGGCCAATGAAGTATCGTTTGCCGCCGCGCAGGCCGTCGACAAGGCCGTCATCGCACCGGTCTCGCTGACCTTCGCGAAGGTGGTGCCCGCGCCGGCGCGCGACGGGCTGGGAAATTTTATCTACAACCTCCAGGACATCGACGTCTGTCTCAACTTTCTCCTGCAGCACAAGTTCGGCAAGGCGTTCGAGACCGCAGGCCGCTTTCTGATCAACACGACCCTCGGGATCGGGGGCCTGTTCGATATCGCCAAGCGGAAACCCTTCCGGCTGCCGAGACGGCGCAACGGTTTCGCCGACACGTTGGGATTTTACGGCGTCAAACCGGGCCCGTATCTGTTCCTCCCGGTTTATGGCGCCACGACCGTTCGGGACCTGATCGGGCGCAGCCTCGACCGGCTGCTGTTGCCGACCTTTCTGGGCACCCCGTTCAACAAGAGCTACTTCACGACGCCGACGACCGTCGGCAGCACGCTCGATACGCGCGCCGAGTTCGACGACCAGCTCCGCAAATTCAGGGAAAGCGGTAATCCCTATGCCGCCCGGCGTGATTTCTACTTGAAGCGGCGGCAGGCCGAGATCGATCACCTTCGCGGCAAGGACAAGGTTCCGGTGGCCCCGGCTGCTGCCGCGCCGGCACAAACGCCCCCGGCGACGACGCCACCTTCCAGCGCCAAATAGGGCGACCGATCAATTCCGTTTTGCCCGCCATTACAGCATCGCGTGGAAAAGTGGGCACCGGTTTTCCACCAAAAGCGATGCGACCACAAATGGTTGGGACGGCGTCCTGGCTTCTCGCGTTCCCTGGACTCCGGTCGCCCGGCGCGTGCCAGAAAATCGATAGAAGGACCTGGCGCGCCGGGCACGTTGTGACGCAGGTCCGGCAATCGTTTCGCGGCAGCCGCTACGCCCTGATCGCCGGGTTCCGGCCCCGAGCAGCGTCAGTCCACCGCCCAGAGGAATAGATCGCGCCCATCGACGCTCTCATGCGCGCGCGGCTCCCAGTCGCGCATCGCGAAGGCGTGGCTGAGGACACGGCTGCCCGGGGCGAGCTCGGCGCGCAGACGGCCTTCGAGCAGTCGATTGGGAAGTGGCAGCAGATAGAGCGTGACGACGCTGGCGCCGTCGAGTCGCGTCGTAAACAGGTCTTCGCATCGGAAGCCGACAAGCTGATCGACACCGGCGGCGCGCGCCGCCGCTTCGGCTTCTGCGATCCGCTCAGCATCGATATCGACGCCAAGCGCGGTGGCGCCGCGCCGCGCGGCGGCAATGACCACGCGACCGTCGCCGCACCCGAGGTCGATAAGATGATCGCCGTGCCCTACCTGGGCGAGATCGAGCATGCGTTCGACCAGTGGCTCGGGCGTCGGCCAGAAGGGCGCATCGAGATGGTGCGACGTGCCTGCCCAGGGGCCGCGGATTGCCTTGAAGGCACGATCCTCGGCATCTCCGATGCCGGTCATGTCCGTCGCCCCGGAGGATTCCGTGCCCTTGGTCAGCCGATCATCCTCTGGTCCGAACTACTGCCGACGGTAGCCGGTCACCGGATAAAACGCCATTCGGATCGATCTGGAGAAAAATGGTGCTGCCGGTGAGGATTGAACTCACGACCTCAGCCTTACCAAGGTGCTCTTTTACTTGCGCTAGACTATCCAAATCTACGATTTCAGCCATTTTTGCTTGACCAAACTTTGCTGGAATACGACACTCTGACCCATCAATTTATGCCGCTTGCTTCCGCCGTGCTTCCAGTTCGCGGACCTCGGCGGCAAGTCTGAGGTCGAGTTCCGGGAGTTCGTATGGCAAGAGCGCAGATACGCTTGACCAAGCGAGTGGTGGACAAGCTCGAGGCGGATGGCAAGGACCGCGTCTTGTGGGACGCCGATGTCCATGGATTCGGGCTGAGAATCTCGCCCGGCGGCGCGCTGACCTATGTTCTCCAATATCGTTTCGAGGGCCGGCAGCGCCGCTTCAAGATCGGCACCCATGGCTCTCCATGGACCCCGGAAGCGGCCCGGCTGGAAGCGCAAAGTCTATTGGGAAAAATCATAGACGGCGTCGACCCGCAGCAGGAGCGTATAAATGAACGTAAAGAACTCACGCTCGGCGAGCTTTGCGACGTCTATCTCGCGGAAGCACTGATAACCGCGAAAGAAAGCTCGATTCGGGCCGCGCGTAACAACATCGAGAACCACATCAAGCCACTCCTCGGCCCGCGCCGCGCGTCGAAGATCGTTCGCGCCGACGTCGAGCAGCTGCTGCGTGACATCGCGGCCGGAAAGACCGCGCGAAGCAGGAAAACCGGTCATCGCGGTCTATCGCGCGTGCGCGGTGGGAAAGGCGCGGCGAATCAGGCAGTTACGACCCTGAGCGCGGTCATGGGGTTTTCCGTGGTGCGAGGCGTGCGGCTCGACAACCCTGCGATCAGCGTCCGCAAGTTTCCGGGCAAGAAGATGGAGCGCTTCCTTTCACCGGCCGAACTCGCGAGGCTAGGCGAAGCGCTGTCGGCGGCAGCATCGCTCGGGGTGGAGAGTCCCTATGCGATCGCCGCGCTTCGGCTGCTGGTGCTGACCGGATGCCGGAAGGGCGAGATACTGACACTCAAGCGCAGCTATATCGATCCGTTCCACCGCTGCCTGCGGCTCCCGGACAGCAAGACGGGCGCGAAGATCGTGCATCTTGGAGCGCCGGCGATGAAGGTGATCGCGACGGTGCCGCAGGTCGTCGGCAACCCCTATCTGCTCCCAGGCAAGAAGGAGGGCACGCATGTGACCGACCTGCATTCCTGCTGGGCACGCATCCGCAAGACCGCGAGGCTCGAGGACGTCCGCATCCACGATCTGAGGCACAGCTTCGCCTCGATCGGCGCATCGACCGGCGACAGCATGCTGATCATCGGCGCCCTGCTCGGTCACAAGAGCGCCAAGACGACCGAGCGCTATACCCATCTGTCCGATCATCCGCTCAAATCCGCGGCGGACCGCATCTCCGACGAGATCGCGCAGCACCTCGACGACAGCTTCGCGGTTGCCGCAGCCAATGACATGGAAGACGAGGATCCGTTCATCGCCTTCTGGGCGACGCAATGCGAACAGGAAGCGCCGAAACCCGACCCGGTGCTTGGCGCGATCATCCGTACCCAGTGGCTCGATACGCGCGCTGCCGCGGCCCTGCTCGGTTTCACGGTGGGGACGATGCAAACCTATCGATGGATGGGCACTGGTCCGGCATTCCGAAAGATCGGGCGCCGGGTCGTCTATTCGGCGGAGGCGCTGACCGCGTGGCGTGATGCGCAGCAAGGCGTGCTGGCTGCGGCCGCCTGATCGCGGCGTAAATGCTCGCTCCATTGGGGCGACCTTGGGCCGATCGCTCGCGCCGCTGTAAGATTCGTGCGCCGGACGCGTCCTTCGATCCGGCTGGACTGAAGTCCGCCATCGAAGGAGACAGGACATGGCGAGCCACACCCACCATAGCGATCACCAAGGTGGCAGCGGCAACAAGTCGGGATGCTGCGGCGGCAAGGCGGACGCCGGCAAGGCCGAGCAGGCCCGTCCGCAAGACGCGCCGCCGGCAACCAGCGGCGGGTGCTGCGGATCGAAGCGCTGAGCAGACGCTCCGGCGGCGCGTGACGCGCGCTGCCGGAAGCGATAGCATCTCGGCCATGCCGATCGGCAACGAGCGTGGGCCGACGCACGACACCGGAGCTTTGCCTTGCAGACTGTGACGCTGGAGGCGCGCGGCCTCTTCGAAGTTCTGGATCATCTGGCGGTCGAAAGGCTGCTGATGCGGAATCCGGCGGTCAAGCGGGCAGAGGCCAGCCCCGGCTCCCAGAGCGTGACCATCGACTTCGATCCTGCGCGAACGACCGAGGCCGAGCTGCGCCGCACGATCATCGACTGCGGTTTCCATTGCCGCGGGCGCGTGCAGCCCACGCACCTCTGCGCGCCCCCAGCGGACGCGGACGCGCCGGTCAAACACGTTCATCACCATCCCTTACCCGCGGCACCGGCGATGCCCGGTACATCGGTGCAGCATGCAGTGGCGCACGACGCCATGGCGCACGAGATGGGCCACGGCGCGGGCATGGACATGGCGGAGATGGCGCGCGACATGCGCAACCGCTTCTTCGTCGCGCTTCTCTTCTCGCTGCCGATCTTCGCGCTCTCGCCGATGGGGATGGGCGAACCGCTGCTCAAGCCAATGTTCGGCCTGAGCCTCAACATGACGCTGTTCCTGCTCGCGAGCGCGGCGATCCTCTATCCGGCCTGGCCGTTCGCGGTCGCCGCGGTCCGCGCGCTGCGCAACGGCGTGCTCAACATGGCGGTGCTGGTGCTGTTGAGCGTCGGCACCGGCTATCTGTTCAGCGTCGGCGCGACCTTCCTGTTCGACGGCCAGCAATTCTACGAAGCCTCGGCGGTCCTGCTCGTGTTCATCCTGCTCGGCCATTGGCTCGAAATGCGCGCGCGTGCCGGCGCTTCGGCGGCGATCCGGGCGTTGATGGATCTCGCACCGCCGAAGGCGACGGTGCTGCGCGACGGCAAGGAGATCGAAGTGCCGACCGCCGAGGTGCAGCTCGGGGACGTGGTGCTGATCCGGCCGGGCGACAAGATCCCCGTCGACGGCGAGATCCTCGAAGGCACGTCGCAGGTCGATGAATCGATGCTGACGGGCGAGTCGATGCCAGTGTCGAAGAAGGTCGGCGACAGCGTCATCGGGGCGACGATCAACCGCAGCGGGAGCTTCCGTTACCGCGCGACCAAGATCGGCGCCGACACGGCGCTCGCGCAGATCGTCAAGCTGGTGCAGGAGGCGCAGAACTCGAAGGCGCCGGCGCAGCTGCTCGCCGACCGCGCCTCGCAATGGCTGGTGCTGGCCGCGATCCTGATCGGGCTCGCGACCTTCGCGATCTGGTACTGGATCGTCGGACAGACGCTGCTGTTCGCGCTCACCCTCACCATCACCGTGTTCGTGATCGCCTGCCCCGATGCGCTCGGGCTCGCCACGCCGATGGCGGTGATGGTGGGCACGGGTCTCGGCGCGATGCACGGCATATTGTTCAAGAATGCCGGCGCGCTCGAAGAGGCGACCAAGCTCGACGTTATCATCTTCGACAAGACCGGCACGCTGACCATGGGGCAGCCCAAGGTCGTCGAGCTCGTCGCGGCGCCGGGCTATACGGAGGACGAAGTACTGCGCGTCGCCGGCGCGATCGAGCGCAGTTCGGAGCATCCCCTAGCGCAGGCTGTCCTGGAGCGCACCGAGGGCATTACGCTCCCGGCGGCGACCGGCTTCGCCAATCGCGAGGGCCGGGGTGCGAGCGCCGAGGTCGAGGGCGCGACCGTGGTGGTGGGCAACCGCCTCGCGATGGACGAGGAGAAGGTCGCGCTCGGCGCGCTCGAAGCGGCCGCGGAACAACTCAAGGGCGCCGGCCGCACAGTCGTCCATGTCGCGCGCGGCGGCGAGATCCTCGGCCTGATCGCCATCGCCGACGCGCCCCGGCCGAGCGCGAGGGCCACCGTCGCGGCGCTCCGCGAGCGCGGCGTCAAGGTCGCCATGCTCACCGGCGACAATGAAGGCACCGCCAGGCGTATCGCGCAGGAACTCGGGGTCGAGATCGTGCTGGCCGACGTGCTGCCGGGCGACAAGGCCGGCAAGGTGAAGGAACTCCAGGCACAGGGCCAGCGCGTCGGCATGGTCGGCGACGGCGTCAACGACGCGCCCGCGCTGACCCAGGCCGATGTCGGCTTCGCAATCGGCGCCGGCACCGACGTCGCGATCGAAAGCGCCGACGTGGTGCTGATGCGGAGCGATCCGCTCGACGTCGTGGGCGCGCTTGCGCTGTCGCGGGCAACGCTGCGCAAGATGCACCAGAATCTATGGTGGGCGGTCGCCTACAACATCATCGCCTTTCCGCTCGCCGCCGGGGTGCTCTATCCGATGCTGCTCAGCCCCGAGATTGCGGCGCTGGCGATGTCGGGCAGCTCGGCGCTGGTCGCGATCAACGCGCTGATGCTCAAGCGTACCCGGCTCACGGGCATCGCCCCGGAGGAGGCGGAACTCCCGGCCGCCGCCGCCGCATGAAGCCCGGATTGCCGTCCGCGGCATTCGCGGCGCTGCTGCTCGCTGCGTTCTGCGTGTCGCTCGCCTATGGCATCGCGCTGCCGGTATTGCCGTTTCTGCTGGAGCTTCGGCTCGGCGCCGGCGCGGACGTGGCCTGGCATACCGGCCTCCTGACCGGCACTTATACGCTCGCCCTGTTCCTGTTCGCGCCCTTATGGGGCCGCCTGTCGGACCGTCGGCGACGGCGGCGCGGCGTCATCCTGGCGGGAATGGCCGGATTCACGCTCAGCCTGCTCTTGTTCGCCTTTGTCGACAGCCTGGTCGCGCTCTATCTCGGCCGGTTCCTGACCGGAGGGTTCTCCGCGGCGGTCATCCCGGTGTCGATGGCGCTGATCGGCGACTGGGCGCCAGACGAGAATTGGCGGGCGCGGCGTTTCGCCTGGCTGTCGATCGCGGGCGTGGGCGGGTTCCTGGTGGGCCCGATGGTCGGCGGTTTCGTCGCCGGAATGTGGCGCGAGGGCATGCCATTGTCGGGCGCGCCCTTCCTCACCTCTGCCGCGGCGGGCGCGGTCGGCACGCTCGCGCTCTGGCTGACGCTGCCCCGCCGCGCGCCGACGTCCAAGGCGGCGGCCGGCCCGATCGCCCATATGGGCACACGGCTGGTCCCGCGATTGCTGGCGCTCTCCGGGATCGTCGCGGCCGGGATCGGCATCTTCGAGGTCGCGCTCGCCTTGCGCGCGCAGCAGGCTCTCGGCCTCAGCCCCGCCGAGATCGGCCTGATGTTCACCGAGTGCAGCCTGGTGATGGTCGTGGCGCAGGCCCTGGTGTTCAATCCCTGGTTCCCGGCGCGCGCCACGCGTTGGCTGCTGGCACCGGCCTTTGCCGCGCTTGCCGGCGCGCTCGCGCTCGCGCCCTGGGTGGAAACGCCGGCCCGGCTCTATCTCGCCGTCGGGCTGGTCGCGGCCGGCGCCGGTATCCTGTCACCGATCCTGGCGCTTTGGGTGTCGCTTGCCGCGGGCAAGGCGCAGGGGGGTGCGCTCGGCCGCCAGACCGCTGCGGCGAGCCTCGGCCAGGCCATTGGGTCGGCGCTCGGCGGGCTGTTGTTCGGACTCGAACCGCGGTTGCCGGGATTGCCGTTCCTCGCCGCGGCGGCTGCCGCGCTTGTCGGGCTCGCGCTGGCGCTCCGCCTTCCCGGCCAGCTCGCGCCGCTCGCGGCGCGCGCAGCGGGCGCGGACGCGCCGCAACGATAAGCACACGGCCAGTGTAAGGACGGCGGGGCTCGCGCGTCCTAGGCTGCGAAGGCGCGTCATGCGCCTTCCATCGCAGGCAGCCGTGGAGGCGGACATGGACCATGATGCGCATCAAGGAACGGGCAATCGAAGCTGGCGCGCGCCGCTGGTCTTCATCGGCTTCGCGGCGATCGCGGCCTATTTCCTGCTGTCCGAGCATCGGCTGCATGCGCTGAGCGCGCTGCCCTGGATCCTGATCCTGTTGGCCTGCCCGCTGATGCACCTCTTCATGCATGGCGGGCATGGTGGACATGGCGGCCATGGCGGCCATGGCGGCGGCGCCGACCGGGCGGCCGCCGATGCCGCCGAACCCGGCACCCATCACCACTGAGCGGGAGGATCGAGCGATGCACGACGACGCACCGGCCTATGGCCTTTGGGGATTGGTGATCCTCAATTCGGCGATCTTCATCTTCTTCGCCTACAGCTTCTACAAGCCCACCACCTCGCGCGACTGGCGCTCGTTCAGCGCGTTCAGCGCCTTCCTCGTGGCGCTGTTCGCCGAGATGTACGGTTTTCCGCTCACCATCTATCTGCTCTCGGGCTGGCTGCAGAGCCGCTATCCCGGCGTCGACTGGTTCTCGCACGATGCCGGCCATTTGCTCGAGACGATGTTCGGCTGGCGCGTGAACCCGCATTTCGGGCCGTTCCATATCCTGAGCTTCGTGCTGATCGGCGCGGGCTTCTGGCTGATCTCGACCGGATGGACCAAGCTCTACCGCGCGCAGCGCAGTCGCATGCTCGCGACCGACGGTATCTATGCCCGCATACGGCACCCGCAATATGACGGCTTCATCCTCGTCATGCTGGGCTTCCTGTTCCAGTGGCCGACGATCCTCACGCTCGCGATGTTCCCGGTGCTGGTCTTCATGTACGTCCGGCTCGCCCGCAGCGAGGAGCGCGAGGCGCTCGCCACCTTCGGCGAGGAGTATCGCGCCTATATGGAACGCGTCCCCGGCTTCATTCCGCGCCTGCGGCCGGCGTCGCCGCCGCAGGATCGCGCCCATCGCCGGCAGTCCTGAGCTCCGCCCGGCCTATTCCCAGGGAGAAACGTCATGAGTGAACTCGTCGTCATTGCCTTCGACAGCGAAGAGAAGGCGGAAGAAATCCGCGACCGGCTGGTGAGCCTCCAGCGTTCGCACATCGTCACCCTGGCCGACGCCGTCGTCGCCACCAAGCGGCCGAATGGCAGCATCCGGCTCAGCCAGCTCGCGAGCCCGGCCACATCCGGCGCGATCAGCGGCGGCTTCTGGGGCCTTCTGATCGGCGCGCTCTTCCTCGCGCCGCATATCGGCCTGCTGGTCGGTGCGGCAAGCGGTGGCCTGGCCGGCGCGCTGACCGACGTCGGAGTCGACGACGGCTTCATGCGCGAAGTCGCCGAGGTGCTGCAACCAGGGTCTGCAGCGCTGTTCGTGCTCATCCAGAAGATGACCGAGGACAAGCTGCTCGACGAACTCAAAGGCGTCGGCGGCAAGGTGCTGCGCACCTCGCTCGATCACACCAAGGAGCAGCAGCTGCGCGACGCGCTGGACGGGGTGCTGCAGGATCACGAGGCGCGCGAGCCGGCCTAGCATCCCCCGTCCCCCGAAGCCGGCGCCGCGCCCCGCCCCTCGATCGCGGCGCCGGCTTCACCCCTCCAGCCTCAAGCGGAACCATGGCGAAGAAGCGCAAACAGCCCGATGGCTATGCGGACGAACTCCATGCGCTGCAGATCCAGCTGAGCGCGCTGCAGCGGCGCGTCATCGCGGACGGGCGCAAGCTGCTGATCCTCGTCGAGGGCCGAGACGCCGCAGGCAAGGACGGGATGATCAAGCGGATCGTCGAGCATCTGAGCCCGCGCGACACGCGCGTCGTCGCCTTGGGATCGCCCTCGGACCGCGACCGGCGCTCCTGGTATTTTCAGCGCTGGACCGGGCATCTCCCGGTTTCGGGCGAGATCGCGCTGTTCAACCGCAGCTGGTACAACCGCGCCGGGGTCGAGCGCGTCATGGGGTTCTGCACCGACGCCGAGTATGAGGAGTTCATGGTCACGGTGCCAATGTTCGAGCAGTTGCTCGCGCATTGCGGCATCACGCTCGTCAAATATTATCTCGACATCTCGAAAGGGGAACAGCGCCGCCGGCTCGCCGCGCGCGCCAAGAATCCGCTCAAGCAATGGAAGCTGAGCCCGATCGACCAGGAGGCAGGCAAGCGGTGGAAGGCCTATAGCGCCGCGCGCGACGCGATGCTGGCGCGCACGCACAGCGTGGCCGCACCCTGGATCGTCGTGCGCGCCGACGACAAGCGCCATGCGCGGCTCGCGCTGATCCGCGACCTGCTCGTTCGGTTGGGAGAGCGGGAGCGCGACGATCAGGAACTTCCCGACCCGGGCACCGTCTTCCTCTATGACGACGCCGCGCGCGAACAGGGCCTGATCGCGAAATGAAGCGGGGCCGGGACGGAGCGGCCCGTTTACCGCGAGAAGACGCGTTTGCGCCGCGTCACGTGCTGAGCATTCGACCTCGGGCAGGATAGCCGCGCGGAACGAGGCTGCAGACCTTGCGCGCTTGCTGGCGGACCTCCTCGAGATGCTCGTCGACGAACCGCTCGGCCAGGCCTTCGACGATTGGCGAGAAATGAAGATGGTCGTCGCTCGCCAGCGCGAACGCGTCCTTGAGATAATGGTCGAACACCTGGCGCAGCGACAGCCATGCGCCGGTCTCCTCCAGCCACTGGCTCGTCGTTCCCGACGAGGTGAAGCTCATCAGCCGCTTGCCCGCCGTCGCCGGCGTGCCCTGGCCCGCGCGGACCGCGCGATGCGTCATCCCCGATCCGAGCACGCGCTCGACATAGCCTTTGAGCATCGCCGGCGGCGTGCCGAACCAGATCGGATAGACCAGCACGATGACCGCGGCATCGTCGAGCAGCGCGAGTTCGGCGGCGACGTCGGGCGCGATGGCGAAGTCGGCAACGCCAGGACGCTCGCAAGCCTTGAGCACGGGATCGAAGCCCATGCGGTAGAGGTCGCGGAGCACCGCGCGCTGGCCGCATGCCTCGACCGCTTCGCAATAGGTCTCGGCGACCGCCATGGTGAAGCTGCGGACCTCGGGATGGCACGCGATCACGATGTGCTTGGGGTCGGCGCTCTCCTGGCGATCGTCCATCGCGGCCTCCCTAGGATGCAGCCGGCGCCAGCTGGGGCGACCGGTTCTCCGCCGCCCCGGCGGCGAGCGCTTGTTCGACTTCGGCGACATGGCGGACAGTTGCGACGAAGCTGTCCGGATTGAGCGAGATCGAGTCGATCCTCTCGCGCACCAGAAAGCCGGCGAACTCGGGATAGTTGCTCGGCGCCTGGCCGCAGATGCCGACCTTGATGCCCGCCTCATGCGCCGAGGCGATCGCCTGATGGATGAGCCGCGTCACGGCCTCGCTGCGCTCGTCGAACAGCGGCGCCAGGTCGCCCGAATCCCGGTCGACGCCGAGCGCGAGCTGCGTCAGGTCGTTGCTGCCGATCGAGAAGCCGTCGAAGCGCGCGGCGAATTGTTCGGCGAGGATCACGTTCGAGGGAATCTCGCACATCATATGGACTTCGAGGCCGGCGGCGCCCCGTTCGAGACCGTTCGCCGCCATCGCCTCGAGCACGCGATCGGCCTCGGCCGGCGTGCGGCAGAACGGCACCATCACCACGACATTGGCGAAGCCGATAGCCTCGCGCACGCGCTTGAGCGCGCGGCATTCGAGCGCGAAGCCCTCGCGGTAGCGCGGGTCATAGTAGCGCGACGCGCCGCGGAACCCGAGCATCGGATTCTCCTCCTTGGGCTCGAACGCGGCTCCGCCGAGGAGATGGGCATATTCGTTGGTCTTGAAGTCACTCAAGCGCACGATCACCGGGTGCGGGTGATAGACCGCGGCGATCCTGGCGATGCCGAGCGCAAGCGTCTCGACGAAGAATTCGGGCGGATCGGCGAATCCTTGGGTGAGCTTGCGGATCTCGCGCAGCGCGCCGGCGTCGCCGACGCGCTCGGGATGGAGCAGCGCCATCGGATGCGCCTTGATGGCGTTGCTGATGATGAACTCCATGCGCGCGAGCCCCACGCCCCTGGCCGGCAGCCGCCACCAGCGCAGCGCGGCGGCCGGGTCCGCGAGATTGACCATGATCGCTGTTCGGGTCTCGGGGATCTGGGCGAAATTGATCTGTTCGGCGTCGAACGCGAGCCTGCCGTCATAGACATGCCCTCGGTCTCCCTCGGCGCAGGAGAGCGTGATCGCCTGCCCTTCATGGAGCAGTTCGGTCGCATTGCCGGTGCCGACCACCGCCGGCACGCCGAGTTCGCGGCTGACGATCGCGGCATGGCTGGTCGAGCCGCCATGATCGGTGACGATCCCGGCCGCGCGCTTCATCACCGGCACCCAATCGGGATCGGTCATCTCGGTGACCAGGATCGCGCCGTCGCGGAAGCGCTCGATGTCGGCGGGGTTGCGGATCACGCAGACCTGGCCCGCGACGATCGCCTCGCCGATCGCCGATCCGGTGAGGATCGGCTGCGCAGCCTCCTTGAGCCGATAGCTCCTGAACGTCGCGTCGTGGCGGGCCGACTGCACCGTCTCGGGCCGCGCCTGGACGATGAACAGTTCGCCGGTTTCGCCGTCCTTGGCCCATTCCATGTCCATTGCGCGGCCGTAGTGCGCCTCGATCAGCACCGCCCAGCGCGCGAGCTGGAGGACTTCGGCGTCGCTGAGCACGAACGCAGCGCGCTCGCGCCGCGTCGTGTCGCGCAACACCGTCCGCGCACTGCCGCCATGTGCATAGACGAGCTTGCGCTCCTTCTCGCCCAGGGTCCGCTCGATGATCGGGCAGGCACCTGGCGTGTCGAGCAGCGGCTTGAAGACGAGATGCTTGTCGGGATTGACGCTGCCCTGCACGACCGTCTCGCCTAGGCCCCAGGCCGCGCTGATCACCACCGCCCGCGGAAAGCCCGTCTCGGTGTCGATCGAGAACATGACGCCCGAGCCGGCGAGGTCGGAGCGGACCATGCGCTGCACCCCGATCGATAGCGCGACCTTGAGATGGTCGAAGCCCTTGGTCTCGCGATAGCTGATTGCGCGATCGGTGAAGAGCGAGGCGAAGCAGCGCCGGCACGCGTCGAGCAGCTCGCGCTCGCCATGAACGTTGAGGAAGGTTTCCTGCTGGCCGGCGAAGCTCGCGTCGGGAAGATCCTCGGCAGTGGCGCTGGAGCGGACCGCCACGCCGAGCGTCTCGACGCCAGCGGTGCGGGACAGCTCGCGATAGGCTTGGCGGATCGCGTCGGCCATGTCCGCCGGGAATTCGCCGTCGAGGAACAGGCTGCGGATCGCCGCTCCGGTTTGCTGGAGCGAGGCGCGCCCAGCCTTGAAGGCGTCGAGCGATGCCTGCAGCCGGGGCGTGATCGCGTTGTGCGCGATATAGTCGCGATAGGCAGTCGCGGTCGTCGCAAACCCGTCGGGCACGGCAAGCCCGGCACCGCGCAAGGTCCGCACCATGGTCGACAGCGAGGCGTTCTTGCCACCGACAACCGCGACGTCGCCTGCCGCCGGCGCTTCGAAGCCGAGAACATAGGCTGCCTGCTCGCGCATATCCTGCTCCTATCGAGAATGGGCGCCTCGTCCTCCCGCCTGTCACGCGCGCCGCCATTGGCGAGCGCGGTGACGTGGCGGGGACGAGCTCAGGAACGCTGCAGCTCGACCAGGTCGTTCTTCTGGACCGTGCCCGACAGCACCGTCGCATTGGCAAAATGGTCGTCGACGATCGCGTCGATCCGCACGCTGCCGATCTGCTTGCGCTGGAACGTCGGCGGCCCTTTGGGACCGTGCGGATGCTCGGACACGCGATAGACGGTCAGTTCCTGACCGGCCCGGGCGCCGTCGGCCTTGCCGATGCAGACCACGACCTGCTTGCCGGTCACGTGCACGACGCTGCCGCGCATGAAGAAGGTGTGGCCAATGCCGGGTGCCTTCGCCGCGCCGGACTGCTGCGCAAAGGTCGTTGAGGGGATCACGGCGACCAGGGCCGCCGACAAGAGCATGGGCAGAAACTTCATGGGGTCCTCCCGAGGCCGGATTCGGTTTCGTGCGGACGGCGCATCCGGCGTCGGCCTCCGCGCCCGCCAGATCAGGACATCGGCGGGCGTCGGTTAGGACGGTGCCGGCCTGTGAAGATTACAGCGCCCGGATTTGTTACCTGCTGTAATCGCGCGGTCGTCGCGTCGTCCTTGGCAATGAGGATGATAGGATGAACGACGAACCGGACCCGCCCGCGAGCAACGACGCCGACCCGTCGGCCATGGACGCGGCGGTGCGGCGCGCGCTGGTTGAGAGCCGTCGCGATCTGGCGAGGTTTCTGCGCCGGCGCCTCGGCAGCAGCGGGGAAGCCGAGGAAGTCCTGCAGCGCTTCATGCTGAAGGCGCTCGAACGCTCGAACGGGCTGCGCGACGTCCGCACCGTGCGCGGCTGGCTCGGGCGCGTGCTGGCCACCACCATCGTCGATCATCAGCGTGCTGCCGCGTCGCGGCGCAAGCGTGAGCATGCGATCGATCCCGACGTGCTCGCCAACCTTCCCGAAGCGCTTATCGAGCCGGATCCGGAGGTCGACGAGGCGGTATGCCAGTGCCTCTACAAATTGCTGCCGACGCTCAAGCCGGAATATTCGGCGGTGCTCTGGCGCGCGGATCTGCTCGGCGAACCGCGCGAGCAGCTCGCGCTCAGCCTGGGCACAACGGTTAACAATGTCACCGTCAGGCTGCACCGCGCGCGCCGGGCACTGAAAGCGCGCCTCCAGCAGATGTGCCGCATGTGCGTCGCTCACGGTTTCCTGGACTGCCAGTGCGAAGAGGCCGAGCGCGTGCGAAAGCTGCGCGAAGCGTCATGAGAAATCCGTTTGCGCATCGCGCGAGATGGCGATCCCGCGTTCGCATGACTGCCTATTTCAGGGCGGGCCCAATCTATCTCGTCGCCACAGAGCTGCAGAAGGAAGGGAGTTCACGATGACTCTGGCCGAATCCGATGTCGTCGATCTGGCAGCAGGCGCTGTCGACGGCCCACTTTCGCCCGATATGCTGCGGCGGATGCACGCTTATTGGCGTGCGGCAAACTATCTGTCGGTCGGGCAGATTTATCTGCGCGACAACCCCCTGCTCGAACGTCCGCTGACGCGCGCCGACATCAAGCCACGGTTGCTCGGTCACTGGGGAACAACGCCCGGGTTGAACCTGCTCTACGTCCATCTCAACCGGCTGATTGTCGAGCGGGGCGTGAACATGATCGCGGTGATCGGGCCGGGTCATGGCGGCCCGGCGATGGTGGCAAACACCTATCTCGAGGGAAGCTACACCGAGCGCTTCCCGGCGATCGAGCGCAGCCGCGTGGGCATGACCCGCCTGTTCCGGCAATTCTCTTGGCCCGGCGGCATCCCGAGCCACGTGGCCCCGGAAACGCCGGGCTCGATCCACGAAGGCGGCGAACTGGGCTACAGCCTTGCCCATGCCTATGGTGCGGTGTTCGACAACCCCGACCTGATCGCGGCCTGCGTGGTCGGCGACGGCGAAGCGGAAACCGGTGCGCTGGCGACGAGTTGGCACAGCAACAAGTTTATCAATCCGGCGCGGGACGGCGCGGTACTGCCGATCCTGCACCTCAACGGCTTCAAGATCGCCAATCCCGCGGTGCTGGCGCGGATAGACCGCGATGAACTGACCGCGCTCCTCAGGGGCTACGGGCATGAGCCGTGGTTCGTCGAGAGCGATGATCCGATCGCGGTCCACCAGCTTCTCGCCGCGACGCTCGATTCGGTGGTGGAGCGCATCCACGTCATCCAGGCCGCGGCGCGGTCGGGAACCGGCGACAACGAACGGCCGCGATGGCCGATGATCGTGCTCAAGACGCCGAAAGGCTGGACCGGACCGAAGGTGGTCGACGGCAAGCCGGTCGAGGGCACCTGGCGCGCGCACCAGGTACCGATCGCCAATTTCGACCGGCCCGGTCACCTCGAGCAGTTGGAGGAATGGCTGCTGAGCTATCGCCCGGCCGAGCTGTTCGATGAGAATGGCAAATTCCGGGAGGATTATGCCTCGCTCGCGCCGACTGGCCACCGGCGGATGGGCTCCAATCCGCATGCCAATGGCGGGGAGCTGACCGTGCCGCTGTCGCTGCCCGATTTCCGGGACCATGCGGTCTCTACTGGTCACGGCGCGATCAAGGCCCCGGCAACGACGGTGCTGGGCGGCTATATCCGGGACGTCATGGCGCGGAACCTCGATGCCGCGAATTTCAGGTTGTTCGGTCCCGACGAGACCGCGTCGAACCGGTTGCAGGCGGTGTACCAGGTCACCGGCAAGGAATGGATGGCGCGGACCGACGCGATCGACGAGAATCTCGACCGCAACGGCCGGGTGATGGAGGTGCTGAGTGAGCATCTCTGCCAAGGGTGGTTGGAAGGCTATCTGCTGACCGGCCGGCACGGGCTGTTCTCGTGCTACGAGGCGTTCGTCCATATCGTCGATTCGATGGTCAATCAGCATGCCAAATGGCTGAAAGTGGCGCGGACTATTTCTTGGCGAAGGCCGATTCCCTCGCTCAACTATCTGCTCACCTCGCATGTCTGGCGCCAGGACCATAACGGCTTGTCGCACCAGGAACCGGGCTTCATCGATCATGTCGTGAACAAGAAGGCGGACGTGGCGCGTATCTACCTGCCGCCCGACGCCAACTGCCTGCTGTCGGTGGCCGACCATTGTCTGCGCAGCCGCGATTACGTGAACGTCATCGTCGCCGGCAAGGATCCGGAATGGCAGTGGCTCGGGATCGACGAGGCGGTGCGGCACTGCACCGCGGGCGCCGGCATCTGGGATTGGGCAAGCGATCCGGGCGAGCCGGACGTGGTGATGGCCTGTGCCGGTGATGTGCCCACGCTGGAGACGATGGCGGCGGTGATGCTGCTGCGCGAACAGGTTCCCGATATCCGCGTCCGGGTGATCAACGTCGTCGACCTGATGGTGCTCCAACCCCAATCCGAGCATCCCCACGGGCTCGACGACCGGACATTCGATGCGCTGTTCACCGGCGACCGGCCGGTGATCTTCGCCTTTCACGGCTATCCCGCCTTGGTCCACAAGCTGACCTATCGCCGCACCAACCACGACAATTTCCATGTCCGCGGCTACAAGGAGGAAGGCACGACCACCACGCCGTTCGACATGGTGGTGCTGAACGATCTCGACCGCTATCGCCTGGCGCTCGACGCGATTCAGCGGGTGCCGAGGCTGCGCGACCAGGTGGAGGCGGCGGAGGCGCGCTACTGGACCGCGATCGAGCGGCACAAGCTCCACATCGCCGAGCATGGCGAGGATCTGCCCGAAATTCGCGACTGGCAGTGGCGCCGGTGACTGACCCTGGCGGGAGGTCCATACTCACGCTGAACGCGGGGTCGTCGTCGCTGAAGTTCGGCCTCTACGATATCGGCCGGAACCATGTCGCGGAAATGGCAACGGGAGAGATCGAGGGCATCGTCGCCGACCCGTTTGCCCGGATCGAGGCAATGCTCGGCGGCGTCCGGCCTGGGATGATCGGCCATCGCGTGGTACATGGTGGCCCTTCACTGAGCGATCCCGTCCGGATCGACGCGCCGGTCATCGCGGTGCTCGAGCAGGCGTCCGCCTTCGCTCCGCTCCATGGCCCGGCAGCGCTGGCACTGATCCGTTTGGCTGGGCGCCGGTACCCCGATGTGCCGCAGATCGCGTGCTTCGATACCGCCTTCCACGCCGATCTGCCGGATCTGGCCGCTACGCTGGCGGTACCGAAGGCGTTGCGCGCGCAGGGCGTCCGCCGATACGGCTTCCATGGCCTGTCGTGCCAGTCCATCATCCGCCAGCTCGCGCACGATTTGCCCAACAGGCTGGTGGTCGCGCATCTGGGCAGCGGCGCCAGTGTGACCGCGATCCGGAATGGCCGGTCGATCGACACCAGCATGGGGCTCACGCCATCGGGCGGCGTCGTGATGGCGACACGCGCGGGCGATCTCGACCCGGGCCTGTTGTTCTACCTGATGCGCGAACGGCGCATGGACTCAGCTGCGATCGAGCGGTTGATCGACCGGCAATCGGGGTTGCTGGGCGTGTCCGGCCTGTCCAGCGACCTGCGCCGGTTGCGCGCCGCAGCGTCGACGAACGCCGATGCCGATCTCGCCATTCGCCTCTTCTGCCGCTCGGTTGCCAGAGCGATTGCGGCAATGATGACGGCGCTGGGGGGAGCGGACACGATCGTCTTTACTGGCGGCATCGGCGAGAACGATGCACTCGTCCGTGCGGCAATCTGCCGGGATCTCGAATGGGCGGGCGTCGATACCGGCGGGACGACCGGGCGTATCCAGGTGCGCACATTGCCGTCACGCGAGGATGAGGAGATTGCGTGGGGTATAGCCGCACTGCTGGCAAACGAGCGAAAGGGTGGCAACGACTGAGGTGATCTTGCTCACCGCGACGCTTCCGGCAGCTCTGCTGCAAGTTGTGCTATCGAAATCGCCTTGCCGGAAGAGTGCCGGCTACCTGGTTAAATGCGTGCGGCCTTGTCCCGGAGCGTGACGATCCCGCTCGATGTAAGATTCCGCAACCGATCACGTCTGAAGGTCTGGAGCCACGCCGCACCGGCGCGGCATGGCGCTGAAGGGGTGTCGCATGAACGTCCTGGTCGATCTCCGGTCAACGGCTTCGGCACCCCTGGCGATCGTCGGCAACTACCCGCCCCGGCGTTGCGGCATCGCCACTTTCACGCAGGACCTTCATCGCGCACTCTGCGCAGCCGCGCCGGACCGCCGGTGCCTGGCGGTCGCGGTGAGCGATGCGCACGGCCCCTATGCCTATCCCGCCGAGGTTTCGGTCGAGATCGACCAGGATGATCCCGCTTCCTATATCGCCGCAGCCGATCGATTGAACCAGGCCGGAGTCGCCGCGGTCAGCCTCCAGCATGAGTTCGGCATCTTCGGTGGACCCGCGGGCAGTCACGTGCTTGCCCTGCTCGACCGGCTGCAGGCCGAAGTGGTCATCACGCTCCATACCGTGCTCACGCATCCCGACGCCGAGCAGCGTCGTGTGATGGAACGACTGATCGCGCGCTCGGCGCGCCTGGTGGTGATGGCCGAAAAGGGCCGCCAGATCCTCATCGACACCTATGGCGTGGCCCAGGCCAAGATTGCCGTGGTTCCCCATGGCATTCCGGACCAGCCGCTGATGCATCCCGGGCAGGCCAAGGCCGATCTCGACGCCGCCGGCCGGAAGGTCTTGCTCACCTTCGGGCTGCTGTCGCCCAACAAGGGCATCGAGGTGGTGATCGAAGCGCTGCCGGCGATCGTGCGCGCGCATCCCGACCTCCTCTATCTGGTGGTCGGCGCGACGCATCCCAACCTCCGCCGCCACGAGGGCGAACGCTATCGCGAAAGCTTGGCCGACCGCGCGGCGGCATTGGGCGTCGAACGCAACATTCGCTTTATCGATGGCTTTCTCGATCTGCCCGATCTGCTCGACTATATCGCCGCGGCCGACATCTATGTGACGCCCTATCTCAACGAAGCGCAGATCACCTCGGGGACGCTCGCTTATGCTGTGGGGCTCGGCAAGGCGGTGGTGTCGACGCCCTATTGGTACGCGCGGGAGTTGCTGGCCGACGGCCGCGGCGTGCTCGTTCCCTTCGCCGATGTGCGCGCCATCGGCGAGACGATAAGCGGGCTGCTCGCGAATCCGGTATTGCGCGCGCGCCTGGAGCGAAGCGCCGCGCTGCTCGGCACGGCGATGTGCTGGTCCGCGGTCGGACGTCGCCATCTGGCGCTGCTCGCGCGCGGGCGGGGCGGCAGGCAGCTTGTCGCAAGGCCGCAGCCGTTCAAGGAGAAGGCAATGCCATCCGCAGCCGCATCGCGGGAAGGCGTCGTCGATGCCACGCTGGCGCTCGCCGGCGTGGCCTGAGCAATCCGCAGGATCGCCCACCGTGCCGTCGCCCGCCTATGTCAAGCGGCTCTCGGTCCAGCTCCGTCCCGATCCGGCTCGCGTGGTCATCCGGCCCTATGTCCCGGCGGACGATCCCCCGGAGTTTGCCGGACAACCCCATTCGCGTGCGCAGCGGATCGCCGACCGGGTGCTCGCGCTCGAAGGCGAGGCGCTGGCGGACGAACTTGCGCGGCTCCTTGAGGAATATGCGAGCCGCCACCAGAATGCGGAATGCGCTTTCCTGCGCCGCTTTCATGAAGTCCAGGGGCAACTGATCGACGCGCCGGACGTCGGCCATGACCAGGCGCTGCTGATCGGCGCCTATTTCTGCCACGAATATTCCTATGAGGCGGCTGCGCTGTTCAATCCGAGCATCGTGCCCCACCCAGACCAGTCTGGCCTGCCGCCCGACACGATCCGCTTCGTCATGTCGCTGCGCGGCGTCGGCGAGGGCCATATCTCGTCGATCACCTTCCGCACCGGCTGCTGCGGGCCAGGCGGCGCTCCTGTGGTCGATCCTGCCAGCAGCCGCTCGGTCGTGCCGCGGGTCGAGTTCCTCGATGCCGCAATTCCCGACGCCGGCGTGCGCATCCTGTGCGACGGAAGCCACCAGCTTTCCGAGTGCGTGATCGTGCCGACCACTCCCAGCCAGCGGCACGGACTCGAGGATTTGCGGCTCGTCCGGTTCGTCGAGGACGACGGCAGCATCGCCTATCTCGGCACCTACACCGCGTTCAGCGGCGAGGCGATCCGCCAGGAAGTGCTCAGCACCAGCGATTTCCGCAATTTCGAGCTGCGGCCGCTCGGCGGCGACGCGGCAGCGGGCAAGGGCATGGCGCTGTTTCCGCGGCGGATCGGCGGCCGCTTCGCCATGCTCGCGCGCCAGGATCACGAGAATCTGTGGTTCCTGACCTCGGACAGGCTGCACGATTGGAGCGGCGGGTCGCGGGCGATCACGCCACGCTGGCCATGGGAGTTCGTGCAGATCGGCAATTGCGGATCCCCGATCGAGATCGACGAGGGCTGGCTGGTCGTCACGCACGGCGTAGGTTTCATGCGCAACTACGGGATCGGCGCGTGCCTGCTGGATCGCGACGATCCGTCCAAGCTGCTCGCGCGAATGAGCCGGCCGCTGCTCCGGGCCGATGGCGGGGAGCGCGAGGGCTATGTGCCCAACGTGACGTATAGCTGCGGTGCGATGGCCCATGGGCGCATGCTGGTGCTGCCCTATGCGATCGCCGACAGCTTCACGACATTCGCGACCGTGCCGCTCGACAATCTGCTTGCCGCAATGTCCTAGCACGGCATCGGCACGGACCATGGCAAGGATTTCGCGTAATTCCAGCGCATTCGGGGCGGCGCCAAGGCGGCGCCACCCCGATGCTCGACTTCCCGGCCGACGCCGAAGCGCCGGGCGGCCTATTGGCGGCGATCGCCCATCAGCCGCAGCAGGAACAGGAACAGGTTGATGAAGTCGAGATAGAGCGTCAGCGCGCCCAGAACCTCCGCCTTCCCGCGAAACGCGCCGTTCCCGACCTCGGAATAGAGGTTCTTGATCCGCTGCGTGTCATAGGCGGTGAGGCCAGCGAACAGCAGCACGCCGACGACGCTGACGATCAGGTCCATCGCCGAGGAGCGGAGGAACATGTTGACCAGCATCGCGATGATCAGGCCGAATAGCCCCATGATCAAAAAGGTGCCGAATCCCGACAGGTCCTTTCTGGTCACATAGCCCCAAAGGCTCAGCCCGGCGAACGCCGCTGCGGAGACGAAGAAGGTCTGGGCGACGCTGACGCCGGTATAGGCGAGCAGGACCGTCGACAGCGAGACGCCCATCAGTGCGGCATAGGCCCAGAAGATTGCCCGGGCGGCACCGGTCGGGAGCCGATTGAGGCCGAAGCTGAAGACGAGCACCAGCGCCAAGGGCGCGAACACCGCGACCCAGCCGAGCGTCGTCGGCGTACCGGCCGGGCCAAAGAACAGCGAGCGTGCGGTATCATCGCCGGCCACCAAGAACGCCACGATGCCGGACAGCAGCACGCCGCTGACCATATAGTTGTAAACCGAAAGCATATGCGACCGCAGCCCGGCGTCGACGACGCCGGTGATGGCGTCGCTGCGCTGGGCGGGCGGCACGGCAGTATTGATCGGATCTGCCATTTCGAATCCTCCTGCATGCGCGCCGGCGCCCCGAGGCGGCATCCGGCTCCTGCAAGGCTGAAGACGCGCACCGGGGCACGACATTACAGGCAGGAGTGCCAGCATTTCATCGCGCCATGCCAAGCGTAATTTTCGAAGGGCGGCGGCGTCTCGTTCAGCAGGACCGGCAAGCGGCCGGGACCGATCACGGACGGGAACGGGTGAACACACCATGGATCTGATCGATTTTCGCCAGCACGCATTCGGCCGGCGCCGATTTGTCCAGGGTGTTTCGGCGACCGCGGCATTGGTCGCTTTCGGCGGACGCGCGATCGCCGCAGGGGCCTCCGTTGCCACGTCCGGCGGCCCGCCCGAGCTGAGCGGCACCGAGTTCGATCTCGAGATCGCCGCGGTGCCGGTGAACTACACCGGCAGGCAACGCCTGGCGACCGCGGTCAACGGGCGCGTGCCCGGCCCGTTGCTGCGCATGCGCGAAGGCGACACCGTGACGCTCCGCGTGACCAACAGGCTCAAGGAGATGACCAGCATCCACTGGCATGGCTTGGAGCTGCCCGCCGAGATGGATGGCGTGCCGGGGATCAGCTTCGGCGGCATCGGACCGGGCGAGACCTTTACCTATCGCTTCACTGTCCGCCAGAGCGGGACCTATTGGTATCATGCGCATACGCTCGCCGAGCAGACCGGGCTGTTCGGGGCGATGATCGTCGAGCCTCGGACTCCCGAACCGCTCGCGGCCGACCGCGACTATGTGGTGATGCTGAGCGACTGGACCGACGAGCCGCCGCTTCAGGTCTACCTCAATCTCAAGAAGATGAGCGGCTATTATAATTTCGCCCAGCCGACAGTCGGTGGCTTTTTCGACGATGTCGCGAAGCTGGGGCTTTCGAAGGCTATCGCCAAACGCCGGATGTGGAACGGCGCGCGGATGAATCCGACCGACTATAGCGACGTCTCTGCGGCAACCTACACCTACCTGATGAACGGGACCGCGCCGGCGGGCAACTGGACCGCGATCGCCCGCGCCGGCGAGCGCGTGCGCCTGCGGTTCGTCGGCGCAGGCACCGCGACGATCTTCGATGTGCGGATCCCCGGCCTCAAGCTGCTGGTGGTCTCGACCGACGGCCAGCCGGTCGTGCCGGTCGAGGTCGACGAGTTCCGGATCGCGCCGGGCGAGACGTACGACGTTCTCGTCACGCTGCCCGACGACCGCGCCTATACGATCTTCGCGCAGTCGCTCGACCGGACCGGCTATGCCCGCGGCACGCTGGCGCCGCGGACGGGCATGACCGCGGAGGTACCGCGCCTGGACCCCCGGCAATGGCTCGATCCCGTCGACATGATGGGTGCGATGGCCGCCATGTCGGGCGACATGTCCGACATGCCGCCGCCGGCGCGCCACGCCCGGACCGAATATGGACCGACGACCGACATGCGGGTCGACTATCCGCGCACCAATCTCGACGACCCCGGCGCCGGGCTGCGCGACAACGGCCGCCGCGTGCTCACCTATGCCGATCTCAAGAGGCCGGGCGGTGCACCCGACTCGCGCGTTCCCGCTCGCGAGATCGAACTGCACCTGACCGGCAACATGGAACGCTTCATCTGGTCGATCGACGGCGTGAAGCTCAACGATTCAAAGCCGATCCATTTCCACAGGGACGAACGGCTGCGGATCACCTTCGTCAACGACACGATGATGGCGCATCCGATGCATCTCCACGGGATGTGGAGCGATCTCGAGGACCCTGGAGGCGGGTTTCTTGTGCGCAAGCACACCATTCTGATCCAGCCGGCGCAGCGCGTGAGCTTCGGCGTGAACGCCGACGCGCCGGGGCGCTGGGCGTTTCATTGCCATCTGCTCTATCACATGGCGGCGGGCATGTTCCGTGAGGTGGTGGTCGCATGAGCACGCGCTCCATTCGCCGCCATCTGCTTCGGACGTCCAGCGCGGCGTTGCTGCTGGGTTTATCGCCGCTGGCCATCGGCCCCGCTTATGCGCAAGCGCAAGACCAGCATCAGACGGCACCCGATGCGCCGTCGATGGAAGGCATGGACCATAGCGCCCCTGCGAGCGCGGCGAGCCCCTCGCCAGCCCAGCCCCCTGACCAATCGATGGCCGGAATGGACATGAGCGCCCCGTCGAGCGGGACGACGATGCGCATGGGCGCGATGCAGGGCGGCAAACCGCCTGCGGACGCGCGCAATCCCAATGCGTATGCCGACGGATATCGAAATTCGACGCTGCCCGGCTTCGAAAAGGCCGACCAGATCCGCGTCGGCAAGGTGCTGATTGACGAACTCGAGTTCGTGCGCACCCGTGGTCAGAACGGTATTGCCTGGTCGGCTCAGGTCACCCAGGGTGGCGACAACGACAAGCTCTGGATCCGCAGCCGGGGCATCAAGGTCGCGGGCGAGCCCATCGACGCGGACACGAGCGTGGAGGCATTCTGGTGGCATGCGACGGGGCCGTTCTGGGGTCGCATGCTCGGCGTCCGTCAGGACGTGGGTCCCGGCGCGCACAGCTGGCTTGCAGCCGGAGTCGAGGGTCTCGCGCCCTATTGGTTCGACATCGAACTCACCGGCTATCTCGGCGACGATGGTCGCGTGGGGGCGCGTGCGAAGGCGTCCTTCGACCTTCGGCTCACCAACCGTCTGATCCTGACGCCCCAGGCCGAAGTCAACGCCTATAGCGTCAAGGATGTCGCCCGCACGCTCGGCAGCGGTGTCACCAGCGCTGAGCTCGGCCTGCGGCTGCGCTACGAAGTGGTGCGCAAGGTCGCGCCCTATGTCGGCTATGTGTGGGAACCTTCCTTCGGCAGTACCGCGGACCTGAGGCGCGCGCGCGGCGAACCCGCAAGCGAGCGGCGCTTCGTGGCGGGCGTACGGCTCTGGTGGTGAGCTGCATTCCGCAGACCGGCAGCGCACGGGTGTAAGCTCGGGGAGGCCGGCGCGTCCTAAGAAGTGTCCGGAACAGGAGGGTTCGCATGATGCCGGAATTCGATCGTCGATCAGGCGGATGGCGCGCCGCGGCGGCGAGCCTCGTCGTGCTGCTGGCCGCGCCCGCAAGCGCTGGCGTCGTCGATGGCGTCCACACCGTCGGCGACATCACCGTCTATCTGGGGGCGATGCCCGCGGCGATCGTGCGGGGCCATTCGCCCGACCATCCCGAAGCCAGCATGCATGGCGGTGTGCCCGCGCCGGGCGCGCATGCGGTGCATCTGGTGGTGGCGGTCTTCAGGACTTTCGGCGGGCAGCGCGTGACCGACGCGACCGTCACGGCTCGGATTTTCGAGGCCCGCGGCAAGACATGGACCGTTCCGCTCGCGCCGATGACGATCAACGGCGCGCTGACCTATGGCGGCTATGCGAGCCTCCGGAGCGTCAACGACTATCGCATCGATATCGTGGTGGCCCGCCCGCAGCCGGCCGCGCAGCCCTATCAGGTCCGACGCCCCAACCCGCTGATCGCGTACTTCACCTATGCCCATGATTGACCCTCGGCCGAAGGAACCAGCGATGCACAGCGAAGATGGGATCAAGGTCGCGGTTGTCGGCTATGGCGTCATCGGGCGCCGCGTGGCGGAGACGATCCGTTTGCAGCCAGACATGCGGCTCGCCGGCGTCGCCGATGTGGCCGCGGACTGGCGCGTGGCGCAAGTAATCCAGGCTGGAACGCCGCTGTTCGCCGCGAGCGCCGAAGGACGGCAGGCGATGGAAACGGCCGGACTCGCCGTTGCGGGAACGCTTGCCGAACTCGTCGAAGTCTCGGACGTCATCGTCGATTGCACACCCAAGCGCCACGGTGCGGCCAATGCCGAGCTCTATCGCCGGATCGGCCGCGCGTTCATCGTCCAGGGCGGCGAGAAGCACGAAGTGGCGGGGCATTCGTTCGTCGCCGAGGCAAGCTATGCCGGCGCCGTCGGGCGCGGAGCGACACGCGTCGTCTCGTGCAACACCACCTCGATCGTCCGCACGCTGGGCGCGCTCAAGCGCGCCGGCCTGTTGGCCAAGGCGCGCGGCACTCTCCTGCGGCGGACCACCGATCCATGGGAGAGCCACCTCGGCGGCATCGTCAACACGCTCGTGCCCGAGGCGCAGCTGCCGAGCCATCAGGGCCCGGACGCGCGCTCGGTCGATCCCGACCTCGATGTCGTCACGATCGCGATCCAGGTGCCCGAAACGCTCGGGCATCTCCATGCCTGGAACGTCGAGCTGACGCGCGCAGCGAGCAAGGAAGAAGTCCTCGCCGCCTTTGCCGGCTCGTCGCGTATCCTGCCGGTCGACAGCCGCACCGGTCTTTCGGCACTCAATGCGATCAAGGAATGGATGACGGACGCGGGCCGGCCGCATGCGAACCTGTACGAGGTGGCGCTGTGGAGCGACCTGCTCACCGTCGAAGGCCGCGAGCTTTTCTATACCTATATGGTCGACAACCAGGCGATCGTCATTCCCGAGACGATCGACGCGATCCGGGCGCTGGGGGGCCGCGAGCCCGATCCCGCAGCGTCGATCGCGCTGACCGACCGGACGCTCGGGATCGGGACGCTGGCCAGTCCGAATCCGCCGGCCGGGTGAGCGGGCGACGCGCGCGCCGGACGCTCACCATTGCCGCTTGAACAAGAGCCAGCTGGCCGCGAACAACGGCACGCCGATGGCAACCAGTGCCACGCCGTGCCGCCAGAGTTCGACGATGCCCGCGCCCTTGAGGAACAGTCCGGTCGTGATGTCGATGAAGTGGCGCAGCGGACTGGCCTCGATTCCGACCTGGAGCCAATAGGGCATGTTCTCGATCGGCGCGATCCCGCCTGACAGGAACAGGAGCGGGAAGAGGCCGAAGAAGCTGGTCAGCAACGCCTGTTGCAGCGTGGTGGTGATCGTCGCGATGAAGATGCCGATCGACACCGCACTCAACAGGAAGATCAAGTCGAGCGCGATGAACGTCGCGAGGTTGCCGTTGAGCGGCACGCCGAGCAGGCGGATGACGAGCAGCGACGGGAAGAGCGATCCCAGCACGAAGACGATCGGCGGCACGATCTTTCCGATGAACAGCTCGTGCGCCCGGATCGGCGTCACGCGGATCTGCTCGAGCGTCCCGCCCTGCTTCTCGCGCACCAGTCCCGCCGCGGGCAGGATGATCGCGAGCATGAAGCCCGCCTGGGTCAGCATCGCCAGCGCATTGAGCCGGGTATTGGTGAGATCGGGATTGTACCAGATATGCACCGCCGGCTCGACGCCGCCCGCCATCGGCATTGTCGCCGGCATCCGTGCTTGCGCGAAGCGCGCGGTCATCTCGACGATATAGGCCCGGGCGCGCGCGGCGACGTCGGCGTTCGAGCCGTCCACCACCACGCCGACCGAGGCCTGGCGCCCCGCGGCGATCCGCGCGCCGAAGTTCGGCGGCACTTCGATGAGCGCGTCGAGCGCGCCCGAGCGCAGATGGGTTTCCGCGTCTCGCATAGAGTAGAATTGGTTGCGCAGGACGAAGGTGTCGGCCGACGTCAGTTCCTGGATCAGGCTCCGGCTCACGACCGTGCGGTCGTGATCGATCACCCCGAGCTTCAAATTCTTGACGTCGAACCCGAGCGCCATCGCGCACATCGCCATCTCGACGGTCGCGAGAAACAGGATCAGGAAGAGCACCACGGGATCGCGCAGCATCTGCGCGAACTCCTTGCCGAGCAGGCCGGAAATCCGTCCCCACATGATCAGGCGATCCGCTTCTTGAACAGGAAGGTCGAAAGCGCCAGCACGACCGCGCCATAGACAAGGAGCACGACCGCGTTGAACCAGAGCTCGCCCAGCCCTGCGCCGCGCATGACGATGCCGCGCGAGATGTTGACGAAATACATGGTCGGGATCCGCGCCGCATAGCCTTGAAAGAAGGCGGGCATGGTGAAGACGGGATAGATGAAGCCAGAGAATAGGAACGACGGCATCAGCGTCGCGATCATCGTGACCAGCATCGCGGCGATCTGCGTGCGGACCAGCGTCGAGATCAGCAGCCCGATTGAGACCGTGGTAACGACATAGACCAGCCCCAGTCCGGCGAGCAGCAACAGGCTGCCATGCATCGGGAGCTTGAACCAGAGGAATCCCGCCGCGAGCACGATCGCGAGCTGCCCGGCGGCGATAGCGGCATAGGGCAGGAGCTTGGCGACGATGAACTCCGCCTTGGTGAGCGGCGAGGCGAAGATCTGCGCGATCGTGCCCAGCTCCTTCTCGCGGGCGACCGCGAGCGCGGTCAGCAGCGGCGGAAAGGTCATCATGATCACCGCGAACAGGCCGGGAAGAAGGAAGTCGCGGCTGCGCAGCTGCGGATTGTACCAGACGCGCACCTCGGGCTGCACGGGCAATTGCAACGTGCCGCTCGGAAATGCGTAGAGGATGGCGCGGCCATAGGCCGAGACGATCGCGGCGGTGCTCGAATAGGTGCCGTCGATGAGAAACTCGACGGGAGCGCTCCGGCCCTGGGCGAGCTGGCGACCGAACCCGGGCGGGATTGACAGGACGGCGCGGGCGCGGCCTTCCATCAGCGCATGCTCGGCCATGCGCTCGTCTTCCGGACTTCCAGCGAGGCGGAAATAGGGCGTGTTCAGAAACTGCGTGGTCAGCGACCGGCTGGCGACGCTCTTGTCATGGTCGACGACCATGAGCGGGGCGTTCTCCACATCGAACGACAGCGCGTAGCCGAACAGGAACAGCATCACGACCGGCATGAACAGAGACAGCCAGATCGTGACCGGATCGCGGACGATCTCGAGCACTTCCTTGCGCGAGAAGGCGAGGACGCGCGACGGCTTCACGCGGCCTGCGCCTGCTTGCGCTCGCGCGCGATCAGCCCGAGGAAGACCTCCTCGACACGCGCATCGGCGAGTCCGAGCTCGCGCTGGAGCGTCTCGAGCGGACCGAGGCCGATCATCCGGCCATCCATCATCATCCCGAGCCGATCGCAATAGGTCGCCTCCTCGAGATAATGAGTGGAGACGATGACCGCGACGCCGTCGCCGGCGAGCGCCGCGATCAGGCGCCAGAAGCGAAAACGCGACAAGGGATCGACGCCCGAGGTAGGCTCGTCGAGAAACAGCACTTTCGGCCGATGGAGAATGGCGCAGGCCAGCGCGAGGCGCTGGCGCAACGCGCTGGACAGGCTTCGCACCAATCCATCCTGCGCCATCGGGAAGCCGGCGCGCTCGCTTGCCCAGGCGATGCGTTCCCGCATCAGCCGTGGCGCCACGCCATAGGCGCGCGCGAAAAAGCCCAGATTCTCCTGGGCTGTCAGATCGGGGAACAGCGAGAATTTCTGCGAGACATAACCGATCCGGCTACGCACCTGCTCGCTTTGCCGTGCGACGTCGAAGCCGGCGACCTGGGCACTGCCCTCGCTCGGGGCGAGCAGGCCGCACAGGATTCGGATCAACGTGGTCTTGCCCGCGCCGTTGGGGCCGAGCAGACCGAGCACCTCGCCGGCCCGAATATCGAGATCGACCCGGTCGACCGCAACGAACCGGCCGAAGCGCTGGGTGACTGCGGCTGCGGCGACGACAATCCCGGCGGTTGCCGAACGCTGCGCCACCGTCTCGACTGCCGCACGTGCTCCCGGCTCCATCGACAGGACGGTGAACACGTCTTCCATATCGGGTTCCACCGCGTCCACTGCGGTTGCTGCGGCGAACTCCGGGGGCAAGGCCGTCGCGGTCTGGACGCGGTAGCCGGTGCGACTGTGCTTCTGGAAGCTCAGTACCGCGTCCGATGCGGCAAGCTCGCTCTCGAGCGCATAGGGCTCGGGGGCAGTCACGCGATAGACGCGCCGTCGCGCCGCTTCGCGCAACTCGGGGGGCGCACCCAGCGCCAGCGTCCGCCCCTCGCGCAGCAGCAGCACGTGGTCGCAGGCATCCGCCTCGTCCATATAGGAGGTCGCGAACACGATCGATCGACCTTCGCCGCGCGCCGCCTCGAGGATCCGCCACAGCTCGCGCCGCGAAAGCGGATCGACGCCGAGGCTCGGTTCGTCGAGGATCAGGAGCGGCGGCTCGTGGATGAGATTGGCGCAGAGCGCGAGCTTCTTGCGCATTCCGCCGGACAGCGCGCCTTCGGGCCGGTCTTCAAACCGCTCGAGCCCGGCCATCGCCAACAACCTCGCCTTTCGCGCGGCATAGTCTTGCCGGGGCACGTCGCGGATCGCTGCGGCGAAGGCAATGTTCTCCGCGACGCTCAGGCGGTCGTAGAGCGAGAAGCCCTGCGACATATAGCCGACCTGCGCCTGCACCCGCTCTGGGTGCTTGCCCAGGTCCTCGCCCAAGACGCGACCCGTGCCGAAGCTCGGGCGCAGGATGCCGGCCAGCATCTGCAGCAAGGTGGTCTTGCCGGCGCCGTCGGGACCAACCACCCCGAATGCCTGCCCCGGCGCGACATCGAAGGTGATATCTTGGAGCACGGTGCGGTCCCCATAGCGGCGGCCAAGGCCGTGCGCTTCGATCACCGGGGCGCGCGCCACCGATCTATTCCGGAACGCGCAGTTCGGCGGGCCAGCCCGCCTTGGGATCCCAGAGGATCCAGGCGTCGGCCGGCATACCCGGCTTGAGCAGGCCCTCCGGATTGGCGGCTTCCAGCGTCACGCCATAGACGGTGCGGCTGCGCTCGTCCTTCATGTGCACGTCGCGCGGCGTAAACTGAGCTTGCGCATCGATCCGCGTCACGCGGGCGGTGAAGTCGCGGCCGGGAAAGGCGTCCACCCGGATACGTGCCGCGGAGCCGAGGCGAATGCGGCCGAGGTCGGCTTCGCTGATGAATATCCTGAGCCGGACCGTGGAGAGATTGGCGAGAATCGCGAGCGGCTGGCCCGCGGCGACGACTTCGCCGGGCTCTACCAGGCGCTCGAGCACAGCGGCGGTGAGCGGCGCATAGACGCGCGTCTTCCCGATCTGTGAACGCGCGAGCGCCAGCGTCTTCTGCGCGGCATCGGCCTGTGCCGTGGCACCGGCACGCTGCTCGCGGAAGACGCCGACCTGCTCGGCGGCGGCGACATAGGCGTTGCGCTGTACGTCGAGGCGCTGCGCCGAGACCCAACCGCGCCGGCTCAGTTCCTCGTAGCGCGCAAGGTCCGTTTTGGCGGTCATCGCGTGATGCGCGGCGAGCGCAATCTGGCCGTCGATCTGCACCGCGGCCAGACGCGCGGCATTGCGCTGGGCTTTGGCGCGATCCGCCTGCAGCTCGTAGTCGACGGGATCGATCCGAACCACGAGCATGCCCGAAGTGACGCTGGATCCCTCGATCGCGCGATTCTCCAGCACGCGCCCGGGAACTTCGGAACTCAATCTCACTTCGTCGGCTTCGATACGCCCGCTGCCGTAGATCAGCTGCGTTGCCTGCGGACGCGGCTGGAGCACCCAATAGAGGGCCGCCGAGCCGATCACCAGAATGATGAGTCCCAAGCCGACCAGGAGAGGCGTGCGTCGGGCTGGTAACGTCAAGGGAATCTCCGGATGCTCAGCCAGTCTCAGCTGCGGCGCCGGTATCCCTGATGCCGCACGATAGTAGACGCCACGTCCGGCCCGATATTACGCGGATGCGCCCTCCCGGCGGCAGCGATTGCGCCGCGCGTCTCAAGGATGGCGGCGCAAAGCCGGATTCGGGTCCTTCAGGCGTAAGCCTGGGCAAAGGCGGGAGCGCGTGCCGGGGTCATCCCCGAGATCGGCATCGCGTCGAGCGCGTCGCGCAGTGCCCGGCGCGCACGATGCGCGCGAACCGCAAGGTTGTTCACGGTAATACCGAGCTGGTCGGCCGCCAGCTGCTTCGGCTGGTCGAGCAGGTCGAGCCGATAGATGGTATCGGCATATTCCGGCTTGAGCCGTGCCAGCGTCGCCATCACGGTGTTCGAAGGGTCCGGTGCGAGATCGGCGACGGTCTCGTCGGCACGATCATGGTGGTCGAGATCGAAGGAGACCTCGCGCTGGCCCCTGGTCGTGCGGCGGCGGCAGAAGTCGATCAGCGTCGTCTCGAACAGCCGGCGGAGCCAGCCATGGACCGCCTGGGGATCGCGCAACTGCCCGGCGCGCTCGAGCGCCTTCAACGCGAACGCCTGGACGACATCTTCGGCGGCGTTGGTGTCGCGCAGCCGCTTCGCGGCGAGGGCGCGATACCGAGTATAGCCGTTTGCCAGCTCGGCGCGTATCAGGCGCAGTGCGGTGGCGGGCGCCGCGTCGTCGCCGACGGGGCCGCGACCCGCGGCGAGAGCGCAGATGCAAGGACCGCGATCATTCGACTTGGGCGTAACTCCCGACGTGGCGCCGCTTTTCGCTATCGTTACTGGCATGATGGCCTCGCTCTGCTGCCTTGTCAGAGGGCTATCACCAGCGATCGGCTCAGAAACTACGCGCGGTTACCTACGTGAGTTTCCCTATTGGAATGCAGTTATTGGGCGAACCGGCGGAAGACGGCCTCGCGGCCGACGCATGCGCTCAGATTGCGCTTCGTTAGGCTGACGCGCGCGCGCCGCCGTTCAGGCAGCCGGCGAGCAGATCGAGCAGGCGTTCGTCGGTGAGCGGCTTTTCCAGCATCGCGCTGAAGCCGGTCTCGCGCGCCATCTGCTCCATCGTGCCTTTGTACAATCCTGTGATCAGAATCGCCGGAGCGGTCCAGCCTTGCGCCCGCAGCGTTCGAAGCAGCGTCACGCCATCGATCGCAGGCATGGCATAATCGGTTATCAGGCATTGGGCGGCACGTGCCATTGGGTCGTGCAGCAGGTCCACCGCCCGCTCATAACCGCGAACCGCATATCCGCTCGTCCTCAGAAGCAGCGTGATCGCGCGGCGGACTGCTGGGTCGTCGTCGACCAGCAGCACACATGGCCGCTGCGCGTCGGAAGTCCGTCCGTGATCCACAACATCGCTCCACGCCGGCGGTCGGGTCGGCCGCGGTCCATTGGCGCTAGCCCGGTGGCGCGGAATGCTGAATAGGTACGATACCGGGGCAACCGGCCGTCAGGAGCGACCGCCGAGTTCGACGACGAGCGCGATGCGGAGCGCCTGCGGCAGTGTCTGTACGCGCAGCTTGTCCATCAGATTGGCGCGATGAATCTCGACCGTGCGCGGGCTTATCCCGAGATCGATGGCGATCATCTTGTTGGTCTGGCCGGCGGCCAACCCGTCGAGAACCTCGCGTTCGCGCGCCGTCAGACACTCCAGACGCGCCACGGCGGCCGCCACTGTCAGGTCGAGCTCGTCCTTCCGGCTCAGCAGGGCAAAGCCGTCGTCGAGCGCGAGCATCAGCGTGTCCTCCTCGAACGGCTTTTCGATGAAGTTGCGCGCGCCCAGCCGCATCGCGGCGACGGCGGTCGCGATATCGCCATGCGCGGTCATGATGATGACCGGCCAATCGAATTCGGTCGTTGCCAGCCGTTCGAGCACGCCGATGCCATCGAGGTCGGGCATCCGCACGTCCAGCAGCACGCACCCGGGGCGCGAGTCCATCACCTTGTCGAGGAAGGCGACGCCCGAGGCATGGCTTTCGACCAGATAGCCTTGCGTTCGCAACAGGAGCGCAGTGCCCCGGCGCACCGAGGCGTCGTCGTCCACGATATGCACCAGCCGCTCAGTTGTCATCGCCCGCCTCGCTTGCCTCGAGACGCGCGAGCGTGAAGCGGAAGATCATCCCGCCTTCCCCGCGCGATTCGGCCCAGAGCCGGCCGCCATGCGCCTCGATGATCGTCTTGCAGATTGAAAGTCCCACGCCGAGCCCCTGCGCCTTGGTGCTGGTGAAGGGCTCGAAGAGATGATCCAGCGCTTCCGGAGCGATACCCGTTCCGGTATCGGCGACCGCGAGTTCGACTTCGTCACTGCCGAGCGCGCGCGTCGAAATGGTCAGCTCTCGCTGCGGACGGTCTTCCATCGCCTCGATTGCATTGCGGATCAGATTGAGCAGCACCTGCTGGATCTGGATGCGGTCGACCAGGACGCGCGCCACTGTCGGATCGAGATCGACCCGTACCGTGATGCCGCGCTGGCTGACGCCGGCGAGCGCCAGCGCGCTCGCCTCCTCGATCAGCTTGGTCAGGCTAACGATCTCGCGCTCGGTGTCGCCGCGCGCCACGAAATCGCGCAGCCGCCGGACGATCTGGCCGGCGCGCACGGCTTCGGCGATGCCATCCCCGATCGCTTCCCGCGCGTCGCTCAGGGAATCGGGCTCGCCGCGTGCAAGCAGCGTCCGCGCGGCCATGAGATAGGTTGCGACGGCCGTCAGCGGCTGATTGAGCTCATGCGCAAGCGTCGATGCCATGGTTCCCATGGCGCTTACCCGGGCGACATGGATCAGCTCCTCCTGGAGATCCTGCAATCGCCGCTCGATATCCTGCCGCGCGGTCAGGTCGCGGATGAAGCCAGTGAACAGCTGATGACCGTCCTTCGCGACCACTTCGCCGATCGCCAGTTCCATCGGGAAGACGCTGCCGTCGCGGCGGCGGCCCGAAACCACGCGGCCGATGCCGATGATGCGCCGCTCGCCGGTGCGCAGATAGCGCGCGAGATAGCCGTCATGGGCCTCACGGTGCGGCGAGGGCGCCAGTATGCTGACATTCTCGCCGAGAAGCTCGGCCTCGCTATAGCCGAACAGGCGTTCGGCCGCCGAGCTGAAGGACTGGATCAATCCGGATTGATCGATCACCACCATCGCGTCGGGCATCGAGTCGAGGATCGACCGAAGATGCGCTTCACTCGTCTCGAGCGCCGCGCTTGCCCGCCGCAGCTCGGTGATGTCGCGCACGACTTCGCCAAAGCCGATGATCGCGCCGCCATCGTCGCGAATGGCATAGATCGCCACCTCCGCGAGGAATTCGGTGCCATCGTTGCGAACGCGCCCTTGTTCGCATTCGTGGTGGTTCACTCGCTCGGCCAGCTCGCACATCCGGGCGGGGACGCCGCCCGCCACGGCCTGTTGGGGAAACAAGCTCGAATAGTGGCGGCCGACCATCTCCTCGGAGGTCCAGCCATGGATGCGCGCGGCGCCTTGGTTCCAACTGAGGATGATACCGGCGGGATCGAGCAGGAGGATCGCCGATCCGTCCATCCGACCGATCAGGTCGTTCAAGCCATCGACCATGATCGCGTGCGCGGCGTCGGGCGCAACAATCGCGGATTTGACCATCGGCTATCATTCCCCCGCACCGCCCTCGGATGCGCGCCCGGCGAACAGGCGTACCAAGCCGGGCCAATCCCTTCCAGGCGGCGCTTCTCCATCATTACGCGGAAAATTGATGCAGCCCTCGCGGGATCGCTCGATTTTTTTCCGGCACATCGAGGACGACCGAAAAGCATCCCTGGGAACCGTCCGTCCGCGACGGCATGTGGGCATTCGGCGATCAGCCGCGAGGGAGCGCCTAGGCCCGCGCTTCCAGAAGCTTGTGCACCGCCATCAGCACGGCGTCCATATGAGGGGCCGCCGTCGGGTCGCTACGAGCCGGCAATTCGATGACGGCGATCCCTGCCCTGGCGCAAAAACGAAGGTCGATGGGATGGTCCGGCGACCGCGCGATGATGATCGCGGCGTTGGGTAATTGGACCAGCACCGGGAACGTCAGGCGCGAGCCCTCGCCCACGCTGACGATCTCGATATCGCGATAGTCGGCGACATTTCCGATATCGAGCGGCTGGGGCGTGCAGCGGCACTCGAGCGCGGGGCACAGGCTGCCGATGGCTTGCGCCACGTCCACGCCGGTTTCGAAGACCGCCAGTTTCATCCACTGTCCCTAGCCTCAGGAAGCGCGCGGCTTCATGATTCCGAGCCCGAGCCCGGCTCCTACCGGCTAGGGACGCACGCGCCAGGTGCTATTTACAGGGGATCATTTGCGGGCCCCGGTTACAGGCGATCATTTGCGGGCCACGGTCGTGCGAAGGCCCGGCTTCGGCAACGATGCAGCCGATGCGGTTCAGCCGGCCTCGACAAGGTTGATCGGCTTGCCCTCGGCGAAAGCCACGATGTTGGCGATGCTCGTCTCGACGATGCGCCGCCGGGCTTCGACGGTATTATAGGCCACATGCGGCGTGACGAGCACGTTGGGCATCGACATGAGCACATGGTTGGCCAGCAGTTCGCGGACGCTCGCTGCATCGGGCGGCGATGCGCGGAAGATTTCCGCCTCGTCGCGCATCAGCGGTTCCTGGGGTAGGACGTCGAGGCCGGCGGCGCGCAGGCGCCCACTCGCGACCGCCCGGACGAGCGCGTCGACTTCGACGACATTGCCGCGCGCGGTGTTGATGAGAATCGCGCCCGGCTTCATCAGCGCGAACTCGGCGTCGCCGATCAGGTTGCGGGTCGTCGCGGTCGCAGGCACGTTGAGGGAGACGACATCGGCGGTCCGCAGAAGCTCGGGCAGGTCCAGGTACGTGAAACCTTCCTGGCGCGCCAGCGCGGCGTCGGGCGCGAGATCGGCCGCGACGACCTCCATCCCGAACCCCTTGGCGATGGCGATCACACGCCGTCCGATCCGACCGGTGCCGATCACGCCGATGGTCTTTCCGTAAAGGTCGGTGCCGCGCAGCTCAGACTGGTCGAAGCGGCCGCCGCGCGCGCCTTCCACGGTCGGGACCAGGTTGCGCACGAGCGCCAGGAGCAGTGTGAACACATGCTCGGCGACGGTGACGTCGCCATAGCTCGGAACGTTGCTGACGGCGATCTGGCGCCCGGCGCAATAGTCGAGGTCGATGTGATCGAATCCGGTCGAGCGCGTCGCGATCATCCTGAGCCTGGGCAGGAGCGAGAGCGTCGCGGCGTCGAGACGCGAGTTGACGAAGGTCGTGACGATCTCGGCTTGCGCAAAGGCAGGGGCGGTCGACTGGTTGAGCGGGTCGACGGTGCACTGAAGATGGTGCCTGTCCGCGAGCGCCGCGCAAGCCCGGGCCTCCCAGTCCTCGGCCTCGAACACCACGATATCCATCCGCGTTACCTCCGTGGTGGCTGACTACCGACGCCCCGGACGAGGGGACATGCGGGCGATCCCCTAGTCAGGCGCGGGCAGGTGAAACGCGTCCGGGTGTAATGTGCCGCTCGATACGGCGTCCTTGCGGAAGTCGCCGGCCAGACTCGCGGGCGGCGGCGAAAGGGATCTGAATGACCGTAAGCCTCACCTTCCTCGGTGCCGCCGGCACCGTCACCGGCTCCAAATATCTGCTCGACACCGGCAGGCACCGCATCCTGATCGATTGCGGGCTGTTCCAGGGCTACAAGCAGCTGCGCGAGCGCAACTGGGCGCGGTTTCCGATCCCGCCCGCCGAGGTCGATGCGGTGCTGCTCACGCACGCGCATCTCGACCATTCGGGCTATCTGCCCGCCCTGGTGCGCGACGGGTTCAAGGGGCCGATCATCAGCACGCGCGCGACGCGCAAGCTGTGCGAGTTGCTGCTCCCGGACAGCGGTCACCTGATGGAGGGCGATGCGCGCTTCGCGAACATGCGGGGATTCAGCAAGCACAAGCCGGCGCTCCCGCTTTACACCCAGGACGATGCGATGCGGTCGCTGCAATCGTTCCGCACGCACGGTTTCCATGAGCCGGTCGATGTCGTCGAGGGGTGCCGCGCACTCTTCCGGCCGGCAGGGCATATTCTCGGTGCGGCAAGTATCGAAATCGAATGCGAAGGTCTGCGCATCGTCTTCTCGGGCGACGTCGGCCGCTATGGTGACGCGACGATGGTCGATCCCGAGCCGGTGCCCGCGGCGGATTATCTAATCGTCGAGTCGACCTATGGCAACCGGCTGCACGACCGCACCTCGCCCCAGGCGGCGCTCGAGGACGTCATCGGCCGCACCATTCAGCGCGGCGGCACGGTCGTGATCCCGGCATTCGCGGTCGGCCGCGCGCAGGCGCTGATCTTTCATCTCGCGCAGCTGCGCAAACAGGGCCGGATCGCCAACGTGCCGGTGTTCCTCGACAGCCCGATGGCGGTGAACGCGAGCGAGATCTTCTGCGACTTCGTCGGCGAGCACCGCCTCACCGCGGAGCAGTGCCGCGAGGCGTGCGGCCAGGTCACCTATGTGCGCGAGATGGAAGAATCGAAGCGGCTCGATGAGGACATGGCGCCGAAGGTCATCATCTCGGCGAGCGGCATGGCGACGGGCGGACGCGTGCTCTATCATCTGAAGCGCTACGCGCCGGTGCGACGGAACACGATCGTGCTCGCCGGCTTCCAGGCCGGCGGCACGCGCGGCGCCGCGCTGCGGGACGGTGCCGAGGAGCTCAAGATCCACGGCGAATATGTTCCTGTCCGTGCCGAGGTCGCGAGCCTCGACATGATGTCGGCGCACGCCGACCGCGACGAACTGATGCGCTGGCTCGGTGGATTTGAGGCCGCACCGCGCATGGCCTTCGTGACGCATGGCGAACCCGACGCGTCCGACACGTTCCGACGGGACATCTCCGAAAAGCTGGGGTGGTCCGCGCGCGTTCCCGAGCATGGTGAGCGGGTCGAGCTCGCATGAGGCACGCTCCGCCGGGCGCGATGGCCCCAGCGCATCGCCTGCGCGCCCGCCGGCTTGGCGTCGAGACCCAGAGCGAGGCGGTCGTGTTCATGAATTCCGACTGCCCTGTCGGCCGAGCGGAGGGCGTGACCGCACGCACCCAGGTCGAAGTGCGCGATGGCGCGCGGTCGATCATCGCGACGCTCTACCTGGTCTCGAGCGACGTGCTGGCGATCGACGAGGTCGGATTGTCCGAAGTCGCCTGGCGCAGGCTGGGCGTCGCGCCCGACGCCACGCTCCATGTCGCGCACCCCAATCCGCTCGATTCGATGAGCGCGGTGCGCGCCAAGGTCTATGGCCACAGGCTCGATACCGCGCGACTCAAGGCGATCGTCGCCGATGTGGTTGCCGAGCGCTATTCCGACGTCCAGCTCGCCGCGTTCATCACCGCCTTTTCGGCGCAGCCGCCCCAGCTCGCGGAGACGGTCGCGCTCACGCGCGCGATGCTCGAGGCGGGGGACCGGCTCGCCTGGCCGAGCATGGTCGTCGCCGACAAGCATTGCGTCGGCGGACTTCCCGGCAACCGCACCACGCCGTTGGTAGTGGCGATCGCGGCTGCGGCGGGCCTGGTCATTCCCAAGACCTCGTCGCGCGCGATCACCTCGCCCGCCGGCACGGCGGACGCGATGGAGACAATGGCGCCGGTCGATCTCGACGTCGCCCGGATGCGCGCGGTGGTCGACCGCGAGGGTGGGTGCGTCGTCTGGGGCGGCAGCGTGCGGCTCAGTCCGGCCGACGATATCTTCATTCGCGTCGAACGCGCGCTCGATCTCGACAGCGAAACCCAGCTGGTCGCCTCGGTGCTGTCGAAGAAGCTCGCCGCCGGCTCGACGCATGTCCTGCTCGACCTGCCGGTCGGACCGACTGCGAAGGTGCGGACACGCGAGGACGCCGACCGGCTGTCGGGACAACTCGTCGCGGTCGCGGCCGAATTCGGGATGACGGTGCGCCCGATGCTTACCGATGGAACTCAGCCGGTCGGCGTCGGCATCGGTCCCGCGCTCGAAGCGCACGACGTGCTCGCGGTCCTTCGCCGCACCGCGGGAGCGCCGCAGGACTTGCGCGAGCGGGCCGTGCAACTGGCGGGCGGCGTGCTTGAACTCAGCGGCAAGGCGGCACCAGGAACGGGTGCGCAAAGTGCTGCCGCGATCCTCGACGACGGCCGCGCGCATGCCAAGTTCATGGCGATCTGCGAGGCGCAGGGCGGTTTTCGCGAGCCGCCGGTCGCAGCTTTCACCCATACGATCGAGGCACCTCGCGGCGGCGTGCTGCGCGCCATCGACAACCGTCTGCTGGCGCGCGTCGCCAAGCTGGCGGGCGCCCCCGGGGCAAAGGCGGCGGGCGTCGCGTTGCACGTGAGGACGGGCGAGCGGATCGAGCCGGGCCAGCCGTTGCTGACGCTCCACGGCGAGAGCCAGGGCGAGCTCCACTATGCGCTCTCCTTTGCAGCCGCCAATCCCGACATGCTGCTGGTGCGACCGCAATGAAGCCGATGTTGTTCGCTCTCAACGCAGCCGCCGGTCTCGCCGAGGCCCTTGCCGCTGCTTCCGGGCTGGAAGCCGGCGCATTCGACACCCGGCACTTCCCCGACGGCGAAACCTATCTGCGGCTGCTGAGCCCGGTCGTGGGGCGCGACGTCGTGTTCCTGTGCACGCTCGACAATCCCGACGCGAGGACGCTGCCGCTGCTGTTCGCGGCCGCCGCGGCGAAGGAACAGGGGGCGCGCAGCGTCGGGCTGATCGCGCCTTATCTGGGCTATATGCGCCAGGACAAGGCATTCCAGCCGGGCGAGGCCGTGACCTCGGTCAGCTATGCGCGCCTGATTTCCGACGCAGTCGACTGGCTGGTCACGGTCGATCCGCATCTCCATCGCCATCCGACACTCGGTGCGATCTACTCCGTGCCGAGCTTTGCGGTGACCGCCGCGGAGCCGATCGCCGAATGGCTTCGCGCGCATGTGCCGAACCCCATGCTGATCGGTCCCGACGAGGAAAGCACGCAATGGGTGGGCCGGATCGCCGAACTGGCGCAGGCGCGTTTCACGGTGCTGCGCAAGACGCGGCGCGGCGATCGCGACGTCAGCATCGCAGCCGGAGATCTCGATCTTGCCGCCAATGAAACGCCGGTGATCATCGACGACATCGCGTCCAGCGCGCGGACGATGATCGAGGCGGTGCGGATGGTGCACGCCGCAAGCCATCGCCCGCCGGTGTGCGTCGCCGTTCACCCGGTGTTCGCCGGAGATTCGTTCGACCGGTTGCAGGCGGAGCAGCCGGCAGGAATCGTCAGCAGCAACACGATTGCGCATCCCTCCAACGCCATCGACGTCTCGGGTCCGATCGCCGCCGCGATCGGATCGGCAATGGCCGCCGCTGCGAGCATGGGCCGCTAGATGCCGCGAACCGCGCGCGCTTCCCGCCCGCGCTACGGCGCCAGGATCGCTGCGCACGAGGCGCCGTATTGGGCCATCTCGATCGATGCGCTCCTTGCCAGGCTGTCGGCCGGCGCGCAGGGGTTGGTCGGCGAGGAGGCTACCGAACGTCTGCGCCGATCCGGCCCCAACAGCGTGGGTGGCGAGCAGCGGACCTCCGCCTTAAACCTGCTGCTCCGGCAGTTCATGAGCCCGCTGGTCCTGATCCTCCTGTTCGGCGCCGGCATATCGCTGGTGCTGCGCGAGTGGATCGATGCCTCGATCATCCTCGCGATCGTGATCGGCAGCGCGCTGTTGAGCTTTTTGCAGGAATACCGCGCGTCGCAGGCGGTGCGCGCGCTTCGCCAGCGGCTCGCGCTCACGTCACGCACGCTCCGCGACGGCGCCGAGCAGGCGGTCGCGAGCGACGCACTGGTCCCGGGCGACGTCGTCCTGCTTGCCGCCGGCAACCTCGTTCCCGCCGACGGCGTAATCCTCGAGGCGAACGACTTCCTCGTGACCGAAGCGGCGCTCACCGGCGAATCGCTCCCGGTCGAAAAGGCGCAAGGCACAGCCGCCGCCGACGCGCCCGTCTCTGCGCGGAGCAATTGCGTGTTCATGGGCTCGGCGGTGCGCTCCGGCACGGCGCGGGTGCTGATCGCCGAAACCGGCAGCCGCACGCAATTCGGCGCAGTGGCCGCGCGGCTCCGCCAAGCCGAGCCGGAAACCGATTTCGCGCGGGGCGTCCGGCGGTTCGGAGTCATGCTGCTCAACCTGATGATCGTCATCGTGCTCGGCGTTCTGACGGTGAACCAACTTCTTGGTCGCCCGATCGTGGAGTCGCTCTTGTTTGCCGTGGCGCTGGCGGTCGGCCTGTCGCCCGAGCTGCTGCCGGCGATCGTCAGCGTCACGCTATCCGCCGGCGCGCGTCACCTCGCTCGTGGCGGCGTCATCGTCCGGCGGCTCGAAGCGATCGAGAATCTCGGCAGCATGGAGATATTGTGCACCGACAAGACAGGCACGCTCACGATCGGCGCGGTCTCGCTCGCCGAAGCACTCGACAGCACCGGCCAGCCCAGCCGGCGCGTGCGCGAAGCCGGCTATGCGAATGCTTGGTTCGAAACGGGCATCGCCAATCCGCTGGATACCGCGCTGTGTGCGGCGGCGAAGAGCGAAGGCTGGACTGCGGGGAATCTGCGCAAGCTCGGCGAAATCCCTTACGACTTCCAGCGACGACGTCTCAGCATCGTCGTGCGCGAGGCGGTGCCCGAGGCACCGGCGCGTATCGTCACCAAAGGCGCGGTGGCGGACGTGCTCGCGGTCTGCGCGTTCGTGGCGCAACCGGATGGCGAGGTAAGCCCGCTCGACGCGGCCGCTCGCGCGGCGCTGGAGGAATTGTCCCGCGCCCAGGGGGAGGCAGGCCTGCGGCTGCTCGGTGTCGCCGAACGTGTCCTTGAGGCGGACGACCGCGCCACGCGTGAGAGCGAGCGCGAAATGACCTTCCTCGGTTTCCTTGCCTTCCTCGATCCGGCCAAGCCGGACGCGGCAAGGGCGATCGCCGAGCTCAAGGCGCTCGGCATCGTCGTCAAGGTGATCAGCGGCGACAATCGCCATGTGACGGCGCATGTCGCGCGCGCCGTCGGGCTCGATCCCGGCGCGATGCTGACGGGCGCCGAGGTGGCGAAAATATCCGACCGCGCGCTCGCGCATCGCGCCCGTGAGACCCAGCTGTTCGTCGAAATCGATCCGCAGCAGAAGGAACGGATCGTGCGCGCGCTGCAAGGCGCGGGACATGCCGTCGGCTTTCTGGGCGACGGGATCAACGACGCGCCCGCACTCCATGTCGCCGATGTCGGCATATCGGTCGACCAGGCCGTCGATGTCGCGCGCGAGAGCGCCGATATCGTGCTGTTGCAGCGCGATCTCGACGTGCTTCGCCAGGGCGTCGAGGACGGGCGGCGCACCTTCGCCAACACGCTCAAATATATCGCGATCACCACCAGCGCGAACTTCGGCAACATGGTGAGCATGGCGCTGGCGACGCCGCTGCTGCCGTTCCTGCCGCTGCTGCCCAAGCAGATCCTGCTCAACAATTTCCTGTCGGACCTGCCGTCGATCGCCATCTCGACCGACCGCGTCGACCCCGAGCATGTCGCCAGACCGCAGCGCTGGGATGTCCGCGAGGTCCAGCGCTTCATGATCGTGTTCGGTCTGGTCAGCTCCTGCTTCGATGGCGTGACGTTCGCGCTTTTGCTCCTGGTCTTCCATGCCGACGCGCCGCTGTTCCAGACGGCCTGGTTCCTTGTCTCGCTGCTCACCGAGTTGGTGGTGATGCTGGTGGTACGCACGCGCCGACCGGCGCTCAGGAGCCGGCCGAGCCGGCTGCTGCTCTGGAGCACGATCGCGGTCGCCGGCGTGACGTTGCCGCTGCCATGGATGCCCGGCCTTGCGCCGTTGTTCGGACTGGTGGCGCTTTCGCCCGCGATGCTTGCCGCCAGCCTGGGGATCGTCATTGGCTATGCCGTCGCCACGGAACTCGCGAAGCAGCTTTATTATCGTCGGCGATCGGCTCCAGCCGGGCGTCTTCGTCTAGGCGCTTAAGCCTAAATCCGGTTCCGCTCCCGGCGCCGCACTTGAAAAGGCATTTTCCGCGTCGGATACCATGCGGTCGACGCACCAGCGCGCATAGAAGCCGGCGAACAGCCAGCCGAGCAGCCGGCCGATCCAGCCTTGCGGCAACCGATAGTCGATCCACACCGTCAACCGGCTGGCGTTGCCGGCGGGCTCGATCCGGAAGCCCATCGCGTAGCTCGCCACGATGAGCAGCTGCGGCGTTCCGATCGTCCGCCACGCCTTGCGGCGCGGCGGATCGCGCTCGGTCACTTCCTCCTCGACCGACATGGTGACCCCGAAGGCCGAGCCGCCCATGCGGATGTGCGACCCGACCGCCATGCCGCGCCGACTATCGAACGCGTAGGTCATGCGCCCGCCCCCCATCATCGCCGAGGGCCTCGTCATATGGCCGGCGAGCCGTGTCTGGTCATCGAGATGCGCGAACAAGGCTTGAGGCGCCGCCAACAGCAGGCGCGAGCGCTCGAAATGACGGTCTTGCACCTCTGACGCAGAGGTCGATCGCGCGACGGCGGCCATCGCCGGATCTCCCGCTTATTGGCCGGCCGGATGGTTGTGATCATGCGGCGGCTCGGGCGCCGTTGTGGGCTTCTTCATGCACGGCATGTCCGCCATCTTACCCGGTGCCATCGGCATGCCGCCCGCGCCAGGCGCGGGCGCCGTGCCGTCGCGCTTGTCCTGGGGCATCGGCATGGTGCCTCCGGGCTGGCCGTTCATCATTCCCTTCATCATTGGGCAGGATGCATTCGGCTGGGGCGTTTGGGGTGCAGGGGCGGCTTGGCCCTCGTGCTGATGGTCCTGTGCAAACGCGGGCGCCGCGGCAAACAGGGCGGCGGCAAGGGCAGGTCTTAGAAATGACACGGCGCTTTCCTTTCGTCCGGGGCAGCACAGCCGCCGATCCGGACCTGAGGATGCGGCCGAGTCCAGACACGTTCGATACGTAAGGTACCATAGGGGATCGCGCGGATTGCTCTGCGATTGAAGAGCTACCGACGCGGTCAGCGCCATGATCCCGGCTGCTTGACGGAAATCCGCTCGCTTGTGACGATCGCGAGGAATTGCTCCGGCAGCATGCGCTCGATCTTGTCTCTGAGGATCGCGAGACGCGGATTGGGTTGGGAAGACATCCACGCACGCTAGCCGTCGGCGCCGGCAGACAACCGCCAGCGCGACACTGGACATCGGACCTCGGCCTGCCCGATACGCCAGTCAGGGAGACACAAGTGGCATTCATCGACGATCTGTTCGAAGGCGGCGGATATTATATCATCGAGCGGACCGAGGGCGGCGCCACGCTCCGGCCGGCGAGCGACAAACCATCCGATCTCCAGGCTTTCCAGAATGCGGTGGCGCGAGTCCGGCGCAACGAAGGCGACGGCTATGCCATCCATCTCGACCATGTCTGTTCCGACCAGCCCGGCAATCTCGTCGACCTTCTGATCCTGACGATCGACGGCTGATCGCGCCTGGCGCGATCAACCGTGGTGCGCGAATATCTTTCGCCCGCCTGGGCCGAACGCGATGACGTCATAGGCCTGTCCGCGCATTCCCGGCATCTCCATTCCGGGCGAGCCCATCGGCATGCCGGCTACCGCGAGCCCGGTGATGCCTTTGGGATGCGTGGCGAGCAGGCGCTTCATATCGGCGATCGGCACATGGCCCTCGAAGGTCATGCCGTCGATCGCTGCCGTGTGGCAGGATGCGAGGTCGGCGGGAACGCCATGCGCACGCTGGAAGGCCGACCGTTTGGCGTCGTCGACAATCTGGACCTGCCGGCCGAACTGCGCCTTCACCATCGCCGCCCATTTCTCGCAGCAACCGCACCCGGGATCGCGATGAACGATGACGGGCCCGGCGGCCACCGCAGCGGCGGGTACCGCAAAGGCAAGCGCTGCGGCCAATATACGAAAGCGAGTCATCGTCGATCCTCCGTCATATCCTTCCCGGGCATTGCCGGGCTCCTTCCATACGTACGCCTGGCGGTCACCCCTCCGCCCGCCGTCGCCGGCGCCGCGGCCAGCGCAGATAGAGCAGGATCGTGCCGGCGATCGCCAATGCCAGCCCGCCAAATGCGAACGCCTTCAGCCAGGGCGTGTTGAAATTCTCGTGCTCGCTCCAGTCCATGATGTGGAGGCCCCAGAAGAAGTCGTAGAGCCGCCAGGTGCCGGTGCGGACCGCGGCGATGGTGCCGGTATCGGTCACATAGACGCGGGTATTGTCGGCGTCCGCGAGCACGACGCGCCAGGCCGGCACGCGTCCCTTATATTCGGTGCTCGCGGCCGTGACGCGCTCGACCGTCGCCTTGGGCCTGGGGCCGCCGCGATAGGCGCCGATCGCGATCGCCTCTGCCTGACGGGCATCGACCGGCGGAAGGCGGACGCCTGTGGTCCCATCGTAGAGCGAGAGGCCGGAGCCCGTCTCGGCCTCGACGACCGGTCGGCCGAGCAGCATGCGGTGGCGCAGCGCGCGAACCGGCGTGTCGCTCGCCGCGATGATCGCCTGGGGCGAGACATAGCTCGCGCTTGCGGGCAAGACGGCGGGGGCCTCGCGATCGACCAGGTGCTCGCCGCGCACGCGGTCGATCGGCAACAGGCTCATCACGAGCCCGCTCGAAAACCAAAGCAGCAATTGCACGCCGATGACGAGTGCCAGCCAGCGATGCAGACGGCTCGCGCCGATGTGTAGCCGCAATCTTGTACTTCTCATTCTTCCCCCGCTTCGGCCCGCGCGTCTATCGGCGCGCGAGAATGGCCTTCATCTGATCGATTTCCTCGGCCTGCGACCGCTTGATCCGCTCGCAAAGCGCGATGATCTCCGGGTCGCTGAGCTTTGCTTCCCTGCACATCAGGATCGCGCCCGAATGGTGCGGGATCATCGAGCGCAGAAACTGGGTGTCGCCGATTGTCGTCTGGGTGCGGATCAGCGCGTAACAGCCCAGAAACGCTAGCGCCGATACCGCCAGCAAGGCCACATTGGCGGTCCTGGAGGGGAACATGTGCTTCATCGCCAGGACCATCAGCACCACCATCGGCGCGACCATCATCAGCGTCATGTAGAACATGTTGAGATTGTTGTAGAAACTGCCGAGGCTGTCGATCATCACGAACATCACCAGATACATGATGATGCCGCTGACAATGGTCTGCAGCGCGAGGCTCACATAAGGGTTCTTCATCATCTCGTCGTCGCTCCTTGCACTGCCCCGCGCTCGTCCGTTCGTTCACTTCGTCTCAGGCGCCTCCTTCATCCCCGGCATATCCTTCATCATCTCGTCATGATCGCCCGGGGCGCTGGCAACGAGACGCTTATATTCATCAGGCGTCATGCCCGGCAGCTTGCGGATGAACGCGACCATGTCCCAGATTAGCGGATCGGGATGGGTCTTGCCCCAGGCGGGCATCGCGCTCAGCTTGACGCCATGCTTGATGATCCAGAACTGCTCGGAGGCGTTCAGGTCCTGCGCCTTGGCGAGTTCGGGTGCCTGGGGATAGAGGCCCTGGCTGAGCTCGGACCGCTCGACGCCCGGCCCCAAATGGCAGCTTGAGCACATCTCGGCATAGAGGCCGGCCCCGGTCGCGATCCGCGTCGGCCCATTGAGGTCGGCGGGCGGCGTGATGCCGCGTGCATGAACCCGGATCGAGCGATCGCGCAGGCTTTCGAGCAGCGAATAAACGGGCGGCGTGTGTGGCGCATCGGCGGCGATGTTGTAGATGCCGAAATAGACGAACATGACTGCGAAAAGCAGCAGCAGCGCCGCCAGCACACCCACAAACGACCAGCTCGGCAGGTGGCGCCGCATCATTTCCCTGTCCATCGCCTTCTCCTCGGCCGGCAAGCACCGGCGTGCGGTTCAGAACCAGAACCGCACGCCGGCGACAAAGCTGGTGGTGGTAGGATCCTCGCCACGCGCACGCGCGAAATCGGCGGTGTGGCCCGTCTTGGCGTCATAGGAGACGCCGATATAGGGCGCGAACCGGCGCGTGATCTCGTAGCGCAGCCGCAGGCCCAGCTCCGCATTGGTCAGCCCCGAACCGATGCGGTTTTCGGGCACGTCCTGCGCTGCCAGGTTGAGCTCGACCCGCGGCTGCAGGATCAGCCGCTGGGTGATGCGCTGGTCGTAATAACCTTCGAGCCGCCCGAGCAGGTCGCCCTTGTTCGACAGGAACAGCGCGCCCTCGACCTCGAACATATAGGGCGCGAGCCCCTCGAAGCCGAGCGTCGCATAGGTGCGATTTGGCCCGCGCCCGAAATCCTGGCGGACGCCTGCCTGAAGGTTGAAATAGGGATTGATCGCGCGGCTGTAGAGCGCCTGCACTTCGGCGGAATCGACGCCCTCGCGGAACGCGCCTTCGCCTTCGGTCTTCAGCCATAGCCGGTTGACGTCGCCGCCGACAAACGCCTCGCCGTCCCAGCGATAGCCGTCGCGCCCGGCGCGTGCCTGGTATTCGGCGAGGTTGAACATGACCTGGTAGAAGGTCCGGCCGCCCTGCTCGCGCATCGACTGCATGCGCGAACGATCCATTTCCGCTGAGGGAAAGAAACGGTCGGCATAATGGTCCATTGGCGGCTTGGGCGCAGGCGCATTGCCCGCGGGAAGCGCGGTGCCGGTCTGCTCCATGCCCGGCATCGCCATTCCGGGCATGGCGCCCATGTCATGATCCTTGTGGTCGCCCGACATGTCCATGCCGGGCATCGCCGGCTTGGCGTCCGGCGTGCCGCTCGGCGCAGGCGGCGCCATTCCGGGCATCGCGGGCATTGGCTGCGCGCCGGGCTTGGCGGGCGGTGTCGCCATGCCCGGCATCCCGTCCACTGCCGGTGCGGGTGCCGCAGGCTTGGCGCGCGGCGGCTTGCGGCGCGCGACCGGCTTCTTCGCCGCCGGTTTTCTTAACGCAGGCTTCTTCGCGGCCGGCTTCTTGGTGGCAGGCTTGGCCGGTGCGGGCATTTTCATGCCGGGCATGCCCGGCATGTCCTGCGCGATGGCGGGGACGGCGAGCACCAGCGCGGCGGAGGCCGCGAATGCGGCGGCGAGGCAGCGGCTCATGCAGCTTCTCCCTTCGGCCGCACGCTGACGATGCGCATCATCCCGGCCTCCATGTGGTAGAGGAGGTGGCAATGGAACGCCCAGTCGCCCACGGCGTCAGCGGTGAAATCCCAGGTCACCTTGCCGCCCGGCTGGACGAGCACCGTATGCTTGCGCGGGCCGTGATCGCCATGCCCGGTGACCAGCTCGAAGAAATGGCCATGGATGTGGATCGGGTGGCTCATCATCGTGTCGTTGATGAGATTGATCCGCACGCGCTCGCCCTCGATGAACGGGATCGGCTCGTGCACATCGGACATCTTCTCGCCGTCGAACGACCACATGAACCGCTCCATGTTGCCGGTCAGGTGGATGTCGAGGCTGCGCCCCGGCGCGCGGACGTCGGGGTTGCGTTCGAGCGCCATCAGGTCCTTGTAGACGAGCACCTTGTGGCCGACGTCCTCGAGCCCCTGGCCGGGTTCGCCGGTGCGATCCATCGGCATCGGCGCGATCGTCTGGACGCCCGGTCCTCTCTTGACTTGGGGGGCGTTCGAGAAATCGCGCATTTTCATCGAGCCCATATCCATCGAGCCCATGTCCATGCCCGGCATGGCGGCGTCCTGACCCGGCATGCCCGCCATCTTGCTGTGGTCCATCCCGGCCATGTCGCCGGAGGCCATGCCGGGCATCGCGCCCGAACCTTGCGGCATCGCCCCGCCGGGCGTCGCGAGCCGGGCCGAACGGTTCTGCTCGGCAGAGGGATCGACGCCGCGCTGCGGCGTTATCCCACCTGACATGTCCATGCCCTCCATCCCGGGCATGCTCGACATGTCCATGCCCATGTCCTTCATGGTCGCGACCGGACGCTTCCTGAGAGGCGGCACCGCCGCAACCATGCCGGGGCGCGGCGCCAGCGTGGCGCGCGCCATCCCCGAGCGATCGACGGCCTCGGCGATGATCGACCAGGCGCGATCCTCGGCGGGAACGACGATCACATCATAGGTCTCGGCGACGCCGATCTGGAACTCCTCGACCGTCACGGGATGGACGTTCTGGCCGTCGGCCTGGACGATCGACAGCGGCAGGCCCGGAATCCGGACATTGAAGTTGGTCATCGCGGACGCATTGATGATGCGCAGGCGCACGCGCTCGCCGGGCTTGAACAAGGCGGTCCAATTGTCCTGAGGGCCGAACCCGTTGACGATATAGGTATAGGTGCTGCCGCTCACGTCGAGCACGTCGGTTGGGTCCATGCGCATGCGGCCCCAGTCCATCCGGTCCTTGAGCGGCTGGTCGCGCTTGGCCAGCAGACCCGAGAGCGTCTGCCGCTGGAAGTTGAAATGGCCCGGGTCGACCTTGATCCGCCGGAAAATCTCCTCCGGCGACAGCGGGCTGTGATCGGCGAGGACGAGCACATGCTCGCGGTCAGATTGCACGGGATCGGGGCCGGCGGGGTCGATGACGATCGGACCATAGTGGCCGAGCTGCTCCTGCAGTCCCGAATGGCTGTGATACCAATAGGTGCCGCTCTGCTTGACCGGAAATTCGTAGAGATAATTCGACCGGGGCTTGATGCCGGGGAACGACACGCCGGGCACGCCGTCGAACTGGGCCGGCACCAGTAGCCCGTGCCAATGGATCGAACTGTCCACGTCGAGCTCGTTGACGACGTTCAGCCGGACGGTCTGTCCCTCGCGCAGCCGGAGCAGCGGCGCGGGGACGGTGCCATTGACGCCGATCGCGCGCATCTTGCGGCCGTCGATGGTCATCGTCTGGCGCGCGATCCGGAGGGTAATGTCATTTCCCGAAAGCGTCGGGAGCGGCCGCACGATCCCCGCCGAATTGGTCTGCGCCCAGGCGGGCATCCATGCGGTGAGCGCGAGACCGCCTCCGGCGAGCGTGGCGCCACGCAGCAACTGGCGGCGGTCGATATTGTGGGTCATGCGGGTCCCTGGATCTCGTCTTCGACGCGGACGTCTGAAAAGGCATACGCACCCCGCGCATGCGCCCCTCGGATTCCATGAAAACAAAATGGGGTTTGACACCGTGTCAGGGTCAAGGGGTGCGGCTCAGCCCCTGGTCAAAAGCTCCGCGAGCCTGGCCCGCGCTCGGCGAATGCGCGTCTCGACCGCCTTCTCGCTGATCGCCAATGTCGCCGCGGTCTCGGCCTGGCTCAAATCCTGGAGCGTGTGCAGCACGAGCGGCTCGCGCAGCGCCGCCGGAAGGTCGGCGATCGCGCGCGAGACCCGCGCCATTTCCTGACGGTCGGCGACCTCGTCGTCGGGGAGCACCCGGTCCTCGGCGACCTGGGTGCTGGTATCGTCGAGCGGGAGCGCGAAGGCGAACAGCCGCCGGACCACGCGCCGGCGCCGCCAGTCGCGGCATTTGTTGAGCGCGATGGTCGCGAGCCAGCGGCGCATGGGGCGATCGATCTGGTAGCGGACAAGGGCGCGATGCGCAGCGACAAAGGTTTCCTGGACGAGGTCGAGCGCCTCGTCGGGATCGCCGATATTGCCCGCGATGATCCGATAGACGGGCTCGCGGTGGCGGCGCATGATCTCGGCGAAGGCGGCATCGCGCCCGGCGATGCTGAGCGCCGCCAGCTCGCCGTCGTCCAGGCTAGCAAGGTCGAGGCTCACCGCGCGTCGACGGTCAGCGCCTTCACCACCGCGGCATCGAATTTTCGCGCCTGGTCGGGCCTGAGAATCTGCCGCATCGCGAAGATATGGGCGAGCGTCTCCTTCTGGAGCTCGCCCATGGCGGCGTGCGACGCGTCGACCGCGGCGGCGACCTGCGGCCCGTTGCCGTGCTCGGCCTGGATGGCGCCGGCGAGCCGGGCATTGGCCGCGCGCAGTTCGAGCTCGAGCGCGCGGCGGCGGATCGCGAACTGCTGCTCGAGCAGCTCGAGCTTCGCTTCCTGGCCGCTATCGAGCTGCAGCTGATGGTGCAGCACTTCGTGAAGCTCGGTACCCTGGGCCGGAGGTGGCGCGATCAGGACGCGACCGACGAACACGCCGGCGATGCCGGCAAGGAACGCGACGATGGCGATCCCGATCGCCCAGCGAGTCGGCCTCACCGGTTCGCCGCCAGCAGCGTGGAAGGCGCAAGCGGGCTGGTAGGTCCGAAGGGCGACAAGGTGTCCGCGCTCGCCGGCGCCGGAAACGCTCCGCCGGACGCGATGCCGAGCATCAGTGCGCCGGCCGCGGCGATTGCGCCGATGCCGATGCCCTGGCGCGGCGAGGCCGTCGCCTGCTCATGCAGTCTTCCGAGCACCGCGCCCTCGATCGATTCGAGCCCGGGGTGCAACGGCGCGGCGGAAAGCCGCCGGAGGGCCGTGTCCAGATCCTGTGCCATGTTCATGCTCCGCTCGCCCCTTTGTCTCTTTTACGCGAGCGATGGCGCAATCCCTCAAAAAATCTCGCGTGGCGGGATCCGAAATCTTTTTCGCGGCGTTGATGAGGGTTGCGCAGCGGAGATGCGTATTCCCCGATGCCGGCGCGCCTTGCCGGCGTTCGGAGACTCCCACATGCGTTTTGCACCGATCGTTGCCGCCGTGCTGCTTGTCGCGCCCGTAGCGGCCTATGCCCATCCCAAGCTCGTTTCCGCCACGCCAGCGCCCAACAGTGTCGCCGCGCCGACCGCCGAGTTGAAGCTGGTCTTCTCGGAATCGCTGGTTGCCCAATTCTCGGGCGCCGATCTCGTCATGACCGACATGCCGGGCATGAAGATGAATGCGCCGATGAAGATGCCGGCCAAGGCCACGCTCGGCGCCGACGGCAAGACCCTGGTGGTCACGCTCCCCAAGGCGCTGCCGAAGGGCGGCTACAAGCTCAGCTATCACGTCGTGTCGACCGACACGCACCGCGTCGAGGGCAATTACAGCTTCAAGATCAATTGATGACCGATATGGGCGCGGTCGCGATCAGGCTCGGGCTCTATCTCGACCTGATGGCGCTGTTCGGGCTCGCCGCATTCGCGCTCTATGCGCTGCGCGGCGAGGAGCGGCGCTTCGACGGTCCGATCGTGCTCGGTCCATGGCTATGGGGCAGCGCCGCGCTGGGCGCGGTGCTGTCGCTCGGCGGCCTCGCGATGCTCGCCGCCGGCATGGCGGGCGTCCCGATCGCCTCGGTCGACCTCGCTTCCATCGAAATGATCGTCGGCGGGACGAGCGTCGGCACCGCCTGGCTGTTCCGGATGGCGGCGCTGCTCGTCGCGCTGGTCGCAGCGGTCGCGCTACGACGATGGCCGGTGGCCGCTCTGTCGCTCATCACGAGCGCCGCCGCCGTAGCGCTGGCGAGCCTCGCCTGGTCCGGGCATGGCGCGATGGACGACGGCGCCGTCGGCCGGCTTCATCTTATCGCCGACATCGTCCACCTCTGGGCGGCGGGCATCTGGGTGGGCGCGCTGTTCGCGCTTCTGCTGCTGGTGTTCCGGCGGCGCGATCTGGTCGATCGCGATCATCTCATATTGTCGCATCGCGCGCTCGACGGCTTCTCGGCTGTGGGGACGATCACGGTCGGCTCGATCGTCGTCTCCGGTCTCGTCAACAGCTGGCTGCTGGTCGGACCCGCCAACCTCCTCAAGCTGCCGGACAGCCTCTACGGACAGCTGCTGATCGCCAAGCTGGCGCTGTTCGGCGCGATGGCGGCGCTTGCCGCGGCGAATCGGTTCCGGCTGGTGCCGGCGTTCGAGCGCTCGCTTGCGGCATCGGATCATGCAAGCGCGCTTCGCGCGTTGCGCCGCAGCCTGGCGCTCGAGACCGGTTGCGCGATCGCGGTGCTGGCGCTGGTCGCCTGGCTGGGCACGCTCGAGCCACCGTCCGCGATGTGACCGTCCGCACAACAGGGGAGTGACCATGATGCAGCCCGATCGCGACGCAGACGCGCAGGACCCGCTGGCCTTCACGCCGCCGCTCGGAACTGGCGACACCGCCGACTATGACCGCGCGATCCGGACCTGGACGCGCGAGCAACGCTGGCGCGGCGCGATGCTGGACTTGCTCGCGCCTGCGCCCGGCGAAACGATTGTCGATGTCGGCTGCGGCACGGGCAGCTTCGCCGTGCTGCTCAAGCAGCGCTACCCCGAGGTGTCGGTCACTGGCATCGATCCCGATGCGCAGGCGCTGGACATCGCACGCGACAAGGCCGTGCGTGCGGCCGTCACGATCGACTGGCGCCAGGGCTTCGCCGACACGCTTCCTCCGGACAGCGCCGATGCGGTGACCTCGAGCCTGGTGTTCCACCAGGTTCCGCTTGCCGGCAAGCGGAGCGGCATGGCGGCGATGCACCGCACGCTGAAGCCGGGCGGCCGGCTCATATTCTGCGACTATAGCCGCCAGGCGGGGCTGATGCGGCTCCTCTTCCGGCTGACCGTGCAGCGGCTGGACGGGATCGAGGACACGCAGCCCAATGCCGACGGCGTCCTTCCCGGGCTCATCGCCGAAGCCGGTTTTGCAGAGGTGACCGAGCGCGCGCGCATCCATACGCTGACCGGCACGATCGCGATCTTCACGGCGCGTAAAGGCTGAACCGCCGCGGGCGCGGGAGCGAAAATAGGGTCTTGACCCTGACATGATGTCAAACCCCACATGGGGGCGCATCGGAGGATAGTCAGATGAACCATGCCGATCATGATGCGCATTCCCATAGCGGCTGTTGTGCGGGCCACGCCCAAAACGACGCCCAAGTGAAGGACCCGGTCTGCGGCATGACCGTGGACCCCGCGACCACGCAGCATCGCGCCAGCCATGAGGGGCAGGACTACCACTTCTGCAGCGCCGGTTGCCGCACCAAGTTCGTCGCCGACCCCGAACGCTATCTGGGCGCGGCGGCGGCGGCGCCGGAAGCGGCGCCGCCCGGAACGATCTGGACCTGCCCGATGCACCCCGAGATTCGCCAGGATCATCCGGGTGCCTGCCCCATATGCGGCATGGCGCTCGAACCGGAGGTCGCCACCGCGGACTCCGGGCCGAGCGCCGAGCTCCTCGACATGACGCGCCGCTTCTGGATCAGCCTGGCGCTCGCGCTTCCCGTGCTGGCCCTCGAAATGGGCGGACACCTCTTTCCGGCCCTCCACCATCTCGTCTCCGAGCGGACCTCCACCTGGGCGCAATTGCTGCTCGCGACGCCGGTGGTTCTCTGGGGTGGCTGGCCCTTCTTCGAGCGCGGCTGGATGTCGCTCAAGACCCGGCATCTCAACATGTTCACGCTGATCGCGATGGGGACAGGGGTCGCCTGGGCCTACAGCATGGTGGCGACGCTCGCGCCAGGCATCTTCCCGGCTGCCTTTCGCGAGGGTGGAACAGTCGCGGTCTATTTCGAGGCCGCGGCGGTCATCACCGTGCTGGTGCTGCTCGGCCAGGTGCTGGAGCTGAGAGCGCGCGAGCGCACCTCGGGCGCAATCAAGGCGCTGCTCAACCTTGCGCCCAAGACCGCGCGCCGTATCGGCGCCGATGGGCAGGAGGAGGAAGTCGCTCTGGAAGATGTCGCGATCGGCGACCGCCTGCGCGTCCGCCCGGGCGAGAAGGTCCCCGTCGATGGGAGCATCGAGGAAGGCCGCTCGGCGGTCGATGAGTCGATGGTGACCGGCGAGTCCATGCCCGTCGCCAAGGCGGCCGGCGCGAGCGTCATCGGCGGTACGCTCAACCAGAGCGGGTCGCTGGTGATCCGCGCCGAACGGATCGGGCGCGACACGATGCTCGCGCGGATCGTCCAGATGGTTGCGGAAGCGCAGCGCTCGCGCGCGCCGATCCAGCGATTGGCCGACCAAGTCGCGGGCTGGTTCGTGCCTGCGGTGCTTGGGGTCGCAGTGCTCGCATTCATCGCCTGGGGCGTCTGGGGTCCCGAGCCCCGGCTCGCGCACGGTCTGATCGCTGCGGTGGCGGTGCTGATCATTGCCTGTCCCTGCGCGCTTGGTCTCGCGACACCGATGTCGATCATGGTCGGCGTCGGGCGCGGCGCCGGGCTCGGCGTGCTGATCAAGAATGCCGAGGCGCTGGAGCGTCTCGAAAAGGTTCAGACGCTGATCGTCGACAAGACCGGCACGCTGACCGAGGGCAAGCCCAGCGTGACGCAGATCGTCGCCGGCGAAGGGCTGGACGAGGCCGAGGTGCTCCGTCTGGCAGCGGCGGTGGAGCGCGCGTCCGAGCATCCGCTCGCGCTCGCGGTCGTGGCGGCCGCGACGGATCGGGGCATCGCTATTCCTGCCGTTTCGGACTTCGACGCGCCGACCGGCAAGGGCGCCACCGGCGCGGTCGACGGCCGCAAAGTGACGCTCGGCAATGCGCGGATCATGCAGGAAAGCGGCATCAAGCTCGCTGCGATGGAAGCGACGGCCGACGAGCTGCGGCGCGATGGCGCGACGGCGATCTTCGTCGGGATCGATGGGCGTATCGCGGGCGTGCTCGCGATCGCCGACCCGATCAAGGCGAGCACCCCGGAGGCGCTTGCCGGATTGCGGGAAGCCGGGATCAAGGTGGTGATGCTGACCGGCGACAATCGCACGACCGCCGAAGCCGTGGCGCGCAAGCTCGGCATCGACGCGGTAGAGGCCGAAGTGCTGCCCGACCAGAAGAGCGCGGTCGTCGCGCGGCTGAAGGGGGAAGGCCAGGTCGTCGCGATGGCCGGCGACGGTGTCAACGACGCGCCGGCGCTGGCCGCCGCCGATGTCGGCATCGCCATGGGCTCGGGCACCGATGTCGCGATCGAGAGCGCGGGCGTGACGCTCCTCAAGGGCGACCTCACCGGGATCGTGCGGGCAAGGGCGTTGAGCGTGGCGACCATGTCCAACATCCGCCAGAACCTGTTCTTCGCGTTCATCTACAACGCAGCCGGCGTACCGATTGCGGCAGGCGTGCTCTATCCCTTCTTCGGCATCCTGCTCTCGCCGATCATCGCGGCGGCCGCGATGGCGCTCTCCTCGGTAAGCGTGGTCGGGAACGCGCTGAGGCTCAACCGGGAGGCGCTATGAACATCGGCCAGGCCTCGGAAGCGAGCGGCGTCTCGCAGCGGATGATCCGCCATTACGAGAAGATCGGATTGATCCCGCCCGCGCCGCGCCGCGACAGCGGCTATCGCGACTATTCGCCGGCCGATCTCCATCGGCTGCGCTTCATCGCCAATGCCCGCGATCTGGGGTTTCCGATCGAGGAGATCCGCACGCTGCTCGACCTGTGGAACGACCGCGGCCGGGAGAGCGCCGAAGTGAAGGCGCTGGCGACCTCGCGGGCCGGGGAGCTGCAGCGCAAGGCTGCGGCGCTCGAAGCGATGCGGCGTACCTTGGTCGATCTCGCCGAGCGCTGCCATGGCGATGCGCGCCCGGACTGCCCGATCATCGAGCAGCTCGAAAGCGAGCCGCCGGGCGCCGTGCCGGCGCGTGCGTCAGGGCATCACTGACGCTCGCCTTCGCGACGGGATTGTTGGCGGAGCCAGCCGTAACGGGTGAGGCCGGCCGGCTTGTAGGTGCCGAGCGCGGTCGCCCAAAGGAGCACGACCAGGCCGCCGGCCGCATGCGCGATCATCGACGCCCGCATGCCTGCCAGGCTGCCCGGGCCGATTTGCCCGGTTGCAGCGAGCGCTGCGAGCTGATCGATCTGCCCCGTCTTCACCAGCAGCAGCGCGGTTGCCGCGACGACGATCATGAGCTTGAAGACGATCCAGAAATGCCGGAGCAGGCCCCATGGGGTCGCCAGCGCCTGGACGATGCCGGTCAGCAGCGAAGCGAGCGCCAGCGGCACGATGACGGTCCAGGTGATCAGCGCGTTCGCCACATAGCAGGCGCGAACGAGTTGCGGATCGCCGCTGGCCATGCCGGTGACCGCCAGCGCGAGAAAGGCGGCTAGCGCGCCGATCCAGCCGATCGAGCTCGCGACATGGAGCGTGAGCATGAGCTTGCGCAAACGCGGTGTCATCAATGGCCCCCATGATGGACGAACCCGGTCGCCATGCCGATGACCGCGAGCAGCAGGATCGCGAGGAACGGCCACTGGATTTTCGCCCAGCGGGGCATGCCTGGATAGGCCGAAGGGTCGATCATCGAATCACATCCTCACACTGGCTTCTCGAGATTTATCGAGACACTGTGTCTCTGTCGAGTCGATGTGTCATGAACCGCGCCGGATTGTCTCGCTTGGGCAATCTCCTATAGGTGGCATGTGCCGAGGCTCTGGAACGAAACGATCGAAGCGCATCGTCAGGCCGTGCGCGATGCGATCCTCGATGCTGCCTGGGGCATGGTGACCGGGCAGGGCCTGGGGTCGGCGACCATGTCGCGGATCGCGGAGACGGCGGGCATCGGCCGCGCCACGCTCTACAAATATTTTCCCGACATCGAAGCGATCCTCGTCGCCTGGCACGAACGCCATGTCGCGGGGCATCTGGAGCAGCTTGCCGCGCTGGCGAGCGCCCCGGGAGCGCCGGACCAGCGCCTCGAAGCGGTGCTCGGCGCCTATGCGCTCAGCATGCACCGGCGCGGTCAGCATGCGGCCGAGCTTGTCGCCTTGCTCCATCGCGACCCGCATGTCGCGCGCGCGCAGCACCAGCTTCTCGACCTGGTCTGCGGCCTGCTGATCGAACTCGCTGATGGCGGGCTCCGCGACGACGTCTCACCCGCCGAACTCGCGCAATTCTGCTTGCACGCGCTCAATGCGGCGAGCGCGCTCCCGTCGCGCGATGCCGTGGACCGGCTCGTCAAGGTGACAATGTCGGGGTTGCGGTAACCCTCTTCGCTGCGGCTGCGAATTGACTCCCGTCACCCCAGCGAGCATTTCTATCCCGTGCTGAAGCTGCTGCGCCATCTCTTGTGCATTGGCATCCTGTTCGGCCTTGCCGGAAACGGGGTGGCGGTCGCGGCACCGTGCTTGCTGATGACGCAGGATCAGGCTGTCTCGAGTTCGGCGATGCCGGATTGCAAGATGGCCAGCCCCTGCACCGACTGTGCCGCCAAACCGGTCAAGAGCGACAAGTCCAAATCCTCCAAGGGTTCGGGCTGCATGCTGATGGCCGGCTGCAGCGCGGTGCTCGGCGTCAGAGCGCCGCAGGCACCCTCGACCGCACAGATGGCGCCCGTTGCTGCCGGTTTTTGGCCGACATCGTCGATCCTTGCGGGCCACGACACCGGACCCGAACCGGAACCACCCACCTTTCTTGGCTGACCTTCGCGCGCGGGTTCGCGCTTCCTGAAGCCGTGAACGGCTGACGGAGCGCCACACGGCCCGCGCCATGACGACTCAGACCAAGGACAATATCATGAAGACGATTTCTCTGTCGGCCGCGGCGATCGCGGCCATGCTTTCCACCTTCGCCATCACTGCGCCCGCCTTCGCGCAGGATGCGCCGGCGGCAAACACTCGGGGCCATTATGAATGGCGCTCGGTTCCGCAATATGGGCCGCGCGCGATCGGCCCCGCGCGCGTCCGCGTGTGGGTGCCCGAGGCCCGGGAAATGGCCAGCTGCGACTGCGCGATGATGCAGGCGAGCCCCGCCGACTGCATGAAAGGTGCGACCAAGCCGAACAACGGCTGACGCGCGCGTCGGCGACTCGCCGGAGCGGGTTGGTCGGGCTGCGGTCCGGTTGACCCGCTCCGGGGACGGCGCGCCTCCGCAGGCGCGCCGTCCCTTTTCCACAAGGGGAAATTTCCATGACCATCCTGCCAAGGCGCGCTCGACGCCGCCTGCTTCTGGCGATCGGCGCCGCGGCGCTGACGATAGAGTCGGTGGCGCCGGCCTGGGCCGATCCGCTGACCTATGACCAGGCACTGGCCCGCGCTACCGCGAACGCGCCCAGCCTCAAGGCGCGCGCCGCCACCACCGCCGGCGCGCGGTCCTCGGCGATCGCCGCAGATCGCTTGCCCGATCCAACGCTCGACCTGGGGCTGCAGAATTTCCCGGTGACGGGTCCCAATGCGGGCAGCTTCACCCGCGACGATTTCACGATGGCGACGGTCGGGTTCAGCCAGATGTTCCCCAACCTCGCCAAGCGGCATGCGCGTGCCGCACGCGCGACCGCCAACATCGGCCTCGCCGAGGCGGGCGAGCTGGTCGAGGGGCGCAACGTCAGGCTCGAGACCGCGCTTGCCTGGATCGATCTCTATTATGGCGAACGCCGGCTCAAGCAGCTCGATCTGCTCGACGCCAGCCTTGATGATCTGCAGAAGACCGTGACCGCGCGTCTCGCCTCCGGCAGTGCGCGCCCGAGCCAGGCGCTCGAGCCCGAACAGCTTCGCGCTGCCATCGCCGATCGCCGCGCCGAAATGGCCGCGGTGGTGGCGCAGGCGCGCGCCCGGCTCGCGCGCTATACCGGCGACCCCAATCCCGAGGTGTCGGGCGATCCGCCGATGCTCGACGTCGATCCGGTTCGGCTGCGGGCGGGGATCGACTCGCTTCCGGCGCTCAGGGCGCAGGATGCGCGGATCGCGGTCGCCGACGCCGATGTGCGGCTCGCCCGCGCCGAGAAGCGCCCAGACTGGAAGGTCGGCGTGTCCTATGGCCGGCGCGATCCCCGATATGGCGACATGGCGTCGGTGGGCGTGTCGATCGATCTGCCGCTGTTCGCCGGCAAGCGCCAGAATCCCAGGATCGACGCAAGCGAGAGCGACGCGCAGAGCAGCCGGTACGATCGCGACGCGATCCGGCGCGAGCTAGTCGCGGCGCTGGAAGCGGATCTCGCGGACCATGCCATGCATCATGAGCGATTGCGCAATGCGCGCGAGGTGCTGGTGCCGCTGGCCAGGCGCCGCGCCGAGCTCGACCGCGACAGCTATGCGGCGGGCAAGCTCGATCTGGGGACGGCGCTGCTCTCCACGCTCGCGCTCGCCGAGGCCGAGGTCGAGGCGCTCAACCGGGAAGCCGATGTCGCGCGCGACGCGGTCCGTATCAACATCATCTATGGGGAGGAGCGGCCATGACGCTCAAATCGGGCGCAGTGCGCTGGGGAATATCGATCCTTGCCGTGGCGCTGGCGGCGGGCGGCGCGGGCTATTGGGCGGGCCATCGCCAGCCGCCGCAGCCGCAAGCCGTCGCATCGGCCGGCGCGGGCAAGGTCCTCTATTATTACGACCCGATGTTCCCCAACCAGAAGTTCGACAAGCCCGGCAAATCGCCCTTCATGGACATGCAGCTGGTGCCCAAATATGCCGACGGCCAAGGCCCCGGCGCGGCACCGGCAGTTACGGTCGATCCGTCCGCTCGCCAGAGCCTCGGCCTGCGCGTGGTCGAAGCGAAGATGGGCAGCCTTGCGACCACGCTCGACGTCACCGGCACGATCGACTTCAACCAGCGCGATGTGGCGATCATCCAGGCGCGCTCGGGCGGGTTCGTAAGCCGTGTCTATGCCCGCGCGCCCGGTGACGTTGTCCGTGCCGGCGCGCCGATCGCGGACCTGCTGCTGCCCGACTGGGGCGGCGCGCAGACCGAGTTCCTCAGCGTCAAACGGCTCGGCAAGCCCGACCTGACCGCCGCCGCGCGTCAAAGATTGCGGCTGATGGGCATGTCCGATGGCCTGATCGCCAATGTCGAACGGACGGGTCGGCCGAACGGCGTAGTGACGATCACGACACCGATCTCCGGGGTGATCCAGACGCTCGACGCTCGGGCCGGCGTGACGCTCGGCATGGGCCAGACACTTGCCCAGGTGAGCGGTCTCGGCACCGTCTGGCTCAACGCCGCCGTTCCGGAGGCGCGCGCGGGCGATGTGCGCATCGGCCAGAATGCCAGCGCGGCGCTGACCAGCTTTCCCGGCGAGACGTTCGCCGGCCGGGTGATCGCGATCCTGCCGACTGCGCAGGCCGACAGCCGGACGCTCACCGTGCGGATCGAGCTGCCCAACCGCGGCGGCCGACTGCGGCCGGGCATGTTTGCGAGCGTGGCGCTCGGCGGCGACACCAAAGCGGTCCTGCTGGTGCCGAGCGAGGCGGTGATCCGCACCGGCACGCGCACGCTGGTGATGCTAGCGCTCGGGGACGGGCGCTATCATCCCGCCGAGGTCCGTATCGGCCGCGATGCTGGCGGTCAGACCGAAATCCTCGCCGGGCTGTCGCCTGGCGAAAAAGTCGTCGCCTCGGGGCAGTTCCTGCTCGATTCCGAAGCGAGTCTCACCGGCATCGCGGTGCGCCCGATCGGCGGCGGCCAATGATCGCGGCGATAATCCGCGCTTCGGTCAAGGCGCGCATCTTCGTGGTGCTGGCGGCGCTGGTACTGGTCGCGATCGGCATCGGCGCGGTGCGCACCACGCCCATCGACGCGCTCCCCGACCTGTCCGACGTCCAGGTCATCATCCGCACCTCCTATCCCGGCCAGGCGCCGCAAATCGTTGAGAACCAGGTCACCTATCCGCTCGCGACGACGATGCTGTCGGTGCCCGGCGCGCGCGTCGTGCGCGGCTATTCGTTCGTCGGCGACAGCTTCGTCTATGTGCTGTTCGACGACGGCACCGACCTTTATTGGGCGCGCAGCCGCGTCCTTGAATATCTGAGCCAGGTGCAGGGGCGGTTGCCCGCAGGCGCCACCGCCTCGATCGGCCCGGACGCGACGGGGGTCGGCTGGATCTACGAATATGCGCTGGTCGACAGGACCGGCCGCCACGACCTTCAGCAGCTGCGAAGCCTGCAGGACTGGTTTTTGCGCTACGAGCTCAAGTCCGTGCCCGGCGTCGCCGAAGTCGCGAGCATCGGCGGCATGGTCAAACAATACCAGGTGCTGCTCGATCCGCAGAAGCTGGTTTCCTACGGCGTCACGCAGGCCGAGGTGACCGAGGCGCTCGCGCGCGCGAATTCGGAAACCGGCGGGTCGGTCGTTGAGATGGCCGAGGCCGAATATGTCGTGCGCGCGAGCGGCTATCTCTCGTCGCTCGACGATTTCCGCAGCGTGCCGATCCGCACCGCCGCCGGCGGCGTGCCGGTGATGCTCGGCGATGTCGCGAGCGTCCAGATCGGTCCCGACATGCGGCGCGGCGTCGCCGAGCTGAACGGCGAGGGTGAGGTCGCGGGCGGCGTCATCGTCATGCGCCAGGGCAAGAATGCGCGCGAAGTGATCGAAGGCGTCAAGGCCAAGCTCGACGAATTGCGCAAGAGCCTGCCGCCCGGCGTCGAGGTCGTCACCACCTATGACCGCTCGGGGCTGATCGATCGCGCGGTCGACAATCTATCCGGCAAACTGCTCGAAGAGTTCCTGGTCGTCGCGATCGTCTGCGCATTGTTCCTGTGGCACGTCCGCTCGGCCCTGGTCGCGATCCTGACCCTGCCCCTCGGCATCCTCGCCGCGTTCGTGGTGATGCGCCTACAGGGCGTCAACGCAAACATCATGTCGCTGGGCGGCATCGCAATCGCGATCGGCGCGATGGTCGATGCGGCCGTGGTGATGATCGAGAATGCGCACAAACATCTCGAACGCTGGGAACATGACCACCCGGACGAAACGCTGACCGGCCCGGAGCGATGGCGCGTGATCACGGCCGCTGCCGCCGAGGTGGGGCCGGCGCTGTTCCTGAGCCTGTTGATCATCACTTTCTCGTTCGTGCCGATCTTCTCGCTCCAGGGGCAGGAAGGACGACTGTTCGCGCCCCTCGCCTTCACCAAGACCTATGCGATGGCCGCCGCCGCCATCCTGTCGGTCACCCTGGTACCGGTGCTGATGGGCTGGCTGATTCGCGGGCGCATCCCCGGCGAGGACGCCAACCCGGTCAATCGCTGGCTGGCGCGCGCCTATCGTCCCGCGCTCGACTGGGTGCTCAAGCGGCCCAAGGCGACGCTGGTGATCGCGGTCCTCATATTCGCGTCGAGCATCGTTCCGATCATGCGCACCGGCGGCGAGTTCATGCCGGCGATGAACGAGGGTGATCTGCTCTACATGCCCTCGGCGCTGCCCGGCATCTCGACCGCCAAGGCCGGGCAATTGCTCCAGCAGACCGACCGGCTGATCAAGACAATGCCCGAGGTCGAGAGCGTGTTCGGCAAGGCCGGGCGCGCCGACACCGCGACCGATCCGGCGCCGCTCGAGATGTTCGAGACGACGATCCGGTTCAAGCCGAAGGACCAATGGCGCCCGGGGATGACGCAGGAGAAATTGATCGAGGAGCTCGATGCCCGCGTGAAAGTGCCGGGTCTCGCCAATTTCTGGATCCCGCCGATCCGCAACCGCATCGACATGCTCGCGACCGGCATCAAGAGCCCGATCGGGATCAAGGTGTCGGGGTCCGATCTCGGGCAGATCGACCAGGTCGCGCGGCAGATCGAAGCCGTCGCCAAGACCGTGCCGGGCGTGAGCTCCGCGCTGGCCGAACGGCTGACCGGTGGGCGCTATATCGACGTCCAGATCAACCGCGGCGCAGCCGCGCGCTACGGCATGAACGTAGCCGATGTGCAGGACATCGTCTCTGGCGCGATCGGCGGTGCGGCGATCGGCGAGACCGTCGAGGGACTGGCGCGCTATCCGATCAGCGTGCGCTACCCGCGCGAGCTGCGCGACAGTCCGGAGAAGCTGGTCGACCTGCCGATCCTGACCCCGTCAAAGCAGCAGATCACCCTCGGCACCGTGGCGGACATTCGCATCGTCAACGGCCCGCCGATGCTGCGCAGCGAAAATGGCCGCCCGGCCACCTGGATCTATGTCGACGCGCGCGGGCGGGCGATGACGGCAATCGTCGGCGACCTCCAGCATGCGATTGCGGCCAAGGTCCAGCTGCCGCCGGGCGTCAGCATCGCCTTTACCGGCCAGTTCGAATTCCTGGAACGCGCGATGGAGCGGTTGAAGATCGTCGTCCCCGCGACGCTCGCGATCATTTTCCTGCTGCTCTATCTGACGTTCCGGCGGCTGGACGAAGCGGCGCTGATCATGGCGACCTTGCCGTTCGCGCTGACCGGCGGCGTCTGGCTGCTGTACCTCTTGGGCTACAACCAGTCGGTCGCGACCGGGGTCGGGTTCATCGCGCTTGCCGGCGTCGCCGCCGAGTTCGGCGTGGTGATGCTGATCTATCTGAAGCAGGCGCTCGCCGAGCGCGGCGAAGCGCCCCCGGCCGAGCAGGTCGAAGCCTCGGTGCGCGAGGGCGCGCTGCTGCGGGTCCGGCCCAAGGCGATGACGGTCGCGGTGATCCTCGCCGGCCTGCTGCCGATCCTGCTCGGCACCGGCACGGGCTCCGAGGTGATGAGCCGCATCGCTGCCCCGATGGTCGGCGGCATGCTCACCGCGCCTTTGCTCTCGATGTTCGTCATTCCCGCCGCCTATCTGCTCATGCGGCGCCGCGCACGACCCGTTTCCCCACCCGAGCAACCCTGAAGGAGAATGTGATGAAGACCCTGTACCTCGCTGCCCTGCTTGCCGGCGCCGTCTCGCTGTCAGCCTGCGGCCAGAAAACCGAGACCAATGCCACCACCGCCGAGACCCCGGCGGCGACCAATGCCGGGTCGAACATGGGCAACATGGCGATGCCCGCCGGAGCGAAGATGGCGAAAAGCGTCGGCACGGTGACCGCGATCGACAAGGCCGGCGGCAAGATCACGCTCGACCATCAGGCGATCCCCGAAGTGAACTGGCCCGCGATGACCATGACCTTCAGTGCGAAGCCCGAAGTCCTCGATGGCATCGCGGTCGGCGACAAGGTCGCGTTCGACGTCACGGTCGCGGGCAACGCCGGCGAGGTGACCGCCGTGACCAAGCAATAATCGGGATCTCGCTGACCACCGGCATGGCGGCGGCCCGCGCCGTCATGCCGGTGCCGCTGGCGCGTTTGTTCCATCCGCGCAATTGATCCAAAATGGAAATAATCACGGGTCGGTTCGGCGGGCCGGCTGATCTTTCGGTTGCCGGGCGTAACGATCCCCGCTGCGCTTGCGCCAAGTAAATAACGGTTAACCATCACTTGCCGTTACGGCACGCGGCGCCGGATCGCTCGAACCGGGAAGATCGATCGCCTTTGTTCTTCATCACGGCGATGGTCAAAGCATTCGTTTGACAGGAAAATTACTTTAGGAGATAGGCTGGGCAATTGTAGTTGCTCTGGCGGCCGCCGTGAGAAGTTGCTTGGCCACGAGCCTGTCGAAGGCGAATTTCCGAGGCACGCGGATTGGGACCGCGCTCGGGGTCGACCGGGGTGGGAATGACCAGGCTGGCGATCGCCGAAGCGTTCGTCGAGAGGGCACGCGCGGCCGATAATGCCGAGATCTTGCGTGCCGCGCTGATGGACTGTTGCGCAGAGATGGGCGTGGCTTATTTCGCGCTTGTCCATCACGTCGATTTCGGGCGCCAGCCGAGCGCCGCGATCCGGCTGCACAATTATCCCTCGTCATGGCAGGACTGGTTCGACGCGCGCGGCCTCGGGCGTTCCGACCCCATCCACCGCGCCAGCCATCGTGCGAGCATCGGCTTCGCCTGGTCGGCGGTGCCGCGCATGATCAAGCTGACGAGCAAGGACCGCGACGTGCTCGAGGCGGCATCGCGTATCGGCATCGGCGACGGCTTCACCGTCCCCGCCAATGTCCCCGGCGAAGTCCATGGCTCCTGCTCGTTCGCGGTCGCGGCCGGGCGCAGCTTTCCCGAGGAACAGCACCATATCGCGCAATTGGTTGGCGGGTTCGCCTTCGAGGCCGGGCGGCGGCTGTCGCGAAGCGGCGATACCATCCTGCTCCAGCGCGCAGTGCTCACCGATCGGCAGCGCGACTGCGTGCTGTGGGCGGCGCGCGGCAAGACCGACTGGGAGATCGCGCAGATCCTCGGGATCAGCCACGAAACCGTGATTCAGCATCTCAAGCATGCGCGCGAGCGCTACGGGGTGCAGAAGCGTGCGCTCCTGGCGGTGCGCGCCTTGTTCGACGGCCTGATCAGCTTTTCGGACGTGCTCAGGAACTGATACCCCCATTTCTTGGAATATCGGCCGCGCCGATCGGCCGCAATGTTGGCTGCCTCTTCACTTCAAGGAGGCTGGCCGATGGCCCAACTCATCACGACTGCCGCGGGACAAGGCGAGGATCATGCGCTTCGCGCGATGTTCGCCGCCCGCAAGGAGGTCTTCGTCGACCTTCTCAAATGGGACCTGCCCGTGCTCGACGGGCGTTTCGAAATCGACCAGTTCGACGATCCGCATGCCGAATATCTGATCCTGACCGACGCGGGCGGCGAGCATCTGGCTTCCGCCCGTCTGCTCCCGACCGACCGGCCGCACATCCTCGACACGCTTTTCGCCGACCTGTGCGAGGAGGCGCCGCCGTGCGGGCACGCCGTGCGCGAAATCACGCGCTTCTGCCTGGACCGGCGGCTTTCGGCACGCGACCGGCGGCTGGTCCGCAACCAGCTTGTGACCGCGCTCGCCGACTATGCGCTCGCCAATGGCATCACCACCTATACCGGCGTCGCCGAGATGGGCTGGCTGCAGCAGATCCTGAGCTTCGGCTGGGACTGCATGCCGCTCGGCCTGCCGGTGCGGTATGGCAGCCAGTTGCTCGGCGCGCTCCGGATCCGGATCACCGAGAATACGCCGGCGCTCCTGGCCGAGGCCGGCATCTGGTCGCCTGCGGCACCGGCGCAGGTCGCGCCGCTGCGCGCCGCCGGCGCGCGGAGGTGACCGCCATGACCCGTAAACCTCTGGTCGCCGCTGGCGATAGCATCGGCACCACCGCCGCGCTGAGCCAGCAAGGCTGGTGCATCGTCGGCGGAGCGATGCCCGCGGAGCGGATCGCCGCGCTCGACGCGGACCTGGGTCCGCTGTTCGAGGCGACGCCCTTTTGCTCGGGCGATTTCTATGGCGCCCGGACCAAAAGGTTCGGCAGCCTGCTGAAACGCTCGCCGCATGCCGCGGAGCTCGTCATGAACCCGGCAATCCTCGGTCTCGCCGAGCATGTGCTGCTGCCCTGGTGCGATCGCCTGCAGCTCAACCTCATGCAGGCGATCGCGCTTCATCCCGGAGCGCCGGCGCAGTTTCCGCACCGCGACCAGGACATGTGGCAGGGCGTCAAGGGCGAGGTCGAGTATCTGGTCAATGTGATGTGGCCGCTGACGCCGTTCACGCCCGCCAATGGCGGGACGCTGATCTATCCGGGCTCGCACGGACGCAATGCCCTGACCGACGACACTCCCGGCGGCACTGTGGTCGCCGATTGCAACCCCGGTGACGCGATCGTCTTTCTCGGTTCGACGCTGCACGGCGCCGGCGCCAATGCGACCGGCGATATCCGCCGCGCTGTCGTGGTCAGCTACTGCCTGGGCTGGCTCAAGCCTTACGAGAATCAGTGGCTCGCCTATCCGCCGCCGACCGCGCGACGGTTCGATCCGGCGCTCGCGGCGCTGGTCGGCTATGCGCAGCACCGGCCCAATCTCGGCAATTACGAGGGCATCTGCCCGTCGGTGCTGCTCGGCGACGACGTGCCCGAGCATATCGGCGCGATCGATGCGCTTCGGCCCGACCAGCGCGAGGCGGTCGCGGCGCACCGCCAGGCGCAGGAGCGCGGCGGATGAGCCCGGTACAGGCGATGGAGCGCAGTTATGTGACGCTCAAGCAGATGCTCCGCGAGGGGCATTTTGCCCCCGGCACGCGGCTCGAGGCCAATCGCCTGGCCGGCGATCTCGGCGTGAGCATGACGCCGGTGCGCGACGTGCTCCACCGGCTGGCGGGCGAACGCCTGGTCGAGGCAAGTAGCGGCGACGGGTTTCACGTCGCCCATTTCACCGAGGCGGCGCTGCGCGATCTCTACGAGTGGAACTCGGCGCTGACCCTGATCGCCCTGCGCACCGCGCGAACGACCACCGCATTGGACCTCGACGATCCCGAGCCCGCGACGCTGGCGGATCGGACCGCGTTGCTGTTCGAGCGGATCGCCGCCGACGTGCCCAATCTGGAGGTTCGGGCAGCGATCGCCGGCGCGAGCGACCGGCTGCACGCGTTCCGCATGATCGAAGAAGCGGTGCTGGAGCCAATTCTCGGCGAGCTCGACGAGCTGGCGATTCGCGATTCCGGCCAGGCACAGGCCGTCCGCCGCTATCATTTGCGGCGGATGCGGGCGGTTCCGGCACTGCTGCGTCACCGCGAAGATCGGTAAGCGCGCCCGGCGATTATAATCCCATTATAATCTTCTTATAGCCGGGCGGTCCGCCGATCCTCCGCTCCGTCGCATCCCGCGACGAGGAGCATGACCATGGACCGCGAAACCAACGAGGCCGTCGACCTCATCGATCTGGGCGCCGCGAGCGTCGAGACCCAGGGCCTGGACGAAGGCATCATCGATGCCTCCGGCCTGCAGGTCAAAGCCGGCCTTTCCGAGGACTGATCGGCGCGCGTCGGCCCGGCGCTTGCCGGGCCGGCGACGTCGGTCCGACTGACGGGCGATATGGCCTTCTGGCGGATATTGCCGCACGCGAATATCTGCGCCGCTTCCGGGCGGCTGGTGCTGCTCGACGTGCGGCAGGACAGATACTTCCTGGTGCCGCCCTCGGCCGAGTCCGCGATGCGGAGCTGGCTCGATTGCGCGCATGCGGCATCCCCGCCGGCAGCAGTTCGCACGTTGCTCTGCCGCGCCGGAACTGTGCGCGCGTGGGACCCCGAACCGACCAATGCGCTCAAGGAGCGTGTGACCGTTCCGGTCGCGCTGGATTGCGGGCTGCCGAACGAGGACAGGGGTATGACGGCTGGACCGTGGCGGATCGCCGCCATTCTCGCCCTGACGCTGGCGAAGCTGCGGCTTCAGTCGCTTCACGCCATTTTGAGCGAGCATGCCTGCCGTCGGGTAGCTTGTACCGGAGCCGACACCGCACCGGCATTGGGACAGGCAGCGGCGTTCGCAGGATCGCGTTCACTCGCGCCGTTTGCCCGCAACTGCCTGCTCGATTCGCTCGCGCTCGATCGCTGGCTCACGGCCCGCGGCTTGGCCGCCATGCTGGTATTCGGCGTCAAGCTCGATCCGTTCGAGGCGCATTGCTGGCTGCAAGTCCGCAACGCCATCCTGAACGACAGCTATGATCACGTCTCGCGTTTCACGCCGATCCTGGCCGTATGAACAATGCGGCGTTTCTCGCGCTCCTGTCGCCACCCGGACATTCCCGTTCGGAGAGGCTCGGCACGTTCATCGCGTCATTGCGCGATGCGCAGGATCTCAGGTCGCTCGTCGATGCCCCGGGGCTGCTGGTGCTTGGCGCCCCCGGTGCCGCGCATCTGATGCTGCCCGAAGGGCGGGGCGTCATCTGGGGCCATCTGTTCGACCGGGAGACCAACGCGCGGCTCGCCGACGGCGAGCGCGCGGTAGAAGGCGCAGCCGAGGAATTTCTGAGCCGGTTCTGGGGCGGCTACGTCGCGATCCGCGCTCTCGACGACGGGGTGGAAATCCTGCGCGACCCCTCGGGCGCCGTGGCCTGCTATCGGGCCGCAATCGACGGCGCGCAGATCATCACGTCGCGCCCGGATTTGTTGTTCGAATATAGCCTGCTCGCGCCCGAGATCGACTGGACGATCATCGCCCAATCGCTGGTCTTCCGGGATCTCAGGCCAGCGCAAACGGCATTGCGCGGCATCAGCGAATTGCTGCCCGGCGTGGCGGCCCGGCTGACGGGCGACGAGTTGTCGACGCGCTGCGCCTGGTCTCCCTGGCGTTTTGCCGACGCGGCGCGCCAGATCGACGAGCGCGAGGCGGCGATCGCGCTGCTGGGCGATACCGCCAGCGATGTGTTGCGGGCCTGGCGCCGCTGCTTCACGCGTCCACTCCTCGAGATTTCGGGCGGACTGGACTCGGCGATCGTCGCCGCCGGCGGCCACGAGGCCGGATCGCAGGCGGCATGCCTGACCTTCGGGCCGGCGCCGGGCGATCCGGACGAGCTGCCCTATGCGCGCGCCGTCGCCGCGCATCTGGGCCTGCCCCTCCATCCCTTGTCCCTGGCGGTGGACGCGGTCGACCTCGCGCGCTCGGATGCGGCGCACCTGCCGAGGCCGTGCGCACGCAACTTCTCGCAGGCACTGGACAGGCCGATCCAGTCGCTTGCCACCGAGCTCGGTGCCGACGGGTTCATCGGCGGCGCGGGCGGCGACAATGTCTTCTGCCTGCTCCAGTCGGCATTGCCGGTGGTCGACCGTTTCATGCAGCAGGGCGTCGGACGCGGCCTGCTCCGGACCGCCGACGAGGTCGCCCGCCTGTCGCGGACCAATGTCTGGCAAGTGCTGCTGGTGGCGGCACGGCGCTGGCGGCGGCCGGACACAAGGCTGCCGAGGCCACGATCCAACCGCTTCGCCGCCGCTCAGGTCCGCGAGAATCTCCCCTGGCCTTCCGGCAATCCATGGCTGGAGGCGCCCGCCGACATTCCGCCCGGCAAACGCCGCCATGTCTGGTCGCTGATCGGAATCCAGAACCATCTCGAGGGCTATGGGCGCGAGGCGCTGGCGCCCTATGTCTCGCCGCTCATGTCGCAGCCCTTGCTCGAGGCATGCCTGCGCATCCCAAGCTGGTTGTGGTGCTCGGGCGGCAACAATCGGGCCATCGCGCGTGAGGCGTTTCGGGACCGATTGCCCGCCGCCGTCATCGACCGGCGCACCAAGGGGAGCTTCGATGGCTTCGCACAGCGACTGATCCATGCCAACCGGCCGCTCCTGCGGGAGATGCTGCTCGACGGCACCCTGTCGCGCCAGGGATTTCTCGACCGCCCGGCAGTTCGCACGGTACTCGACAGCGGCGCGCTCGACAGCGAGGCGCTCCCGCAATTGCTCGCACTGGCCGATATTGAGGCCTGGGCGACGAACTGGGAACGCCGGTCAGGGCAACCGCTGGGCTGATCGCACGCGCGCCTTCATTGTCTGCCACCGCGCGAGCTCCGGCTGCCGGGCAAGGTCGTTCGACACCATGTCGCGCAGCCAGAAGTCGAACCAGGCGATGCCACGCTCGTAAACGGCCAAACGATGGGCGGGATGTGCTTTCACATGTTGCTCGTCCGGAAAGACATACATCTCGACGGGTGCGCCGGCGCTTTCGAGTGCCGAGAAGCCCTCGGTCGCCATTCGATATTCGGCATCTGACAGCTGCATCAGCAGCGGAGTCGTCAGACGCGTAGCGTTTGTCGCCAGCGATTGCGGCGCCCAGAATGCGCGCGCCTCCTGGCCCGGCGGCGGATAGCCCCAGCGAAGTGCGGCATCGCGGTAGGCCGGCCCGACCGTGAACATTGTGCTGGGATCGTCACAGCATGAGCTGATCACGGCTGCCTTGAAGCGGGACGAATTGTTGAGCGCATATTGGACCGTGCTGCCGCCATCGCTCAGGCCGGTGATTCCGACACGCTCCTCATCCACGCTGCCGCGAGTGATCGCCATGTCGACACCGGCGTCGAGACCGAGGAAGATGCGTCGCCGACCCGCCCAATCGCGCACATTGATCCGCTGCAAAGCGTCGAGGTCGGGCGCCGCGTCTGTCGCGGGCAGTCTGTTTGGGGCCTGGAAGCTCAGAACGGCATAGCCCTTGGCGGCATAGAGAAAGATCGGATATTCGTCGCCCGTTCCTCCACGTAGGAAACCGCGGCTCTGATATTGAACGACGATCAACGGATGGCGTTCGCCGGGCTTATGGTCCGGTGGAAGGACTAGGTCGCCGAAGGTCGGAACGCCCTCACGATCGGTCCACACGAGCCGCTCGACGCTGCCCATTCGGATGAAAGCGAATTCGGGATTGGGGTCGTAGAGCGTCGTCGCCACACCGGTCTCGGGATCGAGGCGGGCAAGCATGCGGGGTTGTATTGCGGTCTCGCGGGCGCAGATCAGGTCTCGGCCAAGGGGCTGGCAGCCGGTCAGCGATTCCACCGTGTCGAACAGCATCGAAGGTGCGGCTTCCGCCGCAGGGCGCCAGCGGAACAACGCGACCCGCCCACCATTTTCGGGCCCCCCATAGCGTTCAATGAGAAGCTCGCCGGGGGAGATCCACCACAGCCCGCCGATATGCGCATCACAGACATCGGAGGTGCAGGCTATCTCCTTGCCGTCGACCACGACATGCAGCCGGTCGGGACCATAAGGGTGCTCCGGATCGGCCAATGCAGTCCAAGCGCGGTCGCCGGACGACGCCTCCGCGAAGAGTGTCGCGCCGGGCGGACGACTGGCTTCGCCCGCGAACATCATCCTGGCGGCTTCGGCAGGCGAGAGGGGTCGCACCGCACCACTGACAACATCCAGTGCGCTGGTTTCCTCGGGCAGCGGAAGCGATGGCCGTGGACGATTTTCGAACAGCGACGCGAAGCGCGCGTCATAGTGATAACCACTTCTGCCTTCGCGCTCGATCGCGGCGAACCCGGCGTCGAGCAAGGGGCGCGTCTTGACGAGGATCGTGCGGCCGTCCTTCGCCCAGGCGATGCTCAGGGCATCGGTCGAAAGGCGCGTCAGTTGTGTCGCGGGGCGGCCATCGAGCCCCACTAGCCAGACTTGCGTGGCGCCGCGATCCCGCCGCAACCAGGCCAGTCTCTTGCTATCGGGAGACCAGATCGGCGTGGCTGCCTTGGGCGAGCCGTTGGGGATCGCGGGCAAACCGCGCAGGTCATAGGTCGAAGGGACGATGTCCCCTCCAACATTGAGCAGACGCGCCGGGGCGCGACCATCGAGCGTGACCAGGACCACACCCACACAATAATCGTCGCTGTCGGGGTTGCCCCGCCGGAGCGTCAGCGCTGCATGGCGGCCATCGGGCGAAAGATTGAAGGGCTCGCCGATCGCCCCGGTATCGGGACGGCCGAAGTCGCGCAGCTCGACCAGATCCCGTGCGGTGATCGGCCGCTTTGACCCGGCGGCGGCGGAAGCGGACGGTAGCAGGCGTTCTGCACAGGAAGTGGCTTTCGCGTTGGCGATCCCGGGCAGGAAGAGCGCGAGCCCGATGAGCGCGACCCGGCTTACCATGACTTGGTCACCTGGAGCGCGACGACGCGTCCGAGCGGGTTGGCATTCTCCGGGTCATAGCCGCTGGTTGCGGTGCCGACGAAATAGGCGACATAGGGCGGCTTCGAGTCGAACAGATTGGTCGCGTTGAGCGCAATGCGCAGACCATGAAGCGGGCCGCGCTCGCGCTCGAAGCGATAGCTGAGGTTGAGGTCGAACGTCGTCCAGGACCTGACGCGTTCCGGGGCCGCCGTGGTCTTGTTGGTGTAGCCGTCGACATAGTTGACGAACAGAGCCGCGCCAAAGCCCCCGCGCGTCCAGACCGCCTTTCCCCGGATGCGCAGATCCACCGGATTGCCGACCGTCCCGACCACGTCGATCGCCTTGGCGGTGGGCGTCAGCTGCTGCCGGATATGGAAGATCCAGGTACCGACCGCGCCGAGCTCTGCACGACCGCCCCCGAGATCGAGCGCATAGCCGATATCGAAGTCGAGCCCGGACTGCTTGACGACCGAGAGGTTCTGCAGGCGCGCATCGACCTCGGCGACGAAAGTCGCGGTGCGGGGGATGCCGAACAGGTCGAGATAATAAGGCGAGTCGAAGAGCTGGGCAACGCGCGCGGGCGACGGGTTGGCCGTGATGATCGGGGCATAGATGTCGCGGTTGACCAGGAAGTTCGCGAGATTGGCCGCCGGCGACGCGATGCGGTCGCGATAATCGACGTTGAACCAGGTCACACCCGCATGAAAGCCGGGGGCGAAACCCGGCTTCAGGTCGGCGCCCAGCGTCCAGGTCGTCGCGCGCTCCGGCCTCAGATTGGGATCGTTGCCGCGGATCACCAGGATGTTCGACGTGCCGCCCGGCGCCTGCGGATCGGCGGCGGCATAGGCGAAATAGCCCATCGTCGCGGGGTCCTGCCGCAGCTCCTGAAAGCTGGGCGCCCGGAACGACTTGCCATAGCTTCCGCGGAAGCTGAGGCCGGCAAACGGCTCCCAGGTAAGACCCAGCTTGGGATTGGTGGTGCGCCCGAAATCGCTATAGTCCTCGCTGCGAAGCGCCGCCGAGAAGTCGAGGCGATGGAAGCCGGGAAGCCGGGCATCGCCGCCGAACACCGGGATCAGCAGCTCGGCATAGACTCCTTTGACGGTGCGGACGTCGAGCAGCGGAGCCGGCGGCGTCGTGGTAGGCGTGAGCGTCGAGGTGTAGGAGATGGTCGCGCCGTCGCGGTAGCGGTCCTCGCGATATTCCCCGCCGATCGCGAGCCGCGCATCACCGGCCGGCAGCGCTAGGAGCGGACCGTCGGCGCGCAGCGTCGCGGACCAGACGGTCCCATTGTAATCGCGCTTATTATAGCCCCGGATCGAGTCGATCGTCGCCTTGTTGGTCGACGGACCGTCGCCGAACAGATTGTAGGCGGTCGCCGGATTGGTGTCCGCGAGCGCCAGCGCGAGCCGCGCGGTGTTGATTCGGTTGAGCAGCTCATAGCGTTCGGCCTGCCTGCCCCATGTGCCATGGGCATCGACGGTCCATCGCCCGAACGTCGCCTCGAGCCCGGCCGTTGCGCCATAGGCGCGGACCAGGCCGCGCTGGCGCTCGTTGCCGAGGTCGCGAACGAAGCTGTAGTTGACCCCGACCGATTGGTGCGTGCCGATCGGGTCGACATAGAAGGGGTTGGTGACGGGCACCGTCCGGCGCGCATCGGAACTCGATCGCACCGCCTGATCGAAATTGCGCCAGGTGGCCAAGCCATGCGCGTAGAAGCGCAGGTTGGGGGCGAGATTCTGGCTGAACGCGGCGAACAGCGAGTGCCGGCGCTGCTCGGGCAGGATGTCGACGCCGTACCAGCTGTCGCCGCGATTGATCGTGCCGGCAGTGAGCTGGCCGGGGGTCAATCCGACGCCATTCTGGCCGCGCGGGATGGCGAAGCTCTGGCCGCCCGCGAAGATCGTGCCGGGACTCGCATAATTGCCGCGGCGATCGAGCCCGCCGAACGGACGCAGGTCGTCGGTGGCGAAGGCGCGGTCGGCCGCGCGCAGCCGGTCGCGCTTGTAGAATTCATAGGCGATGACCGCGTTGCCGCTTGACCAGCGCGTGCCGAAGATCTGGCTGAACTGATATTCCTGCGAATCGCCGTCGGCGGTGCCGATGCGGAAGCTCGTCTCGGCGCCGCGAAAATTGAGGCGCGGCACGATGTTGACGACGCCGGCCACCGCGTCGGACCCGTAGATGGCGGACGATCCGTCCGGCACGATCTCGACCCGCTCGATCGCCGAGGCAGGGATCATCGACAGATCGGCAAAGGTGCCCGCCACCCCGCCGAGCGGCGGCCGGTCGCCGTTGAGCAGCAGCAGGGTCGAAGTCTGGCCGAGCCCGCGCAGATTGACGCCCGAGCCGCGCCCGGAATTGCCGTTGCCAGCGCCAGTGATCGATCCGCTGGTATTCTCGTTGGCGCCGCCCGCGAAATTCTGCGGCACCGACTGCGCGATCTGCTGCGTCGTGGCAAAGCCGTTCTGGTCGATCGCGGCGCGGTCGATGGTGATGACCGACACGCCGACGGGACCGCGGCCGCGAATCCGGGTGCCCGTGACCAGGATTTCGCTGCTGCCGGCATCCGCTCCGTCGGCGCTCCCGCCAGCCGGTACCCGCTGAACGACCAATGTCGAGCCAACGCGGACGGCATTCAGCCCGGTGCCGCGCAGCAGCATTTCGAGCGCCGTATCGACATCGTACCGGCCCTTGAGCGCTGGCGCGCGCAGCCCGTCGACGAGCTCGCTGGCGACGATCACCTGCCGCCCGGACTGGAGCGCCACCTGGCGGAGTGCATCGCCGAGCGGCTGGCTCGGCAGGTCATAGTCGCGCGCCTCGCTCGCCTGCGCCATCGCCGCCGGTGCCACCAGCACCATGGCGGTGGACAGAGCGAGCGCCCCCATCTTCGCAAATCGCATGTTCGTCTCCCCTTTGCTCGACGCCGGTGATGCGGCTGTCGGGGGCTTGACGACGAAAAGCGGGATTACCCCCCAAAATGGAGGGAAGCGGGCGAAAGCTCTTTGTGGCTAGCGTGCGTTCAGGGCGAAATCACCGTCGGGCAGACGGGCGACACGAAGATCGAATGCCGCGGCGAGGCTCGCGGCCAGCTCTTCGGTGGGGAGCGCGCGGAAGGCGCCGGTCACCCGCAGCGAGGCGAGCGCGGGCGAGCCCAGCCGCAGCTTGTGCGGCGAATAGCGGTTGGCCTCGTCGACGACCTCGGCAAGCGGTGCGCCATCGAAGCTGAGCATGCCCGATACCCATTGCTCGCCACCCTTGGGCGCCGGCGCGACCTGCGGTGCCGCACCGGTCGCGTCCGAGAAGCTCTGCCCGGGTGTCAGCTGCGCCAGCGTCGCCGGTTTGCCTCCGCCCGGCGCGTGCCCGCGGACATCGACCGCGCCGCGTAGCAGCGTGACCCGCACGCCATCGCGGCCGACGCGAACGTCGAATACGGTACCGTGCGCAACGACGGTGCGATCGCCCGCTTCGACCATGAACGGGCGACCTGTATCGTGCGCGACATCGAACCGCGCCTGGCCGCGCGTCAGCCGGACGATCCGCTCCGAATCCGAAAAGGCGACCTCGATCGCGCTGTCGGTGTCGAGCGTGACGGTCGAGCCGTCTGAGAGCTTCAGGGTCCGGATCTCGCCGACGCGCGTGACCGCAGGCGTACCGGCTTTGGCGGCGACCGTGGGGCCAGGCTCGGACGGTGCGCGCCAGATGAAGATTCCCGCACCGACGATCGCAACAAGCACAATCGCCGCCAGCGCCGGGCGTATTCCCGGAAGCGCAAAGAACGATGGGCGCCGTTCCGGCAGATGCCGTGCACGGCCGATCGGCGTGCCGGCCAGCCCGCCCGAAAGGTGCCAGACCTGCTCCAGCTCGGCATAAGCGGCGCCACGGCGAGGATCGGCGGCGCGCCAGCGCTCGAAGTCGAGGCGATGGCGATCGGCATCGGGTCCGCGCATTTTCGCGAACCAGTCCCCGGCCTCCTGTTCGAGCGCGCGATCGCTGGGGCTTCCGCCCGGCACTGGCATCAAACGCGATCCATGAGCCGCCTGAGCTCGACGATCGCACGGCTCATCTGCTTCTCGACACCCTTGACGGACATGCCGGTGTGCTCCGCGATTTCGGCATAGCTGAACCCGTCCAGCCGATGCGCCATGAATATCTCCCGAGTCTTGGGCTTCAGGCGCGCCATAGCAGCTTCGAGCCGGTTGAGGCTATCGCGCGCCTCGAGCCGGCGGGTTTCATCCGCATCCGAAATGGCTTCATCGTCGAACGGCACATGGAGCGCCTCGGCATGGCGGCGCGCCGCTTTCGCGCGGTCACGCAGCAGGTTGCGCGCGATCTGGCGCAGATAGGCCTCGGGCCGGGCGATCACGCCGCCGCGCAAATCGATCCGCGAAAGCCGCAGAAAGGCTTCCTGGACCAGATCGCGCGCATCGTCGGGGCTGGCGCGGTAGCGGGTGAAGAACCGCACGAGCGCGTGCTGCTCGTTGCGATAGAGCATTTCGAGCTCCATCGTGGTCGGGCCGGAAGGTTCGGGATCGTCGAGCGCATCGGGCAGGGGCGCGTGGCGCGGCATCAGGCGCGGCCTAGCCGACGGTCACGCGCGGCCAATCTGAACCGGCCGCAAACCCGTCCGTCCCGCTCGATTCCGCAGCCCATCGTCCGCCTCCCAGTCGCGAGGCGGGCCGGCCGAGGAGCCGGGTGTTGAGAACAAGTTTGGGAACTTGCGCTGACGCCTTTAGCCGCGAACGGCCTGGACATGCGCGTCAGCCACCCGGCCGCTCGTGCCCGGTAGAATATGACCCAAAGAGGTTCTCACGCCTCTGCACCGCCGACCGGCGCTGCGGACCGAACGTAGAACCGCGATCGGCGGAAACGCAAGATGCACGCGAATCCTCGCTTCGAGATGCATCCGATTGGGAGACAATATTCGAACCAATCCTGCGCTCCGAAAGGAGCGCATCAACAAACGCACCCTTGTGGAGCCCGGCCGGCGCGGCGGCGTGCGCGCGGGCCTGGGGGCCAGCCGCCGCCGCGCCCCCCGGGCGGAGGAAGTGTGCCACGCGGTCACAAAGACGCGCGACCCCTGGCGGTTTCGCAGAAAACCGCCAGCGTGCGCTCCGCTGGCCCCCCGCGTTCATCCCGCAAATCGAAGACGTTGTGATCGGCAGACCGCCGTTGGTCGTGGATGTCGTTACACAATGTCGCCTCGACAAACGCAATATTGCCTGCTGCGCGGTGGTCCAGCCCGCGCTACCGTGCGGGCAAACGGGTGAATAGGCGGGGGGCGGAGAATGAGTGCAAACGTGGCGGATACCGGCAACGATCTCGCGCGTGAGCTCATTCGCCGCTGGCGGGACGACCCGGGCGCCACCTATCGCAGTTGGTTCCTCTGGGACGAGCGGCTCAAGAATTTTCGGTCGATCCGCCGTGGCCTGGGCCAAGTAGTCGCGGAAATCCGCGCCGGGACCTTCGGCGTCGCCTATCGGGGATCATCACTGGAGACGGTCGTCCATTCGGTCGCCGAGCAGCGGCAGATCTTCAAGGGAGCGGACCATGCCTTTCTGTGGAAACCGAAGCTGCGCATCCCCGACATCTATGAGAATCCCGACAATCAGCGCGCGTTCGGTCAGCTGCTCGACAATTGCTCGTGCTGCGACACGGCCGAGGAGATCATCGCGCATATCCGGGCGATCGATGCGCTCAAGATTAAGGGATTGGGACCAGCGGTCGCAAACCTGCTCTACTTCCTGCACCCTACGCTGGTACCGCCATTCAACACCGCCATCGTCAATGGCTACAACGCGCTGACCGGCGCCAAGGTGAAGCTTGGGTCCTGGGATCATTTTCTGGCGATGCGCGCGGGCATTCTCGATCTCAACGACCGATATCGCGACCTTTTGTCGAATGACCTGGGCGCGATCGGCGGGCTGTTGTTCGACATCGGGTCGGGCCGCTATCCCGCGCCGCCGCTCGACCTGGCGGGCGGAAAGGACTGGCTGGCGCGGCTCGAAGAAGCGCGCGCCGAAGCGCGCAAGCTTGACAAGGTGGCTTCGCAGCAGAGCGAAAGCGACCGCACCCATGCCGAGATTCAGGCGTGGCTGCGCGATTTGGGGCTGGCGCTAGGCTATGACGTGTGGATCGCCGCCAACGATCGCGGCCGGCTGCACGGGGGCATGCCGCTCGGGCAAGGCTGTCTGGAGCATCTGCCCGAAGCCATTGCGGTCAGCCCCGGCGCGGATTCGATCCGGCTGATCGACGTCCTGTGGCTGGGCGCCAATCAGCACGTCGCGGCTGCGTTCGAAGTCGAGCACTCGACTTCGATCTATTCGGGAATCGTGCGCATGCTCGATCTCGCGCTGTCGGGCGGCGATCTACATGCGGCCGCAGGGCTGTTCCTGGTTGCACCGGACGCGCGCGAAGCCGATGTCCGCGCGCAGCTCAGGCGGCCCGCCTTCAGCCGAGTTGCCGATCTCGACTTCGCATACTTGCCCTATGCCGAACTCGAGAAGCATCGCGACGCCATCGCGCGGTTCGGCTCGGGACTGAAGGCGATCAAGGCAATCTCGCGCCCACTTCCCTGAGAGGTAACGCGCCGGAGAGCATCCGATGGCCAGATCGCTTACCCATCGGCGGGCCAGCTCCGCCTCGGTGGTGTCCGACGATCCCGGAAGTTGAGAACCGCGTGGGTAACGCGCGCCGGCAACTGTTGCTGCCGGCCATCCGGAATCGCCGAACCTGCCGATAGTAGCGCGACAAATATTCTTTCGACAACGGGCGCTTGCCAAGCGACGACTGGTCGCCGAAGATTCCGAGCAATGAGAAAAGATGTCGATCATCTGCCGGCGGTACAGCAGGGCGAACTGGAACGTGTCCAGGGCGTGCTGATGGAGGAGTTCGCCGAGGCGATCGGCAAGGCGACGACGCCCAGCCGCAGGAACGGCAAGATCCTCAAGATCATCCTGTTCGGCTCCTATGCCCGCGACGATTGGGTCGATGAGCCCGCCAACGGCTACCAATCTGATTTCGACCTGCTTGTGGTGGTCAACCACGAAGACCTGACCGACATCGCGCATTACTGGTACGTCGCCGAGGACCGCATTCTTCGCGATGCCGAGATCGCCCGGCCGGTCAACATCATCGTCCACTCGCTCGACGAGGTGAACCAGTCGCTCAAGCGCGGCGAGTATTTCTGGGTCGACATCGCCCGCGACGGCATCATCCTCTACGAGCTGCCCTGCCACCCGCTCACCACACCGATGCCGCTAACGGCAGCCGACGCCAGTGAGATGGCGAACGGCTACTTTAGGGAGTGGCTCACCAAGGTGGATGACGCGATCGAGATCGCCGAATTCTGCATCCAAAGAGATAAGCGAAAAGACGCCGCGTTCACGCTCCACCAGGCAGTTGAGCGCGCGTACATCTGCTTCCTGCTGGCGCGCACGCTCTATTTCCCGCGCTCGCACAATATCAAGTTCCTGCGCTCGCTTGCCGAGGACAACGAGCCGAGACTGATCGACGCCTGGCCGCGCGATCGGCGGATCGACCGCCGCCGTTTCCAGTTGCTCAAGCGCGCTTACGTCGAGGCGCGCTATTCGACCGCCTATGAGATCACCGTTGAGGATCTGAATGCAATCCTCGCGTGCGTGACCACGTTGCGCGGGATCGTCGAGCAGGTCTCGCTGGAACGGTTGGAGCAGCTTTGCCATGCGGCGGCGGAAGAGCGCACCGGTGATTAGGCTGCCCATCCGGCCGGTGAAGATCAGCCAGAATACCTACTGCTGGCGGACCGCCGACACTATCCGAGCGTTCGATGGTGGCCAGATCAGGACTTCCGAATATTGCGATCATGCGCTGCCTACCGGCACCATCGATTGACCGATATTGCGATTCAAAGCACGTTCGTCTGCGACGGGGGCTGAGACATCATGATCGACGAACGATTGTTCGATCTCAATATCGAGAAGATTCTCGAAGCATGGGAGGACGCGCACGCGGTACGCGAGTTGATCGCCAACGCGCTGGATGAGCAGGTGTTGAGCGACACGGCAGATGTCGACATTTTCAAGCGCACCGACGGCGCCTGGGTCATTCACGATCATGGTCGTGGGCTGCGCTATGAGCATTTCACGCAGAACGAGAGCGGCGAGAAGCTCGCCAATCCCGGCCGGGTGATCGGCAAGTTCGGTGTCGGGCTCAAAGATGCGCTTGCGACGCTCCACCGCAACGGCGTCGAAGTGCAGATCGACTCTGCGCACGGTTCGATCGCCTTGGCCGAAACAGGCAAGCACGGGTTCGACGATGTGGTAACCCTGCACGCAGTGGTGAAGCCTGCGGACGACGCGCAGCGCGCCGGGACCACCGTAGTGCTCGCCGGTCTGAGCGATGCGCAGATGGCGAAGGCCAAAGCGTTCTTCCTGCGTTTTTCGGATGAAGCGGTGCTGGAGGACACCAGGTTCGGGCAGATCCTCGCGCGAAAGGATGGGCATCCGGCACGCGTTTATGTGGCCGGGCTGCTCGTCGCCGAGGAGGAGAATTTCGCGTTTTCGTACAATATCACCTCATTGACCGAAGCGATGCGCAAGGCGCTCAACCGCGAGCGCACCAATGTCGGGAGGACCGCCTATACCGACCGGGTGAAGCAGATGCTGCTGCAGGCGTCGGGCACCGAAGTGGCGGCCGTGCTCGCGCGTCAGTTGGTCGCGCTGCAATCGGGCGCGGGAAGCGACGAAGCGCGATGGAAGGAAATCGCGGTTCATGCCTGCCGTATTCTCAATGCAAGCGGGCGCTACCTGTTCGTGACCGCTGATCAGCTGATCCATAACGCGTCCGCGGTCGATCACGCGCGTGGTGACGGCATGGAGATCATAACCGTTCCCGACGTCATCCAGGCGGAGGTGGCGGGCCTGCGCGACCTATCGGGCGCGCCGATCCGCGACCTCGGCCAATATCAGGCCGAATGGAACGACAGCTTTACGTTCGACTGGGTGGAGCCCGAAGCGCTGACCCCGGGCGAGCACGCGATCTTTCGCCACACGGACGCGATCGCCGAGATCGCCGGCGGACTGCCCGCACACGTCGCGAGCGTCCGGATCAGCCGAACGATGCGCGCGGATTTCGTGACAGGGGCGGATGCCGTGGGGCTCTGGGACCCTCAGAGCAGCAGCATCGTGGTGCGACGCGATCAGCTCGCGACGTTGCCGGCGTTTGCGGGCACGCTGCTCCATGAGATCGCGCATGCGAAGACGGGCTTCGATGATGTCACTCGCGATTTCGAAAATACGCTGACCGAGCTGATGGGCGCCGCGGCGGCGCAAGCGGTGGAGGCAGCGGCCGCACCGCCGAACGTGTCCCTGCTAGGGCGACTGCTCCGGCGCTGAACCTGCAGGGAACGGCCGTTCCTATTCGCCAAGACCATCTTGACTTACGCCCCGCCAATGCGCGAACCTGGCGCTGGCCGTCTCGCCGGACCTGCCACGGGGTTAAAGCGGACACTCATACTCGCAAACGATCGACCTTCACTTTTCAGGTCGGCGCGTAATCCGTGGACGTCGACCGCAGGTGAAGGAACGATCCATGGCGGCCATTCCGCTCAGCGATATCGGCGTTCGTGACGTCAAGCGCGCCCTTCAGACGCGTTTCCCCAAGGACAAGTCATCGCATCTTTCCGAAGCGCTGGCCTCGGCGCTCGGGTACAGCACCAACATCTCGCTGGTGGCGGCGATGAAGGACATCGACCCCGACGATCCGGACTATGCGCTATTGGACGAAAGCGCATTCCTGACGCGTCTGCACGCGGTGAGCGGGCGCAAGATGGGCGTAAGCGACCGATCGTTGATTTTCGACAATATCCGCTATGCGGAGGGCCATCGTGTCGTGCGCACGCGGTCGGTGGGCTACAATCGGACAAAATACCATAAGAGCGTGCGCCTACGGGCGTGGCGGAACATGCTGGTGGCCGGCATAAACGCAGGCATCGACCAGCGGCTGTTCACCATTCGCGCGGGCGACAATCGCTGGCCGGGCAAGGAACCGGACCGATATGGCCGCCGCGATCCCTATGTGTTCGCATTCGACATAGAGGGCATTCCCGCGATCGCCTCGGTGCATGATGCCGGATATGATGAACTGTCAGTGCATGTGGCGCTATGGCCGGCGCCGGAAGGAACGCGCTGGGTGGGCGCGGCCTATGCCGGGTTCCTGGCGGGCGACGCCTATGCGTCGGGCTGGCTGGAGCGCCGCGACGGCGCCTGGCTGCAAGTTTCCTCGCAGGGGCTGAAGGACAGCTTCAGCTGTCGACGCGCGCGCCTCGCCACAGTGGCGTCGCTCGAGGTGCGGCCGGTGGGCTATGCCGATCGCGGCAGTTTCAAGCTGTGATGCGGCGTATGGTCGACCGATGCGCGCGGACAGGAGGCGGCGATGAACGACAATGACAATCCCCCGCCGGTCGAGACGGTTGCGATGTCGGCAGAACTGGCGGCGCTATTGCACCGTCAGCGCGAGATCGACATCGCGGATGCCGGTCCGAAGCTGCCGGTCGCCGGGTTCGTCTATCGCGGAGTTCAGCTCGAAAGCCGCTGGTCGGTGGCGGCGGAGCTCGACGAGATGCGGGCGATCGTCGATGCCCTGCCGGACCTAGTCCGGGCGCGCGTGAGCATGGTCTGGTGCGATTCGAACGCGCAGGCCTGCTACACCGTGACGACCCGTCCGGGTCGCTGGGCCGAGGGGATCGAGCTCGACGTGCTTGCTGCTGTAAAGGCCGCGACGTGCGGTTTCAACGGTTTGTCGGTCGAGGGTGACGGGCACGACTTCTTCTACGGCGCCGAATGGCCCGACGACGACTATGACTATGGTGCCGTGTGATCGCACAGCGGGCATGCCGGCGCGCCAGATGACCGGCGTCGCCAAGGAGAAAATCCAGGCATTCGAGGCGCGGCTCGACGCCGAGTTGGTGCGGCGCGCGACAAACGGCTTCGATGCCAATGAAGCGCTGCTGCTTGCCTGCAACATGGCCGAAACCGCAGCAACCAACTATCCGGACGGCGGGCTGGAAAGCGCGCTCAATGACGGGATCGACAGCTTCTCGGCGCATCTGGTGAGCGGCCGGCTGGGTACCGAACCGGAGGTCGAACCGATGGCGATCGATCTGATGTTCGGCGCGCATTATCACCACCTGCGCGAGCTGCTCTACTACAGCTATAATGCCCCCGGTTCCGTCGCCTGGTCGTTCGGCGAAAACCATGTCGAGATCAGGTATCGCGATCGGACGCTGCCACGGCAGTTCTTCACCGTATGGAACGAGCATATATTGCTGTCGCAGCGCGTCTTCGACGGTTTCGACGTGCCCGACGAACTCAAACGCCTATTGAAGGACCAGCCGGAATTCGAAGTCGGCGAAGCGCATCAAGCGGCTGACGCGCTGCTCCAGGCGCATGCCGACCGCAAGCTGTCTGCCTATTTCTCGATCCTGGAGCCCGATGCCGACATCGACCTTGGCGGCTATAGCTACCGCGATTTCCACGCGGTGTATCGCGTGCTGATGATGAAGGCGCTCTATCATCGTTACCAGGCGGCGGTGAACGGCAATGTCGGGTGCGTCTTCATGGATGAGGGCGAATTGCGCGGCAACTTGGTGCAAGAAACAGGCGTCGCAGACGATGCGGTCGCGGCAATCCTCCAGGATCTGGTGTTCGACCAGGCCGCTGTCGCCGGCAGGGTCGATTCCACGTATTTTTCGCTGATGCGCGAGGGGGCGTCGCCGTATCGGATCATGATGCGCCCCTGTCACTTTTCCAAATCGGAAGGGCTGGTGCAGCTGCTCCGCGTCGTCGCGCAGCGGCGGCCGCAAGCGTTTCTTTCGAATGTGAGCAACGCGCTTGGTGCGCAATTCGTCAGGCGGGTGAAGTCTGCATTCGAAGCCCAGGGTTTTCAGTGCCGCTCGGACGTGTCGCTACGCGCGATCGATCCCGCGCTTCCCGATATCGATCTGCTGGTCATCGCCGAGGAGCCCACTCTGGGGTTCGTGATGCTCGTCTGCGAAGTGAAAAGCCCGATACCGCCGCGCTGGGCGAAGGACCAGTTGCGCGCGCTTGCGCCCGACAATGTCTCCAAGGCATTCCGGCAGACCAAGGCGATCGCCGAATTTCTGGCGAAACCCGAAGGGATCGAGTTCATCCGTTCAGTCCTTCCCGAGGGAGGGCTCGAGCATTTCGAGGGATTCGTGACCGTGCTCGAGCAGCTGGTGATCACGTCTGACAATGCCGGGATGTTCTTCGGGAAAGAAACGACGCCGATCCTCAATTTCCGCACGCTCGAACGGCTGCTCGAGCGGTCGGATGGCGACATTCTGCACATCCGGACGTGCGTCGCGCGTTATAATGAAGGAGCGGATGTCTGCGCGACCACGACGATGGCCGAGGTAGAGGTCGACGGCCTGCGGGTGACCTATGAGGGGTTCACGCCCGAACGACTGATGGAATTCCCACAGGCGACGTGGCGCAGCGACCCGGAACGCGCCAAGATGGTCGAGGAGTTCGTGGCGGGCGGGCATCATCCATTCGACTGCCTGGTCGGTGTCGAGGGCGTGCGCGTAGCAGCGCACAAGCCGGTTGGGACTGCTACAGGCCCTGCGGCCAAGCCCAGCTGAAATATCGCGAATAGACGTCGGCGAGATTGGTCGGCGCCGAATGCGAGCTGACGGCGCTCGAATACCAATGGGTGGTGGTTGAAATCGCGGCCGGGAAAGTACAAGCGACATAGGGATTGAATGGGTCGAACGGCGGCGCCACCTGCCGATAGTCAGTGTTGATCGTCTTCAGCCAGCTCAGACAGACCGCGTTCGCCCCGGCTGCGCGCAAATAGGCGCGCCCGGCCTCGAAGCTGTTTCCCTCCGTGCAGATATCGTCGACGAGCAGCACCGTCTTGCCGCCCTTGGTTGGCGGCGAGACATAGGTTTTGCCCCCGACACCGCGCGTGGGCGCCGGATTGAGACGGATCGTGTTCAGCTGGTTGTCGAGGCCGACGCTTCCGCCCGAGGCGCGTGCCGTCTGCGATTTCACCGCCTTGCTGTGCCGGACAATCAGATCTGGCAGATAACTCTTGCGAAGCGATTTTCCGAGAATGTCGAGCGCGTTCGCGATCACCGTGGGGTTCGACGCGGGTGAATGTCCGGGATAGGCGGCGATATAGTCGATCTCGTCGACGATGCCGGAGAAATAGACCCGGGCGGCGAGAAGGCGGCCCCAGAAATTGGCGTCCCCGAGGCCGTGCTTGGACGTCGCCTTCGCGTTCTCGGAATATGCATGCGCCTGCGCGTATTTGGCCGACAAGGTCGTGAACGGCGCGAGCGCATAGACGCGCAACGGGCCTTGTTCGAGCGCCCAGAACCAGCTGTCCAACCCCAGGCACAGGCAATCAACGAAGCGAGCAACGTCGAGCGGAGAGTCGAACTGGAAGCCGTAGGGACTGGCGATGCCGTGCCACATCACGTTGACGAACAGCAGCCGGCCGTTGGCGGCGGTCTTCATGTCGTCGGTGGTGTTGCCGACGTAGAGGACCTCGCGCGCGGTCCAACCCTTGGCCGCGAGGATGTGAGCGGTCGCGTCGGCCCGGGGCTTGAACGGCATGCCTTCGCGCCCGGCGATAAAATAGCTGACCGGTCCGAGATGCTCCTCGAGCAGGGCACGGAATGGGCGCTCGGGTCCCTCTGACGACACCGTCCAGTCGTGATTGCTGATGAAGACCGGCTCGACGCCGCGCCCCTTGAGATAGCGCAGCAGCTTGATCGTCTCGCCGAACAGGCCGCCATCGATCGTGCCCTGCTTCACAAGCACGTCGTGCAACGAGAAGATGGCCCCCTTGAGCATGTCAGGGTTCGCCGAATAGCGAGAGCTGCCCCGCAGGCGCAGTCGAAGGGGGGCCAGCCGCATCGCGAACGAAGGCGTCGAAAGCGGTCTGGTCGCGGGGCAGCGTGAAAAGGGCGCCGCCCGGGTATCCGAGGCCGGGTTCCAGCATGACGCGATCCTCGGGCCATTCGGGCAGGCGCAGACAGGCGATCGGCCGTCCGAGCGCGGTCGCGAACCGCACCGTGTGCGCGGTGCCGCTGCGACGATTCCATTCCACGGGTATGAGCATGCGACCCAACGCGGCCTGGAGGCGATTGCGCTGGACGAAATTCTCGGCGCTGTATGAAACCTGGGGAAGATATTCGGTGACGATCGAGCCTCCCGCCGCCAGGATCCGATCTCGGAGCAACGCTGATCCCTTGGGATATTCGTCGAGAATTCCCGTGCCGAGCACTGCGATGGTGGGGACATCGGCGCGTAGAGAATGCTCGTGCGCCAGCTGATCGATCCCGGCGGCGAGCCCGCTCACGGTCGGCAATCTCCAATCCGCTAAGCACTCGCCGACGTAGCGTGCGAGAAACAAGCCATCGGCGCTGGGCTTGCGCGTACCGACGATCGCCAAAGACGGATCGGCCAGACGGTCGATCGATCCTTGCACGAACAACCAGTGCGGTGGTCGTTCGAGTTTGAGCAGTTGGGGCGGGAAGCGCGGATCATCACTGAACAGCAAGGTAACGCCCAGCCGTTCGAGCAGGCCGGCGAGTTCGTCGCCGCGTGAGAGCGCGTGGTTGCGCACGGCCGACCAGCGCCTGGCGGGCGGCGCTGCGCCGGGATCGTCGTCGGTCGGCCCCTGATCGAGCGCATCCGCGAAGGCGCGACCGGAACCGGCTAGCGCAAAAAGCGTCTTCTGGCCGATGCCCCGAACGGTCGCCAGCGCCAGAAAGGCGCGCGTCTCGTCAGGGTTTCCGCTCCGGGATCGGCGGTCCTTGCGCGTAGCCCACGCGGCAGCGGGATGCGCGCCGTGCGAATCGCTGACCCGCTGTGGATCGAAGTGGACAGTGTCGTTCACTTCCACAGGATAGCGCATCCGAAGATCATTGCCGCGTCCCGATCGTGAAAATCCCACCTCATAGATCATCGAAGTCCAGCGGGTCGTCGGGGAAAACCCGGCGCGCCACGAACAATCCGATGATCGGAACGCCAGGGAAGCGCTGCGACAAAGCCGTGTGCATGGCGCGATAATGCGTGCCCGCGGTGAGGACGTCGTCAACGATGCCAATTGCCTGAGGAGCGGGCTTCGTCGCGGCTTCGTCGATTGAGTAGAGATCGAGCAGTTCCTCGACCGTGACGCGGTCGCCTTGGCCAACCTCGTGCGACGCATTTGTCGATTGTCCCTGGATCACCAGATTCCGCACGTCCGGTGCGGGCTGCCGCATCAGGCGGCAAATCCGCACGATCCGGTCGTCATGATCAGGATGACCGGCGGCCTTGGAACCGGGAACCGGCACCAGCGTCGCGTTGGCCAGCCAATTGGGATTGAGAGCGCCGGCGAGCGCCCGGGCACAGCTTGCGATCGCCCGGCCCTTATAGTGGTAATGCGCCTGGCCGGCCTGGCTTGGTTTCTTTTTGAGGTTGCTGATCAGGTTGTTGGTAGCGCTGAACGAATAATCGCGATGCGACGTGTATTCGTACAGATAATAGCAGGTATCGTCCGCCGTGAGGTGAAAGTGATCGCCACGGTTGCTGTCATCGATCAGTGAAAGCCGGATGCCGTCAACCAAGCGCGCTCCAGATATCTTCGGGCGTCCTGACGCGGATTGCGCCTTCGGCCTCATAGCGGGAGGGCCAAGTTATATCCGAGCGCTGGAAGCAAGAGTCGAGAATAAAGAGCTTGCGCCCTTGATGGAGCGCCGCGCGCGCCTGCGTGAGCGTGCCGGATGTATCGCCTGCCTCGACGATGATCGTGCCCTCGGTCAGCGCGCTCATGGTCTTGTTGCGCTCCGGAAAGAAGAGCCGATTCTGCGGCGGCGCCTGCTTAGCGTAGCGCAGAACGGGAACTTGCGAAATCACCAGGTGCTGCTGGGCGATCGTCTCCTGCAGCTCGAGATTCTCCTTGGGATAGCAGACGCCCAATGGCGTGCCGACGACCGCGATGGTACGCCCTCCCCGCGCGATGGCAGCCGCATGTGCCGCGCAATCGACGCCTTTGGCCAGGCCGGACACGACAGTGAAACCGCGGTCGACGAGCTCGCGCGCCAGACGTGCCGCGCGCCGGATGCCGTCCTCGGACGCCTCGCGGCTTCCGACCACTGCGACGCAACGACTCTCGGTGATTTCCCAGGCGCCGCGATAGTAGAGAAGTTCGACCGGATGGCGGGCATCGCGCAGTTTCTGGGGATAGTCGCCGGCGTGGTGGATGCGCACCCCGAACTGATGGACGTTCGCCTGTTTGAGTCGCTTCATCACGTCGGCGGCACATTGATCGGCGATCGCGGGGCTGACGAAATCGGAGGGAAGCGCACTGGGATCGGCCGCGAATCGCTCGGCGAGCGTTTTGAAGGTGGCGCCCTTTTCCAGCCACAGCGCCTCATAGGCACCGAGTTCACGACGTGGGGAAATCGGCGATAAAGCTGGGCCGGCATCGCTCAACGCGAGCTGCATGGTCATGCCGTCCAGGCTCTTGTCATCAGTGCTTGCGCCATGAGGGCGCCTCCTTCCCCGCGTCGCCCGCCCGGGCGCTTGATGGTGTGAAGCGAAGGCCGTGTCATGGCAAGAGAAACGTCCGAGCCCGACCGCCGTGTCCATTGGCACGACCTTCCCGATAACCGGTCCAGCGCAATATGTTCCTTATTTGTTCCCACGTCAATCGATGCGGGTGCACGCCGTGTCGCGGGAGCGATAGTCGTTGGACCGGCGGCCGCGCGGTGGCTAGCATGATAGAATGGCCGATGATCGTGACGAAGAGCGCCGCCGCCGCGACGAAGACGCCGAGGAAGAGCGGCGATATTGGGAGCAGATCGAGGACGATGAGGCTGCCGAGCGCGAACGCGAGGCCGAGGCGAAACGGCGCGCGCTCGAGAAAATGGAGAACTGGTTCTTCGAGCAGTTCGAAGATCCGCAGAACGAAACGCCACGAGACAGCGAGAATCAGAGCTATTTCTATCCCTGGGGCGGCCCCTTCGATGCCGGGGACGTGCTGCGCGACCAGTTCGGCTATGAATATGACGCCAAGTGGATCGACGAGGCAATCGAGCTGATCGAAAAGGACGGCACGACGGAATGGGCGCCGACGTCGAGCGGCGACTATTACGAGCATCCCGAGCCCGAGGGCGAAACGATCGACCGCGATGGCGAGACCGCGCGGATCAGCGCGCAGGTGTTGCGGCGGCTCGATGCGCTGGAGACGGTGTTGGCGGCGCTGCCGACAGCGCCCGCGAATATCGGCCACAATGCCCCTCCCGAGACGATTGGACTACCGCCTTACAGCGACGAAGACGCAGCCGAGATGCGCGCCGCGATCGAGGAAACGCGCTCGGAGATCGAACGCGAAGCGCCAGATCCCACGCGGCTCGCGACCTTGGCGCGCCGATTTGGAAGCTGGAGCGCCAAGCTGGGCTCCTGGCTCGCAAAGAAGGGAGATCTGGCGGTCGACGAGCTGATCAAGAACTCGATCAAGGCGCTTACATGGACGACCGCGATCGGGCTGCTTGGCGAAGTGGCGCATGGTCTGCTGGAACTTGCGCGTCACCTGCTGGCGCGGTTCTAGCCTTCGGAAAGCCGCTCGGCGTCCGTGTCGCAGAGGCGTGCGAAAGCCGGAAAGCCAGCGCAGACCTCACGATAGAGTGGAAGCACGAGCAGAAGCGACGTCGCGAGTCCCTCGATCAACAGCCATGCCCGGCGATCGTGATTTTCGCCCGCCGGGCCGAACGTCGCTTCGAGCCGCACGATGTCCAGCTTGGCGAAGGAGGAGGCCGTACCGGCGTCGTTCGGATGGGCGAACTCGCTCAACTGGTCATAGATCGCTCGGAAGTCGGGCAACGATTTCGTCATCCGGTCGAGAGCGGTGAGGATGTTGGGCGATGCCGGCCGGTCGTCGCGCACGCGCGATCCCATCAGCATCTTCATCAACGCTTCGTCGAGGGCGTCGATCGCGTCGCCACGATAATCGGAAACGAGCCGATGAAGCTCCCACAAGGCGGCCACCGTTTCGATCGTACCGCGCGCCAACAGGATGCCGGCGACATGGTCGCCTTCGTCATATGCCCGAAGCGTGGCGCGGCCGAGCTCCTCGATCCGCCAGAGCAGGCTGTCGCGATAGAATGCTGCCTTGAACGGCAGCTTGGACAGTCGCGAGAGGTCGCGTGCACGCAACTGGGCGGGCCTCGCCAGCGCGATCGCTTCCAGTGCGGCGCCCGCCGACGCGCGGCTGCCCGCATGGTCCCACTCAGGCATGGCCGGTCGTCTCCTCCCGAAAGGTTCGAACGAGCCGGGCGGCCTCGTCCCTGGTGAAATGAAGCCGCAATGCGTGCGAACTCGAGACTGCCAGTCGCGGTTTTTCCACCGCGGCCGCGAGGAGCTTCGGCTGCGCGATCGCGTGCGTGCTCGCCTGATCGAACAGGCGGTGGCGATCGATATGTTCGCGGTAGACTGCGATTTCCTCCTCAAGCCATCTGCCCATGATTTCGGGGCGCATGAGCTGCCAGTCGAGGTCGAAGGCGCCACTCAACAATCCTGTTGAATCGAGATCTTCCATTAGCGCCTCTGGGCAGGCAACGACCTGGACGGCCTGCCAGATCAGCTGATGGAGCTTCGCGATCCCGACCGTCACGTTGACGTTGGATGCGTCGGGTCGCTGCTGGACCTCGTGATAATAGATCCCGGCACCGATGGCGCCATGGGCGAAGTCGGGTATCTCATCGCGGGCCACCTGCATCAGCTCCGGGCAGGAGACGCACCAGATTCCGCTCACGGCAGGTCCCTGATCCTCTGTGAACAACGTGTCCACGTTGAGGAGTGTCGCCCGACCCGCGGTTTGCAAGGCCTCGAGCTTGCGGCGGTTCGCGGCGGTCAGCCTGGCGCCATTCTCGTCGACGACCAATATATAATGACAGTCGGTCAGTCCCTCGGCATCGAACGCGTCGATGATCTCCGCGATGGCGCGGCCTGACACGACAGTATCGAGAAACACGAAGCGGCCGGACCGCACATGGTCTTCCAGCGCCGCCTTGAACCCCACCCGGCAAACGCGGTCGCGCACATAACAGAAGAATCGATAGTGGGGATCGGCGAGGTCACCGCGCACGATCGCAGCCAGCACCTTGGTCCAGAAAGCCCTGACGTCGCCGCTCGCGATTCCGTCCATTTCGCCGCAGGAATCCGCCGTGAAGGGCAAGTAGAGCGAAGACCCCAGCGGTCCTTCCAGATGACGGCGCATTCCATCCTCGAACGGCGTGCCCCGGATCGCTGGTTTAACGACCGCGTGGAAATAGGACAGCGCGCCACGCTCAATCGGCGCGGCGCCGCGGCTCGGAATGATCGTGTGGTGATAGCCGTCCGCGCCGAGCTGCGTGCAAGCGCGCGCAACGGAAATACAGGCCCGCGCGTATGAAAGAAGCGTTTGAACGGTGATCTTGTCGGCAAGCGCCATCGCGTATCGGTTACTCGCCAAGCATCGTCGGCAGCGCAAGACGCGCTCCGCTCCTTATCCTCACATAAGGTCGACGTGCGGTCGCGCGAGAGCCAAATGCGGGTGGCAGCTAGCCAAGCCGACGAGGGCCGCCCCCATTTCTTGGAATTGTCCCCGAGTCGCGTGCCCACGATTCTCTGTCGATGCGGGGCGCGGTCATCGTAGCACGTCCCGGCCGGGGAAGGTCGATGATCGAGGTCCATCTGCTGCGCTACGTCCTCGCAGCCGCCGATAGCGGTAGCTTCAGCCGCGCCGCCGAGCAATTCGGAATCAAGCAATCGACGCTGAGCAAGCGCGTGCAGCACCTCGAGCTGCGCCTCGGCCTTCCGCTCTTTCGCCGCTCGACGCGCGGCGTCGTGCCGACCGACCCCGGCGAACGCTTTCTCAGCAAAGCCCGCCGGATCATCCACGACATCGACGCGCTGCACCGCGAATCCCGCGCGCTCGCCAAGGGAGAGGCCGGCACGCTGCGGCTGGGATTCCACGGCTCGCTGGCGGCGGGCGACCTGGCGGCGGCGCTCAATTCCTTTCGCGCCACCTGGCCCGACGTGGACATCGAAGCGCGCGAATGCGGGCGGTCGGCGCTGCTCGACGCGCTCGACCGGGGCCAGCTCGACCTCGCAATCTGCACCGGCCAATCCTCGCGGCCGATGATCGCGTCCTTGTCCTTCTGGCGCGAGCTGGTGCTGATCGGGCTGGCGCCCGGGCATCCGTTTGCCGAGCGCGAGCCGCTCTACTGGACCGATCTCAGGCATTGCAGCTTCACCGTCACCGCCGCCGATCCAGGTCCCGATCTGGCCGATCTGATCGTCGCGCGCCTTTCGGGCCCGGGACACCGGCCGCCGATCGCCGTGCAGGATGTCGGCCGCGACAATATCCTGTCGTTTGCCGGCGGAGACCGCGTCACGGTGTCGACCGGCATTGCGCCTGCGGCATTCCGCAACGGGGAAGCCCTGCTACGCGAGGTGCATGACGCCTTTGGTCCGACGATGCTCGACCAGGGCGTTCACTGGCGCCACGACAACGACAATCCGATCGTCCGCCGCTTCCTACAATTGCTCGCCGATCGTTATGGCCGTCCGCTGCCGCGCTGACGGCGTGACAGAGACTAAGGGAGCGATAATCGAAGGGCCGCCACGACAGGGGGAGCGTGGCGGCCCTTCCCGCATGCGAGCCGGCCCAGGGGGCGCGGGCGACCCGCCGCGGATTGGCTTAGCGGATGGCGGTGACGATATTGGTCGCCTGGTTGCCCGTCGCAATCGCGGCGGGCTGATTGCCGCTGATGGTGATCGCGCTGCCGGTCAGGGGACCCGACAGCATCCCGAAGCCGGTGCCCGTCACCCGCGCGGTGACCGGGCCGTAATTGGCCTGGACGTTGGCGATTGCCGCCCTGGGAAGGCCACCGAGCGCCATGGCCGAGACGGTGTTGCTGGCGGCGTTGCCATAGGCGGCGGCGGAGGCGGCGTTACCCGTCACTGCGACATTGGAGCCGATGACGGCTGCGCCGGCGCCGTTGAGCGGAACGCCATAGCCGCTGCCCGTCGTGCTCGCCGCGATGCTCCCGTAATTGATCTGGGAGTTGAGCACGGCCGACATCGCGCGCGCCGAGGCGTCGAACCGGCCGATGTCGACTGATGGCGTCGACGATGCCGGCGTAGCGCCTGTGGCCAAGTCGAGCCGGTTGTCCGCGACGTTGCCGCGGGCGAGCGCGCTCGCCGTGTTCGCGCCGATCGAGACGGAGGATTCGCGCAGTGCCGGATCGGCGAATGACCCAGCGACCGTAAACGCTGCGCCGGCCACCGCCGACGCGCTGACGGCAGCGGTGCTCTGCTGCAGATTGCCGATGCCGGTCGCGGGCGTTCCGGAGACCGACGACATCTCGACCAAGTTGCTCGCGCGGTTCGCCGAAGCCTCGGCCACGGTCGCATTGTCCTCGATCGCAAAACGCGACGCCACCAGGCCGCCGCCCGAATCGCCGTTGCGCAGCCGCGTGCTCGCCGCAGCAGTTGCGGTGCCGGCCGCGAATTGAACATTGGCCAGCACCTGATCGCCGATGATGGCGGGCGCCGTGCCGATCGACACGCGGGTATCGGTGCCGGTCAGCGTGCCGATGCCGACGGCATCGAGCGCGAGGCGATTGTCGACATCGTTGATCGCCGCGAGCGCCTGGTTGGAATTGCCCGACAGCGACACGGTGGAATCGGTCACCGCGCCTTTGGCGGCGACCTTCATCGCCGAGGACGCGAGGACGTCCGCCTGCCCATATTGCGCCGACGAGAGCGCGGAACCCGCAGACGGGGAAGTCAGGTCGTCGAGGTTGGCGGCCGTCACCGACAGGCGATTGGCCGCGCTGTTGCCGAGCGATGTCGCGCGCTGGACATTGCCGTCGACTACAAGCGAGGAACCTTCCGCACCGCCGTCGCCGGTCACGGCGAAGCGGCCGATGACGTTGCTGGCGATATGGACGCCCGCCGTGCCGCCTTCGCTGCCAGGCGCGGGTTGCCCGAGCTTCTGGGTGTTCGCCAGCGCGAAGGTGGCTGCGGCGCCATAGCCGAACGGCAGCGGGCCGGCGACCGCGTCCTCGTGCGAGGTTCCGTTGGCGATCGAGCCGGCCTCGACGGTCAAGCTGCTGTCGGCGACATTGCCGATCGCCGATCCGGCGACGCTGTTCCCGCTGATGGTCAGCCGCGAGGCGCGAACCATGCCAAAGGGCGCGATGGTCGCGCCGGCGGGATCGTCGGCGGAGCCGATCGCTGCCCGAACGTCGCCGTCACCGGTCTGCACATTGTTGACGTCGGCGCTCGCGCGCAACGTCGAGGCCTTGAGCGTCAGCGCAGTCAGCGCGCTGTTGCCGGTCGCGGCGGCGGCGGCGAGGTTGTCGTCAGCGTGCAACGTCGAGCGATCGATATCGGCGGTGGTCTGGAGCAGCGCCCCGGCGCCGATGGCACTCGCGCCGATCGCGCCGGTGCCATAGTCCTGGACGTTCTGGGCGCTGAATGCCGCGCTGACCGTGGCGCTGCCGTCATTTCCGGACTGCGCGGTCCCGACCGGTCCCGAAGGGGGATCCATGCCCCAGGCGTCAATCGTGCTGGCGGTCACGTCGAGCAGATTGCCCTCGGCGAGATTGCCGGTTGCGACTGCACGCACGCCGTTCGTCGATGCCGAAAGCATGGCGCCATCGACATTCCCCAACACGTCCGCAATCGCGCCGCCGACGGTCGTGCCGGCGACACCGGCGCCCGCGATGCGCTGCACATTGGTGATGTTGGCGACGGCGCCACCCACCGGACCTTCGCCGGACGCAGCGCGCGCGATCGACACGGCATCGAGTGCAAGGCTGTTTGCGGAGCGGTTGCCGTAGCCGCCCGCGACAAGTGAATTCGCGTCGTTGGCGGCGGAGGAGCCATCGAGATCGCCGGAAACGATCAGCGCGAACGGATCGGACGCATCGGCGCCGGTGGCATAGCCCTGGACGTTGCCGCCGAGAATCTGACTGGTGAGCACGGCGTAGGCGGCATTGACCGCGGGGTCGCCGTCGCTCGCGCTCGGTACGACCGACGCGATCCCATAGCCGGGCGCGATGCCGATATCGGTCGCCTTCACGCCGAGGTCGCTGGTGAGCGAATTGCCATAGCCCAGCGCCCGCGTGACATTGCCGCTGAGCGCGAGATCGCTGCCGGACGCCGCGCCGGTGGCGAGCTGGGTGCGCACCAGCGCGCGCGCAGCCACCAGGGAGGACGCATCGGTCCGCTGGAGGCCGACGATGCCGGCGCCGCTGTCGCCGAGCCCGGTCAGGTCGATCGTGCCGGCGGCGTCGTTTGCAAGGGCCACAGCTTCGGCGTCGTTGCCCGCGACCTCGAGCCTGCTCGTTATGGCCGCGCCGCTGTCGAGCGAGATCTGCGCGCCGACGATGTCCGTCCGCACCGGCGAGGCGATGCCGCGCTGGTTCACCGCGACGACGCTGCCGGCATCGGCGCGGAGGCCGCCGGCACCTGCCGCGAGCGTGGTGGGGCCATAGGCCAGACCTTGGTCGGCGATGCCGAGCGTCATGTTCTGCGTGGTCCGATTGCCGCGCGCCGTGGCCGCGACTTCATTGTCGTCGAGCGCCGCGCGCGAGTCCTCCATCGCGCCGGTTGCGGCGATCCGGTTGGCGGTGCCGCTGGCGTCGGCCGTAATGGGCGCCGACCGGTTGATCTGCTCGCTCGCGGCGATGCGCGCGCCCTTCACCGCACTGTCGGCGGTCTGCGCCGCGGCGGGGGCGATGGCGAGCATGGCGGCGAGGACGGGGGCAGCGGCACTGGCCAGAAGGGCGCGCCGGGCATGACGGGAATATGGGGTCTTGAACATGATGGGCTCCTGGAGATGGGGTGGGGCTGGTCGAAGTCGTCGGTTCGAGGGGCGGCGCCTCCTGCGGCTGGAGGGAGGCGGGTTCAGTTGGCGATGCGGAGCCGCGCGAGCGCCTGAAGGCCCGGGCGGTCATGCTGAACGGCGGTGTCGGTGGGCGCCGGTCGCCAGCGCATGGCGACTCTCGCCGGGGCGATGCCGCGCGCGGCGAGCGCTGTGACCAGGGCGGCGATGCGCTGATCGGTCAGGGCATCGCGCTTGGCGGGGTCGAGCGTTTCACTGTCGCGCGCGACGATGGCGACGTCGACCGGCGCCTTGGCCGCGGCTGCGGCGATCTGATCGATGATCGAGGCCGCCGTACCGGTGAGCTCGGCCGAGCCGATCTCGAACGGGAGCGATATGACGCCGCCCGCGTCGCGTGCCTCGGCCGCCACGGCGGCGTTGATTGCGGTGCCGACCGCCGCGCCGGCCCGGGCCGCCGTGTCCGATACGAGCTGGAGCATGTGCGTGGTGGGTGGCGGCACCGCGTCGCCGTCCCAGGAGCGCCTGGCCAGGCAGGGCGCGGGATCGGCTTTGGTGACCGAGGCGACCAGCCGCAATGTCGCTTCCTCGAGCGCGGTACGGATGCCGAGCTGGAGCGGCTCCTGGCCCTTGGCGCCGATATTGATGTCGAACAGGCTGGACCCGAAAAACCGGAAGATATTGAAGCCGACCTCATAGCCGGTGAACTGCTTGGTGAGGCTCACGGTCCGGACCACCAGCAGCGAACGGGTGTCGACGATGCGCAGATCGATCGCGACCGACTGGGTGAAGGTCCGCGCCTTTGGGCCGATGCCGCTGGCACCGGTCTCGATCCCGCCCGAGCGGATATTGTAGTTGAGCTCGGTGATGCCGCCGACGATGTAATAATCGGACGCCGCGATGCTGCCGCCGAAATAGGGAAGCCAAGGCACCTTGCCCGCACCCGTCGGGCCGGTCACGTCGTGGATCTGCCCGTCGCCGAGCTGGCGGCGATCGGTATAGCCGAGCTCGCGTTCGGCGATCACGGGATCGAAGCGTTCGGCGAGCGCCACGGCACTGCCGAGCTTGCCGAGCGCGGAATAGACCATCAGCGCGCCGCCCTGGGTGATGGCGTTGCCTTCGCTGACCGAATATTTGCCGGTATAGTCGCGCACGTCGCCGACGGCGATGACCAGTGGCGGCTTGCCGCGTGCGGCGATCCCTGCTGCGAGGCATGCGAGCGCGCCGTCCATCGGAGTCCGGTTGTCGCGCACGGCAGGCCCGATGAGCGTCGGTTCCTCGCCGGGAGCCAGGCGTTGCTGGTGCATGCTCACGCACGCCGAGAGGCTTGTCGCCAGCAGCGCGGCGCCGGCGACGCGCAAGGCGCGCGAGCGCAGAAGCCGATTGCCCTCGCTCGGCCGCGGCATCAGTTCAGTGCCCCGAATGTGCAGGCATTGCTCGCCTGAACGCTGGCCGACTGGTCGCCGCTATTGGTTTGGGACGAATTGAGCGCCTGCCAGGCGACGCCGCGCACGGTCGCGCTGGTCGCGCCTTCGACTCCGGAGGTGATGGCGCCGCTGTTGGTCTGGCCGCTGTCTACGGTCGTATTCGCGCGGCCGGCGCCGATGCTGGTCGTGCTGTCGTTGCCGGTCGCGGTCGCGGTGGCGCCCGTCACGGTTGGGGAATTGGCGAGCGCGGTCTGCGCGCCGCTATTGCCGGTCGCGGTCGCGCTGATCGAGCAGTTATACTGGCGCGCGATGGTCGTGTTATAGATCGGCGCCGCGTAATAGCCGCCGCGCCGTTTCTCGATCATGTCGAGCATCGCGATCTGTGCGGCGCGCTCCGCCGGGCTCATGAACTGCCAGGCGAGGCTCTCGCCATAATTGTTGGCGAGGGCTGGAACGGGCGCCGCGACGACGGCGGCGATGGCGATCTGCGCGGCAAGGCGGCGCAACCGGCGCGTGGCCGGCAAGGCGGATCGAACTGGACGGGCGTGGGTCACTTGTATCTCCCCTCAGCCGGATGCGGAGCGCGCCGGCGTCGGGGGCGATTAAGAGAAGCGGAAAACCCTGTTCGGCAACAAGGATTTGGTGCCGGCGTAGCGTGGCGCAGAAAGACAGGCGATCGGCGAGTATGGACATGGTCGGCTCATGCTGCGCCACGCGTAAGGCAGTGCGATATGGCTATTCAGAATGTGCTGGAAGCCGCGCCCTCTCGTGTATCGCACCAAAAATACGGCATTAAGTGGCTTTGCGCACCATTTTTGGTGCGTTGTTCGCACGAAGCCCTTGAAACTTTAAACTTTGCACCATAAAGAGTGCGCTAACTTCGATATTGCCACTTTTATGGTGCAGCTATGAAAGCCTCACGCGCGCAGACAGCGCTTCCTCTCGCGGTCAGGCGGGCCTTGGCCAAGCTGGGCACCGACATTGCGACCGCGCGCAAGCGCCGCAGCCTCACGATAGCGACCGTGGCCGAACGGGCCTTTGTCGGCCGCAACACGATCACGCGCGTCGAGCGCGGCGATCCGGGCGTGGCGCTGGGCATCTACGCCACCGTCCTGTTCACGCTCGGCCTGGCCGAACGCCTCGCCGAGCTCGCGGATCCGGAAACTGACGAGGTCGGCAAATCGCTCGACATCGAACGGCTGCCCGTCCGCACGCGCGCGTCCAAGCGCCAGGAGCGCTGACCGCCATGGAACGCGAACTCGACGTCCATATCGACTGGCAAGGCGAGACGGTGCCGGTCGGCCGGCTCTGGGCGCGATCGAAAGGCGCACGCGAGACCGCCACGTTCGAATATGACCGCGGCTGGCTGGCGCGGCCGCACGGCTTCGCGCTCGATCCGAACCTTCCGCTGCGATCGGGCCAGTTCCACACCGCCGGCGGCTTGTTCAACGCCTTCACCGACCCGGCTCCGGATCGTTGGGGCCGCAACCTGCTGCTGCGCCGCGAGCGCCGTGCCGCGCGCGCCGAGGGCCGCGCGCCGCGCACCTTGCTCGACGCCGACTTCCTCCTGCTGGTCGAAGACGAGACGCGGCTGGGGGCGCTCCGCTTCGCAGAGGCAGGCAGCGATGCCTATCTGGCCCGTTCCGACCGTCCGATCCCGCCGCTCGTCTCGCTGTCGCGGCTGTTGTCGGCGGCGACCCGGATCCTCAACGACAAGGAAAATGACGACGATCTGAAGCTGCTGCTGGCGCCCGGCGCCTCGCTCGGCGGCGCTCGTCCCAAGGCGTCGGTTCGGAGTGCGGATGGCCGGCTGATGATCGCCAAATTCCCCGCGCCGAGCGACGACTGGCCGGTACCGCGTTGGGAAGCGACCGCGATGCTGCTCGCCGAACGCGCCGGCATCGACGTACCTGCCAGCCGGCTCGACATCGTGCTCAAGCGCCCGGTCTTCATCATGCACCGCTTCGACCGCGGCGAGGACGGCCAGCGCATTCCCTTCATGTCGGCACTGACCGCGCTCGGCGCCGCCGATGGCGACGCGCGCAGCTATCTCGAGCTGGTCGACATCCTGCGCCAGGACGGCGCGCAGCCGGAAGCCGACGCCGCGCAGCTCTGGCGGCGGATGGTCTTCAATATCCTGATCTCGAACACCGACGACCATCTGCGCAATCATGGCTATCTGCGCGAGCGCGAAGGCTGGCGGCTGGCGCCCGCCTACGACCTCAATCCGATGCCGACCGACGTCAAGCCGCGCATCCATGCGCTGACGCTCAATGAGGTCGAGGACGAGGCGTCGCTCGACACAGCATTGTCGGTGGCCGGCGCATTCGGCATCAAGCTTCCCGACGCCAAACGGGTCGCCGCCGAAGTGGCGGCCGCCACGCGTAGTTGGCGCGACGCAGCCGCCCAGAACGGGCTGACGCCGGCGCAGATCGAGCGCATGGCGAGTGCGTTCGAGCATCAGGATCTCGAAAAGGCGCTGGTCGGTTGATGCAGGGCGCTGCGCCGCGCGATCCGCGCCGCTCCGCGCGCTATTTGTCCTGACCGTTCGGCAAGCCGCGCCGGGCGGCGGCGAATGCCCGGTCGGTGGCGATGAAGCGCTCCAGCATCGGTGCTATCAGCTTGGCGGGTGGCAATGGCGCCTGGCCCGTCTCGGCGCCATGAGCCGCGGCATAAGCGACGAGGTCGCGGTGCAGGGCTGCGGGAAGCTCGATCGTCATCCGGACCGGCTTGTCGTCGGCCAAGGGTCCGAGCTTGAGTTTCGCCATCACCGCGCCTCCTTCGCAATCGGAGCAAGCACCAAGTCGCGCGTCACGATGACGCGGACGGGAAAGCCCGGGCGGATGGTGAGCGTCGGCTGGATGTTGAGCTGCCGCCGCACGATCTGCTGCCCGGCCTGGTTGATCGTGTCCGAAGTTCCCTCGCGAATGGCGCGACTGAGGTTGTCGTCGTTGTTGGAGCCGACCTGGGCGCCGATGCCGAGTAGGGTCGACAGCAAGGCCGCCCTGGCGATGCCGCCCCAATGATAGTTGGTGCTGTCCTGCAGGCCCGCGAACCCCGACACGTCGGCGCCCGGCTGGCGCTCGAGCGTGATCGAACGGCCGTCGGGGAAGATCAGCCGGTCCCAGGCGAGCAGCACGCGGTTCTGCCCGAACGAAATCTGCGAATCATATTCCCCGATCAGCCGCGCGCCCTGCGGGATCAGCAAAAGCCTTCCAGTCGGGCTATCATAGACATTCTCCGTCACCTGCGCGGTGATCTGGCCCGGCAGATCGGAGCGAATGCCGGTGATCAACGCCGCGGGTATGATGCTCCCGGCCTGGAGCAGATAGGGCGAGGATGGCGATTGTAGACGCTCGGCGCTGGCCGGCCGCGCGACCGTCGTGCTCATGAAGGTCCGTTTCGCGGCCTGGCCGTCGCCCGCTGAGTCCTGCGCCGACGCAGCCGGCAGGGCGGCGGCCGCCGGCCGCTCCGCTCCCGCGAGCAGATTGACGGAGGGCATTGCAGCACTTGCATCGCCCGCCGCCGGTGCGCCGCTCAGGAACAGCTTGCTCGTCCGCGCCGCATCGCGCTCCTGCCGTACCCGCTGCCGTGCCGCCTCGGCCGCATTTGCCGCGGCGTTCGCGGCGGGCGGGCCGGCACCGGGCTGCGCGCCGATTGGCGGCGGCGGCACATCGGCTCCCCGCTGCTGAGCGGAGACGATCGGTCGGCCGAGGTCACCTGGGAGTGGTGGGCCGAGCTTCGGGATCTCGCCATAGTCCTTGGGTGCGCTTGTGACGCTGTCGGCGGTGGCCCGGCCATCCGTGTTGTAGAGTTCCTCGCTCGCCTGATGCCGCGCCGGCTGGAGCGCGTAGATGAGCGACCCGCCGATGCCCGCGCTGGCGGCGAGGCCGAGCAGTGCGAGGGTCTTTCGCGACAGCCGCATCACTCGCGGCGGATCGCCGCGCAGCCTGAGCTCCGGCGCGGGACCGGCGCCCTCCTCGCCTTCGCTCATCGCCGGTCCTTTCGGGCCGGGCGCGCATCGTCGCGCACGATGCGTACCTTCCGCTCCGACTTTTTGTCGCCGATGCGTAGCTCGGCCGCCGCGAACAGCCGATCGACCACCATGAAACGGTCGCGCATGCGATAGTTGACCAGCTCCCCGGCTCCGCCGGTGCCGATCACGAACAGCGGCGGCAACTCGCCCTGCGCGATGCCGGCCGGGAATTCGATGAAGACCTGCCGGCCATCGTCGAACGCGCGGAGCGGCCGCCAGGGCGGCCGGTCGCCCTCGATCGTGTAGCGGAAGTCGAGAGACGCGAGATCGACGCCAGAGGCGATCGGCGTGGCTGCCTCCGCTGCGGCATTGCTGCCACGCAGCGCGATCAGCCGATCCTGCGGATAGATCCAGGAAACCGACGCCATATAGGTTGCAGACGTTGCGCGAAGCTCGAGATGATAGGTGCGCCGATTGGTATTGATCACCAGATTGGTGGCAAGGTCCGCGCGTGTCGGCTTGACCAGGATATGGACGCGCTGCGCGGCACCCGTGCCGCTGACGGTATCGCCGATGATCCAGCGGACCGTATCGCCGGCCGCGACGGGGCCAGGCCCCACAAGCTGCTCGCCTTCCTGCAGCGCGATGTCGGTCACCTGGCCGGGTGCCGCATAGAGCTGGTACAGCGCGCCCTCGGCCCAGGGATATTGCTGGATCGCGTTGAGGAAGCCGTCCCTGACTGGCTGGACGCGCGCCGCGGCATTGGCGGACCCGATGCGGACCTTGGGATCGGATTCCTCTCGCGGCATCGGCGTGTCGACTGCCGGCTTGAGTTGCCCCGGCAGGGGCAAGGGAGTCGGGACCGCGACGATCTCGATGGGCCGGGGCGGATCCTCGACCGGCGCCGCCTTGGCCGCGGCGGCAAAGTCGATGCTCTGCGGCCTCGCCGCGGCGGCGGTGCAGCCGGGTAGCAGTGCGGCCGAAAGCAGCAACGCAGGAAGTGCGCCGCGGCGCGAGCGTGTGGACTTCATTGGGCGAGTTCCTTCGACCAGTTGATGGCGTTGACGAACACGCCGAGCGGGTTCTTGCGGAGTGCGTCGGGCGTGCGGGGCGGCTGGACGACGATGGTGAGGATCGCCGACCAGCGCTCGGTCGCCGCGAGATTGCCCTCCTGATAATGGCGTTCGGTCCAGGCGACTCGAAAGCTGTCCGGCGAGGCGCGGATCACGCTCGAGACGTCGACCGCGACCTGCGCCTTACCGATATTGGCGAACGGGTCGTTGGTGCGCGCATAGTCGTTGAGCGCTATCGCGCCCTTGTCGGTGGTGAAGTCATAGGCGCGCAGCCAATTCTGCCGGACGACGATCGGGTCGGCGGCGATGCCGCGCACCTGCTCGACGAAGCGCGCCAGGTGAAACGCGATCTGCGGGTCGCTCGGCCGATAATCGGCGTTCGCCGGCGCCACCGCCTGGGCTTCGCCGAGCTTGTCGACCTGGACCACCCAGGGGACGATCGTGCCGCGAGCGCTTTGCCAGACGAGCCCGGCGGCGAGTCCGCCCGAAAGCGTGAGCGCGCCGAAAAAGGCGAGCCGCCAGCTTCGGGCCTGCACGCGCGCAGAGCCGATCCGGTCGTCCCATGCCTGCGCTGCGCGCTGATAGGGCGTCTCGGGCTCAGGCGTCTTGCCGTAGTGAATGGACGGGCGTCGGAACATGAGGGCTCAATCCTTCTGGCTGACGTCGATCGCCGAGCCGGCGCTGCCGCCGCCGTCGCCCGATCGCAGGGTATGGGCGCCGATCGTCGCGGCGTGGCCGAGTGCCTGCCGCCGCTTCATTGCGGTCGCCCAGGCGGGAGGCCCGGAAGCAGCGGTGTCGCCGGCGGCCTGCGTATTCTGTCCGCTGGCGGTGGCTGACGGGGACCGGCGCAGGCTTTCAGCGGCGCGGCGAAGCGGCGACATCGCCGCATTGGCCGCCGCCTTGCCGACACCGCCGAGGCCACCTGCGATGCTGGCGGCGCCGGTCTTCCCTTCGGCACCCAGCCGATAGGCGCTCGCGGCCCCGCTCGCAGCGCGGGCGCCCGTTGACGCGACGCTCGCCACGGCACCGCCGGCGGCACCGGCAGCAAGGCCGGCGGCGGCCGCACCGCCCGCGACCATGCCGCCGGCGGCAAGCGCCGTTCCCGCCGCCGCGCCTGCACCGAGCTGCGGCCCGCCCGAGACGATACCGTTGGCGATACCGGGACCGAAAATACCGAGACCGAGCAAGGTGAGCGACGCGAGCACGATCGTCATCGCATCCTCGATCGTCGGCTCGGCATTGCCGATCGCCGAGGTGAACTCGCCGAACAGCGTCGAGCCGATGCCGATGATCACGGCAAGCACCAGCACCTTGATGCCCGACGACACGACGTTTCCGAGGACGCGCTCGGCCATGAAGGCGGTCTTGCCGAACAGGCCGAACGGGATCAGCACGAACCCGCAAAGCGTCGCCAGCTTGAACTCGATCAGCGTGATGAACAGCTGGATCGCAAGGATGAAGAAGGCGAGCAGCACCATCAGCCATGCGAACAGCAGCACGACGATCTGGATGAAATTCTCGAAGAAGCTGATATAGCCCATCAGCCCCGAGATCGCCTCGAGGATCGGCTGGCCGGCATCAAGACCGACCTGCGCGACGCGCCCGGGCTGGAGCAGTTCGGCGGCGGTGAAGCTGGTGCCGCTGGCCTTCAGTCCCAGCCCGGCGAAGCTGTTGAACACGATCTGCGCGAGCGTGTTCCAGTTGCCGATGATATAGGCGAAGATCCCGACGAACAGAGTCTTCTTGATCAGGCGCGCGATGATGTCGTCGCCCTCGCCGAGCGTCCAGAACAGTGCCGCGAGCGTCACGTCGATGACGATCAGCGTCGTCGCGATGAACGCGACCTCGCCGTGCAGCAGCCCGAAGCCGGAATCGATATAGCTGGTGAAGACCTCCAGAAAGCGGTCGACGACGCCGGTTCCGCCCATGTCAGTGACCTCCGGCCGGCGCGGGTGCCGACGCTTTCGCAACTGGATCCTCGTTCGCCTTGCCGTCGGTTGGACCGGGCAGTCCCGACGAGGGCCGCTCGTTCGCGCCTCGCGCGGTGGCTGGTCCGGCCAGGCCGAAGAAGCGGCGGCGGTTTGCGTCCCAGGCGCGCAGGCAGGCCGCGTCGCTAGCGCCGTCCTGGCCGAGCGCCTGGCAGCGGACGAGCTCGGCGCGCAACGGGTCGCGGTTCGCCTCTGGCGCGGGCATCGGCCCTTCCGGAGGATGGGAGGGACCATCCCGCATCTGGATCGCCGCTGCGGTGATCGCGACCGCGACGAACGCAACCGCGCCAGCTCGGGCGAGAGACTTGGCCTGCATCGCAGTGGCCCTATTGGTGGAACATCTTGGCGCCGCCCGGCCGGTAGCCGGTGCCGCGCGACAGGAAGCGGCGCAATTGCTCGCGGCCCTGGTCCTGCGCGGCCGCGCGCTGCGCGGCTTCGAGCGCCTGGGCACGGCCCTGTGCCGCCATCATCGCGGTCAGATCGGCGAGCTGCTGCGACTGGAGCGCGAGCAACTGGTTGCCGGCTTGTGCCGCCTGCAGCGCGCCGCTCGCCGACTGGCTGGCGGTCACCAGATTGTTCATCGTGTCGCGCGCGCCGTCGATATTGCCGACGACGCCGGCCTGCACCTTGAGCGCGTCCTCGAAGGCCGCGACCGAGTTGGCCCAGCGTTCCTTGGCGCCATCGACCAGCGCCTGGTCCGACGACGACATGCTGACGCCGCGATATTGGGTGCTGAACGCCTTGTCGATCGACTGCACATCATAGGCGATGCGCTGGGCGCTGCCGAGCAACTGCTGGGTGCGGCGGACCTGTGCCTGGAGCTCGGCGATCTGCGAGAGGGGCAGCGAGGCGAGATTCTTCGCGTCGTTGATCAGTGCGGTCGCTTCGTTCTGCAGCGACTTGATCTGGTTGTTGATCTGCTCGAGCGTCCGAGCCGCGGTCAGCACGTTCTGGGAATAGTTGGTGGGATCATAGACGATCCCGCCGAACTGGGCGTGCGCCGGCGCGGCCGACACGGCGAGCGCCAGCGGTGCCGCAGCCGCGGCGATGAGCAGGCGAAGGGAAAGCGTCTTCATGGTGTCACCTCCTGGTTGATGGCGGGCAAAAGATCGGCCGCCCAATCGGCGCCGCGCGCGCGCAGCCATGCCGCGGCGAAGTCCTCGGGGCTTTCGGTCCCGGTCAATTCGGCGATGCGGAGCTGGTCGGCCTTGGACGAAGCGGCGGTGAAGGCGAGGGCAACCTCGCCAAGGCCAAGCTCGAACAGGCGATTGCCGCGGCGCGACTGGCAATAATAATCACGCTTGGGCGTCGCGCGCGCGAGGATCTCGATCTGGCGATCGTTGAGCCCGAACCGGCGATAGATCGCGGTGATCTGCGGCTCGACCGCGCGCTCGTTGGGCAGGAAGATGCGCGTGGGGCAGCTCTCGACGATCGCCGGCGCGATCGTGCTGGTCTCGATATCGGCGAGGCTCTGCGTCGCGAAGACGACGCTCGCATTCTTCTTGCGCAGCGTCTTCAGCCATTCGCGCAACTGCTGCGCAAAGGCCGGGCTGTCGAGCACCAGCCAGCCTTCGTCGATGATGATGAGCGTCGGCGAGCCGTCGAGCCTGCCTTCGATACGATGGAACAGATAGGACAGGACCGCGGGCGCGGCGCCGCTTCCTGTCAGGCCTTCGGTCTCGAACGCCTGCACCCGGCTTTGCCCCAGCCGCTCCGATTCCGCGTCGAGCAACTGGCCATAGGGACCGCCGACGCAATAGGGGCCGAGCGCCTGTTTGAGCGCCTGTGCCTGGAGCAGCACCGCGAGGCCGGTCAATGTGCGCTCCGCCACCGGCGCGGAAGCAAGCGACCCGAGCGCCGACCAGAGATGCTCCTTGGCCGGCGGGTCCATCGTGACGCCTTCGGCGGCGAGGATGGCGGCGAGCCATTCGGCGGCCCAGTTGCGCTCGGCCGGGTCGTCGATCGCGGCGAGCGGCTGCAGGAGAACGTTCCCCGCTGCGCCGTCGAACAGGCTGTGGCCGAGATCCTGCCAGTCCCCGCCCATCGCGATCGCCGCCGCGCGGATCGACCCGCCGAAGTCGAACGCGAACAGCTGCGCGCCCTCGTAGCGCCGGAACTGCATCGCCATCAGGCCGAGCAGGACCGACTTGCCGGCACCGGTCGGGCCGACAATCAGGGTGTGCCCGACATCGCCGACATGAAGCGAAAAGCGAAACGGCGTCGAACCCTCGGTGCGCGCGAAAAACAAGGGAGGCGCATCGAAATGCTCGTCGCGCTCGGGCCCCGCCCAGACGGCGGACAGCGGAATCATGTGCGCGAGGTTGAGCGTCGAGACCGGCGGCTGGCGCACATTGGCATAGACATGGCCGGGCAGGCTTCCGAGCCAGGCTTCGATCGCGTTCATCCCCTCGGCGATGACGGTGAAATCGCGGCCCTGGATGACCTTCTCGACCAGCCGGAGCTTTTCCGCCGCGATGCCGGGGTCGGGATCCCACACCGTGACGGTCGCGGTGACATAGGCCTGACCGACATGATCCGAGCCCAGCTCCTGCAGCGCAAGATCGGCATCCGCCGCCTTGTTCGCGGCATCGCTGTCGACCAGCGCCGACGCCTCGTTGGTCATCACCTCCTTCAGGATGGCGGCGACCGACTTGCGCTTGGCGAACCATTGCCGGCGGATCTTGCCGAGCAATTTGGTCGCGTCGGCCTTGTCGAGCATCAGCGCGCGGGTTGACCAGCGATAGGGAAAGGCGAGACGATTGAGATCGTCGAGGAGCCCGGGAAAGGTGACGGTCGGAAGGCCGGTGACGGTGAGCGTGCGCAGATGGTTATGGCCGAGGCGCGGTTCGAGGCCCCCGGTCAGCGGCTCGTCGGCCAGCAGCGCGTCGAGATACATCGGCGTCTCGGGGACCCGGACGCCCTGGCGCTTGGTAGAGACGGTACTGTGCAGATAGGTGAGCGTTTCCGCATCGCCGAGCCACGCGACCTCCGGCACGAAGCCCTCGACGAGTTGCAGAACGCGGTCGCTGCGGTCGATGAAGCTCGCCAGCGCCTCGCGCGGATCGACGCCGGTCGTGGCCCGGCCTTCGTAGAGCCAGCCCTCCGCGCGCGCTGCATCTTCGGCGGGCGGCATCCACAAGAGCGTCAGATAATAGCGGCTCTCGAAATGGGCGCCCTGTTCCGCGAACTGCTCGGCCCGCTCGCGATCGACGAGCGCGGACGCGGCATCGGGGAAGCTACCCTGCGGATAATGTTCAGCCGCCTGACGCTGCGCCTCGACGAAGATCGCCCAGCCCGAGCCGAGGCGACGCAGCGCATTGTTGAGGCGGCCGGTGGTCGCGATGAGCTCGGCGGGCGTGGCGGAATCGAGATCCGGCCCGCGAAAGCGTGCCGAGCGCTGGAAGCTCCCGTCCTTGTTGAGCACCACGCCCTTGGCGACCAACGCCGCCCAAGGCAGGAAGTCGGCGAGGCTGGCGGCGTGGCGGCGATATTCGCGAAGGGACATCATCGCGTTCGGCCTCAGGCGCGCAGAAAAATGGGGTAGCGAAGGTGGCGGCGGGCCACATCGACGAACTGTGCATCGCGCTTCGCCGCCCAGACCGCGAGGAAGTGCCCGATCCCCCAGATCACCATGCCGGCGATCCACAGCCTGAGACCCAGCCCGACGGCTCCGGCCAGCGTGCCGTTGGCGATCGCCACCGCGCGCGGCGCGCCGCCGAGCAGGATCTGCTCGGTCAGCGCGCGATGCACCGGCGCGTAATAGCCGGGGATCTGCTCGCCCGTGTCCATCAGACGAGCGCCCCGCCGCCGAAGCTGAAGAAGCTCAGGAAGAAGGAGCTTGCGGCGAAGGCGATCGAAAGCCCGAACACGATCTGGATCAAACGGCGCGAGCCGCCCGACGTGTCGCCAAAGGCGAGCGTCAGGCCGGTCACGATGATGATGATCACCGCGACGATCTTGGCGACCGGCCCCTCGATGCTTTCGAGGATCGACTGCAGCGGGGCTTCCCAGGGCATCGACGACCCCGCCGCGAAGGCGGGCCGCGCATAGGCGGCCGCGACGAAGGCGGAAGCGGCGAGAGCGAGCGTGGCGCGCGAGCGAACGAAGAGACGAGTCATGAATGGCCTCCGGATGCCGGGGTTGAGAGAAAGGTCAGGCGGTAGTCGCCGTCGACGCCGAGCCCCTCGACGCGGGCGAGTTCGGAGAGCCGGCGGCCATGGCCGTCGCGCGTGAGCACCGCGATCAGGTTGATCGTGTCTGCGACCAGTGCGCGGGGCACGGTGATCACCGCTTCCTGAATCAGCTGCTCGAGCCGCCGCAGCGCGCCGATCGCGGTTCCGGCATGAATGGTGCCGACGCCGCCCGGATGCCCGGTTCCCCACGCCTTCAAGAGGTCGAGCGCCTCGGCGCCGCGCACCTCGCCGATCGGGATGCGATCGGGGCGAAGCCGCAGGCTGGAGCGCACGAGATCGGAGAGTGTCGCAACCCCGTCCTTGGTGCGCAGCGCGACGAGGTTGGGCGCCGCGCACTGCAACTCGCGCGTGTCCTCGATGAGCACGACGCGGTCGCCGGTCTTGGCGACCTCCGCGAGCAACGCGTTGGTGAGCGTGGTCTTGCCGGTGGATGTCCCGCCCGCCACCAGGATGTTGCAGCGGCCGGCGACGCCGTTGCGCAGCGCATCGGCCTGGCCAGCGGTCATGATGCCGGCATCGACATAGTCGTCGAGCGTGAAGATCGCGACGGCGGGCTTGCGGATCGCGAACGCCGGTGCGGCAACGACGGGAGGGAGCAAGCCTTCGAAGCGCTCGCCGGTTTCGGGAAGCTCGGCGGAAACACGCGGCGCATGCGCGTGGACCTCGACGCCGACATGATGCGCGACGAGGCGAACGATCCGCTCGCCATCGTCGGGGGCAAGCATCTCGCCGGTATCGGTGATGCCCTCGCCCAAGCGGTCGATCCAAAGTCGCCCATCCGGGTTGAGCATCACTTCGACAACGGCCCCGTCGCCGAGCCATTTGGCGATCGAAGGTCCGAGCGCGGTCCGAAGCATCCGCGCACCCCGGCTGCTCGCTTCGGATCGGATCGGATGAACGGCCATGTCGGTCCCCGGACGGATGCCGGACATGCGGTCCAGCGAACGGGGTCGACTAAGAGGGGAGCAAAACCCGGCTTCGCAACAACTATCGGAGACGATCGCAGGCTGGCGAAGAAAGACAAAGGATCGGCGAGCCAGCAAGAATCCGATCGGCCGGCAGAAGGTCTCGGATCAGGGCGCCGCACTGCACTTTCGATTGGCCGTTGACCAGAATCGCAACGTAGCTAGTGCGAAATCTATTCAGGGGAGATTCCGATGGCCGACGAAGCAACTGAAACGAGCGCGCTGGAGCTGGCGACCGAGTTGACGATCGCCTGGCTTACCAATCCGAACACGCGCGCCACGGCCGAGGAAGTTCCCGCCTTCCTGAAGAGGATGCACGAAGCAGTGTCGCAGTTGGCTGCACCTTCGGCCGCAACGGAAACTCCTGCACCGGAGGCCGAAGTCGAGTATCCGCCGGCTGTGTCCGTCCGCAAGTCGCTGGCGTCCAAGGATCACATCATTTCGCTGATCGACGGCAAGCCCTACAAGACTTTGCGCCGCCACCTTTCCGGCCATAATCTTACGCCGGAGACCTATCGCGAGCGCTACGGCCTGAAGCCCGACTATCCGATGGTCGCGGAAAATTATTCCAAGGCGCGCCGCGAGATGGCGCAGAAGATCGGACTGGGGCGCAAGCCAGGGATGCGCCGGAAGCGCTAGCAGATCTCGACGGTGAGATGGCGAACTTCGTGCACGGGCGCGAGCCGTGCACGAACCGTCGCCGCGGCAAGCGAAGACCCTGCGACGCTGACGATCGCCGCATGCGCATCGGGACCGACGCGCCACACATGCAAGTCCGCGATGCGGGCATCGCCGGGACCTTCGACCAGATCGCGTATTTCCTGCGCGACATGGTCGTCGGTCCGGTCCAGCAAGACGGCCGCCGTGTCGCGCATGAGCGTCCAGGACCAGCGGGCAATGACCACCGCGCCCACGATCCCCATGATCGGGTCCATCCAGGTCCAGCCCAGGAATCGGCCCGCCAGCAGCGCCGCGATCGCGAGCACGGACGTCAGCGCATCGGCCAGCACATGGACATAGGCCGAGCGGAGATTGTTGTCGCGCGACCCTGAAGCATGCCCGTGGTGATGGTCGGCGTGATGATCATGATGATGATCGCCATGGCCGTGGTGGTGATCGTGGTGATGCCCGCCGCCGAGCAGCATCGCGCTGACGATGTTCACGCCGAGCCCGACCACTGCGATGATCGTGGCCTCGCCGAAGGCGACGGTGACGGGCGCGAAGAGCCGCATGATCGACTCAGTCCCGATGCCCAGGGCGATCAAGCCGAGCACCAGCGCGGACGCAAAGCCCGCGAGGTCGCCCACCTTGCCGGTCCCAAAGCAGAAGGCCGGATTGCGCGCGTGCCGCCGGGCAAACGCGTAGGCTGCTGCTGCGACGCCGAGCGCGCCCGCATGCGTCGCCATATGGAAGCCATCGGCGAGCAGCGCCATCGAGCCGGTCATATAGCCGGCAGCGATCTCGACCAGCATCATCGCCGCGGTCAGTGCGACCACCCATAGGGTTCGCCGCGCATTCTCGTCATGCGCCGCGCCCAGATAGACGTGGCTGTGACCAAGGGCCTCGATTTCCGGAAGGCTCGCCATGTTGAATTCCTATTTCGCGTAGCGGTGCATCGCCGCCGTCAATTCCGCCGCGCCCTTCGCGCGGTCCTCGTCCGAGAGCCCCGGCCGGACGACATGCTCCTGGAGATGGGCTTCCACGATCTGGTCCATCAGGCCGTTCATCGCGCCGCGTGCCGCCGCGACCAGATGCAGTGTGGTCGCGCAATCCTCGCCTCCGGCGAGCGCACGCTCGATCGCGGCCACCTGGCCGGCGATGCGCCGCACCCGCTTGACGAGCGCCTGATTGTCGGAAAGATGCGACATACCCCTCCCCCCTATATGGCGATCGAGCCGGATGCAATCGCCGAGACGCTGGCAGGCATCGGCTCCGGTTTCCTGAAGTGACCGAAATCAGGCGCGAACCTAGCTGTCCCGCTCGCCTTCCGATCCGATCCCGGCATCGACATCCTGCGAGATCTCACGACCCAGCCGAGGTCCGGACTCCATGCGGCGGCTGAGCGATTCGACGAATCGTTCCCATCGCTCCTTTCCCATCGCCTGGGCGGCAGCGAGCGCCGTATCGGGAAGCGGCGCGTTGGTGGTCAGCCAGAACCGGATGAACAGCGCCAGCGTCTCGTTCGAGAGATCTATATTCCACGCCAGCCGGTCGGCTTGCCGGCTCAACCGGTCGAGCCGGCGACTGATCGCGGCTTCCAGCCGCTCCGATCCGTCCGGCGACAGGAACGACGCCAGCGCGGTCTCGACCACCAGCGCCTGCGACACGCGCTTGCGCGCGGCATAGTCGGCAAGCTGGCGCGACAGGTCCGGCGGCAGGCGAAACGTATGCTTGAGACGGTTGCCGCTCACAGCGCGATCCCGTCATCGGGATCGAGGCTCGCGACGCGCGCGTTGCGGCGAGCGCCTTCCTGTGCCCTCCGCGCGCGCACCGCATTCGCCTCGGCGGCATCATCCTCGACAAAGTCGAATTCGCGCTGGGGCACCGCCGGTGGCGCTACGATTTCCTCCTGGACCGGCAGCTCGGGCTCCCGCCGGATGCCGCTGTTTGCCGCGTCGCCGCCGGCGTCGTCGGCGACTGCCGTCGTCGTCGCCGGGGTGGGTGGACCCGCCGCGGCGGACGGGGCGCCGGACCAGTCGTCCACCGGCACGGACCGTTGCGCCGCAAGCTGCGGTGGCGGTGCGACGATGCGGGCGGACAGCCGCGGATCCTCGAAATAGCGCGCCTTGCTGGCGAGCAGCGGCATGACGCCTGAGACCATCACGATCTCCCGGTCGGGCGCCAGCTGCATGACCTCGCCCGGCGTCAGCAGGGGCCGGGCGGTTTCGGTCCGCGAGACCATCAGATGCCCCAGCCATGGCGACAGCCGGTGCCCTGCATAATTCTTCATCGCGCGCATCTCGGTGGCGGTGCCGAGCGCGTCGGACACGCGCTTCGCGGTCCGCTCGTCATTTGTCGCGAAGCTTACGCGCACATGGCAATTGTCGAGGATCGCGTTGTTCGGCCCATAGGCTTTCTCGATCTGGTTGAGGCTCTGGGCGATCAGGAACGCCTTCAGGCCGTAGCCCGCCATGAACGCGAGCGCGCTCTCGAAGAAATCGAGCCGCCCGAGCGCCGGGAACTCGTCGAGCATCAGCAGCACGCGCTGCCGCCGGCCTTTGGGCGTCAGCTCCTCGGTCAGCCGGCGCCCGATCTGGTTGAGCACCAGCCGGATGAGTGGCTTGGTTCGGCTGATGTCGGACGGCGGAACCACGAGGTAGAGCGTGACCGGCCGCGCGCCATCGACCAGGTCGGCGATGCGCCAGTCGCAGCGCCGCGTCACCTCGGCGACGACGGGATCGCGGTAGAGGCCGAGGAACGACATGGCGGTCGACAGCACGCCGGAACGCTCGTTCTCCGACTTGTTGAGCAGCTCGCGTGCGGCCGATGCGACGACCGGATGGACCCCGGCGTCGCCCAGGTGCCGCGTCGACATCATCGCCGCCAGCGTCGACTCGATCGACCGCCTGGGATCGGAAAGGAAGGCGGCCACGCCGGCCAGCGTCTTGTCGGGCTCGGCGTAAAGCACATGAAGGATCGCGCCGACCAGCAAGGCATGACTGGTCTTTTCCCAATGGTTGCGCCGTTCGAGCGAACCTTCCGGGTCGACCAGGACATCGGCGACGTTCTGGACGTCGCGGACTTCCCATTCGCCGCGCCGTACCTCGAGCAAGGGATTATAGGCGGCCGAAGCCGCGTTGGTGGGATCGAACAGCAGCGCGCGGCCGAACCGCGACCGGAAGCCGGCGGTCAGCGTCCAATTCTCGCCCTTGATGTCATGGACGATCGCGGAGCCCGGCCAGGTGAGCAGCGAGGGCACGACCAGACCGACGCCCTTGCCCGAGCGCGTCGGCGCGAAGCACAGGACATGCTCGGGTCCGTCGTGACGCAGATAATGTTTCCCGTACCGGCCAAGGACCACGCCATCGTCACCGAGCAGGCCCGCGGCGCGAACCTCTCCGGGGCTGGCCCAGCGCGCCGAGCCGTAGGTTTCCGCCGTCTTGAGCTCGCGGGCGCGCCAGACCGACATCGCGATCGCGACGAGCATTGCGGCAATCCCGCCCGAAGCGGCGATCGCCGCGCCGCGCAGGAAAATGGCGGGCGCATAGGCGTCGAACGAAAACCACCACCAGAAGAAGGCTGGCGGGGGGTAGATTCGATAGCCCTGCCACACGAACCAGGGCGGTCCGAGCTCGGGTTGGTGACCAAGCGCCGCGGCGGTCCACTGTGTCGCGCCCCAGATCGCGCCGATCACGATCGCGAACACGATGAGGATCTGGCCCCAGAGAATCTTGGTCGCGGACACGCACGCCTTCCTTTCCGGCAAGAGAAGTCGGACGCCGGGCAAGCGGAATTCAAGCGCGCGGTGCCGCGAATGGCTGTCGAGTGAAGCCTGGCGCACAATGACAGGCTGCGGCGTAGGCTGACCTAGAGGCCAAGGCCTCGCGCACGACCGAAGCTCCAATCGACCCCGCCTCCCGGCGCGATCGTGCCGCTGACATGTTGACCCAGATGCTGTTCGAGCGCCGGCCGCCAGGGCACGAGCTGGAACCCCAGGCCATTATCGATCATCGCGAACCGGCCAGAGGCAAGTGTCACGCGCTCGCGATAGACGCCGGCAACAGGCTCGCCTGGCCCACCGGGCTGATAGGCGAGACCTGTGCGATCACCGATCCGCGCCGCCGCATCGTCGAGGTCGCGGGTGCGCAGCGTCTCGATGAGATCCTGCGCGAACACCAAGCGCCCGCCCTGCCGCCTCGCCAGCCCTTCGCCCGCCAGCAGTTCCGCGCGTGCCGCCATCGCGTCGCGGACCTCCGCGCCAAACCCGCCGCCCGTCGCCGCCTGCTCACGCGCGACCAGCTGGCGGTCGAGCCAGGTCGCGCCGCGCGCGGTGACCTGCGCATCGATCGGCAGGTCGGAGCGTGTCGCGAGCGACAAGCGGATCCTTCCCCTGTTGTCTTGCCAGGAGCGCAGATCGACCACGGCGCCCGGGCGGGCGTCGCCCGTCATGTCGATATCGTCGAATCGCAGATGGTGCGTGCGACCATCCACGCCGTCGATCACTGCATAGGCGGTACCCTGCAGCTCATCGTGCAGGCCGCGCTCGACAAGCCTGCCCAGCACCGGCTCCTGTGTATCGCCGCCATGAAGCGCGAACCCCGCCGGGTCGGGGGCGCGGCCGGCGCCGAGCATCGCGCGATGCATCGTCTTGATGATGTCTCCCCGCATCCCGAGGTCACGAAGGGCAGGCTCGATTCCCGGCTTCAACGACCAGCTCGCGGGTCCCAGCTGATCGGCAAGGCCGAGCCGCTCGAGCTTCATCGCGCGGCCGACCAGCAAGCGGCGCAATTGCGGATCGCTGTCCTCGGGCGACGGTGCCAGGTCGATCCTGCCCGATTGATCGTCCGCGATGCGCGCGAGGCCGGCGTCCAGGCCGGTCCAGCGGTCGGCATCGACCTCGCGGGTCAAAGCCGCCTCGATCTCGCGCTGGCTGCGCGGGCCAAGCTCCAGCGTCGCGCGTTCCTCGGCGCGGGCGCGCATGCCGCTGCGGATATAGTCCCGGTCGATCACCAGATCGCGCCCGTCATCGGCGACGCCGCGGACCAGGACATGGACGTGGGGGTTGTCGGTATTCCAATGGTCGATCGCCACCCAATCGAGCCGAGTGTCCAGATCCTGCGCGACATCGGCCATCAGCTCGCGCGTGAAGGTCCTCAGGTCGGCGAGCTCGGTGGCGTCCTCGGGCGAGACGATGAAACGAAAATGATGGCGATCGTCGCCACACCGATCGGCGAACGCGTCGCCATCGGCGCGATCGGACCGCGCGTCGAACATCGTTGCGTCCTTGCCGTCGCGAGTGACGCCGTCGCGCTCGAGATAGGCGATATGCCGGGCGAGCGGCGCGGCGCGGAAGCGAGTGCCGAACTGGCGGACGACGCGCGCCTTGATGACGACCCGGCGTGCATTGGATCGCAGCCGGGCCGAAAGTGCGGCCCTGCGGCCGCGGCCAAGCGCGCCGGTGCCGCCGGAGCGCTTGGCGGATGATCGCCGCAATTGTCCGCCGCGCATGGACGCGCGCTTGACCTGAGCGGCCAGCCGGGTCGCGCGGCGCATATTGGCCGCCCCGCCGTCCCGCCCCTTGCCGGGCCTGATACGGAAATCATCCTCGCCGCCAGTCATCGAGCCGGCTCAGAGCTGAAATTGCCCGCCGACGGCGTTCGGAAGCTTGAAAAGATTGAACAATTCCTGGAGAGCGACGGCAGGCGAAGTGGAGAGACGGCGCGAAAACCGCAATCAAACCAACCACATGCACCCCGCGCGACGGCGGTGCTTTTATCTCGCCGTCGCTTCCAACCTGCGGTCCAGAGCCTCCCGTCCCAAGCTTCGGCCTCCGGACCTCGCATCCGATCCCGCAATCTGCAGGCCATCCGCACCGTCATGGAGACTTGCCGGAAAGAGGGATGAAGAGGCCGTTCGGCTTGCCATCGGAGGACGTAGAACGGCGGTCTTCCGCTGCAGGCAGTGATGCTGAATTCGCGCCTTCTGCCACGTTTTCGGCGCCGACGGGGCTGCGCCGTGATCGCACGACGAACACCGCGGATCGCGTCCAGGCGAGCGGGTCGGGAGCGAATGCCGGCGCCCGGACAGTGGCTTCCGTGGCGATGACCGGCGCGAGCTTGCGCACATAGGCGACGGTTTCCGCAGGCAGTCCGCGCCGGTTCGCGAGATAATCCTCGTAGCGGCCCGGCCCCGCATTATAGGCAGCGAGAAACCCCGGCGCGCCATAGCGATCGTACATTTCGCGCAGATAGCCGGCCCCGGCGATGATGTTGTCATGCGCATCGTAAATGTCGTTGCCGAGGGCGTATCGGCTGCGCATCGCCTCCCAGGTCGCGGGCATGAGCTGCATCAGGCCGGTCGCGCCCTTGGGCGATACCGCGCGCGGATCGCCGGCGCTTTCGATGCGGATCACGGCATAGATCCACGCCTCCGGAATGGCGAAGCGCCGCGCCGCCTCGGTCACGTAACCGGCGACCGAACTACCGACATCACGCACCTCGATCGGCTGCGCGAAGGCCGCATCATGCGCTGCAATGGCGCTCGTCCAGATCGCGGTGAAAATGCCCAGCACGCGGCAAAAGCGCATCGTCTCAGTCCCGCGCATCGCGGCGCGAAGGACGCGTCCACAGCAGATGATGATCCGAGCTACCGCGGCCGGACTGGAACAGATTGGCGTGGATCGGCCGGGGAAGCGCCGGGTCGTCGATCAGCAGCGAGACATAGGCGCCGGCGCGCTCGCCGGTGCGCTTCCAGCCGGCACCGACTTCCGGACCCTGGCCGTCGCTGCCGCGATGGATGCGATAATCGGGCGCATTCTCCCCCTCGGCATCGGCGGGAACCAGGCGCAGCTCGACGTCGAGCGTCAGGGTCTTGAGATGGCCGGAAAAGCCGTCCGGCGTCCGGACAAAGGCACCGATCTGCGACATGGGAATCTCCATCACTTGGGGGGTTGAGTTCAGCGAAATTCAGCGGCGCGGCGATGCCGCCCGAACCTGATCCGGGTCGGACTGCAGCCAGAGCGGCGTAAGCGTGCCGCCGAGCGTCGTGGTGGCGAGCGGGCCAAAATAGCGGCCGTCGAGGCTGTCGGGAACGTTGGCGTTCATCAGGAAGACTTCGTCCGCCGCGAGCACGCGGCAGCCACTCCAAATGGGAAGTGGCCGGCCTCGGCTGTCGCGCAGCCGGGCATCGCCGAGATGCTCGCCATCGACCAGGATCCGCACGCCAGACCGGCAGACGCGCTGTCCGGCGATCGCCGCGACGTGCTTCAGCATCGGCACGCCGCGCGGCAGATAGTGGCGCTCGGCGAGGTAGCGCGCGAGCGGCTCCGGCGGCGTGACGAGGACCAACGAGCCACGGTCGATCGGGCCTGTCCGATCGACCGTGTAAAGGCCGATCGGCACGCTCGCGCTGGCATTCCAGATCAGGCGCGGCGCAGGGTTGATGAACGCCGTGATGATCGTTGCCATCGCCGCGAAATAGGCGAGCATCACATAGCCGAACCGAGTCATGCTCCGAGCTCCCGGCGCTGGAGCCACGCGCGGTGGCGCGCGATCGAATAGGGCCTGGGCTCGAATCCCGCCGTCACGCGGTTATGGACATGACGCCAGTGATCGGCGGCGGCATCGCCCGCATAGATGCCGATCGCTTCGACCAGGTCGATCGTGCGAAGAACGCGTTCGACCTTTTGGCAGCCATGAACGCTGAGCAGCAATTCGCCGCCGGGCTGCACGAACGGCAGCGTCGAATAGGGCGCGCCAGGCGCGACCGGCGCGACGATATCGATTCGCGAGGCGATCGTGCCGTGATCGTTGGCCGCCCAGGACACGAACGCAAAGGGCTCGCCGGGCCGGAAGCCGACCACGCGCCGGCGCCGGTCGACGATCCGGTCGTTCGCGATGCGGCCGAAGCGTATCCAGCGCTCGACGCGCTTCTCGATCCACAGGAGATCGACATGGGTGAGACGGCTGGCCGGGGATGCGGACGCATGTCCGCGATCCGCGCCCGCCGATGCGATGCGGGACATCAAGTTTCTCCTTGGGGATCGCCGAGCGAGCGGCGGAGCGGGTCGGGCCATGCCCGCGCGACTGCGGCTCGTCGCGCGCCCGTCGCGCGACGGGCGGCCTTGGCCGCCAGACGTTAGATAGAATCCGAAGGATTCTTTGTTAGCATGGTTAGGCGCGGGAAAATCGCTGCGAGCGCAGTGATTTGGAGCCGATTCCGGTTTCCGATGGCACGAGCTTCGGGTTCGCGATGGCACGAGGTGCCGGGTCAAGGATGGCACGAGTCCCATCATGACTTATCCACAGGCTTGAGGCCGACCCGGCGCATCGCGACATCGAAGGGATCGGGCGGGATCGCGACGAAGCTCAGCCGCTCCCGCCCGAGCGCGAATTCGAGCGCGAGGCGGTAGCCGGGGAGCGGCTGGCGGCGGACGATATCGCGCAGCGCGAAGGCGAATTGCTTGCGCGGCGACAGCACCCCGGATTTCAAATGGAGGTGCGCGAGGTCGAAACTCCAGCCACCGCGCTGACGCCCGCCATGCTTGCGCACGATCCGGTAAAGCCAGCGCTCAAGGCCCCCGGTCAGGTCGAAATAGGCGCGGTCGATGGTGAGCACGAGCGCCTGGTCGAGCACGCCGGCATAGAACCAGTCGGGCAGGATCATCTCGATCCCGAGCGGCCGCCCGTGCGGGTCGAGCCGTTCCTTCCACTCGTTGATCCAGGAGAAACGGTGCCGCCGCCGCTGGAGTGGCTGGCGGATCGTGGTCGCGACGGTGGTCGACTGCAGCCGGTCGAGCGCGGCTTTCAGCCGTTCATAGTCGCGCTGCGAGACGCCGCGCGCGATGAACGTCAGGATGGCATGCGGCGTGGTCGCCATCAGGCGCGACGTCGGGCGGCCGCGGTCGCGCGCCTCGACGATCTGGCTTGCCGCCCAGATGAGAATATCGGCGTCCCATATCGTCGCCATGCCATGCTCGGGCGTCGCCTCGACCTGGATGGAGACGTCGCCCATCCGGAAATCGATCGGCTTCACCCGCCGTGACTTGGCGAGGCTGAAGAACGGCCAGGCCATCAGGTCCTGGGCGTCGCGCGGCGCGAGCTCGCCGGGTATCGCCCGGAACAGATCGAGCTGCCGATCGCTGGCGGTTATGGCGGCCGTCACAGGCTGTACCGGTCGTCAGCGCCGAACCGGGCCGGCAAGGCCCTGGTCAGGGAGCGCGATGCGCTTGGCCGGGTGGACCACACCCTTGCCGGGATCCGACGTCGAGCGCCGCACGCCCAGCTCGGCCCAGGATTGCAGATCCTCGATCGCATAGACGACGCGGCCGCCAAGCTTGCGATAGGCGGGCCCGGTCCCATAGCAGCGATGCTTTTCGAGCGTGCGGGCCGACAGGCCGAGCAGTAGCGCGGCGTCGGGCGTGCGGAGCAATCGTTGCGGTGCGGCGGATACGGATCCACTCATCTTTCGGTCTCCAGCGGGCGACCGGCGACCACCGCCAGTTCCGTCCATCTGCCGGTGATCATGGAGGGCGACGGGCGGGGCGGCGGAGCGGCTGAAATGCGGGTCGCAAAATTGTCGCCCCCAATCGAAACCAGCGTCAGCGTCCGGCGAGCAGATCGCGGTAGCCGGCGCGCATCATGTGACGGGCTTCGGCGATCAGCCGCTGCGTGCGCCGGCGCTCGCTTGACGATTTCCAGCTGTCGGCGGGCAATTCCGCCAGCCAGGGATAGAGGATGCCGCTCCCGATCTGCCGGTTGCTGGCGCCCGCGAGATCGGCATCGAGAACGCGCAGCAGCAGCGCCAGCCGCTGGCGCTGGAAGCGGCTGGGGTGGAGCGCGGCCGAACCAGCGGCCAATGGCGCGCCCGACAGGAAGCGCCGAGCGGCGTCGGCCGCGTCCGCCGCGATCGGATCGGCGGTCAGCTTCAGCAGGATGACCAGCGGCGCGTCGTCGTCCGGCGTGCGCAGCCACAAGCGATGCCGGGCGGTGATGGTCTCATAGACCAGGTGGCGTCCTGCGGCATCCTCGCCGCAGGCTGCCGGGACGCCGATGCCCGCAAGGGCGCAGACGCCCGCGAAGCCGGGAGGCGCGCGATCGAGCGCGACGACCGACGCGGCGGCGTCGGCGCGCCAGAGCGCCGGCGCGTCGCTGGCGGTAAGGTCCGGATCGAAAGAAGAAGGCCAAACCCCAATGCCGGGCCAGCCCTCCCTTTCCGGCGGATGCCGCAAGTGACTGCGCGTCGTGCCAGTCGCGGCGATAGTCCGGATTCCGGCGCAGGAACTCCTGCGCGAAGTCGGCGAGATCGAGCGGCCGCGCTTCGTCTGATGTCGTGTCGACACGGACATGCGGCGTTGCGATGAGGCACCTCGGAACCCGTTTGCGAGATGCCCAGCTGTGCCGGCGGCACGGATGGCCGGAAGACCCGGATCGGGCAGGCGATTGTCCCCAGGAGGGCGGCAACGAGCGCGCCGATCGACGCCAAATATGCGCGCCGGTCCTCTCTGCGACACGCCGGCACGGCATCGAGGCACGATCGCGCCCGCAACGGGGTTAGCCCTGCGTCCGGGGAACATCATGCCCCGGCGGGGACAAGCCTGTCCGCTCATCACAACGTCGAAGGCGCCGTTCGCTACAGCCTGGCATCGGAGCACCGGACGCGGATCGACATGGTAAGAGCCCCGCCCGGCAGAGCCGGGCGGGGCGTCTCGTTGGCTCAGTCGTTGCTGGCGCGGCGCGGGCGCGACCAGATCAGGCTGTAGGTGCCGCCTTCCTCGTCATCGAAGAGGTTGGCGAAGATGGGTGCGGTGAAGCTCGGGTCGTCGAGCTTGACCGAGAGATAGTCGCGCTGCTCGGCCGAGGTCTTGGCCCAGGCCGCCCCGATTTCCGCGCGTCCGACGAAGACACGGTGGGTGGGGGCGCTGTCGTTGCTGCGATTGTCCTCCGGAACGATCCGGACGCCCTTGGCCTGGACGCTGAGGGTGACGATCTCGCCCTGATAGTCCTGGCCGACCTTCTTGAAGCTGCCGATGTTCGCCATGATGATACTCCTTGGTTTTCGAGCCCGCCCTGTGCGGCCTCGATGGCGTGCAAGGGCCGGGTGCGAACGCCGCCGCAGCTCTGCCCGCAGCGTCAGCGGAGGACTGCGGGGCCGGGGCTTTCTTGCTTCGCGAGGAATGGGCGCCAGCCCAGGGGAAGAAAGTTTCGGGCGCGCGGTTGCGGCCAAGGCGTTTCGAGGCGCAGCCGTCCCCCGGCCAGCTCAGCCATTGAAGAGGCCGCGGGCGGGATCGATCGGACCGGGGACGAGGATGGCGAACCCCGCAGATCAAAAGGCAGGGACGTGATGGCGATCGTCCCACGGTCTCCGGCTACGGCACGATCTTTCCGAAATCGCGCTACGTCACCCCAAGGCGCGTCGGGGACGAGCCGATCGGCAGTGCGGGCACCACCACGGCAAGCGTTCGCACCAAAACCGGGTGAAGCTATGCGGACGGCGTCATCCGCCGCCACGCGACCGAACCGACGAGGAAGGCGACGATCAATGCCGTCGGTCCGCTCCATGCGCCCGTACCGGCGACCTCAGCCGCGATGCCGTGCGCGGCATGATAGGCGGTAAATGCCGCCGGCGCCGCGAACAGCAGCGCGACCATCGCACGGCCCAGCGGCGTTCGCGCAGACGCGAACAAGATCGGCCCCGTCGCGGCGATGAGCAGCGCGACAGCGATGCCCGCGAGCGCCGCAGGGAACAGCGTGCCGCCCGAGCGCCATGTGAGCATGGCGACCGCCATGCCCGCGAACAGGGAAAGCGCGTGGACGGAAAGCTTGAACAGCACCCAGATCAGAAAGAGCGCGACCGCGATCAGGATCGGAACAGCGAGCATCAATGCGTCCTCCGTAATAACGGCCCAGCCGTCGGACGCGCTCTCCACCACCACCACAGCGCACGATGTGGGCTATCCATAGCGCGTATCCGGGCATCCGGGAATCGCTTTCCAGCGATCCCGTGTGCCCGGCGCGACATGGTCGGCTCAGCGCACAAAGGGATCATATTCGCGCACGATCGCTGCGGGATCGCCGTCATATTCGCGGGCCTCGACGACGCCGAACAGCTTCTCGTCGATATGAAATACGACGATGCAGGCCATCAGCGTGCGTGCGAGGTTCCATGCGTGGGACTGGGCAAGGGTGAGCGGCATGTCCGGGACTCCCGTCGGGAGCGAGGACCACCCCCGCTCGACGGGCGCCCGAAGCGTCCGGAACGGAACCGCCGTCACCGCGGGAGGCGCAGCCGGGAGCGGCCGCACGCGCTAGCGTAAGCGGACCCTTTACGGGTTGACGGCGTCAGGTTCCGGGCTGGACCAAGGATTGCGCCTCAAAGAGCGGGGTGGGGCTCGCGTTCACCTGGCTGGCCGGTCCCAGCGTTCGCCATCGCCTGGCCGCGCAAGATCACACGGACCCTCAGCCGCCATCTCGTTTGCGAAAATCCATCGGACGGATACCCATCGCCCGGGCCTTGTCGGCAAGGTTGTCCTGAATGCCGGTGCCGGGGAAGATGATGACGCCGATCGGCAGAACCGACAGCATCGCGTCATTGCGCTTGAACGGCGCGGCCTTCTTGTGACGTGTCCAGTCGGGCTTGAACGCGATCTGCGCGACCTTGCGCGCATCGGCCCAGCAGGCGGCGATCCGCTCGCCGCCGGTATCGGACCCGCCATGCAGCAGCACCATGTCGGGATGCTTGGCATGCACGCGATCGAGCACCTGCCAGATCAGCCGGTGGTCGTTGAAATCCTGGCCGGCGGTGAAGGCGATCTTCGGCCCCGCGGGGACGAGCACGTCCCGTTCGGCCTTGCGCCGAGCGTTCAGGAAGTCCCGGCTGTCGATCATCGCGGCGGTGAGCGCCTTGCGATTGGCGACCGACCCGGAGCGCGGGCTCCACGGTTTGCGGAGATGCAGCCGGAATTGCTCGGTCGCGGCATCGCGGAAGAATTCCATGGCGTCGCGGCGCTCGATCAGCGTGGCGCCTTCGAGCAGCAGGCGTTCGAGCTCGACCGAGCGGACTTCGGACCCGTCCTGCTCGCGCTGGCTGCGCCGCTGCGCCACCTCGTTGTCGTCCAGTTCGCGCTCCACGCGTTCGGCGGCGCGGTGGAAGACGTTGGTGACGCCCCAGAGCAGATCCTCGAGATCGGGCTCGAGCCGCGTGTCCTCGAGCGTCGCCACCAGCGCATCGAACATGTCGGCGACGGCGCCCGAGACCATTCGATCCTCGGGCAGCGGCCGGGGATCGGGCTCGTCGGAAAAGGGGCGATAGGCGTAAAGCTGAAGCTCCTGGAGAATGACGCCGGTGGATGAGCTCGCATGCTCGGGTTCGGATCGATCGCTGGTCATGATGCCGCCTTCCAGTGCGGCCGCGCCTTTCGCGGCCTTGCCAGGCGACGAAAGACGGTGGGCGCGCCGGGGCCGCACCCGCAGGGCCGCAGCGAAGCAAAGGACGCCGGGCGGCGGCTATTTTGCTTCGCGCTGCAAAGGCGGGCCTGCCCGCCGGCGGAAAATAGCCGCCGCCCGGCGTTGCGGCAGCGGCGCGCCTGCCGTCCGGTCGCCCTCTAGCAAGGCCGATCGCGCGGCCCCAAAAGGAAGGCATTCCGGATAGCGGGCTATACGCGGAGCTTGAGGAACCCATCGGCGTCGCACTGGAGCAGCTGATCGCGCAAGGCGACGCGGAGCGCATCGAGCCCGAACCGGCGCAGGTCGTCGTTGAAGTCGCCGAGGCGCGATTGCAGGGGGTGGACCTCGATCCCGGCATCGCGCGCCCGACCATCCAGGGTCGCTGCTGCGGTGTCACCCGCGGGGTCGTCGTCACGCGCAACATAGAGACGCCGAAGTTCGGCTGGGAAGCGCAGCGCCGCCAGATGCGCGGACGACAGCCCGGCGATCATCGGCATGCCGGGCATCCCCATGCGCAGCGACAGGACGGTTTCGATTCCCTCGCCCGCGACCATGACCGCTCCGGCCCGACCGAAGCGCACGCCATGGCCGAGCAGATTGCCCATGGCGCGGCGCGGGGAGGCGATCGGCGCCTTGTCGCATGCACCGGGATCGAGCCATGTCCGATGGACGCCGGTGAGCGTGCCATCCTCGTCGGTGACCGCTGCGATCATTGCCGGCCAGGCGCCACGGGTATGCGCCGGATCGTCCCAGGACGGACGATAATAGCAGCGCGAATGGAATCTTAGGGCGGTGCAGGTGCGCAATCCGGTCAGCGAACGTCCGCGCAAATAGGCCTCGACAATGCTGCCCGCGATCGGCTTCGAGGCCTCGAACAACCGGCGGGCCGCGAGCGGCGAGCCCATGGGCGCGGGACTGGCGGGTGCTCGATCGCCATCATGATCGGGGCCAGGCACGGGCAGGCTCAGGAAGCGCCGCGCCTCGGCGAGCGTGTCGCGCAGCTGCCGATGCCCTTCGACCCGGGCGATGATGTCGAGCAGATCGCCATGATCGCCGGTCGCGGCGTCGGTCCATTTGCCGGCACTGCCGCTCCCGTCGCGGGCTGTGGCAAGGCGGACATAGAGGCTGCGCCCCGGCGTGTTCGTGGCATCGCCGATCAGCCAGTAGCGGCCTTCGCGGTGTCCGTTCGACAGATAGCGGCGGCACACCGCCTCGGCGCGTTCGGCGAGGCGGCGCGCGATTTCGGTTGCGGGATTGTCCATGGGGCGCATCCTCAAGCGGCTTTCGCCGGGTTGCGCTCGGTGACCTTCTGGAGCGGAAACCGCTCCATGAGCCGCGCGAGCACCTCCGCGCCTTCGGCCCCCGTCGGCACGAACAGCCGTAGCTTCCACGAGATGATCTCGGAGATCAAGCCGAGCGCCTTCAGGCGCGCGACGCCGAGATCGTTGAAGCCGGTGAGCTCGATCCGATGCACGCCCATGGCGCGGACGCGCGCGAGCGACTGGCTTTCGATGAGGTGCAGCACGGCCTCGCCGGCAAGCAGCATCGGCCAGGCTTCGGCGGCGCCGAGCGCCGGGCGTTCGGCATCGATGGTCGCGGCGACCCAGGCGGCGGAGACGCGCCTGCCGATGATGCGCTCGCCGTCATCGGTTTGCAGCCGATAGACGCGCGAGGATTCGCGTGGGAGCTGCTTCCAGATCGGTAGCAGCAGCCCCGCCACGACATGCATGGTGCTGGTATCGAATTCTGGGATGGTCGCAAGCTCGGCATTCCAGGCATCGGCGAATGCCGCCGGGTCAGCCCGCTCCCATTCGGTCTCGGCCATTGCGTCGAGCGCCATGGTCGGCGCTTCCATCGGACGAAGCAGCCGGATGCGGCGTTCGAGGCTGCCATCGTCGAGCAGCAGGCTGCGCGACGGCAATTGCACGGCGGCACGGCCGGACCGCGCATTGACGAGCAGCAGCGCGTCGACGCCGCGCGCGCGGGCCAGCGCCTGTTCGAGCCCGAGCGGCTGGTTGCGGTCCTTGCGCGCGATCGTAAGCAGGCGCGTCTCGGCACCGGTGCCCGGATGGGTATAGATCGACCGCCGATCGGTCACGATGAAGCTCTCGGCCGCCAGTGTCTCCAGGCCGATCTCGTAGACGCCGCTCGCGATCGCACCTTCGATCCGGGCGGCGAGAAGGCCTTCGAACGCCGTGAACAAAATGTCCTGAAGCGCGATGGTCAGCGCCAGCATGCGATTGAGGAAGGTCGTGATGGGCGGCAACTCGTCCTTGAGGCCGCCTGTCCCGGAATCGATCAGCGACAGACCGGTCGCATCCTCGAACACCAGGAGCGAACAGCCTTCGACCTTGCCCGCGACGAGCAGGCCGTAAAGCTGGCGAAGCGCGTCGCGCGCATAATGCGATTCGAGATTGTCTTGCGCGCGGAACATGTTCTGCCCGCCGGTCTGGCGTTGGCCGCGCGTGATGGCGCCCAGCGTGTCGAGGCGCCGCGCGATCGTCGAGATGAAGCGCTTCTGCGCCTTCACATCGGTGGTGACCGGCCGGAAGCGCGGCGGCTGCGCCTGGTTGGTGCGGTTGGTGCGCCCGAATCCTTGGATCGCGGCATCGGCCTTCCACCCGGCCTCGAGTAGATAGTGAACGCGCAACCGCTGGTTCACCGCGCCCAGATCGGCGTGATAGGAGCGGCCGGTCCCGCCCGCGTCGGAAAAGACCAGGATACGCTTGGCGTCGTCCATGAAGGCCTGCGCCTCGGCGAGGTTGGCCGCGCCCGGCCGCGTCTCGACCGCGAAGCGCGGCGCTCCGCTGTCGGAAGATTTCGCGACGATACGGCGCGACCGTCCGGTCACCTCGGCAACCTGCTCGGACCCGAAGCGATGGAGGATCTGGTCGAGCGCACCGGGCACCGGAGGCAGCGCCGCCAATTGCTCGATCATGGCCTCGCGGCGAGCGACGGCCTCGCGACATTCGACCGCCACGCCGTCGCGATAGACGGGGCGCGAGGACAGATTGCCCTCGCCGTCGCTGAACGGCTCGTAGAGCTGGACCGGGAAGCTGTGCGCGAGATAGTCGAGGACATATTCGCGCGGCGTGATGTCGACCTGGACATCGTCCCATTCGTCGGTCGGAATATCGGCGAGCCGCCGCTCCATCAGCGCCTCGCCGGTCGAGACGATCTGGACGACCGCGGCATGTCCGGCGGCAAGGTCCTCCGCGATGCTGGCGACCAGCGCCGGCGTCTGCATGGCGGTGATGAGATGGTTGAAGAAGCGCTGCTTGGCGCTTTCGAACGCCGACCGCGCGGCCGATTTGGCCTGGGGGTTGAGCGTGCCGCCGCCGCCCGTGACGTTCGCGGCCTCCATCGCGGCGGCCAGATTGTTGTGGATGACCTGGAAGGCGCCCGCATAGGCGTCGTAAATCCGCACCTGCTCGGGCGTGAGCTGGTGTTCGAGCACTTCATATTCGACGCCGTCGAACGACAGCGAGCGCGCCGCATAGAGGCCGAGCGCCTTCAAGTCGCGGGCGAGCACTTCCATCGCGGCGACGCCGCCGTCCTCGATCGCCGTCACGAATTCCTGGCGCGTGGCGAACGGAAAATCCTCGCCGCCCCACAGCCCCAGGCGCTGGGCATAAGCGAGGTTCTGGACCGTGGTGGCGCCGGTCGCCGACACATAGACGATCCGGGCGTTGGGCAGCGCGTGCTGGAGCCGCAAACCCGCGCGGCCCTGCTGCGACGGCGCCTGGTCGCCGCGCTCGCCCTTGCCGCCGGCGGCATTGGCCATCGCATGCGCCTCGTCGAACACGATCACCCCGTCGAAATCCGCGCCGAGCCAGTCGACGATCTGCCGGACGCGGCTGGCCTTCTCGCCGCGCTCCTGCGAGCGGAGCGTCGCATAGGTGGTGAAGAGCACGCCTTCGCTTAAGCGGATCGGCACGCCCTGCCGGAAGCGCGACAGTGGCGTGACGAGCAGCCGCTCCCGCCCGAGCGCCGACCAGTCACGCTGGGCATCTTCGAGCAGCTTGTCCGATTTGCTGATCCAGACCGCGCGCCTGCGGCCTTTCAGCCAATTGTCGAGGAGGATGCCCGCCACCTGCCGGCCCTTGCCCGCCCCGGTGCCGTCGCCCAGAAACCAGCCGCGGCGGAAGCGTACCGCGTCTGCGGCGTCCTCGGGCGCGGCCATCACCACGTCCCAGGTCGCATCGACGCGCCAGGCGCCGGACAGCAGGCCGCCATGCGCCTCGCCGGCATAGATGATCGATTCGAGCTGCGCGTCCGACAGGGTGCCATGCTCGACGAGCGCGGGCGGAAGGTGCGGCCGGTAGCCCGGCCGGGGCGGCGCAACCGACGCCATCGCCGCCGACTGGACGAGCGGGGTCGGGTGCGGCCGCGCGCCCGGGATATGCAGCGACTGTAGCGCATAGGGCTCGTAGAGGCCTTCGGTCAGGCGCTCGGGCGCGGGTGCCCAGTCGAGCGCTTCATAGCCGAGTTCGACACTATCCGGGGTTTCGCGGGCCGGGGGTATGACCATCGGTTCGCAGCGACCGGAAGGCAGGCGGGCGGCGCGCAGCGATGCGAGTCCGGCGCCGGATGCCGTTTGCACACACGGCATCGCGACCGACTCCGGATCGCGCGGGGGTAGTTGCCCGAGCACCCAGGTCAGCAAGGTGGCGGTGTCGGGCGCCGTGCCCGGAGATGCCGGAAACCGATGCGGATCGGGAGCGGGCACCTTGTCGATGACCGTCAGCCGCGTTTCCGTCGTCGTGCCGTGGCGGGCGTAAGCGCTGCCGTCGATGGCCGCTGAGAAGAGGATGCGGCCATGCTCCTGGAGCCGGGCGAAGGCGTCGGCCCATGCCGGCACATGAGGCGAGCATCCCGCGCCGGTGATCGCGACCAGTCGCCCACCGGGCTCGAGCCGGGCGAGCGCCGAGGCGATGTGCCGCATCGCCGCGTCGCGCATCGTGCGCGCCACGTTCGGCACCGCGGAGAAGGGCGGGTTCATCAGCACGACGGTCGGGCGGATTGCCGGCGGCAAATGATCGTGGAGCTGCGCCGCGTCATGGCGCGTGACCGCCGTGCCGGCGAACAGCTCCGCGAGCAGGGCAGAACGGACCTCGCCGAGTTCGTTGAGCGCGAGCCGGGCGCCCGCAAGCTCGGCATGGATGGCGAGCAGCCCGGTGCCCGCCGAGGGTTCCAGGACCAGATCGCCTGGACGGATCGCGGCGACCGCAGCGACGACGAACCCGAGCCCGGCCGGCGTGCTGAACTGTTGCAGCGCCTGGCTCGTCTCGGATCGGCGGGTATGACTGGGAAGAAGCCGCGCGAGCGCCTCGAATCTGGCAAGCGCGGTGTGTGGCGATGCGGACTTGCGGAGAATCGTTTTCCCGTATCTGCGCAGGAACAGGATCAGCGCGACCTCGCCGGCGTCATAGGCGGTTTTCCAGTCCCACAGGCCGGCCGCGTCCGAGCCACCGAAAGCGTCCTCCATGGCTGCGCGAAGCGCTCCAGCGGTGACAGGGCCACCCTGTTCGAGCTCGGGAAGGAGGGCGCGCGCGGCGGCGGCGATGCGGGCGGAAGCGGGCGCGGCAGGGTCCGGCACCGCGGAGCGGGCCGTCGAAACGGGATTGTCCAAGGAAAGTCTCCGGGAGAGCGCGGAACGGAGCAAGCGGCCGGACGCTCTCTCACCCGGGCACGCTCGCTCCGTCCCGGCCAAGCTCTCGCTCTCGCGCCGCCGCACCGCTCAGGTCGGCGGGCGATATGCCGCGTAGGGATCCCCCGGGCGCGAGATGTCCGAAGGGGGTCATCACATAGTCGTCGCCATCGCGGCCGACCGCGCACAGGACGTAGCGCGGCTCGCCGGTCGCAGCGTCGGCGCATTCGAGCAGCGCGAGCGCGCCGTCGGCAGCGGCGCGCAGCAGGGTGTCGAAGTTAGCGCGCGAAATCGGGGATGCTTATGGGAATGGGCTCCACAAGAAGAGAGGCCCCGCACGAATGCCGGGCCTCCCGGAGGTGCCGGCGGACGAACGCATGGCCCGTCCGCCGGTGCGGTGTCATTCGGCGGCGATCGCGTATTCCTCGCCCTCGTGACCCTCGGCGCCTTCCTCGCTTTCGAGGAATGCCGGGATTTCGGCATCGACCGCGTCCGCCGGTCCCGTCTCGAGCGACGGCGTGCGCAGCGGCTCGGCAAGCCAGCCCGCATCGGCGAGAAGCCGCTCGGCCTCGCGCGCCATGTCGCCCTTCTTGAGATGGTCGATCAGGCCCGCGGTCTCGCTTCCCCTCGCTTCGGTCACCGCTTCGAGGATGCGCGGCTTGGTCACCCGACCGAGATAATTGTCGACGGTCGGCTTCCAGCCGGCGGCGACCAGGTCGAGCCCGACCGCCCGCGCCAGCACATCGCTGTGCGCAATCCGGCGCTGGACGGTGTGCGCGGAGACGCGGCCATTGTCGTAGCGCGGCGCCGGTTCCCAGACGGCGTTGACCGCGAACGATGCGCAATGTGCGAACAGGGCCGCCTGCTCCTCGCCGTCCAGCGCGATCAGCGCAGACCACAGATCGGCATCGGCCTTGGGCAGGCGCGCCTTCCATGCGTCATGCCGCGCAGCGATCGACCGGGCGGACGGGCTGTCGCGCAGGCCCGGCGCCTGGTCGGGGAAGCTGGCGCGGCTGACGGCGATGCCGAGGCAGGATTCCCGGCTCGCGAAATAGAAGGTCGACAGCGCCATGGCGTGGAGCACCGCCGCGAACGCCGTGGCGGGATTGCCCGCAATGGCATCCTGCAACGCGACCGTGCGATGCGCGGTCAACTCGCCCACCAGCCGGTCGGGCAGCGGCTTGACGACATCGCCTTCATCATCGTCGTCCGAGCCCGCGCCGATGACGATCGCGCCGCCGGCCGCGGGGCTGGCGCGCTCTAGCTCGGGATCGGCGACCGAACCGTCCGGCTCCTCGCCGCCGCCGGGCTCGACGGCAGGCTCGTCCTCGGGCCGGACGAACCCGCGCTCGATATAGAGCGCGCCGTCATGGTCGAGGCTGACGAACACGCCCGCCCGCGCCATCTCTTCGGGCTCGTAGAGCGTCGGCCGCTCGAGCAGGCGCGCAAGTTCCTCGTCGATCGCCTCGACGCGCGCTTCGACCGCATCGGGAATCTCGGCGGCGTTTTCATATTCGGCCTCGATGGCATTGCCCTCGGCCTTCAGCGCATCGATCCGCGCCTGTTCGTCCTCGCCGATCGGTGCCTCGACACCATCGAGCTCGCGCATCCCGTCGGTGCTGCCGTAGGGAAAGTCGATCGCGACCGCGACCCATTTCCACCCCTCGGCGCCGATCCGCTCGCCTTCGGCGCCCAGCTTCTCGATCACGAGCTGGTCGAGCAGCCCGACATCCTGAAGCCAGCCGCCGCCATCCTCCTCGAACAGATCGCGCAGGACGGCGCCGCCCGCCGCGACATAGGCATCGATGCCGATGAAGCGCGCACGGCGGTCGGTGGCACGGACCGTCGCTTCGGTCAGCCGGCTGCGGATGAAGGCGGGGCTCTTGTTCCAGCTCTGGGTGACCAGCTCCCAGACCTGTTCCTGGCGGGCATGGTCTTCGCTGACCGAAAAGGCCATCAACTGGTCGAGCGCCATCCCGTCCTCGGCATAGATTTCATGGAGCCTGGGCGAGACCGAGGCGAGCCGCAGCCGCTGCCGGACGACCGCGGGCGTGGTCATGAAATGCGCGGCGACCGCATCGATGTCCGAGCCTTGGTCGACCAGCGCCTGCATCGCGCGGAACTGGTCGAGCGGATGGAGCTGGAGGCGATGGGTATTCTCCGCCAGCGAATCCTCCTCCGCGGTCGGCGCGTCGTCGCCAGTTGGCGTGCGGACGATGCAGGGGATCGGGGCATCCTTGGCGAGACGCTTCTGCGCGACCAGCATCTCCAGCGCGCGGAAACGCCGCCCGCCGGCGGGCACTTCGAACATGCCGGTTTCCTGACCGGCTTCGTCGCGCAGCGGCCGGACGTTGAGGCTCTGCAGGAGCGTGCGCCGGACGATATCCTCGGCGAGCTCGCCGATCGAGACGCCGCATTTCACGCGGCGCACGTTCGACTGGCTCAGCACGAGCTTGTCGAACGGGATGTCCCGCGACGGGCTCAGCACGAGCTTGAGGGAAGGTTTCTTGGCCATGGTCAGTCTCCATGACGGGCCGCCGGGAGACTCTCTCTCGGCGCTCGAGCCCGTCACGAAGCCGAAGGCTCCCCTCTTGCTCTGCCGGCCGGCGCCGGAAGGCGCGACCGAAGATCCCGGCAGCGCCCTCGGTCGCCTTCACGCGGCCAGGCGCGCGCCGGCCGCACTATCCGCCTCGCCCGGCCCGGCATCCCGCAATGCGAGGAGGAAGTCCGATGCCCTGGACGCGGCGCTGGCGGCGCGGACGATGGCGCGGCTGTCCTCGCGCATGATCTCGAGCCAGGAACCCAGATAGTCGGCGTGGCGCACGGTCGGCGCGATGCCGAGCGAGGCGCAGACGAACGCGCCGGCCATCTCCGCGACATATCCTGACAGTCCAGCCCCAATCCGGGGTTCGAGGAAGAAAACCATCG
>CAZFTL010000005.1:0-294491 GCA_964521615.1 uncultured Stakelama sp. | reverse complement strand
CGCTTAAGACCGCTCGGTCACTTGCCTGACAAGGCGGGGCCCGCCGGATGGATACGCCGCAGAAGCAAATACCTGAAAACGGCGAAGCTACGCGCGTGCCTGGATCCAGCATGCGGAGCTTTCAAAACCTTTGGGCCGCGTTCTCCGGCCGCTTTCGAAGAGAATCGCTGACACGCGGGTTACGGAGGTTTGGACGCGCGGATGCGTCGGCGGGACGCACCCGATGCTTTAAATCCGCTCGTGGCGACTCGCGGAACCTGCGCAGAGCGTGGGACGCGGGAGCCTTCACGTCGAACTGCCGGAAAGTGCGGAATGCCGGCATTCCGGCCTGCCGCTGGTGACCCCTACGGGACTCGAACCCGTGTTTTCGCCGTGGACTACGGAATTCCCAGTTTTGTGCGGTTTCGAACACACAAAATGTTCTAGATTTTTCCAATGTTATCCAATGTTGTGTTGACTCAAACGCTCGAGAAATTGCTCGTTATGAGAACACGATTTCGTGTTAGTACGCACTACCACAGCGCTGAACGGGATGTCAGTCCGCCCGTATTTGCCGAGCGAGAATCTCGCGCCAGTCGAGCGATAAGATCGTCGCTATCTCCACAAATTCAATCACGTCGAGCCGGCGCTCGAACGACTCAAACTTGGATACAAATTGTTGAGAGCGCCCTAGCTCAGATGCAAGGGCGACCTGGGTGAATCCCGCCGCCAGCCTGCCGTGGCGTAGCGCCTCTATCACCGCGCGGTAGCGAGCATCATGGACGCTCTTGATGGCCAACTGTTCGCTCCGCTTCTGGTGGAAGCGAGCTACGGACCCTCTTGGCTTTACCCCAAAATGGGGTACGGGTGCTTGCAAGGGAGAAAACAAGAATGCGACGTGTCACGCTCTTGCTCGAGCTACTGGATGATGAGGCTGAGCAGGTTATCCAGGCAGTTTCCGCAACGTCGGTTCGCTTTGGCGGCGTAACCTTGGAAAAAATCGTCAAGCTGGGGATGGAGTGCGCCCCGCCATTGAAGGCTGACATGGCTATCGGCCACGAAGCATGCTCAGACGGAGCCATCTATGCAGGCGGTCCAAAATATTCTTTGGCGCGCTTGAAGTCCGTCTAGATGCCCCGCGGCAAATTCTCTGAGGGCAAGGATTCTAGCGTTGAGCATGGACCAATTCGGTATGGTCACGTTCGACCGCCTGAGCCGAGGTTCTTCGACCAGGCAACGGCAGCAGCTTATCTGGGTATTAGCGAACGCCTGTTTGAGAAGCAGTGGCGCGCGTATCAGCTTCCATATCCTCGCAAAATTGGGCGGCGCTGCGTATGGGATCGGAAAGTGCTTGATCACTGGGCGGACGTTGTTTCCGGGATATACTCCCACCCCGGAGAAGAGGATGCCAAGGTTACCAAGCCAAAAATGTCGCGGCGATAATGACCTTTAATCGGTCACACCATCTCGTTAGATAATTCTGTTTGACGCTCACTATTCTTGAAAAGATTACCCGGATAACCGTCTGGAAACCTTTCTTCTACGAGCTTATACAACTCGTCAAATCGACTTGACACGCGCTGGGGGATTGAACTCATCGCTTCTTCGTCGAGATGATCGTCAAGATTCACATCAAGATCTTGAAATACCTTGAATAAAATAAAGCGATTGGCGTGAATTGCTACAAGGCGTTCCCTGCCCTCTAGATCTTTTGCCTTATCTTCTAGGGTTTTATCAACCAATCGAGCAATCTTGACAGCGTTCCATAGTCGCTCGGCGGACGTACTTTCGCTAAATAGTTTGGTGTAGGGTTCTTTCTTCGTGTTCTCCCAAAGGCCGCTGATATACCGCTTTGCCGAAACGGCCAGTCGCAGCTCGCCAGACGCGCATGCTGACGCGATAGTTGCTTCGCGTACAGTGAAGCCGGTTTCAGGGCTCGGATCTTTGTCGCCGCGTCTATACGTATAAACCAAGCCCAGTTGGCTCGCTTCCCGCCTAATGCGATCCTGGTTAGGATCTGCTGCGACAAAATCGATCGGACTAAGGTCGTTTTGGGTGTTGTTTGCAGTGGTGACATCGGTGGAGAAGTTCTCTGGAGTGCCTGCCAAAGAAATAATACGAAGGTGAACATAAACCTCGTTAAGGTCTGCTCCTTCGTTTTTTGCGCGTAACAACGATGACACCGTCTGAGCCCCGTTTATGATGCTGATTTTCTTCACATCAAAAACGCCACTTTCGGTATTATTTCCTCCTACTGGTTGTTTGGTAACGTCATCGCAGATGGCCGTAACGCCATTATTAAAATACCAAAAACTGGAAGGATCTTCACTGGCCGTCTGCCGAATTCCGTCATTAACCTCCGATTTCTCAATTCCAAAGCGCAGATTTTCAGCAAACAGACGTTCTTTGTTGTTCTCCAGCCACGAGACAAGCTCTGTACCTGCGACGGCGCCGTACACAGATTTGTAAGGGCGTTCTATCAGCCCCCAGTTTTTTAGCATCAGAGAAAGGTTTATGTTCTCGGGGCGCGTCCTAGATCGAGCCGTCTCTCGAGCCTCTTTAAGAGTAAACTCGGAGAAAGAGACTAATTCCCCATACCTGTTGGCTTCTTCCAGATATTCGTTTTTCGCTCGAACTATATCGTCCGATAGACCATTCTCGCTGTTATGACAAAATATCAAGACAATTTCAGTATCAATGTCTTTTAACAGGAGCTCTATTTTTGCGCGATGGGAGTGAAGATCCTTATTCTTTTCGTCCCAGATGAGGTTCACTAATCTTTTCGCTCCATCGCGAAAGCGGGTAAACTCGTGCAGCTGCACCCCTTTTTGTGTGTTGGTAAGCCATTTAGATTGAGCGAGATATATCTTCTTGTGCGCCTCGCTGACGTAGATTGCGTCAATTCCGTCGTCGTCACCGCCATCAGTGATGGATTGCGCGGCGTCGGACACGTTGGCATCTGAGAGGCTGAGTAGGGCTAGGGCGGCGTAAGATCTGGTCAGAAAGCGCTGTTCAGACGCCTTTTCATCCATGCCTCCCTGTTTGGTCACGATCACCAAATCGTCGAAAATCTGGTGGAGTCGCCCTGCCACCTGCTCCGAAACTATATGGGCTTGCTGCTGGTTTTCTTCTGCCAATCTGGCCTCCCGGAACACCCTAAGCCTTAATTATTGAAGGCATCTGTTGGCTTCGGCAATACCCTCCCAGTGTGTTGTCAAGGAAGCAGGTGATGGGAGTGGCCGAACTATCGCTCGCTTCATGTGCCACCTTCCGCGACCCGAGGGATTTACAATCTCGTGTTTTCGCGCGGGAAACACGATGTGTTAGATAATGCGCAAGATAGGTTAGCTGACATCGCTCTATTAAGTCGTTATGAAACAACGATATTATGAGATCTACGTCAGAAAATCGCTGATCTGCGTGACGCATTAGGCCGCATTGTAGCGCACCTAGAACCCCCGTCTAACACATTCGTCTAGGACATTTTTTGGAGCTCTGAAGCGTTGTGTATGCCTGCAAACACAAAGAAAACGTAGTATTTTCAATGGTTTGTACCGATGGTGACCCCTACGGGACTCGAACCCGTGTTTTCGCCGTGAGAGGGCGACGTCCTAGACCGCTAGACGAAGGGGCCGGCGGTGACGCGAAGCGGCGCCTCTACGGACGTTGTCGGCAGGCGTCAAGGTGATTGCATGGCGAACGGACGCGGGGCGTTGGCTGAAGGCGATCGTTCCAGCGCGCGGTCGGTGATTTTCCGGTACCTGCAAGCACACCATATGGCGGGCCGATGGAACCCGAAAGCGTAACGAACGTCTATTCTCCCCGGGGCAGGACGGTCGGGTGACTACCTTTCCGTTCTGTTGGAAACAGGAAGGAAAATAGATGCTCTGGACAATCGTCGTTATCCTGGTCGTCCTCTGGCTGCTCGGATTCACCGTGCTGCATCTCGGCAGCCTTATCCACTTGCTGCTCGTGGTTGCGCTCATCGTCGTCGTCGTGCGCCTGATTCAGGGACGCCGCGTCGTATAGAGAAACGGGCTCCTCGCCGGGCGGAAAAATGCCGCTTGGATGAAACCCGCGAGCAACAAGCGTGTTTGGACCCGGTCGGGCGGGACGCGTCCTCAGGACGGGCCGCCCCGATCCGGCCGCCAGTACAACCATTCCGAAGAGGGGATGTCATGACCAAGAAGTTTTTAGTTGCTGCCGCAGCCATTGCCTTGCTTCCGCTCGGTGCGTGCGGCCACAAGACCGACGCTGCCGAAAACGTCCAGGCGGCTGCCGATAATGCCGCCGACGCAATGGATGCCAATGCCGACGCGATCCGCGACGAAGGCAGCAACATGGCCGACAACCTGCAGTCGTCGATGGACAACAAGGCTGATGCGGTGAACAACAAGGCCGACGCCATCCGCGCCGCGGGCGAGAACAAGGCCGACGCGATGGACGCGAAAAAGTAAGGCGATACGGGCGGCGTAGTTGCCGCCCGCTTCCTCCTAGGCGTGACCTGCTGCGCTGGCCAGGGTCCTGCGTACCAGGGCGGTGAAGTCGCAGCCTCGCCGCAGCAATTGCGACTTGTCGAAACAGCCTTGCGCGCCGTGTTCGATCGCTTGCGCCTCGCTGTCCGAGCCCGGAGTCGTCAGCGATGATACGACCAGCACGGGGGCGTGGGGCTGTCCCGCCAACTCGTCGAGGAAAGCGAGGCCATCGGTTCCCGGCATAGCCAGATCAAGCGTGATGATGCTCGGGATGAACTTGTTGATGAGATCGCGGGCGGCCGGCACGCTGTCGGCCGATCCGATCACGCGCAGATCCTGCTCCCCTTCGAGCAATTGCTCGATGATCGCCCTGACGGTAAGCGAATCGTCGATGACCAGGACGTTGAACATCAGTCGTTTCTAAGCCACTTGAAGTTGGGCGACGAACGCCCTCGTACAATCGAGCAGGGCGGTGGCGTCGCCGCTCAGCGATGTCGCCGCGGTCTTCACCTCGACGGAGAGGCGGCGCGTGGCCTCGGCCCATCCGGTCAGCGCATCGGTATCCTCGACCAGCGCGTCGGCCGTCATCGCCAAGTCGATCGAATGTGATCGTGCCGCTTCCGCATCGGCCCGTTGCGACTGCATCGCGTCGCGCATCTCGTCCGCCATGCCCGACGCGCCGTCCATGACCACGCCCGCCTCGCACAGGGCCGCTTCGGCTTCGGCCGCTCCCTGACGGATCAACTCCACCAGTCGCTCGATCTTTCGGCTCTCGTCACTGGCCTGTTGTGCCAATAATTTCACCTCGCTGGCGACTACGGAAAAACCCTTGCCGCTTTCGCCCACACGCGCAGCCTCGACCGATGCATTGAGTGCGATCAGATTGGTATGCGTCGACAAATCGCCGATCGTTCGGGCAAATTGTTCCACCTGGGCGGCGCGTTCGATCAGCGACTGCACCGACTGCCGCCCTGCGGCTGAAGCCGTCCTGGCATGGCGCGCGTGATCGGCCTGCTTCGCGGTCCGATCGCCAACGTCGCTTACTGCGCTCGACAGCGTGGCGATATGGTCGGCCACCGCGCGAGCCGAGCCGGATGCGCGGGTTGCAACACCCGCCACGCTGTCGGCGCGGATGTCGGTTTCCTGCGCCAGACCGCTCAGACTGTCTGCCGACAGCAACAGATCGGCTGCTGCGCCGCCCAGTGATTGCGCCACCTTGATGATTCCCGATTCGAATGTCTCGGCGAAGGCAATCAGCCGCTCGTGTTCGCGCGATCGCGCATTGGCCTCGTTTTCCTCGCGCTGTTGGCGCTCTGCGCTTGCTCGCCGTTCCGCGCCCGCTGCGATGTCGAGAGCGCGCAAGGCATCGGCCCGATGTTTTTCCGCCGCAGCCGCGATCGCTTCGCTCGCTATGCGTGCCGCGGCCAGTTCCTCGATGATGTGTCGCGCCCGCAGCACCATCATCGTCAGGAAAGCGAACGTGACGGCGACCGCTCCGGCATGGAGCATTACACGACTCAAATCAGTGCCGCCGGCGAACGCCATGTCGGGCATGATCGCCCAGGCCAGCAGGTGATGCGCCGCGACCAGCGCCGATGCTGTCGCCAGCGCCCGAACGTCATATAGCAGGCCGAGTGCCGCCAGCGCCGCAAGGAAATAGAGATGCGCGTCCATCTGCCAAGCGTGGCCGTCCAGCACGAATACGGTAATCGCCGGATAAGCGGCATAGTTCAATGCCAATGCCAGCCGGATCGACGGACCGTGCCTTTGCCGCAGAATGGCGATAGTCACCGGCAGCGACGCGATCGCCGCCAATAACGGCGCCAGCCAAAGGATAGGATCGCTGCGCGTCGCCGCCGCGGCCGCGAGGATCGCAACCCATCCCCATCCCGAAAGGATGAGCAACCGTACGCCCCGAGCGCGGAGCGCCTCCAGCGCGCCGCTCGACATCGCCTCAGACATTACCCGGCGCTCCGCACCGGCGTGCCGACCAGGCGAGCGGGAGGACGCCGAGACGACCTAGCGTCCTCCACGCTCGGCCGTCCGCCGCAACGACGACGAACGACCCCCTGACCGGCCCCGGCCCGAGCACACGGAACTTCCCGTCGAACAACCGACCGGAAAGATCGCGCGCCGCCTGGCGCGTGACGGGAAGCGTCAGGACAGGAGCACCGGCACGCGGAAGCATCATCGCTGTCGTCATGACCAGCGCGATGAGCACCAGGTGTCCGGCGAGCAGGGAGCCCGGTAGAAAGGCGGAAAATCTGACCACTGCTCGCTCCCTGCTCGATGGACGCAGTTATGACGCCATCGGATTGTCGAAATGTGGAGCGGAGGGTCCGTAGATTTACCATGGGCCCAGCGGAATCGAATACGTCCAAGCCGGCCGAAAGCCTTTGAGCACCGTTTGAACCCCTGTTTCGATCCGACGTCGTCGTCGCGGCCGATTTCCCATCGCTCGTCATGCGACCGCTCTCGCCTGCGCTTACGCCTTTCGGTAGGACGGAGACCGGCCCGCCGACACGTACTCATCCGGGGAACACGTAAACGGACGGAAATCGGGATCGATGGCGCGCTCGGTTTGCGATGAAGCGCTCGGCCGCATCAACGCGCCGACGCATTTTTACGCCTAGAACATAAACCCGCTTTGCTCAAAAAAGGGACGGCTATGCCGATGTGCTTCCGGGAGGGGAGCTGTTGGAACGCGCATTCCCCCGCTGCCGGCGCAAGGTGAGCATGCTGCCATCGATCCGACAGCCGTGGGCTCCCTATGCCGCTTCCGCCCGCCGCTGGCGCAACTCGTCGTTGAGCATTTCGGCCAGCAGGAACGCCAGTTCCAGGCTCTGTCCGGCGTTCAGGCGCGGGTCGCAATGCGTGTGGTAGCGATCGGCCAGACTCTGCTCGGTCACGTCGACCGCGCCGCCGGTGCATTCGGTGACGTTCTGCCCGGTCATCTCGGCATGGATGCCGCCGGCGAACGTACCCTCGGCGCGGTGCACCGCGAAGAAACCGCGCACTTCGGCCAGGATGCGCTCGAACGGCCGCGTCTTGTAGCCGTTGGCGGCCTTGATGACGTTGCCATGCATCGGGTCGCAGCTCCAGATCACCGGATGGCCTTCGCGCTTCACGGCGCGGACCAATTTGGGCAGGCCCGCCTCGATCTTGTCGTGGCCGTAGCGCGTGATCAGCGTCATCCGTCCGGGCACGCGGCCCGGATTGAGCGTATCGAGCATACGCAGCAGCACGTCGGGCTCGAGGCTCGGCCCGCATTTGACGCCGATCGGGTTGCCGATCCCGCGCAGGAACTCGACATGCGCCGATCCGTCGAAGCGGGTGCGGTCGCCGATCCACAGGAAATGCGCGCTGGTGTCGTACCAGTCGCCGGTCAGGCTGTCCTGCCGCGTCATCGCCTGCTCGTACGGGAGCAGCAGCGCCTCGTGGCTGGTGTAGAACTGGGTCTGGCCAAGCTGCGGCACGGTATCGGGATTGATCCCGCACGCTTCCATGAACTCGAGTGCCTCACCGATGCGGTCGGCGGTCTCGGCATATTTCTTGGCCCAGGGGCTCGAGCCGAGGAAATCGTGCGTCCAGCGATGGACCTGGTGCAGGTTCGCATAGCCGCCCTGCGCGAAGGCGCGGAGCAGATTGAGCGTGGCGGCGGACTGGGCATAGCCCTGGACCATCCGCTGCGGATCCGGCGTGCGGCTTTCCGCGGTGAAGGCGATGTCGTTGACGTTATCGCCGCGGTAGCTCGGCAACTCGACGCCATCGATCGTCTCGGTATCGGCCGAGCGTGGCTTGGCGAACTGCCCCGCCATCCGGCCGACTTTCACCACCGGCAGCTTCGATGCGTAGGTCAGGACGACCGCCATCTGCAGGATCACACGGAACGTGTCGCGGATGTTGTTGGGGTGGAATTCCGCGAAGCTTTCGGCGCAGTCGCCGCCCTGGAGCAGAAACGCCTTGCCCTCGACCACACGCGCCAGATCGGCGGTCAGGTTGCGCGCTTCCCCGGCAAAGACGAGCGGCGGATAGCTCGTCAGTTGCTTCGTCGCGGCATCGAGCGCGGCGGCGTCGGGATAGGTGGGAAGCTGGCGCGCTTCGTGGGATGTCCAGCTGTCGGGGGCCCATTTGGCGGCCATGGTCGGTCACTTTGCTATCGGTAAAACGGGCAAGTCCCATGCGCCGAAACGGCTTCTGCCGCAACAAAGGAAAAGTCGATCACCCTGATCGGCCGGCTTCAGGCATGAGGCGCCGGCCGGCGTCCCGTCAGGTCGCGCGCAGTGCCCACGATCGCGACCATTGCGTAGAGCATGATCGTCAACAGCGCGACCGTGGTGGTGGCGCCCGCGATGCCGGCATGGCCGGTAAAGGCGAGGACCGCCCCGGCGAACAATGCGTCCTTGCCCGGCATCAGGGGCAATCGCGAAATCATCGCGCGCAAGGCAGCCAGGATCAGCAGCGTCGAAACGGCGACGGCATGGAGCAGCGTCGCCCAGAGCATCGCGCAGAGCGCGAGCGAGAGCCCGATGCGGCCGAGATACGCGAGAAATATCGCGAGCAATGCCCGGCGTGAAAGCGCGAAAGTAAAGAATAGTCGGCGAGCCGCGAAAACACCCAGTGAGCTTATGACGATCGCCAGCACGGCGATCGCCGCGTCGCGGAGCAATTGACCGCCCGACAAAGCGGCGAACCATGGCCATGCCGCCACCATCAGCAGCAACGTCGCAAAATTGCCGGCCAGCGCGGACATGATCGACATGTCGCGAAGCGTGGCGAACGGCGCTTTGCGCAGCGGCAGGCTGGCGCGCGCCCAGAGGTAGAAATGGGCATCGCCCGAATAGCCAAGGAACAGTTCGTTGGCGGTTTGTTTGCGGAGCAAGGCGCCGAAGCCCGCGACCGGCAAGCGCCAGAGCCGGCGCAGGATCAGCCAGTCGATCGCCGGTGCAGCCAGGAAGCTCGACAGCAGCAATGCCCAGAAACCCGGCGATGTCGGCAGGACGATCGATGCCTCGCTCGACGGCATCGCGCGCAGCTTGAGCACCAGAGCGGCGAGGACGCCGATATTGATCGCTACGCCCGCGATCGCCGTGAATCGCTCGCGCCATCGCGATGGCTGCAGCAGCACGGCGGTAAGGTCCCGTGCGCCCGGTTCGTCGACGCCCGGCAGCGATGCCGCGGCAAAGCCTGTCGCCAAAGATCGTCCCTCCGCGATCGGCCCGTCTCGTCATTGGCCGAAAGATGATGATGCCGAAAGGACGCCGTGCCCCGCCGGAACCTCAGTTGCCGATATGGACTGCGGATCAGAAATCGTGCGACAGGGTTATCGTGACCGTTCGAGGACGCAATGGCGTGAATTGCTGGAGCGCGCGGACGGTGAAAGGATTGCCATAGGCGAAGGTGTCGGCCCGGGCGTCGAACGCATTGTCGATATCCAGCCGCATCGACATCGAGGCGAATGATGCGCTGATTCCGGTGCGCACGATGGCGTAGCTGCCCATGCGACGGTCGAGCCCGTCGTCGAAACTCAACCGGGAATTGCCGGTGAAGTTGATCGTGGCGAAAGGCTTGAGCACCATCGGTCCGATGTGCACGTCGCGATCGATTCCGAGCCGGAAGGCAAAGTCGGGCGTCAGCGGGAGACGCCGGTCGACCGGCAGGTCGCTGCCATTGGGGCCGCGCGTCAGGCGCGCGCGCTGCAAGGTCAGGCCCGTTTCGATTTTCCACGCCGAACCCGGGCGCCAGATCAGCGACGACTCGAAGCCGGTAATGGCGGCGTCGCCCGCATTGTGCGTCGCCAGCAGCCCGTTGCTTTCCAGATAGTCGGACTGCATGTCGCGCCATCGCGCGAAGAAAAATGCCGCGTCGATCGTCAGGCGATCGCGATCGAGCGACAATCGGGTGCCGAGGTCGAGGCTGCGGACTTCGTCGGCGTCGTAACGGCCGGTAACGCTATTGCCCGGGTCGATGCCGCCAGGGCGAAAGGCGGTCGCGACGCGGGCGTAGGCGATGCCCGTCCGACCCAGATCGTAGGACAGCGAGAGGTTGGGCGTGAAGCCGGTCAATCCTCGCGTGCTCGCTGTCGGCATCGACGGTTCCTGACGCTCGTCCTCGACCGAGGAGCGGAAGAGGCGGAAGCCGGTCGCCAGCGAGAGGCGCGGAAGGACGGGCAGCGACCCGTCGGCGAATATCGCCGTTTCGGTGACGCGGCGCTGCAGCGAGAAATAGGGCGTCCATTGATTGGGCTGGACCAGCGCGCTTCCCTGGGCACTCGTCGCCGCGGAGAGGTAGGAGATGCCTGCAGTCCAGGCGAACCGGTCGCCCGGGGCCGACGTCAGCCGTACTTCCTGGTCGAAAACTCGATATGACCGTTGGTCGCGCCACGCCGTGGCGCCGGGGATTCCAAGCACGTTGGGCGCAAGTGATAGATCGTAGATGTCGGACCTCCTCTGCCACGCCTGGCTGGAAGCAATGACCAGTTGCAGCCTTCCGATCGGTCCTTGCGCCCTGGCCTGGAGCAAATCGAAACTCGTTGCCGCCGGCTCTAGAATGGTTGCCTGCCGTTCGAGATCGCGACCCGACCGATAGAGATATTGGCTGTCGCGAACGGCCAGGCGCTGGCGCGCGGCGGTCAGATCGATCGACCAACCGTCGGCCGGGGCAATGCGCAGCGCCGCTCTTCCGCCGGTTACCGTCATCCGATTGGCGTCGCCGGAGAGCGGAATGTCGTCGATCCATCCGCTGCTCGCGGCGGCGTAACCGACCAGCCGTATCGCTGCGACATCGCTGGCGATCGGCAGGTTGAGCGTTGCTTCGCCGGACCCGCCGGGCCCTCCCTTCGCGATGCTGTCGAACGACAGGGCGGCGGTGCCGGAGGTGACGCCCAGAAGCGGACGGTTGGTGACGATGCGATAGACGCCGCCCAGCGCCCCCGTTCCATAAAGTGGTCCTTGCGGGCCCCTGAGCACTTCGACGCGCGCGATGTCGACCAGCCGCAATCCGGGTTCGGCGGCATCGTAGGTAACACGGCCGTCGTCGATCTGGACGCTGACCGTCGTCTGGCTGAATCCGTCGAACGGGCTGTCCGCAAGACCGCGCAGGAACATTCGCTCGCTGCCGTCGCCGCGCCCCGCGACCGTCACCCCGACGGTCGATCGCGCCACATCGCGTTGTCCGGTGGTCGCTCCGGCCGATCCGTTGCCGGGGACATAGGCGGCTAGCGGCGCCGGAACCCGGGATAATTGTTCGGGAAGCTTGCGCCCGGTAACGATGATGTCCGCAAGCGGCGCGACCGGGTCCGGCAGCAAACCTTCCCGAGGCCGCGGTTTTTCATGCCGGTCGCGTCGGACGATGCGAAAGGCGGCGGGCCCGATCCGTATCGCCTTCACCGGCGTGTCGCGCAGCAGCGCGTCGATCGCCTGGCGTGGAGACAGCCGACCGCTGACGCCGCGTACGCGAATCGGCGGCAACGGAGTGTCGTAGCCGAACGAGATACCCGTCTGCACCGCGAGCGAGGCGAGCGCGTCGGCAAGGTTTCCCGGCGGGATGGAAATCGCTTGGGCGGTGTCGCGGGCTGCGGCCGCGACCGGCAGAATCAGCGCGCTAGCCGCCAGTGCTACCGCCCAGTCTGACCGCATCACCCTCCCTTCGCACCGTTATGCCGGCGAGTTGCCGGACCGCCGCGATCATCGAATCGCGATCGCCGGGCGCCAATATGCCGGAGAAGCGCCGGGACGCGATCCCATCGTCCACCAGAACGGGTCTGCCGGTATAACGGGCGATGTCGGCGGCGACGAGCGACAACGGCACCTGATCGTAAACGAACCGTCCGTTCCGCCAGGCGCCGATTGCGGTGGGAGACGCCACGACCAACTCGAGCGCGCCTCGCGCATTGCCGATCGCGGCATGGCCCGCGGCGATATCGAGCCGTTCGCCCGTCGCCATTGCGGTAATCGACACTTGGCCCCGGGCAACGGCGACCCTGACGGTCGCACCGTCGCTGCTCACGTCGAATTGCGTCCCGACATCGCGGATCTCGTAACCGGGAACGGCGATCGTCAGCGGCCTCGCCGGATCGTGGCGCACGTCGAACCAGGCGGTGCCGTCGAGCTTCAGCGGCTTGCCCGGCGTGACGTCGAGGCGAGATCCCGCTGCCAGCACTGCGACGGCGCCCTTCGCCGCCGCAATCGTCCGGCTCTGTCCCGCGTCGGCAACATAGCTGGTCGTCGCCGGCCCGGACGGCGCGCGATCGCGCCACAGGCCGACCATCAGCACCGCCAGCAGGACCGCCGCGATGCCGCCAATGACGAGATAGAAGGGGCGACCGTTCCGTTCCATAGGGGTCGCCGGCCCGGTATCGTTCGCCGGAAGCAATGCAATGACCGCGTCGCGCGACCGGTCGATCTCGCTGTCCAGCAACGCGATATCGTCATAGGCGTCGCGATGGCACGGGTCGGCATCCAGCCAGGCCGCGAACGCTTCCCAGTCCATGTCGTCGCGCCCCTGGGCCTGGTGCCAGAGCGCCGCTGCTTCGTAAATGTCGTCGCTCATCGTCCAATTTCCGGCGCGGCGTTGCCGCCGCATCGGCCCTGTTCGATCACAAGACGCCGCGAACCGCTCATACCTCAGTCCTCAATGCACGGCGTAGATGCGCCATCGCGACTGCGATGTGCTTTTCGACCCCGCTGCGGCTGATGCCGAGTTGTGCAGCCACGTCGGCATGAGACAGGCCATCGAGCTTGTGCAGCCGGAACGCGCGGCCGGCGCCCTCGGGAAGCGCGGCAATCGCCGCGGCCAGCGCGGCGGCGTCCTCGCGCTCGATGATCTGTGCGACTGGGTCTGGACGGTGGTCCGTCGCATCGCCGGCAAGCAAGGTGTTGTGGCTACCGGCCCAATCATGGTCCCGCTGTTCGCGTCGTCGACGCTCACGCACGCGGTCGAGCACCAGGTTCTGGGCGACCCTATACAGATAGGCCCGCCCATTCGCGACCGGCCCGGTGTCCGCTGCCTGAATTCGCAGCCATACGTCCTGAACCAGATCCTCCGCGTCGCCCGCATTGCCGGTGCGGGCGGTCAGGAAACGCAGCAATTCGCCTCGCGTTTCGGCAAAGATTTCGTTCAGACCGGTCACTGTCGGCAGGTTCGCATAGCGGGATGGCAGATGCCATGCCCCAGCGAAATGTCCGGGGCAAGCATGTTGAACCTGCGGTTTGAGCCGCGGGCGGCGTCGTCGGGACATGAGGATCGTCGACGTCTGCGCATTCTACACCCCCCATGGCGGCGGAGTGAAAACCTATGCTGAGCGAAAGCTCAAGGTCGCCGCCGCGTTGGGCCACGAAATGATCGTGCTGGCCCCGGGGGCGGAAGACCGCATCGAGGAACGTGCCCCCGGCGCCATTCTGGCCACCATTCGCGCGCCGCTCCTCGCGCTCGATCGCCGCTATCGCTATTTCGGTGACGAGGCTGCGGTCCATCGCGCGCTCGATCGTTGGCGTCCCGATTTCGTCGAGGCGTCTTCGCCCTGGAGCAGCGCGTCAATGGTGGCGCGCTGGCCGGGACCGGCACCCCGTGCTCTGGTGATGCATGCCGATCCCTTGTCGGCTTACGCCTATCGCTGGTTCGGCGGGATCACGAGTATCGCCACCATCGATCGGGGTTTCGACCGCTACTGGCGTCATTTGCGTCACCTCGACGAGTCGTTCGACCTGGTGGTGTCGGCCAGCGAAAATCTCAGCCGGCGCCTGCGCCAGGGAGGGCTGGCGAAGGTTGCAACGATCCCGATGGGGGTCGAGCCCGGCATCTTTTCGCCGGCGCGCTGCGATCCGAAATTGCGATCCGAACTGCTCGCGCGCTGCGGACTCGGGGAAGAGGCGACACTGCTGCTCGGCGTCGGACGCTATTCGTCCGAAAAAAGGTGGACGATGGTGATCGACGCGGCGATCGCGGCGGGAAGCAGCGCGCCGGTTGGTCTGGTGCTGATCGGCGACGGCAGGCAGCGCGACCGGCTGGTCGCCCGCGCCGGAGGATCGCCGCATATCGTCATCGGCCAGCCCGTCCGGGATCGCGATCGCTTGGCAGCGATCATGGCCAGCGCCGATGCACTCGTTCACGGTTGCGAAGCCGAGACCTTCTGCATGGTGGCGGCGGAAGCGAAGGCTAGCGGATTGCGGTTGGTCGTGCCGGATCGTGGCGGTGCCGCCGACCATGCCACGGCTCTCGGCGACCTGCGATATCGGTCGGGCGACGGCGCGTCGTTGCGCGATGCCCTGCTGGCTGTCGCGCGATCGTATCCGGCCGCCGGTTCGTGGAAGACACCGCGCGAGATGGACACCCACTTTCACGACTTGTTCGCAGCGTATCAAGGGTTGGCCGGACGGCTGCCGATCGCGGCCTGACTCCGGATTTTGCGTTGCGTGCGCAATGGCGACGGCTCGATAGTTCCGCCGATGCGTCGCGATGAGCGCGCGCGGCTGTCGAGACGCGCGGTGTCTGGCGCAAAAGTCAGGCCGGTGACGGGCATCGCCGCGCGGACGGGGGCCCTCTGCAGTCTCGACCTGACGCGGCCATGCGGAGGCATCGGACTGCGGATCGCTCGGCTCGCGGCGTCGCCGAATCGGTATCCGCGCAGGGAAGCAATCCAATGGCCGAGACGCTCGACAGGAACTATTATGTGGTTAAGGCAGTAGGTGCGCGCCGCCGTGCCGCCCAGGCGACCGACGACGAAACGCGCGTGAACCTCGAGGCATTGGCGCGCTCATACGATCGCCTGGCCGAGGAAATGGCGCTCAACATGGCGTTGCGCCGGATCGTCGAGCAATCGGTGGACGTCAAATCGGGCTGATGCCGGGCCAGGCCAGGGGCGGATCGTAACCGCCCCTGCGTTTTTCGGAGGTGTCAGTCGTTCGCGACCCAATTGCCATGGAAGCCGGGCGGCACGCGATGCGGGATGCGAATGCTGGCGACCGGTGTGTCGGCGAACCGCCGCGCGTCGAGAATGACGAGGTCGGTGGTCTCGTGGGGCAGGTCGACCACCAGCCCGATCAACCAGCCATCGCCTTCGGCCGCGTCGTCGCTCCGCGGCACGAACACGAATTCGCCGGGATAGCGGCCCTCGCCGAATTCGTGCACGTCACGCATTCCGGTTTCGAGATCGTGCTTGTAGAGGCGCGTCGCGCCGATCGCGAACTCGCCGTCGGGTAGCGCCATCGCATAGGCATAGCGATAGGGCTGGCCGAAGAAGCGCTCGTCGGGCCGCGGGAATTCCTGCGGACTGGAATCGATCGTGCGACGGTCGAGCGTCATCGCCGTCGGGTCGATCGTCCAGCGTTCGAGGCCGAGCGATTTGCCGGACGGGCCGCCGGTCGCTTCGGCGAACATCGTATCATAGACGCAGGCGTCGAGTACGACCTTGCCGTCCGCCGTGTCGTACGCGTTGGCGACGTGGAAGATATAGGTTTGCGGACAGTCGACCCAGATGATGTCGGCCTCGCTGCCAGTCCGTGGCAACAGGCCGATCCGTGCCTGATGGTCGGGATTCCAGCGATAGGGGAAACCATGTCCGCCGATCAGCGCCTTCATCGAGAAGGTCACCGGCAGGTCGAGGATCAGGACGTAGCGATCGGTGATCGCGCAATCGTGGATCGAGGGGCCGTGCTTGACCTTGATCGGCAATTCGCGCGTCACCTTGCCGTCGCGGTCGATCACGACGTGGCGGACGAGGTCGGGCTGCGTCGCCTCATAGCAGATGGCGTGGTTCTCGCCGGTCTTGGGGTCGAGGTGCGGGTGGGCGGTGAAGCTGCCGTGCAGGGTGTCGTCGAACGGATTATAGGTCTGTTCGTCGAGCGTCTCGGACAATTCGACCGGATAGCTGCCTGCTTCGACCAGCGCCCAGGTGCGCCCGCCGATGCCCAGCACGTTGGTATTGACCGTGTCGAAGCTGCCATGGCGTGGACCCGGCGCGTGCGGCATGCCGGTTTCAGCCTCGACCTTCTTCGATCGAATCCAGCGATTGCGGTACCACAATGCCTTGCCGTCGCCGAGCGCGACGCCATGGACCATGCCGTCGCCGACGAACCAGTGATAGCCCTTTGCCTCGGGTCGGGCAGGGTTGGGCCCGATGCGCAGATACCGACCGTCGAGCTCGGCAGGGATGGTGCCGGTGACCGGCAAGTCCTCCAGCGTCAGTTCGCGTTCCATTGGCTTGTGGATGCCGGTCAGGAAGGGATGATCCTCATCGGACATGCGCTTGCGGTTGAACTCGGCGACTGCTTCGATCCCCTTGGTGACGGTTCCACGGATTGCATTTTCGATGACGCTCGCCATGACTGGTCTCCGACTCGATGTTTATGGCGTAAACATAACTGATATGGTAACAGTGTCAACATTCGCTTGACGATCGGCGAGAAGGAGCGCGGGTGACCGCCAAGGCAACCTATCATCATGGCGATCTGCGCAGTGCATTGCTGACCGAAGGACTGCGCCTGCTCGAAGAGCGCGAAGATGCCGATCTTTCGCTGCGCGAGCTCGCGCGGACGGTCGGGGTGAGCGCCACCGCGGTCTATCGCCACTTCCCCGACAAGGATGCCCTGCGCGAGGCCCTGGCCCAGGCCGCCTATGACCGCCTGGGGGCGGCGCAACGGGCGGCGGCGGTGGGGTATGACAATGTCGCCGAGGAATTCCAGGCGATGGGGCGGACCTATGTCCGCTTCGCGCTTGATCATCCGGCCCTGTTCCGGCTGATGAACTCGATCGCGCCGCACGACGACTTGTTCGACCTCGAAGGCGAGGACGACGACGATGCCGGCCGCCTGCTCCGGGCCTATGCCCTGCGCATCGCGGGCGAAGGCACCAGTATCGAGGTCGCACGGACGATCGCGGTACGTGCCTGGGCATTGGTCCATGGTCTCGCGGTGCTGATGATCGACGGCTATGTCGCGCGCGACGAAGCGCTGATCGACGCGGTGGTCGACACCCGCCAGCTCGGTCTGGCTGGACGTGGTTAGCCAGGCCTGCAATCGTGCGCGCCGAAGGAGAACGACATGAAGGCGCAGGCCAACGGCATCGAGATCGAGTACGAGACGTTCGGCGTGCCGACCAATCCGGCGGTGCTGCTGATCATGGGGCTGGGCGCGCAGCTGACGCGTTGGCCGCTGCCGTTCGTCGAGGATCTCGTCGCGCGCGGCTATTTCGCGATCCGCTACGACAATCGCGATGTCGGCCTGTCGACCAAGTTCGACGACGCTCCCGTGCCGCAACTTCCGGCGCTGATCGCCGCGATGATGACCGGGCAGAAGCCTGATGTGCCCTACTCGCTGAACGACATGGCGGCCGACGCGGTCGGCCTGCTCGATGCGCTCGATATTCGCCGGGCCCATGTCATGGGCGCGTCGATGGGCGGGATGATCGCGCAACTCGTGGCGGCGATTTATCCCGATCGCGTGTTGTCGCTGACGTCGATCATGTCCTCGACCGGCAATCTCGGCCTGCCGCCGTCGAAACCGGAAGCGATGGCCGTGCTGACGACGCGCCCGGCGGGAACAGATGTCGAGACCATGGTGGCGCACGGGGTGCGCTCGGAAAAGATCATCGGCAGCCCCGGCTATCCGGCCGACGAGACCGCGCTCGCCGCGCGTGTTCGGCGCGACTACGAACGGATGTTCTATCCCGCGGGCCCTGGCCGCCAATTGGCCGCGGTGGTGGCGAACGGTGACCGCCGACCCGTCATTGCGTCGATCAAGGCACCGACCATGGTGATCCACGGCACCGATGATCCGCTCGTTCCCGTCGAGGCCGGCCGCGACACTGCGGCGACGATTCCCGGCGCGCTGCTGACGGAGGTGCCGGGCATGGGGCATAACTTGCCGGACGAGTTGATCCCGGCCATCCTTGGCGCGTTCGAGGAAGTCGCCCGGCAGGACGAGACGGTCTGAGGATCAGTACCCCAGCGCCAGATCCACGACGTTTTCCATCGGCCGGCCATTCACGAACGCGTCGATGTTGCGCAGGAACAGCGCCGCGGCGCGCGGGAACATCTTGGTCTGGCTTCGGCCCGACAGATGCATGGTGATCATGCAATTGGGTGCCGACCACAGCGGGTGATCCGCCGGCAGCGGCTCGGGGTTGGTCGGGTCGAGAAATGCCCCGGCGATCTTGCGGCCGTTCAGCGCCTCGATCAGCGCCGCTTCCTCGATCATGTCGCCGCGCGCGATATTGATGAGCCAGGCGGAGGGTTTCATCGCGGCAAGCTCGGCGGCGCCCACCATCGCCTTGGTCTCGTCGGTCGACGGCGCGGCGAGCACGATCCAGTCGAACTGGCCGAGGCGTTCCTGCCATTGATCGGGCGTCAGCGTCCCGTCGCGGCCGGATCGGGTCACGCCGGTCACGTCCACCCCGAACGCCTCGAGCCGTTCGCCGATCAGCTTGCCGATCGCACCCATGCCGACGATCAACGCGCTGGTCTCGAACAATTCGACCTTGCCCGGCGCGTCCTTCGGCCATTCGTGGCGGTCGTGCGCGCGCACCACCTCGTCGAAGCGCTTGGCGGCGGCAAGGATCCCGAGCACGGCATATTCGGCTACTGCGAGCGCATTGATGCCGACGCCGTTGGTCAGGATCGTGCCGCGCTCGCGCATCAGGTCGAGCGGAAAGGCGTCGAGCCCGGCATAGATGGTCGACACCCATTTGAGCCGCTCGCCGTGCCGGATCGCCTCGGCGGTCAGGCTGGTCGGCTGCATGTCGACCCAGGCGATGTCGGCGCCGGCGATCATAGCGTTGGCGTCGGCGGGCGAGGCGAACCACGCCACCTCCAGCCCGGCCGGCAAGTGCGGTTCGAGCATCGGACGGGCGAGGGCGGGCAGGACGGCCTTCACCTGATCAGAACCAGGACTGATTGCCGTAGACGTATTTGCGCTGAAACTCGGCGTCGTCGGTGACGAGGTAGATGATGAATTCGATGAAGGCGATCAGCCCCATGATCATCGGCGGGATGAACAGCGCGATGCAGCCGACGGTCGAGAGGAGGAGCATGGTCACGCCCGCGCCGGTCTTGTTGAGATAGAATTTGTGCGCGCCGAACGCGCCGAGGAAGAACGCCAGCAGAGCCGCGGCGATCTTGTCCTTGTGGACCGGCGTAGCGCCCGGCATCCCGCCCGCGCCCTGGAGCAGGTAGATGTTCCCCGCATTGCCGTCGCTGGTTTCGAAATCGACCAATTGCCCGCGGATCGGCCACTGGCTTTCGCGCCAGTCGGGGCGTTTGAAGGTGTAGCGTTGACCATCATCGCCCGAAATCTGACCCTGGCTGGCGACGTTGTCCCATCCGAGCACGCGTCCGCGCATCTTGTTCCCCCGATTCTATCGTTCGCGGCGGGAGCTTAACCACCTGACGCGCGCGTTCAAGCGAGTGTGGGCCGCCAGTCCCAGCCGAGCGGATCGCCGTCCATTACCTCGACGCCATGCGCCATCAGGTCGTCACGGATCGCATCGGAGCGCGCGAAGTCCTTCCGCGCGCGGGCTTCGCGCCGCTCGGCGAGCTGCGCCGCGATCTCGCTTTCGGTCAGCGCCGCCGTCGCGGGCCGGACGCGCAATTCCTCACGCGTGAGCTGTGTCAGTCCCAGCCCGAGCACGGCGTCGAAGTCGGCCAGAGCGGCAAGACGGTCGGACGGTGCGATCTTCTTGTCCGCCAGCAATTCGTCGAGCACCACCAGCGCCTTGGGCGTGTTGAGATCGTCCGACACCGCCTCGTCGAGCCGTTCGCGATACCCGATCGCCGATTCGGCCGATGGCGATGGCGGCCGGTCGCGGAGTTGCGCGACGGTGATCGCCAGGCGCTTGAGCCTGGTCAGTGCCGCGCCGAGATTCTCCTCGCTGAATTCGAGCTCGGACCGGTAATGCGCCGACAGGCACATCAGCCGGTAGGCGAGGGGATGGACGCCCGCGTCGATCAGCTTTTGCAGCGTGCGGAAATCGCCCGACGATTTCGACATCTTGCCGGCGCGCTCGACCAGGAAGTTGTTGTGCATCCACCAGCGTGCGCCGGTGAAATCGGGCTGCTCGGGGCAGTCGCAATAGGCCTGGTTCTGCGCGATCTCGTTGGGATGGTGGATCTCCCGATGGTCGATCCCGCCGGTATGGATGTCGAACGGCGCACCGAGATATTTCTCGCTCATCACCGAACATTCGAGGTGCCAGCCCGGCGCGCCGCGCCCCCAGGGCGAGTCCCATTCCATCTGGCGATTTTCACCCGGCGCCGAGGTGCGCCAGATCGCGAAATCCTGCGGGTGGCGCTTGCCTTCGACCGTATCGATCCGACCCTCGCGGATATCGTCCTGCGTGCCGGCGAGCTTGCCGTAATCGGGGACGGTCGAGATGTCGAAATAGAGCCCGCTATCGAGCTGGTAGCAATGTTTGGGGGCGATCTTCTCGCCGAACGCGATCATTTCCTGGATATGATCGGTGGCGACCGACCAGCGCGACGGCTCGCGGACGTTGAGGTCCTTGAGGTTCTGCTTGAACGCGGCGGTGTAGTGCGCCGCGATGTCCCAGATGCTGGTCGCGTCCCGGCGCGCGGCGGCTTCCATCTTGTCGTCGCCAGCATCGGCGTCGCTGGTCAGGTGCCCGACATCGGTGATGTTGATGACATGGGTGAGCGGGCCCCATCCATTTTCTTTGGCCTTCCACGTCAGCACGCGGCTCAACGTGTCGGTGAAGACATAGGCGCGCAAATTGCCGATATGCGCGTAATTGTAGACCGTAGGCCCGCAAGAATAGACGCGCACGTTCGCCGGATCGATCGGTTCGAAGCGCCCGAGCGAACGCGACAGGCTGTTGTAGAGTATGAGCGGGGCACCGTGCGACATGGCGCGCGGCTTAGCCGGACGGGCAGGGGGCCGCAACGGGGCGTCATGTCGGTCGAGGGGCGTGGAAAAAGCGCTAAACCGCCGTCCCGTCGAATTTGCCGATCCCTGCCGCCGACGCCATTGCCAGGGCGCCCCGGAAAGTCACGCGCACAACCGATCGGCGCGGCGCCGCGTCACCCGCTTCGGCTCCCAACGCACTGCAGATGGCGAGACAGGGGAGCGACCCGCCCGCGACAAGCGTCCGCATCGTTCGTCTGTCGGCAGAGTAGGTAGATTACCGTACCGCGCAGCGCGTCCTCGGCCGTAAAGATTGCGGTCGGCGGATACGAGGAACGAGGATCGCCATGTATCGAAGCGTTGCTGTGCCGGAGATGGCATGCCGATAACGCCCTATTTGCTGTTTTTCGTGTTGGTGCTCGGTGTCAACCTCATGCCCGCATTCGGTCCTCCGACCTGGACGATCATTGCGCTGTATGCGTTGAATAGCGGGCTGCCATTGGCGGCGTTGGTCCTGATCGGGGCTGCGGCCGCGGCGTTGGGGCGACTACTGCTCGCCCTGAGCTTTCGGCTCATCGGCGGCCGCTTGTCGCAGAAACGTCGCCACAGCCTCGCGGCGGCGCGATCGGCGTTGGAGAGCCGCCGCCGCGGGACGCTGATCGGACTCACGCTGTTTGCCTTGTCGCCGGTGCCGTCGGCGCAGCTGTTCGAGGCTGCAGGCCTGATGCAGGTCCGGCTGCTCGCCTTCACCTCTGCTTTCTTTCTCGGTCGGCTCGTCTCTTACGCCCTCTATGCGGGCGGCGCGCGCACATTGCGTCAGTCGGATCTCGGTCAGGCATTTGCGGACGCGCTGACTCGGCCGGTTGGGGTTGCCATCCAGATCGTTGCAATCGGACTGCTGGTGTTGCTGGCTCGGATCGATTGGTCAGGGTGGCTCGCCACCACGCATTCGAAACCAGATCTTGATGGTTGATCGGCCCAGGATATTCGCCGGATCGGCTTTTGTCCCCGCGTCGACCGACGCCGGCATCGGCCGGCCGGATCCGTAGACTCCCCTATTTCGCAGCGCGGTCCTGCCACCCATGGAGCGTCGCGGCATCGTCGCCAAGCGCCGGTCGGCCGAGCGTCGCCTTATAAGCGGCTGCGTATGGCGAGCGGGATAAGCACATGGCCGATGGCGCAATGCGGCCGGTCCGCGCAGTTCGGGGCTCCCCAACATGGAGCGCAAAAAATGGTTTCGAAGCTGATCGGCATTGCGACGGTCGCGCTATTGTCTGCAAGCGCGGCGGTCGCTTTGGCCGCCTACGGATCCGATACCTTTCCCCCACCATATGTGGCGGACCAGGCGCCGCAGGTCGCCAACGTCGACCGCGAACCGGAGAGTGCCGGGCGCGGCAGGAAACCCGGCGACCCAGAGCGCGCGGAGGGAATCCATGACCATGACGACGATTGACGCGCCGCGCCCGCGCCGCTGGGATGCCGTCGTTCGTGTCACCCATTGGTCGATCGTTGCCGCCATATTGGCCAATGCGGTCGTCACCGATGCCGGGTCGAGCGCGCATGTATGGGTCGGTTATGCGCTTGCCGCGATCCTAGCGCTCAGACTGCTCTGGGGATTGATCGGCCCCGCCGAGGCGCGCTTCTCGGCATTCCCGCCAAGCCCGGGCGCGGCGATCGCGCACATTCGCGAGATACTGGCGGGCGACAAGCGGCTTCATTCTTCGCACAATCCGCTTGGCGCCCTGATGGTCTACGCCGTCTGGTCGTGCCTGCTGGTGATCATCGTGACAGGTATCGCCATGGCCGGATTGCCGGGCGGTGCGCGCGAAACGCGATCGCCGACCACGCCGATTGCCGCGGCTCCGGCGCCCTACGCCGAAGGGCGGGGCAGCGAGGAACGGGAGGACGACGAAGGAGAGGAAGGCGATGAGGGGCCGTTCGGCGAAATTCACGAAGTGGCCGTCAATTTGCTCTATGCGCTGATCGCGCTCCATCTTGCCGGCGTCGTGTTCGAAACGCGCCGCAGCGGACGGCAGGTGGTCACCGCGATGCTGCCCGGCAGGCATTAGCCCCGCGCGATGTTGCAACGCTCTCGCACGCTCGAACGCAGGGCCATGGCGATGACCATCGTCGTGGTCCTGCAGTCGATCGCGGCGATATTCTTCGTGCTCGATGCGGCCGGCGACGTCGCGCATTCAGGGTTCGGCGGACATCTCGCTGGTGAAATGGCGGCGGCCGCTGCGCTTCTGGCCGGCATTTTATGGGGCGCCTGGCTCATCCGCACGTTCGTTCAGCGCGCCCGACAGGACATGCTGGCGGTCGCTGCGGCCCGTGGCGTTCTCAACGAGCTCATCCGCCTGCGTTTCGTTGAATGGCGGCTCACTCCCGCCGAAACCGAGGTCGCGCTGTTCGCTCTGAAGGGATGTGACGTGCAGGAGATTGCGAGCCTGCGCGGCTCGGCCACGGGCACCGTCCGCGCCCAGCTCGCGAACATTTACGGAAAGGCCGGAGTGAACTCCCTGTCCGCGCTGCTGGCGCTTTTCCTCGACGAGCTGATCGACGTCGGGATTGTGGGGGCAGAGCTTCAGGATCGTACGCGGCGGAGCTGAAACGAGGCTACGCTCGCCTTGCGTCCCCGAATCAAGCCGTTTCTGTTCCAGATGCACGATGCGGACGTCCTGGCGGCTGTTTCCCGACAAGTCGTCATTTTGGCTATTTGGCGTCATCCTCGTTGCCCTGTGCCGTTCCCCGCCTCAGGCCCATTGGGGAACCGTGATACAGAGGCGTCGCCGCCTGGGGAGGATGAGGCGGTTGCCGTCAGCCCGAATGCCGCGCGTCCTCGCCGATCAGGTCGAGTTCCCGGCCGACGATCGCCTGCAGCCGGGCGCACAAGGGCTGATAGTCGCGCCCCTGCAGGGCTTCCATGACGATCGACTGGCACAGGCCGCCACCCAGCGTCAGGATCAGGTCGGCCAGTTCGGACCGCGCGGCCTCGCGATCGTCGCCGGGGGCGAAAGCGATCAGCGCGGTTCGCAGCGCTCCCCGCACGCGGTTGCTTATTTCCTCCTGCAAGCGGGCGATGCGTGGATTGCGCGACGATTCGGCCATGATTTCGGGCATCAGGCGATAGCCTTCGATGTCCTCCTCATAGGTCACGAAGGTCATGATCCATTGGCGGATCGTCGCCCGGTCGTTGGCCTCGATCGCGCGCTCCAGGCCCGCTTCGTCGAGAAAGCCGGAAAGATCGCGAAAGGCGATGGCGGCGATGATGTCCTCCTTCGAGGAGAAATCGCGATAGATCTGGCCGACCTTGATGCCCGACGCGACCGCGATCTGCGCGACGCCGGTGCCGTGGAAGCCGTTCTGGATGAACAGCCGTCGCGAGGTGTCCAGGATGCGTTGTCGGCGCTCGGCCGCGCGTCCCACCTGGGCGGTGGGCGTCAGGCCCCAACAATCCAGCATCGTCGACATTCTTCAATCCTCGCCTTGACTTGCATCAGTTCTTCGCAGTAGCAGCATATGTGAGTGAGCGATCACTCACATATAACATAATATCGCGAGACTTGCATGTCACCAATTCGTCACGCGCTCCCCGCGATCGCGCTCCTGTCGCTCGCCGCCTGCGGACAAGCCGGCCAGCAGCCGCCGGGTCAGGGTGCGCCGCCCCCGGTCGGATACGTCGTCGTCAACGAGCAGCCGGTCACGCTGACGACCGAGTTGCCGGGCCGAACCACGGCCTATGAGACGTCCGACGTGCGGCCGCAGGTCAACGGGCTGATCGTCGCGCGTCTGTTCCAGGAAGGCGACATGGTCACCAAGGGCCAGCCGCTCTACCGGATCGATCCTGCACCCTATCAGGCGCAGGTGGCGAGCGCCCGTGCCGCGCTCGCCAAGGCGCGGGCTGCGATCGCCTCGAGCGCGGCGCTCGCCCGCCGGTACGGCGAGCTCGTCAAGATCAACGCGATCTCGCGACAGGATTACGAAAACGCGCTGACGAGCGCCGAGCAGGCGCGCGCCGACGTCGCCGCACAGGAAGCCGCCTTGCGGAGCGCGACGATCGATCTCGGCCGCACTACCATCCGCGCGCCGATCACCGGGCGGATCGGGCGGTCGGTCTATACGACCGGCGCGCTCGTCACCGCCTCGCAGGCGGATGCGCTGACGACGATCTCGCGGCTCGATCCGATGTATGTCGACATCCAGCAATCGAGCGCCGACCTGCTCAAGCTGAGGCAGCAGATCCTGTCGGGCCAGGTCGCGAGCGACGGCAAGGCGCAAGTGCGGCTGAAGCTCGAGGACGGATCGACCTATGGTCCGCAAGGGACGCTGCGCTTCGCCGACGTGACGGTCGACCCCAATACCGGGTCGCAGACGATCCGCGCACAATTCGCCAATCCGAACGGTTTGTTGCAGCCTGGCATGTATGTCCGCGCCCAATTGGCGCAGGGCACGCAGCGTCAAGGCATGCTGGTACCGCAGCGCGCGGTCGGCCGCGACGAGCGCGGCAACGCGACCGTCCTGGTGGTGGGGCAGGGCAACAAGCTCGAACCGCGCGTGATCAAGACCGAGCGTGTCGTCGGCGATGCATGGCTGGTCACCGACGGGGTCAAGCCCGGCGACAAGGTGGTCGTCGAGGGGGCGATGATGCTTCGCCCGGGCATGCCCGTCACGCCGCAGCCGTGGAATCCCAACGCCAAGCCCGCCGCGCCGCAGCAGCCGGGCCAGGCCCAGGCGAAGTAGTCTTCCATGTCACGTTTCTTCATCGACCGCCCGATCTTCGCGTGGGTGCTCGCGATCGGGCTGATGCTGGCGGGCATCATCGCCATGCAATCGTTGCCGATCGCCCAATTCCCGTCGATCGCGCCGCCGGCGGTGTCGATCACCGCGACCTATCCCGGCGCGGATGCCCAGACGCTCGAGAACACGACCACGCAGATCATCGAGCAGCAGATGAAGGGGATCGATCACCTTCGCTATTTCTCGTCCTCGTCGTCGTCCGCCGGTACCGTCACGATCACGCTGACCTTCGAACAGGGAACCGATCCCGACATTGCCCAGGTGCAGGTCCAGAACAAGTTGCAGGCGGCGACGCCGCTCCTGCCCCAGGAAGTCCAGCAGCAGGGTATCCAGGTCGCGAAGGCGACGCAGAACTTCCTGCTGATCGTCGGCCTGTATTCGGACAATGGCGCGCATGACGGCGTCGACATCGCCGATATCGCGGTGTCGAAACTGCAGGATCCGTTGAGCCGCGTGAACGGGGTGGGCGACACCCAGGTGTTCGGCGCGCAATATGCGATGCGCATCTGGGTCGATCCGCTCAAGCTCAACAATTACGCATTGACGATGACGGACGTGATCAGCGCCGTCCGGGCCCAGAATGCGCAGGTTTCGGCTGGCCAGATCGGCGGGCTGCCCGCGCCCAAGGAGCAGATGCTCAACGCCACCGTGTCGGTCCAGTCGCGCCTGACCACGCCCGACCAGTTCAAGCAGATCCGGCTGAAGAGCAATACCGACGGATCGGTGGTGCGGCTGGGCGATGTCGCGCGCGTCGAACTGGGCGCCGAGAATTACGGCTTCTCCTCACTCTATAACGGCAAGCCGGCGGCGGGGATCGCGATCAAGCTCGCGCCCGGCGCCAATGCGCTGAGTACGGTGGAGGCGGTGAAGAAGCAGGTTGCCGAGGTCGCCAAGCAATTCCCGCCCGACGTCAAGGTCGTCTATCCGTACGACACCACGCCATTCGTCCGCCTGTCGGTGGAGCATGTGCGCGACACGCTGATCGAGGCGGTCGTGCTCGTCTTTCTGGTGATGTTCCTGTTCCTGCAGAACTGGCGCGCGACCCTGATTCCGACGATCGCGGTGCCGGTGGTGCTGCTCGGCACGTTCGCGGTGATGGCGCTGGCCGGATTCAGCATCAACACGCTGACCCTGTTCGGCATGGTGCTCGCCATCGGCTTGCTGGTCGACGATGCGATCGTCGTAGTCGAGAATGTCGAGCGGCTCATCACGACCGAGGGGCTGAGCCCCAAGGACGCCGCGCGCAAGTCGATGGACGAGATCAGCAGCGCGCTGGTTGGCATCGGCCTCGTCCTGTCGGCGGTGTTCCTCCCGATGGCGTTTTTCGGTGGCTCGACCGGTGTCATCTATCGCCAATTCTCGCTGACCATCGTGTCGGCCATGGTCCTGTCGGTTGCGGTCGCGCTGATCCTGACGCCGGCATTGTGCGCCACGATCCTGAAGCCGCACGACCCCGCAAAGCATGAGGGCAGCGGTCCGCTGGCGCGTTTTTTCCGCTGGTTCAACGACAAGTTCGACCGCGGCCAAGTGCGGTACGAACAGGGCGTGCGCTCAACCGCGCGCAACTGGAAAAGGTCACTGTTCGTCTATGCCATCATCGTGATCGGCATGGGCCTCCTGTTCTGGCGCCTGCCGACCGGCTTCCTGCCCGACGAGGACCAGGGATATGTCGTGGCCATCGTCCAGGGGCCTTCGGGCGCCACCGCCAGCCGCACCGCCAAGGGCCTCGATCTCGTCCGCAACCATTTCCTCAACGATGAAAAGGCCAACGTCAAAGGCGTCTTCACCGTCAATGGCTTCAGCTTTGCGGGCGCCGGCCAGAATAGCGGCCTTGCGTTCGTCAACCTGAAGGATTGGTCGGAACGCAAGGGTGGCCAGAATACCGCCATGGCGATTGCGGGGCGGTCGATGGCGGCATTCTCGCAATATAAGGACGGTTTGGTCCTCGCGATCGTGCCGCCGCCGGTTTCGGAACTCGGCAACGCGACCGGCTTCGACCTCCAGCTCGTCGACACCGGCAGTATCGGGCACGACGCGCTGATCCAGGCGCGCAACATGATGCTCGGCATGGCGATGCAGGACAAGCGCCTGGTCGGGGTGCGGCCCAACTCGCTCGAGGACGCGCCTCAATTGAAGGTCGATATCGACCAGGACAAGGCGCGCGCGCTGGGGCTCGATCTCGGCGAGGTGAACTCGACCATCGCCGCGGCCTGGGGCGGCTCCTATATCAACGACTTCATCGATCGTGGGCGTGTCAAACGCGTCTATATCCAGGCCGATGCGCCCTATCGGCTCAAGCCCGACGATATCGGCGATTTCTACGTGCGATCGAGCAACGGGCAGATGGCGCCCTATACCGCATTCTCGACGCTGAGCTGGGCGCAGGCGCCCGTGCAGTTGACGCGGTACAACGGCCAGCCGGCGATCGAGATCCAGGGCGCGCCCGCGCCGGGTGTGGCATCGGGCGCCGCGATGAAGGCGATGGAGGATATCCATGCCAAGATGCCGCCCGGTACCGCACTCGAATGGACCGGGCTGTCCTACGAGGAGCGGCTGTCCGGTGGCCAGGCGCCCGCGCTCTATGCCCTGTCCCTGCTGATCGTGTTCCTGTGCCTCGCGGCGCTCTACGAAAGCTGGTCGGTGCCGATCTCGGTCATGCTGGTGGTCCCGCTCGGCATATTGGGCGCATTGCTCGCCGCGACGCTGACCGGCCTGAACAACGATATCTATCTCCAGGTCGGGCTGATCACGACGATCGGCGTGTCGGCGAAGAACGCCATCCTGATCGTCGAATTCGCTGAGGAAAAGATGCGCGATGGCCTGAATGCCTTCGAAGCAGCGGTCCAGGCGGCCAGGCTCCGCCTGCGCCCGATCCTGATGACCAGCTTCGCGTTCGTCTTCGGCGTCTTCCCGCTGGCGATCGCGGCGGGGGCAGGGGCGGGGGGTCAGCATGCGATCGGCCGCGCGGTGGTCGGCGGCATGCTGTCGGCAACAATACTCGCCATCTTCTTCGTGCCGATGTTCTTCGTGGTGGTGCTGCGCCTGTTCGGCCGGCACGGCCAGCGAGACACCGCGACCGACCGTGATCCCGGCGCCGACGCGCCGCAGGGAGCCTGACCCGTGATTCGTCGTCCTATCCTCACACTGATGTTCGCCGGCAGCATGCTGTCGGCCTGCAACCTCGCTCCCAACTACGTCCGGCCATCGGGCGCGGTGCCTGCCACGCTTCCCCAGGGCGGCATCTATCCGCGCGCCGCGACCGACGCTCCCGACGTGACCGCGATCGGCTGGCGCGACTTCTTCGTCGACGATCGCCTGCGTCGGGTGATCCAGATCGGGCTGGACAATAATCGCGACTTGCGCGTCGCGGCGGCGAACGTCCTCCAGGCACGCGCACAATATCGCGTGCAGCGCGCCGATATCCTGCCGAGCATCAGCGCGAGCGGATCGGCGACCTACACCAACAGCGCGGGAGCGGCAGCGAGCGGCGGGACCGCCGCCGCCGGGGGATCCGCGGGCGACATCCAGTATTTCTCGGCAAATGTCGGGCTTTCGGCGTTCGAGCTCGATCTGTTCGGTCGGCTCCGCAACCTGTCCAAGGCCGCGCAGGAGCAATATTTCGCGAGCGAGGAGGCCCAGCGGAGTGCGCGGATCAGCCTGATCGCGGAAATCGCGACGGCGTGGCTGACGCTCGCCTCCGACCAGGATCAGCTCAAGCTGTCGCAGGACACGCTCAAGACCTTTCAGCAGACGCTCGACCTGACCCGCGCGCAGTTCCGTATCGGCGTGGCGTCCGAGCTCGAAGCACGGCAGGCCGAAACCAGTTATCTGTCTGCGCGCAACGACATCGCGGCGCTCCAGACGCGGATCGCGCAGGACCAGAACGCACTCAACCTGCTCGCCGGTACGACGGTTTCGGCCGATTTGCTGCCAACCGCGCTCGGCGAGTTGCCGCTGACTCGCGATGCGTTGCCGGCGAACCTGTCGTCGGACGTGCTGCTCCGCCGCCCCGACGTGCTTCAGGCCGAGCACCAGCTGATCGCGCAGAACGCGAATATCGGTGCGGCGCGCGCGGCATTCTTTCCGCGCATCTCGCTGACCGCGACGCTCGGGACGATCAGCACCGCGCTGTCGGGATTGTTCGGCTCGGGAACGGGGACCTATACCGTCAGTCCGTCGGCCACGCTGCCGTTGTTCGATGCGGGCCGCAACAAGGGCAATCTCGATTACGCCAAGGCGTCGCGACAGGCCGCCGTCGCGACGTATGAAAAGACGATCCAGACCGCTTTTCGCGAAGTGGCCGATGCGCTGGCGCAACGCGGCACGATCGATGAGCAGATGTCGGCGCAAACCGCACGCGTCGATGCGGCGCGGGTTGCGGCCAAACTGTCCGATGCGCGATATCGCGCCGGGGTCGACAGCTTCCTGGTGGCGCTCGACGCGCAGCGCACGGCCTATGCCGCCGAACAGCAATTGGTCACCACGCGCACGACCCGGGCAAGCAATCTGATCGAATTATATCGTACGCTCGGCGGGGGTCTCGATTGACCGATTAGAACGTCGGCTTGTCTTTTCGCGCAATAAGCATAACCTCTCCAAAACAATTGGAGAGGTTGGCGATGAAAGACATCGAGCTTGTTGCCGACGACAGCAGCGACAAGACCATGGTGATCCTGCAGAGCCTGTTGTGCGTGCTGCGCGAGAAGAACCTGCTGACCCGCGCCGATATCGAAAATCTGTGCGAAAAGGTGGCCAGCGCCGCCGACCAGACGGAGAGTCAGTTGCCCTGTTGCGGCGCGAGTGCGCTGGCGGCGGCAACCGAAATGGGCCGGATCGGCGATTATATCGGCCGGCGCTATGGCGGGAAGCACCGCCGGAATTGAGATCGGCGCGCGGCGCCTCGTTCGTACGGCGGTAACGGGGCACGGCGCTGTCCTTCGCCGTGCCCCGCCTCACGCGGTTCGGGGGAGTCCCGGGGGCTGTTGGGACAGTCCTACCGTGCGAGTCCGATGAGCGCTGTGCCCGTATAGCCGGAACTCGGGCCGCCGGTCAGCGTCGGGGTCTGCTGCGCGATCTGCGCGCTCGTATTGTCGCCGAAGACGTTATCCGACGACAGGCTGATGCTGGCGAGATTGCTGGCGCTCGACGGATAAGTCGTCGTGTCGGCATAGACGGCACTGCACGCCGCGGCCGGTAGCGCGAGTTGCGAGACGAGCGAGGCGTAATTGCCGCCGATCGCCGTCGACAACGATGAGAATATCTCGAAATGGATGTGCGGCCAGCGTCCCGAATAGCAACCGGGGAAGATCAGCGTGAATGTGACCTGTCCGCTGCTGTCGGTGACCTGGACGCCGCGCTGGTAGCTCTCGGCGGGCGCGGTGTAGAGGGAGTAATTTCCCTGGCGGTCGCAGCACCAGATATAGACCGCATAGCCGACGAGCGGCGCGCAGGCGGCGTTGACGTTTACCACCGTCAGCGTGAGCGTCAGTTGGACTCCGGTTGCGGTCGTGGTGCTGGTCCCGAGGAAACTCGAGCGGACGTCGCTGCGTACGATGCCGCTCGCGGTCAGAACGTTGCTGGTCGATCCCGACGAGGTGTTGGTGCCGTCGGCCGGATACGGCCCGTTGGTTTCTGTCGGATCGACGATGCAGCTTCCGGTGGACGTCGCCGTGGCAGTGGGGGTCGGCGTGGGTGTCGCCGTCGCTGTCGCCGTTGGGGTGGGCGTCGGCGTCGAAGTCGTGCCGGTGGTCGTCGTGCTCGACGAGCCGCTACCTTCCCCGCAAGAGGCGATGATGCCCGCCATGCTCGCGCCAGCGAACCATTTGAGCGCACGGCGCCGGCCAACCAGTGCCTCCATCTTCCTCAGGTCTTCGGCGAGGCCGTGGCCATGATCTTCGTGACGATCGTGATGAACGGACATCGGTGAACTCCCCAAAATGATCGGGGGTCGAATGCAGTCCCGGCCGCGCAGCGATATGTCGCCGCGTCACGGAAATGTTGCGGCGTGTTTCAGTGGTCGACGGGAAGCGTCACGGTCGCGCGTGCGCCTCCCCCGGCGCGATTGGACAGTGTGGCGTCGCCGCCGTGCCGCCGTGCGATCGACCGCACGATGGCGAGCCCCAGTCCGCTCCCGCCAGTGGCCCGGTTGCGCGACGGGTCGCCGCGGACGAACGGCTCGAACAAGCGGTCGGCCTGGGCGGGGTCGATCCCGGGGCCCGCGTCGTCGACATGCACCGATGCGGTGTCGCCCGCGATCGACCAGCCGATCGCGGCGTGGCCGCCATAGCGTACGGCGTTGTCGATGAGGTTGGCGAACAGGCGCCGAAGCGCGGCCGGGTCCCCGCGGACGACCGCGCGGGGGCCCGGCGCCACCGTCACCGGCGCACCGGCAACTTCCATGTCCTCTGCCAGGCTGTCGAGCAGGCTGCCGAGATCGATCCGCGCATCGGCGCGCATTTGCATTTCGTCACGGGCATAGCCGATCGCCGCAGCGATCATCGCGCGCATCTCGTCGACGTCGCTTTCGGCGCGCGCTCGCGCGTCGTCGGGTAGCCGTTCTACCCAGAAAGCGAGCCGCGACAGCGGCGTGCCAAGGTCGTGGGCGATCGCCGCCAGCATCGCCGTGCGCCCTTCGGCATGGCTCGCGAGCCGGGCATGCATCGCGGCGAGCGCTTCGCCGAGTTGAGCGACCTCGCGTGGCGCCCTGGCAGGAAGGGCAGCGAGCGGCGTACCGGCTTGCGCGCGTGACGCCGCCGCGGCGAGTTCGCGCAAGGGGCGCGAAATGGCGCGCGCAATTAGCCAGCCCAACGCCGAAAGGCCGGCGAGCAACGCCGCCATGGTCGCCAGCGTGATCCAATGCCAGCGGCTGAGGAAAGACGGCGGCGGCGTGAAGGCGATGCGCCAAGTTCCATTGAGCCGCGCGCCGGCGACGAAGGGAGCGGAGATACCATCGGGCGGATTGTCGTGGCCGAGGTCGCGGTAGATCACCGCATCGTCCTCTGGGACCGCGAGCGCCTCGGCCAACCGGCGCGAGAATTCCGGATCGCGTTGTTCGTGCGGATGCGGGCGTGGCGGAATCGTGCTGTCGACGACGCGCAACTGCCATTCGGCCATGCCGGCGGGCGCACTTCCACCCCGCAGCAGCCCGGCGATCGAGGTCATCGGCTGCGGCGCCGGCTTGGCCGGGGGACCGGAGAAGGTCACCGCGAACAGCGCGATCGTAGCTACCGCGACCGACGCCACGACCAGCGCCAGAATGGGGACGACGATCGACTGGCGATGCCTAACGGCGGTCGACATCGGCACTGAACAGATAGCCTTCGTTGCGGACCGTGCGGATGAGGTCCTCTTCGCCCGGGCGCGCGAGCTTGCGGCGCAGGCGGCTGACTTGCACGTCGATCGCGCGGTCGAAATGCTCGGCGTTCAGCCCGCGTGACAGATCGAGCAGCTGATCGCGGGTGAGCACGCGGCGGGGGCGCTCGACTAGAGCAAGAAGCAGGCGGAATTCGCCGTCGCTGAGGTTGATCAGCACGCCATCGGGATCGGCCAGTTCGCGCGCGACCGGATCGAGCTTCCACCCGGCGAATCGATAGAGCGTACGGCCGTCGCGCGGGCGCTGTTCGCCGCCCGTCGCGTTGCGGCGGAGTACCGAACGGACGCGCGCCAGCAGCTCGCGCGGATTGGCAGGCTTGGCGAGATAGTCGTCGGCGCCCATTTCAAGCCCGACCACCTTGTCGATGTCGGTACCCATGACGGACACGATGATGACCGGCGGCGCCGTCGCGGGATCGAGCGTGCGCAGGATCGACAGCCCGTCTTCCCCCGGCATCATCACGTCGAGCACGACCAGCGCATAGTCCTGGGCGGCCATCGCCACGCGCATTTCCTCGCCATTGCCCGCGGTGTCGACGAGATAGCCGTGCCCGGTGAGGAACGCGGCGGTGAGCTCGCGAATGCCGGGATCGTCGTCGACGATGAGGAGGCGAGTCTGGAGATCCACGATGGCTGCGGTCTGAAGCATCCCTGCGAGGTGCGATCGAACCGTATCCGCCGCATTGCATCGCTGCAACATTGGCGGATCGGCCGGCGGCTGTGGCATCCGCGCAACAGCGCGACTCGCTTGCCTTTTGCCGGGGCCGCTGTTAGGAGCCGCCCACTTCACGCCCGGACGATGTCCGCGGCGGCTATATCCTTTTTGATTCGGAGTTGACGGGTTTTATGCAAATCATCGTGCGCGATAACAATGTCGATCAGGCGCTTCGGGCTCTCAAGAAGAAGCTCCAGCGCGAAGGCGTGTATCGTGAGATGAAGCTGCGCCGCCATTACGAGAAGCCCAGCGAGAAGCGCGCGCGGGAGCGCGCCGCCGCCGTCCGCCGCGCCCGCAAGCTGGAGCGCAAGCGGATGGAGCGCGACGGGGTCAAGTAAGACCCGTACCGTCGTTATCGTGGGGGCTTGCTAGGCGCGGCCCCCCGACCTACCGAGAACAGCGTGTCCCGGCCGCGGTCGTACGCGGCCTTCCCGTCGAGGCTTGCTCCCATGTCCGTGACCGCCGTTCCCCTGCAGCCCGTCAAGCGCAGCTATATCTGGTCGATCTGGATCGCGATTGTCGCGGCGGTGGTCGCGGCGTTCCTGCTCGCGCGCCAGGCCGACGATTTTTACGCGACCTCGCAACGCGTCTCGGGCATCGAGACGACTGCCTCGGGCCTCAAATACAAGGTCATCGAGCCGGGCAAGGGCGGCAAGCATCCGACCGACGCGGATGTGGCGCTGATCCAGTATGAGGGTCGCAGCCCCGACGGCAAGACTTTCGACAAGTCGCAGCAACCGACCCCGATGCCGGTCAAGGGCGTGGTGCCGGGCTTCAGCGAGGCCCTCAAGCTGATGAGCAAGGGGGAGAAGGTCCGCGTCTGGATTCCGTCCGCGCTCGCGTACGGCGCGCAGGAGCAGAAGGATCAGCAGGGCAAGGTTGTTATCAAGGCGAATGCGAACCTTGTATTCGACATCGAACTGGTCGACTTCCTGCCGCAGGCGGTGATCGAACAATATCAGCGCCAGATGCAGATGATGAACGGTGGCGCCGGCGGCATGGGCGGTCCGGGTGGCGCCGGTGGTCCGCCGCCGGGCGGCGGCGAGAGCCTCGTCCCTCCTCCAGGACAGTGAACCGACAGACATGGCTGACACGATTGCTCCGAAGGCGCCCGTAAAGGCGCCGCTCGACCCGCGCTCGAAGCGCGTCCTGTGGCTGGGCATCGTACTCGCCGTATTGGGCGCCGGGGCGCTCCTGTTCAGCATGTTCATGTGGTGGGGCGGCGGCGTGCGCGATTCTCTGAGCATGACGTTCAACGCCTGGTCGCCGGGGGTGAAGACCACCGCATCGGGCTTGCAATACAAGGTGCTGACCCCGGGCAAGGGCAAGAGCCCGACCGACACCGACGTCGCGCTGATCAATTACGAAGGCAAGCTGCTCGACGGCACGACCTTCGACAAGTCGCAGCAGCCGACACCGATGCCCGTCAAGGGCGTCGTCCCCGGGTTCAGCGAGGCGCTCAAGCTGATGCAGAAGGGCGGCAAGTACCGCATCTGGATTCCCGCCAAGCTGGGCTATGGCGAAAAGGGGGCGGGCCCGATCCCCGCCAACGCCAATCTGGTATTCGATGTCGAGCTGATCGACTTCCTGCCGCAAGCCGTGATCGAGCAATATCAGAAGCAGATGATGCAGAGCATGGGCGGCGCCGGTGGTGCGGAAGCGCCTGGCGGTGCCGCGCCGGGTGCGACGCCGCCGTCGCCCGATGCGCCGGCGGGCAACGGCACCCCTCCCGCCGCCAAGTAAAGTCGCGGCATGCGCGCAGGCCTGAAGTCGGCATGCCTGATGGCGGTGGCGACTGGTATCGCGATCGCGGTGCCGGCGGTGGCGCAACAGGTGTCCACGCCTGCCGCGTCCGCACCGGCCTCGCCCACGACCGCCGAGGCCAGCTTCCTTGCCGCCAATCGCGCGAAACCGGGCGTGGTCCAGACCGCATCGGGCCTGCAATATCAGGTGACATCCCCGGGTGACGGGACCAGCCCGGCCGATACCGACGTCGTGCTGATCAACTATATCGGCAGGCTGACCGACGGCACGGTGTTCGATCGGTCGTCCCAGCCGACGCCGATGCCCGTTGCCGGGGTCGTGCCGGGCTTTGCCGAAGCGCTCAAGCTGATGAAAAAGGGCGGCAAGTACCGCTTCTGGATTTCCGCCGCGTTGGCTTATGGCGATCGGGGAGCGGGGTCGATACCGCCCGGCGCCACGTTGATGTTCGACATCGACCTGCTCGATTTCCTGCCGCAAGCGACGATCGACAAATATCAGCGCGCCATGGAAGCGCAGGCGACCGCCAACGCCGCTGCCGGGGCGGCTTTCCTGACGCGCAACCGTTCGGCACCAGGCGTGAAGGAAACCGCTTCCGGGCTGCAATACACGATCCTCGTGCCCGCGACCGGCACGCATCCGACCGACGCGGACATTGCCCTGGTCAATTATGAAGGCAAACTTCTCGACGGCACCACGTTCGACAAGTCGACCCAGCCGGTCGCGATGCCCGTTGCAAGTGTCGTTCCCGGCTTCTCCGAGGCGCTCAAGCTGATGGCCAAGGGCGAGAAGATTCGCGTGTGGATCCCCACCGGCCTCGCTTATGGACCCGAGGAGCAGAACGACGGCAACGGCAAGGTCGTGATACCCGCCAATTCCACGATCCAGTTCGACATCGAACTCGCCGGAATCCGGCCGCGGCCGTAGGGCAGGCCAACTCTTTCGGGCGTATTGAAATAGGGACGCGAGCAACGCCTCCCGGCACCCGGATCGACAGGCCCGAAGACGCTTCGCGCTTGATCGCGCCCGTTCATTACGTCACTGCGAAGTGAGGAGAAAGGAGCAGGGTATGCCGCATGAGGGACTGACGTACGAAGATTTTGCCCCGCATGTGGGTAGCGAATTCTCGATCCCGCGGGCAGAGGGCCCGAGCCCGGTTCTGTTCAAGTTGGTGGAGGCGACCCCGCTGAGCCACAAGCCGCCGAGCGACGATTTTCGCGATCCGTTTCGCCTGATTTTTCGCGTGGCGGAAGACGAGGTGTTTCCGCAAGGCAGCTACCGCCTCTCCCATCCGGCGATGGGCGACCAGGACATCTTCTTGGTACCGGCCGCCAGGGTCGATGGCGGTGTGGATTATTGCGCCACGTTCAGCTGACGCCGTCAGGCGTCCAATCCATTTCCAGGTAGATTTCCTCTTCGCGGACGACCCTGAATCCCATCCGGTCGTAGAGCGATTTCGCGGGGTTGATCCGCTCGACGAAGATATCGACGCCTTTCCCCCGGGTCCGTGCATAATCCTGAATCGCAGAGACGATGGCGGTGCCTATTCCGCCGCCGCGCGATTCGGGGATCAGCGCAATATCCAGGATATGGACCCGCGTTTGACGTTCATCGACATATAGCCGGCCGATCGCGCTTCCGTCGCGCTCGAGCACATCAAAGGCCGTATTTGGATAGAAGGTCCGATAATGATGTCGCTGCGCGCCGAACTGATGAACCAGAAAAGCGCGCTTCTGATCCGCCGTCCACGGTACAAGGGTTAGTTCATCCACCCGTGTCGAGGCGAAAACCCGCATCAGAAAAGGCAGATCGCCGTCGGTCTCCGGCCTGAGTGCCAGGCCCATCGACCGTAAAGCCTCCGGCAAGGCGAATGCCGGAGGCTCGGGAATGTCGGGCATGTGCGTATCGATCAGTTCCGTGCCGGGAAAACGCCCGCGGTGCAGATGATGAACGAAACCGCCAGGTAAGGCTGCGTGTTATTATGCGGCTGCGTTCCGCCCACGACCGTGATCGATTGCGGCGCCAGAGGGACGGGGCTGCCGACCACCGTGCCGTACAACTGATTCGGCGACGAATTGGTGAACAGCGTATTGCTGGCTGGCGTTGCGCTGGGGCTCGAATTCGCGATCACCGCTCCGGAAATCGAGTGACTGTGGAGAGGCATCTCTGAACTTAGCAGCGTGACGCTGTTCTCGCCGCCAACTTCCCCAATCACTCGCGACGAGAGACCCGGGCCGTTACCCCAGTGCATCGCCGAGCGACCGCGCAGGTCGGGGAGGGCGAAATTCGAGGTTCCGTTTCCGCCATAGAATGTCCCGATCAACGAAAACAATGCGGTGTTCTGTGAGATCGGAAGAATCTGGCCGTTGCAGAATGCCCAGTTGCGAGGCGCGAAATTGCCCGCGAACATCCGGATTTCAGCTACGAAGGGATCGCTCATTTTCAGTCCTTCCGGATCAATTCTGCGAGGGGAACACGCCTTCGAGCGCGATGATGAAGCTGACGCAAAGAAAAGGCATCATGTTGTCGTGCGGCTGATTGCCGCCGGTATTGCCGATGATGCCGGCCAGCATCGGCTTGAGATCGCCTGCCGTCGGGGTCTTGCTGGGATCGGTGTAGAGTTGCGCCGAGTTCCCGCCCACGGCCTGTTTGGGTCGGCACGGCATCGTGTTCGATGCCGGGGCGTCGTTGGTGGGATCGACGTTATTGGCTACCGGCTGGTGATTGTGGACCGGCATCTGCGTGGACAACACTGTGACCGTCTCCGTCCCGGCCAGCTCGCCAAGGACGCGGTTTGTAAGGCCAGGTCCCTGTCCCTGATGCAACGGGATGCGCCCCTGCAGGTTGGGCAGAGCGAACGTATTCACCCCGTCGCCGCCATAGGTGGTGCCGATCAACGCATAGAGCGCGTCGTTCTGCGAGATCGCCACCAGCTGCCCGTTGCAGAACGCGTATCCGCGCGGGTTGAAACTCCCTGCGAACAATTTGACTTCACCGATATAAGGGGTCGCCATGATAACCTCTCTGCGCGGTTTTCCGCCTTGCGATTAGTTGCGGGAAGGGAAGATTCCCTGCAGCGCGATGCAGGTGGTGAGAACCAGGTACGGCTGCATGTTGTTATGCGGCTGTCCGCCACCGGCGTTCGACATGCTGAGCGGATTGAGATTGACGTAGGAGGAATTGGGCGCGTTGTAGGCCGCGAAATAATCCACCGCCTGCGTATCGACATCATCCGCGAAGATGCCGCCCGCTACCGGCCGGTGCGTCGCGGCTGACGTCGATGCCGTGAATGAGTGGTTGTGGGCGGGCAATTCCGTGAGCGTCAGCGTGTGATTCTCTTCGCCGCCGACTTGGCCGAGGACTACGTTCGACAGACCGGGACCTTGACCCCAATGAATGGGCGTGCGGCTGCGCAGGTCCGGAAGGGCGAAGTTCGTGACGCCGTTGCCGCCATAGGTCGTGCCGACAAGCGCAAACAGAGCCTGATTCTGGTTGATCGCCAACAGCTGACCATTGCACATCGCCCAGCCCTTGGGCGCGAAATTGAACGAAAAGGTCCTGATTTCGGCAAGAAAGGGAGAAGACATGGTTCCGGCCTCGTGCTCGTTTTGCCTTGTCCGAGGGGGCGGCCGTCATTTCGCTACCTCCCCCAGGACAGCGTCGGCGCGTTCTTACGAAGATTTGCCACAGATTCCTAGCGCAACGGCGAAAAATTTCCAAAACGGGTGATTGATGCATGCAACCGTACGGAAAAAGGACTGCTCTTGATCATTAGTATCCGTCGGCTTGACCGCGGGCCATTCGTCGGCGAATAAAGCAAACGGGTTTGCGGTGCAGCCGCTACTTGCAAATTGCAAAATATTCAGGGGAACTAGCAATGCCGCCCGTCGAGCAGAATTCCGGTGATCCGGACAGCGCGATCCAACGCAAGCGTTGGGAGACGCCCGTGGTGATCGTCGCTTCCGCGCAGCGCGAAACTCTGTCAAACGTGAATACGGGTGGGGTAGATTATGTCTATTCGACGACCAGCGGCGGCTCTTGAGGCGGTATTATCTGCGATTGCTGCGATCTAGCCACCCTAGGAAACGCGCTGTCGATAGCGCTCTCATCGCAAAGGTGAGCTGCAGGCGATCGGCAAGCCGATCCTCGGCAACTCCTCGTCTTACCATATCGGCCAGGCGGTCGATATCGAGATAACGTGCGACTGCATCTTCGTCTTTCATTTCTTCCAGTGCAGCCAGCATGGCGGGCGCGGCCTGCCGGTCCATGGCGATGAGGTCGGGCTGTTCGCGATCGTTACCCGGCAGTCGGGTTACGAGTCGGTCGGGCAACAGGTCGGCAAAAGCGGTCCTAGCCAGCCAGCGTTCCCGACCGTCGCGGAATAGCAAATGATCGGGTAACGCACAGGCCAGTTCGACGATTCGCTTGTCGTGGAACGGCCGGGTCAGTTCCAGGTCGTCGGTCATCGCCGCATAATTGCTGCCGCCGCCATCAGCCGATACGCGGTTGCAAGCTTCCATCCAGCGCTCGCGCCAGCGCGGGCCGGGGCGGAACCCGTCCCGCAGGCTGCGACGGTCTACGACGCCCTCCGAGAGGAAGCGATTCGCGAAATCGCGACGCACGCCGCGGCGCTGCCAGGCGGGCAGAAAGCCATTGACCGCCAGGCGCCATGGGCGGCGGACTCCCTGTGGCACGAAGGCGCTGAGGACATCGCGGCCCACGACACGCAGCGGCGACCACCCCGTAAAGCGCATCCGGGCGGCGAATTCGCGCACGAATCGACGAAAGTGGCCAGCTCTCAGGATCGCGCCGAGCATCGCCTGATCGTAAGCATTCACGGTATAGTCGCCGCCATGTCCGTCAAGGATCAACCGGGATCCCGCCGCCTTGGCCAGTTCGCCGGCGCGACGCCTGACGATGCTGGGCGGGACGTGTCGAAACGTGCGGTCGAAACTTGCGTCGAGGTCGTCATAGCTCGTTTCCGTCCCTCGCACGTAGTAATGCAGGTCGAGCCCGGGCCAGTTTCGGAACGCCTCGGCAGCGGGGCGCGCGTCACGGCGCGAATCTTCCTCGCTGAGCGCCGACGTGATGCAGGTAAGCACCCACCCACGGCTCGCAGCGATCGGTCCGCCGATAGCAGCGATGATTCCGCTGTCGAAGCCGCCGCTGAACAGCAATGAGGGCGGGTCGATTAGACGGCGCAGCCGACAGGCCACGGCCTCTTCGATCACGGCGCGATAAGTCGCGAGATAATAATCGTCGTCGCGGCCCACATGGATGGGGTCCGCGCGGGGAGCCCAATAGCGCTCGATCTGTGGGGTACCGGTGGAATGCAGCGATAGGGTAGTGCCGCCGGGCAGAACGTTGATACCCGTGTAGATCAGTTCGCCCTCGACACGTTCGCTCGACATCAACAGCCGTCGTGCGAGTTCGTCTTCGTTCAACCGGCGAGGTACGCCGTCCGCCGCGAACAACCCGCCCAGATCGGTTGCGAAGGCGAAAAACCCTTCCCCCAAATGATAGTGGACCACGCGCTGGCCCATATGATCGCGAGCGAGCAGCAGGGAGGAGTTTGCGCGGTCCCAGATCGCGAAGGCGAAATCTCCCAGCAAATGACGTGCGCAGTCCTTTCCCCAGCGTCTCCAGGATGTCAGCAGCAGTTCGCTGTCCGGCAGGGTCGCCAATGAGGCGTCGTCGATCCCCAACGCGGCTGCGAGCGCGTCGCGATTGTCCAGGCGAAGGTCGGCGACCACCACCGCATCGCGCGCGACGATCGGTTGTGCCTCACGCACGTCCTCGTGGTTGACACGCAGAAGGCAGTGGCCAAACGCGAGCCGGCCGAACTCGATCGTCTCGATTCCGTCGCCGCCGCGGTGCCGCATGGCCTGAGCCATGCGCTCGGCGGTGCGCGGCGGGACGTCGGAACCATCGAACCGCACCACACCGCAAATGGCGCTCATGGCATCAATGCCTGCCGAAAGCCTGGATCAGTCAATCCGCACCGCGCGATGCTCGACAAGTTTCGCCAGAAAGGCATCGACCTCGGCGCGGCACGTTTCGGGATCGACCTCGTATTCCGCGACCAGCGCGCCACACAGCGACTCGATCGATTGCGGCGTTTCCAGCAATTCCCAGACGCGCGCAGCGACCGGAGACAAGCCGATATAATTCCCGCTTGCAGCGCTCATCATGACGAGTTCCTCCCCGACCTTGGCGGCGAGCCAGTCGCTATCACGATGGATCATTGGTATCCCCCTTATTCCTTGGATCGCGTCGATCGGGAATATCCCAGACGGCCCATCATCGTCGCATGGTCGCGCTCGATGCGCGCGACCTGTTCCTGTGTCAGTTCCTCCCGCCAGCTGCCGGCAGCGCCCCGGCGAAAGAAAATATCGACCTCCCGCGGGGCTTCGTGAAATCCGTTTTCTGCCTCCTGACGCTTCAGTTCGTCGATCGCGGCAAAGGAGACAGCGCGTTCCACCGCGGCCGGATCCGGTTCGATGCCGACGAAACGCAACGCGGCCGACAATATTGCCGCCGTATCAACGAGCATGTCTTCGTAGCGTATGACGTGTACGGGTATGTCGTTCTGGTCCATCCAGCTTTGCGCGAAGCCGCTCCAGCTCAGAAGACGCTGACGCAATTGACGATCCTGGCGATCGGGCGACGCTGCCAGACAGAAATCCGGATCGCCCATCCGCCGAATGCTCGTGTCAATCGAACTGGCCATGTGGTGCGCAAACGAGCATGCGACGTCGCGCGGGTCACGGACCAGCAGGATCGCGCCTGCCGCTCCGCGTGCTCCGGCCATGACGGGCTCTCCGCCATCGTTCCAAGTATAGGCATCGTGCGTCTTTACGAAGCGTACGGGAAAACAAGGATCATCGGGATTGACCAGAGTTTCTCCCGATGCAGCGTAGGCGTAAGCCGACGGGCGCACGCGATCGATCTCGTCATGCGTCAATAGCGACGAATCGATCAGCGTTTGCTGATCGAAAGGATAGCGTGCGCTGGCGATACTGTCGGTACTCTCGATCACATTGATATCCACCGGCGTATCGCGATTGGCCCAGACATTGGCGACCAGAATGCGAAACCACGTGTTGCCCGATTTGGGATAGGATGCGAGCCAGATCGTGGGGATCACTTCGGATTGTCCAGCAGTCCGATCTGTCGCCAGTGCGATTCGAGCATGGCAATCGTGTGGTCGACCCGCTCGAAGCCGAAATGCCGCTTGAGCCGGAAGATGCCGGCATAGGATGCGATGGCGGAACCACCGCGAAAATAGACTTCGCGCTGCCCCATCCGTCGAACCAGCGCGGGCCGATAGGCGTTGGCGGCGAGCAATTTGGCGATGTCGACGATATTGGGGCGTTCGATCCGGGGCTCCTGGTCGCCGCGTATTTCGTTAAGCGCGTAGACAGCCCCGACGACGACAGATGCCAGGCGCGTCTCGTTCGGCTCGACATAGAATTTGCGGAGTCGATTGCGCATCGGATCGCCGCGCCGGTTGCCGAGTCCCAGTTCGGCGATGCTCCGGTCCCAAAGGCGCATTTGCCGGCCGTCGGCTTCGGTCCTGGGGATACCATCCGTGCCGATCTCGATCGCGCACTGATCGTCGGCGACGAGGGGATAGCCGCGCTCGCCGAGCGCGGCCGCCAGAGTCGACTTACCCGCTCCGGAGGCCCCACAGAACAGGACTGCCTTGCCGCCGACCAGAACGGCGCTCGCGTGGAGGACAAGGTGATTGCGTTGATGGAGCAGGACGCCGAAGACGCTACCGGACAGAAAGACCGCGATGTCGTCGGGTTCTGCGTCGCCTTCGGCTTCGAAGGCGATGCGTTGCCCTCCTTCCAAAAGAAAACGCGCGATTTTGGGAATGCGCAGGAGGAAGCGGTCACCGGCGCGCTGCCAGGTCGGGCCGATGGCCTCCGCCCCCTCGATCGACGCCGGGACGGACGAGCGGCTGATCGTGACATCGGGGCTGCCGCCGGCATCGCCGGGAATCAGGCCGGGCAGCTCCACGTCGCTGGAAACTGCCAGTCCCGACACGCGATACCGATACACTCAGACCCCCCACTTGCTGCTAGCGAGGCATACGAAGGACGGGGAGGCCATTCAAGAAGCGCGGCGAGGGGATCGACCCTATTCGGTCTGATCAAACCACGACTGGCCGGATCGGATCCGGTCTGTGCGTGCCAATGCCGTCAAATCGTCGTGCGGTTTCTGCAGATAGCGGGCAACCGCGTTGCGGACGCTTTCGCTCGCGTGCGCGCGTTTGTCGTCGCTATCGGGCGCGAAAACGAAGCTCGGCGTCTTGGCGTCCCACTGCGCTTTGTCGCGAACCGCGCGGAGCCACCGTTCATCAGGAGCGATCATGAAGTGCGGCAGGACACGCCCATCGACCGCTTCGGGCAAATCCTCGTACGCCACGTAAAGGCCGCCGCCGATCTTGGCATGATCGATCGCCGCCTGACTCACCCGTGCGAGCACCTGCGCGATATAGTCGGTTTCCGGCACAGCGAGAGGGTCGGGAATGTCAAAGATGGCCGGGGCCAGAACGCCGGGGACGGTCTGCGACCCCCGTGCGCGGACTTGTGACACCATCACCTCCGTCGGATCGCGAAACAGGTACAGCCAAGGCGTGTCCGGGAAGGCGGCGCGGAAGAGGGGCAACGCCAGCGTGTGCCAACTGTCGGTCTTGATGACGAACCCGTGCCGGTCACCAAAGCGATCGCGGCCGAGCATTGCGGCCATCGCGCGCAGCAAGGTGATGCGCTGGTCGAACGGAATCTGTGTGTTGGTCTGTGCGAACTGGACGACCCAATCGAGTGGCTCCGGCTCGGATGCTACGATCAGGCCAGGAATCGCGGACAGCATCTGGGCCGTCAGCGTCGAGCCGCAGCGTGACATGTGAAAGATCAGACCATCGGGTTGTGATGCAGCGTCATCAGGCAAGCGCGTGAGAAACAGGCTGAGCGGAGTACACACTCGAACCAGTGAATTGATCGGGCGACGGCGCGCGCCACGAATCGACGACTCGAAGAACGAATCGGTCAGCGGCGCGTCGCCGAAATGCAGCCACTCGACCGCTGGCTGGCCGCCGCTCGAGACGATGGCGACGGGTAACCACTTGCGGCCAGGCCAGGCCGTTGCGGTGATCGGAAAATCGGCAAATCGTTCCAACCCCAGCACGTCGCGTCGGGCGGCGGCTTCGACGTCTTCCGGGGAAACGCGAATTTCCCTGGTACGGGCATGATCGGTGGCGGCAGCTGCGAACGCCGGCCGATCCTCGATCGACGCTAGTTGGTCGGCGAGATCTTCGTCGGCGAGGATGAGCGCGCACAAGCGAGCGATGGCGTCGGGGTCTGACATGATGCGCTTGGCAACCGGGCGAAAGGGCGAATAGGATTGGCTAACGGCCACAATCGCGGCCGGCCTGTGGGAGCCATATCCTGACCGACTGGACGCAACAACCTGCGTTGACGCTGCCGGATCGGGCGCGTCTGCCGCTCTCGTTCGATCCGCAGCGATTGCTGGCTGCGCTGACTGCGGTTGCGGCCTCTGCATGGACCGATCATTTCGTACGCCAGAATTATGATGGTCAATGGGAGGTCTTGCCGCTGCGACATCAGGCCGGGGCGACACACCCTATCATGAAAGCGTACGTTCCCCCTGACGCAACCGACTTCGTTGATGCCGAAATCCTCGACCGGGCGCCCTATTTTCGCAGCGTCATGACGGCATTTCGTTGCCCTCTGAAAGCCGTCCGGTTGATGCGTCTGACGCCGGGGTCCCGGATCAAGGAGCATTGCGATCACGATCTGGCCGCCGATTGGGGGCAGGCGCGACTGCACATTCCCATCACGACCAACCCGGACGTTACTTTCCTCCTGAATGGCATCCCGGCACCGATGCTGGTGGGCGAAACCTGGTACCTGCGGCTCTCCGATCGCCACGCGGTGACCAATGACGGCGATACCGATCGCATCCATCTCGTCATCGACTGCGAAGCGAACGACTGGCTGATCGGGCAGATCGCCGCGTGACGCGGCGCGCCTTCGACCGGCTGCGGCTGATCCAGAAACAGATCAACGAGCGGCCGCGCCTGCGCGAATGGCTGACACGGCTGCGCCATGGCGCGCGCGACGTGGATGTCGTGCTCTTCAAGCGCTTCATGCGGATCAACACGCTTCGCGAAAACGGCTACTACCGCGCCTCGCGGCTGGCGCACGCCAACAGCCTGCTTCGGGACGAGACGCTGGTGATCCAGCGCGTCAGCATGATGCTCGGCGATGGCGTCACCTTCGTCGATGTCGGCGCGAATGTCGGCATTTTTTCGTCGGTCGTCGCCGACGCGCAGCGACTGTTTCGCGACTTTCGCGTCGTGGCGTTCGAAGCTGATCCGGCGACCTTCGAGCGCCTCAAGGTCAATGCCGAGCGTTACGGGTTCGATGCGGTCAACGTCGCGCTGGCGGCGCAAGAAGAGATGCTCGATTTCGCTACCGGGGCGGTGTCGGGAATCTCGGCGCGTCGCGACCGGGCGGGGCGCGCGCATATCGCGGGACGCGGCTTCACCGTCGCGGCCAGGCGCCTCGATAGCTTCGATCTGCCGGGGCGGCTGGTTATCAAGGTCGATGTCGAGCAAATGGAGCTTGATGTCATCGAGGGGGCGCGCCGTTTGTTCGAGGAGGGGCGCGTCGACGCGATCTATTTCGATGAGTTCGACAACAAGGCGGCGGTGCTGGATTTTCTGGCGCGCTATGGCTTCGAGTTATTCGCTCCCCTGCGACTCACCCCGCATATGCCGACCCGCCGTGCGTTGCTAGCGGTGAGACGCGAACGCTAGCCGAAAGCGCTTGTCTTGTGCGGCGCGACATGAAAGGAGCCGCGGGATTTTGCGGGAGGAATGGCACCGATGAACCCGATGAAGTTGGTTCATAAATATATCAACATGCAGCCGCGGTTCCGCGAGACGTTGATGAAGACGATCTATGGCAACAAGGACACCGACGTCCTGCTGTTCCAGCGGCCGATCAGGATCAACAGCCTGCTCGAGAATGGCTATTTCCGGGCCTCGCGCATCTCGTCCACCAACAGTCTGCTGCGCGACGAACTGGTCGTCTTCCACCGCATCAACCTGTTCTTGCACGATAACATGACCTTCGTCGATTGCGGCGGCAATGTCGGGTTATTCTCGTCATCGGTTGCCGACGTCCGCAAGCTGTACCCGAACTTCAAGGTCGTTGCGTTCGAAGCCAATCCCGACACCTATGGGCGCCTGGCGATAAATGCAGAGCGTTATGGGTTCGACGCGAAGAATGTCGCCCTGGGCGCGGCGCCGGGCGAGGTCGAATTCGTCCTCGGCGCGGTGTCGGGGATCGCCGCCACGGCCGACAAGGCAACGGTCGCGCATATCCCGGGGCGGGGGTTCAAGACCAGGTTGGAGCGGCTCGACAGTTTCGATTTCGAAGGCGACCTGTTCCTCAAGATCGACGTCGAGGGGCAGGAACTCGAAGTGCTTCGGGGTGCCAGCGGCCTATTCGATTCCGGCCGCGTAAAGGCCGCCTATGTCGACGGCTTCGGTAACGCAGCGGTGCCCGAATTCCTGCGGGCCCAGGGGATGGAGCTGTACGATCCGATCACGCTCGATCCTTGGAAGCCGGCGGACTACACGTTGTTGGCGGTGAAGAAGTAGGCGCACTTCTCCCCCACCCACCGTCGTGGCCCGGCCCTGTGCCGGAATTCGCGCGGCGCGGCACGATACAAAGAGCCTCCAGCGCCGCTTGCCGGTCGGGATCCATCGCGCGAGGCCGAGACGACGGCCGACGAGCGGGTGCCGAGCGGATCGGATCAAATCCCGTGATACTCCCGGTACCATGACACGAAGTTCGGGACGCCTATCTCGATCGGGGTCGTCGGCGCGAAGCCGAGATCGCGCTCGATCGCGCTGATATCGGCATAGGTGGCCGGCACGTCGCCGGGCTGCATCGGCTGATAGTCGCGGATCGCTTTCACGCCGCAGGCATCCTCGATAAGCCCGATCATCTTGCCCAGCTCTTCCGATCGATGGTTGCCGATATTGTAGATGGCGTGCGGCGTGCGGCTGCCGCCGGCTTTCGCTTCGCCATCGTCCTTGGGCGCATGGTCGAGGCATGACACCACGCCGGTCACGATGTCGTCGATATAGGTGAAGTCGCGGCGCATATCGCCATTGTTGAACACCGGGATGGCGCGCCCTTCCAGGATCGCCTTGGTGAAGATCCACATCGCCATGTCGGGGCGGCCCCAGGGGCCGTAGACAGTGAAGAACCGCAAGCCGGTCTGCGGCAGCCGGTAAAGGCTCGCATAGGTTTCGCTCATCAACTCGTCGGCCTTCTTGGTCGCGGCATAGAGCGACAGCGGATGGTCGACGCGGTCCTCGACGCGGAAGGGGAGCGTGTCGTTGCCCCCATAGACCGAGGAGGAGGAGGCGTAGACCAGATGCTCGACCTTGCGGTGGCGAGCGACCTCCATGACGTTGAGGTGACCGACCAGGTTCGACTGGACATAGGCGCGGGGGTTGTCGATCGAATAGCGTACGCCCGCTTGCGCGCCCAGATGGACGATGCGGTCGAATTCCTTGCCAGCCAATGCGGCATCGAGCGCCTCGTGATCGGCGAAATCGACCTCGATGAAATCGAACCGGTTGGTCTTGAGTCCGTGGATGGCCGCGATCCGATCGCGCTTGAGGTCCACTGAATAATAGTCGTTGAGGTTGTCGATGCCGACGACGATGTCGCCACGTCCGAGCAGTCTGCGGATCACCCAGCTGCCGATGAATCCGGCCGCGCCGGTGACGAGAACTCGCATCGTAAACTCCTAAAGCGTCCAGCGTGCCGCGCCGGTCATTTCCGGCACGCCGTTCTTGATGTCGGCGAACAGTCCGCCCGAGGCGACCAGCCGTGCCAGCCCGCCATCCATGTCGAGATAATCCCGATGCGGCACCGCGAGCACGACCAGGTCGTAAGTCCGCGCCAGCGCGCCGTCGTCGAGCGTGATGCCATATTCGTGGGTCGCTTCGGCCGGATCGGCCATCGGATCGTGCACCGTGACGTCGTGACCGCGGCGCGTCAGGCCCGCGATCAATTCGGCCACTTTCGAGTTGCGCAGGTCGGGAACGTTTTCCTTGAACGTCAGGCCGAGCACCAGCGCCGACCCCCGCTTGCCGGCGCGTCGGTCGATCTGTTCCGCAACCCAGTCGGCCATGCCGTCATTGGTGTCGCGTCCGGCCAGGATGACACGAGGATCGTGCCCGAGCTGCTCGGCGAGGTGGCTGAGATAATAGGGATCGACGCCGATACAGTGGCCGCCGACCAGGCCGGGCTGGAACGGCAGGAAATTCCATTTGGTCCTGGCTGCCGCGAGCACGTCCCATACCGACAGGTCGATCGCGCCGAAGATTCGCGCGATCTCGTTCATGAAGGCGATGTTGATGTCGCGTTGCGCGTTCTCGATCGCCTTGGCGGCCTCGGCGGCCTTGATCGACGCGGCCCGGAATACACCGGCTGACGTGACTTTTCCGTAGATCGCCTCGATCCTGTCGGTGGTCGCCTCGTCCTCGCCGGCGATTACCTTGACGATGCGGTCGACGGTATGTTCGCGGTCGCCCGGATTGATCCGCTCGGGCGAATAGCCGAGCGTGAAATCGCGGCCGCGCACCAGGCCCGATACCTTTTCGATCTCCGGACCGCAGATGTCTTCGGTAACGCCGGGATACACGGTGCTTTCATAAATGATGGTCGGCCGCTCGGTTGGGTCGATCATCGTCGCGACCATGCGCGTCGCGCCCATCACTGCGCCGAGATCGGGGCGCTTGTCGGCATCGATCGGCGTCGGGACGGTGACGATATAGGCAGCCGCTGCGGGGCAGGCGGTCGGCTCGGACGTATAGCGGATGCTGGAATTGCGCAGCGTGGCCGGATCGATTTCCCCGGTACGGTCGTGCCCATCGGTCAATTCGGCGATGCGGCCGGCATCGATGTCGATCCCCCAGACCTCGAAATGACGAGCGAGCGCGATGGCAAGGGGGAGGCCGACATAGCCCAGGCCGACGACGACAAGCTTCACACGCGCTCCTTCGCAACGCGGGACATGGATGGGCGTTTCCCGACACCCCCTTTCCCCGGGACCACCGGCCCTTAGCGACCAAGCCGGCAATGGCCAAGCTGGCTTGAGTCCCGTGGCTCGGCTAGCGCTATGCCGATGATCAAGCCGTCAAGGTTCCTTTCTGCGTCCGTCGTCGCGTTCGCGCTGATCGCAGCGGCGCCGGCCGCCGACGATCAGGCTACGCTGGTCGTGCGCGGGTTGCTTCAGCAGGATACCGAAGTCGCGACGATCGGCTATCGGCTGGCGACCGCCAATGTCGACCTTTGTGTCGACCATATGATCGAGAGCGGCATGCTGATCGAGACGCTGGGCCAATATGGCGCGGCTTTCCGTCCCGCCGCGGCGCGCGAACTGGGGCTGACCGATCGGCCAACCATCGCGCTGGTCGTTCCCGGATCACCGGCAGATTGGGCCGGGCTGCGGCGCGGCGACGTGCTGATCGAGGCGGATGGCAAGCCGTTCGCGCCGGCGGCGCCCGAATCGGACGAAGGGCGATTCACCCCCGTCGAATCGGCAATGGGCACGCTCGACACGGCCCTGGCGGACGGCAAGGTGAGGCTGGCGATCGCGCGCGACGGCAATCCCTTGACGATCGAACTGACCGGAGTCGCGGCGTGCAAGGCCCGCTTCCAGCTCGTTCCCGGCAACGACGCCGATGCTGTTGCGAACGGAACCTGGGTGCAATTGTCGACGCGGATGGCGGGGTTTGCGACCAACGCCGACGAACTTGCCGCCATCCTGGCGCACGAACTCGCGCACAATGCGCTCGGCCATCGCAAGGCAAAGGCAAAAATCCAGCGCATGCAAGAACTTCAAGCGGATCGACTGATGCCGTACCTGATGGCACGGGCGGGGTTCGATCCCGGCGCGGCGGTCGTGCTCTGGCGGCGATTCGAAGCGAAGCGGCTGGGCGGATTGTTTCCCAGCGCGACGCATCCCGCCTGGTCGGATCGAGTTCGCGCGGTCGAGATCGAACGCGCGCGCATTGCCGGCCTGGTGTCCCGTGGAGACACGATCGTCCCACCGGACGACCTGAAGCCGCGATGAGTGTTGCCGCAGATCAATAGACTCGAACCGCCATCCGGGTGTAACGCTGCACCGCAATAACCGTGCCGCAGCGACTTTAAGGGGAAATCCGTCACATGCTGATGAGCCGGGCCCAAGCGGCGACGCGCCCGCGATCGAGCATTTTTGAATCGTTCCGCGTCGAGGCATTCTCGGTGCTGGTTCTTGCCGTGCTCGTGCCGAGCATGCTGATCGACCGCCCGCTCATCCTGGCGAACCCCAATGCCTCGACACTGATCGGCGGTATCGACAACGTCATCGTCGGTGCGGCGGTCGGTGCGATCCTCGGCCTGTTCCTGCTGCGCCGTGTGACCGCTTTCCCCGGCAGCCGCGTGTTCAGCTACATCATTCCGACCTATGCGACGTCCTATGGCTCGGTGTTCGCGGCTTTTTTCTTCCTGCGCCTCGATTATAGCCGCGCCTATCTCGGCATCTCGTTCGCACTGGCGGCAATCACGTCGTACGCGATCCACTTCTATCTCATGCGGACGACCACCAAGCCGTTCTACATCGTGCCGTTCGGCAAGACTGCCGCACTGACCGAATTGCCCAATGTGGACTGGATCCCGATGTCCGAACCGGTAATTCCGCCGGGGCGGGAGTCGGTGATCGTCGCCGACCTGCGTTACGATCATGATGACGACTGGGAGCGAATGCTGGCCGAGGCGGCGGTCAACGGGCACCCGGTCTATCACGTCAAGCAAATCCGCGAATCGCTGACCGGCCGCGTCTCGATCGAGCATCTGTCGGAAAACAGCTTCGGGTCGCTGCTGCCGAATCTCGCCTATCGCAAGATGAAACGCGGCATAGATCTCTTGTTCACGCTGCTGGTCCTGCCGGTGCTGATCGTCCCGATGATGCTGGTGGCGTTGCTGGTCAGGCTCGATTCAAGGGGCCCGGCGTTCTTCAGGCAGGAGCGGATGGGCTATCGCGGCCGGCCGTTCATGGTGTGGAAATTCCGCACCATGCGCGAATGTACCCCGGAAGAAGCGGCGCGTGACGGTTTCATCACCAATGACGGCGACGATCGCATCACCCGGCTGGGCCGGTTCCTGCGCCGCACGCGAATCGACGAACTTCCCCAGATGTGGAACATCCTGAAGGGCGAAATGAGCTGGATCGGGCCACGCCCCGAGGCGGTCGCGCTGTCGAGTTGGTACGAGCAGGAAATCCCCTTTTATTCCTACCGCCACATCGTGCGGCCAGGAATCAGCGGCTGGGCGCAGGTCAACCAGGGCCATGTCGCCGACCTCGCTTCGGTCCATTACAAGCTCAATTACGACTTCTTCTATATCAAACATTTCTCGGGCTGGCTCGACCTGCTGATCTTCCTCAAGACGATTGGCACGGTGTTCAGCGGCTTCGGCGCCAAATAATGCCCGGCTCCAGAGCCGGGCTCCTTGGATAGCTAGATCGACAGCTTGGGATCGCCGTCGAGCACGCGCTGTTCGAGTCTCGGGCGTTCCCCGGGCGCCCAGCGCTGTGCGCGATGCGATACGCGGTACCGCAACGGTCCGCCGTCGGGCGTGGTAGCCCGCGCGATCGGGCGGACGATGCAGACGAATTCGGTGTCGATCGCCTCCGGGCCGGCGGTGACGACGGCATAGCCGTGTCCGGCCATGTCGACGAACTCCAGGTGTGGCGCGACGTCGGGATTGGTCAGCGCGCGTGCCTTCGCGATGTCGCCGCTCGCCGCATATTCGAGCGCGCTGCGCACCCCATGCTTGATCGTCAGGTTGATCGTGTGCTCGGGCGCGCCATTAGGCGGCTTGCGCACGTACAGCGGCAGGACGGCCGACGGCTTGAAAAATTCGCAGGCCTCGCCCAACCCCGGGGCCGAGATCGACCCGGTGATGAAGCTCAGTCCGACCGGATTGAAGCCTGTCGGCGGCAAATGCGGCGCCGCATAGCCGGCCCAGAAGCTGTGGCGATCGCCCGATATGGTGACGAACCCTGACACCTTGCGGTCCCGGACCAGGTCGTAAATCTCCGCCCGCTCTGCGTACGCGCTGCTGAAATCGGGATTGGCGAACGTGCCGAAATCCTTGCCCATCCAGGGCTCCTTGAGGAACCCGGCGGGCAGGTTCTGTGGATCGGTCCGCATGTCGAGCGTGCCATTGGTCGCGCCCCAGATTTTCCAGGTCGCGGTCGATCGTGTCAGGCGATCCTTGAGCCACGCCTTCTGCTCGCCCCCCAATACGGTGTAGGCGGCCTCGTCCTTGCGGAAATTGGGGATCGCCTTGTCGCCGATCGAGATCGTGGCGGGCGGCTTGCCGCCGGCATAATCCCTGCCGCCGTCGACGATCTCCATCCATTCCTGCGGAAGGACCGGATATTCTCCCGAGTCGAGTGCCGCCGCTTCGGGGCGATCGGTCGGGTCCGCTGCCTTGTAGCTGTGCAAGTCGGTCAGGATCAGGTCGACATGCCGGCCGTAGCGCAGCGCGCGATAGGCGGTCATGCTGCCGACCGCGATGCGGTTGTTGGGTTCGGTGCCGAAGCCAAGATCGTCGAAGGTCTCGATCGGCACCTTCGCCACGGCGGGAGGCCCGAACCGGTCCAGTCCGGCGCCCGATGTCTTGCGCACGCGCGACGGGATATATTCCCACCATGCCTGGTTGGCGGCGACGCGCAATGGCTGTGCGGGTTCGACCTTGCCGCCATATTTGATGAAGCTCTGCCATCCCTGCCACGAGAATTCGTGATTGTCGCCGATGCACACGAACGGGAAATGCGCCCGCGCATCCTGGATGTCGGGGTCGTCGATATGCGCGCGATAGACGTGGCGATAGCCGGCCAGGTTGGTGGGGACGTAGAAATTGCCGACCTTGCGCGCATCGGGGATGTGGCCGAGATCATAGACGGTGCGCGCATAACGATGCGGCACTTCCTCGGGATATTCGACCACCTCGTAAATGAAGTCGCCGAGATGGAGCACGAAACCGAGCTTGCGGTCGGCGGGCGCGCGCTCGTCCTCCCAGATCATCCGGCGATAGGCGTTCTGTGCACCTTCGTTGACGCTGTTGCAGGATACGAAGGCGAAGCGCACCGGCCGCGGATCGTCAGGCTGGGGCGCCGTGATGGTCCGACCGATCCGGCTGCCTTGACCTTTGTCGTCGGAAAAGCGGTACCAATAGACCGTTGCGGGCTTGAGGCCGCCAACCAGGGCGCGGCAGGTCCAGTCCGAGTCGGCGAGAATCGGTGCGCGCGTCGTCGCGACGACGCGGCGGAAGTCGCGATCGAGCGCAACCTCCACATTGAGATCGGCGCGCGTACCCTCGGCGAAGGGCCGCCGCGTCCACAGGATGACGCTGCGATGGTCGGGATCGCCCGAGGCGACGCCTTGCGGGTAAAGGTCGCGATTCTCGCGCCACGTCGTGCGGGAGGCCGCAGGAGTGCTCTTCGCCCAGAAGGCGGTCGCGCCGAGAGCGGCGGCCGAGGCCAGGAAGTCGCGCCGATCGAGCTTTGCGGTTTTCTGCATCTTGTCGCCTGTCATAGTCCCGGCGGCGAATCGACTCTGCGACGGCTCTGGCCGTCATTGCCGATCGCCTGCCATTGCGGCGGGCCCACTCCCGTCATCCGGCGCATGCCGCACGACGGCGCCGTCCCGGTTTCCCGGCGGACAGCGCGAAGAGTGTGTGGCATGACCATCACACCGAACCTGAACCCGAAAGCCGTGTTAGGCAAGTAGGACGCGCGGCTTCAAGCCGGCCAGAGGCCTCGCGTGTCGTAGACCGCCTTGCCCGCGCGCCGCTGCGGCGGGACGCCGCGGAATTCGTGATGGTCAACCAGAACGATCAGCACACCGCATTCGTCGAGCGCCTGATCGAGCGTCGCCTTGACCGCGCCGGTGCCGTCGAAGGCGGCTGGCAAGGCGTCGACATGCGGTTCGACCACACGGACGCGGCCGCCATATTTGCCGGCGAGTTCCAGGGCGATCTCGAGCGCGGGGCTCTCGCGCAAATCGTCGATATTCGCCTTGAACGAGAGGCCCAGGCACGCGATCGCAGCGTCGGGGTGGGCGTCGGCGAGTGCCGAAGCGCGGGCGGAGACGTAATGTGCCTTGCCGTCATTGACCTCGCGCGCGGTACGAATCAGCCTGGCATTTTCTGGATCGCTGTCGACGATGAACCACGGGTCGACCGCGATGCAATGCCCGCCGACACCGGGTCCCGGCTGCAGGATGTTCACACGGGGATGGCGATTGGCCAAGCGGATGACTTCCCAGACATCCAGGTCCAGCGTGTCGCATACAATCGACAATTCGTTGGCGAACGCGATGTTGACGTCACGGAACGAATTTTCGACCAGCTTGCACATCTCGGCCGTGCGCGCGGTGGTTCCGATGCAGTCGCCGGCGACGAAGCCCTTGTAGAAGGCGACGGCGCGTGCGGTACAAGCGGGACTCAGTCCGCCGATCGATCGATCGTTGCTGACCAGTTCCTCGAGAATTTTCCCCGGCAGGACGCGCTCTGGACAATAAGCGACGCACACGTCGGCCGGCATGTCGCTGCCGTCCGGAAACGTGAGGTCGGACCGCGCGTGACGAAGCGCATCACGCACCGCCTCGGTAGTCCCCACCGGGCAGGTCGATTCGACGATGACGAGACTTCCCTTGCGTACCACCGGCGCGATCGAGCGCGTTGCCGCGAGCACGTATTTGATGTCCGGGGCATGGCCGTCGGTGAACGGCGTCGGCACGGCGATCACGAAGACGTCGCTGGGTTCGGGGGTCAGCGCAGCACGCAGCGATCCTGCCTCCACCATATCGTGGACCAGCGATTCGAGATTCGCTTCCTCGATATGGATGCGGCCCGCGTTGATCGTCTCGACGACATGAGCGCTGACGTCCACGCCGATCACCGACGCACCGCTGCGCGCGATCACAGCCGCGGTGGGCAAGCCGATATAGCCGAGGCCGACGACGCAGACCTTGCTCATCTCAAGCTGCCGAATCGAGGATGATGCGGGCGATACGCTCGCTGCTTCTGCCGTCCCCGAAGGGGTTATGGGCGCGGGCCATTGCTTCATAGGCTGCGCTATCGTCCAGAAGTCGTGAAGCTTCGGTAACGATCACTTCCTCGTCGTTGCCGACCAGCTTGGCAGTGCCAGCCGCGACCCCCTCCGGCCGCTCGGTCGTCTCCCGCATGACCAGGACCGGCTTGGCGAGCGCCGGCGCTTCTTCCTGAACGCCGCCGCTGTCGGTCATCACGAAATGGCAAAGCGACAGCAGCCGGACGAAATTGGGATAATCGAGCGGATCGGTCATCGCGATGTTCTCGATGCCGCCAAGAACTTCCGCCATTGGTGCGCGGACATTGGGATTCGGATGAACCGGAAAGACCACCGCGACATCCGGGCGCTGCGCGATTCGGCGAACGGCTTGGGCAACGGACTTGAGCCCGTCGCCGAAATTTTCGCGGCGGTGTGTCGTTACGGCAACTATCCGTTTGCCGGCGAACCGGGCGGCAATGGGCGTGATCGCGGCGGCAAGTCCGGCGTCCGAATCGACACGTGCACGGGTTTCCACCAACGCGTCGATGACGGTGTTGCCGGTGACGTGAATCCGTGCCGCCGGCACGTTTTCCGCCAGCAAGGCATCGCGTGCGGTATCGGTGGGTGCGAAGTGCAGGTCGGCGATCGCGCCGACCACCTTGCGGTTCACTTCCTCGGGCCAGGGATGATAGATGTTGCCGCTGCGCAGGCCCGCCTCGACATGGCCGACGGGTATCTTGCGGTAATAAGCGGTCAGCGCACCGACCATTGCGGTCGCGGTGTCGCCCTGAACGATCACGCGGTCGGGCTGGTCCGCATCCATTACCTTGCCGAGTTCGGTCAGCAGCCGGGCGCTCAAGGTGTCGAGCGACTGGTTGGGCAACATCAGATCAAGATCATGTTCCGGAACGATTTTAGCGATTTCAAGGACTTGGTCGAGCATCTCGCGATGCTGGCCGGTCACGCATACCCGTACGTCGGAGTCGGTGCGACGTAGCGCGTGAACCAGTGGAAACAGCTTGATCGCCTCGGGCCGCGTCCCGAAGACCACGAGGATACGGGGGCGGGCGGCTGGCGGCATGAGCCCCTTTCCCGGATTGCACCTCCTGAGACAAGCCCCATTCGCCAAATGCGGGACGGTTCGGGAAAAGGCCAGTATATGATCGTGGGCGAGCGGCGGATTGTCGCGGAAGTGCTAGGAATTCCGTCCTTTCGTCATCATAATTTAACCCTCGCGAGCGACAGGCGATGCGCTGATGCCGCAGCCGGATAAAAAAATTCGTGCGATGCAACAAATCCGGATCTGTGGCGTTGGCGGGCTGTTGGCATTGGGGCCGGAAACAGGGTGGGGACGATCCCGGAATGATCGGCACTATGGTTGACAGTCGGCGCGTTTGTGTGGCAAGCGCATCGGGAAATTGGAACAGATAACCAAGGGAGTTTGCTAATGGTGCTGTTTAAGTCCGCTGTTGCGGCGTTCGCGTCGGTGGCGCTCGCAGCGACCCCGGCGATGGCTCAGTCCGCGCCCGCTCAGGGTACGGTGATGGGCAAAGTCAGCACCGTGCGCGCTGGCGCCGATGCCAAGGATGCCAACCATCTGCGTGGTGGCAGCGGCGGTATCGTTGCGGTTCTGGCGGTCATCGCCATCATCGGTGGCATCATTGCCGCCACCTCGGGCAGCTCGAAGCCGAAGAGCCCGTGATCCGGTTCTAACCGAATTTGTAGGGCGCGAAGTTTACGAACTTCGCGCCCTTCTTATTTGTGCTGATCCCCCGGACGGCCGCCGCGCCGGGCCGGGTTTTCTTATGTGCCGATCGGGCGAATCACGTGGTGCGTCCGCTGGCGGGTCCGGCTAGGCGCCTTCTCGGGCTTGCGCCGCATACCGGTACGATCTTCAAGGGAGCGACATGACGGAGGGAGCCGACACCGCAATCAGCTGGCACGATTCGATCGCGCCCGCCTTTCGGGATGGGTATGCCCGGTCGCCTGGCTTTCGCGAGCGGCTGAGTGTCTGGGTAACGCTCATCGAGCGCTATGCCCGCCCCGACGATCGTGTCATCGACGCGGGCTGCGGTGCGGGAACCTTGTCGTTCGAGGCGGCGCGAGTGGCGGCGCACGTCGATGGCATCGATGGCGCCGAACGGATGATCGAGTTGGCGCGCGCGAGTGCCGCAGAACATGGAATCGCGAACGTGTCGTTCGGGGTGGCCCTGTTCGAGACCTTGTCCGATCGCGCCGGCGAATATGATCTGGCGCTGTGTTCCAGCGTGCTCGAATATCTCCCCGACCTGCATACCGATATCGAGCGCCTGACTCGGCTCCTGCGGCCAGGCGGGCGTCTCATTCTTTCATTGCCCAACGGCCGCTCCCCCTATCGCCGGCTCGAGGCGCTGATCTGGAAGCTTACCGGTCGACCGCTTTACTATCGCCACGTCCGGCACGTTCCGACCTCGACCGAAGTACGGGGCATCCTGGAGCAGTTGGGCTTCGACGTGCTGGAAACGGTCTATTACGCCGACCCGCCGCTGCCCCGCTTCGTCAACCGGCTCGCGGGCGGTTTGCGCTATCGAAAGACGATGTTCGCGATGGCCGCGGCGCGGAATTGAATCGACGGACTGCGGCAGGCCAGCCGGCTTGCCAGATCTCGCGTAACCGGGATCGGAGTTCGTCCTCGGAGTGAAGGGGTAGCGGTCGGTGGTCGATTGCCGGATGCGAGACCGGGCGTGCTGTCTCAGGGCAGCCGTCTTATGTCCAGCCCGTCGACATAAAGCGAGATCGTGTCGAACGTCGTGTCACGGGCAGCGCCCGACAGTGCGATCTGCTGCTGGTCGCATCGGGCGGGGACATCGAACTCGACGGAATAGCTGCCAAGCTGGCCGGGCTGTGGATTGACGGGAACGGTCCCCAGCAGACCTGAAGCGCCTTTCGTCATGCAGACGATCGACCAGTGAATTATGCCCGCGTCGATCGCATCCTCCGCATAGGCTCGACCCGAGAAGCGATAGCGCCCCGGCGCCAGCACCAGTTCCTGGTTGGCGAAAATGGTCTCACGTTCGCCCGAATAGGAGACATAAAGCGCACTGCCCATTCCGGCAGGTCCCTTGCCGCGCTCGGCATAGACTCCGTCTGCAGGATAGAGTCGCCAACCAAAAGGCGGCGAGGCGTCGAGCCCTTCGAAATCGCCCTCACGCAGCAACCCCTTGCCTGCGGCTTCGGCGCCCGGCGGCAGCAAGGCGACCCATTGGGCGAAAAGTTCGGTGGGGGACAGGCGATCGGCGCTCTTGATGAAATAGGGGTCGAGCTCTTCCTTGCTCGCCGCCGAACCGATCGCTTTCAATCGGGTCAGCAACGTGAAGGTCGCGTCGGGATGCGGATTGTCGCTGCCAAGGCGGGTGAGGAAGGTCCCGCGCCAATAGGGGTCTGTCGCCAGCGTGCGCGCGAGTGGATCGATGACTCGCGGATCGCGTGTGAGGGTGATCAATGCCGGCAGAATCACCGGCCAGTTCTTATCGTCCTGGCGCAACAGAATGTCGGCTTCCTTGACCGCGGGCGCGACTTCATTGGTGCGGAATCGATAGGCCAGCAGCCACGCGTGTGTCAGATAGTCGCGCAAGGATAGTCGCGCGGCGATCTCCAGGAGCTTCGCCGCGCGTTTCTCGTCGTCGTTCGACGCAGCGATGATACCGATGTCGCGAAGCGCCACGACTTCATAGGGAGAATGTTCGAGAATACGCTTGCTGTCGGCGGCAAGCTTCGCTGCGGGAGCACCGAGTTCGACGGTCTTCAGCCGCTCGTTCGCGTCGACGCTCAACGCGTTGGTGTTGGTCGGGTCGATTCGTATCGCGAGCTTGGCGGTCGCCGGCGTGGCGAGCAGGAAAGCCAGTCCCGACCGCAGGGTAAAGAAGCCGCCGACAAGCGCCACGCCGAGCACGACGATCCGTATGGCCGTCGTGCCGCGGCGTAATCTTATCAAAGACATTGCGCGTCGGCTCCGAAGATCAGCCGGTGACGCGCTTCATGAAGCCCAGCCGCTTGTCGCCATAATCGTAATTATAGCCATAGTCGTAGCCGATCTTCTTGGCGTCGAACTTGGTCAGCACCGCCCCCAAGATATTGGCATGGACGTCGGCAAGGCGGCGCAACGATATGCGCGCCGTGCGCGTATGCGTATTGCGCGCGGCGATGACGAACATCGTCGCTTCCGCGTAGCTGGCGATCAGCGGCGCGTCGGCGAGACCCAGCACAGGCGGGCCGTCGACGACAATATGCTCGAAGCCCTGTTCGTTGAGGAGCCGCTCGAAGGCCTGGGTCAGATTCGGTCCGGCGAGCAATTCGGCCGGGTTGGGCGGGATCGGACCAGAACTCATGATAGACAGGCGGTCGATCGGCCCCTTGCGGATATAGGTGCCGATATCCGTCGCCCCCGCCAGGATGTTGGTCAGGCCGCCCGAATTGGCGAAACCAAGCATCTTGTGGACCGACGGATTGCGCAAATCGGCATCGATCAGAATCGTTTTCTTGCCGAGAGAGGCGAAATTGCGCGCCACCGCCATCGCGGTGGTCGACTTGCCTTCGGACGGTCGTGAACTCGTCACGAACAACACGCGCGGCGCGCCCTTGCTGGTGGTGAGCCGCAGTGCCGTCTGGAGCGACAGATAAGCTTCGGCCAAGGGCGTCTTGCTGTCCTCGAGCAAATCGATCGATACGTCGGAGTCAGGCACGCGAGGCACGCTGCCGAGCAGCGGGACGCCGAGCTTACGCTCGAGGTCATGCGGCGCGATGATGGATTCGTCGAGTTGCTCGAGGATGAAGGCGACGGCGCCGCCGACCAAAGTGCCGAGCAACAGGCCGAGCAGCAGATTCATTGAGGTTCGCGGCGTCACCGGGCCGTTCGAAGGCAGTGCCGAATCGACCACCGATACGTTGTTGGTACCGACGCCACCGGCGATACCGATTTCCTTATAGCGCTGGAGCAGCGCGTCGTAGAGCGCGCGGTTGGTATCCGCATCGCGCTGCAACGTGTTGTACTCCACGCTACGGCTGCGCAGGTTGATCACGCCATTCTTGAGGCTGTCGACCTGACCCTGCAGTTCGGACTGGCGCTGCGCCGCGGCCTGATAGGCTGCGCGAAGCGAATCGAGCACCACGCCGCCCTGCTTCGAGAGCTGCTTGTCGAGTTCGGCAATCTGTTGCCGCAACGCGACCATCTGCGGATAATCGGACCGAAATTGGGCCGACAGCCGTTGATAGTCGGACTGCAATTGGGCCCGCTGACTGCGCAGCGCAACGATCGTGCTGTCGTTCAGGCTCTCGGGAGCATTCAGGCCGCCGCTGCGGGTCGCCTGCTGGTACTTCGATTCTGCCTGGGCGCGGTCGATCTTGGCGGCATTGAGCGCATCGTTAAGCGCGCGCAGGTCGGTCGATTCGACCGAAACGCCGTTCGACGGGTCGTCGTTCTTGCCCGACATCCCGCTTTCGTAATTAATGATCCGCTGCTGGCTGGCATAGGCGACCAGCGCGCGTTCCGACGCCTCGAGCTTCTGGCGGGTCGTTTCGATCTGCTGTTGCAGGAACTGGCGCGCATAAGCGGTCGCCTGGAAGCGACGATCGAGGTTGGAAGAAATGAAGTTCTTGGCGATCGCATTGACCACCGCCGCCGACAGATTGGGATCGGGGCTGTCGAAGCTGACCTGGACCAGGCTCGATCCGCGGATCGGCTCGATCGTCAAATGCGACATGACCAGTCGCGCGGCCGTCAGTTCGCGCCGCTGACGGTCCCCAGACAACGCGTTCGCCGGCGCCTTGCGGCCGCTATATCCGTACAGGAAATTGGGATTGTCGGCGAGGCGCAGGCTGGCCACCGTCTGCTCCGCCAGCGCGCGGCTGCGCAACAGGCCGTATTGCGTCTGGTAGAATTCCATTCCGGCGAGATTGGTTTTCGGCTGGGTGTCGCCGTCATTGACGACCCTCGTCGCCTCGCGGGCGATCTCGATCGAACCGGTAGAGCGATACAGCTTCACGGTGGTGGCATTGATGAACACCGCCGCAAGCACCCCAGCGGCAATGATCGCGAGCACGATCCAGCGCTGGCGGATCAGGATCTGCAGATATTGCGTCAGCGGGCTTTCGGTGTCCTGCTGCTGCAGGAAATGCTCGAGCGCCAGCCGCGAATCGCCATCGCGATCACCAGCGGGGCCGCCGAGGTCGAGCGGGAGAGTGTTGGTTGCCAAGGGAAAGCCTTACTATCGAGTGATCTGGTAGAAAATGCCGAGCACCGGCGCGATCGAGACGATATCCTTGAACAGCTGACGTCCGGGATTGTCGCCGACCACGATGAGATCGTTACCGTAGATTTCCGGATCCGGCGAACGCGCGCCACGGATATCCTTGATATTGAAGCGAGCGACCAGGCGCTTGCCGTTCACGGTACGGAATACGAGCGCCTCGCTGAGGCGCGCGCTGTCGGACGGCCCGCCCGCCGCGGCGACCATCCGGATCAGCGTGCTGTGGCCGACGACCGGATATTGGCCCGATTTCATTACCGAACCTTCGACGGTGACCAGAGCACTCACTGCCTCGGTGACGGTGACCGAAACCTGCGGATTGCGGACATAGCGCTGGTCGAGCGCCGCAGCGATCTTGCCCGATAGCGAATTGGGCGTTTCGCCGATCGCCGGTACCTGGCCGATCAGCGGCATGGTGAAATTGCCGGCGCCGTCGACCTGACCGTTGGTCGTGAGGTCGGGAACGCCGAAAACGGTGACGGTCAGCTTGTCGAGCGGCCCGATGCGATAATCCGCCTGGTCGCGCGTCATGTCCTGAACGGACGGCACCGGCAGTTCGGTCTCCGGAGTCGCGGCAGATGCAACGCCGGGCTTGTAGTTGGGGCCTGCGCATGCGCTCAGGCCAGCCGCAAGGGCGCACGTTACGATAAGCTTACGAGTAATGATCGCCTCCCTGCGCCGCGATTCCGCGGTCGATTGCACTGACGGGTACCATATCCTGATTTTGTCCATATACCCCAAAACCATCTTCGCCCAAATCCGGGCGTGACCGGCGGCGGCGCGCTTCTCCGTCCTGCGGAACGGTGAGGAAAGCCACCAGGAATCCGAATACGCACGCGATCGTGCCCGTCCGCATCGGATAGTCGCCCATGCCATGCGCGGCGATCATCCCGACGAACAACGCCGCCGTGGCCTGTTGCCTGCGCATCCGCGAGGAATCGTCGCCCTTGTACCAAATGCGCGCCACACGGATCGCGAACCAGATCAGGAAGGCAAGGATCAGCAGCATGCCGATCAGTCCACCCTCGATCGCCACCTGGAGGTAATCCTGATGGGCCTGGTTCCAATAACCGAAACTCAGAGCGCTGGCATATTCATAACTCTTGAATATCGGCTCGAACGTGCCGAGCCCCGATCCGAACGGGAAGAAATCGTGCGCGACATGGATGAATTGCGGAATGAGGCCGATTCGCTCCTGGGTGCCGTCCTCGATCCGGAAGCGATCCGACAATACGCGACCGCTCAACACCAGCCCCAATCCGGCGGCCAGTGTCAGCGTCACTATTGTCGCGCCGCCAAGCACGTAGCGACGCTTCAGCCCGACCCGTTCCAGCGGCAGCATGGCGAGTCCGCCAAGCAGCGCGACGACCGAGAAAATCGCCGCGGCGCGCGAGCTCGTCCCGGCAATGCCGAACAGCAATACGCAGATGGCGAGCCCGCAGGCTACCGCGGCAGGAGCGACGATACGGCCGGTTACCGTCATCGAATCGGCCAGCCACGCCAGCGCGATGACGATTCCGCCGGCAAGGAAGAGTCCGAGATGATTGGCATTGGAGAAGAAGCCGACGCTCGAATCGTCGTTCGTGACGGAATAGAAATAGACGGGGCTGCCGGCGCCGAGATTGAGCTGGATGAGGCCAAGCACGGCACTGATCAACGCCCATGCCAGCATCGCCTTCAAGATCACTGCGCGGCCAGGATAATCGAGATGCGATCCGAGTAGCCAGGCGGCAAACGGCACGAACAAGGCGAGCAGGAAGTCGAGCGTGCGGCTGGGCGAAAGGCTGATCGGCAACCATGGCTTGTCGCCGAGAGCGGTATAGACTTGTTGCGCGAGACCGCGTCCGGGCAGCGCGGTCCACACCGACCACGGCAGAGGGACAAGCTGCACCAAGGGCAAGGCGAACACGACGGCCCAAAAGATCAGCGCGCTGCGCTCGACATGGATCGACGAGCGATGGCGCGGCCAGAATAGATAGACGATCGCCGCCAGCGCGGCGAGACGCGGCAGGATCGTCGTACCGACCTCGTAACGCGATGCCCCGCCGAACAGGACCGCGACGGCCAGCAGGGCAAGCGCCGCGTAAAGCGTCTGCGGCCGGTTGGTGCTGAACGGACTGGGCAAACTTCCTCCGGGTTCGGTGGTCTTTTCGTTGCCGCGGGATGCCCGCGAAGCACAGGCCCTAGCGACTGGCGCCGCTGCTGCCAAGCTTGTGCGGTGCAACGGCGGGGCTTGCTTTTGACCGCGCGGCGGTTACCCGGACTGGCGGCCCCCAGCGGGCTGCGACGACGTAGCGAAGGGGTCAGGAGTTGAGCGGCAAGAAAGCGGTCATCACCGGGATTACCGGCCAGGATGGCGCGTATCTGGCGGAGCTCCTGCTCGCCAAGGGTTATGAAGTTCACGGTCTCAGACGGCGCGCATCGTCGTTCAATACCGGTCGCATCGACCATCTCTACGACGATCCGCACGTCGAGGGCGTACGGCTGTTCCTGCATTATTCGGATATGACCGATGCGACCAATATCGGTCGCGTCATCGCCGAGATCGAGCCTGACGAGGTGTACAACCTCGCTGCGCAGAGCCATGTCGCGGTCAGCTTCGAAACGCCCGAATATACCGCCAACGCCGACGGTGTCGGAGTCGCGCGGGTGCTCGAGGCGATCCGCGTCGCCGGGCTGGTCGACAAGACGCGTTTCTACCAGGCGTCGACATCCGAATTGTTCGGTAAGGTCCGCGAGGTGCCGCAGAGCGAGAATACGCCTTTCTATCCGCGCAGTCCCTATGCGGTGGCCAAGCTCTACGGCTATTGGATCACGGTCAATTACCGCGAGGCGTATGGCATGCACGCTTCCAACGGCATCCTGTTCAATCACGAGAGCCCGTTGCGCGGCGAGACGTTCGTCACGCGCAAGATCACCCGTGCGGTGGCGGCGATCCGTTATGGACACCAGGACACGCTCTACCTCGGCAACCTCGACGCGCAGCGCGACTGGGGTCATGCCCGCGATTATGTCGAAGGGATGTGGCGGATCCTGCAGCAGCCGCAGGGCGACGACTACGTGCTGGCGACCGGGGAGACGCACAGCGTCCGCAGTTTCGTCGAGCGCGCCTTCAAGGTGGCTGGCATGACGATCGCCTGGGAAGGCGAGGGCATCGACGAAATCGGTCGCTGCACTGATACGGGTCGCGTCCTGGTCAGGATCGACCCGCGCTATTTCCGCCCGACCGAAGTCGACCTGCTGATCGGCGATGCGTCGAAAGCGAAGCGTGTGCTCGGCTGGACGCCGACAACCTCGCTCGATGAGTTGATCACGGAAATGGTCGAGGCCGATCTGCGCGGCGCGGCGGGGCAGAGCAACCGAGGCCACGCTTGATGATGGCGACGGCGCCGGGCGGGCGGCGGGTATTGATGCTGCTCACCGACGCCTGGGGCGGGCACGGCGGCATTGCGCTCTATAATCGCGACGTGATCGAGGCGATGTGCCTCGACCCCATGATCGATCAGGTCGTGGCGCTGCCGCGTGTCGCGAAATTGCCACTTGTCGGCGATCTTCCGGAAAAGCTCGACTTTGATCTGTCCGCGCTCGGCGGGTTCGGCGCCTATGTCCGCGCGGTGATGCGGGCGATGCGACGCGGGCGGTACGATCTCGTTTATTGCGCGCATCTCAATCTGCTGCCCCTCGCGCGCGTCGTCGCGACTCTGCTCCGCAAACCGCTGGTGCTTGCGATCTACGGGATCGACGCCTGGGAACCGAGCAAGCGTGGCTGGTCGCGACGATTGGCGCGCTCCGCCGATCATGTCATGTCGATCAGCCAGGTGACGCTCGATCGTTTCCGGTCATGGGCATCCTATCCCGATGCCGCGACGACCTTGATGCCGAATGCGATCCATCTCGACGAATTTGCGGTGGGCCCGAAGAATCCCGCGCTGGAGGAGCGCTATGGCCTCCAGGGACGCAAGGTGGTGATGACGTTCGGCCGGCTCGCCGGGAGCGAGCGGTACAAGGGCTTCGACCGGATGCTGGAGACGATGCCCACCATCATCGCGCGGCGGCCGGACGTCAGTTATGTGATCGCGGGCGACGGCAGTGACCGCGAGAGGCTTGAGACGAAGGTACGGGACATGGGCCTGGCCGATCATGTCGTCTTCACCGGCATGGTCTTGGACGATGAAAAGGCCGATCACTACCGGCTCGCCGACGTCTACGCGATGCCGAGTCGGGGTGAGGGATTCGGTTTCGTCCTTCTCGAAGCGATGGCCTGCGGCATTCCGTCGGTGGGAAGCACGCGGGATGGCACGCGTGAGGCGATGCGCGACGGCTTGCTCGGCCCGATCGTCGATCCGCTGGATGTCCAGGCGGTGGCCGATGCGGTCATTTCCAGCCTCGCCCGCCCACGCGAGATCCCGGCCGGCCTGGACTATTTCGCCTTTCCGGAGTTCGCGCAACGCTTCGCGGCGATGACCGGCAAGTTGATGGCGCGCGCGTGACCGGCCCCACCGCGCTGATCTGGGGCGTGGGCGGACAGGACGGCGCCTATCTCGCGCGCCTGCTCATCCAGAAGGGCTATCGCGTCCACGGCACCAGCCGAGGCGGGGCGGTACCGGCCAACCTGACTCGCCTCGGCGTTGCCGGGGAGGTGAGCCTACACCGCGCCGATCCCATCGACGCGGCGGCGGTGTCGGAGGTGATTGCCCGCGCCGTCCCTGACGAGATTTATTATCTGGCGGGCCAAAGTTCGGTCGGCCGCTCGTTTGCCGAGCCCGAAGCGACGCTCGCGGGCGCTGCGGTCGGGTTGCTCAACGTTCTCGAAGCGGCGCGGCGCGATGCACCCGGTGCTGCCCTGCTCAACGCCGCCTCGGGAGACTGCTTTGGGGAGACGGTGGCACCGGCCACCGAGGCGACGCCGTTTCGTCCGCGCAGCCCCTATGCCGCCGCCAAGTGCAGCGCACACATGCTGGTGGACGCCTATCGCGTCGCGTATCGCCAGCGGATCTGCTCGGCCTTCCTTTTCCCACACGAATCGCCGTTGCGCCCCGACAGTTTCGTCATCGGCAAGCTGATGGCGGCGATCCGGCGCTTCGCTGCGGGCGATCGCGCGCCGCTCGACCTCGGCGACCTGAGCGTGGTGCGTGACTGGGGTTGGGCGCCGGACTATGTCGCGGCGATGTGGGCGATGCTCCAGCGCGAGCGGCCCGAAGACCTTATCCTCGCGACCGGCACGAGCATGCGATTGGAGCGTTTCGTCGCCGCGGCCTTTGCCGCGATCGGCCTCGACTGGCACGACCATGTGCGCAGCGTCCCCGGGCTGCGCCGCCCTGCCGACATCGCCGAGCAGCATGCCGATCCATCGCGCGCGGCAGCGCTGATCGACTGGCGCGCCAGCGTCGCGGGCGAGGCATTGGTGAAGCGTCTGGTCGCCGAAGCTATTTCGCCATCCGCGTGAGCATGTCGGCGGTATAGATGCCGCCCTTGGTCGAGGCCATCTCGACCATCAGCCGGAACTTGATGCCCAGCCGGATCATCTGCCACAGCACATAACGGATCGTGCTGGTCACGCCGTGCGGGCGCGGGCCGCATTCGCGGAAGTCGAAGCGTCTGAACCCGCACAAGGTGCCGATCTGACGGAAGGCTGAAGGCGTATAGGCGATCTCGTGGGTGATATCCCAATAGCGCGTCATCGACCCGAACGGCGATCCGGCATTGGGGGTCATCGCGACCAGATAGCCTGTCGGCTTGAGCACGCGCGTCGCCTCTTCGAGCACTGTCGCCAACGTCTGCTTGTCGATATGTTCGAGTATGTTGAGCGCCATGATACGATCGACGCTGCCATCCGCCAGACCCTTGAGCCCCGAGACGAGATCGGTGTCGAGAAAGGTCGCGCCCGGTACGCGCTCGCGCGCCAGGGCATTCTCGCCGCTCGACAGGTTGATGCCCGTGGCACTCGCAGCGCCGCGGGATAGCGCGAACAGGCATCCTTCGCCCATGCCGGAGCCGAGATCGATCATCACCTCGCCCGGCTGCGCCCCCCAGTCGCCCAGCAGGCGGCCGAGTGTCGCGACGGCGTTGGCTTTCATCTCGTCGGTAAAGGCGGTGCGCGACGAGGTCGTCTCGAAATATTGGTCGATCACGCGCTCCTGCGTGGTCGGCACGGCGGTATCGGTCATCCGATCAATCTCCTCATCGCGTCCTCGACCATGGCAGCCTGTTCGGGCCACGTGAAGAAGCGTTCGGGCATTTGGGGGTGGGGCACGAAGCTTTCGGCCGCTACCAGCGCGTCGATCAACGCGCTCGACGTTGTTGGGGTGGAGAGCGAGGCGTGCAGTCGATCCGTCTCGGCGACGCTTTCGCGCAACTCGCCGCCATAGGCGATCACCGGTCGGCGGCAGGCGAGCAATTCGAAGAGCTTGTGGTGAAAGGTTCGGCCGAGGAACACGTAGATGTTGGCGAGCGCATGCTGACAAAGCCGGGCCATGTCGTCGGGTGAAACGTATCCGGGAAGCTCGATCTCGACGCCCCGGTCGTTGCGCAGCCAGTCGCCCTGCTTGCCGAGATGGATCACGCTGACCGGCGCCTGACCGCTGGTCGCGTTCAACTCCGCGATGGCGCCGAGGATCGCATCGACCGTCTCGCGATAATACAGGCTGCCGACCAGCGTCACGTAGCGGCGCGGCGGCACCGGCGCCGGATGCGGCTCGAAGAAACAGGCGTCGACGCCGCTGTAGATCACTTCGGCCGTGTCGCCGAGCCAGCGCCGTGCTGCCTCGGCGTGGAGCATCGAATTGGCCTGGAGCGCGGCGTAGCCGCGCAGACGCCAGGCGAGTGGCAATCGCACCGCGCGCGGAACGTAGATATCGGGATTGTCCTTGTCATCGAAGATCCAGGGAAAGCCTTGTTCGCGTGCCAGGGTACGGAGCGCGGTCACCGCCTCGAGCGAGCCGAACGTCGCCCAGCCGACTTGCGGTCGGAAATCGCCCGTCAGCGCGCGGCCAGCGGAAATGACGTTGCGCTGGAAGGCGGCGCGTCGACCGCCGTAACGCAGTAGGTCGGCGAAAGTCGCGACGGCATTGCCGCTGCCGGTTGGACCGGGATCTCCGGCCTCGACGATCAATGGCTGCGACCAGTCATGCGCGGCCACCGACCCTGGCGAGCCTGCCTGGGCATCGGGACGGGGCGGGCAGATCAATACGCAACGATGGCCCATCCGCGTCAGTTCGGTTGCGAACCGCCCCGCGCGCACGCCTGAAATGTGCGGCGCCCCGGGATGCGTCCCGTTGATCAGCAGGATGTCCATCGGTGGCAGCGCCCCGGCTCAGGCGGCGAGGCGCTTCGGCTCGATGCCCTGCGTCGCGGGTTTGAGGAAATGCTGTTTCCACATTTCGTGGATGAACGGCTGCCACAGGTTCCAGCCGAGCCCGAGATCGCCGGCCTGGATGCGGTCGAGCACCTTGAGCCACCATTTCTGGTCCCAGATCTCGGACTGGCGGAACGACGCCGACCGCAGCGTGTCCTGCATGAGTTCGAGGAAAGCGGGGGACGTGAACCACAGGTCCTGCGGCGGGCGGAAACCCTGCTTGTTCCACCGCGTGGCGATCGCCTCGGGCAGAAACTCGCGCAGGCCCTCCCGGATCGGCCGCTTGGTCTGCACATCGCCCATGATCAATTCGGGCGGCAGCGACAGCACGAATTCGGAGAGGCGATGGTCGCAGAAGGGCAGGCGAACCTCGCGCGAATGCGCCATCGAATTACGGTCGCCGTAGCGGAGGAGGGTGGTCAGGAAGCGCTGGAAGCTGTCCTCGTAGAGCGTATCGCGCAGCGGATCGCCGCTGCCATGGTCGGTGCGGCCGGTCTGTTCGGCGACCGCCTCGCTGTAGCCGGACTTGAGCCCGAAACGCACGTCCGAGCCGCGATTGAGCATGTGCGCCAATGCGTGGCGCAGTCGCTGCGGCACCGCCGATTTCATCCGCATTGCGCGATCCATTTGCGCCGCCGGATAGCGCCGCTCGATTTCGGGCAACTCGCGTGCCAGCCGGTCGGTCTCGCCACGCGCCTTGAGCGCGCGGATGTAGAAGGCGAAATATTGCTCGTAGCCGCCCATCAGCTCGTCGGCACCCTGTCCATCTAGGAGCACGGTGACGTCATGCTGCTTCGCGAGATGGAACACGCACCATTGGGCGAACTGGCTCGACGATCCAACCGGCAACTCGTTGTGCCACATGAAGCTTGGCAGATCGGCGATGAAGCGGTCGACCGTCGGCTCGACGATGTGGCTGACGACGCCCGAGGCGTTCACCACCATCTCGGCATAATGCCATTCGTCGGCGGGCGTGCCGGGGAAGCGTCCGGTGAAGGTGTGATAGACAGCGTCGGGGCCGAGCAAGTGACGGACCGCGCCGACGATCGCGGACGAATCGAGCCCGCCCGACAGGCACGATCCGACTTCGACGTCCGAGCGCATGCGGATCCGCACCGAATCGACGAACAGGTCGCGAAATTCGGCCATGGCGTCGCTGGCGTTGGCGAACCTGCGTTCGCGCGTCAGATCGATGTCGAAATAGCGCCAGGTCTTGGTTTCGAGCGTCGCGCAATTGACCACCATCGCTTCGCCCGGAAGCAGTTGCTCGATCGCGGTGAAGACGGTCTGGCGCTGCCTGTCGGCGCTCGATCCCGGCTGGCAGGTTTCGGTGACGACGCGCAATTCGTCATAATCGTGCGGAACCCCCGGCAGCGCCAGGAGCGCTTTGTACTCCGAGCCGAAAGCAAAGAAGCGGTCGCGCAACGCGTAGAGGAACGGTTTCTCCCCGTAACGGTCGCGTGCGCACAGCATCATCCGCTGGGCGCGATCGTAGAGGGCGAGGCCGAACATGCCATTGAGTTTCGACAGCACGCCGATGCCCCAGGCGCGATACCCCTCGATGATGACCTCGCTGTCGCTCTCCGACTGGAAGGTCGTGCCGGCGGCAATCAGCTCGTTCCTGAGCTCGACGTAATTGTAGATCTCGCCGTTGAAGATCAGCACGAATCGCCCGTCTGCCGAATGCATCGGCTGATCGCCGGCATGGCTGAGGTCGATGATCGACAGGCGGCGATGGCCGAACCAGATGTTCTCGCCCGAATCGTGCCAGCTATTGTCCCCGTCGGGCCCGCGATGCGCGATCAGGTCGAGCGCGGCGTGCGCGTGCCCGCGGTCGATCGGGTCCTTCGACACCAGCCCCAGGATACCGCACATGCTTCGTCTCCTATCGGCCTGGCAGGCCGCCCATCAACGAACGGCCGAGCGGCACGAGGTCGCGCAGATTGGCGCGGAACGCTTCCGCCGAGGCCGTGCCGCCAAACGACGCCGACAGGGCTTTGAGGTCGGCGGCGAGATCCATGCCCAGTGCCGCGATCGCCGCCTGATGGCGCCGCAGGATGGTCGCAGCGAAATCGACATAGCCGAGCGCCGCGGTCAGGATGACCAGCTTCGCCGCCTGGGTCGCATCGGTCACCTGACGGAAGTCGCGCACCGCGATGAGGTCGCCTTGTGCCAGCACCGGCTTCGAATATGGGAGGTCGGCCTTGGTCCGATAGGGATGCCCGGCAAGGCGCTTCGCGCGCCAACGCTGGACGGCGATGAGATCGAGGATCAGGAAGCCGCGATCGGTCAGCAGTTTCGCCACATCCCAGCCGAGCGGCTGGCCGGTACGCTGCTCGAGAAACGATACCTCCACGCGAAGCGCCAGCGTGGTTTCGAGATAGCGCGTCGCATGGTCGAGGATGGCGCCTTCGGCGCCCTCGACGTCGATCTTGATATAGTCGGCGGTTGGCAGCGTGCCTTCCGCGAGCAGCCCGTCGAGCGTGCGCGTCTCGACCGAGATCGAGCGATCGATGCTGTGCTGCTCGGATACGCCGAACCAGTCGATCATCTCGGCATTGTGCGGCAGTAGCGAGGCGCTTTCGGGCGACGGCGGAATGTGCAGCGTTGCCATACCGTCGACGCCACCTACTGCGGCGGCAATCACCCGGCGCATTTTCCACGGCTTGGGGTCGGCACCCTGCAACGCGGCGGCTTCAGCCGGCTCCGGCTCGAAGCCGATCATCTCGGTGGCCCAGGCGAGCGGGAGCATCGCGGCGTCGAGCCCGCCGCGCGCACCGATATCGACCGCGGCGAAGCCGGCACGTTCGCAAAAGCGCGCTGCGCTCAAGGTTCGGAACTGGTCCTGGGCACTCATGACTGGGTCAATTCCTGGTTCTTGCGGTCGGCCCTGGCCTGGATCGCGACGACGATGGTGATCAGCGCTGCCGTTATCACCCAGGCGAGTAGCTGGATATAGCCCAGCGTCGCTCCACGCAGCCCCGTCGCGAACCACATCGTCCCGCCGATGATGATCAGGGTGTAGGGCACGAACAGCAGGAACTGGCTCCACATTCGTCCGGTCGCGACGAGATATTGCTGGTGAACGTTGCAATAGACGGTCGGCACCAGGACGATCAGGAACAGCGCGAACAGGAAGCTTTGCCCGCGAAAATCGTGGCCGTAGAGCGACAGGATCAATCCCGAGAACAGGATCACCAGTAGCGAAAAGATCGCCGCGATCCCGACCGTCAGGATCATGTTGTAGCGCTGCAGCCGCTGTGTCTGGCTATGGTCGTCCTGCCCGATATAGCGGCCCAGCATCGGCAGCAGTGCGCTGGCGAGCGACGCCATCACCACCAGGATCGGCGACCGCCATTGCAGGCCGGTGTTGATCACCGCGAGATCGCGTAAGCCATAGGGGCTGCGCGTCAGATAGTAATTGCCGATCCACAGGGCGATGCCCTGCGCGAATGCGAGCAGGCCGCTGGGCAGCGAGAAATGCAGGATCACTGCCCCCTGTTTGAGGGCGTCGCGGAAATTGCTGTGCGCCATCAGCCGCCGGGCAACCGATCGCGCCGGGATGGCCACGGCGAACCAGCGCAGCACCGCGTTGCCGGCGAGCACGATCATCACCGGCGTCAGGCCTGGTTCGAGCTTGGCGACGGCGGTCAGTACGAGCACGCCGATAATCGCGGTCGACAGCCGCGCGATCGCCAATGTCCGGAACCGTTCGCTCGCCTGCAAAAGCGTGTCGTTCAGTCCTGCCTGGATCGAGGCCATCAGGAGGACGGCGCCGAGGATGAGCGGCCACGCATAACCCTGCGCCACGAACAGCCAGGCAGACAGCGGGCCGGCGAACAGCAACGCGACGGTGAGCATGATCCCGGTGGTCGCCGCCGTAAGCCGACTTCCCAGCAAAACGACCGCGCCCGCACGCTCCGGCTCGCGTGCCTGATAGCGCGAGACGAAATAGATGATCGCATAGGGAAGCTGGAGACCGATCAGCGGCGTCAGCAGGCTGATCGTCGAGAACAGTAGCGCATAGCGACCGTAATTCTCGATCCCGATCGCGCGGGCGATCATCACCGTCTGGACCAGCGCGGCCGCACGCTCGATCAACGATGAGGTGAACAGCCAGCCGGCGCCGCGCAGCCACGCGGCGATAGGGCTGTCGCTCAGCCAGTAGCTCGGGCTGAGAAGCTTGCGGACGACGTTCATCGCGGGCGCGCGAGCGCGGTTTCCATCCCGCGATGAACGCCGGCGACACTCGCCTCGATATCGAGCTCGTCGAAGATTTCGAGGGATCGTGCGCTCATTGCCTCCCGGCGAGCGTCGTCGATCGACAATTCGTCGATCAGTCCGGCAAGCGCGGCGGTATCCGTGCACGGAAAAATCAGCGCATTCTCACCCGGTCGCGCGATATCCGTCGGACCGGCGGCGCCGACACGGTCGCTGAGCAGCATCGGCAAACCGATGCACGCGCTTTCCGAACAGATCAGCGGGTGCGGATCGGCCTGCGACGGATGCACCAGCATGTCGGCTGCGGCATAAAGAGCGGGGAGCTTGTCGACATTGACGAAGCCGGCGAAACGCGCGTCGACCCCTGCCTCGGCGGCGCGCGCCTTGGCCGGCTCCATCTGCTCGCCATTGCCGGCGAACAGGGCGGTTACCTTGCGTCCCCTGGTCTGCGCCAGCGCCTCGACCAGATCGATCGGCCGTTTGCGGTTGGAAAGCTTGCCCACGAACAAGGCGACGATCGCGTCGTCGGCAATGCCATAGGTCTGACGCGCCTCGGCCCGGAGCGCCGGGCGGTCGGCCTTGGCGGCGCGATAGGTCGCCTCGTCGATCGTGAACGGACAGCGGAAGATGCGATCGCGCGGCGCGCCGTAATAAGCGTAGAAATCGGCGTTGCGGTCGCCAACCGACAAGAACGCCGAATAGCGCCGGAAAATCTGGCGGACGACGATCTCCTTGGCCAGCCGGGTCGTCGTCGTGCGCTCGCGGAGCAATTCGCTGTCGCCGATCGTCATCAGCGGCACCTTGTTGCGCCGGCACCACCAGATCGCGCGATAGACGTTGGCCTGGGCATGGCCATAGACCAGCACGACATCAGGCCGGAATGCCTTGAGTCGCGTGCCGATCTCGGGGGAATTCGGCTCGCGCACGCTCGACTGGCCGCTGGCGGGTACCTCGTCGAGGAATTCGTGGCTGTAGCCGCCCAGCATGTCCATGTTCCAGCTGATCTCGGACTGCATCTCCTTGTCGAAATAGGCCTTCACCCCGATCGGCGCGCCGTAGAGGACATGAAGCTCGATCCCGGGATCGGCAGCAAGCGCGCGATAGAAGGGGACGAAATGCTGGATCGGGTGGGTGACGATGATCGCCAGGCGCTTGGGCATGATGGTGCTCAGGCGGACTTGGGCTTGAGCACGACCACCGGGCCGTGGCGATCGAGCAAGTCGAAGCGGCCGGTCGCCTGGAGCGCGGCGATCAGGTCCTCGTAGCTGCCATGGCCAGTGCTGTCGTGCGTCTCCATCACGATCATCCGCGCCTTGGCGAGCGCGTCGAGATCGTTCCGGAGGATGCGCCACTCGACGCCCTCGATGTCGCTGACCAAGGCGAAGTCGGTCAGGCCGTGGCGTTCGATCAATTGGCCCAGCGTGCAGGCCGGTACTTGGATCGTCGGCAACGATCCGGCGTCGGCGGCGACGCGGCCGCTGACCGAGCTTTCGCCGAGCGCGAACGATACCGTTTCACCCGGATCGTAGCTGATCGCGGCCTCGATCACTTCGACATTGGCGTCGCAGTGATTGATCGCGAGGTTGCGGCGCAGCGCCTTGGCGAGCCGCGGATCGGCTTCGACGACGAACTGACGGCGGTCGGGGGCGATGCGGCGGCGGATCGTGCAGCTGATCACGCCAAGGCTGCCACCAAGCTCGATCACGTCGCAATCGGTCGGAATATAATGGCGGACGAAACGATATTCGCCCGATTCGTAGCCCTGGAGCAGCAGTGCCGCCTTGATCTTCGGTGTGACCACGGGGCTCGACGTATCGATGGTGAGGCCACGATGGGGGATGCGGTCGCCGAGAACGCGGGCGGCGACGATGCCGGTCCAGCGATTGGCGAGCAGCGGGCCGATGAATCGCTTGGCGTGGGTGGCGAGGCTCGTCATGCGCGATCGGCCATGGGTGAAGCGTCCCGGCCGGTCAAGGCACGGAACAACCGTGCCATGTCGGCGCGTGCCGTCGAGGTCGCGACGAAGCGCTCGGCCATCGCCCGCGCGCCATCGCGCCACTCGGCATAATCCGCCGGGGGCATGGCGGCGAGCCGGTCGATCGCCGCAGCGAGCGCGGCCGGGTCGGGCAGCGGGATGTCGAACCCGGCCTTGGCCACCTCCAGGTCCTGCCAAGGCGTGCGGTCGCCGATCAGCACCGGGGTGCCGGCGCACAGCGCCTCGAAGATCGCATGCCCGAAATTCTCCGATCGCGACGGCATGAACATCAATTCCTGCTCCGCCATCGCGTCCGGCACGGCATCGTTGCCAAGTTCGCCATCGCGATGCGCGGTAACGTTCGGCGGGAGGGCGGCGATCAATTCCTCGCAGCGTGCCCAATGCGCAGGGTCGCTGATCGGCCCGTAAATGGTGAAGTCGACGCGATTGGTGACCAGCGCCAACGCTTCGAGCGCGACGTCGAGGCCTTTCACCGGCGAAATGCGGCCGAGAAAGGCGAGGCGAAAGAGGTTGCCCGGCCGGTAGGGCGGCAGCGGGAAGACCGGGCGGACATTGGTGATGCGCTCGATCCGGTTGTTCGGGAAGATCTTGCGGGTGTCGGCCTGCTCTTCCTCGCTGGTCACGTGGAAGGTTACATTCTTCGCCAGACCGAGCAGCCTGACCAGCCCCATGTACAGACCCTTGCGCGCATTCTTGAGGCCGAGCGCCCCGGACGAGAATTCGCCGCGCGGTGAGATCACGACTGGCGTGCGCGGTGCCCTGTCGAAGCGGCGCGCGAACATTGCCGGGATGGTGAATTCGCGGTCGAAGAAGCCGTTGACGAACAGCAGGTCGTGCGGCGTGTCGCGGAGCAATCTGGCGAGGCCCTCGGCGCCCTTCGATCCGACCGTCAGGTAATGGATCTTGGCCCAGCCGAGGTCGCGCCATTCCTTGTTGCCGACCATCGGCTCAGTCGCGCCGAACGGGCGGTCGCGCGCGACCAGCAAGAAATCGACCTCGTCCGACAGGCTCTCGCACATCGCCTTGACGCTGAGATTCGGGCCGGCGGATTCGTGCCCCGGCCAGAACGCTCCGATCAGGATGACGATCCTGGGCTTCACCGCCGCCATGCGATCCCCGTCTCGGCGATGCCGTAGCGCTCTGCGAGGTAGCGCGGGAATTCCTCGATCGAATTGGCCGCGATCCAGGTCCGCGCCTCGTCGATCTTGGCGTCCATCAAAACGAAGAACCAGAAGCCGTGGAGGAAATGCCAGACGAAGCCGAGCCGGCCGTCGAGGAAGCCGCCGAGCAGGAAATACCGGCGCAGGTAATAAAGCACCGCGCGCAGATAGAGCGGGGCACCGCCATAGAGCTTGCGCAGGCCGCGGCGCTTCTTGGCGGAGGCGGTGAGTTCGCCCTCCGCTTCCTCGCCGATCAGCCCGTGCTCGCGCGCGATGAAGTCGATCATCTGGCGCGTCGCATAACCGTTATGCTTGTCGGTCCACCAGCCGATGTCCTTGAGGCTCGCATCCACCAGGTCGCCGCCGGTCAACCGCTCGGCATGGCCACGCGTGATCAGCAGGCGCTCGTCCATCCAGCGCTGCTCCATCCGCCCGGCATCGGGGCGCCAAAGCCGCGTCAGCCAGGTGCGGTAATAGCCGCCCCAGCGGATGAACTTGCCCTTGAACAATACCTTCAGCTTGACGTCGAGCGCGGTGATGTCGGCCGACAGGGTGGGGAGCTTGGCCCTGATCTCGTCGATCAGCGCGGGCTCGAGATATTCGTCGCAATCGATGCGGATGATCCAGTCGCTCCCGATCGGGATCGTGTCGAGCGCCCATTGCAGTTGCGCCGCCTGGTTGGTGAAGGCGTGCTGGTGGATCTCGGCGCCGAGCTCGCGCGCGATGTCGACGGTGCGGTCGGTCGAGAAGCTGTCGACCAATATCGTTCGCTGGACGAGCGGAGTGATCCGCTCGAGGCAACGGCGGATATGCACCTCCTCGTTGAACGAGAGGATGATCGCGGTGAGCGAGGGCGCGGTCACGCGGGTGCTCAGTCCGCCCCAGCCATGTCCAGCGTCGCGGCGCTGACCGCGATCAACTCGTCGAGCGGGATCGGCGGCGGCGCTCCGTCGCGGGCGGCGGCATAGAAGGCCTTGACCAGCCCGGCCTGTCCCTTGTCCTGCGCCGAAGCGGACTTGGTAACGGTCTTGCCGCCACGCGTGATGTGGAGCTTACGGAAATCGTCGAGCCTGATGACGAGGCCGCTCGCAAAGACCTCGAGATATTCCTTGGGCAAGGCGCTGTCGCCGAGCGAGGAATACAGGATCGTACCGGTCGAACCATCGGCGAACCGCAACACCGCCGAGACGGTGTCGCCGACGCCGTCGGGGCGGAACGATTCGACCGCGACCGGCGGTCCGCCAGCGAGGAAGCTGAGCGCATCGACGAAGTGGCACGCCTCGCCCGCGATACGCCCGCCGCCTTCGGCACTATGCAGCCAGGAATCGCCTGGGACATGCCCGGCATTAATCCGGTAGTGCATCGCGATCGGCCCGCCGCGACTGGCGAGCGCCGCCTTGGCCTCGACCATCATTGGCGCGAATCGGCGATTGAACCCGACCGTCAGCACGCCCCGCGCGGCAATGGCAGCGGCCTGAACCTCGGCGAGTTGGTCGATCGTCAGCGCGAGCGGTTTTTCGACGAAGACGTGCTTGCCGGCCTGGAGCGCCTCCACCGTGAGGCGTGCATGGCTGTCATGGCGCGTCGCGACGAACACGCAATCGGTATCGGTATCGCTCAGCACTGCCTGGGGATCGGTCGCGGCGTGCGCGAAGCCCTGACGCTCGGCGGCGTCGTGCGCCGACAGGCCGGTAGAGGTAACCACCGTGGTCAGCCGTTCGTTGCCCGCCTTCTTGAGCGCAGGCAGCAGCACCGACTTGGCGTAATTGCCGAAGCCGATGAACCCCGTGCCGCGACCCGTCCCGGCCGCCGCCTTCTTGCTCGCGACCGGGATCGAGCGTTCGATCGGTCCCGGCGTGTCGGCATAGGTGAGGAGAATCGCGAGGTACGGCTCGTCACCGTCCATCAACTTGTACGCCGCTTCCGCCTGCTCGATCGGAAAGCGATGCGTGACCAGCTTCGACGGCGTCACCCGCCCTTCGGCGACCAGTTCGAGGAACGCCTGCATGTTGCGCTGCTCGGTCCAGCGGACATAAGCGAGCGGGTAATCGTGCCCTTCGAGCTCATAGGCCGGGTCGTGACGGCCGGGGCCGTAGGACATGGACAGCCTGAGATCGAGTTCGCGTTTGTAGTAAGGCTCGCGGTCGATCTCCATGCCGGTCAGGCCGACCATGACGACGCGGCCCTTCATCCGACTGATCTCGGCCGCCTGATTGGGCGGAGCCGAGGATTTGCTCGACGCCGTCACGATCACGGCATCGGCGCCGTAACCATCGGTAAAGCCGCGCACCGCGTCGTCTAGGCTGTCCGACACAGCGACATCGGCGCCCATCTCGATCGCGAGCTTGGCGCGCGCTGGATTGGGATCGAAGCCGAGTACGCGGCAACCATTGGCCTTCAGGAGCTGGACGGTGAGCTGGCCGATCAGGCCGAGCCCCATGACGACGACGCGCTCGCCCAAGGTCGGGTTGGCGACGCGCACCCCTTGCAGCGCGATGGCGCCGATGGTGACGAAGCTCGCGGCCTCGTCATCGACCCCGGCAGGAATGCGCACCGACAGGTTCTTGGGCACGGCATTGTATTCGGCGTGGTTGGCGACCGCCGCGCCGGCGCAGGCAATACGGTCGCCGACCGCGTAGCCGCCGGCATCGCTGCCCGCCTCGACCACGGTGCCGGCGAGCGAATAGCCGAGCGGGATCGGCGTATCCAGCTTGGCGAACACCTTCTGCACGGTCGGCAGCAGGCCTTCGTTGCGGACCTTCTGCAGCGTCTTGCGGACGAGGTCCGGCCGCGCCATCGCCTTGCCCGCCAGGCTCGACCGCGCGAGGTCGATGATCTGCTTCTCGGTGCCCGCGCTGATCAGCGAAACACGCGTCGCGACCAGGTTGCGCCCGCCACCCGCGCGCGGCACCGGCGCATCAATCAGCCGGAGCACGCCGCTGCGGTAATTCTGTTCGACCTGTTTCACGAAATCCCCGTCTCGACCGGTGTTGCGGCGCCGAATTCCAGCGTGGCTTCAAAGCAACCCGGCGGGAGTGTCAAGCAAAGCCGCCGCGTCGCCACTTCCACTCCCATGTCGGGCCACCAAACAGCGGGTTCGACGTGGAGCGGAGCGGAGCCCCGGATGGCGATAGACACTTCGCCGCGATGCACAATGGCAAGATCGCCGTGAAGTTCGATGCGGCAATCGGGATGAAGCAGCAGACGGGACGTTGCCGCGTGCCACGTCGATCCGTCGATCCGGTCGTAGAGCGTGACTCCTTCGGCGTTCGCCTCGACCCGGCGGACGACGACCGGTTTGCCCCTGAGCCGGCGATAGCCGTCGTGATGCCCCTGTAGCAGGATACCACCGTCGCCGCCGACGAATTGCGATACGCCGACGCGCGGACGCCGACCGCAGCGGAATGCGCCGTAGAAATCGGCGGGCTCGACACCATCGATCGCCAGGCAATTATGGTGGTGTGCGCTGCGCGACGCCTGGCGGCGATCGCCCGCGACATATTCGAAAACGCCCTGATCGACCACAATGCGCTCGCCGCCGATCGACAGCTCGATCGAACCGATGTCACCATGCGCGTGCGCGGGCAGGCTGTCCGGGCCGATCCGTCCCATGTCGGCAATCAGCGCGAAGCCCGGCGCGTGAAGCCCGAAATAGCCCGCGTCCCGCAGGCCGAAAGCGCCGTCACGTTGCGGGGGCGGCCCCCCGGTGATCCGGGCATAGGCGGCGAGGCAGTCATCGGGCGCGTAGGCCATGGTCAGGCCGGCATCGTTGAACTCGGCGGGACCGCCGTCGGGATGAGTCAGCATCGCCGTCACCCCTGCCATTGGGGCGAGCACCCGATCGAGCGCCATGTCGCCCAGCGCGACGCGCGTCTCGATCAGATCGGCAAACACCTGGGCGTGATAGGAAGGCGAGCGCTCGTAATGCATGCCATCGGGCAGGATCTGGCGGGGAATTTCGCGCGCGAGCAGGCGGATCGCGCGGTCGCGCAATTTCTGTCCGAACGGCCCGGCGAAGAAGGCGCCGCCCCAGGCGAGCGCCTTGATGTTCTTGATCAGATGATTGCCGCCGAGATCGAACTCCAGGTTGCGGCGGAGAAAATCCAGCTGCGAAGCCAGGCTGGCGGTGATCCGGCGAATGTCGGGATCGGTCGCGTCGACCTCCCAGGCTGTCAGCCGCTGCATCCACACGACCGCCCGCAATGACAGCGCGTAGCTGTTCCAGCTGTCGCGCCAATAGCCGCGTCGCCAGGGCGGATTCGCGGCGATCCATTGACGGATCAGCGCCAGACCGGTGTCGCGATCGACCTCTTCCAGATACTCCATATAGTGGAGGTTCATGCACCAGAGCTGGTCGGGATCGGCTTGCCAATCGATCGCCTCGCCGGTTTCGATCGAGCGCCCGACAAAGGTAAAGCGCCAGCCGCCGGGCCGGCGCTCGACCATACCGGTTCGCGGCGGAAAGACCGGCTGCGGCGCGGCGGCCGCGGGATAAGCGAGGGTTTCCAGCCGAGGGGGAAGACGCAGCGACCAGCGCCGCTTCGCTTCGAGCCAGAAGCGCGCGGCGATCTGTCGCGGCGGGATGTGCCGTGCAAAGGCGAGGCTGCGCGCGAGCTTCACCGCCGAAGCGCCTCGAATTGCGCGAGATAGGCCTTGGCCAGCTTGTCGCGATCGAACTGTTCGCGAACGAAGGCCTGGGCAGAGGCACCGATCCGGCGGCCAAGGGCGCGATCGTCGGCCAATCGCCGGATCGCCGCGGCGAGTTCGGCATCATCCTCAGGCGTGATCGCGATGCCGGCGCCGCCTTCGTCCATCAGCGCTCTGGCCTCACCCTCGACCCCCAGGATCATCGGCACGCCAAGCGCCATCGCCTCGAACATCTTGGACGGAATGACTGTCTTGAACGTGTCGACGCGTTTGAGGAGGACAAGCGCCGCGTCGCTCGCGCCCCATACCGCCGGCATCGCCGCCTTGGGCAATTGCTCGAGCATGACGATGTTGGTCAGGTCCTTGGCGTCCCGCAGGGTGCGAATCGTTTCGCGCTCGGCACCGCCGCCGACCATCAGGAAGGCGATGTCGGCGCGGTCGCGCAGCCGCTCGGCTGCGGCCACCAATGCCTGGAGCCCGTGTGCCATGCCGTGCGTCCCCACATAGGAGGCGACGAACTTCCCGGTCAGGCCATGCTGCGCGCGGAACGTGTTGGCGGCTGCGGGATCGCTTGCGAAATGCGACAGGTCGACCCCGTTCTTGATTACCGCGATCGGCCCGTCGGGCCGGCGTGCGCGGATATGGGGGACGAACCCGTCGGTCACCGAAACGACGAGGTCGGCTTGAGCATAGGCGAACGCCTCTACCTTCTCGATTGCCCGAATTGCCGTACCGCGCTTCATTGCGCCCACCGTGACGATGCTTTCGGGCCAGAGGTCGCGGATCTCCAGCACCCAGGGACGTCTGCGGCGCTTCAGAAACCATCCGGCGAGCCCGCAGAAGAATTGCGGGCTGGTCGACATAACCACATCGGCGCGCGGCAAGCGCCACAGCCAGAACAGGACGGAAAACAGATAGGACAGGTAGTTGGCGATCCGCGGCAGGAAGCCCTCGTTCGCCGCCAGGAATGTCCACAACCTGATGACGCGGATGCCGTCGATCGTCTCTTCCTGCCACAGCCGGTTGCGATAGCCGGGATAGAGTCGACCGGCCGGATGATTGGGCGCGCAGGTGACCACCGTCACCTCGTGCCCTGCGTCCTGCCAGACGCGCGCATGTTCGGACAGCCGCGAGGCGGGCGCGTTCACCTCGGGCGGGTAATAATGGGAGAGGGCCAGGATTCTCACGATCGACCGCCTAGCCGGTCACGGATGACTGCGCCACCGTTCAGGCCGCAGGCTAGGTGGCGACCGATCGTGCATACCGCGCTTCGACGACTTGCGCCCAGCGGCGCGACGTGCGGCGATCCTCGTGATGTTCGTTGTCGCCGCGCAGCCAGTCGCCGACGGGGATACCGAAGCCGGTCTTCACGCGACCGACGATATTCGCCGGGACGGGAATAGCCGGTGCGTTCGCCAGCAGCGTCTTGCCCTCGCCGGGCTTGAGCGAGGCGATGCGCGGGGCGAGCGCCTCGAGCAGCGCGAAGTCGACCAACGGCACGCGGATTTCGACCGAATGAGCCATACCGGCCCAATCCGTATCGCGCAGCAATTGGTGCCGCATGTAGTTGCTCATTTCCATCGCGCAGACGCGGCCGTTGTCGGATCCGGGGTCGGGTTCGATACTGTTCGCGATCGGTTGGAGTGAGGACAATTCCTCCAGGCCGTCGCGCGCAAGACCCGGGTCCATCGCGTCGTCGAGTTCGAAGGGCAAAAGCACCGCGCGGCGCAGAAAGTACGCGCCCGCCCAGCTGCCGGCATAATCGAGGACGCCGAGCGCTTTGGGATTGTTGCGCGCAAGCCGCGGCGCGAACGTCCGGATCAACATGCGTGCCGCGGCCGGGGCGCCAGGGATGCGGCTGAGCGGGCCGGCAAAATGGAACGTCCGCGGTACCGAGCGGAAGGTCGAATAGCCAGCGAGCAGTTCGTCTCCGCCGAGCCCCGACAGCGCGACCTTCAGCCCCATTTCGCGGCACGCCTTGCTGACGAACCAGGTGTTGATGCCATCGACGCTTGGCTGGTCCATCGCGTCGAAGATCGCATCCACGTCTTCGGCAAACTCACCTGCGGTGACAGTCCGGATATGGTGGTCGACACCATAGCGTCGCGCCATCTCGATCGCGCCGGGGGTTTCGTCCTCCGAGCCTCCGGCGAATTCACGGAAAGACAAGGTGCAGGCGCTGATCCGCTGTTGACCGCAATCGCGCATCAAGCCGATCAGCGCACCCGAATCGACGCCGCCGGACAGGAAGGCGCCGACCTCTACATCGGCTACCAGATGATGTCGGACGCTGTCGCGCAGCGCCGCGCGAACGTCGGTATCGCTGACGGTCCGGTTCCGCGCCTCCGCGAGGACCGAAGCGATGCGCGCATATTCGCGCGGCTCCTGGGCGCCCGCGACGGTGACCTTCATGCAATGGCCGGCGGGCAGCGCCCGAATCGCCTGCCAGGCTGTGTAGGGCTCAGGAACCGAGCCCATCAGGTGGAATCCGGTCAGGCCGGCCGCGGAGGGAGCGCGCGGGATCGCCGGGTCGACCAGCAATGCCTTGACCTGCGACGCGAAGCGGATCGTGCCGCCGAGATCGGCATAGTAAAGCGGTTTGATGCCGAGCGGGTCGCGCGCGAGGAACATCGATCGCTCGACGGCGTCCCAGATTGCGATCGCAAACATGCCCCGCAGCCGAGGCAGCATGGCTTCACCGTGGTGGGTGAACAGGTGGAGCAACACCTCGGTGTCGGAATCGCCGACAAAAGCCACACCCGCTTCGATCAGTTCTGCTCGCAGTTTGCGATAATTGTAGATCTCGCCGTTATAGGCGATCGTATAACGCCTGTCCGGCGTCGCCATCGGCTGCGCACCGGCATCGCTGAGATCGATGATCGACAGCCGCCGGTGGCCGAAACCAACGCGGCCATCGGATGCGATCCACAAGCCGACACCATCGGGTCCGCGTGTCGTCATGCGATCGCGCATCGCGATCAAGGTTGCACGGTCGATCGCCGAAGCTTGCGCCGCGTGTGCGAAGAAACCGGCTAGTCCGCACATGCCCGGCGGCTTAGCGTAGTATCGTTTTTGGGCGAAATGTGCCGGCCAACGCGTCGGGCAGGAAGCGGTTCATGAGCTCCAGCGCTATGTGAGCGAGCACCACGAGAGCAATCGGTCCGAGGATATCCGAAACGAAGGCGCCGTCGACGCGAATGGACATTCTCATTCCGACCAGCACGACGAAGAACAAATGCCAGGCTTTGCGCTCGATGACCGCAATCGAGTACATCGACCAGAGACTGAAGACCAGGGCGATGAGGATCCCGATGGTGATCGTACCCAACCAGCCGCCGTTCCAATAAGCCTCCGCCGCGAGTCCGGCACTTGAGGACGAATTGTAATTGCCGTTCGCCATATACGATAATTCTCGGGCGACATCGGTGATTATTGGCTTGTTGGGATAAATAATCCGCGGAATCCAGACTATCGACCAATAGCGATAGGATCTTCCTGGCGCTCCGTGGTCGTATTGATTGATCGCGAAAGTGCCGGCGTTGACGAAGCTCAGCCGCATCCAGCCCGTCTCCACCTCGGCGAACTGATCATCTTCGTGACCATTCGTGAAATATGAGGCGTATAGCTTCGGAACATCCGCAACGCTCACGTTGCCGTTATAGTAGCGCGCGTTCATCTCTCTGACATGGGTGATGATCGGGGAGAGCAGCATGAACACCGAGACGAACGATGCGGCAAACACCGCGATACGAAGCAAGGAGCGGCGATGGTAGATGAATGCGATACTCACCATGACGAGCGGCATGAGCATGACCGATTTGCTCATCGCAAAGAATCCGATCACGCATTCCCCCAATGCGAGCACTATTGGGACGATGACAAATTCCCGCCGTTTGTTTTCCAGGCCCCAGAATATCACCATGAAATAGCCGAGCCACGACAGCAGGGCGAGGTTCGATACGGTGCTGAAGAAGCTCAGGTCGATCCATCCAACTACCTGTGGAAAGATGATCAGGTAATTTACCATCGAACCAATGAATAGGCAGACAGATCCAAATACGATCATGCTGAAATTTGACTGGTGAATAAATCTTTTGCTAGAAAAAGTCCTATCCAAAGCCCTTTCTTTGATGGCAACGAACAGCAGTTTTGCTGTGATCAGAAAAATCAAATTGAATACCGTGACTACGGCGTTCAGTTTTACTATTTCGTAACCAAAAAAATCATAGAATCCTTGCATCAATTCGCGTGTGTCGTCATTGGACCAAATCGGAACCAGTGAGCCAATGCCGAAATAGCTCAGCATGGCGACACGATACCAAAGCAATGGGGTCCAGAGCGACGCGACGTTGAGTCTCATCTGGCGGTATCCCGCCCAGCCGAGCACGATCGAAAAGGCGACAAGCCCGATCGTGTTGATCAGATCCTCCGAGCCCGGCAGGACCGCCATGCCCATCATGAACCAGAGGACCACCAACGCGGAAAGAAAAATCTCGCGATAGGTCGGTTCTAGATCATCGATCAGCGTTGATTGCCGTTCCGGTCGACGGGCGGTCGGCGCGAACTGGCGATTGGCCAAAGTTGCCATGGTCAGGCAGCCAGTCGCCGTGCCGGCGCTCGCGCAGCGCGAGCGATACATTCGCGGCCATACCAATCGACCTGGAGATCGGTGAATCCCCGTGCCTTGAGATTGTCGAGGAAATGCTGCGGATCACCACCGAAATCGTGCAGTTCGATGGCAACACGATCGGTGATGTCGAGCAATTTGCTGCCGCTTTCCGCCATGAAGAATTCGCTTCCCTCGATATCGCATTTGAGGAAGTCGATATGGCGGATCGCGTAGCGCGACAGGAATTCGTCTTCATTGATCGTCGGCGCGCCGCCATAGGCGGGGTCGTTCTCGAAGTCGCGGCGCTGCTTGTCGGTGAAAATTCCGATGAAGGCACGGCACAATTGAGCGCGATCCTGGAATCCGTTGGTCGTCATCGTCGCCGCCCATTTGGCACCAAGCTGGACACTGGGCTCAATGGCGATCAGCCGCGCAGTCGAATTGGCGGCAAGCGCCTGGGCGGAGAAATTGCCCATATTGGCACCGAGATCGACGACGGTGCCGTGATCGGGGACCTGGAGGAATCCTCCTCCAGCATAGACGTCGCGCACCCATATTTCACGTAGCCCGCTGAACGCACTTTCACCGGTCAGCACGGCGGTTCCGATCGCGTGGCGCACACGGAAGGGGCCGTTGCCCATCAATCGGTCGGCAGCAAGCAGGTTTCGCGTCCGCAGCGTCGCCGGCAGCGTCAGCGCGACGCAGCCAAGCCAGCGCACCGCCGTGCCGATGCCGGCGACCCGCGCGATGCCCCTGAAGTCTCCGAACAGTTTTGCCAACATGAAGGGTCGTTTCTACCAGATTGCGTGGAGCCGGGTCCGTCCTAGGCGGGTCGATTGGAGGCGGTCAATGCGATAGTCCGGCGCGTTGGCCGGCGCGGCGTCGACCGGAACACGCCGTACCGGCACAAATTGGCGACGGAACGTGGGTCGCGTATCGGGAATTCAACTACTTGGCGGCCGCGCGTCGGTTAGCAGCCCACGGTTCGCCAATATTCCTGCGATCTCCGCGGCGCGCATTTCCAGCGAATAGGCCGGGACGCATCGTTCATAGCCGGCTTCGGCCATCGTCGCCCGCCGGCCGTCGTTGGCCAGATAATATCCGATACGGTCGATCATCTGTTCCTCGCCCGTGAACACGTCGATCTCCCGACCAGCCTCGTAGAGCGCGCGCACTTCGTCATTGTCGACGTGGAGCATGAAGCCGCCGGCGGCCGGGATCTCGAACGTTCTGGTCGACGTCAGATCCTGCCAGCGATCCGGACCGACTTCTCCGTGGTGGATCGCGAGATTGACCCGCGTCTGCTCGATCGCACGGGCGAAATAGTCACCGGTCAGAGGCGCGCCCAGGACATGCGACGCCAATGCCGATCCCCGTGCGAGGTCGGTCCATCCATTGCCGATCACGACGAAGCGCTGATCTGGAAAGGCCTCGGCTACGGCTGCCAGATGTGCGGCCTTGTGCGGCGAGGCGTTGCCGATGAAGCCGATATCCCAGCGATATGGAATCGCCCCTGCCCGATGGCGCCGCGAATGCGCGCTCGGGCAATAGCCGTGATGGACGAAGGCATGCCGCGCGGGTCCGACGAGCTTGTCGAGATAGGGGGCGTGGTAGCTTTTCGTGGTGACGATCAGGTCGGTCGCGGCCAGTACCGCCTCGTCCACCCCGACATGGTCGAAGAGTACGTCGGGATAGAAGACCACGACGCGCGTGCCGTTGGCTTGCAGCCGGTCGACGGTCGATCGCGCAATATTGACGCCCTTTATCGTCAGGAAGACCTCGATCCGGTTGAGTTCGGCGATGCGCAGGATTTCGGCGTTATATTCCGAGATCGCGCTGTTCCACAGCAGCCGCGCCGCAGCGCGCGACAGCCGGCTGCGGCCGCGCACCACGAAATTGAGGATATCGACCTCCGCGACATCCCACCCGAGTGTACGAAACCCGCCGACCAGGCCACGCGCGGTCGAGCCGTGCGTGAATTCGCTGGCCATCATCATGCGCACCGGCCGGTCGAAATCTGGCAAGATCATCGCAGGTTCCGTCATGGGGCGCGATTGCCGTTGTTGGGGAAGAAATATCCCATTGCCGTCCCTTCGAGGATTAGGCCGTCTCAGTTGCCGGCACGGCTACAGGGCGAGGGTCTCGCGGTAAACAGCCGACATGCTCGCTTGATCGCGGGCAAGCGCGGCGCCTATCTGCAGATGATGGAAAATTGCGATGTACTTGCGGGCTGCTTTCCAAGCTCCCGAACCACGAACGGCGGGTGCCGTGATTGGTAGGCGGCTAAAAAGTCTGTTCGGGGCGCGCGGTGATGGCGCGCCCGCGGCCGGTGGCGCTCATGTCCCACCGGGAGAACGCCTCTACGCGATCGGGGACGTTCACGGGCGGCTCGATTTGCTGACCCGATTGCTTGACGCGATCGACAGCGACGATGCGGAGCGTGGCTCCGCCGACACGCGCATCGTCCTGCTCGGCGATCTGGTCGACCGCGGACCGCAGTCGAAACAAGTGATCGATCACCTGTTGCAACGGGATTGGGGCAGCCAGCGGCCGGTATTCCTGAAAGGCAATCATGAGGAGGTGTTCCTTTTGACGCTGGCCGGCAATCTGGAAGCGGCGCGCTTCTGGGCACGGATCGGCGGTGCGGAGACGATGGCCAGCTATGGGGTTGCCCAGGCGCTGATCGATTCGGGCGATACGCTGTCGCTGTGCGAGGACTTTGCCGGCCGCGTCCCCGATGCGCATGCGATGTTCCTCAACCGGATGACCGATTGTCTCGTGGTAGGCGGCTATTACTTCGTCCATGCCGGAATCAAGCCCGGCGTACCGCTCGATCGGCAGAAGCCGGAAGACCTGCGCTGGATCCGCGACCGCTTCCTCGATTTCGAGGGCAGCCACGGTGCGATTGTCGTTCACGGCCATTCGATCAGCCCGGCGGTCGAGGAATTGCACAACCGCATCGGCATCGACACGGGTGCCTATGCGAGCGGCACCCTGACGGCGGTCGGTATCGAGGCGGGGCACCGCTGGTTCCTGTCGACGTGAGCCGCGGCGGGCCCTCCGCCGAATTCATGTTGCTTGCGGCCTGTTGCCGCTGGCCGACCGACGCCGACGCGGTGCGCGACGCCGCCAGGAGCGCGATCGACTGGAATCGATTCCTGGCACTGACTCGCCGCCACCGCGTTGCCGGCCTGGCGAGGCTCGCGCTGGAAGCAGCCGGGATTCCCGCGCCCGCGGCGCTTGGCGAGACGCATCGCCGCAAAGTGGCACGTAACCTCCTGCTGATCGACGAAGCGGCCCGAATTACCGATCTGCTGAATCGCAACGGAATCAACGCGGCGTTCCTGAAAGGCGCGACGCTGGCCGAACTCGCTTATCGCGACCAACGGGTAAAGCAAACGCTCGACAATGATTTGCTCGTCGCGCCCGACGATGCCGGGACTGCGATAACGCTGCTGGAAGGCGCCGGATATCGCATGACCGACCCCGCGATATCGCTCGACGCCGATCGGTTGGCGGTGCTGATCGACATGGTCAAGGAATGTACCCTGGTCCACGCCGGCAACCGGGCGGTGATCGACCTCCATTGGCGGGCGACCTCGGTAAAGGGTCTCCTCAACGAACCCGATCTGGCGCGCGATGTCCGGCCGGTGATCGTTTCGGGCCATGCGCTGCCGACGCTCGGCGATACGGCATTGTTGGTCTATCTCGCGGTCCACGGAGCGCGGCACGGCTGGTCGCGACTCAAATGGCTCGCCGATTTCAACGCGTTGCTGGCTGCGATGAACGACGAGGCCGTCGCTGCGCTCAGGGCGCGCGCGCGCCGCGATGGCGTCGAGCGTGCGATGGACCTTGCCTTGCTGCAGGCCGCGCGCATTTTCGGAACGCGGGTTCCCGGCGATGTCGGCCGGTCATGGCGCGTGCGCTGGCTGGCTGCCTTGTCCGACGCGCTGATGCGCGGGCACGACGAACTCGCCGACCAGACTCACACGCCGTGGCGCTACATGGCGATCGGCCAGGCATCGGCGCTCTTGCTCAAATCGACGCCGCGCTATCTCGCCAACGTCGTCTGGACGAATTGGGTTTCGACCGAAGATGCCCTTGCCTTGCCGCTGCCGCGACCGGCCCGACCGCTCTATCTGCTCACCAGTCCCGCCGCCCGGATCGGTCGCGCCGTGCGGCGGATCGTCGATCGGGGCTTTTCCCCGGCGGCGGAGCGCCCTATGCGCCCGCGCCAGGAGAAGTGAATGTCGATCAAGCCGTTGCGCAAGGCCGTGTTCCCCGTCGGTGGGCTCGGCACCCGATTCCTGCCCGCGACCAAGGCGCTGCCCAAGGAAATGCTGCCGATCGTCGACCGGCCCCTGATCCAATATGCGGTCGACGAGGCGCTCGAGGCCGGAATCGAGCAGATGATCTTCGTCACCGGTCGCGGCAAATCGGCGATCGAGGACCATTTCGACATCGCCTACGAGCTCGAATCGACCATGAAGGCGCGCGGCAAGTCGATGGAATTGCTCCACCAGACGCGGCTCGCCCCCGGCGCGGTTGCTTATGTCCGGCAGCAGGAGCCGATGGGCCTGGGACATGCCGTTTGGTGCGCCCGCGATATCGTCGGTGACGAGCCGTTCGCGATCTTCCTCGCCGACGAACTCATGGTCGGTCAGCCCGGCTGCATGAAGCAGATGGTCGAAGCTTATAACGAGGTCGGCGGCAATCTGGTCTGCGGCTACGAGGTTCCTTCCGCCGAGACCGACCGTTACGGCATCATCTCGCCGGGAAAGCAGGAAGGCGATTTGGTCGAGGTGACCGCGCTCGTCGAGAAGCCCAAGCTCGGAACGGCACCGTCCAACCTGATGATCCCCGGGCGCTATATCCTCCAGCCCGAAGTGATGCGCGTACTCGAAACGCAGGAAAAGGGCGCCGGCGGCGAGATCCAGTTGACCGATGCGATGGCGCAGATGATCGGCGGCCAGCCGTTCCACGCCTATAAGTTCGGCGGCCGCCGCTTCGATTGCGGCGACAAGGCCGGCTATATCCAGGCGAACATCGCGCTGGCGCTCGATCGGCCGGAGATCGGCCCGGCCATCCGGACGTTCATCGACACACTCTGATGTCGCGATTTGCCTTGCCTTAACCCTTCGCGGTTAGGGCTCGTAAACCATGAAGGGGATCATTCTGGCGGGCGGTCGCGGGACGCGGCTCTATCCGGCGACCTTGGCGGTGTCGAAGCAATTGCTGCCGGTGTTCGACAAGCCGATGATCTATTATCCGCTGTCGATCCTGATGCTGGCGGGCATCCGCGAAATCCTGGTCATCAGCACGCCGCGCGATTTGCCGGCGTTCGAAGCGTTGCTGGGCGACGGCCGCGCCTTCGGCGTATCGCTGACCTATGCCGAGCAGGCCGATCCTGCCGGCTTGCCGGAGGCATTCGTCATCGGTGAGGCATTCCTGGCGGGGCAAGGCTGCGCGTTGGTTCTCGGGGACAATATTTTCCATGGTGATCATCTCGGTGCGAAATGCCGGGAGGCCGTGGCGCGGGACAGAGGTGCCACGATCTTCGCCTATCAGGTGGCCGATCCCGGACGCTACGGGGTGGTGGCGTTCGAAAAGGACGGGATCGTCACTTCCATCGAAGAAAAGCCGGCGCAGCCAAAGTCGAACTGGGCGGTGACAGGGCTCTATTTCTGCGACGCGGATGTCGTCGAGATCGCCCGGCGGTTATCGCCTTCGGCCCGCGGCGAGACCGAGATCGTCGACGTGCTCAACGTCTATCGCGCTCGCGGCGATCTCCTGGTCAGCCCGCTCGGCCGGGGCAATGTCTGGCTCGATACCGGCACGCATGACAGTTTGTACGAAGCGTCGAGCTTCGTACGCGCGATAGAGATGCGGAGCGGCGTGAAAATCGCTTGTCCGGAAGAGATCGGTCTCCAGTTGGGCTATCTCGACCGCGCCGCTGTGCTGAGCCGCGCCGAGCAGATGGGCGCCACCGGTTATGCCAGCTATCTGAGGAAGATGGCAGCGTGACGTCGCGCGGCATCTTGGTAACCGGAGGGGCGGGCTTCATCGGCTCCGCCCTGGTACGCCGGCTGGTTGCCCAGGGCAGGCGCGTCGTCAATCTCGACAAGCTGACCTATGCCGCGGCGCCGATCGCGCTCGCAGAGGTCGACGGGCGAGCAAATTACCGCTTCGTCCACGGCGATATCGGCGATCGTCGGCTGGTCACCGATTTGCTGACGGGAGAGGACGTCGGCACGATCGTCCATCTCGCGGCGGAAAGCCATGTCGACCGCTCGATCGACGGCCCCGGCGCGTTCGTCGAAACCAACATCCTCGGAACGTATGAGTTGCTTCAGGCGGCGCGAGCATATTGGGAAGGGCTGGGTGGCGAGGCCAGCCGGACATTCCGGTTCCACCACGTATCGACCGACGAAGTATTCGGCGACCTCGATTTCGATGACGAGCGGTTCGACGAAGGCTCGCCCTATCGCCCATCCTCCCCTTATTCGGCGTCGAAGGCCGCATCGGATCATCTCGTCCGCGCCTGGTACCATACCTACGGCCTGCCGGTCGTGGTGACCAATTGCACCAACAATTACGGACCGTTCCAGGCGCCCGAAAAACTCATTCCGCTGACGATCATGCGCGCGCTGCGTGGCGAAACGCTGCCGGTATATGGCGATGGCGCCAATGTCCGGGATTGGCTCCACGTCGACGATCATGCCGCTGCTCTCCAGGCGGTGTTCGAGCGCGGCCGGGTCGGCGAGACCTATGCCATCGGCGCGCGGGAAGAGCGCAGCAACATCGCTACCGTAGCGCGGATCTGCGATCTGCTCGACATACGGACGCCGCCGGTGCGCGGGCGCCGGCGCGGCCTGATCCGCTTCGTCGAGGATCGCCGCGGCCATGACCGCCGCTATGCCGTCGATCCGACGAAGATCGAGCGCGAGCTCGGCTGGTCGCCGGCGATCGGATTCGCCGAAGGACTGGCGGCGACGGTCGACTGGTATGTCGAGCATGGCGACCGCTGGACCGCCGATACGTGGTCGCTCGAGCGGATCGGGCTCGGCTAACCGCTACAGGTCGGGCACCCGGGATCCTTGGGCAGCCGGATCGTCCGGAAGCGCAGCGACAGGCCATCGGCGAGCAGCAGGGTGCCGGCGGTATCGTCGCCGAACGGGACGATCGCTCGGACGACTTCGAGCGCGGCGAGGCTGCCCATCACGCCGGCCATCGCGCCGAGTACGCCGACTTCGGCACAGCTGACGCCCTCGCGTTCGGGGTCGCCGCCGACGAAGCAGCGGTAACAGGGTTTGTCGGCTTCCCAGCCGCGATAGACGCCGAGCTGGCCCTCGAACTGGCTGACCGCCGCAGAGACCAGTGGGATGCGCAACGCCAGCGCGGCATCGGCCACCGTCAGCCGGGTCGCGAAATTGTCGGTGCCGTCGAGCACCACGTCGACGCCATCTAGCAGTCCGCGTGCGTTCGCCGCGTCGATCCGCGTTGGCCGGCGGTCGATTGCCACCTCAGGGTCGAGCCGGGCCAGGGAGGCCGTTGCCGCGTCGGTCTTGGTGGCGCCGAGATCGGGCGTGCCGAACATCGTCTGGCGCTGCAGATTGGACAGGTCGACCGTATCGTCGTCGATGATCGTGATCCGCCCGATTCCCGCCGCGACGAGATATTGCAGCGCGGGGGAGCCGATCCCGCCGGCACCGATCACCGCGACCCGCGCGCGCCGCAGCCTGATCTGCCCGGCGCCGCCGATTTCCTTGAGAACGATGTGCCGTGCGAAACGCGCAAGATCGGCATCGGAAAGCGGGGACAAAGAAGGGCTCACGGCCCCCATGTAAGGGTCATGCCAATATGGTACCAGCTGTCGGCGGCGGGTGGCGGGCCGGCTATGTTGCCGCGCGTCGCTTTCTGCACGACGCCGGCGGCGAATTGTTCGACCGTCGGGCAATTGATCGCGCGGGGGACGATCTTGACGGCTTCGCCGCTGGCTGAGGAGACGAGCACGATCATGTCGACCTTCATGCTGGTCCTGCCGTCGACCGGCGCGGGTGCGGCGCAGCGGCCCGCGGCAATTTCGTCGCGGACGAACTTGGTCATGATCGCCGGATAATCGGGCGTCGCGGTCAGCCTGAGGTCGGGCAGCTTCGACCAGTCGGTGGGGACGGCCGCCGCCACGGCCCCCTGCATAAGAAGGAATAACCCGAACATCATTCGCCGATTATCGACCAGTGGAGCCGAAACCGCCACTACCTCGATCAGTCTCGTCCAGTTCGGCCACTTCGTCCAGCGTCGCGCGTTGAACCGGGGCCGGAACGAGTTGGGCAATCCGGTCGCCGCGGGCGATTTCGAACGATTGGTCGCCGAGATTGGCGAGGATCACTTTCACCTCGCCGCGATAATCGTGATCGATCGTTCCCGGCGTGTTGAGGCACGTGACGCCGTGCTTGAGCGCCAGTCCCGAACGCGGCCGGACCTGAACCTCGAACCCTTCGGGGATAGCGATCGCGAAACCCGTAGCGACCGCGTGGCGGGCGCCGGGTGCGAGCGTCAATGCTTCGGCCGCGACGACGTCCATTCCTGCCGCACCGGCGGTGGCGTAGGCCGGCAGCGACAGGTCCACGCCATGCGGCAGCCGCTTGATCGCAATTCGGATGGGTTGGGTCATTTGGCGCTGGATACCTTTGCGATGAGATCGGCGAGCGCGGGGATCACCTCGGGCTCGTTCAGGATGTCGTGCGGTTTGCCCGGCAGGATGCGCAAGTCCACCGCGATGCCGCGAGCACGTGCCGCCGTGGCATACGCCTCCGTAAGGTCGGGGGGCGCCGTATCGTCGGCCGAGCCGACCATCATCGACAGCACAAGGGTGGGGCTCAACTTCGCTATCAGGGCGATCGAATTGTAGCTGTCGACGGGCTTTTCGAACGGCGCGGCGGGTATCTTTTTCTTCATGAACGCGCGCCATCTGGGCAAGTCGCATGGGCACGATACCAGCAGCACGCCATCGACCAGTCCAGGGTGCAAGGCTGCCAGGTCGGCGGCAATCGCAGCACCACCCGAATGACCGACGATGATGTGGTGCGCCTTAGGATAAAGTGCCTCGATACGGGCGATGGCACGGGCGATCGCATCGACGCGGTCGGGCGTGTAATTGTCGCCGGTGGTCAGGCCGCGGACGCCCGGCGAGACGTCGCCGTCCCGGTCCTTATATCCGGGACGCAGGATGCCGATCGCGCGTACGCCCGGCAGCGTCGCGGCGTCGGCGGCAAAGGTGTATTGATAGGAGGGGTTCGCGAACGGCGCGTCGCCATGGAGCACGAAGACCAACGTTTTCACCCGGTCCGGCGCATCGGGTCCGAATGCCCGGCTATAGGGTTCGCCGAGCGGTGCCTGCGCCATCGCCGGACCCATCAGCGTGGCGGCGAGGGCAATTGCCCATCCGCTTCGAATCGAGATCATGGGTGGCTTGTAAGGGGCAAGGCGGCGACGTGGAAAGGGGAGTTGAAACGGGATGCCGTCGATCCGACTATCCGTGCATGACCGAACGATTTCGTATCGATCGCGCGACGTCGACCGACGACCTCGCCGCGGTCGCCGACCTGTTTGCCGGCTATGCGGCATCGCTGCCGGTCGATCTCGGCTATCAGGATTTCGCGACCGAACTGGCTGGCTTGCCCGGCAAATACGCAGCACCTGAAGGAGCGCTGCTGCTCGCGCGCGATGCGGAGGGGCGTGCCCTCGGGTGCGCAGCGTTGCGGCCATTGGCGAATGGCGTGTGCGAGATGAAACGGCTTTTCCTGCGTCCCGAAGCACGCGGACTGGGTCTCGGCCGGACCCTGGCGGAAGCGATCATCGCGGCAGCGCGTGCTGCAGGTTATCGCACGATCCGGCTCGACACCCTGCCATCGATGGCGAGCGCGATCGCGCTGTACCAGGAACTCGGATTCCACCGGATCGAGCCCTATTACGCACCCACACCCCCAGGCACGGTCTTCATGGAATTCCAGCTCGCGACCGAGAGCGACATGCCCGATTTCTGAATCGGACAAACCGCGCCAGTTGCTCGTGATCGCATCGCTTGTTGCGCAAAACCGGCGCCCACTTTCCGCGCGATGCTCTAGCCGTTATGGACGATCGCGATCTTGTTGCCCGTCGGATCGCGAAGATAGGCGGCATACCAATCGGGCCCGTAGTCCGGACGCGGCCCCGGTGCTCCCTCGTCACGGCCGCCATGCGCCATCGCGGCGGCATGGAAAGCGTCGACCTGATCGCGATTGTCGGCGGCCAGACCCAGCATCGTGCCATTACCCGCGCTGGCCGGGGACCCGTCGAACGGCTTGCACACCCAGATCGTCAGCCCCGCGCCGGCGCCCTCCTTCGAATAGGCGCGCCATCCGGGGAATCCCATGTGCGAGGCCCAGCCGATCGTCGCCAGCACGGCATCGTAAAACGCGTTCGACGCCTCGGCGTCGTTCGCACCCAACGTGACGTAGTTGTTCATCGCATCCTCCCGACCAGGGGGGATAGCTCAATGCACGGAACAAATAAAGAACAAACGTCAGGCGAGCGCCGAGCCGATCCGGTCGGCCAACCGCTCCGCGACGGCGCCTTTGGGCAATTTTTCCCAGCTCTCGACGCCGTCCGCCGATAAGATGTGGACCGTGTTGGCATCGCCCCCCATGACGTCGCCCGAAACGTCGTTGGCGACGATCCAGTCCGCGCCCTTCTTCGCCAGCTTGGCCCGTGCGTGGTCGATGACGCGCTCGGTTTCGGCAGCGAAGCCGACGACGAGGCGAGGCCGGTTCGGGTTCCTGGCGAGCGTCGCCAGGATGTCGGGATTTTCGACGAGGCGCAGCGTCGGCGGACCCTCGGGCCCCTTCTTTATTTTCTGGCCCGAGGCCACGACGCGCCAGTCGGCGACCGCGGCGACCATCACCGCGGCATCGGCAGGGAGGGCGGCGTCAACCGCGGCGGCCATTTCCAGCGCGGTCTCGACATCTATCCGGTCCACGCCCGGCGGCGTCGCCAGCGTCACCGGGCCCGCGACGAGCGTGACCCTGGCACCGCGCGCGGCAAGCGCGGCGGCGATAGCGAAGCCCTGTTTTCCCGACGACCGGTTGGCGATGTAGCGTACCGGATCGATCGGTTCGTGCGTCGGTCCGGCGGTGATGATGATGTGGCGGCCGGTCAACGTCACGACAGACTCTCGCCCTTCTGCCGCTCCGCGCCTCCCTCCTCTCGCAAGCGGCAGAGGGAGGGGACCCGCTGCCGACGGCGGTGGGATGGGTGGGGGGGCGTCATCCAAGTCGCTCTTGAATCGCCGTCAGGATCGCCGGCGGCTCGGGCAGCCGTCCCGGCCCGAATTCGCCGCATGCCATTGGCCCCTCGTCGGGCTCCAGCACCGTTATCCCGTCGCCGCGCAAGGTCGCGACGTTGCGGACCGTCGCCGGGTGCGACCACATTCGCCAGTTCATCGCGGGGGCGGCGAGCACCGGCTTGTCGGTTGCCAGCAGCAAGGTCGTCGCGAGATCGTCAGCGATCCCCGCTGCCATCTTCGCCATCAGATCGGCGGTGGCGGGGGCGACGACGATCAGATCGGCCTCGCGGCTGAGCTGGATATGCCCCATCTCGGTTTCGTCCTTGAGATCCCAGAGCGTCGTATAGACCTGCTCCTCGGACAGGGCGGCGAGCGTCATCGGCGTGACGAAATGCTCGCCGCCGGCGGTCAGAACGCATTTCACGCCGATGCCGGCTTTCTTCGCCAGCCGGATCAGTTCGCACGATTTGTAGGCCGCGATGCCGCCGCCGACGATCAGCAGGATACGCTTCATGGATTGAGCCTCGTCACCGTGATCTTGCGCCGTTTTGGAAACGCGGCGGCGATCAGGTCTCTCAGCCCGTCGGGTACGAAGGCCAGTCCGATCAGGATCGCGGGCGCCACCATCAGTCCCCAATAAAAGGTGTCGACCCGCCCGAACAGGCTGATCAACAAGGCATAGGCCGAGAAGGTCGCGAGCGCACGGATGCCCGTCGGATCCCGCCAGGCTGCCCAGCCGAACAAGGTGAAGCCCATCAGCAATGCGCCCAGCCACAACGGGGCAAGCCGTAAAGCGGTCGACAAGGTCATCGCTTCGACGAAGAAGCCGAAGCCGAGCATGCCAGCCCAGCCCGGTGACGCCGGGTCGACGGGGGTCACCACCTGCGCTACCGCGTGCGCGTGCGCCGCGACCACGATCGCCAGCAGGCCGAGGCCGCCTGCCCACCCGAAAGCTTCGCGGCGGTCGCCTTCCAGCCAGGCCAGCACCACCATGATCCCGACATAGAGGGCGCTCGTTTCGCGGATGAGGAGCGCGATCGCGCCGACGCCGACCGCGGCGATCCAATGCCCGGGCCGGCGCAAGGCCAAACTGAGCGCGATCAGCAATCCGGCCCAGACCTCGTGGAACGCGGCAAGATCGGCCTGGACGAACGCCCCCATCCCGCCTGCGAGCAGCACCATGGCGATGAGCAGGGGCGGCGGCCGCGCGAAGGCGGGGCGCAGACGCCGGTACCAGGCAAGCATCACGCCTGCCGCCAGCGTCCAGAGCAGGCCGATGACTGCCCAGTCGGGCATCAGCGCCTGCACCATCGCCAGGGTCGGCAAGCGGAACGTGACGAACGGACGCAGCGGGTAATTGCCGCGCCGCAATTCCTCGGCGGCCACCGCATAATAATTGCCGCCGTGACGGACCCCGTCGACAATCGCCTCGTAGAGGACGATGTCGGCCTCGTCGTCCGCGCGATTGGAAGGGCCGCCGCTCGCCGCTGCCGGTTGCGGAACGCTCAGTGCGCTGAGCGTCGCGAGCAGCAGCAAGGCAAGCAGGGCGAGCGCAGCCCGGGCCCTGCCGCGCGACAGCCCGGCGAACCGCGACGGCTCGGCGAGCCACAGCGCCATCAGTGGAGGAACCACCAGGTCGCGGCGACCGACGCCGCCGCACTCAGCACCGCGACGGCGAGATAGCGCCAGCCGCCGCCGAGCCTCACCACCTGGATCTCGCGCAGCGGTGGGGCAGGGGGCGCGCCGCCCGGCGACGGGAAGCGCGCCTCGATGTTGCGGATCAGCTCGGGCAGCCGCAATAAGGTGCGCATGTCGGTGATCAACCGGTCGCCGATGGCCGCTTCGGGCCCGAGTTCGGTGCGGATCCACTCGCGGATGAACGGCGCCGCGGTGTCCCACATGTTGATGTCGGGATCGAGGCTGGTCGCCACGCCTTCGACCATCACCATCGTCTTCTGCAGCAGCAACAGGTGCGGCTGGGTCTGCATGTCGAAATCGCGCGTGATGCGGAACAGGCCGTCGAGCATCATGCCGACCGACATGTCCTTGACCGGCAGGCCGCGCATGGGTTCGCCGACCGCGCGCAGCGCCGTCGCGAATTCGCCGACATTGTGGTGCGGCGGCACATAGCCCGCCTCGAAATGGATCTCGGCGACGCGCCGATAATTGCCCGTGATCAGCCCGTAGAGGATTTCCGCCAGCCAGACGCGCGCGCGCCGGTCGATCCGGCCCATGATGCCGAAATCGATCGCCGCGATATGCCCTTCGGGAGTCGCGAACAGATTCCCCTGGTGCATGTCGGCGTGGAAGAATCCTTCCGAGATCGCCTGACGGAGGAAGGCATTGACCAGGGTGCCGGCCAGCCTTTTGGGATCATGCCCGGCCGCGACCAGCGCCTCGCGGTTGGTGAGCTTGATCCCGTCGATCCATTCGAGCGTCAGCACGCTGCCGGTGGTGCGTTGCCAGTCGATCGCGGGAACCTGATATTCGGGCTCGGCGCGCATCGCCTCCGCGAGTTCGGAAGCGGAAGCGGCTTCGCGGCGCAGGTCGAGTTCGCGCAGGGTCCAGCGCTTGAACGTCTCGATCACGAGGCGCGGCCGCAGCCGCGCCAGCTCGCCGCCGAGCGCCTCGGCCTGCGCCGCCGCCCATTGATAAGTGTCGATCGCGCGGGCGAAATCGTCCTCGACGCCGGGCCGCAATACCTTGACCGCGACGTCGCGGCCGTCCGGGGTCGTCGCACGATGGACCTGGGCGATCGAGGCGGCACCGACCGGCGTCTCGTCGATCGACGCGAACAGCTCCTCTACCGGCCGCCCGAGCCCACGCTCGATCGCTGCCCTGATCGTGTCGAACGGCAGCGGCGGCAGTGCGTCCTGCAGGCGCAAGAGGTCGTGCGCGGCTTCCTCACCGACCAGATCGGGCCGCGTCGCCAGTGTCTGGCCGAGCTTGATTGCCGCCGGACCGATCGCCTGGAAGGCATCGGCGTAGCGCGGTACCTTGGGCACGCGCGCGCCGAACCGGGCGGCACGCACCAGTCGCCGGACACGGGGCGGCGTGTTGGGGTCGCGTTCGATCCCTTTGAGCGCACCATGCCGTGCGAGGATCCTGCCCCATTTTAGGAGCCGCCAGAGATGGACGGGGGGAGCTGTCACCGGCTTGTCCGCTCCCCTTCAGGGGTGGGGTTGGGGTGGGGCCTATCCGCAGGCGACAGGGTTCGGGGCACGCCCCCACCGCCAACCCCTCCCCCAAGGGGGAGGGGCTTATTGAGACCGAGCCCCATCAAATCTTCCAGCCCGAATGAATCGCGACCAGGCCGCCCAGCATCGGTTCGACCTTGGCCTGGACGAAGCCCGCCTCGCCGATCATTGCCTTGAAGCGTTGCATGTCGGGAAAGCGGCGAATCGATTCGATCAGATAGCGATAGCTTTCCTCATCGCCCGCGATCGCCTTGCCCACTTTCGGCACGATATGGTGCGAATATGCGTCGTAGACGTCGGCGAAGCCGGGCCAGAGCGTGGTCGAGAATTCCAGGCAAAAGAAGCGGCCGCCGCGCTTGAGCACACGATGCGCTTCGCGGAGCGCCTTGGGGATGTCGGTCACGTTGCGGATGCCGAACGCGATCGTGTAGGCGTCGAAGAAGCGGTCGGGCCATGGCAGCGTCTCGGCATTGGCCTCGCTCCACACCAGGCCGTCGATGCCACGCTTGGCGGCGCGTTCGATCCCGACCTCGAGCATGGCAGGGTTGATGTCGGCGACGGTGATCGCCGCGCCCGATTTCTCCATGCGGAACGCGATGTCGCCGGTACCGCCGGCCATGTCGAGGATCGCCTCCCCTTCGCGAGGCTTCACCCGGCGGACGAACACGTCCTTCCACACGCGGTGCAGTCCACCCGACATGGCGTCGTTCATCACGTCGTATTTGCCGGCGACGCTGGCGAAGACGCCGCCGACGCGACGGGTCTTTTCCTCGGGGCTGACCTCTTCGTAGCCGAAGGAGACGGTATCGTTCATGCGCGCGGCTCTAGCGGGCGCTTGTGACGGGAGCAAACCCAACCTAGCTGGTACGCATGCCCGAGCTCCCCGAAGTCGAAACCACCGTCCGCGGACTTGAACCGGTGCTCGTCGGGCAGCGGCTGAAACGGGTCGTCACGCGGCGCGGCGACCTGCGGCGCCCGTTTCCGCCCGATCTCGCGCAGCGTATGACGGGCGTCACCGTCACCGCCATGGGGCGGCGTGCCAAATACGGGCTGATCGAGACCGACCGCGGCGACACGATGATCTTCCATCTCGGTATGTCGGGGCGCTGGCGAGTCGACCCGTCCGAATTGCTGCTGCACGATCACCTTGTCATCGATACCGATGCCGGCCGCAGCGTGGCGCTCAACGATCCCCGGCGCTTCGGGTCGGTCGATCTGGTGTCCAGCAATGCGGTAGCCGATTTCCCCGCATTCAGGACGCTGGGACCCGAGCCGCTCGGCCCCGATCTGACCAGCGCTTATCTCAAACACGCGCTTCGCAACCGATTCGCGTCGATCAAGCAGATGCTGCTCGACCAGCGGATCGTTGCCGGACTGGGCAATATCTATGTCTGCGAAGCGCTCTACGCGGCGCGCATCTCCCCCAGGCGCGAGGCGGGCCGGATCAGCCAGGCGCGGCTCGATCGGCTGGTGACCGAAATACGGGCGGTGCTCGAATCGGCGATCGAGGCGGGAGGATCGACGCTCCGCGATTATGCCAGGCCCGATGGCGAACTCGGCTATTTCTCGAAACAGTTCGCGGTCTACGGGCGCGAGGGCGAGCCATGTGGCTGCGGCGGCACCGTCAAGCGCTATGTCGACGGCGGGCGCTCGACCTTCTGGTGCCCGGCATGCCAGACATGAAGTCCACACGGGACAGGGGGAGGTGATGATCTCGGCGGCGATATTGGCGCTGGCGCTGGCAGCGGACCGAAAGCCGGCGCCCACCGAATGCGCGGACCTTTCGGGAATAGTCGGCGTCAGGACCGAGCCGCGAATCATTCGCCAGGGGACGACGATCGTCGTTCGACCGTTCTGGACGCGCGGCTATGATGGAGAGAAGGACGCTCCGTGGGCGTGCTTTCGGAAATGGCGGACTTCCGACCCCGCGATCGCGGCGATCGATCCGCGCACCGGGAAAATGACCGTGGCCAGCGCCGCCCGGCCCGGAACCGTGCTGACCCTGTATGCGACTTTCCGGGGCCAGGAGCGCACGATGGGGGTGTGGCGAATCGTGGGAGCGAACCAGGTCGTGCTCACCGGCGTCTGGCATGAAAAGGAGCGGAATGCCGATTGCGCGGGGCGCAGGGTGGCGGAACTGCGATTCAACGATTCGGACGGCTACGACTTCACCTTCCCCGAGCGCATGGTCGAAACGATGGTCAGCGGTGGCGGGACCTATTCCTGGGACGCCGCGACCAATCAGCTCGACCTCGGCGGCCGGACCTATCGGGCGATACGGTCGGGCTCGACGCTCACGCTGGAAGGGCCCAATTTCGATACTGCGGTGGCACCGGTGCAGCCGGGATCTACGCCGCCTCCGGTTTGCCGCCTGACCTTCTCGGGCGGTTGACCTTCTGCGCATCCACCGCTAAGGGCCAGCGCTTCCGGGCGCGGCCTTGTGCCGTGCCTGTTCCATTTTTGCGAGACTTAGAGGACTTTCATGGCGAACACGCCGCAAGCGAAGAAGCGTATCCGTCGCAACGAGCGTCGCGCGGAAGTTAATGGCGCGCGCATCGGCCGCATCCGCACTTTCGTGAAGAAGGTCGAGTCGGCGCTGGCCGCCGGCGACAAGGAAGCCGCCACCGTCGCGCTTGCCGCCGTCCAGCCCGAACTGCAGCGCGGCGTCGCCAAGGGCGTGCTTCACAAGAACACGGCGAGCCGCAAGTTCTCGCGCCTGACCAAGCGACTCGCGTCGCTCTAAGCGGCGCCAGTTTTCCAGAGCGGGGCCAAGCGCCCGCCGGCGGATGATCGCCGGCGGGCTTTTTGCTGTCCTGCATGACCGCACCGCCATGCTGCTCCGCAGCGCAGGCCATACCGGATCTTCGAACGAATCCGCTAAGCATGGGAAAACCTAGCGATTCGCAAATAGTTCACATAATCGTAACGTAAAATTTACCTAAATTCAGTGGGTTATTTCAGGAATCCCGGATTTCTGCGGCTCCAGGCGAGTCAACTTCTTTATTTTAATATTTCTGTCATCGTCGGGGTTGATCGACGCGGTTCGAGCTTCATAATCGGCCCTCGCAGCGCCAGTCAGGTGCTCGCCGAATCAATCGCAGGTCTCATGGTCAGGCGGATGCGCTTCCGGCTGAGGGGAGATGTGTGTCTGAAGAATGGGCCGGTCGCGGGGGCAGAGGGCTGGTGGGGAAAGGGTGTTGCGGGTGGCGGTTTCAGTAGCAAGGGAAGGTGTCGTGCCCGGGGAAGTGCTCAACGCCTGGGCGAGAATCCGCAAGAATCTCAGGGAGTCGGCGGGGGCTCGGCTGTTCGAGCAATGGCTCAAGCCGATCGAGCTGGGGGATAGCGACGATGAAACGACGGTTCGTTTGACGCTGCCGTCGGCGTTCACCGCCAATTGGGTGCGCAATCACTATCAGGACCGGCTGGTGCAGGAGTTCCGCGCCGCGGTTCCGGCGATTCGCACGGTTTCGATCGAGGTCCGTCAAGCGTCCGCGCCGGCTGTGCTGCGTGTCGCGGCCGAGCAACCTGCCGAAACGGTTTCCGCCGTCCGGATCGAACCGGCGGAGCGGCCGCCACTGGATTCGCGCCTGACCTTCGACCGTTTCGTGGTCGATCCGTCCAACCGGGTCGCGTACAACGCCGCCAAGGCGCTGGCCGAACCCGGTGTACCCCGGTTCAGCCCGTTATTCCTCCATTCGGGAACCGGGCTGGGCAAGACCCATCTGATGCATGCGATCGGCCATGCCTACCTGGCGGCCGTCCCCAATGCCCGGGTCATCCTGATGTCGGCCGAGCGCTTCATGTTCGAATTCGTCGCGGCGATTCGCGCCAACGACACGCATGCGTTCAAGGCGCGGCTGCGCGGTGCCGACCTGCTGATGATCGACGATTTGCATTTCATCTCGGGGAAGAAGCCCACCCAGGATGAATTCTTCCATACGATCAACGAGTTGACCGCCGCAGGCAAGCGCCTGGTGATCACCGCCGACCGCCATCCGCAGGGGCTCGACGATGTCGAGGCGCGGATCGTGTCGCGATTGGCGATGGGCCTGGTCGCCGATATCAAGACGCCCGATTCGAGCCTTCGCCGCGCCTTGCTCGACCATCGTCTGGGCGAATTGCCGGACGTTACGGTTCCGGAGGAAGTGCTCGACCTGCTGGCCTACAAAGTCACCGGTAGCCTGCGGGAGGTGGAGGGCGCGCTCAACCGCCTCGTCGCCTACGCCCAGCTGACCGGGGAGGAGATCAATCTGGAGTTCGCCCAGGCAACGCTGGGCGATGTGCTGCGGGGCGGCACCAAGCGGATCACGATCGACGAAATCCAGCGCGCCGTGTCGGCGCATTACGATCTCAAGCCGGTCGATCTCGTCTCGGCGCGCCGCGCGGTGGTCGTCGCGCGTCCGCGCCAGATCGCGATGTATCTCGCGAAGCGCCTGACCACGCGCTCGCTGCCGGAAATCGGCCGCAAGTTCGGCGGCCGCGATCATTCGACGGTCATCCATGCGGTCCGGCGGATCGAGGAATTGCGCGGTAGCGATCACGAGATCGACGGCGCGGTGCGGAGCCTGATCCGCCAGCTCGAGGGCTGAAACGGACCTATCGTCTCATTCCTCCGGCTCGCCCGCGTCCCCAGGGGGTATCCGGCGGAGTCAGCGCGGTTTGCCGAGCCCAGCTACGGCGCGTTCGTGCAAGCGTGCGATCGCTGCCAGGTGAATCCCCGGCGCCGTCGCCAGCACGCCAAACGCCTCGGCGCGCGGCGTATTGAAGCGCAATTTTCGTCCCACTGCGTCGCTGACCGAACAACCCGCCTCGCGCGCGACGAGGACGGCCGCGGCGATGTCCCATTCGTTGCCCCAGCGAATCGTCGCGAGCAGGTCGGCCTGACCCGCCGCCACCATCGCGATTCGCAGCGCGATCGAATTCGGCTTGTCGACCGCGACCAGATCCGAATCGATCTTGGGCAGGACGTCGGTCGGCGTCCGCGCGCCGATGAAGACCGACCGGCCGCTATGCGCGAGCGGCTCGCCGTTGAGTGTCGCTCCCTTGCCCGCCTCGGCTCGCCAGATTTCGCCGCGGGCCGGTGCATCGAGCACCGACGCGACGGGTTGCTCGCCATCGACCAGGGCGATCGATACCGCCCAGCCTTCGCGGCCGCGGATATAGTCGCGCGTACCGTCGATCGGATCGACCACCCAGCAGCGGCGATGGTTGAGCCGAACGGCATCGTCGACCGTCTCTTCTGACAGCCAGCCGGCATCGGGCGCCAGCGCGGTCAGCCGCTCACGCAGCAGCGCGTTGACGTCCAGATCGACCTGGCAGACCGGATTGCCCGGCGCTTTTTCCCACTGCTCGACGTCGGTGCGCCAGCGGGCGAGCGCGAAGGCCCCGGCTTCGGCCGCGACTGCGGCGATATCGTCGATCAGCTCAGCCACCGGCGATGGTCATGCCGTCGATCCGCAGCGTCGGAACATTGGTTGCGTAGCGGAATTCCAGGTCGCTGGCGGGCGTCATATTGAGGAACATGTCCTTCAGGTTGCCGGCGATGGTGAATTCGTCGACCGGTGTCGTCAGCGTGCCGTTCTCGATCAGGAAGCCCGCTGCACCGCGGCTGTAATCGCCGGTCACGCCATTGACGCCCTGACCGATCAATTCGGTAACATAGACGCCATTGCTGACCCCACCGATCAAGTCGTCGCGGCTGACGAGTCCCGCGGCGAGATAGGTGTTGCTCGTGCTTACGCCCGGCGCTCCGGCCCCGCCGCGAACCGCATGGCCGGTCGGCTCGAAACCGAGTTGCCGGGCGGAAGCCGATTCGAGCAGCCACGTTTCGAGCACGCCATCGCGGACCAATGTGGTTTCCAGCACCGCCAGGCCCTCGCCATCGAACGGGCGCGAACGCAGACCGTGCGGGCGCAACGGATCGTCGACGATCGAGATGCCATCGGCGAAAATCTTCCTGCCGAGCTGGCCGAGCAGGAAGCTTGTGCCACGCGCGATCGCCGCGCCCGAAATCGCTCCGACCAGATGGCCGATCAACGATGCGCCGACGCGCGGATCGAACAGCACCGGCATCGGGCCGCTGGCCATCTTGCCGGGATTGAGCCGCGCGACGGCGCGCTCGCCCGCTTCGCGGCCGATGTCCTGCGGCAGGGGGAGGTGAGCGCGGTGGCGTGCCGAACGGTGGCTATAGTCGCGCTGCATCGCACCGCCGCTGCCAGCGAGGACGCTTGCCGATACCGAATGGCTGGTCGTCGCATAGGCGCCGGCGAAACCATGGCTGGTGGCGAGCGCCCAACTGACGCGTGCGGCGGACGCACCGCCGCCTTCGCTGTTGGTGACGCCGGGCACGGCGCGTGCCGCATCCTCGGCGGCGAGTGCGGTCTCCTTGAGCGCGGCCGGCGTCGGATCCTCGGCGTCGCGAAGGTCGAGATCGGGGATATTGCCCTTGAGTAGACGGTCCTCGGGCGCGAGACCCGCCCATTTGTCCTCCGGCGCCTCGCGCGCCATCGCCACGGCGCGTTCGACCAGCGCATCCATCGCTGCCGAGGACAAATCGGAAGTCGAGACCGATGCCGAGCACTGCCCCACGAATACACGCAGGCCAAGCTCTTCTTCTTCGGACCGCCCGACATCCTCGAGCGCGCCAAGCCGCACCGCGACTTCGATGCTGGCCGACGCCCCGAGTACCGCGTCCGCGGCATCGGCGCCGGCCTTTTGCGCGCGAGTGACGATATCGAGAGCGCGATCACGCGCGGCGTCGGGAGTCAGCATGACGCGCACTTAGGAAGCGCGAGGGCCGGGGTCAAAGGTTGGTGATCAATACCATGATCGGTTGACGGCATCGGCCAGCGCGACAACGTCCAGCGGACGGCGTGTGTCTGCCTCGATGACCGGTCCGATCGCCATCGGGCCGTCATATTCGGCGAGAAGCTCTGGCGGCAATTCTTTCAATGGATGCGCCGCATGCTGGCCGCCTGCCCCGGCGCGATCCCTGAATCTGCGCGCGGTTTCCTCCGCCCCGCAATCGCAGTGGATTTCGACGATCGCCGCGTCCAGCGACATCAGCTTGGAGCGCTCATAGTCGCTGTGCGGTCGGAAATTGGCCTCTAGCACGGCCTGAGGGGTGTGCCGGGCAAGCGACCACAGCAATTCCATCGCGGCACCGCCAATGCGCCGCGACGTCTCAAGCCCGCCGCCGCCGTCGCCGAGCACGTCGACCAGGGTTTCCTTGATTAAGTCTTTCGAGAATAGGGAAAACCCCAGCTTCCGTGCGAGCGGCCCCGCCAGTGTCGTCTTTCCCGAACCGGGGGCTCCCGAGATCAGAACGAACCGGCGCGAGCGCATGTCGTCTCCTAAAAACTGGTTTGCCCGACAACGAAGCATGCCAGGAACACCAGCAGCCCGGCAAACCGATTCGATCGGAAGCGATGGAGCGCGTTGGCCCCGTCGGCCGGCTTCAGCGTGACCACCTGCCAGGCGAAATGGAGCGCCGCCGGGGCAATTGCGGCGAGGACGAGCGGGTCCGGGCGCAATTCCCAAAGCGCAAGCGCCCAGAAACCGATCGCCATCGCGTAGAATGCGGCGACGCCGGACTTCACGCGCTTACCCAGAGCGCGCGCCGAGGAACGCACGCCGACGATCGCATCGTCCTCGACATCCTGTAGCGCGTAGATCGTGTCGTAGCCGAGCACCCAGAAAATCGACCCCAGATAGAGGAGCGGCCCCGGCATCATCAGCGACCCGGCGACGTCGCTCCACCCGACCAATGCGGCCCAGGAGAAGACGATGCCGAGCCACGCCTGGGGCCACCAGGTGATCCGTTTCATGAACGGATAGGCGGCGACCGGCGCGAGGCTGACCAGGGCGACGATCGCGGCATAGGTGTGGAGCTGGATCAGCACGATCAGCCCGATCAGACACAGGAAGACCAGCCATATCCATGCCGCCTTGAGCGACACCGCGCCCGAAGCGAGCGGTCGGCTGCGCGTCCGCGCGATCTGACGATCGAGGTCGCGATCGACGATGTCGTTATAGACGCAGCCGGCGCCGCGCATCGCGATGGCGCCGAGCGCGAACCACAGGATCAGGTCCCAGCGATCGATCGCACCATGGGCCAGCGCGATCGCCCAGGCGCCGGGCCAGAACAGCAGCTGCCAGCCGATCGGCCGATCGAATCGTGCGAGCAGGGCCAGCGCACGCGGATAGGGGGGCAATCGACCGACGAGCCCGCCATATTGCGTGTCGGGAACGATTTGCGGGTCGCTGGGGGCAGTCATCATGCATTCACTAGCGGGGTGGCAATTGCCGCACCAGCGCCATGCCTTGCCCCAAGGCTGCCAAACTCTATTTCTAGCGGCGAGAAGGCAGGGGGCGTGTTTTGGAGTTTGTAATGCGGACGATCATGCCCCGACTTCTGGCCTGCGCCGCGCTGACGCTGACCGTCGCGTCGGCCGCGATTGCCCAGGGCGATCCCGATCCGGCGCGCGGTGGCGCCGCCTGGACAGGTACCTGGACCAACATGAACCACACGATGCACGTGCGCGCCGCGCGCTGCGGCGACGCGATGTGCGGTACGGTGATCTGGGCCGACGACAAGACCAAGGCCGATATCGCCTCGCGCGGGCGCACGCTGATCGGCACGCAGGTGTTTCGCGAGTTCCGTCAGACCGGCCCCAACGAGTGGAAGGGTAAGGTCTACGTACCGGCGCTCGACCAGACGATCTCCGGCAAGATCGAATTGACCGACGCCGACAGCATTACCGCCAGCGGGTGCGCCTTGTTCGGCTTTGGCTGTCAGACGCGTCACTGGAAGCGGATACGCTAGGCGGGTTCGCCCGTTAGGGCCAATCCATGGTCCATCTGTCGGTCGCCATCGCCCGTTTCGCCGAGACGCTGTTCTGGGGGATCGCCCAGGCGGCGGGGTTGGCGCTGGTCGGCGGCGCGTTCGCAATCGCTGCGTTGCTGATCGGCTGGCGGATGATGCGGCGCCGACCAAAGCCCTGAGTGCCCCTCCCGCTTGCGGGAAGGGGAAGCGACATGCTGGCTCGCTCGATACGAAGCCGCTAAGGCGCAGGCATGGCAGCCATTCCCGCCTGGCCTCCGCGCTCGACACCGCGTCTCTTCGTCGAAGGCGCGCTCGCCGCCGGGACGCTCCGGATCGAGGGCCCGTCGGCACATTATCTGATTTCGGTGATGCGGACGAAGCCGGGCGATCCCGTGAAGTTGTTCGACGACGTTACGGGTGAGTGGCTGGGCGTCGCGAACATCGTCAATCGCCGCGATATTCTCTTCGACATAACCGAGCATTTGCGTGACCGCGAACCGGTGCCCGACCTGTGGCTGTGCGCCGCGCCGCTCAAAAAGGGGCGGATTGACTGGATGGCGGAGAAGGCGTGCGAGCTCGGCGTCGCACGGCTGGTGCCCGTCGTAACCCACCGATCGGTGGTCGAGCGGCCCAAGCTCGACCGCTTGCGGTCGCACATGATCGAGGCGGCCGAGCAATGCAATCGCACCGCGCTGCCCGAACTGGCCGACCCGGTGAAGCTCGACGCGTTGCTGCGCGACTGGCCCGCCGGACGGACCATGTTCTTCGCGGATGAAATGGGCGGCGCGCCCGCCGCCGAGGCGATGGCAGCGCACCGTGGCCCGGCGGCAATCCTGATCGGTCCTGAAGGCGGCTTCGACGACGCCGAGCGCGCCGCGATAAAGGCGCATCCGCAGGCGGTCGGCGTGGGATTGGGGCCACGTATCCTGCGCGCCGAAACGGCAGCCGCGGCGGCGGTGGCGATCTGGATGGCCGCCGTGGGGGATTGGCAGAATATTTATGGCGAGCGGGTACCCTAGCGGAACCGTTTCGCCGTCGCTACATGCGCGCCCATGACGACGAAGACCGTTACGGACACAAACGCAGCGGTCATCGAAGACCGTCAGCAACTCATCGACTTCTTCGCCGGGGGGGAGAAGTCCGCCGATCGCTGGCGGATCGGCACCGAGCACGAAAAATTCGTGTATCGCACCGCCGATCACCGTGCGCCGTCCTGGGACGAGCCTGGCGGTATCCGCGACCTGCTCAATGGGCTCACCGAGTTCGGCTGGCGCCCGGTCGAGGAGAACGGCAAGATTATCGCGCTGACCGGCGACGACGGTTCGGTCAGCCTCGAACCCGCGGGCCAGTTCGAATTGTCGGGCGCGCCGCTCGACAATCTGCACCAGACCTGTGCGGAAACGGGCCGTCACCTCACTCAGGTCAAGGCGGTCGGCGACAGGCTCGGCATCGGTTTCCTCGGCATGGGCATGTGGCCCGACAAGGCGCGCCAGGATCTGCCGATCATGCCCAAGGGGCGCTATGCGATCATGCTGCGTCACATGCCGCGGGTCGGCAGCCTGGGGCTCGACATGATGCTCAGGACCTGCACGATTCAGGTCAATCTCGACTATGCGTCCGAAGCCGACATGGTGAAGAAGTTTCGCGTCGGCCTGGCGCTTCAGCCGCTCGCGACCGCGCTGTTCGCCAATTCACCGTTCACCGAAGGCAAGCCCAACGGCATGCTGTCGTATCGCAGCCATATCTGGTCGGACACCGATCCGGCGCGCACCGGCATGCTTCCGTTCGTGTTCGAGGATGGCTTCGGCTACGAACGCTATGCCGATTACGCGCTCGATGTGCCGATGTACTTCGTCTATCGCGACGGCCAGTATCTCGACGCCGCGGGGCTATCGTTCCGCGACTTTCTCGACGGCAAGCTCGAGGTGCTGCCGGGCGAGAAGCCGACGATCGAGGACTGGTCGGATCACTTGTCGACCGCTTTTCCCGAAGTCAGGCTCAAGACCTTTCTGGAAATGCGCGGCGCCGATGGCGGGCCGTGGGGCCGGATCTGCGCGTTGCCGGCCTTGTGGGTCGGCCTGCTCTACGATCAGGGCGCGCTCGATGCCGCGTGGGATCTGGTCAAGCATTGGGACATGGCCGAGCGCGAGAACTTGCGGAATGCGGTGCCGAAATTGGCACTCGACGCGCCTTTGCCCGGTGGCGGCAAGCTTCGCGACATTGCCGGCGAAGTGCTCGACATCGCGCATGTCGGGCTGACGGCGCGCGCGCGCACCGACGCGGCCGGGACCAACGAAACCGGCTTCCTCGATCCGCTGCGCGAAGTCGTTCGATCCGGCAAAGTCCCGGCGCAGGTGTTGCTCGATCGCTACGAAGGCGAATGGGGCGGCGACATCTCGAAAATCTATGATGAGATGAGCTTCTGATGGCCCCATCGCGGCTGGCCGCCGCGACGGTTTTCGCTGTGACCGCCACTGCGGGCTCGGTCGGCTCGCTGCTCTATACCGGCCGCATGGCCAGGGCGGTGAGCGCAATCGAGGGCAGGCGTCGCTCCTATCTGCGGCCCGCGCTACTGACCTGGTCGGATTATTCGCGGCTCTGCCCCCGGGGGCCTTTGACGGCACGTTTGTGGCAGGCGAATAGCGTGTTCGTCATCGGCCTGATCGGGATCATGCTTTCTCTGGGATAGGTACGTCGGGCGAACCCGACACCGTCTTCCCCGTCAGCCAGCGGAAGAAGCGCGGGACGAGCCCGTTACGCTCCATCCACTGATAATATTCTTCATAGGCCGGATCGGCGCGCAGATGGCGTTCCTCGGTCCGCGCGCGCCAGTAATAGACGCCGGCGACGACGAACATGATCGCCGTCGACCGTACGGCGTCCAGCCAGCTTCCGGTGGTCAGCACCGGCACCGTCGCGATCAGCCAGAACAGGTTCTTCGACAGATAGGCGGGGTGACGCGACCAGGCATAGGGGCCGTTGGTCAGGATGCCGCGGTTGGTGAGGTTCGAGAAGCGGAAGCCGAACGTGACCGTCGCCCAGGCGTAGATACCGGTCAGCAGGACCAGTGTCGTACCGATGCCAATGAGCAGCACCGGGTAATTGGCGAACCAGGTCGACCAGCCGTCCTCGCCATAGGTGCCGGGGTGATAGTCGAGCGGACCGTTGTCGCCCATCAGCACGAAGGGCGGATAGCAGATCAGCGCCGCCATCCAGCCGGCCGCATAGGGATTGGCGGTACGGATGTGCGAATCGAGCGGGCGCAGCGCGAGCAGATAGCCCGCGGTCGCGAAGGCGACATCGACCAGGAACATGAAAGTGATCAGCCAGTTGGCGAGCGCGACCGGACCGGACAGCACGCGGCTGAAATCGCCGCGGACGAAATCGCCAAAACCCGGCGGCACGATCGCCAGCATGAAGGCGGTGAAGAACATCTTCACGCCCCAGCTCTTGAGGTGATTCCAGACCGCGTCCCGGTCGATCGCCTCCTTCAGCCCCATCATCCAGGCGCCCAGCGCCCAGCAGCCATCTTTGGGCTCGATCATGTAGCGATCGAGCCAGAGCGTGTAGGGGATCGAGAGGACGAACAGCACCGGCGCCGCCCACATGAGGCACCACATGGCGAACTGGAAATTGCCCTGCCAGTAGAAGCGCCCGATCGCGTAGATGCAGGCAATCCCCGCCCAGGTCAGCCACAGCCCGGCGAGCTTGGTGATCGAGATATCCAGCGTCTCACGCCACGGTTTCGGGTTGGACCAGTCGATCCCGGTCGAGGGATTGCGGTGGACCTTGTCGACGAACACCGCCCACAGCACCATCGGCAGGCCGGTCGCCACCACGTTGATCAGTGCCGCATAGGGCCCGTCCATCCCGAACCGACGAGCGACGCCGATCCAGGCAAAGAGTCCCACCAGGCCGGCGATGCCGGTGCCGGTCGAGACGGCGGATTTGGGGCGCGGATCGGCCTTGACCGCCGTGCCCAAGGCTGGGTCGTGGTACATGCGCGCTCGTGTACGCGCGCAATGGTAAGCAAGCCGTGAAGGATGTTTCGTAGCGGCTGGAAGGAGTTGGAGCGGGTAACGGGAATCGAACCCGTGTATTCAGCTTGGAAGGCTGCTGCACTACCATTGTGCTATACCCGCGCCGTGCGACGCCCTCTGCCACGTTCGGGCGCGGCGGGTCAATTGGCCGATTGTGGCGCTCGTCGAATTGACAAGGACGGTACCGTCGGGAATTCCGGATCGCGATCCAGGGGAGAAGCCGTGGCCGATATGGACGTGGAGGCGCTGTTCAAGGCGGGGCGCGATGCCATGCTCGCGGCCGGCGTCTTGCGGACGCCGGAGTTCGTCACGCCCGAAGAACAGGCTATCCTGACCGCTTGGGCCGAAACGATGGAGCCGCTCCTCAAACCCAACGGTGCGCGCCGCGCCTATCGCGACGTGCGAACCCTGCCGGTGGTGCCGCCGGAATGGGATCGCTTGCGGCAGCGCGTGGAGGCGATGATGGAACTTGGCGATCATCCGGTCGTCGAGCAGCGCTTTGGACTGTACCTCAGCATCATCCGGGTTGGCGGCGCGATCCATGATCATCGAGATCCCTCGCCGCCGGGAACGCGGCATCTGCGTTGTAACCTCTTCCTGGACCTGCCCGAGCGGGGAGGTCGTCCGATCATCATGGAAACGCCGATGGACGTCACACCGCGCATGTTGTTGGCATTCTACGCCAACGAAATGCGGCATTCGTCCGAGCCGTTCGAGGACGATCGGCGTATCGTCCTGTCGTTCGGTTATACGGTCCCGTCGACGCACATGCTGCCGACAGGCGCCTGACGGACCGCAGGTGTCGCTACGGCAACCGCTCGCCCCGCGACGCCACCAGCACGTCGTACCAGGCCTTGCGCGACCACACGACCTTGTAGGCATCAGCCAATTCCGCCACGCGTTCGATCTTTTGGGAGCCGACGATGGGGATCGGGTGCGAAGGATGCGCCATTATCCAGCTGTAGGTCGCGGCCGCGCGGCTGACGCCGTGGGCTGTAGCGACGGCGTCGAGCGCGGTGGCGACTCGTGCAGAGCGATCGTCAGGCGTCGTAGCGATGCGGCCGCCAGCGAGCGGCGACCAGGCGAGCATAGCGACGTCGTGCGCCATTGCGACATCGAACAGCCCGTTTTCGACCGGCTCGAGATGGAGCGGCGAGAATTCGGGTTGGTGGCTGGCGAGCGGGACAGTGAGTAGCGCGAGTAACGCCTGGGTCTGCGCGAGCGTGTAGTTCGAGACGCCGATCGCGCGCACCTTTCCCGAGGCGACCATGTCCTCGAGCGTGCGAGCGACTTCCTGCGGGTGTGTGAGGATGTCGGGGCGATGGATCTGATAGAGATCGATATGGTCGACCCGCAGCCGGCGCAGCGACGCGTCGAGCGCGGCCATCAGATAGCCGCGGCTCGAATCATAGGGGACGCCGGGTTGGATTCCGCCCTTGGTCGCAATCACCATGCGATCGCGCATTCCCGGCGCGGCGGCGAGGATTTCGCCTAGCAGGGTCTCGGCATCGCCGAAGCCACTGCTGCCGTTGAAGCCGTAAATGTCGGCGGTGTCGAAGAGCGTGATGCCGGCGTCGAGCGCGGCGTCGATCAAGTGGCGGCCGCGATCCGCTCCGACGCCCGCGAAGCGCCACATGCCCCAGGCAATGGGACTGACGGTGAGCCCGCTCCTGCCGAGCGGGCGAGGGGCGGAGCAGAGACGGATATCGGTCATCGCCTCGCGCTACTTCCTCAGCGCGGCCGCGCGGAGCCCGTCGAGCGTGGCGGTCGGCGTGATCGCCTGACTGTCGAGATGGCAATGCAGGATCGCCGGCTTGCCGCTCGCCAAGGCGCGTTCGAACGCGGGGGCGAATTCGGCGGTCGTCGTCACCGTCTCGCCATGGCCGCCATAGGCACGGGCCAGCGCCGCAAAATCGGGATTCGTCAGGTTGGTCGCCGACACGCGGCCCGGGAACGTTCGTTCCTGATGCATGCGGATCGTGCCGTAGATGCCGTTGTCGATCAGCAGGACGATCAGCGGGATGTCGTGGTGGACCGCGGTGGCGAATTCCTGACCGTTCATCAGGAAATCGCCGTCGCCCGCGATGGTCAGCGCGATGCTGCCGGGCTTCTGGCGCTTGGCCATCACGCCGGCGGGGAGGCCGTAACCCATCGAGCCACTGGTCGGTGCCAGTTGCGTGCCGAAGTCGCGGAAGCGATAATAGCGATGGATCCAGCTCGCGAAATTGCCTGCGCCGTTGCAGATCGTCGCATCGGGCGGCAGGCGATCGCGCAGCCAGGCCATGACTTCGCCATATTGGAAATCGCCGGGGACCGGCGGCGGCGTGTCCGACCACGCCAGATAATCAGCGCGCGCGGCCTCGCGATGGGCGGCCCAGCCCGGCGTCGCATCGATCCCACCGAGGGCTGCAAAGAAGGCTGGCGGCGTCGCATTGATCGCGAGTGTCGGCTGATAGACGCGGCCGAGCTCGAGCGGATCGGGATGGACATGAACCAGCCTCTGATCGGAGGCCGGGATACCGAGCAGCGTATAGGATTGCGAGGCGATTTCCGACATCCGCCCGCCGATCAGCAGGACGAGATCTGCCGCCTTCACCCGCTCGATCAGCCTGGGATTGGGAGCGAGGCCGAGGTCGCCGATGAAATGCTCGTCGGTTGCCGGGAAGAGCGGCGCGCGGCGGAATTGGGCGGCCACGGGCAGGTCGAAGCGATGCGCGAACGCGACCATCGCGTCGCGGGCCGCAGGTGTCCAGCGCGAGCCGCCGACGATCGCGACCGGGTTCTTCGCTGCGGCAAGCAAGTCGCCGAGGGCATCGACGTCGGCCGGGGCGGGGGCCGCGTCGACCGGATCGACCCGCGGTGCGTCGGCCACGACGGCGGTTTCGTCGAGCATGTCTTCCGGCAGCGCGATCACCACCGGCCCCGGCCGTCCCTGCATCGCCACCCGGAAGGCGCGGGCGATGATTTCGGGAATGCGCCCGGGCTCGTCGATCTCGACCACCCATTTGGCGAGCGCGCCGAACGTCGCGCGATAATCGAGTTCCTGGAAGGCCTCGCGATCGCGCATGCCGCGCTCGATCTGGCCGACGAACAGGATCAAGGGAGTCGAATCCTGCATCGCGATGTGCAGGCCCGGCGAGGCATTGGTCGCGCCGGGTCCGCGCGTCACGAAGCAGATGCCGGGCCGTCCGGTCAGCTTGCCATAGGCTTCGGCCATCATCGCCGCGCCGCCTTCTGCCCGGCACGTCAGCAGATCGATGCCGCTGCCGATCAAGGCATCGAGCACCGACAGATAGCTTTCGCCCGGTACGCAGGTCGCACGATCGACGCCCTGGGCGATCAGTTGGTCGACGAGGATGCGGGCGGCGGTGCGGTTGGTCGGCATGGATAATCCGTTCAGTGATGGCGCGTTTCCTGCGGAAGCAGGAACCCAGGGTCAAACTATATAGCGCTCGCGCCGACACCCCGGGCTCCTGCTATTGCGGGAGCACGGCCGCGTCGTATCGTCAGGCGATGTGCACGGCCTTGGTCGTCAGGTGCGCCATGATACCCTCGGGACCGTCCTCCGAGCCGAAGCCCGATTCCTTCATGCCGCCGAACGGCGAATCGGGCCAGGTCATGCGGACCTGGTTGATCGCGACCATGCCCGCCTCGACCGTTTCGGCGAGCAGGTTCTGACGCCGGCCACTTTCGGTGAAGCAATAGGCCGCCAGCCCATATGGCAGGCGGTTGGCCTCGGCGATCGCGTCCTCGACGGTGCCGAAGGGGCGGATGAGCGCGAGCGGACCGAATGGCTCGTCGTTCATCGCCTTGGCCTCGAGCGGAATGTCCGCGATTACGGTGGGCTGGAAGAAGAAGCCGCCTTGCGTTTCTTCGCGTTCGCCGCCGGCGAGGATGCGGGCGCCGCTCGATCGGGCGTCCTCGACCAGCGCGGCAATGGTGTCGGGGCGGCGCGGGTTGGCGAGCGGACCCATCTGGTTGGCCGCATCGAGTCCGTCGCCGATCCGCATTTTCCTGGTCCGCTCGGCAAAGCCCTGGACGAATTTCTCGTAGATCGTTTCCTGTACATGGAAGCGCGTCGGCGCGACGCAGACCTGGCCGGCGTTGCGGAATTTGTGCGCGACGAGCGTATCGAGCGTCTTTTCGAGGTCGCAATCGTCGAACACGAGGACCGGCGAGTGGCCGCCCAGCTCCATCGTCATCCGCATCACGCTGTCCGACGCGAGCTTCATCAGATGCTTGCCGACCGGGACCGATCCGGTGAAGCTCAGCTTGCGCGTGACCGGCGAGGCGAGCAGGTGGCGCGATACCATGTCGGGCACGCCGAACACGATCTGCGCGACATTGCCGGGGAGACCGGCGTCCTGGAAACAGCGCATGATCTCGACCGCGGAGCCGGGCGTCTCTTCGCTCGGCTTGAGGATGATCGAGCAGCCCGCAGCGACCGCCGGCGCGATCTTGCGCACCACGTTCAGCGCCGGGAAGTTCCACGCGCAGAACGCCGCGACAGGGCCGACCGGGTGATGCAGCACCATCGAGCGCGTCCCCGGCGCGCGCATCAGCACGCGGCCATAGACCCGCACTGCTTCCCCGGCATGGAATTCGAGCATTGCGGCGGCGGCCATCACCTCACCCTTGGCTTCGGCGACGGGCTTGCCTTCCTCCATCGTCGCGATCCGCGCGATCGCGTCGGCGCGCTCACGGATCAGGGCAGCGGTTTTGTTGAGCACCGCCGCGCGCTGTTCGGGGGGCACCGCACGCCACGCTTCGAAACCCTTCTGTGCGGCGGCGAGCGCGCGATCGAGGTCGGCGGCGGTTGCCAGCGGCAAATCGGCCTGGCCCGCACCGGTCGCCGGATTGAGCACCGAATGCGTGTCGCGCCCGTCCCCGGTCAGCCACTCGCCGTCGATGTAAAGGCCGAGCTTGGCGGAATAGGTCATGGAATACTCCTGAGGGGCGGGGATGTGCCGCCCATTTAGGGTCCCAATCCGTTCGGGGCAATCGTGACGCCGGCGATCAGCTATAGACGTCAGGCAATTGCGGCCGGATCGCCTTCGATCAGTTCGCGCCACAGCATGACCAGCACCGCCATCGTCGCCGGGCCGACGAACAGGCCGATCAGCCCCATCGTCTCGACGCCGCCGAGGATGCCGATCAATACCCAGAGGAACGGCAAGCGGGTCGCGCTGCCGATCAACGCGGGCCTGATGAAATGGTCGGCGACGAACACGATGCCGAGGCCGATTGCGATCACCGCGATCGCGCTGCCCATCGCGCCTTGGGCGAGCAACAGAAAGGCAGCGACGAGAAACGCCAGCAACGCGCCGAACGGGATCATCGCCGCGACCGCGGTCAGGGCACCGAGCAGAATCGGATGCGGTACCCCCAGGAAGAAATAGACCACCGCCATCAGCGCGCCTTCGCCGATCCCCACGAGCACAAGCCCGTCAATCGTGCCGCGCACCGATGCGAGCGCCTGGTGCCCGATACGCTCGCCTTGCGGACCGAGCAGCTTGGCGCTCGCGAGCCGCACCTGCGCGACGATCGCATCGCGATCGCGGATCAGGAAGAACAGGGTGAGCAAGGTGAAGGCGAAGATCACCGCGCGATGGCCGACACCGAGCAACTGGGCGTGCGCCCCGACCAGGGTATGACTGACCGTCTCGAAATGATGGCTGGCGGCTGCCGGATCGGACAGGTTCGCGCGCCACCAATTGGTAACTTCGGGGCCGCCGACCGGAAGGGTGGCCAGCGCGGGCGGCGGAGGCACGCCGTGCAGGCGCGCTTCCATGACCCACAAGGCGACGTCGTGCGCCTCGCGAGCTGCCTGGGCGATGCCGATGCCGATCGGAACCAGCACGATCAGCGCGATGGCCAGCGTGAAACCGGCGGCGAGCAGGTGTGGGCGCGGCTTGGTGCCGAAGCGGCGTTCGGCACGCAGCACCAGCGGGTCAATGGCGATCGCGATCACGATCGCCCAGACCAGGGCGGGAAGGAACGACCAGACGACCCACAGGCCGAGCAAGCCGATCACCGCGAGCAGTAGCGTGCGCGCGATCGCCGAACGGCGGGTTGCGAGCGGGTCGTCCATCAGCGTGCCTCCAGATCTGCCAAGCTGAACCCGCGCGCGAAGCGGCGTTCCGCGATCTTGCCGGCGCCGAGTATGCCCGCGAGCGCGGCGAGCGCGGCGTCGAGATCGTGCCGCCGGCCGCACAGGAACATGTCCACCGCAGCATAGCCGCGCTCGGGCCAAGAATGGATCGAAATATGCGATTCGGCGAGTAGCGCCACGCCGGTCACGCCTTGCCCGGTACCGAAGCCATGGACCTTGAGATCGAGCAGGGTCGCGCTTGCCGCCGCCACCGCGGCGCGCAATGCCGCCTCGATCCGCGCCTCATCGTCGAGATGATCGCAGTCGAACAGGTCGGCGAGGAGATGCGTTCCGCTGAAATCCACCACCCGATCCTAGGCCAGCACCGAACGATAAGAAATGGACAGATGGGCCATCGCGTCCTCGGCCGCACGAATGCCGCGATATTGCGCTTCCTCGAACAGCGACAGCCCGCTCAGGTCTGAATGGGCGAAGAACAAGGGCGGGCGCGGAGCGGCTGCCTCCTCGCGTCGGCCGTCCCAGAAATATCCTGGTACCGGACGGATCATCGCATGTCCCCAGCGCCACACGTCGATCCGCCGGATCGCGCCCCTGAGGTCGGGATTGGTCAGCAGCAGGTCCTCGCGCACCATGTCCTGCCAATAGTCGAGCGGACGGTCGAGCATCTCCCGCCGCGCGTCGTCGGGCGCCATATCGGACAAGGGCAGGTACCAGCTCAATACCGTCGCGCCCGGCACTCGATCGAGCGATTGGTGAGTATCGACGACATAGCCGAGCGATCGGCCGGTCCATGACACATTGTCCCAGGCGACCTCGAACCCGGGACCTGCCGGCACATGGTCGACGGTGACCGCGGCGACCACCCAGGGTGCGTAGTCGAACCCGGTGGCCGACGGCGCGTCGGCGGTCAGGCGAGCGCTTACGAAATGCGGGGTGGCGAGGATGATCGCCTCCGTCTCGATGCGGATACCGCGTCCCGTCGCCACGTCGAGCGCCTGGATTATCGCGCCGTCGCCCTCGCGCGTGACGCGATGGACGATCCGCCCGCAGTCAAGGTTGTTCTTGAGCCGCGCCGCCATCCGCCCCACGAGATGCCCATTGCCTTCCGGCCAGGTCAGCATCGTGTCGGGATCGGCATTGGCGGCATGGCCCCGGCGGCTGGCGAAATAATGAACACCGGCCCAGGCCGAGACCTGGTCGGGCTCGGTGCCGTAATCGTCGCGGCAGGAATAGCGGACATGCGCGCGCAGGATCGGCGAGGTCCAGCCTTGCTCGTCGAGCCATTGCGTAAAGCTCAATTTGTCGAGCGCGAGCAAATCGGGATCGCGCGAGCTCAGCTCCATCGGCAGCGCGAAAGCGGGACGGCCCTGCGCATCGCGACGTGCGCTGAACGCCTTCATCGTGTCGAAGAACGCCTTGATGTCGCGGACATCCTGCTTGCCAAGACCAGTTTGCGGGACCAGACCCTCTTGCCACTTGCCGAGATAGAGCAGGCGTTCCTCGGGGTCGGATACGAGCTGATAGGGATCATAGACCGGCTTGCCGTCCCGCCAGCCGGTGATGATACCGAGCTGTTCGAGCAGACGGATGACGCCTTTCGCTTCCTGGTTGGGCAAGGGGAGATAATGCGCGCCGAGCGGATAGGCCGAGACCGCATTGCTGCCGCTTCGCGCATTGCCGCCGGTGCGGTCCTCAAGTTCGAGCAGGCGGAAATCCTGCATGCCGGCATCGGCCAAGGTCCATGCGGCCGCCAGCCCGGCGACACCGCCACCGACGATCGCGACCTTGGTCCGCATCGTCTCAGTCGGTTCGGGAAATCTCCCGCCCCGCAACCGATGGCCACGGCGGAAATCGGCGCCGCCCAACGTGCCAGGGATCGCGTCGTCATGCGGCGCGAGTGCGATCGCGCCAGCGCCGAGCGCAGCTGCCCCCGCAACCGAGCCGGCGATGACGGTGCGGCGGGACCAGGCCATCAGCCCTCGAACACCGACCATTCGGCGTCGAACTCGCGAACCAGGGCCTGGTTGTCGAGCCGGTTAACCGGGGTCGGCCGCCGCGCCATATCGGGCGGGAAGAAGAAGGCGAGCGTGTCGACGCGCGGCGTCAGAAAGCGCAGCCCGTCGGGCAATTTGCCCGGCGCGCCGATCGGGCGGTTCGAAGCGAGGACGAAACCCCATTCGCCGAAGCTCGGGACATAAACGTGATAGCCGCGCGTCGTGAGCCCCGCGGCTTCCAGGGTGGTCGAGACGGTCCAATAGGCATTGGGCGCGACCAGGGGGGAAGTGCTCTGCACGCTGAGCATCGCCCCGGGATTGAGCGCGCGTGCGAGTTCGCGATAGAAGCTCACGGTATAGAGCTTGCCGATCGCGAAATTCGTCGGGTCGGGGAAGTCGACCAGCGCCGCATCGAACCTGCGCTGGTTGGCGCGCAGCCAACTGAACGCATCCGCGGTAACGACGTGGACCTTGGGCGAGAGCAACGAGCCATGGTTGAGCGAAACGAGCATCGAGCTTTTGCGGAACAAGGTGGTCATCGCCGGGTCGAGGTCGACAAGGGTGACCGAACGGACTGACGGGTATTTGAGGATCTCCCGCACAGCGAGCCCGTCGCCGCCGCCCAGCACCAAGACGTCGCGCAGATTGGCGACCCGGCTCAGCACGGGATGCACCAACGCCTCATGATAACGATATTCGTCGCGCGACGAGAATTGCAGATTGCCGTTGAGGAAGAGACGCAGGTCTTCGTTGCGTTTGGTGATGACGATTCGCTGGTAGGGTGTCGCGTCGGCGTAGATGATCGGGTCGCCATAGGCCGCGACCTCGGCCGTGCGCTCGATCTTTTCCGATGCCGCGAACCCGGCGGCGAGCACCATCGCGACCAGGATCGCGACGACCAGCTCGATCGTCAGATGCCGCCGCTGCGGGAGCATCACGATCACCGCGATCGCCACGCCGACATTGGCGAGGCCGAACAGGAAACCAGTGCGGATCAGGCCGAGATGCGGGACGAGCAGCAGGGGGAAGAGCAGAGACGCGGCGAGCGCGCCGACGTAGTCGAACGTCAGTACCTTGGCGACGAGGTCGCTGAACTCGAGCCGGTCCTTGAGGATGCGCATGAGAAGCGGAATTTCGAGTCCGACCAGGAAGCCGATCGCAAGCACCAGGCCATAGAGTGGCACGCGGAAATCCTGCACGCGGTCGAACAGCAGGAATAGCAACGCAGCCGAGCCGCCTCCGATCGCCGCGATCAGGACTTCGACGCGAACGAAGATCGCGAGTTCGTTGCTGCGGACATAGCGCGAGCACCACGAACCCAAACCCATCGCAAACAAATAGGTGCCGATGATCGTCGAGAATTGCGTGACGCTGTCGCCGAGGAGATAGGAGGCGAGCGTCCCGGCGAGCAGTTCGTAGATCAGCCCGCACGTCGCGACCACGAACGCGGAAGCGAGCAGCAGGGCGCCGAGGCGGGAGGGGCGGGCGGCACCGCTCTCCGAAGGATCGGTCATGACTGGCCTATGATCGGTCGTGGATCGCGGCTGCGGCGATCATCGCGATCGGCCCCGTGAAGATCGCCAGCCCGATTTCCTCGATGAACGGCGCGACGAGGGTGGGGGTGGAGAACATGGTTCGATCCTTTCATTACTTGTGGGTGGGGCCGAACGAATGGTGGCGGCCATAGCCGCCGAACCCACCGGAGCCGCTATAGCCGTCGTCGCTGCAGTCATCGTCGCTGCAACCGCCGCTATATCCGGAATAATAGCTGCCGCCGCTGGGGCTCGACGCACCGATCGCCAATATCGGCGGCCGTGCGCCGGCTACCGCGAAGGGCGAATAGCCATCGCTGATCGCCTTGCCCGCGAAAATCAGGACGCCCAGGCAGTAGAGACCGTATAGGATGACGTGCCGGTTGATCAATTTACCTCCATCCATCGTCGCACTTCAGCCGTTGCCGAAATTGGCTGGTGCCTTTCGGCGCTTTTCGAAGCCAAGATGCTTGAAAACCACGATTGCCGGCCAAGCCACAATCATCAGAAAGGCGAGGAATGCGATGCTCCCGAACGCGCCGCCGCGCTTGACCGTCAGGGTGACCGGCGCCGTTGCGTCTCCGGCATCGCTTTTGGCCGTGGCCGACGGGCTGTCGGCATCACGGGACCGGCGTGCATAAGATGCACGGTCGTTGTCGGTGGTGGGCACCGCGCTGCCGTCCCGCCTGCTCCAGCGATGCGCGAACACCGTGACGCTGAGATCGTATCGGCCCCCGGGCATGCTCGATAGCGCCACCTCCGTGCGTGGATCGCCATGGCTCCACGCCCCGTTGCTGTCGTTGCCGGAATAATGTTCCACGGTGGTGTAGGAGCGGACGCTGCGCTGCGTCGCTTCGTTCGTCAGGGTATAATCGAGGTCCATCCAGGCGTTCTTGATCGCTCCCGCATCGGCGTCGATCGCCACACGCGATCGGCCCGAGGGCAAGACGATCCCGCGGATCACGACATTTCGTCCCGCGCCGTCGAATGCCACGCGGGACGTGACCTGGATGATCTGCTCTTCCCGACCGCCCATGCTGGAGACCATTCCGAGCAGAAATAGGGCGACCAGGCCGACGACCACGGCTTCGCCGAATTGCCGCTTGTAGGGGGACGGCTCGTGGGGGGCGGGGGAAAGGTAGTTGCGTCGCCGCGGGGCTATGCCGAACGCCTTTTCTGCGACGCCCCAGTCGAGCATGTCGAGCCTGGTCCAGGTCCGCTCCGTGTCATAGTCTTCGCAGGACAGCATCGTGCCCGGACGGACGAAATCCGTTTCGACGACCGTTTCCCCGACGGCAACGCGCCAGTAGAACTCGCCGACGACAAAGGTCACCCGCACGGGATAGGGTCGGCCGAACCGCGAATAGAGACGGCGATCGAGCATAAGGACGCTGCCGACCATCGTGCCAGGATATTTGTCGAGCATAATGCCCAGGCTGAAGCGGCGCCCGTCATCGACGAGGAAAGCATAGCCTTCATAAGGGTTGAACAGCAGATATTCGGCCCAGACCACGTCCTCGTCGGTCCGCTCCATATAGCCGACGACTTCCCACACGCGTCCACCCAGCGTGCCGCGCGTGCCGAGCGGGATCTGCGGCGTCTTGAGCGCCTTGTTGGCGCGCGCGATGACCTGGAGGTCCGGGCTCGTCGCATCGAGCGTCGAGCCGCAATGTTCGCACAACACGCTGACCGTGAGGCCCTGCGCGCGCACGTTGACGATGCCGCCGCAATTGGGACAGTTCAGCGCACGGACAGTCGAGTGCGGGGGCGATGCCGCCGCAGGTGCCACCGACTCCGTATCGGAAAGGCGCATATCGTCGCTCATGCGGCAAATGCCGGCATTGGCCAGCCCTCGAACGATCGCAGACCGGTGGGGTGAAGTCCGGCGAGCGCCGTGTAGCGGCCGGTATAGACCTCGACCTCGCCGTCGGTATCCTTCTGAATGCTCGCGCATTCGCCATCGGGAGTCATCAGGTCGACGCTGACGGCGGAGAGTCCGAGCGGAGCGTGGAACGGCAGTTCGCCTTCGCTGGCGACGCACGTCACCTGCTTCGCGTCGTTCGCGATATATTTGAGGCCGTTGATGGTGATCGGCGTGCCCACCTCGATCAGACGGCCCGATCTGACCTGGTCGACCATCACCGGCGCAAGCGCGTTCTCGGCAACCTGACGGAGCATCATGTAGCGCCCCATCGATTCGCCGACCCAACCGGTCGATCCATCGTCGAACAACGCAAGCCACTCATTCCATGCGCCGTCGGCGTAACGCCAGCGGACCCGACCGACCAATTCGAAGCGGTGGTCGCCGTCGCGCCCGCGCACCCCCAATTGCAGCGGGCTGACGTCGTCGGGCACTTCGGCGACCTTTCCGATCGCCTGAAGTTTACCGTCGGTGCGCAACACCGAGCTGTGGCAATAGTCGCACACCTTGACCGGCAGGTCGTTCGATCCGAACCGGATCGGGGCGCCGCAATTGGGGCAATTGGTCTCGATCACTGCGTCGCGGTCAAATCTTGGCGAGCAAGGCGGTCTTTTTCGCGTCGAACTCTTCCTGCGTGATTGCGCCTGCCACCATCAATTTATGCAACTTCTCGATCTGCTCGTACGGATCGACCTCGGGCGCCGCCGGTGCCGTAGCTGCGATCGCTGGCGTGCCGACACCGCCAAGGCCTGCCGCCATCGTCTGGCCGAGCGCGATGCCCGCCGCTGCACTTGCGCCGATCCCTGCCATGCCGCCGGGATTGGCGGCCGCGGTCTGGATCGATTCCGCTGCCTGGAACTTGGCATATTGGTCGAGGTTGCCGAGCACTCGCATCGAGCTGCCTTTGTCGAGATATTCCTGCACGTTCTCTGGCAGCGACACGTTCTCGACATAGAAGGTGCGACACGACAGGCCCCATTCCTTGAACCCGTTGTCCACCCCGGTCTTGATCTTGGCCGACATGGCCTGCTGGTTGCCGGCAAGGTCGATGAAGGCGATGTCGCCACCACCCAGCGCCGTCGCGATCGCGGTGTTGATCACCGCGCGCAATTGCTGGTCGAGATCGGCGACGGTCAGTCGGTCGAGAGATCCCATCATCTTGACCGCGAACGTCGCGACGTCCTCGATGCGGAACGAATAACTGCCGAATGCGCGGATGCGCAGCGGGCCGAATTCCTTGTCGCGCACAGTGATCGGCTGCGGCGTGCCCCACTTTAGACCGGTCTGCTCGCGCTGCGTGAAGAAATAGACATCAGCCTTGAAGGGGGACTGAAAACCTTTGTCCCAATTCATGATCGCGGTCAGCAACGGCAGGTTCTGCGTGGTGAGCGTGTGCAGGCCCGGCTCGAAGGCGTCCGCCAGCTTGCCCTCATTGTAGAACATCGCGACCTGACCTTCGCGCACGGTCAGCTGGCCGCCATTCTGAATCTCGCGATCCTGCATCGGGTAGCGGATCGCCAGCACGCCCGGTTCATCCACCCAGTCGATGACGTCGATCAGCTGCTTTTTGAGGAAATCGCTCAGACCCATCACGCATCGTCCTCCCAGAATGACCCGCAGCCTATCAGGCTTTGAAACGGGTGCGATAGCAGATTTGCGGCATGCCGACCGTCAGAGCTTGGCCAGCTTCGCGGCAAGGTCGTTGCGTTCGCCCTGCAATTTCGTCGCCTCGGCCGTCGCGCTCTTGTCGTCGGTCAGCGCCTCGTCGATCATCATCGCGCCATCGGCGCCGGCCGCGTTGGTCAGCGTCAGGTCGAGGTGCAGGTCGGATCGGTGGCTGAAGCCATCCTGCGGCTTCCATTCGCCGAACATGTTCGGCTCCAGCGTCAGCGATTGCGATTCGCCTGGTTCCAGTCCGCCGGGGAATGCGTAGTTGAACTCCGAAGAGATCCACGGCACCGCCCGACCGGGCGACGCCAGCACACCCTGCACGTAGATGGTCTTGATCGGACGCTTCGAGCCATTGGTAATGTGGAACAGGATCTGTGGTTGGTCGATCCCGAGGACGTCGTGCTCGACGCGATAGTGCGCGCCGTCGATCTTCACGCCCTGGAATACGTCCGCGGCCTTCGCCCGCGCCGCCCGGTACCGTTGCGCGCTCGCCGCGTCCTCGGCGATTTTCTGGTCGAGCAATTTGATGCGGGTTTGGTAGCCCAGCTTGATGATCTGATCGGCGGTCAGCCCCTGGATCTTGTTCTTCGCGCCCATGAACACCGGCGCTGTCGGCTCGGCCTGCGACCAGATGCCCGTTTCCGGTTCCGCGGTATCGAAGGTGATGGCGATCAGCGCGTCCTTGAGTTCGGCCTGCTCGTCGGCGGGCATGTCCTTGGTCATCGCTGCCATGCTTTTCGTGTAGGCGTCGGGGCTCGACGTATCCGCGCGTTCCCCGCAGCCGGCCAGCAGCATTACCGCACCCAATACCAGTCCGATCTTCTTCATCCATCTTCCCCATGAAGTCGCCGGCGATCCTTCTGGATTAGTTCGCAATTCCGACGGTCCAAGTGGCTGGATAAGGTGCATGGAAGACGGATGCACGATTGGAAGCATCCAAAATGAGGGCATTTGTCGGCGGGCATTGGCGGCCGTGCGATGCGGGGCAGTTTCCGCCAGGGGTTGCGAAGACGCGGCTATTATACTTGACTGCCGACATGGCCGGAGGGAACGGGTCGATCGCGACCCGCGGCGGTAGGGGAGATCGAGCGGCGATGGCAGCTTTGCGCAGGCGATACCAAGGCGCGGGCCGGCAATAATGGGGCAAAGGATACATCGCCGGCGCCGATCGATTTTCGGTCGGACGAGCATGCGGAAGCAGTTGATCATCGCGGCGGCAATCATCGCGGTTGCAGCGATCAGCGGCTTGCTCGCGATGTCGGCATCGAATGGTACCGCGCAGCAACAGAGTTCGGACCTGCCCGTCGACGGCGCCCCCGACGAATAAGGTTGGCCGCTCCGCGGCCGAAAGTCGGCGGACAGCTCACGCTCGGTGATGGTGGACAGGGCTGGATTCGAACCAGCGTACACTTGCGTGGGCAGATTTACAGTCTGCTGCCTTTAACCACTCGGCCACCTGTCCCCAGGTCATCGCCCTGTTGAAAGGGCGGTCGCTCGAAAAGCGAGGGCGCCCCATGCCCAAGCCGCGCGCCCATGTCAACGCGAGCCGAACACAGTTTTCTCCGCACTCAATGGATCGCGCGCAATCGCCGAACCGCGCCCTTGCGTGGGCGCGACGGCAGCAATAGCGTGGCCCGATCCATCCCCGGGGGAGCCTTACCGTCCATGCGCAAGATGATCGCCGCTATTGCTGCGGCCACCGCCATTGCGATTCCAGCGTCGCTGCATTCCGAAGACCTGACCATGGTCAACCGGATCATGGACGAGGGATTCAATCGCTCGCAGGTGATGACCACGGCGGAATATCTCGCCGATCAGATCGGCCCGCGCCTGACCAATTCGCCCAACATGCGCAAGGCGGAGGCATGGACCTCGGGCAAGTTCAGCGCATGGGGGCTGTCGAACGTCCACAAGGAAGGGTTCGAATTCGGCCGCGGCTGGTGGATCGAGAATTCGTCGGTGCGCATGACCAGCCCACGCCCGATCCAGCTGACCGCCATCCCCATCGCCTGGACCCCCTCGACCAACGGCACCGTGTCGGGTGAGGTGATCGTCGCGCCGATGGCGACGCCCGGCGATTTCGCCAAGTGGAAGGGCAAGCTGAAAGGCAAGATCGTCCTCATCACCAAGCCGGACGACGGCTCCGAATCCGGCGAGGCGCCGTTCAAGCGCTGGACCGACGAGGAACTCGCCAAGATGGATCAGTTCGTCCAGCCCAAATACGATCCAGCCAGCGCGGAGCGCGGCATGAAGCGGCTGGAATTCGCCAAGAAACTCGATGCCTTTCTTCAGGAGGAAGGCGCCGTCGCCTATGTCAGCAAGTCTCGCCTCGACGGCAAGCTGGTCCATGGCGAAGGCTATCTGTTCGGCGTCGGCGATACCGTGAAGACGCCGGGAGTCGAAATGGCTGCCGAGGATTATCGCCGGCTGGTTCGGCTCTCGATCGTGGGCGCCCAGCCGACCGTCTCGATCAACAACGATGTCCGTTTCGACGACAGCGACGTCAATGCCTACGACATCATCGCCGACATTCCGGGAAGCGCCAAGGACGGGAGCTATGTGATGGCCGGTGCGCATCTCGATTCGTGGGTTGCGGGTGACGGTGCGGCCGACAATGGCGCGGGCAGCGCGATGATCATGGAGGCGGCGCGCATCCTGTCGACGCTGAAGGTGAAGCCGAAACGGACGATCCGCTTCGCGTTATGGGCAGGCGAGGAGCAGGGGCTGCTCGGCAGTCTCGCCTATGTCGAGAACCATTTCGCGACCCGCGGCAGCCCCGGCGATCCCAAGCTGACCGGCCTGGCGCGTTATCAGGGCTGGGCCAATCGCTGGCCGATCACGACCAAGGCCGACTGGTCGAAAATGGCCGCCTATTTCAACATCGACAACGGCTCGGGCAAGCTGCGGGGCATTTATGCCGAGAACAATCCGGCGGTGGTGCCGATCTTCAAGGACTGGCTTGCCCCGTTCGCCTCGATGGGCGCATCGACGGTGGTGATCCGCAAGACCGGCGGCACCGACCATGTCTTCATGCAGGCGGTCGGCCTGCCCGGATTCCAGTTCATCCAGGACCCGCTCGACTATGGCAGCCGCATCCACCATACGGCGATCGACACGTTCGATCACCTCAAGGGCGACGACATGCGTCAGGCGTCCGTCATTCTGGCGGCCTTTCTGTGGAATGCGGCAAACGGCGACGCCTTGCCGCGCCCACCGCTGCCCACCCAGCCGACCAAGACGGACCCGTTCGCCTATGCCGATGAATGATTCGATCAAAATCCTCCCCATGTTTGCATGGGGAGGGGGACCGCCGGCGAAGCCGGTGGTGGAGGGGCCCGCAGCCGCGCAGCGGCGTAGGGTGACGCCATCCTCGCGGCTATGCCGCAGCGGCCCCTCCACCATCGCTGCCGCGATGGTCCCCTTCCCCACGCTTCGCGTAGGGAGGATTTGATTGATGGCGCGTAGAGGTCATCGTCCGAGTCAGGCGCCGGCGTCGCGCCCCCGTTTCTGGGGACGCCACGCGGTGCTGGCGGCGCTTGCCAATCCCGATCGGACGGTCCGCAAGATGTGGGCGACGCGTGAGGCGCTGGCCGGCCTCGACATCCCGCCGGTGATTCCGATCACTTATGCCGATGTCGCCGACCTGGGGCGGCTCGTGCCGCACGATGCGCCGCACCAGGGACTGGTGATCGAGGTCGATCCGCTCGACGATATCTGGCTCGGCGACCTGCTCGACAACGGACAGGGCGAGGGCGATCGGCGGCCATTGGTGGTGCTCGACCAGGTTACCGATCCGCACAATGTCGGTGCGATCCTGCGTTCGGCCGCGGCCTTCGATGCGCTCGGCATCATCACCCAGGACCGCCATGCCCCGCCCGAATCGGGGACGGTCGCGCGGTCGGCGTCGGGCGCGCTCGAAATCGTGCCTTGGGTCCGGGTGGTCAATCTCGCGCGCGCCATGGACGAGATTGCCGAGGCCGGTTTCTGGCGCGTCGGTCTTGCCGGCGAGGCGACCGACACGCTCGGCAAGGTGATCGGCGATGCCCGGATCGCGCTCGTGTTGGGCGCCGAGGGAGAGGGGATGCGGCACAATACGATGCAGCATTGCGATCAGCTTGCGCGCCTGCCGATATCGCCTAGGATCGAGAGCCTGAACGTATCCAACGCCGCGGCGATCGCGCTCTATGCGGTGGCCGCGCGGGATTGATCGAGCCGGGGGTAGGCGAATGACGATACGGGTGATGCGGCTCGCGACGATATTGCTCGGCCCGCTGATGCTGATCGGATGCCTGCTCGCGCCCGGCAAGTTCACCTCGACGCTGACGATCAACGCCGATCGCACCTTCACGTACACCTATCAGGGGGAAGTCTACGCCTTCGACCTCAACGATGCGATGAAGGACATGCCGTCGGGCAACGACGATGACGACGATACCAAGAAGACCGACGGGGCATCGCTCAAGACCGCGGCCTTCGACGCCGAGCAGGACAAGGGCACGGACAAGAAGGATGATGCCAAGGCCAAGGCCGACAACGACGCCAAGAATCGCGAGATGGCGGCGACGCTGTCGAAGGAAGCCGGCTTCCGCAAGGTCGAGTATGTCGGCGATAACAAGTTCGTGATCGACTATCAGATCAGCGGGAAGCTCGATCACACCTATCTGTTCCCCTACAATCTGGATGCCGGGATCATCATTCCGTTCGTCGCGGTCGAGCTACGGGCCAACGGCACCGCGCGGGTCAAGGCGCCGGGTTTTGCCAACGACACCAAGGACGCGGCGGGCGGGATGGGGTCGGATGCGAGCAAGGCGTCGGCAAAGCTGGATGGCACGTTCATTCTCGACACCGATGCCGAGATCGTCAGCCAGAATAACGAGGATGGCGTGAAGGTCGTGAACGGCCGCAGGACCGTGACGTGGAAAGCGACCCCGCTGTCGAGCACCGCGCCGATGGCGGTGGTACGGTTCGCGCCGGGGAAGTGACGGCGGCGCGCCCATTTTCGCCATTTGTACGACGTCACCTCGGACGTATCCGGTAATTATCCCCTTCGAACGAGGATACGTTGTTCTCCCGCGAAAGCGGGGCCAGGGCCAATTAGCGACGTCGCCAGCAACTCTGGACTTCCGCTTTCGCGGGGGAACGACGGTGGAATACCGTCTATACGTCGCAGGGGATAAGTGCCGACTTGTTCCGGGGGGGCAGCGGGAGGCGGGCTGAGCGCCGAAGGTTCCTGCTTCGCGGCAAGCGGCACGGTGGATACCGGGACGAGCCCGGCATGACGATCGGGCGTCGCGGGAGAAGGCTCGGCCTTTAATCCTCTTCGGCGATCCGCACCTTCAGGCCGTCGAGCGCATCGCCGAATTCGATCTGACACGAGAGGCGGCTGGTCTCGTCGCGGTCGGCGGACGAATCGAGCAGGTCGTTCTCGTCCTCGCTCATCGGTTTCAGTTTGGCAGCAAATTCCGGATCGACATGGACGTGGCAGGTGGCGCAGCTGCAGCAGCCGCCGCACAACGCCAGGATCTCGTCGATCCCGGCGTCGCGGATCACTTCCATCACCGAGAGACCCGCTTCGCCCGTGATTTCCTGTTCTTTCCCGTCGCGCGTCACGACGATAAGCTTGGGCATGTCTTTCCTCCGTCCGGTTGACAGCGGCCATGCCGTGCCCCGGCGCATCGATCAAGGTTTCAGATGGTCCAGACCGCCAAGTCGTTGAATGCCGCGCTCGACGCGCTCGCCGCCATCGAACCCGCTTTTGCGGTTGCGTTGACGCGCGCCGGCTATCCCGAGCCGCGCGTACGCGACCGCGGCTATGCGACCTTGCTGCGCACGATCGTCGGCCAGCAGGTATCCGTCGCCGCCGCGCAGTCGATCTGGAACAAGCTCGAGGTGCAGATCGGCGATCTCACCGATCCCGCCACCATCGCCGATACCAGCGACGAGCAACTCCGCGCGGCCGGCCTGTCGAGGCAGAAAGCGAGCTACGCACGGAGCCTTGCGGACGAAGTGATGAGTGGCCGGCTCGACCTCGGCCGCCTGCCCGAGGATGACGAGGAAGCGATCAAGCAATTGGTGAAGATCAAGGGCATCGGCCGCTGGTCGGCGGAAATCTATCTGTTGTTCGCCGAAGGACGTCCGGACGTCTGGCCGGCGGGCGATCTGGCAGTCCAGATCGAGATCGGCCGCATTCTGGGGCACGACGAACGCCCGGCCGAGAAACTGATGCGCGACCTGGCCGAAGGCTGGCGCCCGCACCGCGGCGCGGCGGCGATCCTGGCTTGGCACCATTACAAGGTGGATATGGAGGTGATTTAGACGGGTGACGGCGACTGCTAACGACCCAATTGCGGACATTGCCAGCGGCAGGGGATCGAACCCGCACCCGTTACCGAGATAGCTGTAGCTATACGTCTACCAATTCCGTCACGCTGGCGCAGCCGCCGTATCATCCTCGCCGACAACTGACGACCCAGTCTTAGAAGTTGCTATTGGGCGTCATCTTTTGTCACTTGGCTATCACGGTAAGACCGTAACAGCGCGTCGCGTTGGGCTTCTGCGGCAATGTGTAGAATGATAGTTTCGGACAGGTCGACGTTTGGATGGATAGCGCAATTCCCAGCATACCAGAACGCCTCGGAGATCGGCTCATTGCTGTGCCAAGTCGTCATAACAAAGCGCTCGTCTGGGATGTCGCCGAACTCGAACGCATCGAGCACCGCCCAGTCAATACTGTCGTGCCATCTTTCGCAATCGACACCCCAAGCGATGACGTAGAGGCTGCCTATTGCGACGATCCATTCGGCGATTCGATTAAGCCAGTCGTCGCCGACAGCCACATCGGCGATAACTACCACTCGATACCGACCGGTCATAAGGATCGGCGGCGGGCTCTCCGGTCTTAGGTGTAGATACCTAGGTTCCATCAACAAAGCCTAACTTCGTTGCGTCCGCGAGCAAACCGACGAATGGCAGCTAACCACCCAATACCAGTCGTCGCCTATCCCGCCCGCGTCCAGACCATCGTCTGGCAGAAGATCGCGATGCAGCCCTGCACCTTGAGGTTGGCGCCGTCGCGCGCGACGACTGCGCGATAGGTCTTTCCGGTCTTGGGGTCGTAAATCTTGCCGTTCCAGCCGTCGCCCGACGGGGTCATGCCGGTCAGGATCGGCAGGCCGACCAGTGGGCGGCTCTGAAGCTTGGGGTCGGGATTGCGCGTGTCGACCCAGGGTTGGCCGGCTGGCGGCCCCTTGATGACTTTCGCCACGTGACCGCACATCGAACCGCCGCAGGGATCGATCGCGACGATGGCGCCGCCGTCACTGGTCAGCCAGCGGCCGGTGATGGGTGGGGCGGCCTGGAGCGGCGATGCCGTGGCAAGGGCGGCGAGTCCGAGGAAGAAACGGCGAATCATGCGCTTGGCTATATCAGGTGATTGCGCGCCGCGCGCGGAAGACCTAGCCCTGATCGCAGCTGGGGGGCTGTAAGCGTGACGAACGACATTGGTGTGGCCAAACAAGCGGATAGCGAGATCGCGGTCCAATTCATCCTGCCCGCGCCAGAATTGCGACGTTTCATATCCGGCTATCATTTCTACGCCCTCAATTACCCGTGCGGCCATATCCACCACGATCTCTTCTATCCCGCCTGGGCCAATGTCCGGTTCTATGCGTCGAAAGCAAGTTGGCGGATCACGATCGGCGACCGCGTGTTCGATCCTGTCCCGCATGCCGCCTTGTTCGGGCCGACCAGCCGCGCCAGCGCCAGCGCGTCCGGTGCCGGCACGCTGATCGGCGCGGGGCTGACGCCGCTCGGCTGGAGGCGGTTCGTTCCGGCCGAGGCCGCCGAATATGCCGACGCGGTCACGGCGCTCGGAGATGTCATGCCCGATGCCGCTGCGCTGGCGACAGCCGTCCTCGGCGCGAGCGACGCCAGGGCCTCGGCCGCCGTGATGGACGCCTATTTCCTGGGCCGGCTGGGGCGACCGGGGCCCAATGAGGACCGGATCGAGGCCATGCACCGCTTGCTCGCGGAAGCGCCGCCGATCAGCGTCAACGATGCGGCGGCGCAACTCGGCATGCACCCGCGCGCCTTTCTGCGCCTCGCGCTTTCCGCGTTCGGTTTCCGGCCCAAATTGCTGCTGCGGCGCGCGCGGTTCGTCCGCACGCTGACCAGACTGGAAGAAGAGCCCGAAGCGAATTGGGTCGACGTGCTCGACATCGGCTATCACGATCAGTCGCATTTCATCCATGACAGCCACGAATTTCTCGGCATGGCGCCGGGGGACTTTTTGCGGCTGCCGCGTCCGATCAACGCGGCCTCGACCCGATTGCGGCGCGCAATGCTCGGTGCTCCCGCTCAGGCGCTGCATCGGCCAGCATGATCTCCTAAGAGAGACCAGCGAATCGCGCCCGGAGGAGAATGTATGAGCGACGGCTGGACGATCGGGATCATCGGCGGATCGGGGCTCTATGCGATCGACGGGCTGGAAGATGCCGAATGGCGCCGGGTCGATACGCCCTGGGGATCGCCGTCGGACGACCTACTGTTCGGGCGGATCGGGAAGGTCGATCTCGTCTTCCTGCCGCGTCATGGCCGCGGCCACGTCATTCCCCCGTCGGAGCTCAATTTCCGCGCCAATATCGACGCGCTGAAGCGCTCGGGCGTGACCGATATCCTCGCCATTTCGTCGATCGGATCGCTAGAGGAAGATCTGCCGCCGGGTCATTTCGTCGTGGTCGACCAGTTCATCGACCGTACCGTGCATCGCGCGTCCAGCTTCTTCGGCACTGGCATGGTGGCGCATGTCAGCATGGCGCATCCCGTGTGCGATCGCCTGTCGGGCTTCGCCGCGGCGGCGGTCGAGGCGGCGGGCGGCAAGGTCGCGACGGGGGCAACCTATCTGGCAATGGAGGGCCCGCAATTTTCGAGCCGCGCCGAAAGCCTGCTCTACCGAGACTGGGGCGCCGACGTGATCGGCATGACCGCGATGCCCGAAGCCAAGCTCGCGCGAGAGGCGGAGCTGCCCTACGCGCTGATCGGCATGGTCACCGATTATGATTGCTGGCGCGAGAGCGAAGCGCATGTCGAGGTCGCCGAGGTGATCGCGCAGATGCACAAGAATGGCGAGGTGGCGCGCCGGACGGTCGAGGCGTTCGTCAAGGCATTGCCCGATCATCGCACGCCGTCGCCGATCGACACCTGCCTGGATGTCGCGCTGATCACCGATCCGGCGAAGCGCGATCCCGCGTTGCTCGCCAAGCTCGACGTCGTGGCGGGGCGCGCGTTGAGACGGTAGCATCCCATTCCACACGCCCTTCGACAAGCTCAGGGCGACCGTATAAGTTTGCACCCGCGCGATGGTTCGACGATTGTCCATGATCATCGTTCACCATCCAACAGTGAGCTGGCAAGCAGGAGCAGGATGACGCCACCGCCGACCAGCGACGCGATGAGCGACGCCCCGCCGTCGGCGCGTTCGCGTCCGTCGCTGGCGGAGAGTCATGCGACCATTCCGGTGCCCGCTCGCGGCACCTGGCGGCGGTTCTTCGCGTTCGTCGGGCCGGGCTATCTGGTCGCGGTGGGTTATATGGACCCGGGCAATTGGGCGACCGATCTCGCTGGAGGATCGGCGTTCGGGTACACGTTGCTGTCGGTCGTCCTGCTGTCGAGCGTGATGGCAATCCTGCTCCAGACGCTATCGGCGCGATTGGGCATTGCGGCCCGGCTCGACCTCGCCCAGGCCTGCCGCGAGCGCTACGGGCGCAAGACCACGATCGTGCTGTGGCTGCTCTGCGAATTGGCAATCATCGCCTGCGATCTGGCGGAAGTGCTCGGCACCGCGGTCGCGCTCAAGTTGCTGTTCGGCCTGCCGCTGCTCGCCGGTGTGCTGATCACCGCGTTCGACGTGCTGCTGCTGCTCGCCCTGCAGCGGTTCGGCTTCCGCAAGCTGGAGGCGTTCATCGCGACCCTGCTGGTCGTCATCGCGGCCTGCTTCGCCTATGAATTGTGGCTCGCGCGGCCCGATTGGGCCGCGGTGGCGGGCGGACTGGTGCCTCGCGCGAAAATCGTGACCGATCCGACGATGCTGTACATCGCCATCGGTATCCTCGGCGCGACGGTGATGCCGCACAACCTCTATCTCCATTCGTCGGTCGTGCAGACTCGCCGGGTGGCGGCGGGGGACGAGCGTGGGGCGATCCGTCTGGCGACCGTCGACACTGTCGTTTCGCTGGGGCTCGCCTTTTTGATCAACGCGGCGATCCTGATTCTGGCGGCATCGGTATTTCACGCCGCGGGCCGTACCGACGTCGCCGATATCGAACAGGCGCACCGATTGCTGTCGCCAATGCTCGGCGCGGGAGCAGCGAGCGTCGTCTTCGCGCTGGCGTTGCTCGCCTCGGGCCAGAATTCGACCATCACCGGCACGCTTGCCGGGCAGATCGTCATGGAGGGCTTTCTCGATCTGCGACTGCCGGTCTGGCTGCGCCGCATGGTGACACGCGCCCTGGCGGTTCTGCCGGCTGCTGCGGTGATCGCGATCGCGGGCGAGGGAGCGACGACCAACTTGCTGGTGCTGAGCCAGGTAGTGCTCAGTATGCAATTACCGTTTGCCGTGATTCCGCTCGTCTCGTTCACCGGCGATCGGCGGCTGATGGGGGATTTCGTCAGTCCGCTGGCCTTGCGTATTGCCGCATGGGGAGTCGCCGCGGCGATCCTGGTCCTGAATGGCAAATTGCTGGTCGCGCTGATAGTCGGCTGATCGACAGCAAGGCCGGGCTGCTCAGATGTCCCGCCCCCAATTGAGCGTGACCTTGGTCGTGCCGCGCACCGTTTCGACCATCGCCATCACGGTGCGGCGGCTGCCGTCGCGTGCCGAGAACAGCGTCTCGGTCGACAAGGCGGTAACCAGGCCGTCGCCGGTCGCCTTGTCCTTGTACCACGCCATGACCTCTTCGGCGCGCGCGTCGGTGGTGTAGACGACGGTACCGCTCTCGCGCCGCGGTTCGCTGGCCGGTCCCGATACGCAGGTCTCCACCCGGGCGCCCGCATAGAGTGGCACGAAATCGGGCAGTCTCGTGCAGTCGACGGGCGCATCCGTCGATGCCGCGGTCATGGCGGTTGCCGCGACCCCGCGATCGTCGCCGGAATGATTGTCGTTGCCGGCGTCGCAGCCCCCCAAAGTCAGCACCGCCCCGGCCACGATGATCCTGAGCCTCATCGGCGCGCCGCGCGCGTGCCGCTACGTGAATCGCCGCGGTGCCGCATTACTTGGCCAGCGATTGCAACTGGCCGAGGTCGACCGACGCTACCGCCGATTTCAGCATGTCGATGCTGGGCGCGGAGCCGTTTGCTTCCACCACGAACCGGCTCGCGACCGTCACGGCATACCGGCCCGACTTGGATTGGTTGTCCCATTCCTCCTCGACCAGGTTGCCGTTTTGCATCTCCGATTTTTCGTAGCCGGTCGCGGTCTGTTTGTTCGACGTTGCGTTGATCTGGCTGCCGATGACGTTGACCGCGTTGCCGAGCGCACCGCGATCGCTGACGGAAAGCCGGAAACTCTGGTCGCCCGCCTGGAACTGCGCTTCCGCATTGCTGCCCGAAATCCCGCCGGCGCCGCCTCCCTGGCTCTCGATGCTGGTGCGGTTCCAGCCCGAGAACGATGCCGGCAACATGTTCTGCAGCACTGAAGGATCGGCCACTTTCACGGTGCCGTTATTGCCCTTCAGCGATGCTTCGAGCGAGCTGGCGGCGGCCTGTACCTTGGCGGCGTTGTCGTTCAATTTATCGGTGTCGATCGTGGTTCCGCCTATCGTGATCGATCCATTGGGAGTGCCAAAAGTCGTTGCGCTTGGAGCCATTGCGAACATGGATGCGGCCAAGCCAAACGCGATCCAACCGACAACGGCATTCACGACGATTCCGATGACAATGGAGACAACGACGTAAGCCACCGTCTGGTCATTCGGCACCTTCATCAAGATTGGGACGCCAACCCAGAAAAGGTAGGCGCTATAGAGACCAAGGAACATGAGTGGGATAGTCCACCAAGTGATTTGAAAGATGCCGCAAATCCACATTGCGGTTGCCGAAAAGGCAACGAGCTTAAGAGCCGCCACCGAATTCCTGGTGCCTTTGAAATTGGGTGCGAGCGCGTCGAGGATCAGGCTCCATAGCCAAACGCCGACTGCGGTAAGCACCACAGCGACAATCGCCTGAACGATGCTGCCAATCAGCGAGGGATAGAACCGTGTCCCAATAATCGGAATTGTGATGGGAAAGACGAAGCTGCGGACTATGCCAGCGATTGGGCCGATCGCGGCGAGAGGAAGCACCCAGGACGTGATGACGCTCTGTATCGTCATCGGCTCGGCATCGATCGCCGGCCACTCTTCCTTGGGTTTGAATAGCAGCCGCTGGATGCGCCCGACCATGCCCCCGCCGCCGACCGGCGGCTGTCCGATGTCTTTGGGAAACTCGCTCGCCATGTGCAGAAACCCCTTTCTTTCCGGGCTGATAGCCCCGCAACCGTCCCATTCTGCCGCGTTTCGCGGCGCTATTATTGGATCGACCCGACATCGCTTGCCGTAGCGGCAAGGCGTCGCCTGCCTGATACCACGGTTTGACCGCCGCCGGGAGCGCGATGTTGCGCGGGCGCAACCGATGACTACATCCCGGGTCATGAGCGACAACATGACGTGGCACGGCACGACGATTCTCTCCGTGCGCAAGAACGGCAAGGTGATCATCGCGGGCGACGGCCAGGTGACCGCCGGGCAGACGGTGATGAAACCCAACGCGAAGAAGGTGCGGCGCCTCGGCGACGGCAGCATCATTGCCGGTTTTGCCGGCGCGACCGCCGATGCCTTCACCCTGTTCGAACGGCTCGAAGCGAAGCTCGAACGCGCCAACGGTCAGCTGATGCGCGCCGCGGTCGATCTCGCCAAGGACTGGCGGACCGACAAGTATCTGCGCAATCTCGAGGCGATGATGATCGTCGCCGACAAGGAGGTGACGCTGATCCTGACCGGCAACGGCGACGTGCTCGAACCCGAGGAAGGGATCGCCGCAATCGGATCGGGCGGCAATTACGCCTTGGCGGCGGCGCGGGCGCTGGTCGAATACGAAGCCGATGCCGAGACGATTTGCCGCAAGGCGATGAAGATCGCTGCGGAGGTCTGCGTCTATACCAACGACCGGCTGACCGTGGAGAGCCTCGACAGCACGAGCTAACCTGAGCCCCTCCCCCTCAGGGGAGGGATTGGGGTGGGGCAGTCCGCGACGACCCACTCTGTGAGATATCCCCCACCCCCTACCCCTTTCCTGAAGGGGAGGGGCTGAAGAAGAAGAATATGAACGACAAACTGACTCCCAAGGCGATCGTCGCCGCGCTCGACGCGCACATCATCGGCCAGAAGGACGCGAAGAAGGCGGTCGCCGTCGCACTGCGCAATCGCTGGCGCCGCCAGCGCCTGTCCGCCGACCTGCGCGACGAGGTAACGCCCAAGAACATCCTGATGATCGGCCCGACCGGTTGCGGCAAGACCGAGATATCGCGCCGTCTGGCGAAGCTTGCGGACGCGCCGTTCGTGAAGGTCGAGGCAACCAAATTCACCGAGGTCGGCTATGTCGGCCGCGACGTCGAGCAGATCGCGCGCGACCTGGTCGAGGAAGCGATCCGGCTCGAAAAGGAGCGCCGCCGCTCGGCGGTCAAGGACAAGGCCGAGGACGCGGCGATGAACCGCCTGCTCGACGCGCTGACCGGGCGCGACAGCTCGAACGCGACGCGCGAGGCGTTCCGTCAGCGTTTCAGGGACGGCCATCTCGACGATACCGAGATCGAGATCGAGCTCGAGGCGGCGCCGCAGATGCCGTTCGAGATTCCCGGTGGCGGCCAGGTCGGCATGATCAATCTCGGCGAGATGATGGGCAAGGCGTTCGGCCAGGGCCAGATGAAGCGCCGCAAACTGACCGTGCCGTCGGCCTGGGACAAATTGGTCGAGGAGGAAGCCGACAGGCGCCTCGACCAGGAGGATGTCGCGCGCGTCGCGCTGGCTGACGCCGAGTCCAACGGCATCGTCTTCCTCGACGAGATCGACAAGATCGCGGTCAGCGATGTCCGTGGCGGGTCGGTCAGTCGCGAGGGCGTGCAGCGCGACCTGCTGCCGCTGATCGAGGGAACGACGGTCGCGACCAAATACGGTCCGATGAAGACCGACCATATCCTGTTCATCGCGAGCGGCGCGTTCCACGTCGCCAAGCCGTCGGACCTGCTGCCCGAGCTTCAGGGACGCTTGCCGATCCGGGTCGAACTGAAGGGTCTGACCGAGGACGATTTCGTCGCGATCCTGAGCGATACGAAGGCGTCCCTGCCCGAACAGTACAAGGCCCTGATCGGCACGGAAGGGGTCACGATCGACTTCACGCCCGACGGCATCCGCGCGGTCGCCAAGGTCGCGGCCGAAGTGAACGGCCAGGTCGAGAATATCGGCGCGCGCCGGTTGCAGACGGTGATGGAAAAGCTGCTCGAAGAAGTCAGCTTCGACGCCGAGGACCGCCCCGGCAGCACGCTGACCATCGACGCCGCTTATGTCGATCAGCAACTCGCCTCGATCGCCCGCAATACGGACCTGAGCCGTTTCGTGCTGTAACGGTTGGTTGCCGTCTCCATCGAACTGCGGCAGCCTCGGTGCCGTTCAGTTGGGGGGACGGTCGATGCGATGGATACTGACGAAGGTTGCGGCGGTGATGCTGGCGATCACCGTGCCCGCATATGCCGGGCCGAGGATCGCGACGATCGGACAGCCGGCCCCCGATTTCGCCGTTGACGTCGTTACCGGCGGCCGTGTCTCTCTCGCTGATCTCAAAGGGCAGGTCGTAGTGCTCAACCTTTGGGCGACCTGGTGCACGCCGTGCAAGGCCGAGATGCCGATGCTCGACGAGATGCAGCGCAAGCTCACTGGACACGGCGTGCGGATCATCGGCGTGGTCGTCGAGGACGACATCACTGCGGTTCGTGTTCGAAACGTAGGTAAGGTTCTGGGCTACTCGCTGGCAATGTATATGAGCCACGCCAACGCCTATCCCACCGACGGCGAGGTGCCGACGACCTACGTCATCGATCGCAAGGGCGTCGTCCGCTACATCCAGAAGGGCGCCTATTCCCGCGAGAGTTTTGCCGCGATGATCGTTCCGCTGGTCAACGAACCTGCATCGTGATCAACGTTTGGGCGGCTTGTCGTACGGCGTGAAATTCCCCAGCCGGCAATAGGCACCGGGAATGCTTTCGCCGGGCGATATCGCGCGGAAGCGGTCGTTGCGGCAAAGCTGGCCGCCATAGACGTCGACGATCAGCGTATCCATCGGACGCAGGCCGGGGCAGGGGCCAATCAGGTCGTTGCGCCAGATGCGGCGGCCCGATTCCCGATAGATCAAGGTCTTTTCGTCGATGATCTGCGGTCCGCCGAGGAAAGACTTGTCGACGCATTCGACCGGCTTTCCCGCGACGCGGCCGGCAAGCGCCTCGGTCAGCGCGTCCTGACGGGGCGCCGCGGTGCCGGCACTACCAACCAGGCCCATGGCGGCGATGGAGATCAACAGGCTGCGCATGGCATCACTTCGCGCGATAGGTGACGAAGGATCCCAGCGCGCAACTGCCGCTCGGAATGTGGGCGGTCGGCATCACCGTCCGCGCGATGTCGCCACGGCACAGCCGTCCGGTCGGCGATTGCGTGACCAGAATGTCGCCGCCCTCGACCCCTTCGCACCCACCGGTCGTTTCGTTGACGTATTTGAGCTTCTTGCTGACGGTATAGACCAGCGTCGAGCCATAAGCCTTGAGCGACGCCGACGGCATCGTCATCGGCGCACAATCATCGGTGCTGGTCGCGGTCAGGCCGGCCAGTGCCTTGTCGAGATCGGCCTGGGTCTTCGCCTTGGCCTCGGCAACGCGGGCGGTTTCGGCAGGCGTCATCGCGCACGAGACGGTCACGATCCCGGCCAGCCCCAGGGCAATCAGCGGAAAGATACGGTTACGCATGAGCGACTCCTTCGCTTCCCCTCGGCTCGATACTATAACGCTTCAGCCGCGGAATGCATCCTTAGAGGCGCGTCTTTCGGCAAATTGTTCAATCGATTGCGCGCGCATGAAGGGATTGGTCGCGCGTTCGAGCGCGATCGTCGTCGGCACCGTCGCCTCGCCGCGGTCGCGCATCCCCTCGACCTCGCGCAGGCGGTCGGCCGTCGCCTTGTTGCCGGGTTCGGCGGCGTGCGCAAAGCGCGCGTTGGACAGGGTATATTCGTGTGCGCAATAGACCGATGTCTCGGGCGGCAGGGCGGCCAGCCGCTGCAGATTGGCGTACATCTGCGCCGCCGTCCCCTCGAACAACCGGCCGCAGCCCATGGCGAACAAGGTATCGCCGGTGAAGACCACGCCGTCATCGGCGAAATGATAAGTGACGTGTCCGGCGGTGTGTGCGGGTGTTTCCAGCACAGTCGCGGCATGCGCGCCCAGCATGACCGTGTCGCCCTCCGCGACCAGCCGGTCGGCGGTCGGGATCTTCGCCGCTTCCGCCGCGGGCGCGATCACCGGTACGTTCCAATGCTCCTTCAGCGCCGCGTTCCCGCCGGTATGGTCCGGATGCCAATGCGTGTTCCAGATCGCGGTCAACGACCAGCCGCGCTGGGCCAGCACGCGCTCCACGCCGCCGGCCTCGGCTGGATCCACCACCATCGTCTCCGCACTGTCGGGATCGTGGATCAGCCAGATGTAATTGTCGCTGAGCGCGGGAATGCGGACGATATCGAGCTTGCTCATGCCTTGCTTCCTTCCAGCGCGGCGGCGCCCAGCCGCGCGGTCAATTGTTCGGCCGGCTCATCGCGCGCGAGCCGGGCGCCCTGGCCGGCCCAGAGCGGCGAATAATCGTCGCGTCCGTCGGCCTCCGCCTTGGCGCGGAGCGGGGCGAGCGCGGTGCTGGCATAAGGGAAGGGCGGTGCATGGTCGTTGACGGCGCCGAGGCCGTCGATCAGCCGATTGGTGAATCCGCGCGCCAGGCCGCCGGTGAACAGATTGGTGAAAACGGTGTCTTCGGGCAGCGCCGTCGCCAGCCGCTGGCGATGGATGGTGCTGGTCAGTGCCTCGGGCGTGCGTAGATAGGCAGTGCCGATCTGGACCGCTGCCGCCCCAGCCGCGATGGCGCCGCGTACGCCGGCCTCGTCGGCGATCCCACCCGCCGCGATCACCGGCAGGTCGAAATCCTTCAGGATCTGTCGGATCAGCGACAGCATCCCGACCGGACGGTGGCCGACCAGGAAGTGCCCGGCATGGCCGCCAGCCTCGAAACCCTGCGCGATGATCGCGTCGACTTTGGCATCGGCCAGGGCGTGCGCTTCCCGAACATTGGTGGCGTTGCCGAAGATTTTGGCGCCGGTCGTCCGGACGCGCTCGAGAAGACTCCCCTCCGGCAGGCCGAAATGGAAACTGACGATCTCCGGCCGTACCGCCTCGACCATGTCTGCCATGGCCGTGTCGAAAGGCTTGCGCAGCGTTGCCGGCTTGGTTGGAGGCGCCACGCCCTCGGCCGCGTAGAACGGCGCGAGAGCGGCGTGCCAAAGATCCTCCGGCGGTTGCGGCCCGAGCGTGTGGCAGAAGAAATTGAGGTTGATCGGCCCGCTGGCGGCGGCGCGGATCGCCGCGACGTCCGCGGCGGCCTGATCGGGGGCGAGCGCCGCACAGGGTAGCGATCCGACCGCGCCGGCGCGGATCGCGGCAATCGCCAGCGCGCTGCCCGAGAAAGTCGCCATCGGCGCCTGGACGAGTGGCAGGCGTGCCCCGGTCAGCGCCAGGAAGCGGTCGGTCGCGGTGCTCACCGCCTCACCACTCTCCCGTATTCGGCATCGATGCCCAGGGCTCGGCAGGCTCCAGCACGCCGTTCTGGAGCAATTCGATCGAGATATTGTCGGGAGTGCGGACGAACGCCATGTGGCCGTCGCGCGGCGGGCGGTTGATCGTCACGCCGGCATCCATCAGCCGCTGGCAGGTTTCGTAGATATCGTCGACGCGATAGGCGAGATGGCCGAAATTGCGGCCGCCGCCATAGGTTTCCACGCTGCCGTCTTCCGCCGGCCAATTGTAGGTGAGCTCGACCTCGGCGCGGCGGTCGCCGATCTGCGTGTCGTCCTCGGTCGCCAGAAAGATCAGGGTGAACCGACCCCTCTCGTTGTCGAAACGGCGCACTTCCTTGAGGCCCAGCAATTCGAAGAACTTCACCGTCGCCTCCGGGTCGCTGACCCGGATCATGGTGTGGAGATAATTCATTCGGCTTCTCCCTGCTGGTGCTGCGGCACGGGAGATAGGGGCGCGGGGGAGGTGGCGCCAGTGTCATGCTCCCCTTCCTGCTTGCCGCAGGTTGATCGCACTCGCGTTGATCCACACTGCGAAGGGTGCGGACCGTCGCAACCGGCATCGGACGTCATGCCGGCCCTGTGCCCAGCGGCCGTTGGTCGGGTACCACGGTGGATGCCGGGACGAGCCCGGCATCACGAACGGGACGGCATCCGCTTCAGTGTCGAGCGGCGCTTTCGGGGCACGAGTATCGAAGAGAGCCGCAAACGGCGAGCTGACCATCCATCTGCGATTGCCTGTTCCTTGCAGGAAGGCGTGACCGATAGCGGATTCTACGGCTTGTTGGCTGGCGTGGGACTCGGCGCTGCCGGTGTCGCAGCGGCCGGCGCGTCGAACTGCGCGAGCGCGGCGCGGGCATTGTCGGCGATCGCGGTTCCCGGGGCGAGGCGGGCAGCGGCCTGCCAGGCCGTCTTTGCATCGTCGGCATTGCCCGACAAGGCGGCGACATTCCCCGCCTCGAGCTGCACCGACCCGTCGTCGGGTGCCAGTTTCAAGGCTTCGGCGATGTCGTTCTGGGCGCGGGGCAATTCGTTCAGCCGGCGTGCCAGCGTGGCGGAAAGCAACCAGGCGAGCGGGTCTTTCGGTACCGCTTCGAGCGCATTGTCGATGTCGGCGCGCGCGGAAGGCAGCCGGCCGCCCGCCACCTGCGCGCGGGCACGGTCGAGCAAGGCCTCGCCGCGGCCGAAATCGTCGAGCGTACCGGCGGTGATCGCGGTGGTCAGCGCGGTCTGCGCCTTCGCCGTGTCGCCGGCAGCCAGCCAGGCATTGCCCGCCTGCGCCCAATATCGGGCGGCCTGGCGATCCCTGTTCGCGTCGGCGTCGCGCGCCGCTGCTTCGAACGCGGCCGCGGCATCGCTCCAGCGCGCTTCCTGGGCATAGGCCATGCCCTGGCATTGCCGCGCCAGCGCGCCGCCGCCGGCGATCCGGAAGCGATCCGCTTCCGCTTCGGCGCTTTTCGGGTCGCTCGTCGCGAGCGCCAGGCAGGCATGGTAACGCTGTTCGGTCGGCGAGAGCGGGGACGGCGTCGTGCCGACCTGGAGCATCAGCGGAAGCAGGATCATGGAATCGGCGACAGTCCTTCGAGCGTCCGGATCAGCAGCGTGATGTCCTGATCGCGCGACAGCCGGTGGTCGCCGTCCTTGACCAGCGTCACCTGCACGTCGGCTGAACGCAGCATCTGGATGAGGTGAAGGGTGCGATGGCTGGGCACGTCGCGGTCGGCCATGCCGTGCAGCAGGCGCACCGGGCAATCGATCGCGATCGTCGACGCGGTCATTCGCGACGCTTCGCCCGATTGCCAGAAGCGGCTGGTATAGACGGTGGGCTGGTCCGAATAAGGCGACGGCCGCTCGAACCTGCCTTCCTGGAGCAGCTTCATCTTCTCGTCCATCGTGAAGCCCCAGTCCGTGAAATCGGGCGCGGGCGCGATCCCGACCAGCGCGGCGACCAGCTCCGGATGGTCGCGCGCGACCATCAGCATCAGCCAGCCGCCCATCGACGATCCCACCAGGATCGCCGGCTCGGCAAGCAGGTCGAGCATCGCCAGCACGTCGTCGCGCCAGCCGGTCAGCGTCTGCTCCTCGAACGCGCCTTCGCTTGCGCCGCAACCGGCATAGTCGAAGCGCAGATAGGTGCGGCCGGCCGCCTTGGCCCATTCCTCCAGCGCCAGCGCCTTCGACCCGCTCATGTCGCTGGCATAGCCGGGCAGGAAGACGACCGGCGGTCCCTTGCCGACGGTCAGGTGATAAGCGAGCGCGGGGCGGGGAGCGGGATCGGTCATGGGGAGGCTGTAGGGGCGCCCAGGGAAAACAAAAAGCCAAAAGCCCCTGCCGCTCGCCGGGGGAGCCTGTCGATCACGCACCGCGACACGAACAAATCCTCCCCATCGTCAGATGGGGAGGATTTTCGGCTGGCCTTATCCGGCGAACGCGGTCACCGCCCTCAGGAACACCTCCGGCTGATCGAGCATGATGAAATGCGCGCTGTCCGGCACCTCGATCAGCGTCGCATGCGGTGCGTCCTTGTACGCGGCGGCGTAGAGCGGCTCGGCCATCGCCTTGGGCAAGGCGGCGGAGGTCGGATAGAGCATCGTGATCGGCGTCTTGATCGCGGCCATGTCGCCGCGCAGATCGGTGGTCATGTCTTCGTACATCGCCTCTGCCGACACGCGGACGTCGGTCTGGCCCATCCAGCCCGCGACCTTTTCCTGCGCCTCGGGATGCAAGGCGAAGCGTGCCGCCAGCGCCCTGTTCGCCGCCGGGTCGGGCTTGCCATAGCTTGCCGCGAACCGGTCGCGCATCGCCGCCGCTTGCGGCTTGACCGTATCCACCGTGGCGCCGGGCCCGAACAGCATGCCGTACCAGGGCAGCGAATCGACGATCATCAGCTTGCCGACATCCCCCGGTTGCGCCTTGGCGAGCATCAGGCCGACCAGCCCGCCCATCGAATGGCCGATCACTGCCGCGCCCTGGAGCTTGTGCGTCGTGACATAGGAATGGATGTCCGCGACGATCCCGTCGAGCATGCCCGGCTTCAGGTTCCCGCCGGCATCGTCCCCGGCGAAGCCGTTGACCTGGACCAGGATTACGCGGTGCGTCTTCGCCAGGTCGGGCACGACCCCGTCCCACACCGTACGGGGGGAGGACAGGCCGGGGATCAGGATCACCGGCGATCCCTTGCCGGTTTCGGTGACCGAGATGTGGTCCATGCGAACCTCCGCGGTGCTGGCCGTGGTCGGGGCGCAATGGCCGGCATTGGGCTGGAGGATGACGATCGGCGCGAGCACGGCGACGGCGAAGCGAAGGACGAAATTATTCATGGATCAGGCTTCCTTGGAGGGAGAAACGAAGATGTCTTCGATGGCGAGCTCGAACAGCTCGGCGATCTTGAAGGCGAGGGGGAGCGAGGGATCGTAACGGCCGGTCTCGATCGCGTTGACGCTCTGGCGGCTGACCTCGAGCCGGTCGGCGAGATCGCCCTGGCTCCAGTTGCGTTCGGCGCGCAGCACCTTGAGACGGTTGTTCACCGCCCCCTCCCGATGGTCAGCTTGTTGGCGCAGGCGCCGAGCCCGAGCCCGCCGAACCACAGGACGGAGACCCAATAGACCTCGACATGGCTGACCATCTCGAAGCTTTCGAGAAAGCCCCAGACGGTGGCGATGCTGAGCGCGAAGCCCGACGCCCACAGCGTCTGTCGCACCATCAGCATGCGGACATATTCGTCCTGCTCGTCGACCAGATAGAGGCCCATCGCGGCGAAGATGCCGATGATCGGCAGCGCGGGCAGGGTCGCCGTGATCCAGGCAAGCGCGCCGCTCACCAGATGATGTTTGAACAGATAGACCGCGGCGATCAGGAACGCGGCGTAGAACAGGCTGAGGATGACCACCCTGCGCTGGTATCGCCAGTTGGCGGGACTCACCTTCATGTAAAGTCTCCTTTCGAATCGGTAAAGTGAGCTTTACAGTAAAGCGTGCTTGTCAGTCAAGGATGTTTTACACGGCTGATTGCGCGGTGGGAAATTGCCTACTCTCGGAAGACGGACTCCGTATTGACCTGTCCGATGCAAAGTGATCTCCATCCATCGCCACAGACGCACGATTCGCCGTGCAATGGAGGGGGATAGAATGAGAGTTTATGCGATTGGCGCGCTTACCGGCGCGCTGTTTTTTGCCATGCCCGCTCATGCGCAAACGGTTTTACCTGCTGATACGACGGTTACCGTCGCGCCGGTCGCCGACATATCTTCGAAGAAGATGAAAGAGGGCGACGAAGAGTCGTTCCAAGTGGTTAACGACGTTCTTCAGAACGGGGTCGTGGTCATCCCGCGTGGCGCGCCCGTGAAAGGCAAGATCACCTGGCGGACCGGCAAGGGCATCGGGGGCAAGTCGGCTAAGTTCGAGGTCGCCTTTGAGACGGTGACCGTAGGGGGCCGTACCTGGGCAATGAAGGGCAAGCATCGTCAGGAGGGCAAGGGTAACACCGTTGCCGCGCTGTTGGGGTCGATGCTGATCAGCGGCCACTCCGCTGTTATGCTGCAAGGACAGGCAGTGCCGGCACTGACCGCCGAGGCGATCACGGTTCAGTAAATCCACGCTCGGGACGCCGGGCGGCTCTGGGGATCGACCCTGAGCCACCGGTGCCGAAGCTGGCGCGCCATTGGCATGGCGCTATATGCCAATGGTCGCGCGCTTTTAGGATTGATGGATTGCGTCGAGGAACGATCTGCGCTTGCCAGCGTGATCGTCGCACGACCTTGCGATCTGCCGCTTTCGAAGGCCGGACTGCGCGCTCAGGCCGCGGCGATCTGCGCCAGGATGTCGCCCGCGAGCTGGCTCAGCGTGTCGTCACGCGCGCCCATCACCACGACGCGATCGCCAGGCTGTGCGATCCCCGCGATCCTTGCCGCCGCCTTCGCCCGATCCGCGATGTGCTCGGCGTTGCGACCGGCGGCCTTCACATCGGCGGCAATGTCCGCACTGGTCACCTCGCGCGTGACCGTGCCGCCATAATAAGCGGGGTCTGGAAGGATGAGCATGTCGCCTTCCTTCAGTCCCTCGGCAAAGGCAGCGACGAGTTCGCGGCGCATCGTCTTGAGCGGGCCGTAGCCGTGTGGTTGGAACAGGACGATCAGCCGGCCGGGAAAGGCGTGGAGCGTGGTCAGCGTCGCCGCGATTTTGTCAGGGTTATGCCCGAAGTCGTCGAGCACCGCGATCCCATTGGTCTCGCCGACCAGCTCGAAGCGGCGGCGCAGGCCGGTAAAGCCGCCGATCGCGACCGCGGCTTCGTCGAGCGCCACGCCGGCGGCACGGCAAGCAGCGATCGCGGCGAGCGCGTTGGCGACATTGTGACGGCCGGGCACCTGGAGCTCGACCGCGAGCGGATCGTGCCCGCGCGCGACCAGGGTGAAGCTCGCGCCATAGGGTTTCTCGACGATGTCGGTCGCGGTGATCTCGGCGTCGGCCCTGAGCGCGACGCCGACCACGCGAGGCGCGGGCAACGTGCCGGCAAGCCGCGCCCCGTCGGCATTGTCGAGATTGACGATCGCGACGTCCGATTTGGCGATGAAATCGCCGAACAACTGGTTGAGTTCGTCGAGGCTCTTATGGTCCAGGCTGACATTGTTGAGCACCGCGATGCGCGGGCCGAACAGCGCGATCGAGCCGTCGCTTTCGTCGACTTCGCTGACGAAGGCGTCGCCGCCGCCGACCAACGCGCTGGCGAACGGCGCGTTGGGAGAGGCGAAATTCTTCATCACCGCGCCATTCATCACCGATGGGTCGCGACCCAGCGCATGAAGGATCCAGCCGATCATCCCGGTCACGGTCGATTTGCCGCTGGTGCCCGCGACGCCGATCGGCACCGGGCTGGCATTGAACAGGTCGGCGAGCATTTCCGCACGGGTGCGGCGCGCACAGCCGAGCCGGTCCGCGGCGACCATGTCCGCCACATCGGGTTCGATCGCGGCGGAGGCGATGACGATCTGATCGGGCGACGTGATCCCGCTGCCGTCCTGCGGGAACAGCTCGACCCCCACGTCGCGGAGATAGTCGAACTTGGCGGGCAGGCGCGCTTGATCCAGGCTGCGGTCCGACCCCGCGACCGCCGCCCCGCGCGCCGCCAGGATCATCGCCAGCGGCATCATGCCCGATCCGCCGATCCCGACGAAGAAACAGGGTTTGCTCATGTCCATTGGCCCGGGCTATCCCCGCTTTCTTCTATCACGGCAAGGACGGGGCGGCAGGACAGATGAAAATAGCGGTGATGGCGCCCGCCAACCGGGTCGAAGAGCATTCGCTCGACGCACTCCCGGCGATCGCCGCCGAATACGGAGTCGAATTGGTGATCGACCCGCAATGCTATGCCTCGGGCGGCGGCCACACCTGGGCCGGCCCCGACCAGCTCCGCGCCGACACGTTCCTCAAATATGCCAACGACCCGAGCGTCCATGCCGTCTGGTTCGCGCGCGGTGGCTACGGGTCCAACCGGCTGTTCACCCATATCTTCCCGCACCTCGAAGACGCGGCGAAGCGCAAATCCTATATCGGCTATTCGGACATGGGGTTCATGCTCGGGGCGCTCTACGCGCGCAAGATCGGCAAGCCGATCCACGGCCCGATGCCGATCGACGTGACCCGCAACGACAATGGTGCCTCGGTCCGCCGCACACTCGGCTGGCTGGTCCGTGGCGACAAATCGGGGCTGGAGCCCGGAATCATCGGCTCGGGCCGCCCCGCCGCCGCCTTCAACCTGTCGATCCTCGACGCGATGATCGGCACCCCCTGGCTGCCCGATCTGGCCGATCACGACCTGCTGGTCGAAGAAGTCAGCGAGCATCTCTATCGCGTCGACCGGATGATGTTCCACGTCGCCAACGCGACTCAACTCTCCGGCATCGCGTCGCTCCGCGTCGGGTCGATCACCTTGCCGCCGGCGGACGGACAGGCCGATTTCGGCCATACGCCCGACCAGATCGCCTGGGATTGGAGCAAAGTGATGAAAGTGCCTTACGAAGGGCGCGCGCTGATCGGGCATGACAGCAACAATCACGTCGTGCCGTTCGGGCAGATCATCCCGCGCTGACGCCATTCGAGCGGATCGGCCACGCCGCCCGACGCGGAATTTGCGTACTACAGTACCCATTTTGGAGACTTTGGGAAATCGTCACGAGTGCCCAAAGTCTTTGCTAACCAATTGCGGCTAGCCCTTGCGCGATCGAGGGATCCCGATGCCGCAGACGCTGGAAGAATATCACACCAAGATCGAGCAGATGATGGCCGAGGGCGACGCCCTGGTGGCGGCGCGCGACCCCGCGACCGCGGATGCCGTCAAGCGCCGTATCGCCGATTCCGCGCTGGTGATCGCCTCCTACCAATTGTTCGTGCACCGCGAGGTGTTCGCGCCGATGCTCGACGGTGCCGACACCGGGACGCGCGCGCGGATCAGCGAGCTGAAGGTGGAATGCATCGCGCTGACCGAGGACCTGCGCTTCAACGTTCGGGATTTCGTGGCGCGGGTCGAAGATGCACCGCTCGACTGGGATGCCGTCGGGCCCAAGGTGGCATGGTTCAACGGACGCGTCCGCAAGCATATCGCGCAGGTGCGCGCGATGCTGGCGCCCGAGCTCAGCGACGCGGAGCACGCCCGGCTGCGCGCACACCACACGCCATCGATCGGGATTCAGGCCGCCTGATCGGCGCGTGATCGCGCGAAATCGATGAACGCACGCAAGGGGGCGGGCATCTGCCGCCGGCTGGGATAATAGAGATAGAGGCCGGGCCAATAGGGGCACCAGTCGCCCAGCACGCGTTCGAGCCGCCCCGCGGCGACATAGTCAACGACCATTTCCTCGAACACGAAGGCGAGGCCGATGCCGTCGAGCGCCGCGCTCAACATCAGTTCGTGCTCGTTGGTGGTGAACGGCCCGTCGACCGCGATCTCCAGTTCAACGCCGGCGCGTTCGAATTCCCAATGGTAATCGTCGCCGCGCTCGAACCGGTAGCGAATGCAGGGCAGGCCGATCAGATCACGGGGATGCCGGGGTCGCGGCCGGTGATCGAAATAGGCGGGCGATCCGACAACAGCGAAGCGGCGGCGCGGACCGATCGGAACCGCGATCATGTCGGCCGCGATCCGCTCACCGAACCGGACACCGGCATCATAACCCTGGGCGACGGTATCGACGAGCGCCGTCTGCGCGATGATTTCGACCTCGACCGAGGGATTGGCCGCCAGGAATCCAGCGAGCAACGGCATCAGTTCCAGCCGCGCCGAGGCCAGGGCCGCGTTGATCCGCAACGTGCCGACCGGGGTCCCGCGCAAGCCATTCAGCTCCTCGATGGCGTCGTCGATGTCGCGAAAAGCGGGGTCGATCCGATCGAACAACCGTTCGCCGGCTTCGGTCAGTGCGACGCTGCGGGTCGTTCGGTTGACGAGGCGGAGGTCGAGCCGCTCCTCGAGCGCACGCAAGGCGTGGCTCAGCGCAGAAGGCGTCACGCCCATAGCGACGGCCGCCCGGCGAAAGCTGCCGGCACGCGCGATCGCCAGGAAGACGGCGAGATCACCAGGGGCTATGCGTTGCATAGATGAATTTTGCTCATCAGGTTGTGGAGAATATCACCGATTATCTCATCAGGCGCCAGTGTCTATCTGACCGCTACCGACGGATGGCCGCCGGCGAATTTGAGGAGACAGGTCATGCGGACATGGTTCATCACCGGAGCGTCGCGCGGTTTCGGCGCGCTGATTGCCAAAGCGGCGCTGGAGGGCGGAGACGCCGTCGTCGCCACCGCGCGCAACCCCGACGACGTTACCAAGGCGCTGGGCGATCACGGCAACCTGCTGGCGGTGCGGCTCGACGTTACCGATCAGGATCAGGCCAACGATGCAGTGGCCGCCGCGATCAAGCGCTTCGGCCGGATCGACGTCCTGGTCAACAATGCCGGGTACGGCGTGGTCGGCGCGGTCGAGGAGGCTGGCACTGGCGAGATCGAACGCGTCTATGCGACCAACGTGTTCGGACTGCTTGGCGTGACCCGCGCCATCCTGCCGCATATGCGGCGTCAGCGGTCGGGGCGGGTGTTCAACATCTCGTCGATCGGCGGCTACCAGTCGCGTGCCGGGTTCGGCATCTATTGCTCGACCAAGTTCGCGGTCGAGGCATTGAGCGAGGCGATGTACGAGGAACTCGCGCCGCTCGGCATCCACGTCACCGTGGTCGAACCGGGCGCGTTCCGCACTGACTTCCTCGATGGCAGTTCGCTGGTACCGCACGCGCAGCGGATCGAGGATTACGACCAGACCTCGGGCAAGACCCGGAAATGGTCAACCGACAACAATTATGCGCAGCAGGGCGATCCAGCCAAGCTAGCCGCGGCGATCGTCCGCCTCGCCGGCGAAACAGAGCCGCCGCTGCGTATCCAGTTCGGCAGCGACAGCGTGTCCCGGGTCGAAGCGAAGAACGCCTTCGTCGCGGCGGAACTCGCGCAATGGCGTGATCTGGCGGTCAGCACCGACTATCCAGCCGACGAACTCGCAGAGGCGTAGACCAATCCTGTCGAACGCGTCACCCCCGGGATGATCCCCGGGGGTGACGATTGGGGGGCGGCCGCCTGGATCAGGTCGAGGTGGATGGCGGAGCGGCTCCACCCACCACGCGATGATGGTCGACGTGATCGGGGCGGGTCAGCAGGAAGCGGTCGTCCTCCGGATAGTAGCGCGCGCGATCGATATCGGTACCGGCAAAGGCCGCGATCGCGTCGATCGATTCCTACCAGCTCAACGTGGTGACCTCGCTTTCGCCATTGCCCAGCGCCCGCATCAGCATCTGCGCACCGAGATTGCCCGGCGTCGCGCGATAATCGTCCAGGCCGGTGCCGGCGATATAGGCCATGTAATCCGTTTCGTCCGCGGTGCGGATTCGTGCCGACCAGCGGCGCAGGATGACGGTCTTGTCCATCGGGCGATCCTCCGTCGAAACGGTCTAGGCCGGGTGCGCCGACGGGCAAAATCGAACCTGACGGCATGACGATAAGCCACAATTATGATCGAGCGGCCGGCGCCATGCCCTTTTCCTTGAACCGCGAGGGGTGCATAGGCGCGCCCAACGGCGGCGGCCGATGGACGCGGTCTGCCAGCATTCTTTCGAGGAACAGGAACATGGACGAAATCGCCGACCTGCAGGCCCAGCTGGTGGCGCTGCGCCTCGCCGTCGAGGGCGCGTGGCTGTCGTTGCTCAACAACGATGCGGACCCCGCCGCCACGGCCGGTCGGCTCAAGGACGAAAACGTTGCCGCCGTCGAGCAACTCGATGCGTCGACGCCGAATGCCAAGGCGTTGCGCGACGCGGTTTCGATGCACACCGCGCATCTCTGGGGCTCGATCGAATGGCAGCTCAAGCACGCGGCCGCCGAGAGCAAGTGAACGGCGCTACTGGATTCGTTAAGCCGTCTCGCTTACATCCCTGCTCATGAACCGCGTGTTCGCCTCGACCACGACTACCACCACCCCGGGTTTCCGGGGGGTGTTCGGCGCGCGCGACTGATCTGCACGCCGACTACCTCGCCCGGGAACGGGTGAGGTCGGCGTCCGCTCCCCGTTCCAGTCTTTCCCTCGGACGCCGCCCGGTGCATAGGCGCGCCAACTGACAGGAACGACCATGGAAATGCTCTCGATCACGCTCCCCGACGGCTCGGTTCGCGAGGTCGCGCCCGGCACGACCCCGGCCGACATCGCCGCCGCGATCGGCCCCGGCCTCGCCAAGGCAGCGATCGCCGCGCGGGTCGATGGCGAATTGCGCGACATCATGCGCCCCTTCGAAGGGAATGCCCAACTCGCGCTCGTCACCAACAAGGACGAGAAGGACGCGCTCGAGCTGGCGCGGCACGACTTCGCGCACGTGCTGGCGGAGGCGGTGCAGAACCTGTTCCCCGGGACGCAGATCACCTTCGGTCCGGCGACGGATGACGGCTTCTATTACGATTTCGCACCGACCGCCGATCACGGCCCCTTCACGGAAGAGGAGCTGCCCGCGATCGAGGCCGAGATGCGCCGTATCATCGGGAAGAACGAGCCGCTGATCCGCGAAGTGTGGACGCGCGAGCAGCTGATCGCGCGCTGGCAGCAGCAGGGCGAGACGTTCAAGGCCGAATGGGCGGCCGAACTGCCCGATGACGAGGAACTGACGGTCTATCGCGCCGGCAAGGGTGACGATGCCTGGCTCGACATGTGCCGCGGGCCGCACCTCGCCTCCACGGGCCGTCTCGATCCGAACGCGTTCAAGCTGACGCGCGTTTCGGGGGCCTATTGGCGCGGCGACCAGAACAACGCGATGCTCTCACGCATCTATGGCACGGGCTGGCTCAACAAGAAGCAGCTCGACGAGCATCTTTTCCGGCTGGAAGAGGCGGCCAAGCGCGACCATCGCAAGCTCGGGCAGGAAATGGACCTGTTCCACCTCCAGGCCGAGGCACATGGCTCGGTGTTCTGGCACCCCAAGGGTTATATGATCTGGCGCGAGCTGGAGGCGTACATGCGCCGCGCGATCGACGCTGCCGGCTATCGCGAGGTCAAGACGCCACAGGTGATGGACGCGCGCCAATGGGAGCAATCCGGTCACTGGGGCAAGTATCGCGAGAACATGTTCGTGATCCCCGACGAAGTGCCCAATGTCGAGGACGAGGGCCCGATCGTCTCGGACCATGCCGAGTGGATGGCGCTCAAGCCGATGAACTGCCCGGCGCACGTCCTGATCTTCCGCCAAGGGATCAAGTCGTATCGCGACCTGCCGCTGCGCCTCTACGAGAACGGCTGCTGCCATCGCAACGAGCCGCACGGCGCGCTGCATGGCCTGATGCGCGTGCGTCAGTTCACGCAGGACGATGCGCACATCTTCTGCCGCGAGGACCAGATCGTCGAGGAAGTGCAGGCGTTCTGCCGTCTTGCCGACCGCATCTATCGCGACTTCGGGTTCAAATACTCGATCAAGCTGGCGCTGCGTCCCGACAAGCGCTTCGGCACCGAGGAGATGTGGGACAAGGCCGAGGCCGAACTGCGCGACGCGGTCGTCAAAGCGGGCCTCGCGACCGAGGAATATGGCTGGGAAGAGCTGCCGGGCGAGGGGGCGTTCTACGCGCCGAAGCTCGAATGGCATCTGACCGATGCGATCGGCCGGACGTGGCAGGTCGGCACGATCCAGTCGGACCGCGTGCTGCCCGAACGGCTCGACGCCAGCTATGTCGGGGAGGATGGCGAGCGCCATCGCCCGGTCATGCTGCATCGCGCGATTTTCGGCTCGTACGAGCGCTTCATCGGCATCCTGATCGAGCATTTCGCGGGCAAGCTGCCGGCCTGGCTGGCCCCGGTGCAGGCAGTGGTTGCGACGATCGTGTCCGATGCCGACGATTATGCCGTCCAGGTCGCGGCCGAGTTGCGCAAAGCCGGGCTCCGCGTCGAAACCGATCTGCGCAACGAGAAGATCAACTACAAGGTGCGCGAACACAGCCTGGCCAAGGTTCCGAACCTGCTCGTCGTCGGCAAGCGCGAGGCGGACGAAGGCACCGTCGCGCTGCGCCAGCTCGGCAGCGAGCGGCAGCAGGTGCTTGGCCTCGCGGCGGCGGTCGAGCAGTTGCAGCGCGAGGCGCTGGCGCCCGACTTTGCGGCCGAGGCCGAGGCGAGTTCCTGAAACGATTGCGGGCGGTGGTCTCCGCCGCCCGTTTTCGCTCGTCGCCGCAGTAGCTACACGACGAAATGTTGCCTACAGCGCACGTCGGTTCGAAAAACGCCACCTGACGACCGTGACGGGTAGCGACTTTTGCGCTCCCCGCTTTCAAAAGTGTCCGCGAAATTCTATATTGAACCCTTCACTACCCAAAGGAGCAGTACCTATCCGTCCCCCCATGATGCGCCGGCCGATGCAGGCGCCGCCGATGAACGGCCCCCGATTCAACGAATGGATCCAGTCGCCCAAAGTCCGCGTGATCGATCACGAGGGCGAGAATCTGGGCGTCATGTACACGCGCGAGGCAATGGAACAGGCGCAGGAGCTTGGCCTCGACCTGGTCGAAGTGTCGCCCAACGCCGATCCGCCCGTGGCCAAGTTCCTCGATGTCGGCAAGTTCAAGTACGAGGCGCAGAAGAAGGCCAATCTCGCTCGCAAGAGCCAGAAGACGCAGGAGATCAAGGAGATCAAGATGCGTCCGAACATCGACGATCATGACTATGATACGAAGATGAAGGCCATCCACAAGTTCATCGGCGAGGGCGACAAGGTGAAGGTCACCCTGCGCTTCCGCGGTCGCGAGCTGAGCCACGGCCAGCTAGGCATGAACCTGCTCAAGCGCGTGCAGGAAGATACCGCCGAAGATGCGAAGGTCGAAAGCTACCCGCGCATGGAAGGCCGCCAGATGCTGATGGTGCTGGCGCCGAAGTAAGTCGTGCCGACGCGGAATAGCGGGACGCTATTCCACGCAAGCCCGGCGAGCCCGGCCGGTGGCGCCGATGGGGCGCCGACCGACGGCGCGGATCGACTCCGCGCCGGCCTGTTTTGAGGTACGCCGCTTCCAAACTTACACCCGTCACCCCGGCCTCGTGCCGGGGTCCACGGTGCCTCACGCGTGAAGCTAGAGCCTCAAGTCTTGCGCTACCTTGCCCGGTGGATGCAGGGACAAGCCCGGCATGACGAAATAGGGTTGACCTAGATCGCGCTGGCAATCGCCTCGTACACGGCGTCCAGATCGGCATCCTCGATGCAATAAGGCGGCATGACGTACACCGTGTTCCCCAGCGGCCGGAGCAGCACGTTCCGCTCGCGGAAATGCTTCAGCAACCGCGGCCCGATCGCCGCGAGATACCCGGCATCCCCGACCGGCACCTCCATCGCCGTGATCGTGCCGATCCGCCGTTTGCCCTCGACGCCGATGATGGCATCGAGTCGCGCCTGCTGGCGCATACCTAGCTCGGCCACGCGCTCGAGCACCGGCTCATCGCGCCAGATTTCCAGGTTCGCGACGCCCGCCGCGCAGGCGATCGGGTTCGCGGTATAGCTCGACGAGTGGAAGAACATCTTCGCGCGGTCGTCGGACAGGTGCGCATCGAAGATCGCCTCGGTCGCCAGGGTCACCGCCAGCGGCACCGCGCCGCCGGTCAGCCCCTTCGACAGGCAAAGAATGTCGGGCACCACGTCCGCCTGATCACAGGCCAGTAACGTCCCCGTCCGGCCCCAGGCGCTCATCACTTCATCGGCGATGAACAGCACGTCGTGCCGCGCGCAGATCGCACGCATCTCGGCGAGCACGCGCGGCGGGTAGGTCAGCATCCCGCCGGCGCCGAGGATCAGCGGCTCGACGATGAAAGCGGCCGGACGATCGCGGCATGCCGCCTCCAACGCGTCGAGCGTTTCCTGCTCGCGACCCGCCGCGGGGAAGGGGATGGTGCCGACATCGAACAGCAACGGTGCATAGGCCCGGTTGAACACGCCGCGCGCGCCGACCGACATCGCGCCGATCGTATCGCCGTGATAGCTGTGTTCCATCACCAGGATGCGGCTCCGCGCGATGCCGCGATTGGTCCAGAAACCGAGCGCCATTTTGAGCGCGACCTCGACGCTGGTCGATCCGCTGTCCGAATAGAAGATCCGGGTGAGGGCTGCGGGCATGATTGCGGTCAGACCGCGCGCGAGCGCCTCGGCGGGCCCGTGCGTCCAGCCGGCATAGATGATCTGATCGAGCTTTTCGGTCTGCGCGGCGATCGCCGCCATGATCCGCGGATGGCAATGACCATGCGTCGTCACCCACCAGGACGAGATCGCATCGATCACGCGGCGCCCGTCGGCGGTGTGCAGCGCCGCGCCGCGCGCATGCGTCACCAGCGGGATCGGTTCGCCGAGCCCGTGCTGAGTGAAGGGATGCCAGACGGGGGAGTCGCTCACCGGAAATCCGCGAGATCGAAATGGGCGGCGAAGGCCGCGGCGAGCGTCGCCGGTTCGAGCGGCGCCACGATCGGCAAGCGACCGAGCCGCTTCACCTTGCCCATCGCGGCGATCGTGGCTTCGCTATCCTCTACCGCGTCGCCGACGTATGCGATGCCGCGGATCGGCACGCCTCGCGCGCGCAACGCCTCGATTGCCGAAAGGCTATGGCTGATCGTCCCGAGCGCGGTGGCGGCGACCAATATCACCGGCAACTGCCAGCGCGCCATGATGTCGGCGAAGGTGACCTCGCGCGTGAACGGCACCAACACGCCGCCCGCCCCTTCGATCACCAGCGGCCGGTCGCAGACCGGCGGAGAGAGCGCATCGGTGTCGATCCTCAACCCGTCGAGTTCGGCGGCGCGATGCGGCGAGCAGGGCGTGGTGAGGCGATAGGCTTCGGGGATCAGGCGACCGGCGGGCAGGCCGGACAGACGGGCGACGCGTTCGATGTCGCTGCCGTCGTCGAGCCCCGCCTGCACCGGTTTCCAATAACAGCCGTCGAGCGCGGCGGTCAGGGCGGCAGCGAATACGGTCTTGCCGATATCGGTGCCGGTGGCGGTGACGACGATGGCGGTCACAATGTTTCCTTCAAGGCGTCGGCGAGCGCATCGATCGTCGCCGCATCGACATTGAGCGTGATGGATAGCCGCAGCCGCGCCGTACCGTCGGGCACCGTCGGCGGACGAATCCCGCGCACGTCGAATCCGCGATCCTGGAGGCTCGCGGCGATCGCCATCGCGCGGGCGTCGTCGCCGATGATGACCGGCATGATCGGCGATCCGCTTGCCAGCGCGCCGAGCGGGACGAGCCGGTCGTGGGCATGCGCCACCAGGGCCTCGAGCCGGTCGAGGCGATCGGGTTTCCGTCGGAGCAGATCGAGGCTGCCACGCACCGCCGCGGCCATCAGCGGGGAGGGGGCGGTCGAGAAGATGAAGCCGCGCGCGCGGTTGATCAGCACGTCGCACATTGCGCGCGAGCCGCAGACCAGCGCGCCTTCGGCGCCCAGCGCCTTGCCGCAGGTGCGCAGCGTGATGAGGTTGTCGCGCCCTTCCCAAGGTGCGGCGAGACCGCGTCCGCCCGCACCGAGCACGCCGGTGGCATGTGCCTCGTCGACGATCAGCACCGCGTCCTCACGATCGGCGATGGCAAATAGGTCGGTGAGAGGCGCCCGATCCCCGTCCATAGAATAGAGGCTTTCGACCGCTATCCACGCTCGACCGGTACCGCCTTCGAGCCTCCACGCGCGGATCGCGTCGGCGACTGCGTCGGCCTGGTTGTGGTCGGCGCTGACCCGCCTGGCACGGCCGAGGCGCATGCCGTCATGCACGCTGGCATGGATGAGTTCGTCATGGACCACCAGGTCGTCGGCGCCCGGAAGTGCTGCGAAGATCCCGCCATTGGCGGCGAAGCCGGTGCTGAAATAAAGCGCGGCCTCGCTTCCCGCCCATGCCGCAGCCTCGGCCTCGAGTGCTTCGTGTTCGGCGTGATTGCCGCGTAGCAGCCGCGATCCGCCAGCGCCGACCGGCACGCCGCGCGCCAGCGCCGCAGCGACCACGGCACGCATGTCCGCGGAACCGGCGAGGCCGAGATAGTCGTTGGACGCGAAGTCGTATCCGACACGCGGCGCCAGCACCCTGCGGCGATGGCGCTGCGTCAGGGCGTCGAGATCGTCGTGAAGCTTGAGCTGAAGGGCGCCGCCGGGGGGAAGGGGGTCTGATCGGCTCAAGCCGGGGGCTCCCACAATTCGATCGGGTTTCCCTCCGGGTCGTGGATGCGGGCGAAGCGACCGACCTCGGGCGAATCCCATTCGGGCTTGACGATCACGTCGATCCCGTTGGCATTGAGCTGTTCGAGCAGACTGTCGAGATCGCGGACGCGCAGGTTGAGCATATATTGGTGGTCGGCCGCCCAATAGTCGGTCGCCGCCTTGAACGGCGAGAACACCACCGGGCCACCCTGGACGTTCCAGCTCCAGTCGTCGACCGGGCCGGTATCTTCGGCCGCGCAGCCGGCACCGACGCCGAGATTCTCGCGATACCAGGCATTGAGCGCGTCGGGATCCTTCGCGCGGAAGAAAATGCCGCCAATTCCGAGTACTGGCATTGCTGTCTCCTTCTGTCAGGCCGCCTGCGCGACCGTTTCTCCGGCGGCGGCCTCGAGCAGCCGCCGTTCGAGCGCCTTGACCCGGGCCGGCGCCTCGATCTTGTCGCCGGTCAGATCGGTCACATAGAAGGTGTCGACCGCGCGCTCGCCATACGTCGCGACATGCGCGGAATGGATCGTCACCTTCGACTGGAACAGCGCCTGGGCCAATTGGTTGAGCAGCGCCGGGCGGTCGCGGGCATTGACCTCGACCACGGTGAACCGGTTGGAGGCGTGGTTGTCGACGAACGCCGCCGGGTTGATGTCGAATGCCTCGGCGCGCGGTCGCGGCAGTGGTTTGGCCTTCAGCCGATCGGTCAGCTTGTTGCGGTTGGCCAGCGCATCCTCGATCGCGCGGCGCAGTCGCTGCAGCTGGGCAGGGTCGTCGAACGGCCGGCCGAGCGGATCCTGGACCAGGAAGTTGTCGATCGCCATACCGTCGCGTGTTGTGTGGATGCGCGCATCGATGATGTTGCCGCCCGCCACGCTGATCGCACCGGCGATGCGATAGAACAGCCCGGGATGGTCGGCGGCGTAGATCGTGACGAGCGTCGCGCCGCGATCGGTATCGACGTCGCTCGCGATCGACAACGGCTCGCTGCCGGTTTGGGCCATCAATTTCAGGTTCGCGATCAGCGCGTGCTCGGGCTCCGCAACCCAATAGGATTCGGGCAGGCGTTTGACCATCCTGGCAAAAACCCTGGCGTCCCAGCCGAGCGCGGCAGCGACAGCTGCCTGTTTTGCCGCGATCCGTTCGCTCCTGCCCTTCTGCTTGTGGCCGAGCCGTAGGACTTCTTCCGCCGCCTCGAACAGATCGGTGAGCAATTGGCGTTTCCAGCCGTTCCACACCCCCGGCCCGACCGCTCGGATGTCGACGACGGTCAGGGTCAGCAGCAGGCGCAGGCGTTCCGGGCTCTGCACGAGATCGCAGAAATCGAGGATCGTCTTGAAATCCGACAGGTCGCGTTTGAACGCGGTCGCCGACATCAGCAGGTGATAGCGCACCAGCCAGGCGACGGTTTCGGTCTCGGCCGCCGTCATGCCGAAGCGCGGGCAAAGGCGCTGCGCCACTTCCGCTCCGAGCACCGAATGATCGCCGCCGCGGCCCTTGGCGATGTCGTGGAGCAGGACAGCGACGTAGAGGACACGGCGCGACGCGATCTGTTTCATGATCGCGTGGCTCAGCGGATGGTCTTCCTGAAGCTCGCCGCGCTCGATCCGGCTGAGCAGGCCGATCGCATGGATGGTGTGCTCGTCCACCGTGAAATGGTGGTACATGTCGAACTGCATCTGCGCGACCACGCGGCCGAAATCGGGCACGAACCGGCCGAACACGCCAGCTTCGTTCATCCAACGCAACGCGACTTCCGGATTGTGCCGGCTGGTGAGCACCTCGAGAAACAGGGCGTTGGCTTCGGGGTCGCGTCGAATATCGTCGACCAGCTTTGCGTCCCGTGCGGCCGCCCGCATCGCGAGCGGATGAATTTCGAGGCCGTGGCGGTCGGCCAGCCCGAAAATCTCGATCAACCGTGTTGGCTTCTGGACGAAGAAATCGTCGCTCGGCAGCGCCAGTCGTCCGCGATCCAGGACGAAACCGTGCAGCTTGCCCGGCCGCCGCCGCAAGGTCGGCAGCCCGAAACGCCGGCCGCGCGCGGCGAACTTCTCGTCGAGATGCGCGAGGAAGACCCCGGTCAGGTCGCCGACTGCTTTCGCCTGCAGGAAATAGTAATGCATGAAGCGCTCGACCTTGGACTTGCCCGGTCGGTCGGCGAAGCGCATCCGCTCGGCGATCTCGCGCTGCATGTCGAATGTCAGGCGGTCTTCCGCCCGGTGCGCGATCGCGTGGAGGTGGCAACGCACCGCCCAGAGAAAATTGTCGGCGCGATGGAATTGGGCATATTCGGCGCGCGTGAACAGCCCGACATCGACGAGCTGTGCCGCGCCCTGGACGTTGTACGCATATTTGCCGATCCAGAAGAGCGCGTGGAGGTCGCGCAGTCCGCCTTTGCCTTCCTTGACATTGGGTTCGACGACATAGCGCGTGTCGCCCATCCTCTTGTGGCGCAGGTCGCGTTCGGCCAGCTTCTCGGTGATGAACGTGCGCGCGGTGTCCGACTGGACCTCCGCCTTGAAGCGCCGCGACGCCTCGTCATAGAGTTCCTGATCACCCCAGACATAACGTGCCTCGAGCAGGGCGGTGCGGATCGTCACGTCGCTTTTCGCCTGGCGCACCATGTCGTCGAGGCTGCGGGTCGACTGGCCGACCTTCAATCCCAGGTCCCACAGCGCATAGAGCATCGATTCGACGACCTGCTCGTGCCAGGGAGTCTCCTTCCACGGCGTCAGGAACCCTATGTCGACATCGGAATAGGGCGCCATTTCGCCGCGCCCATAGCCGCCTACTGCGAGGAGCGTCAGCCGTTCCGCAGCCGTGGGGTTCGATCGTCGATAGAGGCGCTCGACGGTAAAATCGTAAAGCAGGCGGAGGGTCTGGTCGATCAGGAACGCCTGGCTTGCCGCGATTTCCAGTCCGCGCGACGGATGTTCGATCAGCCGCCGTTCGATCTCGGCGCGGCCGGCCTGCAGCGCCTCTTTGAGCAGCGCCGTCGCCGCCTGGCGCAATCTGGTGCGATCGTCCCCTTCCAGCGCCTTCAGGGCATCGGCGAGCGCCCGGCGATCGATGATCGCACGGCGGTGCGGCAGACTGTCGAAACGACCGGACATGGCGCCGCGATAGTCGCGAACGCGCTCGCCGTCACGCGCGGTTTGGCGGCAATGTCATCGGTTGCGTCATCGGTGATGTTGCTGCCCCTCGGCGGTCCAACCGAGATCGAAGCGTGCGCGCCGGTCGAACAGCGCGGCTATCTCGCCGCGCAGGCAATCGGAGACCCATTGCAGCGGCACGCCAACCGCTCGCGCATAATTCCGCGCGAAGCCCAAGGCATAGACCGGCGCCGAAAAGCTGTCGAAGCGCGCCTGCTCGATCGCTTCCAAATGCCGCACCGCCATCCGCGTCTGGTCCGCAACGTCCGCCAGCGTCAATCCAAGTTGTTCGCGTGCCGCGCGCAACGCGCGACCGACCGCGTCCGCCGGCAAGAGCGGCATCGTGCGGTCCAAATCCCCTCCAAGCAAATCCATCCAAAAAGCCCCCCCGGCCTCGACAAGGTGATCGCATCTTTGTGTCGTTCACGCAACGACTTCGGCGATCCATTGTCGCTTCCCGGGCGATAACGCGCCCGAATCCCAATTGCGGGAATGGTTTGCGGCACGGTAATCTTGTTGTAATGGCCCGGGCGGGGCGCCTTTTCTGGGGCGGGGTAACATTATGAATGCTGGGCCGCCGGTGACGTCGGAACGGACACAAACACGGCTGGCGTCTCGCCTGTTGGTGGAAACGCAACTGACCAGTCTGGTGCGGGCGATCGCGATCGTGCGTAAGTTAGCTGGCGGGTCGTTCGTGTTCGACCGCGGGATTTTCTTTCTGGCGGTGCTGCGGGCGAGCGGTGACGTGCTGGCCGACTGGCCCAACCCTCCGCGGGATCACAGCAATAGGGGCGGCATCAGCATCAACGCGCTCTCGCAATCGCTCCATCGACCGTTCGAGACGGTACGGCGCCACGTCAACGCCCTGATCGATGCTGGCCTTTGTGCCCGGACGCCCAGTGGCGTCGTCGTGCCCACCGTCCTGCGCGAGGACGAGGACGTCGCGGCATTGCTCGTTCATCTTCACGATTCGATGGTCTGGCTGGTCGACGAATTCCGCATCTTCGGCCTGCCATTGCCGCACGCCGTTCCCGATCAGCCATACCGCGCCGACATCACCCTTGCGGCGTCGATCGACCTAGCGCTGGGAGCATTCGACAATGTCGGACTGTTCGTGTCCGATTGGCTCGAACTCGCAATCGTCGGCGCGGTACTCGTTGCCAGTGTCCGCCGCATCACGCTCGATGAGGAACTCGCGCGCCGTTATTCGGAATTGACCACGATCGTCCCGATCGAAAAGCGTCAGCCGATTTCGGCGGCGTCGATCGCGCGCGCCATGACCATCCCTTATTCCACGGTCCGCCGCCAGATCCTCGCCACCGTCGCAAAGGGCGTACTGGTCGAGCGCGGCCGGGGCGTCGTGATGTCCGACAACATGCTGTCGGGACCCGGCGCCGCGATCATGGGCGCGACGGCGACGACCCGTACGGCGTCGTTGTTCGGTCGGCTGGTGCCGGGCGGCTTTCCGTTCGATCGTCCGGCGGCGTCCTATATCCAGGGTCTGCCGGAGCTCGTCGACTTCACCTGACGCGGCGCTCAAGTGCCGGGAAGGCTTTCGACGATGCGGTGCGCAAGCTCTGCTGCAAGCGTCAATGCCACCCATTTCTGCGGAAGCTGCACGACCCTGGCATAAGCCTTGGCTGTAGCGATCGTGGTGTCGCGCGGCGGCATACGGGCAAAGTCCGAGTCCTCGATCGCGCTGATCGTCTGTACGTCTGCGCCCGCCCGGTGTGCCACGTCCGATAGCGACAACCCCATCCGCAGCCTGCCGCGCCACAGCGCTTCACCGACCTGGCTGGGTGCGACGACGGCCCGTCCCTCCGTCTCCGCAGTCCCTAGTGGCTCCGGACCGCAATCATCGCGGCCCATGAACGACTCCCCTCCGTTCCCCGCCGAAGGAATTGCACACTCGGGAATGGTCCGCAATGGACCAGATCAGGCATTCGTATCTCTGTGTCGATAATACTATTCGTGACGCGACAGCGCCTTCAATCGATAAAGCGTATCGAGCGCGTCGCGCGGGCTCAGCGCATCGACATCGAGCGCGTCGAGCTCGGCGCGGATTGCGTCGCGTTCTTCTTCTTCGGGCTCGGTCGCCGCGGCAAATAGCGGCAGATCGTCGAGCCCGGCCGCCAGTCCGCCGGTCTTCGCGCGGCCAGCCTCGAGTTTCGACAACACGGCCTTGGCGCGCGCGATCGTCGCCGGTGGCAGACCGGCGAGCCGTGCGACGGCGAGCCCATACGAGCGGTCGGCCGGCCCCTCGGCGACTTCGTGGAGCAGCACGAGGTCGCCCTTCCACTCGCGGGCGCGGACATGGTGCAGGCTGAGCGCATCGCACCGCTCCGCGAGCCGGGTCAATTCGTGATAGTGAGTCGCGAACAGGCAGCGGCAGCGATTGTCCTCGTGAATCGCTTCGACCACCGCCCAGGCGATAGCGAGCCCGTCATAGGTCGAGGTGCCGCGCCCGACCTCATCGAGGATGACGAAGCTGCGTGGTGTCGCCTGGGCGAGGATCGCCGCAGTCTCGACCATCTCGACCATGAAGGTGGAGCGCCCACGCGCCAGATTGTCGGACGCGCCGACCCGACTGAACAAGCGGTCGACCAGACCCAGTCTCGCGCTTGCCGCCGGCACATAGCTGCCTGCCTGGGCAAGGACGGCGATCAGCGCATTCTGGCGCAGGAAGGTCGACTTGCCGCCCATGTTGGGACCGGTGACGAGCCACAGCCGCGACGTTTCGGAGAGCAGGCAATCATTCGCGACGAAGCGCTCGCCAGTGCGCTGGACGGCCGCCTCGACCACCGGATGGCGCCCGCCTTCGATCTCGAAACAGGCGTGATCGGCCAGGATCGGACGCGACCAGCCGTCTTCGGCGGCGCGTTCGGCGAGGCCCGCGGAGACGTCGAGCCGGGCAAGCGCGTCGGCCGTCGCGGCGATCGCCTCGCGGCTCGCCAGAGCGATCCCGGTCAGTTCTTCGAGATGCGCGGCCTCGGCCGCGAGCGCGTGGCTGCCAGCCTGCGTCACTTTCATCGCCAGCTCATGGAGTTCCGGCGCGTTGAAGCGAACGACGCCCGCCAGCGTCTGGCGGTGGGTGAAGCCGCTGTCGGCGGCCATCAGGGGGTCGGCTGCCTTGGCCGGGACCTCGACATGATAGCCGAGCACGCCGTTGTGACGGATCTTGAGCGCGCTCGTGCCGGTGCGGGTGCGGTACTCGGCTTCGAGGGCGGCGATCGCGCGGCGTCCGCCGGCGCCGATATCGCGCAGATCGTCGAGCGAGGCGTCGTAGCCCTCGGCAATATAGCCGCCGTCGGAGGCGTCGATCGGCGGGGTGGGGACGAGCGCCCGCTTGAGCAGGTCGATCAGCGCGCCATGGCCTTGCAGTCGCGGAACGAGCTGGTCGAGCAAGGGGACGTTGGCGATCGGTGCGGGGGAGTGCGGCGAAGAGAGGGAAGGGGAGGTCAGCGGAGCAAGACGCTCTGCCAACAGCCAGGCGCCATCAAGGCCGTCGCGAAGCTGTCCGAGATCGCGCGGACTGCCGCGCCCGGCGACGAGGCGGCCGAGCGCGCGCCCGATATCGGGCAGGCTGCGCAAGGTCGCGCGAAGATTTTCGCGAAGTCCACCATCGTCGTGCAGCCGCTGAACGAGATCCAGCCGCGCCTCGATCATCGCGCGGTCCATCAGCGGCGCGCCGACATCGGCGGCGAGCAGGCGCGCGCCGGCGCCGGTCACGGTGCGGTCGATCGCGTCGAGCAGGCTGCCCTTGCGCTGGCCGGTCTGGGTCTGGGTGAGTTCCAGGCTTTCGCGGGTTGCCGCGTCGATCGCCATCGTCTCGCCGGCATTGCCGATGCGTGGCGGGCGGAGGAAAGGCAGGGCGCCCTTGGCGGTATGGTCGAGATAGGCGACCAGCCCGCCCGCTGCTGCCATCCCGGCGCGGCTCAATTGTCCGAAGCCGTCGAGCGTGGCGACGCCATAGGCGCGTTTCAGCCGTGCTTCCGCGACGCTCGAATCGAATTCGCCGCGGGGGCGCACCACCGTCGCATGATGTTCGAACGCGCTTGCCTCGCTCGCCAGTATTTCCGCGGCACCGAGCCGGGCAAGCTCGGCCGACAGGCCGGCGGCATCGGTATCGACCAGTTCGAACCGGCCGGTCGAAACGTCGGCGGCGGCGACGGCGACGCCCCCGGCCGCTTCGCCGATCGCGACACACCAATTGGCCGACCGTGCGTCGAGCAGAGCTTCCTCGGTCAGGGTGCCTGCGGTGACCACGCGGATGATCGCACGCGCGACCAGCGCCTTCGACCCGCCGCGCTTCTTTGCTTCTGCCGGCGTCTCGGTCTGATCGGCAATCGCGACGCGATACCCGGCCTTGATCAGGCGCTGCAGATACCCGACCGCCGCATGCGCCGGGACGCCGCACATCGGGATCTTCTCGCCGTCATGTTCGCCGCGCGCGGTCAGCGCGATATCGAGCACGCCGCTCGCGATCTTCGCGTCCTCGAAGAACAGTTCGAAGAAGTCGCCCATCCGATAGAATAGGAGGCAATCGCCGGCCTCCGCCTTCAGCGCGAGATACTGGGCCATCATCGGTGTGGGAGCGGCGTCGGCCATTGGCGTCGGTTAGCCCAGCCGGTGGGCGGCGCAAATCCCGCCAATTGCCTTTGCTGTGGGTAAAGTGTGCGGATTCCCGCTCGGGCATAAAGGCATTTTTGCCGTCGATAATACATCGCGAGTAGGCAAGCCGGTTTCCTTCCGCGCGATGCGCTCCTAAAGACGGTCGCAACAGAGAGGATCAGAATGTCCGACGAAGCTTCCGTCCAGTTTTCCGACCGCGAGGCGCTGCTGTTCCATTCGGAAGGGCGGCCCGGCAAGATCGAGATCGTCGCGTCGAAGCCATTGACGACGCAGCGCGACCTCGCGCTGGCCTATTCGCCGGGTGTGGCGATCCCGGTTCAGGCGATCGCCGACGATCCCGCGACGGCCTATGACTATACAGCAAAGGGGAATCTGGTCGCGGTCATCTCCAACGGCACGGCGATCCTGGGCATGGGCAATCTCGGTGCGCTGGCGTCGAAGCCGGTGATGGAAGGCAAAGCGGTTCTCTTCAAGCGCTTCGCCGATGTCGACGCCATCGATATCGAGCTCAAGACGGAGGATGTCGACCGGATCATCGACGCGGTCGAGCTGATGGAACCGAGCTTCGGCGGCATCAACCTCGAGGACATCAAGGCGCCCGAATGCTTCATCATCGAGCAGACGCTGCGCGAGCGGATGAACATCCCGGTCTTCCATGACGACCAGCACGGCACCGCGATCATCACCGCGGCCGGCCTGATCAACGCCTGCCTGCTGACCGGACGGCACCTCTCGGACATCAAGGTCGCGGTCAATGGCGCGGGCGCGGCGGCGATCGCCTGCACCGAGCTGATCAAGGCGATGGGTGTGCGGCACGAGAACGTGATCATGTGCGATCGCTCGGGCGTGATCTACCAGGGCCGCGACAAGGTGAACCAATGGCAGTCGGCGCATGCCGTCGCCACCGAGAAAAGGACGCTGCAGGAAGCGCTGCACGGCGCCGACGTGTTCCTCGGCCTGTCCGCCGCTGGGGCGGTGACGCCCGACATGGTCAAGGACATGGCAAAGGCGCCGATCATCTTCGCGATGGCCAATCCCGAGCCCGAAATCCGCCCCGAACTCGCCAAGGACGCGCGCCCCGACGCGATCATCGCGACCGGTCGCTCGGACTATCCCAACCAGGTCAACAACGTGCTCGGCTTCCCGTTCATCTTCCGCGGCGCGCTCGACGTGCGCGCGACGGGGATAAACGAGGAAATGAAGATCGCGGCGGCACAGGCAATCGCCGAACTGGCACGCGAAGCGGTGCCCGAGGAAGTCGCGGCCGCCTATGGCGTGCGCCACACGTTCGGTGCCGATTACATCATCCCGGCGCCCTTCGATCCGCGGCTGATGGAAGTGGTGCCCGCCGCGGTCGCCAAGGCGGCGATGGATTCGGGCGTGGCGACCAAGCCGATCCTCGACATGACGGCATACCGCCAGCAATTGCGCGGCCGTCTCAACCCGACCACGTCGGTGCTCGCCCAGGCCTATGAGGGCGCACGGGCGCAACCCAAGCGGGTGCTGTTCGCCGAAGGCGAAGAGGAAGTGGTCCTGCGCGCGGCGGTTGCGTTCCGCGAGGGCGGATACGGCACACCGGTGCTGGTCGGACGCGATGATGTTCATGACCGCATGCGTGCGCTCGGCGTGAAAGACGTCGAGAGCTACGAGGTGCACAACAGCCGCAATTCGCCGCTGGTGCCGCGCATGGTCGACTTCCTTTACCAGCGGCTCCAGCGCCGCGGCTATCTGCGTCGCGATTGCGAGCGGATGATCAACCAGGATCGCAACATCTTCGGTGCGGTGCTGCTCCAGCTCGGAGAAGCCGACGCCATGATCACCGGCATCACGCGGACCTATGCCCAGACGATTCGCGAAGTACGCAAGGTGATCGACGTCGAAGCAGGGCGCACGGCCTTCGGCATCCACGTCATGGTCGGCCAGACCCACACCGTGTTCATGGCCGATACGACGATCAACGAGCGCCCTACCGCCGAAGAACTCGCCGACATTGCCGAGCAGACCGCCGCGGTCGCACGCCGCATGGGGCACGAGCCGCGCGTCGCGTTCCTAAGCTATTCGACCTTTGGCAATCCGGAGGGGCGCTGGCTCGAAAACCTGCGGGCGGCGGTCGGCGTGCTCGATCAGCGTCAGGTCGGATTCGAATATGAAGGCGAGATGGCACCCGACGTCGCGCTCAATCCGCGCCAGCTCGCCAATTACCCCTTCGCGCGCCTGTCGGGCCCGGCCAACGTCCTGATCATGCCGGGGCTGCAATCGGCCAATATCTCGGCAAAATTGCTGCGCGAGCTCGGCGGCGACGCGGTGATCGGGCCGATGCTGGTCGGCATGGAAAAGCCGGTCCAGATCGCACCGATGACCTCGACCGCCGGCGAATTGATGACCTTGGCGGTTCTGGCCGCGGGCGGCATCGCGCGCTGACGCCGGATTGACCCACGGGTCAGCCGCCATACATCTGTGTCATGGCAGGTGACGTGGATGGCTGATGCGCTCGGCGGTTCTATGCCGCTCTATATCCTGATCGGCGCGGTGATCGTGCTGATGCTGCTCGCGCGGCGTTTCCGGGTCATCGGCCGGCTGCTGTCGCTGACTGCCCTCGTCGCCTCGCTCGGCCTCATCGCGATGTTGATCGGAGAACGTGGCCGATTCGATCCGATGTTCGCGCGCGTCGCGAAAATCCTGCATCTCGACCAGGGGCAGGAAGTCGTCGGCAAGGAAATGCGCGTGCCGATGGCGGACGACGGTCACTTCTGGGTGACCGTGAGATTCGGCGGGATCGAGCGCCGCATGCTGGTGGACAGCGGAGCGACCGTGACTGCGTTGTCCGCCGAAACGGCTCAGGCAGCGGGGTTACGGCCGAGTCGGACGCCGTTTCCGATGATCATTCAGACCGCCAACGGATCGGTCCGGGCGGATACCGCGACGGTGCCCGAACTGCGCATCGGCAATATCGTCGCGCGCGACCTTCCCGTCGTGACCTCGCCGGCGTTCGGCGACATGGACGTGATCGGGATGAACTTCCTGTCGCGGCTCAAGAGCTGGCGCGTCGAGGGACGGACGTTGATCCTGACGCCCAACCATCCGCAGAATTCGGCGAGCGCCACGACCTCCTGACCCTCTCCCTATGAGAGACGGTCGAGCCGCATAGCGGCGAGGGGCGAGGGCAGGGGCCGTGAACTCGTGGCTGCCCTCACCCCTCCGCCGATCTTCGAGCGGCTCCCTCCCTCTCCCATGGGGTGAGGGAATTCGACCTAGGCGTCGATTGACGTGCCCAGCTGCGCGTTGACCAGGCCGCCATCGACCACCAACGTATCGCCCACGACATAATCCGACGCGCGGCTCGCGAGGAAGATCGCGGCGCCGGCCATATCCTCGTCGGTGCCGATGCGGCGCATCGGGATGCCCTTGGCCACCTCGTCGCCGTGATCGCGCGCGGCGCGGTTCATCTCGCTGGCGAAGGCGCCGGGGGCCAGGCTGGTGACGATGATCGCGTCCTTGATCAGCCGCGCCGCCATCCGCTTGGTGAGATAGATCAGCGCCGATTTCGATGCGTGATAGCTGTACGTCTCCCACGGATTGAGCCTGAGGCCGTCGATCGAGGTGATGTTGATCACCTTGGACGGCCTGTCGTAGCTCGCCCGTGCCTTGAGCATCCCGTGCAGCGCCTGGGTCAGGAAGAAGGGCGACTTGACGTTGAGGTTCATCACCTTGTCCCAGCCGCTCTCCGGGAATTCCTCGAAAGGCACGCCCCATGCGGCACCGGCATTGTTGACCAGGATGTCGAGATGATCCTCATGCTCGGCCAGCTTGGCGGCGAGCGCCTTGCAGCCCTCGACCGTCGACACGTCCATCGGCAGCGGGATGCAGTTCGGGCCGAGCTCGGCGGCGGTCTCCTCACAGGCCGGGGCCTTGCGTGACGAGATGTACACCTTGGCGCCCTGCGCGATATAGCCCGCGGCGATCATCTTGCCGATGCCGCGCGAGCCCCCGGTGATCAGCGCGACGCGCCCCTCGAGGCTGAAGAACTTGCTGGTGTCCATATCTGCTCCCGTTCTTGAAGTCGTCATCCCAGCGCAGGCCGGGATCTCGTGCCGCAGGCGGCACCGTCGTCGCGCCGTCGCAGGAGGCCCCAGCTTGCGCTGGGGTGACGGCTATTCTTGAGCTGGCCTACCCCCCGCGCTTCATCGTCTCGCGCGCGATGATCAGCTGCTGGATCTGGCTGGTACCCTCGTAGATGCGGAACAGGCGAACATCGCGGTACAGCCGTTCGATGCCGTAATCGGCGATATAGCCGGCGCCGCCATAGATCTGGACCGCGCGGTCGGCGACGCGGCCGACCATCTCGCTGGCGAAATATTTCGCCGCGGCCGATTCCATCACCACGTCCTTGCCGGCGTCCTTGGCCGCCGCAGTCTCCAGCACCATCGCGCGGGCGACCAACGCCTCGGTCTTCGAATCGGCGATCATGCCCTGGATCAGCTGGTGGTCGGCGATCGGCTTGCCGAACTGCTTGCGTTCTGTCGCATAGGCCACGCAGTCCGCGATCAGCCGTTCGGCGACGCCGACGCACACCGCGGAGATGTGGAGGCGGCCCCGGTCGAGGACGCGCATCGCGATCTTGAAGCCCTCGCCCTCGGCGCCGAGCCGGTTCTCGACGGGCACGATCGCATCGTCGAAGATGACGTCGGCGACCTTGGCTCCCTTCTGGCCCATCTTCTTCTCGGGCTCGCCGATCGACACGCCGGCGAGTTCGCGCGGCACGAGGAAAGCCGAGACGCCGCGGCCGCCCGGCTCGTCGCCGGTCCGCGCCATCACGGTGAACAAGTCGGCCTTGTCGGCATTGGTGATGAAGCGTTTGGTGCCCGACAGGCGATAGGCTTGCCCGTCCCACACCGCCTTGGTTTTCACTGCGCCCGAATCCGAGCCGACGTCCGGCTCGGTCAGCGCAAAGCTGGTGATGACTTCGCCGCTGGCGATCCGCGGCAGCCACGCCGCCTTCTGTTCGTCGTTGCCCGCCATGACGAGACCCTGGCTGCCGATCCCGACATTGGTGCCGAAGCTGGAGCGGAAAGCGGGCGTGGTGCGGCCCAGTTCGATCGCGACCCTGGCTTCTTCGACCATGGTGAGGCCAAGGCCGCCATATTCCTCGGCGATCGACAGGCCGAACAGGCCCATCTCCTTCATCTCGCGGATGACATCGTCGGGGATCGCGTCATTGGCCTCGACCTCGGCCTCGAGCGGGCGAAGCCGCTCGGCCACGAAGCGGCGAACCGTATCGATCAGTGCATCGAAGGTCTCGGCGTCGAGCGCCATGACGTTCCTCTCCCCATGTCCAACTCGTCATGCCGGGCTTGTCCCGGCATCCAACGCGCAACAACGGCCGGAGTCCGCTGTGGACGGTTGGACCCCGGAGCGAGTCCGGGGTGACGGTTGGTAGTTTGGCGGAAAGCCCGCTGCAACATTAAACAAACCCGAAATTCGAAAAGTTCGATTGACCCGCTTTGTGCCCCCTCTATGGTACGGAAAAAATACATGCAGGAGAATGGAATGCGGTTTCAGGGCAAGCGCGCCGTCGTCACCGGCGGTGCCTCCGGGATCGGGCGTGCGACCGCACTGCGGCTGGCCGGGGAAGGCGCCGAGGTGCTGATCGGCGATCTTGACGTGGCCGGCGGCCAGGAGCTCGCAGAGACGTCGAACGGCCGTATCCGCTTCCAGAAAACCGACGTGACCCAGATTGCCGAGATCGAGGCGCTGCTCGCCGCCGCCGATGCCGCCGGCGGGCTCGACGTGCTGTTCAACAATGCCGGCGCGGCGGGCGCGCGCGACAAGATCGACGAAATTTCGGCGGACGACTGGGACCGCACGATGAACCTGTTGTTGCGCTCAGTAGCGATGGGGATTCGCTATGCCGCGCCGTTGATGGCCAAGCGCGGTGGCGGCGCGATCGTCAACACGTCGAGCGTGTCCGCGCTCGGCAGCGGGTATGCGCCGACTGCCTATTCGACCGCGAAGGCGGGCGTGCTGCACCTCACCAAGGTCGCCGCCGCCGACCTCGCCAAACACAATATCCGGGTGAACGCGGTAGTGCCGGGCTTCATCACCACCAACATCTTCACCTCGGCGCTCGGCCTCGACGGGGCGGTCCGTGACCAGGTCAATGGCGTCATCGCGCAAACGGCCGCCAAGGCGCAGCCGGTGCAGCGCGCCGGACGGCCCGAAGACATTGCCGCGGCGGTCGCCTATCTCGCCAGTGAGGATGCGGCGTTCGTTACCGGCACGCATATCCTGGTCGATGGCGGCATGCTGATCGGTACCCGGGCGAGCTGGGACGACAGCGTGCCCGGCCTGTTCTCCTCGCTGGAGGCTGCCGCCTCGTGAGCGCGACGGTGACGCCGGCTCCGCGCCGTCTGTCGACCTGGACCACGGCCAGCTACGGCTTCGGTTCGGTGGCCTATGGCGTGAAGGATGCCGGTTTCGGCACTTTCCTGCTGATCTTCTACAATCAGGTGATCGGCCTTAATGCCTCGATGGTCGGGCTGATCATCTTCGTCGCGCTGGTCTGCGATGCGTTCGTCGATCCGTTGATCGGCGTGCTCTCGGACCGCACGCAGGGACGATGGGGCAGGCGGCACCCCTGGATGTATTCGGCCGCGCTCCCGATTGCGATCGGCTGGCTGCTGCTCTGGAATCCGCCGCATCTCAGCAATGGCGCGACATTGGCCTGGTTGTTCGTCACCGCCGTGATCGTGCGGAGTGCGGTCAGTTGCTACGAAGTGCCCTCGCAAGCCCTGACGCCCGAACTGACGTCGGACTATGACGAACGTACCCGCATCACGTCCTACCGCTATCTGTTCGGATGGGCGGGCGGTCTGGCAATCCTGCTGCTCGCTTATGGCGTGTTCCTGACGCCGTCCGCCGCCTATCCGAACGGCCTGCTCAATCGCGTCGGATATGGCCATCTCGCCATGGCCAGCGCGATCATCATGGTCGTCGCGATCCTCGCGTCGGCCTGGGGCACGCACCATGAAATCGCCCGCTTGCCGAAGACGTCGATCAAGAGCCAGACGCTCGGCGAGCATTTCCGCGAATTGTGGGAAACCGTCAAAAATCGCGGCTTCGTTATCCTGATGCTGGCCGGGGTCTGCGCCTATACCAATCAGGGTATCAGCTACGCGCTGTCCAACTACACCTACAATTACGTCTGGCAGTTCCAGCCCTGGACGTTGCGGTTGTTGCCCTTCGCGCTGATGCTCGGCGCGGCGCTCGCCTTCCTCATCGCGCCGGCGGTCGGCAAGCGGATGAGCAAGCCGCACGCGGCAATGGGGTTCGTGCTGAGCGCGACGGTCTTTCACACGATGCCATACTGGTTGCGCTTCGCCGGCGTGTTGCCGCCGCCGGGATCGAGTGCGCTCGTGTTCCTGCTGCTGCCGATTTTCATTACCGCGACCTCGCTCAGCGTATCGTCGTTCATCCTGGGCGCTTCGATGATGGCGGACGTGGTCGAGGAGTCCGAAGCGCGCACCGGGCGCCGATCGGAGGGCGTCTATTTCGCGGGATCCTTTTTCGTCCAGAAATGCACGTCGGGACTGGGGATCATGATCGTCGGCCAGCTGCTTGATCTGGTCGCCTTTCCCAAGAGCGCGAAGGCAGGGATGGTGCCGGTGGCGGTGCTCGACCACCTGACGCTCGCCTTCATCCTGATCTACGCGTCGCTCGCTGTCGTTGCGGCTTTCCTGTTCCTCAAATTCCCCTTCGGCCGGCACGAGCACGAAGCTCGGCTCGCGCGCATGACCGCCGCCGCGGAGGCGGAAGGGGCGCCGCACGCGCCCTGAGGATCGGCATTACCGGTAGCGATTCGGCCGCCGGCAATGCACCAAATCTAGTTGCCGCCCAGGCGAAATAGGTAAGCTCCCGGACCTAAATGGGCATTCACCGGCGGGCAAACACAGTTCGTCGTGAAAGGTTCCGTTCATCGCGGTGACAGGGTTCCCATGTCGGTTTTGTCCACCTAACCCACCATCAACAGTTCAACGGGCCTTTCGGGGGGTCGCATGAAATTCGGTGGTTTGGCAGCGCGATTCGCGCTGGTGGCGCTCTGCGCCCTGGCGACGACGGTGCCGGCTCAGGCACGGTTCTGGCAGTGCGCTCCTTACGCCCGCGAGATTTCGGGTATCCAGATTTTCGGTAACGCCAACACCTGGTGGTCGCAGGCGGCGGGCAAGTATGAACGTGGCAACACGCCCAAGGTCGGCTCGGTGCTCGCTTTCGCCTCGACCAGCCGCATGCGGCTCGGGCATGTTGCGATGGTGTCGGCCATCGTCAACGATCGCGAAATCCTGCTGACTCATGCCAACTGGTCGCGTCGTGGCGGCGTAGAATACAATGTCCGCGCGATCGACGTGTCGCCCGAAGGCGACTGGAGCGAGGTCAAGGTCTGGTACGGCCCGACGGGTGGCCTCGGCACCTCGGTCTATCCCACCAAGGGCTTCATCTACGCCAACGGCGCGCCCAGGATCGACGACGACGATCAGATGGACACGGCGGCCCGTGCCCAGACGATCGCGACCATCGCACCGGTCGGTGCTCGCGGCGTGGTCGGGGTTCGCGACTGAGGGATATCGACGGGGCGTTGCCCAGCCCCGCCGTCAGGCCTTTCCCGGCGTGAAGTTCATCGCCGCGCCGTTCATGCAATAGCGTAATCCGGTCGGCTTCGGGCCGTCGTCGAAGACATGCCCCAGGTGACCGCCGCAGCGCCGACAATGGACTTCGGTCCGTGACATGCCCAGCGAGCTGTCGTTCCGGGTCCTCACCGCATTGTTGAGCGGTGCCCAGAAACTGGGCCAGCCCGTCCCGCTGTCGAACTTGGTCCGCGACGAGAATAGCGGCAGCGCGCACCCTTTGCATGAAAAGGTGCCCGCGCGGTGCTCGTTGTTGAGTGGGCTGGTATACGGCGTTTCCGTCGCCCCCTGCCTGAGCACCTGATAGGACAGGCCCGGCAGCCGCTTGCGCCATTCCGCGTCACTCAGCTGGAATTCGAACTTCTCGGGCGGCCGCGCCGGCGCGGCGCGGCATCCGCCGAACAGCATCGTGGCGGCGCCGCTCCCGGCCAGGGTCATGAAATGGCGGCGGTTGAACGTCATCGGTTCGGGCTCCATCGATCCTACCTCCATAGGTACGGACGATCGGGCCCGATGGTTTCACTTTTGCCGACGAAGCGAGCCGCCAACGCTCAATATTTGCTGATCTCGACCGGCAGCTTGCGATAGCCGTGGACGAAGCAGGCCGACACGCGGGTCGGTTCGCCCACCACATTGACCCGCATGCGACGCTTGGCCATTTCCTCGAGCAGCACGCTGATCTGCAATTCCGCGAGCCGGGCGCCGACGCAACGGTGGATGCCATGGCCGAACGCCAGGTGCCGACGCGCATTGGGGCGGTCTACCACGATGTTGTCGGCATCGTCACCGAACACGGTCTCGTCGCGATTGGCCGACAGGTACCACAGCGCCAGCTTGTCGCCTTCCTTGATCAGCTGGCCGCCGAGTTCGTAATCCTGGGTCGCGGTGCGGCGCATGTGCGCGAGCGGCGTCTGCCAGCGCACGATTTCCTGAACCGCATTGGGGATCAGCGAAGGATCGGCCTCCAGCTTGGCACGCTGGTCGGGGAACAGGTCGAGGCCATAGGCGGTGGCCGACATCGAATTGCGCGTCGTGTCGTTGCCGCCGACGATCAGCAGGATCAGGTTCCCCAGGAACTCGTATTGATCCATCTCGGCCATGGCGTCGGAATGGATCATCATGCTGATAAGGTCCGGCGTGGGGTCCTTGCCGACCTTCTGGTTCCACAGATTCTGGAAATAGGCGCCGCATTCGAACATGTGCTGCAGCCGTTCGGCGCGCGCTTCCGGCGTCTTGACCAGTTCGATGTCACCGGCCCAGTCCGACCAGAAGGTCAGTTTGCGGCGATCCTCCCACGGAAAGTCGAACAGGATCGCCAGCATCTGGGTGGTGAGCTCGATCGACACGGTGTCGACCCAGTCGAATTCCTTGCCGTAGGGAAGCGTATCGAGAATTTCGGCGGTGCGGCGGACGATGTCCTCCTTCATCCGGACCATCTCGCTCGGCGTGAACGCTGGCGCGACGGTGCGCCGCTGACCGGTATGCTTGGGCCGGTCCATCGCGATGAACATCGGCATCCGGATGTCGCTTTCGGGCAGGAAATCGGCGAGCGTGATGCCGCCGGCCTCCGACGAGAAAATCTCGGGCAGCGATTCGGCCTCGACGATCGGCTTGTAGGTGGAGACCGACCAATAGGGGCCGAAGTCGGAATGCTCGACCTTGTGGACCGGCGATTCGGCGCGGAGCTTCTTGAACGGCGCCTGCCAGACGTCGTCGCGATAGAGTTCGGCGCGGCTGACGTCGAGCGGATCGACCGGACCGTCATATTTGAAGGTCGGACCGTTCGCTATCATTTCGGTCAATTCGGCCTGAGTCGCCATGCCCACTCTCCCATATATGAGTGCAGGCAACCCTATACTTACACGAATGTCAATAGTGAAGCGATCAGCCGCTCAGCGCCGGCGCCCGCTTGCGCCTGGGGCCTCCGCCTGACTTGAGCACGCCGCGCCGGAACCAGCGCGCACCGAGCGAGATCACCACCGACACCCAGAGCAATTGCCAAGCGATGGCGATGGCGTGGGGCCACAATTCGGGCGAATTCGCCGCGCGCGCCGCCATTGCCATCGGAGAGCTGAACGGGAAGATCTCGGCGATCCACGCGATCATGCTGTCGGGCCGGCTGGCGGCGGCGGTCGACATACCGACATTGGCCATCTGCACGATGGTCATCGGCAGCGCCATCATCTGCAACTCCCGCTGCGTCGATGCCTGTGCGCCGAGGATCAGATAAACCGCGCCGATCAGCAGATACGACATCACGAAATAGGCCAGGAAGAGCAGCGCGAAAATCGGCTTGCCGACCGCGGGGGCGACCTGGGCAAGACCCGCGGCCATGCCGGCGGGCAAGACGTGCGACACCTGCGTGGCGACGGTGCCCCAGAAGCCGACGAACAACAGGGCAACGCCGAACATCCCGATCAGCTTGCCGAAAAACACCGATTCGAGCGGCACAGCGGCGGCCAACACCTCGACAACCTTGTTACTGCGCTCCTCCGCCATCGTTCCCATCGTCAGGCCGGCAAGGAACAACGTCAGCAGGAAGATCGCCATGACCGCGAACAACGCCGCTGCATTATGGCCGCTCGCGGTCACCTCGGTGCGCACGATCTTCGTCTTGGTCGGCGTGCTGAGCGCCGCCGTCGAACCGAGTTTTTGCGCGCGCATGACCTGTTCCGCCAGGCCGGCGAGATAGTCGGCCTCGTCCCGGCCTCCGCCTCCGCCATAGAGAATGGTCGGCCGATCGAGCGGGCCATAAAGCGCGGCATCGACGTCTCCGCTGCGATCCATCACCGCGGCGCGGGCCTGCGCCGCTGGATCGCCGGAAGGCGTCAGGATGCTGATCGGCGGCGGCGAGTCGCCGTGTCCGAACACCTTGCGCAAGTCGCGGTCGGTCGCGGTGATCGCCGCGGCCTGGTCGGGTGCGGCGACGATGACGATCCGGGCACGGTCGGCCACGCCCTGCGCCATGGTCGATGCGCCGAACCCGCCCGCCGCGCCAAACAGGATCGTGAACATCGGCGACAGCAGGAAGATCAGGAAGGTCGGAGTGAACACGGTGGCGATGAAGTCGCGGCGCGCGACGGTTAGCGCCTGGCGCAACGCACGGCGGAAATTGCCGGTCATTGCAATGCCTCCGCTTCGGCCTCGGCCAGGGCTTCGGCACCGACGATCCGCACGAACGCATCGTGCAGGCCCGGCCGTTCGATCGACAGGCCAGCGACGCCATAGCCCGACTGGGTCAGCTTGAGCAGCAATGCCTCGACTCCATCATCGGCCACGGGAAACACCCAGTCGCGCCCGTCGTGTCGGGCGTCGGCGGGCAGGATCGCCGCGACCTCCGGTCCGTCTCGCTCGGGCTGATAGTGGGCGCGCATCGGCAGCATGCCGCGCGCGTCCGCTACCGTTCCTTCGAACCGCCGCTTGCCCCCGGCGATGATCGCCAGCCGGTCGCACAGCCGTTCGGCATGCGCCATGACGTGCGTCGAAAAGAGTACCGTCGCACCGCGGTCGCGTTCGGCGCGGATCAGGCGTTCGAGCCCCTCCTGGTTGACCGGGTCGAGCCCCGAAAAGGGTTCGTCGAGGACGAGCAGATCGGGCTGGTGGACGACCGAGCCGAGTAATTGGACGAGCTGCGCCATGCCCTTCGACAATTTGCGGATCTTGGTGTCGACGGCGTGTCCGAGGCCGGCTTGCTCCATCAACTCGACCGCCCGCTTGCGGCCTACGTTCCACGGCAGGCCTCGGAGCGCGCCCATGAAGGCGATCGCTTCGCGCGCTTTCATCTGGGGATAGAGGCCGCGCTCCTCCGGCAAATAGCCGACATGGTCGCTCGCGTCACGCGGGCGGTCGCGGCCGAGCAATGTGCGTTCGCCCTCATCGGGTTCGATGATCCCGAGCACCATGCGCATCGTCGTGGTCTTGCCGGCACCATTCGGTCCCAGCACACCATAAATGGTGCCGGCCGGAACCGCGAGATCGACGCCGTCGACCACCCGCCGTCCGCCGAACTTCTTGACGAGGCCGTGGGCGGTAACGGCCAGAGATTGAGACACGCGACCTCCCTCGACTGGTTCGTCCGTGGTAGCGGGGCAGGGTGACCGAAGACAAGTCATTCGAAACCCGCTTGCGCGACGAGGCCTTGAGGCTGGGTTTCGCGGCAGCGGGGATTGCGCGCGCCGACGCGGCGCCGCGATCGGGCGAGCGGCTTCGGCAATGGCTCGACGAGGGCCGGCACGGCGAGATGATCTGGATGGAGGAGCGCGCGCATCATCGCGCCGCACCCGCCGGATTATGGCCCGACGTCCGCAGCGTGATCGCACTCGGCATGAGCTATGCGCCGGGTCGCGACCCGCTCGCGCTGGCGGACGCAGGCGATCGCGGCCGCATTTCGGTCTATGCGCAGGGGGCGGATTATCACGATCTCGTCAAGCGCACGCTGAAGGCGCTCGCGCGCTGGATCGTCGCCGAGGCGCCAGGCGCCGACCTCAAGGTGTTCGTGGACACGGCCCCGGTGATGGAAAAACCGCTGGCCGAAGCAGCCGGGCTCGGATGGCAGGGTAAGCACACCAATCTTGTCAGCCGCGATCACGGCAGCTGGCTGTTCCTGGGCGCGATCTACACGACGCTCGATCTCGCGCCGGATGCCGCAGGGCGCGATCGTTGCGGTTCGTGCGACGCTTGCCAGCGTTCCTGCCCGACAGATGCCTTCCCGGCGCCTTACACGCTCGATGCACGACGCTGCATTTCCTACCTGACGATCGAGCATAAAGGGCCGCTGCCCGAGGAATTCCGTGCTGCCCTGGGCAACCGCATCTATGGCTGCGACGATTGCCTGGCGGTCTGCCCGTGGAACAAGTTCGCGTCGGCAGCGGCAGCGAACCGGGCGTTCCTGCCGCGCGCCGAACTCGCCGCGCCGGCGCTCGCCGACCTTCTCGCGCTAGACGACGCGGGATTTCGCCAGGTGTTCTCGGGTTCCCCGATCAAGCGCATCGGGCGCGATCGCATGGTCCGCAACGCGGCCTATGCGGCGGGCAATAGCGGGGATGTCGGGCTGGTGCCGGTGCTGGAGGCGCTGCGGAATGACGAGTCGGACGTGGTGCGGGATGCCGTGGAGTGGGCGCTCGCCCAGTTAAATTCCCCTCCCGGTTGCTGGAGTGAATAAGGGGGACGCGTCCGAGGGCTGCCCCATCACACCCTCTCCCAGCTCCTTCCGTAAGCGGCAGGGGAGCTACTTCCCGCCGCTTCGCCGCTCGAGTGCCGCGACGCAGCTGGCACGGTCGATCGGACTGCCGTCGGGTTGGCGCGCGTCGACATAGGTGACGCGCGGCTCGCCGCCGCCCTTTCCGGGATAGAGGTAGGTGTCGAGCACACAATAGCTGCCCTGGAATTGCAACTTGCGCGCATTGCCTTCGCGGATGTCGGCATTGGGCTGGCCGAACAGATTGGCCAATCCGGTCGCATTCTGTCCGATGACGCGATCGAGTCCGCTACTTGCTGCCGGCGGCCTGACGACCGATGTCGTCGGTGTCGCCGGGCGCGCCATGGTCGTTTCGCCGCACGCGCCGAGCAGGAGGGCGAGGCCAAGTATCGCCAGGGACCGGTTCATGTTCTTCTCCCGTGAAACAGATGCGTGGCCATCGCGGCGCCGAGTACCGGCGCGATCAGGTTGACGACCGGCACCGTAAGCAACCCTGACACGATCACGCCCAATTCCCACCGCGACCATCGCGTTGCCGCGCGCCAGGCTTTCATCTCCGGCTGCGGGATGTGCCGTGCCGCGACCATCTCGCCCAAATCCACGCCCAACAGCCAGCCATTGGCGGCGAAGAACAGCAACGGCGTACCGAAACCCGTTGCGAGGAGGACTAAATAGGCCGGAGCGAGCACCAGGTTGACGGCAAGGGCGCGGCCCGCGGCGGCCAGGCCCATGCGTAATGATCGCGCAAACGGGACATCGCGCGCGGTCGCCAGCGCCGCCGGATAATGGCGGCGCTCGACCGCGACCACGATCTGATCGCCGAACAGATCGATCACGGCGATCGCGACCGCCCGGAACAGCACCCAGCCGAAGGTGATCGTGGCGACGAATTCCCCGATGATCGCCAGGCCCGCCGCATCCTCTCCCCAGCCGAGTTGATCGACGAACAGCCATTGCGTGCCGAACCACAAGGCGGCGCCGAGACTGACGAAGATAAGCAGCGTCAGGCCGATCGATTTCAGGAAGACGCGCAGGATCGCGGGGTCGGCGAGTTGCCCGAGCGAGAGAAGAAAGGCACGGATCATCGTTGCTTCTGTCTAGCGGCGGGGATACGTGCCGGCCAATCATTTCCCGGAGATTTGTGACTTGACCAGCCCCACCTACGACGTGGTCGCGATCGGCAATGCGATCGTCGACATCCTCTCGCAATCGACCGACGAGTTCATCGCCGCCGAGGGCATGACCAAGGGGTCGATGCAGCTCATTTTCGACGCGGCGGCGGCCGATGATCTCTATTCGCGGATGGGGCCCGGGCAGGAAGTGTCGGGCGGATCGGCCGCCAACACGATTGCGGGGCTGGCGGCGTTGGGGCAGCCGACGGGGTTCATCGGGCAGATCGCTGACGATCAGCTCGGCAAGGTGTTCGCGCACGACATCAAGTCGCTCGGCGTGCATTTCGCGACCGCGCCCGCGACCGGCGGCGATCCCACCGCACGGTGCCTGATCCTGATCACGCCCGACGGTCAGCGTACGATGAACACCTTCCTTGGCGCCGCGCAGTATCTTCCGGAAAGCGCTGTCGATGCCGAGACCATCGGCGCTGGCGCCATCCTCTATCTCGAAGGCTATCTGTGGAACGCGGAACAGTCGCGCGACGCGATGAAGCGCGCGATCAAGATGGCGCGTGACGCCGGGCGCAAGGTCGCGCTGACGCTGTCCGACATTTTCGTCGTCGAAGGGCATCGCGACGAGTTCTTCGAACTGATCGACGCCGGCCAGATCGACCTGCTGTTCGCCAACGACAACGAAGTCCGCGCGATGATGCAGACCGACGATATCGGGGCGGCGGTAAAGACCCTCGCGGCGCGTATCCCGACATTGGTCTGCACGCATGGCCCGCATGGCGCCGAGGCGCATCATGGCGACGAGCATGCCCGGATCCCGGCCGAGCCGATCGACCATGTCGTCGACACGACGGGCGCCGGCGACCTGTTCGCGGCGGGCTTCCTGGCCGGCCAGGCGCAGGGCCGCGACCTCGCGACCAGCCTGCGGATGGGCGCGATCTGCGCCGCCGAATGCATCTCGCATGTCGGCCCGCGGCCGCTGGCGGACCTCAAGGCGCTGGTCGCCGAGAAGTTGGGCTGACGTCTCACCGTCCCACCGAAAGGGGGGCGTGCAGCAATGAAAAGGGCCGGAGTCTCGCGACTCCGGCCCTTTTCTTTTTGGCTATCCGCTAGCCGTCACGGCTCGAGCGGACGGGCCAATTCGGGCTCGAGGTTGGGATCGTCCACGACATCGATGATACCGCGCGCGACGTTCGAATTGCGGTAGCCATAGAGGAAGTAGAAGATCAAACCGATGCCGCTCCATACCAGGAACACCAGCTGCGACGCGCGGTCTAGGCTGATGAACAGGATGACGCAGCCGAGGATCGACAGTGGCGCGATCACCCAGAGCAGCGGGGTGCGGAACGGGCGATGCCGGGTCTTGTCAGTGACGCGCAGGATCATCACGCCCAGCGACACCACCGCAAAGGCGAACAGGGTTCCCGAGTTCGAATAGTCGGCGAGGGTGCCGACCGGCAGGAACGCGGCGCAGATCGCGACCACGACGCCGGTAACGGTCGTCACGACCCACGGCGTCTTGAACTTCGGATGGACCGCCGCAAGGCCGCTGGGGAGCAGACCGTCACGCGCCATCACGAAGAAGATGCGGGTCTGGCCGAACATCATCAACAGCACGACCGACGGGAGGGCGAACGTCGCGGCAAGCCCGATCAACTGGCCAAAGATCGGCGACGATACCTCGCGCGCGATATAGGCCAGCGCTTCCTTCGAGCAGACCATCGGCGCGTGCGCCGCCTGGCAGGCAGCGCTGCCGTAGAGCTCGGGCGCCCCGCCGGCGAAGAACTTGCCAGTGGCGGGGTCGATCAAAGGCTGCGCGCCGAACGATCCGATCACGCCCGCGGCGACGAGCAGATAGAACAGGGTGCAGATGAGCAGCGACGCGATGAGGCCGATCGGGACATTGCGCTGCGGGTTCTTGGTTTCCTCGGCAGCGGTGGAGACCGCGTCGAAGCCGACATAGGCGAAGAAGATCGAGGCGGCGGCGCCGAGCACGCCGGTCCCGGTCCCATCGAACGGATTGCCCCAGCCACGCGGCGTAAAGGGCTGGAAATTCGCGGTATGGCCGAAGACCATCGGCAGGGTGATCACGACGAACAGTGTAAGCGCGGCGACCTTGATCGCGACGAGAACCGCATTGACCGTCGCGCTTTCCTTGGTGCCGATCACCAGAAGCCAGGTCATCAGGGCAGTGATCAGGACCGCCGGCAGGTTGATGAATCCGCCGACTTCGCCGCCTTTCAGAATGCCCCATTCGATCTTGGGGCCGACCGTCAGGGCATGAGGCAGGTGTAATCCCAGGCTGTCGAACAGCCCGATGATGTGGCCGGACCATCCGACCGCCACCGCGCTGGCTCCGAGCGCATATTCGAGGATCAACGCCCAGCCGACCAGCCAGGCGAGCAGCTCGCCCATGACGGCGTAGGAATAGGTGTATGCAGAGCCCGCAACGGGCACCATCGAGGCGAGTTCGGAATAGCAGAGCGCGGCGAACGCGCACACGAGGCCGGCGACGATGAAGGAGACCATCATGCCCGGGCCCGCCTTCTGCGCCGCCGTGGCGGTCAGCACGAAGATACCGGTGCCGATGACGGCCCCGATGCCCAGCATGGTCAATTGAAAGGCGCCGAGCGATCGGTGCAGTGATTTCTTCTCTGCGGTCGCGAGGATCGCGTCGAGAGGTTTAACGCGGCCAAAGATCATGAAGAGCCAGCCCCCAAATCCTATAATTTTATGTTGGGCCGGGAGCCTAGTGGCAAAACACCCGCGCGCAATCCCTTATTGCCGGACCGTGCGACGAACCATGGCCCGAAGCTATGGCACGCGCGCTACCGCGCCAGCATCGGTCCCAGCGCCCTGCCGGCGAACAGGTGGACGTGAAGATGCGCGATTTCCTGATGGCCGTGCAGCCCGACATTGGCGAGCAGGCGGTAGCCTGGTGCCACGAGATCGAAGTCGCGCGCGACCGTGCCGACTGCGCGGACGAAGCCGGTGATCTCGTCCGCCGACGCCCTCGCGCTGAAATCGTCCCAGGACACATACGGTCCGCGCGGAATTACCAGAATGTGGATCGGCGCCTGCGGATTGATGTCGTGGAACGCGACCGCCCATTCGTCCTCGTAGACGCGCTTCGACGGAATCTCGTCGCGCAGGATCTTTGCGAAGATGTTCTGATCGTCATAGGGCTGCGTGGCATCGATCGGCATCAGCGGCTCCGATTGGCTTTTTCGGTGAGTCCCGACGTGCCGGTGCGGCGCGCGAGTTCGGCGCGGACGTCGTTGAGGCACAGGCCGGAATCGGCAAGCAGGACGAGCAGGTGGTAGATCAGGTCGGCCGCCTCTGCGGTCACTGCCTTTTTGTCTTTGCGCATGGCGGCAATGACGGTCTCGACCGCTTCCTCGCCGACCTTTTGCGCGATCTTGGCGCGACCGCTGACGAACAGCGAGGCCGTATAGGAACTGGAGGCGCTTTCGCCCTTGCGCGAATGGATCAGCGCGTCGAGCGCGTCGAGCGGATCGTCGGTCATGGCAAGAGCGCTGCCCGCCCGCGCCGCGCGCGTCAATCCTTGGTCGTGTCGGCCTGCTTCGCGAAGCGCTTGCGAAGCGCGCGCCGGGCGAACCATACGCCCGCTACCGCCATGCCGAACAGCGCGATGTCGGAGAGCTCCGGCATGTTGCGCGTCCTGATGATGCCGCTATGCGGCGGCGGATCGGCGGCAAATACCGGCGTCGCGAGCAGGAGCAGGGGCAGGGCGAAGGCGCAGCGCATGCGGACTTCTATCCCGGGCGCCGTTAACTTTCCGTCATGCCGGGTTTGGGTCGGCATCCGGCGCCTATCCCGATCGGGCAAGGTCAAGCCGCTCTCCCGCGAAAGGGGCAGCATCGCGGGTCATGTCGCTGCTGGCTCTGGGGCCCGCGCTTTTGCGGAGAAACCAGGGCAGAGGACCGCTGGCTTGTCGCTCGAGAATAAGCGCCGAACAGGGGCGGGGTGGCGGTCAGGGAAGAGGGGAGCGGACGGGAACTCCCGCCGCCGCCAATGCCCTGTGGGCGTCCGCGATGCTCGCTTCGCCGAAATGGAAGATGCTCGCGGCAAGCACCGCGCTGGCATGGCCGTCGCGAATTCCGGCGACAAGATCATCGAGCCCGCCGACTCCGCCCGACGCCACGACCGGCACGCTCACCCGGTCGGCAATCGTGCGGATCAGGTCGAGGTCATAGCCGTCGCGCGTGCCGTCGCGGTCCATGCTGGTGATCAGCAATTCGCCTGCGCCGAGTTCGGCGAGCCGCACCGCATGTGCGACCGCATCGATCCCGGTCGGCTTGCGCCCGCCATGGGTGAAGACTTCCCAACCCTCTCCGGATCGGCGGGCGTCGACCGAGGCGACGCAGCATTGACTGCCGAAGCGTTCGGCGATGTCGCCGACCAGTTCTGGCCGCGCCACCGCGGCCGAATTGACCGCGACCTTGTCGGCCCCGGCGAGCAGCAGTGCGCGGGCATCTTCCGCCGACCGGACTCCACCGCCCACCGTGACCGGCATGAAGCAGACCTCGGCGGTCCGGCGCACGACATCGAGGATCGTCCCGCGCGCTTCGTGGCTGGCGGTGATGTCGAGGAAGCAGAGTTCGTCGGCCCCGGCCGCATCATAGGCCTGCGCCTGCTCGACGGGATCGCCGGCATCGCGCAGGTCGACGAAATTGACTCCCTTCACGACGCGCCCGTTGGCGACGTCGAGACAGGGGATGACGCGCGCCCGAACGGTCATCGGCCACTCCCGGCGGCCAGAATCAGGATCGCGCCCAACGCCATGGCGGCAACGACGACCAGGCTGATGACCGTCGCAATCCAGAAAAGCGCGGGATTCGCGGCACGGCCGAAAACGAGCGGATTGACCCTGCCGAACAGCAGGACAGGCATCTGGCCGTCGCGATAACCGTCACGAAGCTTGCTCGCGCCAAAGGCTGCCACCGCGAACAGAACCAGAGCGGCGATGATACGGTTCACGCCGCCTCCGCTACCGCGATCGCGGTCGCAAGGTCGAGGCGACCGTCATACAGCGCGCGGCCGGTGATGACGCCTTCGATGCCGTCGCGGGCATGCAATGCCAGGACGTGAATATCGCCGATCCCGGCAACGCCGCCCGACGCGATTACCGGAATGTCGACGGCGCGCGCGAGATCGACCGTCGCCTGGACGTTGCACCCCTTGAGTAGCCCGTCGCGCCCGACATCGGTGAACAGCAGCGACGCCACGCCGGCATCCTCGAACCGCCGCGCCATGTCCTCGACCGAAACGTCGGACACATCGGCCCAGCCGCGCGTCGCGACCATGCCGTCCCTGGCGTCGACCGCGACGACGATGCCGCCGGGGAAATCGCGCGCCGCCTCGCGGACCAGCTCGGGATCGTCGAGCGCCGCGGTGCCGATCACCAGCCGCGCGACACCGGCATCGAACCACGCCTCGATCGCCTTGCGGTCGCGGATGCCGCCGCCTAGCTGGATATGGCCGGGAAACGCCGCGACCACCGCGCGGACGACATCTCCATTGACCGACTGGCCGGCGAACGCGCCGTCGAGATCGACCATGTGGAGATGCTGCGACCCGGCAGCGGCGAAGGTCATCGCCTGCGCCACGGGATCATCGCCATAGATCGTCGCGCGGTCCATATCGCCTTCGGACAGGCGCACGACGTTGCCACCCTTGAGGTCGATGGCCGGGAAGACGATGAGGCTCATCGCGTCGTCGCCCCGGCGCAGGCCGGGGCCGCTGTGTTGGTACGCGACCTCATGGCGGCCCCGGCCTGCGCCGGGGCGACGAGAATCATGGCCGCCATGCGAGAAACCTCTCCAGAAATTCGAGCCCGTAACGCTGGCTCTTCTCGGGATGGAATTGGACGCCGAGCGCGTTACCGCTCTGAATGGCCGCGACGATTTCCTGCCCGCCGTGCGACGTGACGGCGCAGACCGGGGACGCTGCTTCAAGCGAGCGGCGGAAGCTGTAAGAGTGGAGGAAATACGCTTCGCCGGCAACCAGCAACGGATGTCCTGTATCAGGGATCACGTCATTCCAGCCCATGTGCGGCACGCGTGCTTCGGGCGATGGCGGAATGGCCTCGACCGAGCCCGGAACCCAGCCCAGGCCATCATGCTCGCCATGTTCGACACCGTATTCGGCCATCAGCTGCATGCCGACACACACGCCGAGAAACGGCGCTCCCTGGCGGAGCACTCGCTCCTCCATAGCCGTGATCATGCCCCGAATTGCCAACAAACCGTCCATACAGGCCTTGAACGCCCCCACGCCCGGCAGCACGATACGATCGGCGCGCAGGGCCACCTCTGGATCGGCTGTAATCGTGACATTTTGAGCGCCCGCCGCCCTCAGCGCATTGGCGACCGAGTAGAGATTGCCCGCGCCGTAATCGATCAGCGCGAGCGTCACGTCAGTGCCGCGGCGACCGTATCGGCCGCCCAGCTGGCGTTGAACTCGATCACCTCGATCGTTGCCGCGCCGCTGGTCACGAACGGGTCGCTCGCGGCGAGCGCCTCGACCTCGGCCTTGTGGCCGCGGCAGACGATCACGCCGCCGGAGCGCGGGTTGCGGCGCCCCGACATCAGGAACAATCCCTGCTCATACCCCTGTTCGAGCCAGCCGATATGCGCCTTCATGCGGCGGTCGACCTCGTCGAGCGGGACAATGTAGCTGAGCAGGATCAGGCAGACCGGCACGTCGCCCTTGGCCGCCATGTCACAGCGTCCCCTTGGTCGAGGGAATTGCGTCCGCCTTGCGCGGGTCGATCTCCACCGCCTCGCGCAGCGCGCGGGCCAGGCCCTTGAACGCCGCCTCGGCGATATGGTGGTTGTTCGAGCCGTACAGCGTCTCGATATGCAGCGTGATTCCAGCGGTCTGCGCGAACGAGTGGAAGAAATGTTCGAACATCTCCGTGTCCATCTCGCCCAGGCGTTTCTGCGAAAAATCGGTCTTCCATACCAGAAACGGCCGCCCCGAAATGTCGAGCGCGACGCGGGTCAGCGTTTCGTCCATCGGCGACAGCGCGTCGGCATAGCGGCGGATGCCGCGCTTCTCCCCCAGCGCCTTGGCGATCGCCTCGCCGATCGCCAGCCCGGTATCCTCGACCGTGTGGTGCTGGTCGATATGCAGGTCGCCGACCGTCTCGACGTCGAGATCGATCAGCGAATGGCGCGACAGTTGCTCGAGCATATGATCGAAGAAGCCGATCCCGGTCGATACCGTGTAGGCGCCGGTTCCGTCGAGGTTCACGGTAACCTGAATCGAGGTCTCGCTCGTCTTGCGGCTGATCGTGGCGGTGCGCATGGCGCCCCCATATGAGCGTGTTAGTCGCCATGCAATCTTGACCCGCGTCCTTGATCGGCTACCCAAGGCGCATGAGTGACGGACTGCCCGACAGCCTGATTCCGTACGACGAGATCGTGCAGGAGGCCTTGCGCGCCGTGGTTGGCCGCGTGCTGGGGTCGGTGGCGGCCGGCGGCGGCCTGCCGGGCGACCACCATTTCTACATCACGTTCAAGACCCAGGCGCCGGGCGTCAGCATTCCCGCGCGGCTGATCGAGCGATTCCCGGACGAGATGACGATCGTCCTGCAGAACCGATTCTGGGACCTGACCGTCGACGACGAGCGCTTCTCGGTCGGGCTAAGCTTCAACCAGGTGCCGTCCAAGCTCGACATTCCCTATTCGGCGATCACCGGCTTCCACGACCCGGCGGTCAATTTCGAACTGCGCTTCCAGGCACAGGAAGGTCCCGAGGGCCCCGAGCCGCATGAGGAGGCGGAGAACGACCATGTCGAGCGAGTCGACGACGGGTCGAACGTCGTCAGCGTGGACTTCAAGCGCAAGAAATAGGCTGGGCAGCGCAGCGGCGGGACGACTGTGTCAGTCCAGTTGCCGTACCGGGCGCCAGCGGGCGACGAGTTCGACGGCGTTCGGCACGATCTCTTCGCTGGCGGGTATATTGCCCGTCCATAACCGGTCGATCAGCGCATAATCGAGTTGTTCGCGGTCGAGCATCAGGTGTTCGCGCAGACTCGGCCAGTCATACGCCCCCCAGTCTGCTGCGCATTCTTCGCGCATCACGATCTTGTCGATATCGGCGTCGATCAGCGTGAGATCGCGCGGCTCGATCAGCCCCCCGGAGACGGTGTCCAGAAAGGCGCGCAGCCGCGGACGCGTCGCGCGGCGACCATTGGGCAATATTACGGCGAGTTGCTGCGCGCGCAATCGGACCAGCATCCCCGTGGGAAACGCCGCGATGCTCTGACAAAATGCGAAGAACAGCTCGCGGTCGAACTGACCCTCCCAACTCGCCATCGCCGTCAGTGCCTCGGCGGGCGACCAGGCGTGCTTGTAGGCACGGTCGGACGTGAGGGCGTCGTAGACGTCGCAGATGGCGCCCATGCGGGCAGCGAGGCTGATCTCGTCGCCCTTCAACCCGAACGGATAGCCGGTACCGTCGATCTTCTCGTGATGATGGTGGCATACGTCGATCGCGGCCTCGGGAATGGCTTCCATACGGCCAAGCATGGCGACGCCGCGCTCGGGATGGAGGCGAGCGATCGCGAACTCTTCGTCGCTCAGCCGTCCGGGCTTGTTCAGAATCTCGGACGGCACGTCCATCTTGCCGATGTCGTGGACCAACCCCGCCAGACCAAGATCGCGCACGGTCGCGGCAGGCAGACCGAGATGCCGGGCGAAGTTGACCATCAGCGCGCAGACCGCGACCGAATGGAGATAGGTATATTCGTCCTTGGACTTGAGCCTGACGATGCCGATCAGCGCACGGCTGTTGCGGTGAACCGATCCCGAAATCTCGTCGACGACTGCAATGACTTCGGCGGATTCGACCGCTTTTCCCAACCTCGCATTGTCGAACACGCCACGCATGGTTTGCTTGGCGCTCGCGACGATCGCGGTGGCGCGCTCCCGCTCGGCGAGCAGCCCCGCCGGGCCGTCATCCGTCATCGGGTCGGCATCGGGAGCGGCAGGGGCAGAGGCAGGGGCAGGGGCAGGGGTGGGAGATTGCTCGTCGGGGGCCAGTCCGCGGGCGGTATCGATCGTCACGAAGTCGATATCGGCATCGCGCAACGCGGCGATTTCTCCCTCGCTTCTGATCAGGAATCGGCGCCGCCAGAACGGGTGGCTCAACCAGGATCGGTCGATCGCGTGCAGGAACATGCCGGGTCGCAGCAGGGAGATCGGAACGCGACGCAACATTTCGTCGGATTTATTCGCTAGGGGTTGAAAACTTCCTACCGTGACCGGTTTGCCTACCCGTTTTTAGAGAGCCGAGGGCGGGGACCGGACCTTGCGGTTGCGCCGCTGCGGCGCCCATATCGTCTGCCGATCTAGTGGAGCAAATGATGACCGATACCCGCACCGAAACCGATTCGATCGGCGCGATCGCGGTACCCGCCGACGCTTATTGGGGAGCACAAACGCAGCGGTCGATCGAGAATTTCCCGTTCGGCGAGCGCGAACGCATGCCGATCGCGATTATCCACGCGCTGGCGCTGGTGAAGCAGGCGGCAGCACGGGTTAATCGCAAACATGGTCTGGCCACCGAGAAAGCCGATGCGATCGAAGCGGCGGCGGCCGAGGTAATCGCGGGCGAGCTCGACGACCAGTTTCCACTCGTCATCTGGCAAACCGGCAGCGGCACCCAGTCGAACATGAACGTCAACGAGGTGATTGCCGGCCGCGCCAACGAAATGTTGACGGGCAAGCGTGGCGGCAAAACGCCGGTGCACCCGAACGACGACGTCAACATGAGCCAGTCGTCGAACGACAGTTTCCCCACGGCGCTGCATGTCGCGGCGGCGCTGGCAGCGACGCGCCGATTGCTGCCGGCGCTCGACCGTCTCGCGGACGCGCTGCTCGCCAAGGCCACGGCCTGGGACGATATCGTGAAGATTGGGCGCACCCATCTTCAGGACGCGACCCCGCTGACCCTGGGACAGGAATTCTCGGGCTATCATGCCCAGCTCAAGCTTGCCCGAACGCGCACCGAACCGTTCGTCCTTCATGCCTTGTCCAAGCTCGCCCAGGGCGGCACGGCGGTCGGCACCGGGCTCAATGCGCCGCCCGGATTCGCCGAGGAAATCGCCGCCGAATTGTCCGCGCTCACCGGCTTTGCGTTCGAAACGGCACCCAACAAGTTCGAGGCGCTCGCTTCCAACGACACGTTGGTCGATTTCTCCGGGCGGTTGAACAGCCTGGCAGTCGCGTTGACCAAGATCGCCAATGACATCCGTCTGCTGGGATCTGGGCCGCGTTCGGGGATCGGCGAGCTGGTGTTGCCGGCCAACGAACCGGGCAGCTCGATCATGCCAGGCAAGGTCAACCCGACCCAGTGCGAGATGCTGACGATGGTCGCGGCGCAGGTAATCGGCAACCACCAGGCGGTCACGGTCGGCGGGATGCAGGGGCATCTGGAGTTGAACGTGTTCAAACCGCTGATCGGCGCCGCTGTGCTGCGCTCGGTCGACCTCCTGTCGGTCGGGATGGAGAGCTTCGCCGAGCGCTGCGTCGAGGGGATGGAGCCCGACCGCCGACGGATCGCCGAGCTGGTCGACCGTTCGCTGATGCTGGTGACCGCGCTGGCGCCGGAGATCGGCTATGACAATGCCGCCAAGATCGCCAAACATGCGCATGCCGAAGGGATGACGCTGAAAGAAGCCGGGCTCGATCTGGGGTTGGTCGATGAGGCGACGTTCGACCGGGTGGTGCGGCCGGAAGCGATGGTGGGACGGTAAAAAACCCTCCCCGTCCCGGGGAGGATTTTTTGCGTCGCGACCTCCCTTTCCTTTTTCCAACAGGCGGGGGAGAGGGAAGGGCGAGGGTCTGTTTGATCAGCCCTTGATCCGCGCCACCTCTCGTTCGAGCTTGTCGAGCGTGGTCCGCCAGCCTTCGGGCGCGCCGCCTATCATGGCCTTGGCCGCCTCGTCATAGATCTCATATTCCTGTCGCACCGACATCAACGTGCCATCGCCTTCGGCGGCGAAGGTGACCCAGGTCCTGACCGCGAACGGCGCATTGCCGCTGTCGTCGACATGCGCGCCGGCTTCGAACGACAGGCTTTCATTCTCGACCACGTCGATGAACCGGCCATGGTTCCAGAACTTCTGGCCGTCTGGCGCCTGCATGCAGACGTCGAAGCGGCCGCCGGGCCGGCATTCGATTACCGCCTCCGGCGTGGTGAAGCATTCGGGGCTGAACCAGTTTTTCATGTGTTCGGCGGTGGTCCAGGCCTGGAACACGATGGAGCGGGGCGCATCGAAATGACGCTCGATCACGAGCGGTTCCGGGCGGATGATCGTCTTTTCGGTCATTTCTGTTGTCCTTTCAGGGTGTTGACATAGTCTTCCAGCTTATCGAGCCGGCGCTCCCACTCGCTGCGGCAATCGGCCATCCAATGTTCGACCAGGCCGAACGTCTCCGGATCGATGCGGCAGGTCCGAACGCGCCCGGTCTTGTGTGATCGGACCAGCCCCGATTCTTCGAGCACCGCGAGATGCTGCATGATGGCGGGGAGCGACATGGCGAAGGGGGACGCCAGTTCGCTTACCGACATCGGCCGCAGGGCCAGCCGCTCCACCATCGCCCGCCGCGTCGAATCGGCGAGGGCGTGGAAGACGCGGTCGAGGGGAGGTGATTCGTTAAGCATGTGCTTAAGTATTACACCTCAAACACTTTAGCAAGTGCTTTAGTTTCTGTGCCTCCGGATTTTTCGTCACCCCAGCGAAAGCTGGGCTCTCGTGCGCCAGAAAGATACGGCTTGAGATCCCGGCTTTCGCTGAGATGACGGTCGAGGAGGGGGGAACCTTCCTCGGCCTCCGGCTTTCATCACGGAGATTTCAGGGAGATATTGCGTGATCGGAGACCTCATCGCCGCCGGCATCGGCCGCAACATCGACGAGCGGGACGGCGAAGGCGGGACGTTGGGCGCCATTGCGGGCGTTGCGGTGTGGGAGGTGGCGAAGCGCGTCATTCCTGCCGTGATCGTCATCGGTGGGGCAGCGCTCGGCGCGCGGTATCTGTCGCGCAAGTTCGGGAACGAACCAGCCAGCGCTTGACGCGGCCCCCGCGCGCACGCCAGTAGCGCGCATGGTCGATCACCGCTCCTCGCAGCCGCCCGGCTTCAAACGCCGCGGGCTGATGTTCGTGCTCTCTTCTCCATCGGGTGCGGGCAAGTCGACCATCGCCAATCGCCTGCTGAAGGAGGAAGGGGATCGGCTCAAAATGTCGGTCTCGTATACGACCCGGCCGATGCGCCCCGGCGAGCAGGAAGGGCGCGAATATCATTTCGTCGATACCGACACGTTCAAGACGATGGTCGACGACGATGCGTTTCTCGAATGGGCGCGGGTATTCGACCAGCGCTACGGCACTCCGCGAGAGACGGTGTTCAAGGACCTCGAGGCCGGGCAGGATATTCTGTTCGACATCGATTGGCAGGGTGCGCAGCAATTGTTCCAGCTGGCGGGGGGCGACGTCGTCCGGGTGTTCATCCTGCCGCCGGGTCTGAAGACCCTGCGCGCGCGGCTCGAAGGGCGGCAGACCGACAGCCAGGAGATCATCGATCGCCGTATGGAACGCGCCCAGTCGGAAGTCAGCCACTGGGACGGCTACGACTATGTCCTGGTCAACGACGATCTCGACGATTGCTTCGAATGCGTCCAGACGATCCTCACCGCCGAACGGTTGAAGCGCTCGCGCCAGCGCGGGCTAATCGGGTTCATCCGGAAATTGCCGGACAATTGAGCGGGATGGTCGGGCTTGGTCCGCCACAACTGCCTGACACGCGCGCCACTATGGTTGAATTTTTGGTGGCGAGCGTCGCCAATACCCAACCGTCACCCCGGCCTTGTGCCGGGGTCCACTCCTCCACATTCGAGCTGAGGCGTTGTTGCGCTATGGATGCCGGGACAAGCCCGGCATGACGGAATAAGGGTCAGCCGACCAAACTCAGAAACTGCGCCGCGGCATCGAAGTCGCGCCGCCGCGTCTCCCTGGCCTTCACCGCCAGCTCATCCTCGCCCCATTGCTCGACCTGCCAGTCCTCGTCGAGATTGGCGGCGGTCCAAACCGCCTCCGCGGTCATTGCACGTTCGGCCAGCGCCAGCGCGAGCACCAGTGATCCGGTGATCGTCACGATCGGCGACAGAGGCGCCAGCTCGAAGGCCGGCCGAGCCGTGATCGCGGCGCCGAGCCGCTCGATGGTCGCCTCCGGCTGCGCGCGATGCATGACTCCGGTCGCGATTTCGAAATGCACGTCGTAGCGATCACGCGCCCAGTCGAGCGGTGGGTTCCACGCCGCCGCCTGCCGCGTCACCAGATCGGGCGGGCCGTCGGCGCGGTAGCAGAGTAGGTCGCTTTCGCCGTATGCGGCCAGCCCGGCGGCAAAAGCGGCGGTGTCGGGTGCGATCCGGTCGATCGCCGCATTCGCCAAGCCCGTCAGCGGCATTGCGCGAGGATCGATGTCATCGCCGACCGTGCGCCATTCGTTGGCGATCGCATCGGCCAAGCCAGCGGTCGGCAACGACAAAGGCGCCCGGCCCGGCGTACGGAGCGGCCGGCCGTCGAGCCGTACGCCGCGATCGGCGTCGACCGTGACGTCCTTCCAGAATCGCTTCACCGCCGGACCTTGGTCGTCCGCTTGGGCGGCTCCTCAGGCGTGCGCCAGCGATGGGCGAGCGAGGCGGGCACCGCCCACGACATGTACAGCGCCGACAGCACGATCGCGACACCCAGCACCTTGGGCGGCCAGGTCGGCGCGCGTCCGATGAGCACGACCGCGAACACCGCGCCGGCGAGGGCGAGCAGGCGGACGCCGGTAATGATCAGCCAGCGATTGCGGGCCTGGATGGCGGGGTCGGTCATGGTGCCTCCAGATGATAATTCAGGTCGACGACCGCAAGGGCGACTCCGTGCGCACCCGCCGCGATCAATTCGTCGGCGGGGTGATAGCCCCAGGCGACGCCGATCGCGCGAACCCCGGCATTGACCGCCATCATCATGTCGTAGCTGGTGTCGCCGATCATTGCGGTGGCTGCCGGATCCGCGCCGGCTTCGGCGATCGCCGTCTCGATCATCGAGGGGTGCGGTTTGGAGGGGTGGCGGTCCGCCGTCTGCAGCGTGACGAAATGGTGCTTGAGGCCGTGCGTCGTCAGGATGTGGTCGAGCCCGCGATCCGATTTTCCCGTTGCGACGCCCAGCATCCAGCCGTTGCCCGCGAGGTCTTGGATCAGCATGTCGATGCCGTCGAACAACGGTTCGTCGGCCAAGGCGCCACTCGCGCGCATCGCGAAGAACTTGTCCCGATATGCCTGGGCAAGCCGGTGATGATCGGAGGGCGACGCGTCCGGCAGCAGTGTGCGCATCACCTCGGGCAGGCTCAGCCCCACGGCGCGACGGATGCGCTCGCGCGGCGGGACCTCGACGCGCGCCTCGCTGAACGTATCCTCGAGTGCACGGCAGATATTGGCCTGGCTGTCGACGAGCGTGCCGTCGCAGTCGAAGATTGCGAGACGAGTCATGCGTTGCGCATCCAGTGCGCGATGCCACGCCGGCCCGATGCCTCGACTCCGTCTGCGGCGGCACGTCGTGCCGCTTCGGGTTTGTGCTGGCCCAGCTTCAGCGTTCCACGCCAGGCCTGGATGTCGAGCCGGAAACCGACGATTGCTCCGGTCATCCTGTCGAACAGGGCGGGATCCATCTTGCCGCGCGTCCAGGGACGCTTGTCGAGCCGCCCTTCCTGTTCGGTGCTGAGCTGATCGACCTGCGCGACCAGGGCGTCATGGTCCATTCGCCGCATCGTACCTTCGAGTTCGACGGCGACATAGTTCCAGGTCGGCACCTGGTTGTCGTCCAGTCCGTACCAGTCCGGGCTGACATAGCCGTCGGGGCCCTGCGCGACGAACAAGGCGGTCGCGCCATCGAGATGACGGACGATGCCGTTGCCGCGTGCGAGATGCAGGCCGAGCGTCGTGTCGTCGAGCCAGACCACCGGCGCATGGGCTACGCGCGGACCATCGGGTGTGCCGCAGAACAACGCGCCGAATCCCAGTTCGGCGACCAGCGCGCGCATCGCGTCATGGTCTTCCCAGCGGAACGCGGCATTGGGGTGCATCAGCTCGCCCCTTTCACGGGGAAGGCAGGCATCATCAGCGCTTCCCCTTTGGCGTCGATTTGCTGCTTCCCATCTTGCGCGGTGGAGCGGAGGCCCCCCGGTTGCGCCGCTCGCCTTTGCGCTCCTTGCGCACCGACTTGGCATGCGCCTTGGCTTTCGCCTTCTGCGCTGCCTTGGTGGGCGGAGGCGGGACGTCGAGCGGCATCATGTTGCCCGCTATCTGATCGAAGCCCAGGCTCGCCAGGCTCTCGGCAAAATGGGTCGGCAACTCGGCCTCGACGTCGATCTTGCCGCCGTCGGGATGGTCGACGGAGATGCGCCGCGAATGGAGGTGCATCTTGCGGCTGATCCCGCCGGTCAGGAACGCTTCCGGCCCGCCATATTTGCCGTCGCCGACGATCGGGTGGCCGATCGCCGCCATGTGCACGCGGAGCTGGTGGGTGCGGCCGGTGAACGGCTGCAACTCGACCCAAGCGGCGCGGTTGCCCGCGCGCTCGATCACGCGGTAGCGTGATTTGGCGGCCTGGCCTTCTTTCTCGTCGACATGCATCTTCTCGCCACCCGTGCCGGGTTGCTTGGCGATCGGCAGGTCGACGATGCCATCCTCGATCGACGGGACGCCGACGACCAGCGCCCAATAGACCTTCTTTGCGGTGCGGCCCGAAAATGCCTTGGCGAAAAAGGCGGCTGCGCGCGCTGTCCGGGCAACCAGCAAGGCGCCCGACGTATCCTTGTCGAGCCGGTGGACGAGCTTGGGGCGCCCCTCGGCGTCGAATTGCAGCGCGTCGAGCAGGCCGTCGACATGCTGCGTCGTCTTGGTTCCACCCTGGGTCGCAAGGCCGGGTGGCTTGTTGAGCACGTAGGCCTGCGGATCCCGGTGGATCACCAGCTCGCGTGCGAAGGCGATCTCGTCGTCGGTCAGGGGCGCTCGCTCGCGCCTCGGCTTGCCTGCGACCGGCACTGGATCGGGCGGCGGGAAACGCAACGTCTGCCCGGTCGCGATCCGGTCGCCGGGAGCGGCGCGCGCGCCGTCGACGCGAAGCTGGCCGGTCCGCGCCCATTTTGCCACGGTCGTGAAACTCGTGTCGGGCAGATGCCGCTTGAACCAGCGGTCGAGGCGGATGCCGTCGTCGTCGGGCGCCACGGTGAAGGTGCGGACGTCGTTCATGCCACGGCCCGGACGAGATACAGCCCGCCGAACAAGGCGAGCACCGACCCGGTCACAGAGACGAGCGCGTAAGCGAGCGCCACGCCCCATTGGCCGCGCTCGACCATCAACACGGTTTCCAACGAAAAGGAGGAGAAGGTCGTGAAGCCACCGAGCGCGCCGACGCCGAGCAGCAGCCGCGTCTGTTCGCTGCCGCCGACCCGCGCGAGGATGCCGGCGAGCAAGCCCATCAGGAAGCCGCCCAGCAGGTTGGCCGCCAGCGTTCCCCAGGGGTAATTCGGCCCCAGCCAGCCGAGCGCCAGCTTGCCGACGAGGTAGCGCCCCGCGCTGCCAACGGCACCGCCCGCCATGACGAGAAGGAAATTCATTCGCCGCCTGTAGCGGGCGGCGAGCGTTCGGACAAACGCGGTTTGAGGGAGGGGTTCCGCAACATTTCGGGCGGGAAGGCGTGCCTCGGTCCCAACCGTCACCCCGGACTTGTTCGGCGTTTATCCCCTTGGGGCAAGGTCAAGCTGTCCCCCCGCGGAGGCGGGGGCCAACATCGCGGGCGATGTCTCTACCGGCGCTGGGGCCCCGCTTTCGTAGGGGGAGCCGAAGCGGAGAGCCGCCATCTTGTGGCACGGGATGAGCGCCGACTTGTTCCGGGGTCCGACCTTGGACAGCGGAATCCGGCCATCGTTGCATCGTTGGATGCCGGAACGAGTCCGGCCTGACGAAAAGCGGGGAAGTGCCGGGCGACCTGGACCTCGGCCTTCGCGGGGGCGATTGCCCCGCAGCGGCGATCGGTTTCAGCATCGACGCGAACGGCGTGGCCCTTTGCTGTCCGTTATCGGGAGGGCGGGCTCGCGTCGATGCTGAAGGGCAAGAACGTTATGGGGACGAAATCAGTTCCCGTTGTTCGCGATCAAATCGACTTCGGTCCGCCCGTCGCCGCGCTTCTCGAGATAGATGACATACGCGCCGCCATCCTTGGTACGCGTCCCGCCCAGCACATGCTGGCCGCCATCGGCCTGGTGCTCGGCCGAATAGCCTGCCGAGGTGACGCGACCATAATACCAATCGACCACCCTCTGGATGGACGCGCCGGTCGAGAAGCTCACCACCCGCAGGGCACATCCGCCGTCCGTCGCGCCGGCGGCTTCGTCCACCCGGGCATCGGGATAGAGCGGGATGTCGGCTGGGAGCCGCTGCACCCAGGCAGTCGAATATTGCAAACCGCGAACGCAGTCCGACGTTCGCCGGTCGGCCTGACGCTTGGCGAGCGCACCGAGCGTCACTGAGTCGCGCTTGACCTTGCATTGCGGGCAGTCGCTCGACGGCGCTGGGGCGGGCTTGCTGCCGCCGCTCGACGACCCCGTCGCGTCGGTGAGATCGGTGCCTTCCGTCTTGGCCGGTGCGACCGAATCGGGCGGGGTCGCTCCTGAATAGGGCTGCTGCGGTGGCCGCACCGCGTCGTTATTGGCTTGGCCGGTCAGCGCCGGATCGACCATGATCTGGTCCTGCAGTGCGCTCATCATCGCCGGATCGCGGGTGTTGCCCGTGGTGTTGCTGCCGGCCAGTTCGGCATCGAGCGAATCGATATTGCTGTCGGCTGCCGGCTTCGATCCGCACGCGGCAAGCGCGAGCGGGGCCAGTGCCCATGCCAGGTTGCGATAGGTGATGCGCACCCCAAGAAACTCCGATCGTTCGGCTCTGCCCTGCACCCGGAGTGGTTAAGAAACGGCGTAGGGGCCTTGCGCTCATGGTGTATTGCTCGCATATGACGCCCATGTTCAACGTGATCTCGATCCTTATCGGCGTGATCCTGCTGGTGGTCACGCTCGTCGCTCTCGTCCCGCTATTGGGCTGGCTCAATTGGCTCGGCCTGCTGATCGGCGCGGTCGGGCTGCTGTTCGGCGCGCTGTCGAAGAACAAGGCCGGCCTGATCCTGAACCTCATCCTGATGGCGGTCGCCGCGTTCCGCCTGTTCCTCGGCGGCGGTATCCTGTAATACCGTCCCCGCGCGCCCGTCCGCTAGAGGCGGGAGGCAAAAGGGGACGTCTGATGCGCTATCGTTATGTGGTGGCCGCCGCATTGCTGGGGCTGGCCGCGCCGGCTTATGCCGATGCCTGGGATTTCATCCTGATCAACAGCACCGGGAAGGAGATCACGATGATCGAACTGTCCCCGGCCGGCGCCAATCAATGGCAGAAAAACAAACTCGACGAGGACGAGAAACCCAAGAACATCAAGATCGGCGGTCGCAACACGATCCATTTCGATCGGCCCGATGCGCAATGCAAGTGGGAGATCAAGGCGACCTTTGTCGACAACAGTTCGACTGTGTTTCCGGCGCTGAACCTTTGCGACGATTCCTTCGTCACGATCCGGTTCGCCGGCACGAACCCCGTTGCCACCGGCAGCTGACATGGAATGAGGGCCCGGCGGATGCCGAGCCCTCGCGAGGTTCTCCAGCGGTCGAACGCGGTTAGCGGCAGGTCACCTGACCGCGATCGATCGAGGCGCCGAGCGCGGCCCCTCCGGCGACGCCAAGCAGCGTACCAAATGTCGCCGAGCGTCCGTCCGACAGTGCGTTGCCGAGCAGCCCGCCGATCGCGCCGCCGACGATCAGACCGGTGGTCCCGTCCGACCGGCGGCAATAATAGCGTCCGTCATTGCCGCGGTAGACGCGGCTCGTACGCGTCAGGCGATAGGGAGTATAATAGCGCCCGTCGCGATAATAGCGGTCGGCATAATAATGACGTTGGCCGGGCTCGAGCCGGTTCCAGTCGTACGACCGATAGCGACGCCAGTCGCGCATGTCCTTGCGGTAATCCTTGCGGGCGTCGCGAATCTCGCCGTTGCGTTCGCGCTTGGCCCGCTGGACGTCGCGCCAGCTGTCGGCATGACGCAAGTCCTTGCGATAGTCCTTGTTCGCATCGCGCACTTCGTTGCGATATTCCTTGCCGGCCTTGTAGGGAGTTTCCTGCGCCAGCGCCGCCATGGGGGCGACCGTAACGCTCGTGGCCAGGGCGGCCAGCATGAGCCGTCGCATCGTCATTCTCCTTTCGTGTTGGATGCGACTAGAACAATCCGACCCGCCGCGAGGTTGCGTGAACCCGAAACTACGCGGCGTTCATCGCGCGGAAAGGCGTGCCAGGCTCAGCTATTGAGGGAATGCGTCAGCGTGATGTCGGCGTTCAAGACCTTCGATACCGGGCAATTCGCCTTGGCATCGGCGGCGATCCGCGCGAACCGTGCCTCGTCGATTCCCTCGATCCGCGCCGTCAGCGTCAAATCCGACCGCGTGATCGCGAATCCTTCGCCCTGTTTGTCGAGCGTGACCTTCGCCGCGGTTTCGAGGGTACCGTCGGTAAAGCCCTCGCGGGCAAGTGCGAAACTCAGCGCCATGGTGAAACAACTGGCGTGCGCCGCGGCGATCAGCTCTTCGGGATTGGTGCCGGGCTCGTCGCCGAAGCGCGTGCCGAAGCCATATTTCTGATCCGTGAGCACGCCCGATTGGGTCGACACATGGCCGATGCCATCCTTGCCGAACCCTTCATATCTGGCGGAGCCGCTGCGCGTTGGCATAACATTCCCCTTGGAAGAAAAAGGGGCGCGGCCTGTCCGGACCGCGCCCCGATTGACTGCCGATCGGCTTAGCGGCAACGCCGCTTCTTGGTGATCGTCTTGTCGATCGCCTGGCCGCCGAACGCGCCGGCCACGCCACCGACGATCGTGCCGAGCGTCTTGTCGCCGCGCCCCGCCACGCCATGGCCGATCAGCGCACCGGCCACGCCGCCCACCACCAGGCCGGTCGTGCCGTTCGAGCGGCGGCAATAGACCCGGCCATCGCGGCCGCGCCATTCGCGATATTGATAGTGTTTGCGCGCTTCGGCTTGGCTGACCGGAATGATCATGGTCGACCCGACCATCGAAACCGCGCTCAACGCGAGCAGAACTTTACGCATGTTGTTTTCCCTTTTCCCTTGCGTGTTGATCAATGCCGGGAGCGTAACGTTTTTACAGCGATCCGGTTGCATGGCGTGCCGAATCCGCGACGAATCGAGCGCGTGAAACTTTATGTCGCCCTGCTGCGAGGATGTGCACGTTATCCACGTTATCCACAGGCGGACTGCGTGTTTTCTTGCTTGGTCCGACTCGGAATTGATGACAGCATCATGACATCGAGACCAAGAGCGGTTCACCGAGAAATCGGACGAAAGTTCAAGGAATTGGTCCTCTAAAGGCGCGGCCGATCCGCAAGGTGAAGGCAAGCGAGTTCGAGGTGGGACGGCAGCCCTGCTGCGTCCGAAAGGAGCGCGCAAGCGCGACGGTCGGACCACGCATCTGACGGACCAAAACGCGATGACGACATCTTCGATGGAGTGATTGCGGGTCGTAACGGAACTTGCTCTTCGAGCCGGGCAACCGGGGAAAAGGGAAAGAAACCGAGCGACGAAACGAAGATGGGATGCCTCGGCATCGGATCTTCGTAGGCCGCCGGTGGCCGGGACTGCTGAGACTCTTCGGATGATCGCGCCCGGCCCCGACGACCGACCCGGGAAGCTCTGGTGGACCTTCGGGTCAAACCGGGTGGAACGGATGCGATGCCAGGGCGGCTTTCGGGCAGGCAAGGCGGAGCAGGCCGCGACGGATGAAGCGCTTTCGAGCGGTTTTGAAGTAGCGGTGGCGGAGGAAGGGCCGTTGCAAGACGGGCCGACCCGAGCAGACCGGGATGGGCGAGGTGCCTTCGGGTGGTTCGGCCGGACCGACGCGAAGCGAGGAACGTCGCGAGACGATCCGAACGGAGCGAGATGCGATGTTGCCGGAGCTTTCGGGTTCGGGCGACGGAGCAAACCGCGAGGGAAGAAGTGCTTTCGGGCAGTTCGATCCGAACGGAGCGAAGCGAAGAACGCCGCGAGGCGATCGGAGCCTAGCAAAACGCAATATTCCAGGGATCTTCGGAACCGTGGAGTGGAGCGAAACCGCGAAACTTGGCGCCGTCTTCGGACAGCACGAGCGTAGCGAGCCGCCGAAACCAGAAAGCGCGGCATGAGCTTCGGCTGATGCGAGCGGATCGAAGTCCGGCGACAGGGGAGTCGGTGGCAACACCGGCTCCCCAATTGCGTTTGGGGGCAATGCCTTTCGTATGGGCCTCTAGTTCGTCATCCCGGCCTTGTGCCGGGATCCCCCGCGCCGCAAGCCGACCCGGTTACTGGGCGGGGCCGCAGCCGGGCGTATTGGTCGAGAGGGTCCTTCCCGTCTTTACGACTGCCCTCTGAGCCGTTCGAATCGCACAACCATGACCGGCTACGCTGAAGACCCCGCGCGAGGCCGGGTGGCGGTGGGAGGCGTGGGCCAGACATGTGTGGCGCGGCGCAAACGGTCGCGCTAACCCTCCGCCATGCTTCCCCACACCCCCGAATGGCTCCCCGCGATCGCGCCGTGGTTCGACCTGGCCGGGCTCGTCGTATTCGCGGCGTCGGGCGCGCTGGCGGCGGCGCGGCGCGGGCAGACGATGGTCACTTTGTGCTTCTTCGCCTTGGTCACCGGCGTCGGCGGCGGGACGGTCCGCGACCTGCTGATCGGCGCGCCGGTCTTCTGGATCCACGACAGCCGCGCCGCGGCGGCGTGCCTGGTGGTGGCGTTCGCGGTGTGGCTGACGCCCGCCGGCTGGTGGCGCGGCGCCGCGCTCGACTGGTTCGATGCGGTAGGGCTCGCGGCCTATGCGGTGTTCGGCGCGGCCAAGGCGATCGGATTCGGCGTTCCGCCGGTGCCGGCTGCGCTGATGGGGGTCGTGACGGCGTGCGTCGGCGGCATCATCCGCGACGTATTGGCGGGCGAACCGTCGATCATCATGCGGCCCGAAATCTACGTGACCGCGGCGGGATTGGCGTCGGGCTCCTATGTCGTCCTTGGCCTGCTGGGCGTACCGCTCCCGGTCGCTGCGGTGGTCGGCGCGGTCGCCGGGTTCAGCCTCCGCGCTGCGGCTATTCACTGGAAGCTCGCCTTGCCCGCCTACCGCCAGGACAGCGGTGCAACGAACTGAAGGTCAGCGGATCAGCCCGACCTCACTGAACGGCCTGGGTTCGGCCGGCGGGATCGTCGCGTCGTTGAGTTCGCGCTGCCAAAAACCGACATCGATCCAGCGGCCCTGCTTGAAGCCGAGTTCGCGCAGCACGCCCTGGCGCCGGAAGCCCGTCGCCTCGTGCAGCCCGATCGAATAGTCGTTGGGCAGCGAGATCACGCTGATCGCCTGGACAAAGCCCTGCGCGCGCAGCGTATTGATCAGCGCCGGGTAGAGCAATTTGCCGACCCCTTGGCCCTGCACCGCGCCCGATACGTAGATCGAGGTCTCGACGACGTAGCGATAGGCCGGGCGCTCGCGGAACTTGGTCGCATAGGCATAGGCCAGGACCGCGTCGCCATCCTCCTCGCCGTTGGTGGCGACGATCCACGGATAGAGACCGTCGCTCGCGGCGATGCGGTTGCGCATCGCGCGCGCATCGGGGGCGTCGGTCTCGAACGAGACGGTACCGGTCAGGACGTAGGGCGCATAGATCGCGGCGATCGAAGCGGCGTCCTCGGGCCGCGCCGGGCGCAACGCGATCACTGCCAGATCGCCTTGATCAGCATCTGGGCCAGCGTCCGGTCGTCGCTCGACGCGCGTTCGTCCGAAAATCCCTCGCATTCGAGGCAGCGCGCCTGGACCGAACTGGCGGTTGCAAGTCGCTTGGCATCGCCGAGCGCACGCGCCAGTACGTCCTGGCGCTGCGCTGCGAGGAGTGCGAACAGATCGCCGCCCTTGGCGTCGTCGTCGGCCGAGCTGGTGTCGTCGTCATCCTTGTCGGCGAAGCTCTGGACCAGTTTGGCGAACCAGCCAGGCTGCTTTTCCAGATAGACGCGGCGGACGTTCTTGGGGTCGATCCCCGCGCGCTTGGCGGCCTCGGCCACGGCATCGTCGAGCGAGCCGAAACGATCGACCAAGCCGATCTGGCGAGCGGTGCCGCCATCCCAGACGCGGCCCTGGCCGATCTCGTCGACGCGCTGCGGCGTCAGCTTGCGGGCAGCGGCCACGCGTTCGACGAACTCGGCATAGCCATGTTCGATCGACCCCTGCAGGATCGAATCGACCTGCGGATTGGTGCCGCCATAGACGTCGGGCTGACCCGACAACGGCGTGGTCTTCACGCCGTCGGCGGTGATGCCGAGCTTCTTGAGCGAATTCTCGAACGTCGGGATGATGCCGAAAATGCCGATCGACCCCGTGATCGTGTTGGGTTCGGCGAACACGACGTCGCCTGCGGTCGACACCCAATAGCCGCCCGATGCGGCGAGCCCGCCCATCGACACCACGATCGGCAGCTTCTGCGCCTTGGCTTCCAGTACGGCCTTGCGGATCGTCTCGGACGCCAGCGCAGAGCCGCCGGGCGAGTCGATGCGGACGACCAGTGCCTTCAGGTCCTTCTTGGCGAGTCCGTCGAGCACGGCCTTGGCGATCGTGTCGCCGCCAGCCGTGCCGGGGCCGGCCTTGCCGTCGACGATATCGCCGGCAACCGTGACGATGCCGATCTTGTCGCCAGAGGTCGACATCGGATGCGCCGCGACGAAATCGTCATAATTGATCGTCGCGAAGGTGCCCGCGATCTTCTTGGGGCCGTCCCCGGCCAGTTCCGCGACGCGCTTGCCGAACGCCAGGCGGTCGCCGAGCTTGTCGACCAAGCCGGCCGCGAGATTGGCCTGGGCGATATCGCCCTTGGCCGCGGCGATCTGCTGGTCCGGAGCAGTCAGGAATCCGTCGATTTGCGCCTTGGGCCGCGCCTTGTGGATCAGGCCCTTCCACTGGTCGAAGATCGACGCGTAGAGCGCGGTCAGCGCTTCCTTGGCCTCGGGCGACTGCGCGTCGCGCGTATAGGGTTCGACATACGACTTGAACTTGCCGACGCGATAGACGTGGACGTTCACGCCGAGCTTGTCGATCAACCCCTTGTAATAGAGCTGGTTGCCACCCGGGCCCATGAACAGCGTGCCGCCCATCGGGTTCAGCCAGATCTCGCTGGCGTTGGAGGCCAGCAGGTAGCTGCCGTCGGTATAGGCGGTGGCGTAGGCAAGGACCGGCTTGCCTGCCGCTTTGACGCGGCCGAGCGCGTTGGCGACCTCGGTGACCGCCGCCGGATAGCCGCCGCCATAGCCGTCGAGGTCGAGCACCACGGCCTTGACGCGCGAATCGTCCTTGGCGGCATCGATCGCGCGGACCAGGTCGCGCAGTCGGAATTGATGGCGCGGCCCGTTGCCTTCCATGGCGGCGAACGGGCTTACGTTCTGCGGCTGCTCGACGATCGGGCCGTCGAGTTTGAGCAAGAGCGCGCCGTCGCGCACCACGCCGTTGGGCTTGGCCGACATCGCGGCGAACAGCGCCCCGAAAAACAGCAGCATGAAGACCAGGACGAGGCCGTCCTTGATGCCGACCAGGATCTTCCAGGCGCCACGTACCAGTTTCACGTCGATCATCTCCCACTGCGCCATGCAGCGTGTCGTAAACAGCCGATAGCCGCAAGTGTGATGGTTGAGCAATACGCGCGATATGGACGTGTGGGACGGCACGCCGTAGAGGCGCCTGCCATGTCCGCGTCAGCCGCCCCCATGCCGCTGGCCGGACCAGCACCCGCGTCGACCCGGGTCGAGCTGAGCGCGTTGCTGCGGCTGGCGGCGCCCTTGGTCGGTGCCAACCTGTTGCAAATGGGCGTTTACGCGGTCGACGTGATGTTCGTCGCGCGATTGAGCGCGGTCGATTTCGCCGCCTCGACGCTGGGCGTCTTCCTGCTCAGCCTGGTGATGTGGGCGCTGATCGGCATGACCGGCGCATGCGCGCCGATCATCGCCGCCGAACTCGGCGCGCGCGCTCATGCCGTCCGTCAGGTCAGACGATCGTTCCGCATGGCGATGTGGCTAGGGCTGGTTGCCGGCTTGCTCGCGATGGGGGTGCTGGCATTCGGTCAGCATATTCTCCTGACGCTCGGCCAGGATCCGCGCGTCGCGGTCCGGACCGGCGCGTTCCTCGACATCCTGTTGTGGGTCATGCTGCCCAATCTTTGGGCCGGCGTCATGCGCACCGTTGCGGCGGCGCTGGGCCGTCCGGGTTGGGCGATGCTGGTGACGGCCGGAGCGTTGGGGGTGAACGCGCTGGGAAACTGGCTGTTGGTATTCGGCAATGCCGGTTTTCCGGCGATGGGGCTGGAGGGATCGGCGACGGCCAGTCTCGTCACTGCCTCGATGATGATGCTGGCCTATGCCGCGATCCTGACATTCGACCGCAAGCTGCGCCGCTATCGGCTGTTCGGCAAATGGTGGCTGCCGCATTGGCACCGCTTCTGGGAGATCGTGAAGCTCGGAACCCCGATCGCGATCGTGTTCACGCTCGAAGGCGGCTTGTTCGGCGGCGCCGCATTTCTGATGGGCCTGATCGGCGTTACCGAGGTCGCGGCGCACGCGATCGCGCTCAACATCGCGGCGATAGCGTTCCAGGTGCCGTTCGGCATCGCGCAGGCGGCGACGATCCGCGTCGGCATGGCCTATGGCGCGCGCGACGCGCGGTGGATCGCGCGGGCCGGCTGGTCGTCGATCGTCACCGGAACGGGCTTCATGGCGCTGACCGCCACGCTGATCTGGGTGGCGCCGAAATTGATCGTCAGCATCTATGTCGATGTCGACGATCCGGCCCGGGCGCGCGAAGTCGCGCTGGCGGTGCAGTATCTGGCGGTCGCCGCAATGTTCCAGCTGTTCGACGGTGCGCAGGCAGTGGCCGCTGGAGCGCTCCGCGGATTGCAGGATACGCGGGTGCCGATGATCATCGCGGCATTCGGCTATTGGGTGGCGGGGTTTGGCACTGCGATCCTGCTCGGCTTCCGCTGGCATTGGCAAGGCGTCGGGATCTGGGTCGGGTTAGCCGTCGGCCTGCTGGTCGTCTCGGCGTTGCTCGTGACGCGCTGGACGATGCGCGAGCGGCTCGGCCTCGTGCCAGATCCGGCCTGAACGATCGGCTCGTCGCGGGAGTCGGGTGGTTCGGCTGCGCCCGCAAAAAAAGATTGCCGCGCCCCCGTTGACGAGTTGGAACGGCAAACACATATGCGCCGCGTTGGCACTCGGGGGAATCGAGTGCCAATCGCAATTCACTCTGCTTGAGGGACTCACGCAAATGAACTTTCGTCCGTTGCATGACCGCGTCCTCGTCCGCCGTGTCGAGGCGGAAGAGAAGACCGCGGGCGGGATCATCATCCCCGACACCGCCAAGGAAAAGCCGCAGGAAGGCGAAGTCGTCGCCGCCGGCACCGGCATCAAGGGCGATGACGGCAAGATCACGCCGCTCGACGTCAAGGCCGGCGACCGCATCCTGTTCGGCAAGTGGTCGGGCACCGAGGTCAAGCTGAATGGCGAAGACCTGCTGATCATGAAGGAAAGCGATATTCTCGGGATCGTGGGCTGAGCCCATCCCCGTCGCCCCAGCGATAGCTGGGTCTTTCTCCACAGACGCGGCGCTTGCCGCATGAGATCCCGGCTTCCGCCGGGATGACGAACTAGAGGAACAGCCACCATGGCAGCCAAGGACGTTAAATTTTCGCGGGACGCGCGTGAGCGCATCCTGAAGGGCGTCGACATCCTCGCCGACGCGGTCAAGGTCACGTTGGGCCCGAAGGGCCGCAACGTCGTGATCGAGAAGAGCTTCGGCGCGCCGCGCATCACCAAGGACGGCGTCACCGTCGCCAAGGAAATCGAACTCAAGGACAAGTTCGAGAACATGGGCGCGCAGATGATCCGTGAGGTCGCGTCCAAGACCAACGACCTCGCCGGCGATGGCACCACCACCGCCACCGTGCTCGCCCAGGCGATCGTCCGCGAGGGGATGAAGTCGGTCGCGGCCGGCATGAACCCGATGGACCTGAAGCGCGGCATCGACCTCGCGGTGACCAAGGTCGTCGAGGACGTGAAGTCGCGTTCGAAGCCGGTCGCCGGCTCGAACGAGATCGCGCAGGTCGGCATCATCTCGGCCAATGGCGACACCGTCGTCGGCGAGAAGATCGCCGAGGCGATGGACAAGGTCGGCAAGGAAGGCGTGATCACCGTCGAAGAGGCGAAGGGTCTCGAATTCGAGCTCGACGTCGTCGAGGGCATGCAGTTCGACCGCGGCTATCTGTCGCCCTATTTCATCACCAACCCGGAGAAGATGACGGTCGAGCTGACCGATCCGTACATCCTGATCCACGAGAAGAAGCTGTCGAACCTGCAGGCGATGCTTCCGATCCTGGAAGCGGTCGTCCAGTCGGGCCGTCCGCTGCTGATCATCGCCGAGGACATCGAGGGCGAGGCGCTCGCCACGCTCGTCGTCAACAAGCTGCGTGGTGGGCTCAAGGTCGCCGCCGTCAAGGCGCCGGGCTTCGGCGATCGCCGCAAGGCCATGCTCGAGGACATCGCGATCCTGACCAAGGGCGAGATGATCTCGGAAGATCTCGGCATCAAGCTCGAGAGCGTCACCGTCGGCATGCTCGGTACCGCCAAGCGCGTCACGATCGACAAGGACAACACCACCATCGTCGATGGCGCCGGTGATGCCGAGGCGATCAAGGGCCGTACCGAGGCGATCCGCCAGCAGATCGAGAACACCACGTCGGATTACGACCGTGAGAAGCTCCAGGAGCGCCTGGCCAAGCTCGCGGGCGGCGTCGCGGTGATCAAGGTCGGCGGTGCGTCGGAAGTCGAGGTCAAGGAGCGCAAGGACCGCGTCGACGACGCGCTGCACGCGACCCGCGCTGCGGTCGAGGAAGGTATCGTCCCCGGCGGCGGTACCGCTCTGCTCTACGCGACCAAGGCTCTCGACGGGCTCAAGGGCGCCAATGACGACCAGACCCGCGGCATCGATATCGTCCGCAAGGCGCTCTATGCGCCGCTTCGCCAGATCGCGCAGAATGCCGGTCATGACGGTGCGGTGATCTCGGGCAAGCTGCTCGAGGGCAACGACGCGTCGCAGGGTTTCAACGCCCAGACCGACACGTACGAGAACCTCGTCACTGCCGGTGTGATCGACCCGACCAAGGTCGTCCGCACCGCGCTGCAGGATGCGGCCTCGGTCGCCGGCCTGCTGATCACCACCGAAGCGGCGGTGTCGGAACTGCCCGAAGACAAGCCCGCCATGCCCATGGGTGGCGGCATGGGCGGCATGGGCGGCATGGACTTCTGATTTCGGACCGGGGGAGCGGCGCTCCCCCGGACACGAAATCGGAACGGCCGGCGGGCTTCGGCCCTTGGGCCGAAGTCCCGACCGACGTCAGTCAGCGGCTTCGCCGCTGCCCCGACCAGACAAAGAAGGGCCGGCGGAGCGATCCGCCGGCCTTTTTTGTCCGAAGCTCCTCTCCCATTGGGAGAGGAAGGGGCCCGCTCGGCGCAGCCGAGTGGGAAGGTGAGGGCAGGGGTGAAGGGCTAATGCTGCCCTCACCCTTCCGCCGCCTGGGGCGGCTCCCTCCCTCTCCCGATGGGAGAGGGATTTGGACCCACCTACCTCACTCCCCGATACAACATCGCAACATTGCACCGCGCGTAGCGCTTGCCGAACTCCTCCATGATCCCCGCATCATGGACGAAGCCGACCTTCTCGTAGAGATGCACGCCCGCCGCGCCTTTTGCATTGCTCAGCAGGTAGAGCCGGTCGCAGCCGAGCGCGAAGGCGCGTTCGATCATCGCGCGAAGCAGGAACTCGCCAGCCTTGCGCCCGCGCGCTTCGGGCAGCACGCCCATCTTGGTCAGCTCGAACTGGCGCTCGCCCGTCTTTTGCAGCCCGCAGGTGCCGACGATGCCGAGCTCGGGATCCTCGACGAACAGGATGTCGCCGCCCGGCTCGATCAGGCGCTCGCGCGGGTGCGAGATCACGTCGATATCGGTCGGTTCGAGCGTGTACATGTCCTCGATCCATTGCGCGTTGATGCGGTAGAAATCGGGCGCGAGAGCGTCGCTGAAGCGGCGGATGGCGAGGCCGCCGCGCGGGCGTCGTTCGAGCGGTTGCGCGGCGAGCGCGGTTTCTGCGGCCGAGACTTGGGCGAGCAAGGCATCCACGTCGCATACTTCCTCAACCGCCGCGCGCAGACGGGGCCATAGGGTGGTTCGCGCGACCTCCATCGCCTCCTGCCCGTGGGGAGTGAGCGCGATCGTGCGGGTACGCTGGTCGCGGGCATCGCGGTTCGCTTCGACCAAGTCCAATTCGACCAGCCGCGACAGGATGCGGGTCACGGCTGGTTGGCTGATGCCGATGAGTTCGGCGAGATCGCCGACCGTCTGCGGACCATGGCGATGGAGCGCGGTGAGGACCGGCATCTGGCTCGGCTGGGTGGGCAGGCCGCAATCCTCGGCGATCCGTTCCGCACCGGCCTGGAAGCGTTCGGCGAGGCGCTTAAGGCGGCTGCCCAGCATGACTGCGCCTTCGAAGGCGATTGCGTCGTTCATCGTCGCGACTCCATCAGCTTTTAATATAACGTGCTATATATCATGTTATGGAGTCAAGGTGGTTCCTGAAAATCCTCCCCATTCATGGGGAGGGGAACCAAGGCGCGAAACGGCTTGGAGGGGGCGGGCAACAGGAAAAGGCGTAGATGTGGCGAACCCCCTCCACCACTCGGCTGCGCCGCGCGGTCCCCCTCCCCGTAAACGGGGAGGATCGGTGGTCACTCGTTAACCATAAAGTAGCGCCTCCGCCTGCAAGCCGCTCGCGTGCGCGCACTCTTGCCTCGTCTGCCCCTGCTGCTGGTGCCGCTGGCGCTGTTCCTGGCGCTGTTCCATCCCGCGACGCTCGATATCGGCAATGCCGGCTGGCTGATCCGCGGGTCGGACAATGGCGAGAACGCGCTCGGCATGCACGCCTGGCTGCACGATCCCGCGCCGGGGGTGTTGAGGACCTATCTGCTCAATGCGCCCGACGGCGTGCCGTTGCTGTTCACCGACAGCAATCCGTTGATCGGCGTCACCTTACGGCCGATCGCGTCGCTGCTGCCCGCCGATGCGCAATTCGTCGGGCCGTGGATCCTGCTCTGCCTGTTTCTTCAGGTCTTTTTCGCCTGGCTCCTGCTGCGGAAATTCGCGCCCGGGCCGATCGCCTTGTGGTGCGGCGTGATCCTGCTTGCCGCGCTGCCGACGCTCGCCAATCGTTATGTCCACGCCAATCTCATGGCGCATTGGCTGATTCTGTGGGCGCTGTGGCGCTTTCTCGATCCGGCGCGGGCACGGTCGAACCTTGGCTGGGCAGCGCTGCTCGCGGTCGCGGCGCTGGTGCACAATTACCTGCTGATGATGGTCGGGCTGATCTGGCTGGCCGCGATGGCAGTGAGTGTCGTCGCCGCGGATCGCCGTGGGCGATGGGTCCTGGCGAGCGGTTCGACGGCGATCCTCGCGATGATCGCCGCGCTCGCCTGGTTGCTCGGCGCCGGCGAAGCGCATGCGCTGGCCGGCAATTACGGTGCCTTCGCGATGCCGATCGACGCGCCGATCAATCCGGGGATACCGGCCTTTTCGCGCCTGCTGCCATCGGTGGCGCAACGCGTGGGACGGGGGTTCGAGGGATTCCAGTATCTCGGTGCCGGGCTTCTTGTGCTATTCCCGATCGCCGCGGTCGTCGCGCGACGAAGCCCGCCGGACGACGAACAGCGGCGGGTGTTCGGCCGCCTGGCCTGGCTGGTGCCGGCCTTGATCCTGCTGACGCTGCTCGCGATCAGCAACTATCCCGATATCGCCGGCCGTCCCCTGCCGCGCTTCCCGCTCCCCGGATTCCTGGCTCCGTTGCTCGACATGGTCCGCGCGTCGGGCCGGCTGTTCTGGCCGGTGGCCTATGTGCTCGTTTTCGCGGCGATCCTGGTTACCTATCGCCTGCCGAGGGCGCGGGCCGAGGTGCTGCTGGCCGTGCTTCTGGGCGTGCAGATCATCGACCTGTCGGGCATGGCTGCGGTGATCCGCGCGCAAAGCGCCGATGCCGCCGGCCACCGGCTCTATGTCTTTACGCCGGATCCGCGCTGGGATCGCGCGGTGGCGGCGGCGCGCGACGTTACCTTCGTGCCGCCCGATGCGACGCGTCACCTGGCCTTGTTCCAGGAAGTCGCCTGGCGTGCGGTAGGGCAGGGCAAGCCGGTCCGGCTGATCTATGCCGCCCGGGATTCTCTGGCCACGACCGAGCGGCTCGCGCGCGAGCAGGCGGCATTCGATGCGGGGCAGGTCGATCCCGATCGACTTTACATCCTGGCTCCAGGGATAAAGGTGCCCGCAAGCGCGCAGGCGCGGCTCGCCACCCTCGATACCGTGCCGGTGATCCTGCCGCGCGGTGCGCTAATTCGCTAATACACTCTTCCCTTTGCTGCGCCCTGGGGGCAGGATGCCCGTCATCAACCGGATGCCGATGACCGGCGCCACCCAAAGGGACCTGCCATGACCGATCTTTCGCGCCGCGAGGCGCTGACCGCCGCTGCGATGATATCGCTTGTCGCCGCCATGCCCGCCTGGGCCCAGGACAATGTGACGGGCGCGATGTGGGACCTGACCGACCTGTATCCGAACGACGCGGCGTGGGATGATGCGCGCAGGAAGACATTGGCCGACGTGCCCAGCCTCACCAAGTTCAAGGGCAAGCTGGGCGAAAGCGCCGATACGCTTGCCGCTTTCCTGGTGGCGCAATCGGACATCGGCCGCGCGGCGAGCCGTATCTACACCTATGCCAGCCTGAATGCCGACGCCGACCTCCGCGTGTCCGCCAACCAGGAACGGCAGGCGCAGGCGATCGACCTGTTCACCGCGCTCGGCGAAGCGACCGCCTGGGCCACGCCGGAAATCCTCTCGATCGGCAAGGCGAAGATCGATTCCTTCGTAGCCGCGAACGACACGCTCAAGAAGCGCTTCGACTTCGCACTCGCCGATACGCTGCGCCAGGCCGAGCATACCCTGTCGCCCGAGGGCGAAATGCTGCTGGCCGGGGTCGGCTCGCCGCTGTCGGGGCCGAGCGATATTCGCGAGCAACTCGTCGCCTCCGATATTCCGTGGCCGACCGTCACCTTGTCGACGGGCAAGCAGGTCCGGCTCGACGACCAGGCCTATACGCTCAACCGCGACGCGCCGAACCGCGCGGACCGCAAGCTCGTGTTCGACACGTTCTGGGGAGAATATGGCAAGTTCCAGAACTCGCTCGGCGCGGCCTATGCCGCCAAGCTGAAGGCCGATGTGTTCCGCAAGAAGGCGCGCAAATACCCGACCTCGCTCGCCATGTCGTTGTCGAACAACAACGTGCCCGAGGGCGTGTACCGGACTTTGGTCGCCGAGACCAACAAGGGCCTGCCCGAACTGCACCGTTATTTCGAGTTGCGCCGCAAGCTGCTCGGCCTGCCCGACATGGCCTATTACGACATCTATCCGCCGCTCGTCAGGCTCGACCGCAAGGTCGAACTGGCCGACATGCGCACCAACACGCTGGCAGCGACCAAGGTGCTCGGCCCTGATTATGTCGACATGTTGGGCAAGGCGACCGCCGCCAAGTGGATGGATCCGTTCCCCCGGCCGGGCAAGAAGTCGGGCGCGTACATGAACCCCGGCGCCGCCTATGACGTCCACCCCTATCTGCTGCTCAACCTCGGCCACAATTACGAGGGCATGACCACCTTCGCGCACGAATGGGGGCATGCGATGCACACGCTGCTCGCGAACAAGAACCAGGTCTACGAAAAGTCGGATTACCCGCTCTTCCTGGCCGAGATCGCCTCGACCTGCAACGAGCAGCTGCTCGCGGCCTACATGGTCGCCAATGCCAAGACGAAGCAGGAAAAGCTCTATTATCTCGGCATGCAGCTCGAGGGCATGCGCGGTACCTTCTACCGCCAGGCGATGTTCGCCGAGTTCGAGCTTGCCGCGCACGACAAGGCGGAGGCGGGCGAGGGCCTGTCGGGCGAAAAGTTCAGCGCGATGTATCTCGACCTGCTCAAGCGCTATCACGGACCCAAGGTTGCGATATCCGACACCTATGCGTCGGAATGGGCGTACATCCCGCATTTCTATTCTAGCTTCTACGTCTATCAGTACGCGACCTCGATCTCGGCCGCGTCGTATTTCGCGCGGTCGATCCTGAGCGGTGGCGCGAAGGAACGCGACAACTACCTCACCGTGCTCAAGTCGGGCGGGTCGGACTATCCGACCGAAATCCTCAAGCGCGCCGGCCTCGATATGGCGAGCCCGGCACCCTACCAGGCGATCATCCAGACGTTCCGGGAGACGCTCGATGCCTGTGAGAAGCTGATGGCATAACGGCGCCGGCGCCCCTCCACGTCAGGCGAGGGGCGTCGCCAATGCCGCCGCTAGCGGATGTGTCATGCCGTCGTCACCGAACAGAAGCGATAGCGACACCCAATTGTAGCCGAAGAGTCTCCCAACGCGCCTAGGCGCTCTCTCGAAGACGCGCCGGAGGGCGCGCAACCAGGGGACCTTCGATGATCAGCACCAAGCTGCGCGGCCATGCGTCGCGCTCTGCCCTTGCCGTTTTCGCCTTGTGTGCCGCGGCGCCGGTCTTTGCCGCCGACGGACAGACCGCCAGCGCTTCGTCGCCGGCGGCCGATACTCCGCAAACCGAGGACGGCAATGCTGCTTCGGCCGACACGCCGGGTCAGGATATCATCGTCACCGGTACGCGCGCCGCGCTGCGCGCTGCCACCGTCGAGAAGCGGGACGCGGACAATTTCGTCGAAGCGCTCCACGCCAACGATGTCGGCAAGCTCCCCGACCAGAATGTCGCCGAGGCGGTCAAGCGCCTGCCCGGCCTGTCGGTGGCCAACGACCAGGGTGAGGGCCGCTACGTCGTCATCCGCGGTATCGACCCCAGCCTGGTCAACGTCACCCTCAATGGTCAGACCCTGCCTGCGCCGGAGCCCGACGGCCGCGTGGTCAAGCTCGACGACCTTCCCTCGGCGATGATCCAGTCGATCACCGTCACCAAGTCGCTGCTCGCGAGCCAGGACGCCAATGCGATCGGCGGCGAGGTCAATATCCGGACCAAGACCGCCTTCGACAGCAAGACGCCGTTCTTCTTCGACACGCGCGGCGCGATCGGGCTGTACGGCCTGAACAAGAGGTCGCCTTACGAGGTGGACGGCACGATCGGCGGCCGCTTCGGTGCCGGCGAGACGTTCGGCGCCGTCCTCTCGGTCAATTATTCGCGGCGCCCGATCGAGTCCGAGAATTTCCAGGGTTCGTCGGACTGGAGCCATGTCGTCGGCGGCGTGAATGTTCCAGCCGGCGGCGGTTATCGCGACTACGCCCCGCAGCGCACGCGCCTCGGCGTCGTCGGCAATTTCGACTGGCGGCCGAGCGACGCCGTGAAGCTCTATATACGGTCGAGCTATTCCAAATATCAGGATCATGAGACGCGCAACCAGAACCTGCTCGCGATCACCGATTTCTCGGGCGGCCTGTCCAATCTGAAGGCGACGCCGACCATCCTGGTGCGTCACCGCGAAGAAGACGACAACACCAAGTCGGTGACCGGCGGCGGCGACTTCAAGGTCGGCGCCGGCACGCTGTCGATATCGGGCGGCTGGACCCGCGCCGAAAAGGTCGACCCGATCCGCAGCGAGTACACCTTCACCGGGCCGAGCGTCGCGGCGACCTACGATCCTTCGACCTATCCCTACACGCTGGTGCCGAACGGCGCCTTTGCAGGCATCTTTTCCGACCCGACGAAGTTCGTTCAGAGCAAACTGAAGGCCGAACACCGCTTCACTTTCGAACGGATCTGGCAGTTCCGGGCCGATTACACGGTGCCGCTGGCGATCGGCACCGGCTCGTCGTTCCAGGCCGGATTCAAATATCTCGACCGCCACAAGAACGACGATCACGATCTGACCAGCTACAAGACCGTCAAGGGCGCGAACTGGACCCTCGATACCGTCGGCGCGCTCGGCGATACCGACTTCTACGACGGCTTGTTCACCTTCGGCGAGCGGATCGACTGGAACAAGGCGCAGGCCTATCTCGCTGCCCACCCCAATGTCGCGACGTTCGATTATGCAGGCAATCTGACCGGCTCGCTCGCACCCGACTATGACGTCAGGGAACGGATCGTGGCGGGGTATGCGATGGTCACGTTGAAGTTCGGCAGCCTGACGGTGATCCCGGGCCTGCGCGTCGAGAATACGCGCGACCGCACCGCCGCCAAGGTCGTCGGTCCGGCGATCACCGCGCTCGCCGCGACGATCAAGACCGACGCGGCTTTTGCTGCCGCCCTGGCCGCGAACAACAGCTTCAACGCGCTTGCCAGCAACAGCTATACCGACTGGTTTCCCGGCCTGAACGTCAAGTTCGAGGCGATGCCCAATCTGTTGCTGCGCGGCGCGGTGACGACCTCGATCGGCCGCCCGAACTACAGTACGCTGGCGCCCTTCATCACCGTGACGCCCAACGATCCGCAGCCTGCCGCGGTGAATGCCGGCAATCCCTATCTGAAGCCCTACAAGGCGGTGAATTTCGACGCCGCGGTCGAATATTATCCGAACAAGGACAGCCTGTTCAGCGCCGGCTTCTTCTACAAGGACATCAAGAACCCGATTTATCAGATCGGCCAGACCAATATCGTCAACCCGGGCAACATTCCGGGCGCGTCGGCGGCCGACTATCCTCGGATCAACCTGATCCAGTACACCAATATGGACAAGGAATTCATCGGCGGTATCGAGCTCAACGCCCAGACGCAATTCACCGGCCTGCCGGGTTTCCTGAGCGGCTTCGGCATCTCGGCCAATTACTCACATGTCTGGGGCCACGCCACGGGGCCGGCGTTCCGCGCCGGCGCCATCCCCTTGGCCTATCAATCGAACGACCTCGGCAATGTCAGCATCTTCTACGAGAAATACGGCCTCACCGCGCGCGCCGCGTTCAATTATCGCTCACGCTTCTCCGACGTGGTCGGCACCAGCGCCGCCACCGATTCATGGTGGGATGCCCAGGGGCAACTCGACCTGCACGTCGGCTACCAGGTCACGCCGCAATACACGATCTACGCCGACGCGGCCAACCTGACCGACTCACCGTGGCGCCATTATCAGGGGAGCCGGGACTATCTGGTCGAGCGGGAACGGTACGGCGCGACGTACCGGATCGGGGTGCAATTGCACTTCTAGGAAGCGGGCCGGCCATTTCTGGCGCGCCGGGTCGGAGCATTGAAGTCGGGCGGCTTGCCGGCGATCCACACGAGAAAGCGATCGATTGCCGGCGCGGCCCGCAAGGCGTTCAAGTCCGGATAGCGGCGCGCGAGGTCGGCATTGGCGAAGGCAGCGTGAATGGCCCGGTGGCAGATCGGGTGGAGCGGGACGGTATCGCGGCCGCCCTCGCTCTTCGGCACCGGATGATGCCACTCCACGTTCGTGCCGAGCACGCGTTCGCACAATGCACAGAAAGCCGGCGGTGGGTCGGGCGTCGGGATCGCGGCGAGCGCCTTGCGCCGGACGCGGCCCATGATCAGTCCTTCATCGCCTCGATCAGCTTCTTGACTTCCTGACTGCGGCCGCGCGGCAGGACCAGGACGTCCTTGCCGTTGGCGACGACGATCAGGTCGGTCACGCCGACGAGCGCGACGCGCACGCCGTCGGCCTGGACCAGGCAATTCTCGGTCTCGATCGCGACGACGTCTCCCTTGCAGGCATTGCCCGAGCCGTCGCAGTCGCTGAGGTCGTGGAGCGCATCCCAGCTGCCGAGGTCGCTCCATCCCATGCTGACCGGCACCACCGCCACGCGGGGCGCCTTTTCCATCACGGCATAATCGATCGAATCCGCGGGCGACGCAGCAAAGGCTTCCGGGTCGGGGTGGATGCGCGCGCCGTCGTGGGTCGCCTTGAGCATCGCGTGCTGCACGGCGTGAAGCATGTCGGGCGCATGGACCGCGAGCGCGCCCAGAAAGGCGTCGGCACGGAACAGGAAGATGCCGCCGTTCCAGACATGGTCGCCCGCCGCCAACATCGCCTCGGCGCGATCGCGCGGCGGCTTTTCGACGAAGCGGGCGACCTTGTGCACGCGCGGCGCGATGGCGTCGCCGACGTGAATCCAGCCATAGCCGGTTTCGGGTGCGTGCGGGTCGATCCCGAACGTCACCAGCCATCCCTGTTCAACCAGGGGCAGCGCCGCCTCGATCGCGGCGTGAAAGGCATCGATGTCGGCAATGACGTGATCGGACGGCATGATCAGCAGCGCGGTTTCGCCGCTGCCCGCGGCAAGGGCGGCGAGCGCGATCGCCGGTGCCGTGTTGCGCCCCATCGGTTCGAGGATCAGCGCCTGTGCCGGGGTGCCGACCGTCGCCAGCTGGCTCTCGATCTCTTCGGCATGGCGGGCATTGGCGACGACGATCGGCGGCGCGAAGCGATCGGCGGCGGTGCGTTGGGCCGTCAGCTGGAGCATCGTATGGTCGCAGGTCAACGCCAGCAATTGCTTCGGCGTTTCCGGCGTGGACATTGGCCACAGCCGCGTCCCCGATCCGCCGGAAAGGATGATGGGGATGATCGGCGTCGCCTCAGGCATTCAAAAGTCCTTTTCTGCTGGATTGGTAGATAGAGCCTTCCCGCACTTTGCCAAACCCGGGCACGGCCCGCGGGTTTCCTGCCGTTCAGCCTTTCTTTGTCAATTAATGCGACACCGCCTCGAACCGTGTCGGAAAACCTTACACCGGGGCGCCGCGGCACGGCGCGAAAAGGCGAACGAAGACGATGATCAGGCTGTTCAAGCACTATGTGCCGCATGCCGTGTTGTTCCTGGGGATGCTCGACGTCGCGCTGCTGATCGCGGCGGCCGAAATCGCCTATTCGATCCGGCTGCATCAGCTGGGCAGCATCGTCGAGCCGATCTTCGACCGCCTGCCGCAATTGTTCACTTTCGCGCTGTCGCTCGAGACCGCGATGATTGCCGTTGGTGTCTACGGAGCCGACGCGTTGCAGTCGCTTCGCCGCGCGGTCGCCCGCATCCTGGTGGCGATCTCGCTGGGCGTGATCTTCCTGTCGGTTTTGTTCTTCCTGTCGCCGTCGATCACCTTCTGGCGCTCGAACCTGCTCTACGCGATGGGCATCGCGGCGGTGTCGCTGATCGCGATCCGCATCCTGCTCGGCAAGATGCTCGGCAGCCAGGTGTTCAAGCGCCGCGTCGTCGTGCTCGGCGCCGGTCCGCGCGCGGCACGCCTGAAGGCGTTGCAGCAGCAGCCGGGATCGGCGTTCGTCGTGGTCGGCTATGTCTCGATGAGCGAGGCCAACCGCGTCATTCCCGAGGCGATCGCGCGCGACGCGATCTACAATCTTGCCGATCACGTCGTGCTGCTGAATGCGAGCGAAGTCGTGCTCGCGCTGGAAGAGCGCCGCAATGCTCTCCCGCTCAAGGACTTGCTCCGGATCAAGACGACCGGCGTTCACGTCAACGACATATCGACCTTCCTCGAGCGCGAGACGGGCCGCGTCGACCTGCAGAGCGTCAATCCCAGCTGGCTGATCTTTTCCGATGGCTTTTCGTCGGGCCGGATGCTGTCGGGTGTGTTCAAGCGCCTGTTCGATATCACCGCCAGCCTGGTCCTGCTGGCGCTTGCCGCCCCGGTTATCCTGCTCACCGCACTGGCGGTGAAGATCGAGAGCAAGGGCCCGGCTTTCTATCGCCAGCGCCGTGTCGGTCTCTATGGTGTCGGGTTCGACTGCCTTAAATTGCGCTCCATGCGGCAGGATGCCGAGGTCAACGGCCAGGCGGTCTGGGCAGAGAAGGACGATCCGCGCATCACCCGGATCGGGCGTTTCATCCGCAAGGTGCGGATCGACGAGTTGCCGCAATGCTGGTCGGTGCTGAAGGGCGAGATGAGCTTCGTCGGCCCGCGCCCCGAGCGGCCGCAGTTCGTCGAGGATCTCGAACAGCAGCTTCCCTATTACGCCGAACGCCACATGGTGAAGCCTGGCATCACCGGCTGGGCGCAGATCAATTATCCTTATGGCGCGTCGATCGAGGATAGCCGCCAGAAGCTCGAATACGACCTCTATTACGCCAAGAACTATTCGCCGTTCCTCGACCTGCTGATCCTGCTCCAGACGATCCGCGTCGTGCTGTGGCCCGAAGGGGCACGCTGATGTTGTCGGCACGGCATCGGCCTGCTCCAGCGACGCTGGGCCCTCAAAAATGACGACCACCGTCATCCTCTGGAGCCATGCGCTCGCGTCCCTGCTGTTCGCCGGGCTCGCATTGTCGCAGCTGCGCGGCCGGGCGGCGAACCTGCCGCGCACCGCGTTCGTCGCGGCGTTGGGGATGACCGCTTTGTGGACGCTGGCGGTGGCGGGAATCGGCAGCCAGGATCTGACGACACGGATCTCCGAAAGCCTGCGCAACATCGCCTGGCTGGGCTTCATGCTCGCGCTGCTGCGGCGTGACGCCGCCGCGCGCCGCGATCGGGCGGTGACGATGATCTACGGCGTCGCCGTGCTGGTGGCATTGGCCGGCATCGTGCTCAGCCTTGCCCAATCGGCGGTGACCGGCGATCCCGTGCTGGTGCAGGGCATCGCGGCGGTCCGCATCCTGCTGCGCATGATGGTCGCGCTCGGTGCGCTGGTGCTGGTCCATCATCTCTATTCGATGGCCGCGCCCGGCGCCCGTGGCGGCATCCGGTTGGCGGTTGTCGCGCTTGCCGCGATGTGGCTGACCGATCTGTCGCTGTACACCATTACCTACCTTGGGGGGGGGCGGCCGGACGAACTGGTCGCGGCGCGCGGGATCGTGATGGTCGCGATCGTGCCGGTGCTGGCGATCGCGGTGCATCGCAACGGCGACTGGACGCTCAAATTGTCTCGGACGGTGACGTGGCAGTCGCTCTCGCTGGTCGCGCTGATGGCTTATGCCGTCACCACCGTGCTCGCGATCAGCGCGATCGACGCGTTTGGCGGTACCTATGCGCGACTGGCGCAGACCGCGTTCGTGTTCGGGTCGGCGGCGGCGTTGCTGACCCTGCTGTCCTCGCCGACGATCAAGGCGTGGCTGCGGGTGATGGTCGCCAAGCATCTGTTCAACCACCGCTACGATTATCGCGCCGAATGGACGCGGTTCACCGAAACGCTGGGGACGCCGGGTGAGGGTGCACCGCCGCTGGAGGAGCGCATCGTCAAGGCGGTGGCCGACGTGACAGACTCCCCCGCCGGTTTGCTGCTGATCGCTGACGGCGTGGTACTGACGCTCGGCGCCGGCTGGCACTGGGACGGCCCCGCGCCCGCGATGGTGGCGGGCGAGGAACTGGCGTTCTACCTGGCGCGCGGCGGCCGGATCATCGAGCTCGACATGGTGCGTGCCGGCCATGCCGCGCCGGCCGAGCTCGCTGCGGTGCCGCAATGGATGCTCGACGATCCCGCCGCCTGGGCGGTGGTGCCCCTGGTCCATCTCGACCAGTTCGTCGGCGCGATCCTGCTCGCGCGGCCGCCGATCGACCGCTCGCTCGATTGGGAAGATTTCGACCTCCTGCGCATCGCCGGGCGCCAGGTGGCAAGCTATCTGGCGGAAGCGCGTGCGCACGAGGCGCTCGCCGACGCGCGGCGGTTCGACGAATTCAACCGCCGTTTCGCTTTCATCATCCATGACGTGAAGAATCTGGTGAGCCAGCTCACATTGGTCGCGCGCAATGCCGAACGGCACGCCGACAATCCCGATTTCCGCGCCGACATGATCGCGACGCTACGGGATTCGGTGGGACGCATGAACGATCTTCTCGCCTGCCTGTCGCAACACAATTCCGGGCGTGTCGAAGAGCCGATGACGGTCGAGCTGATGCCGATCGTCGAACGGGTGACGCGGCGGCGTGGCGCGGCGCATCCGATTGCGATCACCGGAAAGCGCGACGCGGTGGCGGTCGCGGACCCGGCGCGGCTCGAACAGGCGCTGGGTCATCTGATCCAGAATGCGATCGAGGCGAGCGCGCCCGGTGAGCCCATCGGCGTGGTGGTTGGCCAGACGACGATCGAAGTGATCGATACCGGCGCCGGGATGAGCGCGGGCTTTATCCGCGATCAGCTGTTCCGTCCGTTCGTGTCCACCAAGCAAGGCGGCTTCGGAATCGGCGCGTTCGAGGCGCGCCAGGTCGTTCAGGCGATGGGCGGCAAGCTCGATGTGGTGAGCAGGGAAGGGGACGGTACCCGGTTCATCATCGTCCTTCGAGAGGCGCTTGCGCCGATTGGCGTGGAGCGCGCGGCATGAATAATGGTCCCCGACCGAAATTGCTGATCGTCGAGGACGATGCCGGGCTCCAGCGCCAGTTGCGCTGGGCCTATGACGATTACGACGTCGTCGTCGCCGGCGATCGACGCGAAGCGATCGACGCGGTGCGTGCCGAGGAACCGGCCGTGGTGACGCTCGATCTCGGTCTGCCGCCCGATCCCGACGGGGTCGGCGAGGGCTTCGCCACGCTTGCCGAGATTCTGCGGCTCAAGCCCGACACCAAGGTCATCGTTGCGTCTGGCCATGGCGCGCGGGAAAGCGCGTTGCGCGCGATCGCGGAAGGTGCGTGGGATTTCTACCAGAAGCCGATCGACATCGACGCGCTGGGCCTGATCGTCGCCCGCGCCTTTCATGTCCATGCGCTGGAAGAGGAGAATCGCCGGCTCGCCATCGCGCCGCGCGAGGCCCTGGGCGGCCTGATTACGGCGGCGCCGGAGATGATGAAGGTCACCGGCATGATCGAGCGGGTCGCGACCGCCGATGTCTCGGTGATGCTGCTCGGCGCGAGCGGCACCGGCAAGGAAGTGCTTGCGCGGGGCCTGCACGAAAAGTCCGGCCGCAAGGGGCAGTTCGTCGCGATCAATTGCGCGGCGATTCCCGAAACGCTTCTCGAGAGCGAATTGTTCGGCCACGAAAAGGGCGCGTTCACCGGCGCGGTCAAGACGACCGAGGGCAAGATCGAGCTCGCCGATGGCGGCACGCTTTTCCTCGACGAAATCGGCGACGTGCCGCTGCCGCTCCAGGTCAAGTTGCTGCGCTTCCTCCAGGAGCGCGTGATCGAGCGGATCGGCGGCCGCAAGCCGATCGCCGTCGATACGCGCATCGTTTGCGCGACCCACCAGGATGTCGACGCGATGGTCGCGAGCGGAAGCTTTCGCGAGGACCTATATTACCGCCTTGCCGAGATCGTCGTGCGCATTCCCAGCCTGGCCGAGCGGACGGGCGATCCGGTGCTGCTCGCCAAGCATTTCCTCCATCATTATGCCAAGGCGATGAACCGGCCGGTTACCGGCCTGTCGCCGGATGCGCTGTCGGCAATCGACGCCTGGGGCTGGCCGGGCAACGTCCGCGAGCTCGAAAATCGCATGAAGCGGGCGGTGATCATGGCGGACGGCAAGCAGGTGACGGCAGTCGATCTCGATCTCGCCGAGCGCGAAGCGCCCGAGCCGATCAACCTCAAGGCCGTCCGCGAGAGCGCGGACCGCAAGGCGATCCGCCACGCGCTGGCACGCGCCGAGGGCAACATCTCGAACACCGCCAAGCTGCTCGGGATCAGCCGCCCGACGCTCTACGACCTGCTCAAGAGCTACGACCTCCATGCCTAGGAACGGGACCATGAAGACCATCGTGAAGGGTGCGCTGATCGGCGCCACGGCGATTGCCGGTATCGCCGGCGTTGCACTGAGCCTGACCGGGCCGGCGCGCGCGGATGCCGCCGCGGCGCGTACCGAATTGGGCTATAGCCTCGCCCTACTCCAGCAAGGCAATTTCAATGCGGCCCGCGCGCATGCCCAGGCGGCTATCAAGGAAGATCCGCAATGGGGCGTGGCGCACGCCGTGCTCGCGCGCACCTTCCTGGCGCTGGGCGACGGCGTCGGCGCGGAGTCCGAGCTGGGCCGCGCGGCGGCAGCGGGGTTCGACATGAATCGCGGGCATCAATTGCTCGCTGAAGCCTGGCTACTCCAGGGCGATCCCAAGCGCGCCCTGACCGAGGCGGCAAAGGCCGATCCGAAATTCGGTGCCTATGCCGCGCGCGTCACCGCACGCGCGCTCGCGGCGCAGGGCAAGACCGCCGAAGCGCAAGCATTGCTCGGCGAGCTGCTCGATGGCGATCCGAACAATTCCTACGGCTGGTCCGATCTCGCGCGCATCCGCTACAATGGCGGCGATATCGCCGGCGCGAGCGCCAATGTGCAGAAGGCGGTCGATCTCGATCCCAACAATCTCGAGGCGCTGACGCTGCGCGGCGAACTCGTTCGCGAGCAATACGGACTCAATGCGGCGCTGCCATGGTTCTCGGCAGCGCTCCAGCACGATGCCTATTATCATCCCGCCCTGATCGAATATGCCGCCACGCTCGGCGATCTCGGCCGCTATACAGAGATGCTGGGCGCTACTCGCCGCGCCCTGGCCACGCGGCCCGGCAGTCCCCAGGCCCTGTACCTTCAAGCCGTGCTTGCCGCTCGGGCGGAGAATTACGACCTAGCGCGCAGCCTGATGCAGCGGACCGGTGGGCGGATCGACAGTCTGCCCGGCGCGCTGCTGCTCAACGGGACGCTCGCCTATCAGGCCGGCGCCTACGAGCAGGCGATCGAATCCTGGCGCGAGCTGGTCGGGCGGCAACCGATGAACATCACCGCGCGCCGGTTGCTCGGCGCGGCGATGCTGAGATCGGGCGATGCCAAGGGAGCGCTCGACGTGCTGCGTCCGGTCGCGCTGCGTGGCGACGCCGACAGCTATACGCTGGGATTGGTGGGTCGGGCATTCGAGGCGACCGGCGAACGCGACTGGGCGGCCAAGTTTCTCGATCGGTCGGCCTGGCCGGGGCGGGCGGATTCGGCGCCGTTCGGTACCGACGACAGCCTGGCGGTCCTGGCCGGTGCGGCCGACAAGGATCCGACCAACCCCGTCCTCGCGGTCACGGTCGTCCGCGGTCTGATCGAGGCGGGGCAAGGCAATGACGCGCTAGCCCGCGCGCGATCGCTCGAGCAGGCGACGCCCGGCGCCCCGGCCGCGCACCTCTTGGTCGGCGACACGCTGATGACCATGGGCAGGTTCGGCGAGGCGGCCGAGGCCTATCGCAAGGCGGCCGATATCAAGTTCGATGAGCCGACGATGTTGCGCACGGTCGATGCACTCGACCAGGCGGGCCGCCGTCCGGAAGCGACCAGCGTCCTGGCGTTGTTCCTGACGCAGCATCCCGAAAGCGTGCCGGCGTTGCGGCTTGCCGCGCATTGGCAGATTGCATCGGGCGACTGGGACTCGGCGATCGACACGCTGGAGAATCTCCGCGCGCGCGTCGGGTCGCGCGATTCGGGGCTGTTGTCGGAACTCGCCTATGCCAATGTCGGTGCCGACAATCTCGACGATGCCTTGTCCTACGGCGCTGCAGCCTATGACATCGCGCCGATGAGCCCCGCGGCGACCGATGCTTATGGCTGGGCGCTTTATGCCGCGGGCGAGGACGGCAAGGCGATCGACTTGTTCGAAAAGGCGCTGGCGCTGGCGCCCAAGCATAGCGGTATCAGATGGCATCTCGCCCAAGCCTATGCCGATAGCGGGCGCAAGGCCGAAGCCAAGGCGCAGATCGCCGCCGCGCTGGCCGATCCGGGTTTTGCCGATCGCGCCCCGGCGCTCGCGCTGCTCAAGACGCTGGGCTGATCGTGCTGCGCCGTGTAACGCGGCGCGCATGACCGACCCGCTGGACCGCATCGCCGCCGCGCTCGAGCGCATCGCGCCACCCGTGCCGGCCGACGCCGATCCGCTCGCGCATCCGGCCTATGTCTGGCGCGACGGGCGGCTGATCGTCGCGCGCAAGTTCGACCCGCTACCGCTCGACCTGTTGCTCGGGATCGACTTGCAGAAATCGGCCCTGGTCGAGGATTTCGGCAGACTAGCCGCCGGATTCGCCGCGCAGGACGTGTTGCTGTGGGGCGCGCGGGGCACGGGCAAGTCGGCCCTGGTGAAAAGCGCAGTAGCGTCCATCCAGGCGGATGGCCGTGCGCTCGCCCTGGTCGAAGTCGCGGCGATGGACGGGTTGCGCGGCCTGTTCGACCGTATCGACGGGTTGCCGCGCGCTTTCGTCCTGTTCCTCGACGATCTCGGTTTCGACGCCGCGGGCGACGCGCGGGCATTGCGGTCGCTGCTTCAAGGCGGCGCGGAGGCGCGCCCCGCCAATGCGCGGCTGGTCGTTACCGCCAATCGCCGGCATCTCGTGCCGCGCGACATCGCCGAGCAGGAAAGCGCGATCAATCCACGCGATAGCGTCGACGACCATCTGGCGCTCGCCGACCGGTTCGGGCTGAGCCTGGGATTCCATGTCCTCGATCAGCAAGGCTATCTGGCGATCGTGCGCGCTTATGCCGACCGCTTCGGCCTGCCGTTCGATCCGGACGAGGCGGTGGGCTGGGCCACGCGCCGGGGCGGCCGGTCGGGACGCGTCGCCTGGCATTATGTCACCGATCTGGCCGGACGCTCGGGAAGGGAATTGCCTTTCTAAGCCGATAAGGATCAAATTCAGGCCGGTCCGGCTTGACTTGTAGGGGCGGAACGATGCCCAATTCGGCGATGGCCAGGATCGGCGAACTAGACCTTCCGGATCGGTTGTATCCGGCAATCCCCCGCTGGGCGACGCAGCTTGGTGTCGCTCTGCTCTGCGTCGGGGCGGCGGGCGTGCTTCGCCTGACGATCAATCTGGTCGCGCCTGGCGCGGCGGTGTTCGCGTTGCTGTTCCCCGCGATCATGATCGCGACGCTGTTCGCGCGCTGGCAATCGGGCCTGCTGACCGGGCTGATCTCGATCGCCTATGCCTTTTTCGCCATCTATCTGCCCGCGCCGTCGATCACGCAGAGCGGTCCCTATTGGACGCTGTTCGCGATCGTCTTTTCGGCGGCGCTGACCATTGCGCTTGCCGAGACGTTCCGCCGCGCGGTCCACCGCGCGACCGACGAGCGCGATCGGGAAATCGCCGATCGCGACCTGATGCTGAGCGAGTTCGAGCATCGCGTGAAGAACAATTTCCAGATCGTTGCCAGCATGCTCGATATCCAGCGCCGCCGGGTGAGCGATCCCGCGGCGAGCGATGCCCTGGGGGCTGCCCTGATGCGCGTCGACAGCATCGCGCGGGCACATCGCCATCTCTATCGCGACGGGCAGGGAAGCGAAGTCAATGTCAGCGATTACCTGCAGGACCTGTGCAACGCCTTGTCCGACGCGTTGTCGCTGAGAGGGGGCGTCACGCTGGGGTGCGATGCCGACCCCGCGCCGATCCCCCGCGATCATGCCGTGTCGATCGGGCTGGTCGTCAACGAACTGGTTACCAACGCCGCCAAGCATGCCTTTGACGGCCGCGAAGCCGGGACGATTCACGTGAGTTGGAAGCAGCGGGCGGAGGGTGGCTGGCGGCTGACCGTGGCCGACGATGGCGTCGGCTTGCCCGCGGTGCCGCGTCCCAGGCGGTCCGAGGGTGGGTTGGGTCAGCGGTTGGTCGAAGCGTTCGCCAAACAGGCCGGCGGCACGCTGACCACGGCGAGCGATCCTGGCGGGACCCGCGTGACGATGGAGGTTCCAGACTGAAACTTCGCGGCGCCGGCGCGTTGTGTCGGATATGGAACGACTCTGGTTCATCACCAATCCCCAGTCCGGATCCTCGGATGCGCGCAAGGCCGAAGCGATCGAGGCGATCTGCACCGAGCGGGGATTGCGGTTCGTCGGGCGAACCGATTTCCCGCAACAGCCCTTGCCGACGTCGGACGATCTCGACCGTGCGGGCGCCGATACGGTGATGCTGTTCGCAGGGGACGGCACGATCAATGCCGCCGCATGCGCGCTGGCGAATTGGGACGGGGGCATCCTGATCCTCCCGGGCGGTACGATGAACTTGCTGGCAAAGGCATTGCATGGCGATGCCGATCCCGCGGCGATCGTTGCTGCCGCGCACGATCGCGACCGTCGAATCGCGCTGCCCTATGTCGAGGCGGGGGCGCATCGCGCGCTGGTCGGGTTGATCGTCGGGCCGGCCGCCAGCTGGTACCATGCGCGTGAACGCGTGCGCGAAGGACGGCTGGGCAAATTGCTGCCCGCCATCCGTGGGGCGTGGCGGCGTACCTTTGGCCGGGGCGTGCGGCTGAGCGGCGCGCCCGGCTTTCCCCCGCGTGTCCAGGGCGCCTATGTCCGCGCCGAGGGCGATGGACTCGCGGTGGCTGCCGTCGATGCCCGCGACGTCCGGTCGATCGCCGATCTCGGCTGGAGCTGGGTGACCGGCGATTGGATCGCCGCGCGCGCAGTGACCGAAGCGCGTGCCGACAACTTGCGGATCGCCGAGCACCGGAGGGTGTTGGCGCTGTTCGACGGCGAACCGCAATTGCTCGAACCGGGAACGCGGATCACCGTCGGGCGTACCAAGGAACAGTTCGTCAGCACTCTGGAAGGAAGGGTATGATCCGGCTGTTCCACGTCAGCGATGTCCATTTCGGGCGGGAGGACAAGGCCGCGATCGCGTGGTTCGACGCGCTGGTGGCGTCCGAGCGGCCCGACGCCGTGGTGATGACCGGCGACCTGACGATGCGCGCGCGGCGGCGCGAATTCGATGCGGGAATAGAATGGTTGCGTTCGCTCGACCGGCCCGTCACCGTGGAGGTCGGCAATCACGACCTGCCCTATTTCAACCCGCTTGCGCGCCTGTTCGCCCCCTACCGGCGGATCCGCGATGTCGAAGCGCTGATCGAACGGCCGATCGATCTTCCGGGCGTGGCGATCGTGCCGCTGAAGACGACGGCGCGCGCGCAATTTCGCTTCAATTGGGCCGGCGGCAACGTCAGTCGCGGTGCCTTGCGCCGGACGCTCGATCAGGTCGCGGCGATTCCCGACGGCAAGCTCGTCTTCGTCGCGTGCCACCACCCGCTGATCGAGCCGCACAAACGCCTGTCGAAACAGACGCATTATGGCGCGGAGGCGCTTGCGGCGCTGGCCGGTGCAGGGGCAGATGCGGTGTTGACGGGGCACGTCCACGACGCGTTCGACGTCGAGCATCGCGATGGCGATATGGTGGTCAGGATGATCGGGGCGGGGACCTTGTCCGAACGGACGCGGTCGACGCCGCCCTCGTTCAACGAGATACGGGTCGACGGCGGCGCGTTCGAGGTGGTGTGTCGCACGATGGCACCGCAAGCCGACGAGGTGCTGCCCGTCGAGGAACCGCAAGCAGCGTAGGCCCCCTCCTGCAAGCGAGAGAGGGATTGTCATTCCTCGTCTTGCCCGTCCCATAACCGCCGGTAGGACTTGAGCCGCTGGCAATCCGAGCTACGCTCGCGTCCCATGCGCCATGCCCTAGCCCTGCTGCTCGCCGCGCCGCTGATGATCAGCGCCGCTCCCGCCTCCTACGAAGCGCGCGTCGCCAATGTCCTGGCGAAGACGCCGCTGATCGACGGGCACAACGACTGGGCGGAAACGCTGACCGACAAGGCCGGCGACGCGCGCTGGACGATGGACCTGACCCATCTCGATCCCGCCAAATACAATACCGATATCGCGCGGCTGCGCGCCGGGCATGTCGGCGGGCAATTCTGGTCGGTCTATGTCGATGCCAACCTCCCCGGGCCCGAGCAGGTCAAGGAGACGCTCCAGCAAATCGACCTGATGAAGACGATCTTCCGCCGTTACCCCGACGTCTTCGCGCCGGCGGTGACGGCGGCCGATGTCCGGCGCATCCATGCCTCCGGGCGGATCGCATCGATGCTGGGCGTGGAGGGCGGCGGCCAGATCGACGGCAGCTTCTCGGTCCTGCGCGCCTATCGCGCGCTGGGCGCCTCCTATTTGACGCTTACCCACGTCAAGACGATCGAATGGGCGGATTCGGCGACCGACAATCCGCAGCATGGCGGGCTGACCAAGTTCGGAGAGGCCGTCGTCCACGAGCTCAATCGGCTGGGCATGCTGGTCGACCTCAGCCATGTGGACGAGGACACGATGATCGACGCGCTGCGCGTGTCGAAAGCGCCGGTCATTTTTTCGCACAGCTCGACGCGCGCGCTCGACGACCACCCGCGCAACGTGTCGGACAAGGTCCTGAAGTTGCTTGCGCAGAATGGCGGCGTGATCATGATCAATTACGCCCCGAGCTACGTGTCGGAAGCGCGGCGGCAATGGGAAGCGGCGCGCAACGCCGAAAAGGCGCGGTACAATTCGCCGCCCTATGGCGGTCTCTATATCGGGCAGCCCGATCGCGCCAAGGCGGCGCTCGCCGAATGGGAAAAGGAGCATCCGCGCCCCGTCGTGACGTTGGGCATGGTGGCCGATCATATCGACCATGCGGTCAAGATCGCCGGTATCGACCATGTCGGCATCGGCGGCGATTTCGACGGCGTCGACAGCTTGCCCGAGGGGCTCGACAGCGTCGCGACCTACCCCGCCTTGCTCGCTGAACTGATGCGGCGCGGCTGGACCGACGAGATGGTCGCGAAGCTTGCCGGGGGCAACGTGCTGCGCGTGATGGATGCGGCCGAGCGCGTCGCCAATTCCATGGCTGGCGAGCCGCCGGCGACCGCGACGATCAGGATGCTCGACGGCAAGTGACCGATCGCTTCACGACGAGGATCGCGACCGACGCCGATATTCGAGCGATCGCGGCGCTGATGGATCGCGCTATCGGCGAATTGCAACGCGATTATCTCTCGCCCGACCAGGTCGAGGCGAGCCGGCTGAGCATGGGGCTGGACACCCAGCTCATCGTCGACGGTACCTATGTCGTGGTCGAGGACGGCGAGGGGCGCATCGTCGGCTGTGGGGGCTGGAGCTATCGCGCGACGCTCTATGGCGGCGATGCGGGAGCCGTCGCGCGCGACGCCGCGGTGCTCGATCCGGCGACGGACGCCGCGCGGATCCGCGCGATGTATACCGACCCCGATTTCACCCGGCGCGGCATCGGCCGGATGGTGCTCGCGGCGAACGAGGCGGCGGCGCGGGCGGCCGGTTTCACGCGGGCGGAACTGATGGGCACGCTGGCGGGCGAGCCGCTCTATCGCGCTTGCGGGTACGAGACGATCGAGCGGGTCGATTCGATGGCCGATCGCGGCGTGGCGGTGCCGGGAGTCAGGATGGGGAAGGGGCTTTAGAGTTTCGAGACGCTAACAGTGGGTCGCGTCACGTGTTCAGCGGAAAACATGCTCAGCAAGGGTCGAATCGCAAAAAACGGATGCGATCGTTCCGCCTTTGACGTCAGCTCCTTCGTTCAATGCGCTGCTCACCGCGTCAATGTCCGAGCTGCACGAGATAATCGCCTTCGTCTCTTCGCGCGGCAGGCAGCCAGTCTTGCGATGATCACGACCTGCAAGTAGCGCGGCAACATATTCGGGCTGATGGGCCAGGTCGAACGTCACTTCCTTGCCGCCATCGCTTGTCGTTGACGCCTTCTCGACGAACTCAGTTATGCCGAGTTCTTCGAGCACCGGCCTGGCCAGAGCGGTCGGAAAGAAAGCGACGATGCGGTGCGCCTGACTTCGCTCGAATCCCGCGGCAATTAGATCGTCGACGGCATTCGCCGGCTGGGCAAGGCGTCCCATAATGCGGATGGCTTTGACGACGTCCTCGCGTTTCATTGCCGTCGATCGCACCATGCGCGGCCGCCGACCTATTCGCAGTCCGAACATTTCCCCCGCACCTCGATCACCGGGCGCACTGGCGAGAAACCTGCGGCTTCGGCGGCGTGGCGGACATTGTCGGCGATCTTGTCGTCGTCGATATGCACGGTCTGGCCGCAACTGTCGCAGACCAGGAAGATGCAGTCGTGCAGGCAGTCGGGATGCGCGTTCGCCACATAGGCGTTCGAGCTTTCGACGCGGCGCGCCAGGTTGGCGCCGACGAACAAATCGAGGATGCGATAGACGCTGTTGGCGGCGACGCGACGCCCTTCGGCCTTCGACACCGCGTCGGCGATGTCATAGGCGCTGGCCGGCTTGTCGAATTTCGACAGGGCATCGAAGATGCTGGCGCGCATCGCGGTCCATTGCTCGCCGGATTTCTCCAGCGTGGCCTGCGCGGCCCTGGTCAGTTCGGCGCCCTTGGCCTCGTGATGGTCGTGGTGATGATGCGCACCCATGCGGTCGAATTTAGGGATTGTATCGGATCAGGGCAATGCCCGAGCCGCGCCGCGGCGGGATGCCCTCAGTGCGTCGCGCGGCGATTGAGGTCGTGGCCGAGTGCCAGGATCGCGACCCCGATCAGCGTCCACAGCGTCTCACCGCCATTGCCATGCGGAAGCTGCATCGCGCCAGCCATCATGCCGAGCCCGAGCGATCCGGTAACGGCCGGCGCCATGTAACCATGTTCGAAAATGCCCCGGCCCAGCGCCAGCGCGCCCAGGATGATCGCCACGGTCAAGCCGATCTCGTGGAAAGCGGGGTTGAGCAGCATGCCGCCCGCGGTCGACGCGAGTGCCACGAGTACCGCGCTGGCGAAGCAATGCACCGCGCACAGGCCCGATAGCCCCATCGCATAGCGATCGAGATTGGGCAGGCGCGAGAGCCAGGACAGGCGAATCGAGGAATGCATCTGGGCGCCCATCTAGAGCGTCCGGGGCGACGTTACAATATCACATAAAGAAATTAGCGCCGTTGCCGGGCCGTATCCCGGCGAGGGGCACCGAAACCGGGGGAGCCAAGGCTCCCCCGGAGAGGGTCGTCAGAACGAAACGCCCAGCGACACGACCACGCCGCTACGCGCAGCGTTCTTGCCATTGAAGAGGGTGAACGTACCATCGGTGTCGACATAGCTGACGCCGAATACCAACTGCTTGTAGGTCAGCGTCGCGCCGAAGCCATAGTCGGTATATTCCTTGCCCAGCGTCAGCCAGCTCGGACCCCAGGTGTGGCCGAGGTGCGCGGTCAACCCGAGCGGGGTCTTGGGGATCGAGGCAGACAGGTCGCCCGCGAGGTAGACGTTGTCGTTATTCTTGAGCAGCCCGGTCTGGCCCTGATCGAGCGCCAATGCCTTTTGCTTGGGCGCATAGTTCACCGTGACCTTGGCGGTGACCGGACCGTAAGTATAGGAAACATCGGCATAAGGCTCGAAGAAGTCGCCCTTGCTGTTGTCTCCGGCGATACGCGAGCGCGGATAGACGTAATAGAGCACGCCGGCGTCGAAGGTGACGCCGCTATAGGTCTTCTTGAACCCCGCGATCAGGTCGATTTCCTGGCTGCCGGTGCCGGAGAAGGTCACGTAGCCCGATGTCGAGGAACTCCACACCGAGGCGTAGAGGCCCGACGAATGGGTCACGGTGATCGATCCCTGGATCGCCGGCTGCAAATTGGTCTGCGAGATTCCGCGGAAGCGGTAATCCGACACCAGGGTGGCGGAGCCGTTGATCGTGAATGCAGGCGGAGGGGCCGTCGGTCCGTCGGCCGCGGGCGCTGCCGGCGCGGGGGCCGGATCGTCCACGGTGGCGACGGCTGGAGCCGCCGCAGGGGCATCCGCCGCCGACGTAGCCGCGGCGTCGGGCGCCGGCGCCGTCGCGGGGATGGGGTCCGCCATGGCGGGAGTCGCAATGGCGAGCGCCAGCGCGCCAAGGCTGATGTGGGAGAAGCGCATTATCTTCCTTTCGAAGCGAAAAGTGCGTTCGTCCCGCCTGCCGGTGACGGTCCAGCCTCTGTATCGGCATTGCCGATCGGGCCGTTGAGCCGGTCACACGCAGGCAGAGTGCAGATATTCGCTGCGCTGCACAACACTATTCGGACCGAAAGAGTGCCATCTGCGAACGATTGTTGCGGCAATGCAACACTTACCCCGCATCGCCCAGTGGCACCGGTGGCAGGATTTGTACATCGCGGCGAGGGTAGGGAATGACGATCCCGTTGTCGCGGAACAATACCCATAGCCGGTTGAGGACGTCGGACCGAACGCTACCGACGCCGCTTTCGGGGTCGTTGATCCACGCCAGGATCTCGTGGTCCACGCCGCTGTCGCCGAAGGCGGTCAGCCACACGTTGGGCTTGGGGTCGTCCAGAACCCGGGGGCTTTCGGTGGCGGCGCGGATCATCAGGCCCTGCGCAAGCTCGAGATCGCTTTCGTAGGATACCGACACCGGAATCCGGATCCGCACGTTGCGGTCGGTATAGGACCAGTTTTCGACCGCCTTGGTCATCAGGTCCTCGTTCGGGATCAGGTGCTCCTTGCCGTCGCGGGTGATGACGCTGACCGCGCGCACGCCGATCTTGTTGACCCAGCCGACGTCCTTGTCGCCGGCGACGATGACGTCGCCCGGTTTGATCGATCGGTCGAGCAGCAGGATGATGCCGGCGATCAGGTTGCCGATGGTCTTTTGCAGGCCGAACCCGACCGCAAGCCCGAGCGCTCCCGAGAATATCGTCAGGCTCGTCAGGCTGATATCGAGCAGGTCGATGCCGACAAAGAACGCGATCGTGATCGTCGCGATCCCGGCCAGTTTTTGCGCGAGCAACTTTTGTGTCGGGTCGAAACCGCGCGTGCTGACGATCGCGTGACCGATCAGCCGATTGGCGAGCCGGATCGCGGTGAGCAGCCCGGTGACCGTCACCAGCACCTCGATCAGCCGAAGCAGCGAGAATCGCCAGTTGCCGACATCGAAACCGACCGAATCGAGCGCCGCCTTGATCTGCGTCAGTCCGCCGACGGCGTGGCTGAAGATTGCCACGAACAGGATCAGCGCGACGCCCCAGGCCATCCAGCGTGGCAGATTGACGCCGCGCAGCACGTGGATCGTCATCCGCGCGACCGCTACCGCCAGCGCGAAACCGATCAGGCCGGCCGAAAGCGGGGGCCATTGATCGGCCGCCTGGGCGATCGCGAGCAGCGTGGCGGCGGTGCCGTATCGCAATATCGACGGGATACGCTGGCCGAACCCTTCGGCATGATGGCCGAGCCGGCGCTGCCACTCCGTCTCTGCCAATGGGCCCAGCCAGCGGCCGGCGAGGAACCCGGCCGAGAGCGCGGCCAGAATCAGGGCGACGACGATGCCGGTCTCGGTCGCCTCCGCACCTTCAGGGATAGCGATCCCCTGCGCGTGCAGCCAGGCGATCGCTTCGTTCATCCCGATATCGCCCGGAAGGCGGTAAATGCCTGGTCGAGGTCGACGATGAGGTCGTCCGGATCCTCCAGCCCGATATGCAACCGGACGAGGGCGCCGCCGAGATCGGGTACGCCGAGCGCGCGTTTCGGGTCGGCAGGGACGGCCAGGCTTTCGTAGCCGCCCCAACTGAAGCCGATGCCGAACAGGCGAAGCGCGTCGACGAACGCGGCGCGGCTGGCCTCGCTGCCGTTCTTCAGGGCGAAGGAGAACAGGCCCGACGATCCCTTGAAGTCGCGGACGAAATGGTCGTGTCCCGGGCAGCCCGGCAGTGCGGGGTGGAGTACGGCGGCAACGTCGGGGCGGTCGTCCAGCCAGCGGGCGATCTTCAACGCGGCCGTCTCGTGCTGCTTCAATCGAACCGCCATCGTGCGCAGCCCGCGCGAGCCGAGCCAGCAATCGTCCGGGCTCGCGACCTGGCCGAGCTGAAAGCTCAGGTTGCGCAGTTTCGCGAAATGCCCGGGCGCCGCGGTGACGGAGCCCAGCATCACGTCGGAATGGCCGACGACATATTTGGTGCAGGCGAGCACCGTCAGGTCGATCCCCTTTTCGATTGCAGGGAACAACAGGGGCGTCGCCCAGGTATTGTCGAGGATGGTAACGATGCCACGGTGTTTTGCTGCCGCGACGATCGCCGGGATGTCCTGTACTTCGAACGTCAGGCTGCCCGGGCTTTCGAGCAGGATGGCCCTGGTCCGATCGGTGAAGAGGTCGGCGATCCCATCGCCGATCAGCGGATCGTAATGGCGCGTTGCGATGCCCATCCGCTTGAGGAAGCCCGCGGCGAAACTCGTGGTCGGATCATAGGCCGAATCGACCAGCAGCAACTCGTCGCCGGGTTCGAGCACCGACAGCAGCGCCGCGGTGACGGCGGCGACGCCCGAGCAATAGAGAAAGGTCCCCTCGGCGCCTGGCTCGAGTTCGGTCAGCGCGTCGGCCAGTGCCCATTGCGTCGGTGTGCCGCGGCGTCCGTAATAGAGCCGATGGTGCGTGTCGCGCCGTCCGGTTTCGCGCAAATGCTCGACCGAATCGTAGAGGATCGTCGACGCGCGCCAGACGGGCGGGTTGACGATCCCCTGCGTCCATTCCTTGCGCCGCCCGGCGGTCACCACGCGGGTAGGGGGCTTGTCGTTCTCGTTGCCGGCCATGGAGATGTGCTAGGAGGCTGGGCGCCGTTCGACAAGCCGAAGGGCAGGGACGCGGCAGTATCGCGACGGTCCCCGCCCACAGCCCGGAGGGGAGACCGAGCGGGCCGGCCGGCTTTTACCTATGCTGCGCCCATCGCCTTCGGAGTCGTCAGATCCGCGCCCCATTCCGACCAGCTGCCATCGTACAGCGCCGCCTCGTTGCCGAGCAGATGCGCGCCGAACAGCAGGACGGCGGCGGTGATACCCGACCCGCAGGTCGTCACCAGCGGCTTGGAAAGGTCGACTCCAGCCTTCACGAATTCGGCCTCGAGCGCCTCGGCGGTCTTCCAGGTGCCGTCATCGTTGAACAACTGCTTGAAGGGCAGGTTCTTCGATCCGGGGATGTGGCCGGCATGCGTGGCGGCGCGCGGATCGGGTTCCTCGCCGGTGAAGCGCGGGCCGGATCGGGCGTCGAGCACCTGCTCGGTGCCGCTGTCGACATTCGCCTTCATCTGCTCGAGATTGCGGACCTGGCTGTCATCGGCCCACACGGTGAAGTGGCGGTGGCGATGCTGCGGCTTGCCGCTTTCGACTGGCCGGCCCTCGGCCTGCCACTTGGCCAGGCCGCCGTCGAGGATCGCGACGTCGTGCGCGCCGAATACCCGCAACATCCACCAGGCGCGCGCCGCGGTGCGGTATGGCGAATTGTCGTAGAGTACGATGCGGCTGCCGTCGCCCAGGCCCAGCGACTGCATGCGGCTCGCGAATTTCTCGGGCGGCGGCAACATCGTCGGCAGCGGGCTGGTCAGGTCCGAAATCTCGGCGATGTCGAAAAATACCGCGCCGGGGATGTGCGCCGCCTCATATTCGGCGGCCGGATCGCGCCCGTCGCTGGCGAGAACATAGGTCGCGTCGACCACGCGAAGGTCGTTCGCCCCCAGTTCGTTCGCCAGCCATTCGGTGGTCACCAGCGCGTCCATCATTCAACTCCTCATTTTCGTGGTTCAAGCCAACTCGCCCGGGGAGGAAAGGAACGGCCAGCCGGTTGTAGCGCGCGTCGGACAGGCCGTCGAGGTGGCTGGGACTTAAGGACGAAAAACGCCGCCGTGGCGCCCTTCGCCTCGGACCAAGTCCCGTTTCGTCGCCCTGCGGGGACAGGGCCGGGGTGACGGCTGAGGACCGCGTGCCTATATCGCGCCGCATGAATCCCAAGCATCTCGGCCAGAACAGCTCGCTCCCCGCAACGCCCGAAGAAGCGGCGCTCGACTATGTCCCCAATCCGCGCCAGGGGCGGCCTTATCTGGTCCGCTTCACCGCGCCCGAATTCACGTCCTTGTGTCCGGTCACCGGCCAGCCCGATTTCGCGCACCTGGTGATCGACTATGTGCCCGGCGAGACGATCGTCGAATCGAAGTCGCTCAAGCTGTTCCTCGGGTCGTTCCGCAACCATGCCGCGTTCCACGAGGATTGCACGGTCGGTATCGGCGAGCGGCTGGTGGCCGAGATGAATCCGCGATGGCTCCGGATCGGCGGCTATTGGTATCCGCGCGGCGGCATACCGATCGACGTCTTCTGGCAATCCGGCCCGGTGCCGGAGGGGCTATGGCTGCCGGACCAGGGCGTTCCGCCTTATCGCGGGCGCGGTTGATCGCGGTGATTTGCTGATCGAGGTCAGTGCGATTCCTTTGTTGCATTGCAGCAAATAGGCAACCATATTTCCGTCAATCCGTTCAGGGAGGCATGAGTCGGGCGTCGATGCCCGGAAACCGATTGTGAAAGGGTCGAAATGGCGTCTTCGCCCCAACTGCCGCGCACAACCCATCTTGCCCTGATCGGCAACTTCCTGCCGCGTCAATGCGGCATTGCGACATATACGACCGATACGTTCCTCGCGCTCAAGGATCGTTTCCCGGACATCAAGGTCGACGTCTACGCGATGGACGATCGTCCCGAAGGGTATCGCTACCCGCCTGAAGTATCGGGATCGATCGCCCAGGAAGATCGGCTCGCCTACCTCTCGACCGCCCGCGCGATAGAGGCGAGCGGCGCGCAGGCTGTCTGGGTGCAGCACGAATATGGCATCTATGGCGGGCCGGCGGGCGAGCATTTGCTGGCGTTGCTCGACCGCTTGACGATTCCGGTCATCGTGACGCTGCACACGATCCTCGAAAACCCCAATGACGATCAGCGCCGCGTGATGGACGGCCTGTTGAAGCGCGCCGCCCGCGTGATCGTGATGGCCGATATCGGTCGCGACATCCTGTTGCGCGTCTATGGCGCTAACCCGCGCGCGATCATGATGATTCCGCACGGCGTTCCCGACCGGCCGCTGGTCGATCCCGACGCGATGAAACCGCGCTTCGGATGGGAAGGGCACAAGGTGCTGCTGACCTTCGGGCTGCTGGCGCCGAACAAGGGCATCGAAAGCGTCATTGCCGCCATGCCGGAGATCGTCGCCGCCAATCCCGACGCGCTCTACGTCGTGCTCGGCGCGACGCATCCCAATCTGGTCGCGCAGGAAGGGGAGGCATATCGCGACCGGCTGAAGGCGCTGGCCGCCGAAAGGGGCGTTGCCGATCACGTCCGCTTCATCGACGGTTTCCTGGAGCATGACGAACTGCTCGATTATCTCCAGGCCACCGACCTCTACGTCACCCCCTATACCAACCCGGCGCAGATTACGTCCGGGACGTTGTCCTACGCGATCGGCGTGGGCAAGGCGGTGGTGTCGACTCCCTATATCCACGCGACCGAGATCCTGGCCGACGGCCATGGCGTGATCGTCGATTTCGGCGACGTTGCCGGATTTGCCCGCGAGATTTCGCGCCTGTTGCATGACGACGGGGCGCGGGCGGAACTGATGCGCCGGGCTTATGCTCGCGGGCGTACGATGATCTGGCCGCGTCTTGCCGAAGCGGGGATGGAGGGTATCGACGCGATCGTCGCCGCGGCCCCCCGCCGCATCAGGGGAAGCAAGCCGCTCACGCCGCTGCAACCCAGCATCGCCGCGGTCGAGCGGATGAGCGATGCGACGGGCATGTTCCAGCACGCGATCCTGTCGGTGCCCGACTTTCGTCATGGCTATTGCATCGACGACAACGTTCGCGCGCTGATGCTGATGACCGCGATCGACGATCTCGACGAGGACGTCCGTGACCGCTGGATGACGACCTATGCGGCGTTCATCCAATATGCCTGGAATCCGGATCGGCGCCGTTTCCGCAACTTCATGAAGTTCGACCGGAGCTGGTGCGAGGAAATGGGGTCGGAGGATTCGAACGGCAGGACGATCTGGGCGTTGGGCGTCACGGCCAAGCGGTCGACATTGGCCAAGCATCGCGACTGGGCGGCTCGGCTGTTCGACGAAACCGCGGGGATCGCGTTCGAGCTGAACAGCCCGCGCGCGCAGGCCTTTGCGATGCTGGGAGCCGCGGCCATGCTCAGCGCGCATCCGGGCCATGACTTGTCGCGCAGGATTCTCGACCGGTTCTCGACCGATCTTGTCGATTTGCTCGAAGAAGCGCGGCGCCCGGAATGGGAATGGTTCGAGATCGTGCTCGCTTATGACAATGCCCGCCTGCCTGAGGCGATGATCCGAGCCGGCATGGCGCTCGATCGCGCGGATCTGATCGAGGCGGGCCTGCGGACGCTCAATTGGATCGTCGGGCAGCAGACCAGTCCGGAAGGGCGCTTCCGGGCGATCGGTACCGAGAGTTTCGGCCGGGCGTATGAGGAGCCGTTGCCTTTCGACCAGCAACCGCTCGAGGCACAGGCGACGATCGACGCTTGCGCCGCGGCGTTCAAGGCGACCGGCGATCATCGCTGGATCGAGGAAGCGAACCGCGCGTATCGCTGGTATCTGGGGCAGAACGATCTCGACCTGCCGCTGGCGACGTCGCAGGACGGGGGGTGTTTCGACGGCCTGATGCCCGGCGGATTGAACCGGAATCAGGGCGCGGAATCGATTTTGGCGCTGCAATTGGCATCCTGCGCGATTTCGGCTCTTGGAAAGGCGGCCGGAACCGTGGCAGGGACGAACCGCGCCGTCGCGTAGCGACGACACGCGGCGCCGCTTGGATGGGGTTGCAAGCGGGACAGCCATTGCTCGAAATATTTCACCACAGCCTGCGGCTGCACGCCGATCCGTCCCGCGTCGTGGTCAGGCCGTTCCATATCGGCTGGTCCCCGAATAGCGGCGGCACCAGCCGGACCGAGCGTCTCGTGCGCGAGGTGATGGGGATGTCGGCGCAGGAGACGCGCGACGAACTGGAGATCGTGCTCAAGGATTTCGAGGCGCGGCACTGGCAGACGCGGCGCGTGTTCATGACGCGCTATGACGAGATCGAGGATATGCTCGGGCTCGACGGGCGCGATATCGGCGACGAAAAGCGCCAGTTGATCGGCGCCTATTTCTGCCACGAATATTCCTATGCGGCGGCGGCGCTGATGAACCCCAGCGCGGTACCGCATTTCGACCAGACGGGCATGCCCAAGGGGTCGATGCGCATCCTGATGTCGCTGCGCGCTGTAGGCGAGGGGCACATTTCCTCGGTCGCGTTCCGCGAAGGGATCATCACGGCGGACAACCAGTTCAGGCTTGCGCCCGAACCGCCTTTCGCGACCGCCGCCGACGTCCATGGCAGCGACGAGGAGCACGTCCCGTCCGGCCCGGTGACGGTGCATCGTCACCGCGATTCGACCTTGTCGGGCACGGTGATCTTCCCGATCACCGACGCGCAGTCGAAGGGATTGGAGGATCTGCGGCTCGTTCAGTTCCGTCACGACGATGGCGGGGTCGAATGGCTCGGCACCTACACCGCCTATAACGGCTCGCAGATCCAGTCGGAGCTCTTGCGCACGCGCGACTTCCGCGCGTTCGACCTGGTGCCGATGACCGGGCCCGCGGCGCGCAACAAGGGCATTGCCCTGTTCCCCCGCAAGGTCGGCGGGCGCTACATGGCGATCGGGCGGCAGGACGGGGAGAATCTCTATCTGCTCGATTCCGACCGGCTGACGCATTGGGAAGAGGGGACGCGCATCCTCGAACCGCATTATCCGTGGGAATTGGTCCAGATCGGCAATTGTGGCCCGCCCATCGAGCTCGACGAAGGCTGGCTGTTGCTGACCCATGGCGTCGGCGCGATGCGCAAATATTCGATCGGTGCGGTGCTGCTGGACAAGGACGATCCGGCGAAGGTCATCGGCCGTGCGGTCGAGCCGATCCTGGCCGCGAAGAATCAGGATCGAGAGGGCTATGTCCCGAACGTCGTCTATTCGTGCGGCGCGATCCGCCACGGCGATACGCTGTTCCTGCCTTATGGCGTCGCCGACAGTTCGGTGGCGTTCGCGTTCGTGCCGATCAAGGAACTCGTCGCGGCGCTCACATGACGTCGCGCGGGCCGGAATGTTCGCGCGTGTCCGACGGCCGTAGCGGAGCCGACACCATCTTGCGGGTCCGCGCATAAAGCCACGCGATCGAGCCGAAAAACACCAGCAGCGCGACGAGCTCGGCCCATTTGGCGTAGCTCTCGCCGGTGATGCCGGCCGGTATCACACCCTGCCGCGCCGCGACGAAGCCCGCGAAGGCGACGCCCCACAGGCTTTCGCCCACGATGAGCCCGGTTGCGGCCAGCGTTCCCATCCGCTCGGCGAAGTCGGGGTAAGCCGAGCGTTTCGCCCACTTGTCGTAGAAATGGCCGATCAACGCGCCGACCGGAATGAAAAGCGTCAACGCCATCGGCAGATAGATTCCCATGCCGACGCCGAGCGGGGGCAGGCGCATCTTGCCCATTTTCCCCAGCGCCTCGTCCATCGCGATGACGATCGCACCGATCAGCGCGCCGAGCCCGATCAGCGACCAGTCGATTCCCGAGCCAAGGATGCCCTGCGCCAGCGCCGCGATCAGCGACGCCTGTGGCGCCTGGAGCGCATTGGGGCCGGCGCCCGGCATGCCGACGAACCCGAACGTGTTCTTGAGCATATCGAGCACGACCGGAATGACGAGCGAGCCGAAGATCACGCCCAGCACCAGGGCGACCTGCTGCTTCCACGGCGTCGCGCCGACGAGCTGACCAGTCTTCAGGTCCTGGAGATTGTCGTTGGAAATGGTCGCCACGGAGAACACGATGCCCGTGGTGAACAGGGCATAGGCGATCAGCGCGCTGGTGCGGTGTGGATCGCTTTCATGGCCGAAAAAGGCGAGCAAGAGGAGCGAGGCGCCGACTGCGGCCAGGATGCCGACCCCCGACACCGGGCTGTTCGAGGCACCGATCAGCCCCGCCATATACCCGCAGACCGAAGCGATCACGACCGCGACGATCGCGATATAAATGACGGTACCGCCGATCACGGCCGCCGCATGCTCCCTGATCGGTCCCCCGGCCGTGAATTCCCAGAGCAGGATGGCGATGAGCGGCAGCATCAGCAGGATCGTGCCGCCGACGATGGAGATCGGCAGGTCGCGTTCGGTCAGATCGAGCACTTCGCCCTGACCACGCGCTTGCGCTGCGGCCATCGCCGAACGGATGCCCCCGATGATCGGGCCGAGAATCTTGAGCAGGGTCCAGATCGCCGCGACGCCGATCGTGCCCGCGCCCACGAACCTAACCTTGTTGCGGAAGATGTCGGCGACGATCGCGTCGGTCGCGCCGGGAACGTGTGCGCTCAGCCACGGCACCAATCCGGCCCAGGCGATCAGCATGCCGAAGAACATCGCCGCGCCGACCGAGAGGCCGACGAGATGGCCGACGCCGATCAGCGCCATGGAGAAGCTGGTGGAGACGCCCGATACGCTCGGGCCGAGGCGGAAGTTCTTGGCGGCATCGGCCGCGACCAGCTTGAGCGTGGCGAGCAGTTGGAATGCCGCCGAGATCAACGAGCTGATGATGATGATCCTCAGCCCCCGGGTATTCTCCTCGCCACCTTCCTTGCTGGTCCCGACCTTGAGCACTTCTGCCGCGGCGACGCCCTCGGGATAGGGGAGGTCGGAGCCCGTCACGAGCGCGCGCCGCAGGGGTACCGAGAACATCACGCCCATGATGCCGCCCGTCGCGCAGACTGCGACCGTGGTCCAATAGGGGAAACCCTGCCACCATCCCACCAGGATCAGCCCGGGCAGCACGAAGATGATCGCCGACAAGGTGCCGGCGGCCGACGCGATGGTCTGGACGATATTGTTCTCGATGATGTTGGCGCCGGGCAGGAATCGCAGGATCGCCATCGAGATCACGGCGGCGGGGATCGAGGTCGCGAAGGTCAGGCCGACCTTGAGACCGAGATAGACGTTCGCGGCCGTGAACAGGATCGTGATGATGCCGCCCAGGATCACACCGCGGATGGTGAGTTCGGCGATCGGACGGCTGGTGGCGGTGGTCATACGATGAGGTCCGGTACGAGAGTGTTGCGGCGCCGGTGCAGCCGCTCCGTCGTTCGCGCATGCATCTGCATCCGCGCCGAAGGGAGAGCAGTCCCGGTTACTGGCCTTGATCGTGGCACATTATTGCGGTGCCGGGACAGAAGATTTTGCCGGCCCCCCTGCAGAAGCGGTCGTGTAGTCGCTGTGCATCCTCCATCCCAGCGCCGTATAGAGTTCGCGGCCCGCCGGCGTGGCACACAGCATCGCGTCGCGGATGCCCCGCTCCTTGGCGGCACTCGCCAGCGCACGCATCACCGCACTGCCGAGCCCGCGACGTTGACAGTGTTCGGCGGTGCGGATGCGGTCGAATACCGCAAGATCGCCCATCGCTATGACGCGACCGCGTGCGGCCTCTTCGCCGGTCGCGTCCAGAATATGCACGAAGGTGATCGATCCCTCGCAAGTCATGTCGATAGTGAATTCCGGTGGAACGGTCGCAGCGCGGTCGAGCATCACACTCAACCGAGCCGACATCATGTAGCCCGGCGTCGCGATGTCCCAGCCTTGCGGCAGCATCGGTCGGACCAGATCGGCCGGGGCGCAGACTTTCAGGAACAGCAGCGGATGCTCGATCGCGGCGGCAAGCGGGCGAATGGAATCGGAGTCGGCGCTGGCGAAGACGTAGCGCCCGATCTGGTCGGGCTGATCGACGTGAATGTACAGGCCGCCATGGCGGGCGACCGGTGCCTGCGCGCCGCGCGAGATCGCCCAGGCATGTGCCCAGCACGCGATCAACGATGGGTCGGCCCGTAACATCGCCCCAGCATCGCCGCGCTACGCCGCGGTTGCAATCGGTGGAGGAGTCCGTTTTCGACAGGCGTCGCTCCTGCCGGCGACCATCCTGCACCCGGTACGATCGCGGCTTTGCGACGAACGGTGCATTTTTTCCTATCAATGAGGTGGGAATTGCGGCATATGCGCCGCCGGACTGACCCAGGACCAATTCGCGAGGCGCTGTGCCGAGCGGGGGCGCGGCCTGGATTTTACGGAGGTTTGTCCATGAAGAAGCTCGTGGTTCTTTCGGTTATCGCTCCTGCCATTCTCGGCCTCGCCGCTTGCGGCGGCAGCAAGCCGGCCGATGGCGGTGACAACAACGCCGTCGTCGCCAATGCCGACGACATGAACCTGGCCGACACCACCAACGTCACCGACGAGAACGTGACCGACGTCACTGCCAACGGCAGCAACGTCGCCCAGTAATCGGGTGGCGGCGCGGGAGGAAACTCCTGCACCGGAGAATAAGCGAGGCCGCGCGATCCCCCGGGGTCGCGCGGCCTTTGCTTTTCAGCCGGAATGATCGAGCAGGTCGTCGAGCAGTTCGAGATGGAGGCGCATGCGGGCGTCCATGTCACTCGGTGCTTCGATTCCGCGCTCGGCGCATACGGCAGCCACTTCGCTGTCGATGTCGAGCAGGTCGCGTGCCGGGTCCGTCTCGATCGGTATGCCGGCGCCCAGTCGGTCGTTGGCGCGGCAAAAGAAGGCGAAATAGGCGTCGGCGGCGGCAATGAACGGTTCTGCGCCCTGTGCCGTCACATAATCCTGGACGATGCCGGCATCGCCGAATTCTCCACGCGCGGCGTGCGGATCCGGGTAGCGGACGAAATGCACATTGCCGGCGGCATCGATCACCCGGCCGAGCGGAAATAGCCGGCAGACCAGGGGCCGGTCGGGATGCACCGTGCAGCCTTGTTCGCCCAGAAAGATGCAGCGCCCGTCGTCGCGCTGCCGCAACGCGCCCTCGGAAGTGAAGGTGTCGCGTGCGGCGGCGGTCGACACGCCGCGGTTTCTCGCCAGCCGCGCGATTTCGTAGGGATTGACCTGGATGCGCTTGTCGACGCAGCAACTGTTGCAGCGCGTACAGCGATAGCTGAACCGCGTATCGGGTCCCATCGGATCGTCGGACGCCATCGTCGCCTGCTCCCGTTCGACTGATCGCGAGCATAGCCGAGCGCGGGGTGAATGGGATAGGAGCGAAGCGACTCCTCCCCGGACCGATTCCATGCGCCTCTCCATCGACGCCCGGCTCGATTACTGGCTCGCCGCGCCGGCCGACCTGTTGTTCGCGCTCGAAGCGGCGCAGATGCCCGATCAGCATTTGGTCACGGACCTGCTGAGAGTTGGCGGTGTCGGCGCGCTGAGGCCGATCGCATCCGAGGGCGAGATCGGGCGGCGCACCTGGACGCGCGGCGAGGGGCGCGTGACCGCGCACTATACCGCGACCGTCGAGGTGGATCGGACGGCCACCACGTTGCACGGCCTCGCAGCCGACGACGTCAAGCATTTGCCGGCTGACGTCGTGCCCTATCTCTTTCCCAGCCGCTATTGCGAATCCGACCGCTTCGAAGCGGCGGCGAAACGCGATTTCGGCGCGCTCGAGGGCGGCGACAAGATCGAGGCGATGGCATCCTGGATCCGCGGGCATCTCGATTATGTCGCGGGATCGAGCGACGCGACCACGACGGCCGCTGACACCTATGTCGCGCGCCGCGGGGTATGCCGCGATTTCGCGCACTTGCTGATTGCCCTGGTCCGGGCGGCCGACATCCCGGCGCGAATGGTCGCCGCCTATGCCTGGCAACTCGATCCGCCCGATTTCCATGCCGTGGCCGAGATATGGCTCGACGGGGCCTGGCGCTTGATCGACGCGACGGGACTGGCCCCCGTCGAGGGACTGGTACGGATCGGCGTCGGCCGCGACGCGACCGACATCAGCTTCCTGACGATCTTCGGCGAAGCGGAATGCCTCGGCCAGACCGTTACGGTCGAACGGGTGGATTGACGACCTCCCGCCGCCAGGTCGTCATCCCGCTGTCGCGCAGATCCCGATCAGACCCTCAGCACCCAGCCTCGCTTTCTGAGTGCCAGGGCGATGACGATCGAAATCCCGCCGAGGATCATCGCGAACATCATCGAGGTCCAGTCGGGCGGCAATCCGGTCGCCGCGATCGCGGCCAGCAGCTTGGCGCCCAGATGGATGCCGGCGATCGGAAAGATCATGACCAGGATCGCGACGATGTCGTGAACGACGTAGAGCGTCAGCGATACCTGGCCGAGTGCGCTCGTCGTCTGCGCGACACGCGAGGCGCCGATCCGCGGCCACAGGATCTTGAGCAGCGCCAGCAGACCCAGCCCGATCGCGGCGTTGATCAGCGTGAAGGTCGGGGTCCACAGATTCTTGTTGATCGGCCAGAACCATGCGGCGGCGATCGTCAGGCCGAGGCAGAGTATGGCGACCGCGCCGATCATGATCACCGGCTTCTTGCGGCGGACCGACATGCGCTGGACGGCGATCCCGATCATCGTCGTGGCGATCGCCGACAGGGTCGAGAGCGGTCCTTCGGGATCGAACGGCGGTGCGTTGTCCGGGTGGCCGTACAGCCGTGTGCCACCGAGGATCGCGCGATCGAGCCAGCCGCTCATGCCCTCGCCCGGGCGCATGCTGCCGATCAGCTCGCCGGGCGCGGGCAGGTGGAGCAGGACGCCATGGATCAGCATCAGTACGCCCGCGGCAATCGCCGGTGCTTTCCAGCTGGTCGTTTGCCGGCTCAGCAGAGCCGAGACCAGATACACGATGCCGATCCGTTCGAGCACGCCGGTGAAGCGGATATCCTCCAGCCGGAGGCTGAAATGAGCGATTACGCCGATGCCGAAGCCGATCGCCCACAACAATATCGAGCGGCGGACGATCTTCGCGACTGATGGCTTCGGCGTCCGTCCGTCCATCGTCAGCGGCAAGGCCAGACCCACCGCCAGCAGGAACATCGGGAACACCAGATCGGCGATCGTGAGCCCGTCCCATGCGGCGTGATTGATCCACCAGAAAGCGTGTTCTTCCGAGCCCTGCAGATTGGCGAGCACCATCCCGAAGATGGCTATGCCGCGCAGGGCATCGAGCGGTTCGTCGCGGACGCGGACGGGTTTCGACATATCCATTGTTCCTGTCCTTCTCAGCCCGACACCAACGTGCCGCCCTTCATCACCATCCGCACATGGCGGATCGCGGCGATGTCGATAGCGGGATCGCCGTCGACCGCGACCAGGTCGGCGAGCAGACCCGCCTTGATCGCGCCCAGTTTCCCGTCGAGATGGAACCAGCGCGCATTGCCCCAGGTCGCGGCGATCAGCACGTCCGCCGGGCGCATGCCGCTGGCCGCCATCAACTCCATTTCGCGCGCATTCTGGCCGTGCGCGAACACGCCGACATCGCCGCCCATGCAGATATGGACGCCGGCCTTCATCGCCATCTGGAAGCTGCGGCGATTGATCAGGACGCTGTCGGGCGCGGGCTCGCTGCCGTTCCAGCCGCGGTAACGCGCGACCGCGTCAGACGCCGCGAGCGTCGGGCACAAGGCGATGCCCTTTTTCGCCATGTCGGCGAAGATTTCGGGCGTGCCGCCATAGCCATGCTCGATCGTGTCCACCCCCGCGGCGATCGCGCGGCGCATCCCTTCGGCAGTGGCCGCATGGACCGCGACCGGGCGTCCGGCGTCGTGCGCCGCGGCGACGGCCGCCTTCATTTCGTCCAGGCTGAGCGTCGGGCGGCTGTCCTCGCCGGGGCGCCAGCGGTAGTCGGCATAGAGCTTCACCCAGTCGGCACCGGCGGCGATCTGGCGGCGCACCGCCGCGACGATCGAATCGACGCCGGACACTTCTTCGGCGCCCTGCGGAATCGCGACACCCGGTTCGAAGCCCTTGGGCCCATAGGCACCCAGCGCGACGATCGCGCGCGTCGCGACGTTGAGCCGCGGGCCGGGCACGATTCCCTGGTCGATCGCCGCTTTCAATCCGACATCGGCATAGCCCGCACCCTCGGTGCCGAGATCGCGTTCGCTGGTAAAGCCGGCGAGCAAGGTCGCCCTGGCGCTCGCCACCGCGCGTGCGGTGCGCAGGGCAAGCGGTTCGTGCAGGACCTGATCGTCCCAGCTCGTTTCGTTATAGGGGTGCAGGAACAAGTGGCCGTGGCCTTCGATCATCCCGGGCATCAGCGTCTCTCCCGGCAGGTCGATCACCCTGGTGCCCGCCGGCGCGGCGACATCCGGTCCCACCGCGGCGATGCGATCACCCTCGACCAGCACTTGCCAGCCGGCATGCGTCGTTCCGTCGATGCCGTCGAACACGCGCGCCGGCTTCAGCAGGATGGCCTGGCTGGCGGGTTGGGCGGCGGGGAGGGCGGCCGCCGGACCAAGCAACAATGCCATCACCAATGCCAGCCAGCGCATGGTCTTCTCCCCGTCGTCGCGTTACGCTGCCGGCATGGATAGAGCCCTCCGCCTCCCGCTCCTAGCCCTTACGATCCTGACCATGGCGCCGACAGCGCCCGACCCGGCGCCAAAGCCGGCAAGCGGCGAGATGGCGCGATGGCGGGCGGAGGCGGCGCGGGTGACGATCACGCGCGACGATTGGGGAATCCCGCATGTGCATGGCAGGAGCGACGCCGATGCGGTATTCGGCCTGATCTACGCGCAGGCCGAGGACGATTTCTCGCGGGTCGAGGCGAACTATCTGACCGCGCTGGGCCGCACGGCGGAGGCCGATGGGGACGAGGCTCTCTGGGGCGATTTGCGCCAGCGCCTCTATGTCGATCCCGTCCAGCTCAAGGCGCAATATGCGGCGAGCGCACCGTGGCTCAAATCGCTGATGAACGCCTGGGCCGACGGGCTCAATTTCTACCTGGCAACGCATCCGGATGTGAAGCCCAAGGTGCTGACCCGGTTCGAGCCGTGGATGGCGCTGAGCTTCACCGAAGGCAGTATCGGCGGCGATATCGAGCGCATCTCGATAAGCGAACTCAAGACGTTCTACGGCAAGCCGACGCCGCCGACGCCGGAAGAACTCGGCATGGTGCCGCGTGAGCCGTCGGGGTCGAACGGCATCGCCATCGCGCCCCGGCTGACCGCCGGCGGCAAGGCGTTGTTGCTGATCAATCCGCACACCAGCTTCTACTTCCGGTCGGAAGCGCAGATGGCGAGCAATCAGGGCCTAGACGCCTATGGCGCGTCGACCTGGGGGCAATTCTTCATCTACCAGGGATTCAATACCAAGGCGGGGTGGATGCACACCTCGTCCACCGTCGACAATGTCGACGAGTTCGCCGAGCGCGTGACGAAGCGCGGTACCGGCTATGTCTATCGTTACGGCGCGGTCGAGCGCCCCGTCGCCAGCGCGTTAGTGACCCTGCGCTATCGCAAGCCCGACGGATCGATAGGCGAACGGCGGTTCACGACCTGGCGCACGCATCACGGGCCGATCGTCGCGACCAGGAACGGACGCTGGATCGCCGAGGCGCTGATGTGGAAGCCGGTGCCCGCGCTCGAGCAGAGCTGGCTGCGCACCAAGACGACCGATCTCAGGAGTTTCCTGGCGGTGGCGGCGCGACGGGCGAACTCGTCGAACGACACTCTGTTCGCGGACAGCAAGGGTGAGATCGCGTTCCTGATGCCGCAATTCATGCCGGTCCGCGATAACCGGTTCGACTATACCCGCCCGGTCGACGGCAGCGACCCGGCTACCGACTGGAAGGGGCTGCATACGCTGCCCAGCTTGCCGAGCGTGCTCAATCCGCGTGTCGGCTGGGTACACAATACCAATGACTGGCCATGGGACGCGGCGGGACCGGACAGTCCGAAGGCGGCGAACTATCCGCGCTACATGGATCAGATCGGGCCCAATGCCCGCGGGACGCATGCCGACCTGCTGCTCAGGGGAAAGAGCGGCTGGACGCCGGAGACATTGCGCGCCGCGGCGTTCGATTCCTACCTGCCGGCGTTCGGCGCGCTGATCCCCGGCCTGGTCGGGGCGTGGGACGCATTGCCCGCCGACGATCCGCGCCGCACCGCGCTGGCCGCGCCGATCGCCTTGCTGCGCGGCTGGGATTGCCGCTGGGGATACGATTCGACCGCGACCAGCCTCGCGGTGTTCTGGGGCGACCATCTGTGGCGGGAGGTCGGCGGCTTCGCCCAGGCGGAGCGGATGAACGTGCCGGATTACATCGCGACCCGCGTCAAACCCGCCGACAAGCTCGATGCGCTGGCCGCGGCGGTCGACCGTCTCCGGCGCGATTTCGGCGACTGGCGCGTGCCGTGGCGCACGATCAACCGGTATCAGCGGCTCGACGACGCGATCGAGCCCCATTTCGACGATGCCCGCGATTCGACTCCGGTACCTTTCACCTCGGCGCAATGGGGCAGTCTCGCCTCGTTCGGCGCCAGAACCTGGCCGGGGACGAAGCGCTACTACGGGACCAGCGGCAACAGCTTCGTCGCGGTGGTCGAATTCGGTCCGCGGGTGAAGGCGATGGCGGTGATGGCCGGCGGCCAGAGCGGCGACCCCGCATCGCGCCACTTCGCCGACCAGATCCAGCGTTATGCCGAGGGGCGGCTACGCCCGGTCTACTTCTATCCCGACGAACTCAAGGGGCATGTCGAGCGGAGGTACCGGCCGGGGGAATAGGAGCGAGCCGGGAGCGGTCGTCGGGCCGTCCTTTGCGCGTCGTTGGGACTATTGTTCCTCCCCCTCGATCGCCACCGCGCGGGGATTGGCGATCAGTTCGCGGATAGCGGCGGTGTCGCCCTGGTCGACCACGCCATAGACCGGGATCGATCCGGCCTCGGGATCGGCCAGCACGACGCGGCCGCGGGCATAGAGGTTGATCTTGGCGATCACGTCGCGCAACGGCTCGCCGTGGAAGACGAGTTTACCGCGGGTCCAGGCGGTGGCGCCATCGGCGTCGAGGTCTTCTGCCTGGCGGATGAAGCCGGTGCTGCCGCCGTCGCGCGCGGTGATGCCGAAGGCGACGCGCTCGCCCTTGCGTGCCAGCTTCTCGATCGGCTCGCCGGGGCCCGGCCCGTCGGGGTCGGCGCGCAGCGCGATGCGGATGACGCCTTCGACCACGGTGACCTCGGCCTCGCGCTCGGCGATGGCGATGTCGAACGCGGTGCCGACCGCCTTTACCTCGCCATGCGGGGTCTCGACGATGAAGGGCCGCGCGACATTGTGCGCGACTTCGAACAGGGCTTCGCCGGCCGCCAGGCGGATACGCCGTTCGGCGGGCGCGTAGGAGACGTCGACCCTGCTGTCGGGCGCGATGGTGATGACCGAGCCGTCGGCCAGGCGGACCACGCGCCGCTCGGCATGGCCGGTCGCGTAATGCTCGGCGAAGTCGCGCGGGGCGGGGACGTGGACGAACCAGACGATCGACCCCAGGAACATGACCAGCATCGCGGCAGCGGCGGCCCACCGCCACCAATGGCGCGGCTCTTCCTCCACCTCGTACGGCCGGTCGAACCCGCCGAGCCACTGCCAGAACGCCGCCGCCTCGTCGCGGTCCGCGGGATGCAGGTCCTGCTGCCGCCCGGCGAGGAACCGGCCGAACACCGCGCTCGCGCGCGGGCCGAGGCCGCCGTCGTTCGCGCTGCCGCTCATTGGCCGCGCTCCATCAGATGGCCCAGCCGAGCATAGAGGTGCGCGACCGCATGGGTGAGATGCTTCTGCACCATGCGCGGGCTGATCCGGAGTTCACGGGCGATCTCGCTCGTGGAGCGCTCGTCGAACCGGCGAAGGATGAAGACCATGCGGCAGCGCGGACCGAGTTCGTCGAGCGCCGCTTCGAGCGCGGCTTGGAGGTCGGCGACGCGGCGGCCGTCTTCCTGCGCGGCGCGGACCGGGGGCAACACGTCGTCGGCCAGCGCCGTCATCGGTGCGGCCCGGCGGTGACGATCGGCGATCAGGTTGGCGGCGATGCGGAAGAGATAGGCGCGGGGTTCCTCCAGCGTCTGTTCCTGGCTGCGCGCGATCAGCCGGGTGCACGCTTCCTGGACGAGATCGTCCACCTCGTATGGATCGGCGATGCGGCGCGAGACGAAGGCGCGCAATGCGGCGCGATAGGCTTCGAGCCCCTCGCTGCCGTCCGGCTCCCGGTCGTTGTGCGCTATTCCCCTCACGGCGTCGGCCCGTTTCATCAACTGCGTACCCTGCCATGACGCGGGGGAACGGCAAAGGCGAACCCATAAAGCAACAATCGGAAAAAATTTTCGGCCTGCGGTTCGCGTTTACGAAAGTGATGCGTCGTCTATCTGATCGCCTCGCATGAAAGGCGGCACGACGGCAGAATATCAACTATCATGGGGGGCCCCGCACATGAACATGCGCCATCTGTTGTTCGCTACCACCGCGATCGTCGTCGCGACGCCGGCTGCCGCGCAAGCCGCCGAGGCGCGGTATTCGGTCAACCTGCCGGCCGGCCGCCTCGATACGGCCCTGTTCCAGGCAGCGCAGCAGACGAACCTGCAGATGATCTTCACCGATCCCGAGATTGCACGGATCAAGGTCAGCCGTATCGACGGCAATTTTTCGGCGCGCGAAGTGCTCGACCGGCTGCTCGCCAACACGCGCTATACCTATCGTTTCACGGGGCCGCGCAGCGTGCGCGTGCTGCCGATCGAAAAGGGCGGCGCAAAGCTTCGCATGTCGGCGCTGACGCGTGCGTTGCCGCAGGCGACCGCCGGACAGGGGCAGACCGCGCCGCAGGCGGCCGCGGCGGCGCCAGCGGCGGCCGATCCCCAGGACGGCCCCAGCCCCGACGCCCAGGTCCAGAAGGACATCGTCGTCGTCGGTACCCAGATCAAGGGCAGCAAGGTGACCGAAGCTTTGCCGGTCACGCGTGTCGATGAGGAGCAGATCAGGGCGACCGGCGCCGTATCGGGCGACGAACTGTTCCGCTCGATCCCCCAGATGGGCGATGTCAGCTTCAACTCCAGCTATCTGCCCAACAGTTCGAATTCGGCGCGCGGCGACGTCGGCTCGGTCAATCTGCGCAATCTCGGTGTCGGCAATACATTGGTGCTGCTCAACGGCCGCCGCGTCGTCGCGCATCCGACCAGCCGCGCCGACGACAATCTCGTCCCGACGCTGACCTACAACACCAACGCGATCCCGGTATTCGGGCTCGACCGGCTCGAAGTGCTGCGCGACGGCGCGGCCGCGATCTACGGATCGGACGCGGTGGCCGGCGTCGTCAACACCGTGCTCAAGACCGACTTCAACGGCGCGCAGATCGAGGGCCAGACCGGCTGGGCGGAGGGCACCAATCTTTCCGAGAACACGCTCAACGTCCTGCTCGGCAAGAATCTCGGCGATCGCGGCAACGTCACGTTGTTCGCCAGCTACGACAGGCGCACCGCGCTGAAGGCGGCGGATCAGGATTACACCGCATCGGCGAACCTGACCTCGCTGTTCGACGGCACGCGCTTCGCCGGATCGACGTCGCTCGACGGTCGCAGCACGATCACGCCCTGGGGGTCGTTCCAGACGTACAAGAACGTGGTGGTCAAGATCGGCACGACCAGCCTGACCAACGCATCGGGCCAGTTCCATATCAAGCCGATCACGAACGGCGGCTGCCAGGTCTCGCTCGGCAACGGCATCTGCATCGACGACGGCACCAGTTCGGCTGCCGCCGACCGCAACCTGCGGTTCGATGCGCCGCATGCCTACAATACCGACGTGATGCCGTCGCTGCGTCGGCTCAACCTGTTCCTGAACGGGCATTATCAGCTGACCGACGGGCTCGAATTCTTCGGGGAGGCCGGCTATTACGTCGCGACGACGCGGTCGGTGCAGTCATCGACCCGCACGTTGAGCTCGGGCCCTCTGGTTATCCCGGCCTCCAATTACTGGAATCCCTTCGGGCCCGTGACGTTCGCCAACGGCCAGGCCAACCCGAACCGTCTGGCCGGAATCAACGCGCCGGCCAGCGGTCTGGCAGTCACGCTGAGCAGCTACAATTTCTCCGACGTCGGGCCGAACATCGTTGACGTGAAGAATACCCAATATCGCCTGCTCGGCGGATTGCGCTGGAACTTCCTCGGCTTCCGCTGGGAAAGCGCGGCGCTCTATTCGGAAGCCCGCGTCCGGGACACGTCGGACGGTATCAGCCAGACCTTGCTGCAACGCCAGCTCGCGCTGTCGACGCCCGATGCCTACAACCCGTTCAACGGTGCCAATCTGGCGGACGTCAGCGGCGCCGACACGACGCTGAGCAACCAGGCGGCGATCGACGCGATCAAGATCAAGACATCGCGCGTCAGCAAGTCGACATTGGCGATGATCGACCTCAAGGGATCGAACGCGTCGCTATTCCATCTGCCGGGTGGGGATGTCGGCATCGCGATCGGCGGCGAGGTACGGCGCGAGACCCAGAATGACGACCGCGATCCGCGCGTCGACGGGACGATCACCTTCACCGACGCGATCAGTGGCGCGGTCAACGGTTCCGACCTGATCGGCACCAGCCCATCGCCGGACACACATGGCAGCCGCACCGTTGCCGCCGCGTATCTGGAACTCGCGGTGCCGGTGATCAGTCCCGAAATGCACGTGCCGCTGGTCCGCAGCCTCGAATTGCAGCTTGCCGGTCGGTTCGAGAATTACAGCGACGTCGGCAGCGTCGCGAAACCCAAGATCGCGGGCGCCTGGGACGTCATCCGCGGTATCCGGATCCGCGGCTCGTACGCCGAGGGGTTCAAGGCGCCGAACCTCGAGCAGATCAATGCGACGGTGGTCACGCGCTCCAACACGCGTACCGACTATATTCGCTGCGAAGCCCAGTTGCGGAGCGGCGCCATTTCCAGCTTTGCCAATTGCTCGCAGGGTTTCTCGACCTCGGCGCAGCGGTCGGGGAACCCCAATCTCAAGCCCGAAACGTCGAACACGTGGTCGGCGGGCGTGGTGCTCGAACCGCATTTCCTCGACAGCGCGATCGGCCGCATCACCTTCACCGTCGACTACTGGCACATCAACCAGAAGGGGATCGTCGGCCTGTTCGGCGAGGGCAATGCGTTGATCAACGACTATCTGCTGCGCGTCCAGGGCAGCTCGGACCCGAACGTGATCCGTGCCGCGCCGACCGCGGACGATATCGCCCTGTTCGCTGGGACCGGGCTCGATCCGGCGGGCCGCGTGCTCTACGTGAAGGACCAGTACGTCAATCTGTTGCCGCAGGAAGCGGCCGGTGTCGATCTGGGCCTCAACTGGCGATTGCCGGACTTCGGCATCGGCCGCTTCACGCTCAACGCCAATGCCGCCTATCTCGGCAAATTCTACCTCCAGCCATCGCCCAAGATCCAGGCGCTGCTCGATGCGCGAGCGGCGGGCACCATCAATGCCGGTACCTCGATCACCGGTGGTGGCGACCTGGTCCGCCAGAACGGCAAGCCACGCTGGAAGGTCAACGGCTCGCTGATCTGGGACTACCGAAATTTCGAGATCGGCGGATACACGCAATATACCAGCGACGTCGACGACACCGGCCTGATCGACTCCGCCGGCGCTCCCTGGCTGATCGCCGACCGGATGACCTTCAACCTGTATGGCCAGGTCACCGTCGGCAGTGCGCGCGAGGGCAAATACCGGCTGCGGATCGGCGTCCGCAACCTGACCAACGCGGCGCCGCCGCTGTCGTCCTCGGGCTTTCTGGGATCGCTCTACACGCCGTACGGCCGTTATTGGTATGCCAGCATGCGGGCGTCGTTCTGATGCGGGGGACCGCTCGCGCCGTCCTGTCGGCGGCGCTGCTGTCGCTTGCCGTCGCGCCGATCGCGCAGGCGCAGGAGGAGATCCCGGCCAAGAAGGGTTCGGGCGGCGACATCGTCGCCTACGAACAGATCCACAAGCCGGTGATCGGCCGTGGCGGCATGGTCGTCAGCCAGAATGCGATCGCGGCGCAGGTCGGCGCCGACATCCTGCGCAAGGGCGGTAACGCGGTCGACGCGGCAGTGGCGGTCGGCTTCGCGCTGGCCGTCGTATTGCCGCGTGCCGGCAATATCGGCGGCGGCGGCTATATGCTGGTGCACATGGCGCCGAAGGACGGCAGGCCGGCGGTCGATCTCGCGATCGACTATTATGGCCAGGCGTCGCGCAATACGACGCCCGATCTGTTGCTCGACGCGGCCGGCAAGTTCGATCGTGCCAAGGGCTATTCGATGAAGGGCGTGGCGATCCCCGGCACGGTCGCGGGCCTTTGGGAAGCGCACCGGCGGTTCGGCTCGCTGCCGTGGGGAACGCTGATCGCGCCGGCGATCGCGCTAGCGGAAAAGGGCGTCGCGCTGTCCGATGACGAGGCGCAGGCGAATGCCGAGCAGAAGAAGGACATGGCCGACGATCCGGCCGCGCTGGCCATCTATTTCAAGCCAGACGGTAGCGCGTATCGGCCAGGGGAGGTGTGGAAGCAGCCCGACCTCGCGGCGACGCTCAAGCTGATCGCCGCCAAGGGGCGCGACGGTTTCTACACCGGCCCGTTCGCCGCGAAGCTTGCCGCCGGGATCAAGGCGGGCGGCGGCATCATCGATACCACCGATCTCGCCAATTACCGTGCGATCGTCTCGCAACCGATCTGGTCGAGCTACCGCGGCTATCGCATCGCCTACATGCCGCCGACCGCGTCAGGCATCAGCGTCGCCGAGGCGATGAATATCCTGGAGAAGTTCCCCGTGCGCGAAGCGCGCTGGGGCAGCGTCGCCAATCTCCATCTGCTGGCGGAAACGATGAAGATCGTCTGGTCGGACCGGCGGCTGGTCGGCGGTGCGCCCGACTGGAACACGCCTGCCATCGGGCTCGCCAGCAAGGGCTATGCCGCCGAGCGCGCCAGGCTGATCAGTCCCGACCGCTCGCTCGGCGAGAAGGAGGTGCCGGACGGCAATCCCTATCCCTACGAAAGCAAGGACACGACGCATTTCTCGATCGTCGACGCGGCGGGCGACGCGGTCAGCAACACCTATACCCTGTCGGCGTCCTATGGCGCCCATGTCGTCGCGCCGGGAACTGGCGTGCTGCTCAACAATTCTCTCGGCAATCTCGCCTGGGGAAAGGGTCGCGAAAAGGACAAGGCGACCGCGCCGGTGCCCGGCAAACGTGTCGGGTCGACCATCACGCCGATGATCGTGTTCCGTGACGACAAGCCCTGGCTGGTCACCGGCACGCCGGGGGGTGGCTACATCATCGCGACGATGGTGCAGATGTTGTCCAACGTCATCGACTTCCGCCTGAACGTCGCCGAAGCCGCCGAGCGGCCACGGATGAACCAGGCCGGCGGCGACGGCCCATTGGAGCTCGAGGACGGCTTCTCGCCCGACATCGTCCCGCTGCTCGAAGCGAAGGGCCACAAGGTCCGCATGTCCAACACCATGGGCAGCGTCCAGTCGATCATGGTCGACGGCGATCGCTTCATGGGGGCGGCCGACACCCGGCGGCCCGACGCGGCGGCGGTTGGCGTCCGCTGAGGTGCCGTCGAGCCGTTCCTGACTAAACCACCGAGGGGAATGACGATGATCCGCAGCCTGCTTCTCGCAACGGTCCTGATCGCGCCCAGCCTCGCTGCGGCGCAGGCGCTGCCCGATCCTCAGCGCACGGCGATCCTGAACGACGTCGATGCCCGGGCGCCGGCATTGGCGGCCACCGCAAAGACGATCTGGGACTTCGCCGAAGTGGGTTTCCAGGAGACGAAGAGTTCGGCGCTGCTCCAGGGAGAACTCAAGAAGGCGGGCTTCACCGTCACGGCGGGCGTCGCGGGAATGCCGACCGCCTTCGTCGCCAGCTTCCGGACCGGCAAGGGGCCGGTGATCGCGGTGCTCGCCGAGTTCGATGCGCTGCCGGGGCTGGCGCAGGAAGCGAAACCCGAGCGCGCGCCGATCGCCGGCAAGGCGGCCGGCCATGGCTGCGGCCACAACATCTTCGGCGCCGCCTCGATCACCGCGGCAATGGCGATCAAGGACTGGATGGTCGCCAACAAGGTCCAGGGCGAAGTCCGTGTCTATGGCACGCCCGCGGAGGAAGGCGGATCGGGCAAGGTCTATATGGTCCGCGCGGGACTGTTCGACGATGTCGATGCCGTATTGCACTGGCATCCCGGCGATACGAACGGCATCGCGGTCGGCAAGAGCCTGGCGAACATCTCGGGCAAGTTCCGTTTCTACGGTCTCGCCGCTCATGCCTCCGCCGCCCCGGATAAGGGGCGGTCGGCGCTCGACGGCGTCGAGGTAATGGACGTCGCGGTCAATTTCCTGCGCGAGCATGTGCCGATGGGTACGCGCATCCATTACATCATCACCAATGGCGGCCAGGCGCCCAATGTCGTCCCGGATTTCGCCGAGAGCTACTATTACGTCCGGAACACCGATCCCGCGATCGTGCGGTCGGTAATGGACCGCGTGCAGAAGGCGGCCGAGGGCGCGGCGCTGGCGACCGGGACGACGGTCAAGTTCGAGGCGACCGGTGGTGTCTATTCGATGCTCGCCAGCAACACGCTCGCCGCGGTGATGCAGCGCAATCTAGAAAAGGTCGGCGGCGAAACCTGGACGCCCCAGGAAGTGCAATGGGCGACGGCGCTGCAAAAGACGCTGCAGACGCAAAAGCCGTTGAACGGTGTCGAGAAGATCGAGCCGATCTGGACCGGGGACAGCGGCGGATCGACCGATGTGTCGGATATCAGCTGGGTCGTACCCACGATCGGGATGAATGCCGCGACCTGGGTGCCGGGGACGCCGGCGCACAGCTGGCAGGCGGTGGCGGCGTCCGGCGCGAGCATCGGTGCCAAGGGCGGGGTAGTGGCGGCCAAGACGATCGCGCTGACGGCGGCCGAGCTGTTCGAAAATCCCCAGATCCTGGCCGCGGCGAAGAAGGAATTGCTCGCAGCGCGCGGCCCCGATTTCAAGTACAGGGCGTTGCTCGGCGATCGCGCCCCGGCGCTCGACTATCGCAAGCCGGCTGGTGGTGGCGGCGACCCCACACCCTGAGGTACCGCGCGACCGCAATGACGACCGTCCTACCGTCCCAAAAAGGGTCGTCGAGCTAGGCGGGTGATTCCGCCTCGTCTCGATCCGCAAGCATGTCCTGAGGCAGATCGACCCCCACGAGTTTCCACCAGAACAGCCCGCGCCGTTCGAATGTCAGGCCGAGGGGGGCGCCGCGACCGCCCTGCCGACGTGCCGTCACGCGGAAGCGATCGAGCGCGGTATAGCCATAATCATAATCGAGCCGGGGCGGCTCCGCGCTTTCGGCAACACGCCCCGTGCGGCCCGCGCTGACGAGCGTTGCCAAGCCGCGCGGCGTCACCACGCTGTCGACCATCCGGTCGAGCAGGCTGGGCATCAGCATCATGCCCAGACCCGCCAACGGGTTGTCGCGCATTTCCGGATCGCGATTCATCCGCGCAGTGACCGCCGCGCTGAGCTGCGGCTTCAGGCTCGCGCGAACCGCCGGAAAGTCGACCGATGCCGCGAGCCTTTCGGTATCGCCCTGTCGTGCCCAGGCAACGAACTTGCGCGCAGCGAGATAGGGGGAGGCGAGAAAGGCGAGAGCGAACAGCGCCGGGATCGCACCGATTGCAACCACCCATCCCTTGCGCATGCCGTTCCTCCAGTCAGATCGCGACCCGGCCAGCGGGTGCGTCGGCAAGGCGATATCCATGTTCAACGCACCATGCCGGACAATGGAGCTGCGCTCGATCAAGATTTTCTGCTCGGCGATGCGAGGCTTTTGCGTCGACGAAAGCCTTATTCAGCAGATTTCGAGACGCGCAATCGCCATTTTTGATCCGAAATGAATGTGAATTCAGTAAAGGGCAATCGGTTTCCATGGTTCTACCAATAATACCTTAGGTAACATTACGGCATCGGGGCCGTTACGATCAAGGGGATCGCAGTATCACGTCAAAAGGAGTGCGTATTTCTACGGCAGTAGATTCCCCTCATGGCCCGACTCGCATGGTTAACGCGATACGACTCACGGATTTCGAGCGAGTCGGGGACAGACTATGAGCTTTATGAGTCAGATCGAGGCGATGACGCCGCGTATCGCGGTTTTCGGTGTGGGTGGTGCTGGCGGCAATGGCGTGGCCGACCTGATCGGTGAGGAATTGCCGAATGTCGAACTGATCGCCGCGAACACCGACGCCCAGGCATTGCGCGGACTCGACGTGCACAACCAACTGCAGCTCGGCCGGATGGCGACGCAGGGGCTCGGGGCGGGGGCCTGGCCCGAAGTCGGCCGTGCCGCAGCGCAGGAGGTCGTGGCCGATATCGACGCGGCGTTGAAGGACGTCGACTTCTGTTTCATCGCGGCGGGAATGGGGGGCGGTACCGGCACCGGCGCGGCGCCCATTTTTGCCGAATGCGCGAAACGGCGCGGTATTCCGACCATTGCCGTGGTGACGCGCCCGTTCGAGTTCGAAGGTGCCCGCCGCGCGGCCCGCGCCGACCAGGGGATCGCCTTGCTCGAGCCGCTGGTCGACGCGATCATCGTCGTCCCCAACCAACGGCTGTTAGGTATCGGCGATCTCGACATGACCTTCCGGTCGGCGATGAACGCGTCGAACGGCGTGCTGGCCGATGCGGTGGGCGGGATCGCGCATCTGCTGGTGACCCCGGGCCTCAAACAGATCGGTTTCGCGGAGATGCGCAACATCATCGCCGGCATGGGCCGCGCGGTGATTGGCTTCGGCGAGGGGAAAGGGCGATCCGACCGCGCGATCGTCGCCGCGGAGAACGCGATGGCCTGCCCCTTGATCGACGACGAGATCGCCGGGGCGGGCAAGCTGATGATCTCGATCAGCGGCGGCAACGACATGTCGCTGATGGAACTCGATGCGATCGTCGAAGCCATTGCCGAGCGCGCGTCGCCCGAGGCCGAACTGGCCTGGGGGGCAACGGTGTCGGATGCGCTCGACGGCGTCGTCCGGGTCGCGTTGATCGCGCAGGGATGCCGACCCGCCGCGCAGCCCCGGGTCGCGGAAGCTCGCCCGGTGGCGCCGCTGCCCGCGCCCATTCCTGATGTCTCCGCGAAGCCGATGGCGGCTGCCGCTCCCTTCGTCGCGCGGCCGGCGGTCCGCCCCGCGCCCGTCCTGGCGGAACCGATCGCGCCAAGGATCGCTGCCACCGCTCCCGACCCCGTCGGGGAGGCGGACGCGGCGGTCCTCGATCGACCCGCCATCGCGCCGCTGACGCCGCCCACCGAACCTGTGCCGGCGTTCGTTGCGGCGCCCAGAGGGGACGTCGCCGCTGGCGCCGCGCCTACCGCCGACCGCGCCACCGACCTGACCGACACGCTGATCCGGTCGTCGACGGGCGACGCGCCGTTGCTCGACCTGATCGACCGGCTGCCGCCGCATCCGGTACCGGGCGCGCCGCAAGTATCGGCCGAGCCCATGGCGATCAACTTGCAGGGATGTTCGATGGATGAATTGTGGCTGGGCGACTTCGAAATCGAGGATCCGCGGCGCCTCAGTCTGGCCGACCGGATCGGGCAGGCCGTGACCGCCCTGATCCGTTCGATCGGATTGCGGCTAGGCCGGGGGCGGCACCGCCATCTTCCCTATTACCGCCGGCCCCCGCTGCCAGCGTGACGATATATTCAAAACGGCCGCTTTTGTTCGTGACTCGACCATATTGCCGCGTGTTATCAACTATTTCCGTGGATCAATAATAGCGCTATAGTAATTGATGTTCCCGCCGCCAAACGAGCGGCCGCAAGGATGGGGAAAATGCAGATTCGAGCGCGTCTCCGGAAGGACGCATCGAAGGGTGATGAAATTGCATTGGCGCTGGCGGGAATTGCCGCACTGGCGGGGTTTGCAGCACTTGCCGGCTGGGTATTCGAGATACCGGCTCTGGCGTCCTTTGGTATAAGCCGGGCGGCCGCGTGGCCGCTGACCATTATCGGAAACCTGCTTCTGTCCTTCGGTATGGCGGCGGCGATTCTTGAACGGCGCATCGCGGGACTCGCGGCGGCTGCGGCGCTGGCGATCGCGTTCGTGGCGGCGGTCGAGACGGTGTCGGGGCGCGGTCTCGGGGTCGATCAGCTGTTGTTCCGGGAGCAATTGCGCCAATCGGTTGCGCTCTCTCCCGGACGCCCGGGATCCAATTCCATCCTGACCTTCCTGCTGCTCGGGACGACCATCCTGCTGGCGACGCGGCGATCTCCTCTACTCGATCGGTTGGCGAATATCCTCGCTGCGCTGGCGGTCGGGCTGGGCCTCTATTCGACGATCGCCTTCTTCTTGCTCGGCGGTACGACTCCGCCCGGCCAATTGTTCACCGCCGCCGCGCCGGCCAGCATCGCGACGCTCGCGACGGCATGTTCGTTCCTCTGGTGGAAGCACGAAGCGGGATGGACCGGATTGTTGTCGGTGGACCGGCTCGGCCAGCCGCTGCGTTGGCTGGTCCTGCCGATCATGTTCGTGCTGCCGGCGATACCGATCGTGCTCGAGCAATGGACCATCAGGATCGGCGCCGCGCCGGCGCCCGGTGCGGGACTGATCGCGATTCTGGTCAACATGCTGATCATGGGAACGATCCTGCTGTTCGTGTCGGATCGGCTTGCCCGCCAGCGGATCGCGCTCGGCGACCTTTCCGACGCACTCGACAGCGCCGCGATCGCGCTCGTTCGGCCGGACGGAACGATCCTTCACTGGACCAGGGGGTGCGTCGAACTCTACGGCTGGTCGGCGGACGAGGCGGTCGGCCGCGACAAGCATGACCTGCTCCGCTCGCGCCCCGTCGAAGATCGCCATGCGAGCGAGCTGTACGGCGATGGGTCGGGGGCCGGGCCGCGGGAAGCGGAGTTCGTCGAGCAGCGGCGCGACGGCAGCGAACTCCATGTCGTCGAACGGCGTCGGCTGCTCCGCCGTCCGGGACGCGAGGACGTGGTCGTGCTCAAGATGCTCGACATCACCACGCGGGTCGAGGCCGAGGAGGAATTGCGCGCCAGCGAGAACCGCATGGCGATAGCTGCCGAGGTCAACGAGATCGGCGTGTTCGAATGGGACGTGGCGACCGGCGACATCGACTGGTCGCCGGGATCGGAGCAGCGGCTCGGCTTGCCCGAAGGATCGCTCGCCACGTTCGAACTGTGGCGCGAACAGGTCGATCCCGACGACGCCGTCGGGGTGATGGCGTCGATCGACAATGCCGTCGCCGAGCGGCGGGACCGCTTCGCCTTCCAGTATAATTTCCTCCCGACATCGGGCACGCCGCGGATGCTCGAAGGGTCGGCGCGGTGCCTGTACGACGATGCGGGCAATTTCGTGCGGTCGATCGGTTCGATCACCGACGTCACCCAGCGTAATCGCCGTGAGGCCGAAAAGCGGCTCGATTCGATGATCGAGGCGGTGCCCGACGCGACGGTCGTGATCGACGAGCACGGCATCGTCAGAAGCTTCAGCCGCGTCGCGGAGACGATGTTCGGCTATGCGGCCGACGCGGTGATCGGCCGCAACGTCAAGATCCTGATGCCCGACAATTTCGCGTCGCGGCACGATGCGGCGATCCTCGATTATCTGACGACCGGCGACCGCAAGGTGATCGGCCTGACGCGCGAGCTGACCGCGCGGCGCGCGGACGGCACCCTGTTTCCGATCGAGCTCAACGTCGGTGAGGCGGTGGTCGGCGAGGCGCGCATCTTCACCGGGATCGTCCGCGACGTGTCGGGCCGGTTGTTCGAGGAACAGCGTCTTTCCGAACTCAGCGCCGAACTGGCGCATATCTCGCGCCAGCGCGCGATGAGCGAACTTGCCGCCGATTTGGCGCACGAACTCAACCAGCCATTGAGCGCCACCGCGAATTTCATCGCCGCGACGCGCATGCTGCTCGAACAGGGCGCCGCGGGCGAGCGCGTCATCGAATTGCTGCTGATGGCGGAGGAACAGACCCAACGGTCGGGCGACATCATCCGGCGGCTGCGCGATTTCCTGGCCAAGCGCGATATCGAGATGCGCCCCGAATCGCTCGCGCACGTGGTCGAGGAAGCTGCCGCGTTGGTCTTTTTCGGCGGCGGCCGGGAGGACGTCGACCTCCGCTACGATCTCGACCCCGCGGCCGACACCATCTTCGCCGACCGGGTACAGATCCAGCAAGTGCTAGTGAATCTGTTGCGCAACGCGGTGGAGGCGTTGCGGTCGCTGCCGCCCGGCAGCCCGCGCCGCATCCTGATCGCCTCGCGCGGCGAGGCCGGTGACATGGTCGCGCTGTCGATCGAGGATAGCGGGCCGGGCATTCCCGAGGAATTGAGCGAGCGGCTCTACGCCCGCTTTTCGACCACCAAGTCCGGAGCGTCGATGGGCGTGGGCCTGTCGATCTCGCGGCGCATTGTCGAGGCGCATGGGGGCGCATTGACCGCGGAGAACCGGCCGGAGGGCGGAGCAGTGTTCCGCTTCACCCTGCCGGTATTCAAGGAGCTGGAGGATGATCCGGAACATCTACCTGGTTGACGATGACGACGCGGTGCGCGCGTCGCTGCATGGGCTGTTGTCGCTGCGCTCGGACGTCGCCGTGCGTAATTTCCGATCGGGCGATCAGTTTCTGGACGGGGCAGGCGATCTCGACCCGGGCGTCCTGCTGCTCGATTACCACATGCCCGGGAAGAACGGGCTCGAGGTGATGGAGGAACTGCGCCCGCTCTCGCCGGGGCGCTTTCCCGTGATCATGCTGACCGGGGAAGGCAATATCGACATCGCGGTGCACGCGATGAAGGCGGGTGCGTTCGATTTCCTGGAAAAGCCCTACAAGCCCGAAGCGCTGCTCGAGACGATCGACAAGGCGTTCGCGCGGATGGAGCATGCCAATGCCGGGTCAGCCCAGATCGAAAGCGCCAAGGCACGCGTCGATGCGCTCTCGCCCAGGGAACGCGACGTCCTGACCGGCCTGATCGAAGGCCGGTCCAACAAGATCATCGCCTATGAACTGTCGATCAGCCCGCGCACGGTGGAAATCTATCGCGCGAACCTGATGACCAAGATGGGCGTGCGCAGCCTGTCCGAGGCGCTGCGCATCGCGTTCGCCGCCGGGCTCATTCCGGCGGCTTAGCGCGGTGCGTCCGATTCTGAAATCGGGTCCTGCGCGTCGGGCGCGCGCAAGCGCTCCAGCGCATCGACGACCAGACGCGTGGCACCGCGCCGGGACAGGCGCAGCGGGCGGTCGCCGGGACCGACGCTGGACCCGTTGAGAACGATGACCTGGATCCAGGGCTGAGCGTCGCTCGCGATCAGCCCGGCATCGCTGTCGTCGGTGACCAGCACGCCGCTTGCCACCGTCATGGGCGGCAGCCCCGCCGGCTTTTGCTCCGGTCCGAGCGTGACGACGTTGAACCCGAGCATCGTCAATCGCGCGGTCAGCGCGCTGCGCAGATCGCTTTCGGAGATCATCAGGACGACGAGTTCGAGCGGCAAGGGCAACATCCGTGTAGAATGAGGCCGCCCGAGGCTAGCCGATCGCGACGGGGGAGTCGGCTCGGTAAAGCTACGTAACGGCGCTGGCGTGTTCGCATCCTGGCCCTGGCCGGTTACTGCACGGTACCGGCGACCCTAAGTATTTAACCGCGCTGCCGAATCGGCGGAAACGGTCCTAGCAATCGAACTGCCATCGAACCGGACGAGTCGGGCGGCGATCGCGGAGGGCGGGGGTCAGGCCGGCAGTCGCCGGCGGCCGCGGCGCGGCGGCGGCGGGTTCCGGCGATGGCGCGATACAGGCTTCGACGGCCCGGTCTGCGGTTCAGTACTCCCAAGCCGCGATGCCGAGTTCATCGTCCCGCCTGCGGGCAGTGTCCGGAGTTCCGACCGCGTATCGGGTCGGCGGCGCAGCGCGGCGGGGGAGGTCGAAGGGAAGTCCGGCGCGCTCTGGCCGGATACCCTGGCGCGGGACGTCGCTGTCCAGACGCTCCCGCGCCAGCTTGCTTTTCGATCGGACCTGGAATCCAGTTCGGCACCGCAGGATTGCGACCGCTTCGGCGGCGCCGGATCGCACTCTGCCCGTACATTCGCGACGGGCGAGCCGCGACTATCGGATGATGGTGGAAAATGGTGCCCAAGGGCTGCATCTGGCGGCTTCTCATGCCGCATCATGCTTTATCAATATCGTTATTTGTCATCGTGTTATCCCGACTGTCTCTGCTCATGTCGCACCATATAAAAGCACTTGAGTACATACATGAAGGTGGGCTAAAAGGTGGGCTAAAATGCAGCTCGGAGTTTGGTTCCTGTGCGCCACAACGTGCTTTCGCAACTGTCAGCCAAAGCGCTCGATCGTGGCAAATATGCGGATGGGCAAGGGCTGTGGCTGGTTAAGCGCGATCGTCAGGCGGGTAAGTGGGCGTTACGTTTGGTGGTGAGCGGCAAGCGTCGTGAGATGGGTCTTGGCCCTTGGCCTGACGTGTCTATAGCCGAAGCGCGAGAGCGAGCCGCCGCAGCGCGCCGACGGCTGCGAGATGGCGAGGATCCGATTGAGGAGCGACTGAACGCCAGACGGACGATACATCGCCTCACAATGGCTGAAGCGATTGATGGCTGCTTCGAAGCGAGGAAGGCGGAACTAAAACGGGACGGCGATGCCGGCCGCTGGATGTCGCCACTTAAAACCCATGTCATCCCCAAGCTGGGGACCATGCCCGTCGAAGACATTGACCAACACAGCTTGGTCGAGATTTTACAACCGCTCTGGCATGATAAGAGCGAGACGGCACGCAAAGCGCTCAATCGCGTTACCTTGACGCTTAGGCATGCGGCAGCACTTGGGCTCGACGTCGACCTCCAGGCGCCTATGAAGGCTCGAGCGTTGTTGGGTAAGCAGCGCCATACTGCCGAGCATATCCCATCGTTGCCATATGCCGACGCTCCAGCATTCTATCGTTCGCTCGCTGAGGAGGAAGGCATTGCTGCCCTAGCTCTGCGTTTCCTAATATTGACTGTGGCCCGTACGAGCGAAGTGCGTTTTGTGACCTTCGGCGAGATCGTGGGCGATGTCTGGCACCTACCAGCGGCGCGTACAAAGACAGGCCAAGATCGGCGCATCCCACTGGTCCCTGAAGCCATCGCTATTGTGGCCAAGGCACGCAGTTTCGCAAACGGATCTTATCTTTTTCCATCAGTGGGGGGGAAGCCGTTGTCTGATGCGGGCATGGCGGCGCTCATGCGGCGACTAGGCCATACGGCCCGGCCCCATGGATTTCGCGCCACTTTCCGAACCTGGGTTGAGGAGCAGACCGACGCACCGTTCGAAATCAAGGAAAGCGCGTTAGGACACCTAGTCGATTCGGAGGTTGTCCGGGCCTATCAGCGATCAGATCGGTTTGACCACAGACGACGCCTTATCGATCAGTGGGGAATATTTCTGACCGGGGTCGGTGAAGTGCCCGCCGAAAATTTCGGAATGGCTAGAGTAATTGACCAATTCAGTGCCGTAACCTTCGCGCCAATTCCTACTTAGAGTGTCTCAATCAGGAAACTATGAAGAGACTGAAGTTAAAAATACGCATGAATATACTGTAAAAAAAGCCCCAAGAGCGACAAGCATGGCGGGTTTTGGATCTATCTTGCGGAAAGTTTGCCAAACGCCGATAAATATCGAGAAAATATATACCATGTAAAATATTACCGCACTCGATACCATTATCATATGCCAGACATTTATATCCTTTGTCGCGACGGTTTTGACAGTTTGACCTATAAAGGTTGAAACTTCCGTCAATTTCAGGAATCCCATATTCACCAACATTGTAAATATAAGAATATTCAACTCTAGTTGAATATCACCTAGAACCACACCCTGGCCGTTTTTCGCCGTGGTTGTTTTAATATTCACGACAGGTCTCCAGATTTCACGATCAATGAAAACGCCCGGAACAAGATAAGGCCGCCCAGCGCGCCTCCGATCGCTTGAATGAAATTGGGTATGAGCTCAGCGAGCGCCCCCGCCAGCCCAACCTGGGGGAGTAGGACCTCACCCACAAAATAGCCGCCCACCAGAGTGATGCCTCCGACGGCGAGAAATGTCAGCCTCCAAGGCTTGCCGGATGCGGCTAGCACAGCAAACGTCCCCTCGAGGAATTTTGCCGCTAGGGTGACGGGAGCAAAGAAGGCGTATCCGCCAATTACGTCCGCGAGCGCTGAGCCAGCAGCGCCGGAGATGCCGCCGAGGTACCGAGATTTCCCTTTGAGGTATTTTCCAAAGGTTAAGCCCGCAAAGACAACGGCCACGTCGCCAAAATTGAAATATCCCTTGCTTGGAAGGGGGACCCTTAAAAAGAGGGTAGTTGCCAAGCACACAGCCGTGAAGACAACAAAAAGAGTGGTCGGCGTCTGCCAGACAGCTAGGGCTGACCCAGATGATACCTTCGATTCTTGATTGCTGTTATCTTCCATGGGACCTCCTCAAGAAGGCTGGCGCCGACCCCGAGCATGCAAGCAAGCCTGGCTCCGATTCCGAACCGGAGTCTTTTGTCGTCGCAGTCCTCATATTGCTGACAATACCAAAGAATGCGGCCAATGTCGTCGAGTGCTGTGGACATCGTAGTCCAGAGGGCGGTCATGAATATCCGTCCAGCCGGTGAAGGGGTTGACCGAACAATGTCGCGTAACGTCACCCGCTTCAACACCCATCCCAAACCCAATATGGATAAGTAAAACACAAATATCGTATAAATAGAATTTGTGTTGTTTACTCCAAAGAATATCAATGGCACATCAATGATTATATAGATAGCGGCAAATGATATAGCTGACCTGGAAATTCGAAGCCACTCTTTGAGTCCAAAATCCAGAATCGATACAAATATGGTAATTAGTAGTAATTCCAAATATCTTTGGAGAATATTGTTCGGATATATGCAGATGAAAGCAATCCATGCGGACGCGAGGGATGCGAGCGCAAGCAGCTTTAAAAGTGATGCCGCTCTAATCATTTAGATGAAGTTACCGTGCATATATTATCATGTCTTCCAAATTTTAAGTGCGCATATTTATAACTTATTCTAAATGTATCTACGGACTTTATATCATGGGTTATTACTATAATAGAGGCGTTTGGGAATGCATCGGCAAGTCTGTTAATATCGTTAATCATATCGAGCTGAAATTCATCAACAATTATATAATCACATTTCGTTATAGCTGTTAAAATCGCGCTAACGGATTTAGAGGACCTGGATCGCTCTTGGGAAAAAAGAGCCGATTCATTTTTAAGTACGGTGGCCTTGACCGCGCTATATGAGATTGATGACCAGTACTGAACTATCCTGTCGGGGCCAAAGTATATAACGCACTTATTGACGGATAAAAGTCTTGGAATGATTACTGTTTCTATAAATGTCGTCTTTCCGGCGCCATTGTCTCCTGTTATTAAGATGAAAGACCCGCTATTGCCGAAATCGACCCGATCGGTAAAATGTATCTCAATATTCCTATTGGGACAGAGCACTTTTCCGAAAAACGAGAGAGGGTCTATATCCATATTTCTGACTTTTTAAAATCATCTACCGAAATTATGGAGATATCTACTGAGCGATCCCTTGAGATGTCCGACAGAACTTGCCTATTGCTCGGGCTAATTACATGCTGGGGGCCGTTTAGTACTACGGAAATGGGACGATTTAATGCTCGGGATGCGGCCATCAGGAGCACGATCATTGCGATCGCGCGTTCTCCTGACGAGAGGTGCGCTACGCTCAAGTTGGTTTGGGCAAGGAATAGAAAAGGTTCTGCAAGATTTTGAAATTCTTGCAAAATAGCTTGGTCGTGAATCTCGGAGAGTGCAAACGCTTCATCAGAGATGGATTTCGTTATGAAAATCGGGCCGTCTAAAACAATCGGCTCTAATTCCGATGGATGAGCGACAGTTGGCATACTTTGAGGATAGCAGCGCCATTGGGGGACAACAAGAGACACCGTCTCCTCGCTGTCTCCCAATGTGCTTTTTATATTATATTGAGAATTTCGGGATGTGTCCAAAATGAAGCAAATTGTCCCGACATGCCGAAGAGCATCCAAAACCGAAAAGTCGGATACACCAGCTTGCTTGAGCCGTTGGTACCCGATTTCGATAATTGGATATAGCGTTCTTCTGAATCTCGGCTGTTTGCAATGTGTTCCATCGCAATATCGACCGTCCAAATTCTCGATCACGGTTCTGGCCGGTGTTGATAGATGGCTTGAGCATCTGCTAACTGCCAGTAGGTCATGGCGACAGCCGCGGCCGAGAAGATCGCCATGCGCCGCCCCTCGCTCTGCCAAGCCTTGCGACGCGTCGGTATGAGTGCGCGTAGCGGCTCCAACTGATGCGCGACCGCTTCGGCAACATCCTGCCACGTCCGAGCGCCGACGGTGGCGTAGCAGTGGAAAATGTCGGCGCGTGAGACGACGGCCAAGTCGATCGTGCGTCCGTGGCAGAGCGCCGCGATTGATTGATAGAGACGGGTGATCCTGGGCGATCGGCGCGACAGCTGCGTGGGGTCTTCGAGAATAACCGTATGGGGATCGAACCGGTCGAGCAGTCTCATGACCGCGGCGAGACTGGTGGCGTTCTTGTCAGACGTTGCCTGTCGCGTTCCCCAGTCGACCAGCGAGAAGGGACCCGACATCACGACGAACCCGAACCCTTTGGACGTGGCATGGAGCGCCAGTACCGGCGGATGCTTGCGCTTCATGCTGCGTCAGTGATTGCTGGCACGCGCTCCATCATCGAGGAAAGGAGCGCCAGGTTCGCCCTGGCCTTGGTGCCGTCGTCGATGGACTGCCAGATCGGCTCCAGTTCGGTCGCCCGGCCCATCACCGCTTCCTCGACCAACGCATAGAGGGCAGAGAAGATTTGCGAGAGAGGTTTGCCGAACACGAATTCGAGCCCGAGCATGGCTTGTATGTCGGCGAGCTGGGGCTTGGCGCCCTTTTCCATGCGCATGATCATCGTCGGGGTGACGCCGATGAGGTGCGCGAGTTCATCCTGGTTCAAACGGTGCGTGCGTCGATGGACGCGAAGTTCATGGGTATGATTCATAGAAAGTGTGCTGTTATTTCGATCTCATAGGATCTCTTTCCCCATCATCGCCGGACACATCGCCCTGCGCACGGCGTCGCGACGTGCATAGGTGCATCCGCACCGGAGATTTTCTTCATCGGTGCTGTTTGCACCGGTGCAAATTTCGCGCTGCGCGCGAAGAAATCCCGCCGCTACTCTGCTCGCGATTCTCGTGGCGCGTACCGTTCGATGAGTTCAGTCACCTTCGCGCGCTCCGATGCCGGCACGACGTACACGCCGCGAGTCTTGGTGGTCACAAGGCCGAGGTCACGACGGATGATGTGCCCCACCGACTTGATTGGCAGCGAGGTGCTCGCCTGTTCGTTAAACGCGTCGCATGCCCGGGCAACGGGGACATATGGTGCGTCACGGAACAGTCGATCGAGTACCCGCACCATGGCGACTTCGGGACGCTGGGCGCGCGTGGCTGCCGCCCGCGCTTCCTCCGTCGCCAAGCGCTCTCCGATCGCAGCGCGCAGTTCCGCTTCGTCAACGAGCGACAGGAGTGGCAATGCCATCTGATTGCCGCGGGGGCTGAGACCGGAAATCGCGCGGTCTGGATCGATGCGGACCTGGTGACGATATGCGAAACGCCAGGCGAGGAGGCGATTGCGAAGTTCGCAGGCTTCGTCCTTCATCGCATCGGGAAGATGCAGCGGGATATCGGCACGCATGGCACCCGGCATCATGATCTCGGTCAGGAACCGGCTTTCGAGCGCATCGTCCTGAAAGCGGCCGCGCATGGCGACGATCTTGGGTCCGAACACGCGGAAGGCGTGCGGATTGAGCTCGCGGTGACGATTGGCCATCGTGCGCAGCACCGGCAGGCCCTTCATCGTGCCGTTGTTGAGGATCTTGGTGAGATCGGCGGTCGCGTCCGAGAAGCGCAGATCGGCTTCGTCGAGGACGAGCGTCCCGCCGAACTCGTGGAGGATATGGAAGATCGGCGACACGGTGGATGCGCCCGACGCGAAGAACCCCTTGTACGCGAGCGAGCCCAGAACCAAGAGGCCGCGGGTCTTACCTGAGCCATAGTCGCCGGCGAGGCGCAGATAGGGGATTTCGTTGAAGGCGTCGTACACCCAGGACAGCAGGATATAGTGGGCGGCGATCTGCTCGAAGAGGGCGGATAGGCCGACATAGCGGTGAATGAACGACACCAAGTCGGCGAGCAGCTCGGCCTCGCTGCCCATCTCGCCAACGGCGGACGGAAGCAGCACACAGCCGGAGGAGAGCAGGTTGTTGGAGGCGGCGTAAGGGACGAGCAGCTCGTCGCCCGATAGGGCGAGCTGATCGACGACCGATGCAGAGCCTTCGGGCGGACACACCGTGAGCGCCGTGGTGCCAGCGCCAGCGTCGTGTACCAATTCAACAAGCGTTCCATCGGACAGAATGCGCGAGATCGTCGGCGTGGGTGGTTGGGCCATATCGGCCATAGTGGGGTAGGCCCATCGGACCTGCACGGCGCCATATTCTGCGTGGATGCCAATCCCTCGCCACTCGTTTGCTCAATCCATGGCAGGAGGGGGCCGGTAGCCGACAGTGTCCTATCGAGATCGAAATGAGCTAAAGCGGACGTTATCACTCGCGATCGAAGTCAATCCGCCCAGCACCGAACTGCGTAATCACTCATTGTGGGGTTTCAATCAGCGCAATCATATCGGCGGAGTTCTAGAATCCGTCGACTGCCCATACGCGGTCCTGTAACCTATCCGCCATTCGAGGGGGATCGGCATGACAAAGCAGCTGCATCGAGTTGCGCTGGCGGCAGGAATCGCGTTTCTCCTTACGTCATATGCTAACGCCGGCACTTCGGACGGGCGCAAAAGCCCATCGGACGCGGTGAAAGAACAGAAGTTCAGGCTCGGCGGGCTGCCCGCTTCAACGGAGGGGCAGCGGCCACAGTTCGTAGCGTTCCCCGACTATAAATCTGAGGACTGCTATCGCGCCCCGACATATGAAGCCGCATACCTCTGCTCAGCTTGGCGATCAGCCATTGCCGCCGAGCAGGCGGCAGCCGCAGCCAAGAGCGCTAACGACTTAGCGCTTTGGGCATTGATATTCAGCGCAGCTAGCGTGGTCGGTCTGATCGGCACTTTAATCCAGGCGAGCAGGTCACTGTATCAATCGCGCCGGTCAGCCAACGCCGCTGAGAAAGCAATCGCTCAAACACGAGCTGTCGGCGAGGCACAGGTCCGCTGCTATCTTGCTGTGAGCGCCGCCTCCGTTGCCTTTTATCTCCCAGACATCAAACCTCAGCTCGGTCTCAAGATCAAGAACGTCGGTCAATCGCCGGCCTTTGACATTACCTGGACGGTTGAGTTGCAATACAGCGTCCTCGGCACACCAGACCGGCGCAGCCAGCCGTTGACGACGTCGATATCTCCACTGACGCTCCCTCCCGGGACGGACGTCGAACTGATTCCAGAGGTGTTCGATTTTGCGCTCAATATCGCCGAGCAAGCGCACGTAGCGGGGCCTGGCGATGTCCTGGGGACGGCAGCCAAGATCACTATTTTGGCGAAGGATGTCTTCGGCAAGGAGGTGAGAACTCAGGTTCTCTACTTTGCGACAGTTGAAGACGTTGACACAATTTACACGATGAGATTCGCGGGCAATGGTCTTCCAACGAACTAATTGCCGTCGCTGCGAAGCCAGCGTCGATGATCGATCTTCTTCGATATAGCAAGTCCCTATCAGCGTATCGAGCAGGCCGGTGGAGAAGATGATTGGGCGCTTTGGTTTGCTTCCCGGCTGTTGGAACTTCGATGTCGGCCGAAGCTACTGTCATCGTCCGGGATCTGAGTTAGGCTTGAGCCTGAAGCAGATAGTTCGAACCCTCAGCCGAGAAATTTTTGGGCACGATCGATTCGCTCACGCAACCCGGCCTGAAATTCCGGATCACGACGACGGCTCTCGATATGCTCTGTGATCGCCGCACGGATGACGTCTGACACAGCGCGTTGCTCGACACTTGCAACCGTTTCGAGAGCTTCCGCCTGCTCCGGGGCCAATCGGATGGTCATCGCCTTAGGTGCTTTCATTTTTTTTCCTTGCCACCATTGAACCCCAGTTGTCAACCATCGTGGTGTCGTGGTATCTTGGTATCACAAATTGGAGAATCACTATGACCGACATCGATCACCATGACCCTGGCTCCGATGACGACCGCAAAAGCGACCCCATGGATTCAGGACGCGCGCACGAATTCAACATCCGAATCGACCGCGAGCACTATAAGGTGAGCAAGGCCAAGCTGACCGGCGCTCAACTTCGGGCGCTACCCAATCCTGATGTCGGCCCTGATCGCGACCTGTTCCAAGTCGTGCCCGGCGGTTCCGATCGCAAGGTCGAACTGAATGACGTCATCGAAATGAAGGATGGCCTACGGTTCTTCACAGCCCCTGCCCAAATCAATCCCGGAAACTGCTGAGTAACGCCGATGCTCCCTGCAGACGACATCGAGTTCCTAACCGAGCGTTTCACGAACCACGATGTCGTTGTCGAGGGTGGCATGACTTGCGTCCTCGTGCCGGCATATGCCCTACCGCCCGGCCTCGACCATTCAACGAGCGACCTTTTGTTGCGGCTCTCGCCTGGCTATCCAGACGTACCGCCCGATATGTTCTGGTTTGAGCCGGCATTGCATCGCGCCGACGGAGCCGGGATCGATCGGGCGGATGTTACAGAAACCTATCTTTGCCGCGCTTGGCAGCGCTGGTCCCGGCATATGAACGGTGGCTGCTGGCGGTCTGGCTCGGACGGGCTGCGCAGTTATTTCACCCTGATTGACAAAGAGCTGTCTCGGGCCGCCTTGAGAGCTGCGGCATGAAGGCTTCACTCGTCCTCCAAGACAGTCTGGTCGCCGAACTCCACAGCGCAGCGGTGCTCGAGGTCGAGACGGGCGGGGTCATGCTTGCTCGCCTGGCCGCGGCGCCAAACGGAGATATTCGCATCATCGGGCGTGAGATGCATTGGGTACCTGAACGGGCGTATCTGACGCGCGATCCAGATCAGCTACTAATTTCGTCCGACGGCTATGTGCCTGCACTTGGCGCAGCAGAAGCTGCTGGGTGCATCGCCATTTGGGTCCATACCCATCCCGGCGAAAATGGGATACCCCGTTCCAGTCGGCACGATGACAAGGTGGACAAGGAACTTGCCGATCTGTTCAGGATTCGCACTGGATCCGATTATTATGGTGCGCTGATTGTGTCTCCGCGCGGTGCCGGCCTCGCTTTTTCGGGTGTGTTGATTGCTGCGGCTCAGACGCCCATCAGGATAAATCGGCTGTGGCATGTTGGCGACAGACTCCGGCTCACTCCCGCTCATGACGATGCATCGACTCGGATTGATCCATTGTTCGACCGCAACGTAAGGGCGTTCGGTGCTGCCGTCCAAGCCACTCTCTCCGACCTTACTGTGGCGATCGCGGGCGCTGGCGGAACGGGGTCAGCGGTTGCCGAGCAACTGGTCCGGCTCGGCGTGCGCAGGTTGATTCTGATCGACCCCGACGTCCTGAGCAAAAGCAACACAACGAGGATGTATGGATCGACGCCGGCCGACGTCGGCCGACCCAAGGTCGACGTCCTTCGCGACCATCTCATGCGCATCGCACCTGATCTCTATTGTGCTACGCGTCAATCAACTGTTTCTGTTGAGAAATCGGCTCGTGAACTCGTGGCCGCTGACGTTGTGTTTGGCTGCACCGACGATAATGCTGGTCGGCTCGTTCTCTCCCGCCTCGCGACCTTCATGGCCCTACCCGTCATCGATGTTGGCGTGCTGCTGAGCAGCAGCGCGGATGGCACGCTCCGTGGGGTCGACGGGCGGATCACCATCCTAACGCCAGGTTCTGCCTGTCTCGTCTGTCGAGGACGGATCGATCTTGCCCGCGCCGCCGCCGAGTTGCGCACTCCGGAGGAACGCAAGCGCCTCGAGGACGAGGGTTACGCTCCCGCTCTGGCAGGCGTCGAACCGGCAGTCGTTGCGTTCACAACGTCAGTCGCAGCGGCCGCCGTGGCAGAACTGCTCGAACGTCTTATCGGGTATGGCCCCTCGTCACGCCCGACCGAAGTTCTCCTTCGCTGGCACGAACGCGAGATTTCGACCAATTTGTGCGAGCCTAACCCGGGACATTATTGTGATCCGAACTGTGACAAGATCGGGCAGGGCATTGGAACACCGTTTTTGGAGCAGACATGGACGGCATGAAGATCAGACTTTGGAACTGGCTTCCGTTCCAGCCATGGCGCGTGGTGGAGATCGTGGAAGATGCCGACGATGTTGCCCAGCGGCTACCGCGAAACGGCGTTTCGCTGGTCGGCAGTAAAAGCTGTTGGAAATGGATCGTGTTCGACTGTCCATGTAGAGCAGGCCATCGTATCCTGCTCAACGTTGATTCCAGCCGGAACCCCTATTGGCGGATCGAGGTGCTGAACGGGCGGCGGCTCACGATCACGCCGAGTGTGGACTATAGCGATGCGTCCAGACGTTGTCATTATTTCGTGCGTCGAGGCAGGATTGAATGGGCGAAGAACTGAGATCAAGCGAACTGGAGCGGGGGCCGGCCACTGGCGGTGAGCCGACAGTGGCTGACGAGCAATCCTCCTCGCCCCGACGACGTTTTTCAAAGACCCCTCTCTTCAGTGCCAGCAACGCAGGCCGTTACCAGCGCCAGGAACTGATAGGCGCAATCGAAGACCGGACGGGGCGAACGACTTTGTGCTTCATTGGCGGAACCGAGGCACAAATTTGCCGGGACGATACCGTCGGCTTCGTCGATCTTCTTCACAATCTCCGCGCGGGTGACCACATCGATCTGATGCTCCACACCATTGGTGGGGATATCGACGAGGCGGAAAAGCTAATTCGACTGCTGCGAGCGAGAGTCGCCGACACCGGCGACATTAGGGTCGTCATCCCTGACTATGCGAAGAGCGCTGGCACGATCATTGCTCTGGGCGCCAATTCGATTCTGATGAGCGACTCATCCGAACTCGGCGCGATCGACCCGCAGTTCCATCTAAAGGATTCTGCTGGAAACGAGATCTGTCATTCCGTGCTGCGATACCTTGCTGCTTATCGTGATCGCGAAGAGGAATTGCGCCTGCATCCGAACGATCCTATTGCGCTGCTGAAACTAAAGCAGTTCGACGCCAATCTCGTCCACAAATTCGAAGGCATCCGTGGTCGTACTCGCGATCTTGCCGAGAACCTGCTGAAACGACGCGGACTGCCGTTTTCTTCCATTGCCGCCTTCTTCATGAATATCGATGTCTGGAAGTCGCATAACCAAATGATCGGCGCCGAGGACATTTCGGAAATCGGTCTAAATGTCGAAGTGGTGATGCCCGAGAACGAACTCTGGCAGGACTATTGGCAGCTATATTGCTTGTTGCGAATGACGATCGATCAGAATCAGAAGGTTTTTGAATCTTACTATGTCTCGCTGGTGATCTGATGTTACCGGACCGGGATGCCGAGTTCATAGCGCACACTGCTGCAGACGCATTTGTGGTGTCGGAAGGTGGTATGATCGCAGTGGTCATCCCTCACTTTCCGTTGCCGCCGGGTTTGTCTGCCGATAAGGCCGATCTGCTCCTTCGGCTATCGCCAAGCTATCCCGATGTACCGCCCGACATGTGGTGGTTCAGCCCTCCGTTGCGTCGCGAAGACAATGCACCAATTCCGGCGACGGATGTCTACGAGCGCCATCTCGATAAGACATGGCAACGCTGGTCGCGTCATTTGATGCCAGATCAATGGCGATCCGGAACCGACTCATTGGAGACATACGTTTCCATGATTCGACATCAATTATTGCGCGCAACCGACCGCAAGCCGGACGGCCTTCCGGTGTATCGGAGCGAACATGATTGACGACACTACCTCAACGGAACCGACCTTCCGCGGAGAATTGGTAGTAGGGCTGCTGGCGCCGGTCGGCACACGGCTTGACGCCCTTGGCAAGCGAGTCGCGGACAAGCTCGGTGCGTTCGGCTTCGGGACTACCTCCCTAAAACTTTCGAATCTCCTGCGTGGTTTTCCCCAATGGAACGATTTCGACGGCTCCGGTGAGGGAGAGCGGATCGCTCATTTGCAATCGGTGGCCAATCAAGTTCGGTCGGCAAACCAGGATGGAGCGATGCTTGCGCGTGTCGCGATCGACGCAATTCGGCGTGACCGGGAACTTCTCACCGGCGATCCGGCCGAACCTGCGGACGGGCATGCTTGGATCATCTCGCAGTTGAAACACCCGGCAGAAGTGGAATTGTTGCGGCGCGTCTACGGACCCGCATTCCTATTGATAGCAGGCCATGCAACCCGTCAGTCCAGGATCAATGAACTTGCAAAAACGATAGCGATTTCGCGTGACGAGCCGAGCTCGGTTGACCTTTACGCTGGTGAAGCCAGCAATCTGATTCAATCAGATGATCAGAGTCCGTCCGATTTCGGACAGAACGTGCAGGACTCGTTTCCGCTGGCCGACGTGTTCGTCGATATGAATCCTGCGAACGGTGAATATGCGATAGATCGATTTCTCGAGCTTGAATTCGGCCACCCCTTTCATTCACCCAAGCCGTCAGAGGTTGCCATGTATCAGGCGAGTGCTGTTGCGCTACGCTCTTCCGATTTCAATCGTCAGGTTGGTGCTGCGATCGTTCAACTGGACCACGACGCAGCTCGCAATGAGACCGACGTCGAAGTGCTGGCCGTTGGCATGAACGAGGTGCCTAAAGGAGGAGGAGGCTTCTACTGGGGACACGAATCGCCGGATTGCAGAGATCAGCGACAAGGCGACGAGAGGGCAAGTCAGATTAAGGTCGGCATTCTCGCTGAGATGATCTCCCGTCTCAACGAAGACGGCTGGCTGGGCGATAAATCAGGGAACAGGAAGGCAAGCGAGGTCGCCCGCGACATTCTGCCGGTGCTAAAGGGTACCCAATTTATGGGTATCGGTGAGTTTAGTCGTCCGGTCCATGCCGAGGTGGCAGCCATTATCGATGCAGCCCGGCGCGGCGTGAGAATCGATGGCAGCGCGCTCTACGTTACCACCTTCCCCTGCCACAATTGCGCCAAGCACATTATCGCCGCCGGGATCACGCAAGTCATATACTTAGAACCCTACCCGAAGAGTAGAGCGCGCAGCCTATACGAGGAAGAAATCGTATTGGATTCAGATATTCCGCAAGAGAAGGCCAGCAAGATCGTATTTCATGTTTATAGCGGCATAGCGCCGCGCAAATATCGTACACTCTTTTCCATGTCTGAACGGGGAGGTCGCAAGGGGATCGAACTGCGTAAATGGGAGGCAGGTAGTGCAATTTTGCGGCCAATACATGTGCCACCTTTCCAGTACGCCTCTTACTTCCTCGCGGAAACTGCTGAACTGCCCAAACTACACGTGAGTGGTTTCTCACTTTAGGGTTTGGCAAGCTAGCTGTTGAACTGTGGCGTTATCAGTCCCAACACGCGTCCGAAATGCGCCCTCAACGACCATTCGCTGACGTGTGATCGAACGGCCGCTGTTGGGAAATCGCCACCGATCGCCCGAACATCCGAAAGTGATGCGCAAAGCCGTCGAAATATCCGCTTCCGCCATGTCTTCCCAGGCTTGTCAGGTGACAGCGCCTTCAACGCATGTAACGGGACTTGGGGACGTGAGGGACGGGTCCGACCATGTGACTGCCAATATTCGCGCTGGTGCGTGCGACGCCGCCGTGCGTGCCAGCTTGCGCCGAATTACCCTTATCGGATGAGGCTTACCGATATCGATATTCAGGAGTTCATCACGGCATACGAAGCCGATTTCGGCGAGACGATCTCGTTTGAGGAGGCTCGAGAGATGGGGACGCGCTTGCTGGCGGTTCTGCGGTTGCTTGCGACGGATCCTGCCCCGAAAACAGAGCCTCTAGCTCAGCCAGTCTAACCAGTACGGTTTCGATCTCTCCGCGCTCCTGAAGAGCGCGGAGTTTTTTCATGAAGTGCTCACCTGCACCCGTGGGGGTTCTAACATCGTCTTCGACTCCCAGCAGACTAAGACAATGTGCAAATTCCAAGGGCGTGACGAACGGTTTTACGGCCTCAACACACAGTTTTTTCCCCACCAAGGCCGGGTTCGAACAGAGCATTTTTGTAAGTCTCTGTTTTCCATCGTTCGTGGCGCCAGAAAACCAATCCGCGGCGTATTTGCTGATCCTTTCGACCACATCCAAAAGTTCGAACACTCGATCGTTGAATGAGGGATCGGCGGCCCGTTCGAGCGCAGAACGGTCCTTTTCTAGGCGCCCACGCTCCTGCTCGAACTCTGCGTCCGTGACCATCCGTCGCAGGCGCAGGGAGGTCAGTTCGCGCAATTGCGTACCGATCTCCGCGATGGCGGAGAGCCGGGCGGCGGCAAATTGTGCGGCGTTGGCTTTGGCCTCGGACAACTCGGCCTTCAGGTGTTGACGAGCCCAGCCTATGACTTGGCAGGTTAGGCGCAGCGACGACAGGAAGGCCGCAAACTGGCGGTTGAGATTGCCTTCCTCGACCGAAGGCTCGTTGCAGCCTCTGGCGATCCTGCCGCGTGCTGCGCAGTGGTAATAGGTGTAGTGCCGGCCATGGCGGTTGGTCTTGTGCTCGGCGGTGATGGCCTTGCCGCATCGGCCGCAGGTCAGGATGCCCGAATAGACGAAAGGCCGTATTTGGGGCCGCGCTGTGCTGCGCCCCTTCAGCAGCAATTGCACCCTCTCGAACTCGCTGATCGTCACCATTGGCTGGTGCTTGCCGGGATGGGTGACACCACCCCAGACGATCACCCCCTTGTAGAAGGGGTTCGAGAGCAACTGGTAGATCGAGGACCGGCCGAGCGGTCGCCCGCCGCTGCGATTTCGGCGAGGGGTTAGATATCCCCATTCGTCCCGGGCAATCTTGACGATCTGGCGTGGGGTGTATGCGCCCGTCAGAAACAGGTCGAAGATCTGCCGGATAATCGAAAACTGCTCGGGGTCGGGAATGATCGTCTTCGTTTCGGGGCAATTGCGATAGCCGAGGGGCGCCTGGTTGGGCCGCCACCCCATGGCGATCTTGGTGTCGTTCCCGCGCTTCACGTTATCCGAGAGGGCATCGGAATAGTATTTCGACTGGCCGAACATGATCGAGAGCATGAACTTGCCCTGCGAGTTGTTTTCGAAGGTGTAGGTTACGAATTTGAGGTCGCGCAGCACGCCCGTATCCAGGAGATAGATCAGACGGCCGCCGTCGATCGAATTGCGCGCCAGGCGGTCCGGTGCCCAGCTGATGATGCCGTCGGCCTCGCCAGCCTCGATCCTCGCCAGCATCGTCGCGAATATGGGGCGACCAGGCTTTTGGGCGCTTCGGGATTCCTGGAACGTGTCGACGATCTCGATCTCGCCGTTCCCGAGGAATGCCCGGTCGACCGCCTCGCGCTGCGACGCCATCGAGAGAACCTGGCGCTTTTCGTCTTCGGTCGATTTCCGGCAGTAGAGAAAGTATTTCATAGGTGGCGGGAACACGTCCCTCACGTCCCCAAGTCCGCGATGCGGGCCAGCGGGGGCGGTGGTCTGCGCTGCCGATTAGCGGGGCGACTCGAATCCTACACCCGCCGGCCGCGCCCCGCGAATCGTTATCCCCATTGTTGGGTGGCTGACCGGGGAGGGGAAGGAGGCGCGCCGCGCGCCGACGCCGAAGCGCCTCGTCTCAAACGTTTCGTGGTATCATTCATCACGCTGCATGGAGGACATCTCTAACTACGAGAAAATACGAGAAGACGCGCGCCGGCTCTACGACGATGCACGGCCCGTTCTCTCCCCGGCACTTGGCGACCAGGTGCGCTTCACTGCGGAAGGCTTCAACCATATCATCTTCAAGGGCCCGCGCAGGGAACGGGAGCGAGCCTCCCAGGTGATGCGCTTCAAGCTCTTGCCGCGGGCCATCCGGCTCGTCGCCCACGCCAATACGTTCCAGGAGTTCGAGGAGACCATCAAGAAGTTCGACGTGAAGACCCGCAAGAAGCGGGTCAGGAAGAGCAAATCGGTCCTTTACTGGGGGATCATTGCGATCTTCGAAGGTAGGAAGATCAAGGTCATTCTTCGCAAGATCGGAGACGGCCAGCTGCACTTCTGGAGCATCGTCCCGGCATGGACGACGAACAGGCACCGCGACGCCCGGTTCGTGAGCACGATGAAGGGCAATCCGGAGGAGGACTAAAACGAAAAACACCGCTCAAACGAGCGGTGCCTTTCGTATGCCTGCCTTCGGCTTATGTATTAGCCGGAATAGGGCTGACGCCCCACAGGCACCTACTTATCATACCACGAGTCTCTGAAGGACCAATGAGGTTGCAGGTTTGCGCAAGACGCCGCCATCGGCACCGCTGGATCATTTTAGGACTGAATCGCCTTATCAGGATTCAGCCTTCAGGCGACCTTGTCGATCCGGAGCAGGGGGGCGTTTCCGGTATTTCCATAACAATATGACGTCGCGCCACCCGTTACCCCGGGTTTCGGAACAAACCTTATGCAGGTCTCCTTAGAAAAGTAGGCGTAAGAGATAACAAAAAGGCGATCAATATCACCACGGGTCATGCCCTGGTCTTTCATCATAGATGTAACTGATCTATTAACAATTTCCTTTTGATCCGGCCCAGCGACGAAGAGGTGCTGCAAATTCTCTCGTGAATTATTGATAATAATCATCGCCGCAATCATAGCCGCAACAATGGAGATCCACACCCATCTTTCGTATTTTTTCATTTTGACCTCGTGTAACAGCGTAATACCTTATCCGGGTTAATTACTATGGATGTGTGGCCCACTTTCGTGCCCGTAATATCCTGTCCGCTCGGACCAACATTGTCGGCGGGGTCAGGGTGGGCGTGCACATCGAAGGTATCGAAGTAGCCCTCCGGAATAACAACGTTCAGTTCGAAACCGGGCTGGATGTTGCCAGTCACATACCCCTTTCCAGACAGCCATGGGAAGAAATAGGGTCGTCCAGAGAATCCGTATTCGCGGTATCGGGGGCCGGTCGGATCGCGCTGTTGGGCTGTCTGACCCAGTCGGAGTGCTTCCAAGGCTTTAGCTTGCACTCCTGGGTCGAACGCCGCGCCCACTCCTTCGCACGACTTATCGACCTTGACTTTATCCGGAGCCGATTCACGGCCGGGTTTTATCGCATTCCGCAGCCGCGCTTGAAGGTCTCTGTCGAGAGGTGTGCTGGGCCACGGTGAAGCTGAAAACCCTTCGTCGGGAAAGCCGGCCGGGCCGCCAGCGCCGCCGCGCCAAACGTAGCGGCCATCGATTCCGCGATAGGTTAACGGCTCTTGGTCGAGGCCGGTTGGATCCGTTCCATTTATGGGGTCGCTCCCGGCATAGTTATACCAATTCATTCCATCGCCATATCCGACGGGATCGGTCTGCATGAATCGGCCGAGCGTGGGCGAGTAAATCCGCGCCCTATAGTAGTCCATGCCGATCTCGGGCAGCCAGATCTGGCCTGTATATTCAATCCTTTGTACATTGCCTGTGCCGGGAATTCCATATTCGTCAAACGTGTTGAAAACGCCGTTGTTGCCCGAAGCGTCGGTATGTCCGATCATTGATCCGCGCTCGTCATTGGTCGCCCACCACTTGGCGCCGGTCACAGTATATCGAGTTAGGAATTCGCCGCCCGCACCATACACATAGCGCGGCCCGTTGCCGACCGAACCGTTATATTGGGCGATCACCTGATCGCCATCGTAGAGATAGCTCAAAGTAGGATATGAGGCGCTACCCGATTGGTAGAGTCGCATGAGCGGGTCGTAGGTCAGAACCGCCGAATTGGGCCCAGTCAGCAACAAATTCTCGGAGCTGTAGGTATAGGAATTGCTGCCTGAGGCGGTCAGGTTGCCGCGCGCGTCGTAGCCGAACGTCGTGCCAGTCGCGGCACTGTACTGGTTGAGCCCATTCGTCGTGTAGTTGCGCGCGACGTCCACCGCCCCGGTCCACGAAAAGGCGTTGTTGGACCGCGTGGTCGAGGTGATCTGCGATGCCGGATTGTAGCTGTAACCGAGCGTCAGGTCGTTGGCTGTTCCAGCCACGTCAGCGCCGAGCGACGACAGGCGCGAGACCGGATCGTACCCATAGCTGATGACGACGCCATTGCCCTGCGTCAGCGTGGTACGGCGCCCGAGGTCGTCATAGGCATAGGTCGCGAGCGTCGTCGTCCCGCTTTCCTTGACCGTCGTCATCTCGCCGGTGACCTGATAGTCATAGGTCACATAGAAGGCGTCGGGCCAGGTCAGCCGCGTCCGCCGCCCGGCGGCATCATACTGGGAACTTACCGTTCCCAGTGGCCCCGTCTGATTCAGATTGCGGCCGAGCGCATCATAGGTGAACGACAAGGTCTGGGCCGAGGTAGCCGCACCCGTTAGCCTTCCGAGCAGATCGTAGCCGTAGGTGACATCGAGTTCGTTTCCGGGTAAGTCTTTGGAGATCAGTCGATTAAGATTGTCGTATGAATAAGAAATAGTGGGTGATCCGCCCCGAAGAGTGTGTGTGATGACATTACCATTTGTATCATAGCCGAATTGCTCTTTGTCAGTGCTTGAGCTGATACCCGAACCTCTTACGCCATCAGGATAGCTAATCGTCGATAGGCGGTCATAGCCGTCATATGTATAGGTGGTCTTGTTACCTTCGGCATCGGTCACCGTGGCCGGTAGACCGTCATTGGTGTAACTGTTAGCCACATCGTCGGATGCCACCGAGGTGCCATATGCCGTGGTGATTTTCGTCAGGCGGCCCGAAGCATCGTAATAGTCTTTAGCGATACGATCTGGCCCGCTGCTACCCTGCGTGCCGAGGTTGCACGCAGATGTTGGCAATGACCCGAAAACCGCAGGGTTCATGCGCGTGGCTATGCAATCCGGTCTGCCCACATTGTCATAACTGTACTGTGTCAAACTGACGGTAGTTCCACCGCCTGCCAGCGTCTCCGAAGACTTTCTTCCGCTGGAATCATAGATTGTCTGAAGAGATTGCGCAGGAGTAAAGCTGGTCCAATCGGTTGCGAGGCTGGGGACCGTACCCACCTCGGTCAGCGTGATCTGACCGTCACCATTATAGGTGTAGCGGCGGGCGCGTCGCTTGAGTGGTCCAGCGCCATCCGGATCGGGCGCCATTTCGTCGACCACTTCTCGGTCAGCATCGTATGCGAACTGGGTGGTGTCGGCGTTGCCTGGAAGCGGCCCATCCACACTTATGAGATTGCCAACATCATCATAGGTCTGGGTAGTCGTGGCCACCAATGCCCCATCGCCAGAAGAGGTTGTGCTTCCGACCGCCAGCAAATTGTTCCCTGTGCCTGCGCTCTGCGGCCCGTAGTCTATTTGAATTTTCGTTTCGTCCGCCGTGCCCACGCAGTTTGCTTGCGTCTGGCAGGTGGAGACGCTCGTCAGAAGATACGTCGGCACTCCCGACGCGACGACCGTACCAGTATAGTCCTTGTAATATGCTTGAAGAGGGGAATATCCATAGGTTGTAATAGGGCGAGTTGCGCCTGTGATTGCGGCCGGCAGCGCGACGGTTAAAACACCGCCGTGGTTTGGATCGTAGGTATAATCAGTCCGATTGCCCTTGGCGTCCTGCGTCCAGTTGGGCTGATTGCATGTCGTCATATTGGCGCACGTCACGTCAAAGCCCGCGGTTGTGACAATATCTGGATCACCCTGAAATCGCGATATTACCCTTTGCTCCGTGAGGTTTCCCCGAGTATCATATGAATACTGCGTCTTTACTCCATCGGGAGTCAGGCTCGTCGTCAACCGGCCCTGACTGTCATAGGCATAGGTCGTTGTTTTTCCGGTTTCGTCGGTCACGCTGGTGGGCAGGCCCACTTGTATATCGGAAATGACTGTGCGGTGCGTATTGTCAGGGTTCGTGACCACCGCCGTTCTTAGATTTCCGGTCAGTGAAAAGGAGTATTGCCACGTTCTTCCATCGACGGTCACGGACGAGACCATCCCGGCATTGTAGGCTACGGTAACATTATCGACCGAGGATCCAGGGCGGCGAATTGTGGTCTCGGTATATGTCGTAACCCGCGAAAGCGCGTCAGTGACCGTCCAAGATTGCGTAAGCCCGGTTCCCGAATAACCATAGCTGACACTTGGCCAAGTTTTGGAGAAGGTGCAGGCTAGCGATCCAGTGGGATCGCAGTAATCTACCGCGCGATTAAACGCCGTTATCTTCGCGATGGAACTCCATGCATCATCTGTTACGATATTTGATCGATAAACATAATATAATTGGAAGCCGAATGAACTCACCACCGACTGAAGCCGGACCTTCCAGGCGGTGACGCCAGTCGAGCAGCCAGCCTGATTAGGGTTGGTACAAGTGGGACTTCTTTTAAAAGTGGGACTTAGTGTTTCACCTGTTGGAAGCTTAATCTCTGTTACGCGCGCGATCCTAGTGCTCTCCGATGAAGTAATGGTGGTGTCATACTTGTACTGAGAGCCGTCGGCTAACTTTAAGGTATAGATGTTACCCGAAAGAGTGAGTGTTGCGCCGTCACCAAGCTTGGAGAAATAAGCGCCAGCATTGAAGCCAAAGACGTGGCTCTCTGGTCCACGTTTGCCTAGGGCGGCGACTTGTAATTCATTTGTAGGATCCCCGAAAACACCGAGATCGAACTCGGGCGGCGAGGGACCATCGCTCGTGCGATCGACAACCACATTGAGAGCCGACCGCCCTTTGCCGATCGCGAGCTCGATCTCCCTGTTGCGAAACGTCCCGCGGGCCAAGTCGACTCCGTTTTTATCGGTCACGAAGCGCTCAGGCGGCGCCGCATCTGCATAAGCCGCATTTACCGAAAGTACTCCCAACGACGCCAGCGCAGACGAAGCAAAGAGGCGGCCGATTACACGGAGCTGTGCAGGTTTTATTTTCATGGCCCGAGCGGGCTCCTTCTAGCTGGCAGGATTCGATAAACAGAGGCGGTTGTAAGGGAAGACAAAAACTTCAAGGCGATTGCATAGCCATCGCGTCACGGATCACGTTGAGGTGTACTTTAAGGGGCGCCGGTGACGTTCACATTGACGCGATTGTCCGCACGATCGAAAGAATAGTTCGCTACGATATTGTTGTTGATCGTTCCAGAACGCGTGACCTGCACTAGCCGCCCCTTTGCATCATAGACGTAGTTAATCGTCTCGGACGCGCCTGCTATCCCTGATGCGAACGCGGCGAGCATCAGCGAGCCTGCGCAGACCAACAAAGCTGTAGCCAGTCGAACCATTGATTCAGCCCCTCGATTCGCTCGTTAAGAACCGGTCGTCCTGATTTCCCTACATTGCAAACAAGCATTTATGATGGGCGATGGAATCGCGTTCATTTTGGACGCGGGTTCCATTGCTCCCGGGATTGGCGTGTCCAGTGCTTCCAAATCCGCACCAGCGCCGCAGACGCCGCCGTGCATCGCTTCCTGCGCCGCGTAATCTGACAACAGACCCTTCTCACCAGCGCGGAGCCTCCTTGTCGGGTGCGCAACGAGGTTCCGCGCTGCGGGGAAGGACTGATCTTTCACATCCAACCACTCCCGTCCGGCAGCACGCGCACGTCCTCGGATGTGATGCGTCCACATGAACGCCGCTCGCCGGCCCACGGAGTACCAACCATGCATCTGCAATATCTCGAGCTCTCGCAGCTCATGATCTCGCGCGCCAACATGCGCGCCAGGCACAAGAACGACATCGCCGACATGATCCCGTCGGTTCGCGCCCGTGGCGTGCTTGTACCGCTCCTGGTCCGCCCCAACGGCGAACCGGACCGGTATGAGATCGTCGCCGGCCGCAGGCGGTATCTGGCGGCCAGCACGGTCGCCAAGGAACCTGACGCGCCGACCGCCATACCCTGCGCCATCATGGAGCCGGGCGACGATGCGGCGGCGCTCGAAGCGTCGCTCATCGAAAACATTGCCCGGCTCGATGCCGACGAGGTCACCCAATGGGAGACTTTCGCCCGGCTGGTGAAGGAGGGCAGGGGCATCGAGGACATCGCCGCCACGTTCGGGCTCAAGGTCGAGGTCGTGCGCCGGGTGCTCGCGCTCGGCAATCTGCTCCCGCGGATCCGCACCTTGTATCGCACCGAGCAGATCGACGCCGCGACCGTCCGCCATCTGACGATGGCGACGGGCGCCCAGCAACGCGACTGGCTGACCCTGTTCGACAGCACCGACAGCTACGCCCCCACAGGCCGCGTGCTCAAGGAATGGCTGTTCGGCGGGTCGGCGATCAGGACATCGGTCGCCCTGTTCGACCTCGCGTCCTACACCGCGCCGATCGTCGCCGATCTGTTCGACGAGGACAGCTATTTTTCCGACAGCGCCCTGTTCTGGACGCTCCAGCGCCAGGCGATCGAAGAGAAGCGGGCAGGGTATATCGCCGATGGCTGGGCGGACATGGTCGTGCTCGACGACGGTCGCTATTTCGACCGTTGGAACTACGATAAGCGCGCCCGTACCAAGGGCGGCAGGGTATATCTGATCGTCGGCACGAACGGTGCGGTGGAAGCCCATGAGGGCTATCTGCCGCGCCAGGAAGTCGAACGGGCCGATCGCCCGGAACCGGGCGAGGCCGTGCCCCGGCCCGAACTGACCGCGCCGCTTGCCCGGTATGTCGATCTCCATCGCCATGCCGTCATGCGGGTAGGGTTGCTCGGCCATCCCTGGCTCGCGCTCAGGGTCATGCTGGCCAATGCCATTGCGCGACCGCCCTTGTGGGATGTGCAATGCGAACGGCAGCGGGCCTCCAAGCCCGAGACCGAACAAAGCGTCATCGCTTCCCGGGCCCAGACGGCCTTCGACCAGAAGCGAACGGCCGCTTTGGGACGGCTCGGGATCGATCCCGAGGCCACACTGGTCGGTGCTCCTCACCGTCCGACGCTCTCCGACATATTAAGCGTGCTGATCGAGCTCTCCGACGAGGAGGTGATCGATCTCCTCCCGATCGTGATGGGGGAGTCGATCGAAGCGGGCGGTGAGGCGGTCGACGTCATCGGGCGCCTGCTTGCGATCGATCCGGCGGACCTCTGGGAAGCGGACGATGCGTTCTTCGCATTGCTGCGCGATCGCAGGGTGATGGGCGAACTGCTCACCGAGGTCGCAGGAGCGGACATCGCGGCGGCAAATGCCGATGTCCCGCTCAAGGTGCAGAGGGCGATCCTCGCCGACTGCCTCCATGGCCGCAATGGCCGGGCGAAGGTGGAAGGCTGGGTGCCGCGCTGGTTGCGCTTTCCGGCATCGGGCTATCTCGATCGGCAAGATCCCGAGCCTTCGGGTGAGCCGGAGGCCGAACCCTCCGATGATACGGAGGAGTCGGCCGACCCGGAGGATGCCGACTTAGTGGCATAGCCGGACACTATCTGCAGGCGGCCCACGGGCCGCCTGCTTTCTTGTCCGCCCGCCAAGGATCCCAACGCCCCCTCGTGCGCATCTGGGAGCGCCGCACAGTCACGACGCTCCCGCATTGCGCAGGAGGAAGTCATGTCCGACCCCATCCGGTTCGACGTCTATCGCACCATCACCGACAACATCGCCGCCGCTATTGCGGCCGGCGCAGGCACGTTCGTCATGCCCTGGCATGGCGCTAGCGCTGGGATCACCCGGCCCGAGAATGCCCATACCAATATGGCGTATCACGGCATCAACATCCTGGCGCTCTGGGCCGAGGCATATCTCAGCGAGTATCCCAGCGGCTACTGGGCCTCGTACAAGCAATGGCAGCAAATGGGCGCGCAGGTGCGCAAGGGCGAGCACGGCGCGACGATCGTGTTCTATAAAAAGCTCGATCGCGATGACGATGAAGCCGACGACGAAGGCGCGCCCTCGCCAAGGCTCATCGCGCGCGCCAGCCGCGTGTTCAACGCAGCCCAGGTCGATGGCTGGCACCCGCCGCGGCCGCCGGCCGTGGTGAACCCGGCCGAGACCCAGGCGTCAGTCGCCGCCTTCGTGGAAGCGACCGGAGCCCAGGTTGTGCACGGGGCGGCCGGTGCCTGGTATGACGTGGTGCGCGATCTGATCGCGCTGCCGGCGCCCGAGCAGTTCATCGGCACGCCGACCTCGACGCCTTCCGAAGCGTATCAGGCGACGCTGCTACATGAGCTCGTCCATTGGACGGGAGCGAGCCACCGGCTCGATCGCGGCTTTGGCGATCCGTCGATGGCTGCCCGCGCCCGCGAAGAGCTTGTTGCCTTATCTGGACAGTCTGCGCCGCCCGCAACATTGCAGTAAGGTCGGCGATGGA
>CAZFTL010000004.1:0-301352 GCA_964521615.1 uncultured Stakelama sp. | reverse complement strand
TACGTAACTTCAGCTCATCTACACCCTTGATCGCAGGGCGCCGTCCAGACATGACGGGTGCATAAACCTCTCAATTGCCTGCTGCGTAACCCTTTAATCCGAAACGCCAGCTCAGTCCGCACCCTCCCCCTTCCACGTCGCCACAAACACATCCCGATACGCCGGCTGGCCCGGATCGATCGGCCGGATCGGCGTCACGCCGTGCAGCACGCGGTGGTCGTCCAGCAGCACGGCGTCGCCCGGTGCCGCCAGGGTGAAGCGGTCGATCTGCGGGCGGCCGGCGATGCGGATCTCGGTCACGCCTTCATCGGCATTCACCCGATCGATCAGCATCACCAACACCCAGTCGACGCCGTCGCGGTGCATCCCCTCCGGGGTCGGGCGGCCCGCTTCGTGCGCGGTGGCCTCGATCCGGAACTGGTGGAGCTCGACATGCCAGGGGCCGGCCGCGGCGCCGCCGCCGGCGCTTTCGAAGCAATCGGTCGCGCCGCGGAGCAGGCGTTGCATCATCGGGCTGTCGACGATGGCGTCCTCGATCGGATCGAACCAGCGCTGAACATCGCCGTTCAGCGGATTATAGTCGCGGCTCTGATAATGCGGCTGGTGCGGCTTTCGCGCGATCGCGTCCGGGGTGATCGCCAAAGCGGCGTGGCGCCGCCGGCGATAGCGGCCGCCATCGGCCATGTAGCGATCGAGGCCGAGCCGGCTCCACGATTCCGCAAAGCCGGCCCAGTCGGGATCCGACGCCGCCGCCGGCAACCAGTCGATCGCGCCCGGCGCCGGGCGAACGAAGCCGTGCGCGGCAAGCTCGCCGGCCAGGCGCCGGTCGGCCTGGCTCCCGATGGTCTCCAATGGTCGAGGCATGACGCGGTCCCCATGTCGATGGTCGGCCCGGTATGTAGGCTCGATAGCGCGGCCGCGGCTATCCGTCTCGAACGCGATCAGCCGAGCAGGAGGGCAGGCGCGACCCCAGCGGAGGCACACCAATGGTCCGAGCGCACAACTTGACTCCCCTCCCCAAACTTACGTTAACGTAAGACAACCCCCGCGGCGCCATCCGTCGCGGGCAAAATATACCGGGAGAGGACCGCCAACCATGCACATCAGACACCGCCTCGCCTGCGCCCTGTGCATCGCCGCCGCACTTGCCCCCTCCAGCCCCGCCTTCGCCTGGTCGAACCAGGGGCATATGGTGACCGGCGCCATCGCCTATGACGATCTGGCCAGGACCGACCCCGCGCTGATCGCACAGATCGAGGCGATCATGGCGAACCACCCCGACAAGGCGCGGTTCGACCGCGCGCTGGCGGGTTTTACCGGGGAAGCGCGGACGCGGCGGCTGTTCGAGCTGATGGCGCGCTGGCCGGACGATGCGCGCAAGGGGCCCTATGACCATCCCGGCTGGCATTACTGGCTGCGGCTGGTCCCGTCCCAGGCCGATCCCGCCAAGGTCCCGCCGGCGATGCTGGCGATGAGCACCGGAGAGGCGGCCGAGGCCTATCGGCTGAACCTGGCGACCGTGCGCGACGCCTATGCCCCGGCGGCGGATCGCGCGGTGTCCTTGTGCTGGCTGTTCCACCTGGCGGGCGACATCCAGCAGCCGCTCCATGCCGGGCATCTGATCTCCGGCCGCTTTCCGCTGAGCGATCGCGCGGGCGAGGCCGATTTCGTCCGGCCGGCGGCGGGTGAGGCGGCGATCAACCTGCATGCCTATTGGGACAATGTCGTCGGCGGCGACGAGGATGACGACGCCAATGTCGAGGCGGTGCGCGTCCGGCTCGACCAGGCGTGGCCGCGATCGGCGCTCAGCGAATTGACCGGGAAGGCCGATGCCGACGCCTTCCGATCCTGGGCGGACGAGAGCTTCGCGCTGGCGCGGGCGGTGGCCTATCGGGACGGCGGCTTCGAGGGCGCGACGAGCGCGGCGGCGGCCGTGCCGGTGCCGGCGAGCTATGCGGCGGCGCGCCGCACGACCGGCGAGCGCCGCGTCGCGCTGGGCGGCCATCGCATCGCCGATGCGGTGCGGGCGGCGCTGGGCCGCTAGAGCGGACGGATATTCGGGAATAAATTCGATCGGTCGTGTTCCTGCGAAAGCAGGAACCCAGGGTCATTCAGTACGTCGCGGCCCTGGGCTCCTGCTTGCGCAGGAGCACCTTGTTCGCCCGGAATCTCCCTGTCGCCCAATGCGCTGAACCGCCCGGCGGCAGCGTTGCTGGTTAATCATATTATAATCCCACTTTCGCCGCCGCGCCGACCTTCCTATAGCGCCACCGACGCCATGGAGACCCCGCAATGAGCCAGCCCATCATCACCCTGAACGACGGCAGCACGATCCCGCAGATCGGGCTCGGCACCTATCAGGCGGCGGGGGACGAGACCGCGCGGATGGTGGAGACGGCGATCGGCATCGGTTACCGCCATATCGACACCGCGATGATCTATCGCAACGAAGCCGGCGTCGGGGCGGGCGTGCGCGCGAGCGGCGTGCCGCGCGACCAGATCTACGTCACCACCAAGGTATGGAATACCGACCAGGGTCATGACGCCGCGCTGGCGGCGTGTGGCGCGAGCCTCGACCGGCTGGGGCTCGATTATGTCGACCTCTACCTGATCCACTGGCCGGTGCCGGCGCGCGACCTCTTTGTCGACACCTGGCGCGCGCTGATCCGGCTGCGCGAGGAAGGACGCGTCCGGGCGATCGGCGTGTCCAACTTCAATGCCGACCATCTCGACCGCGTGATCGCCGAAACCGGCGTGGTGCCGGTGGTCAACCAGATCGAATGCCATCCCGCGTTCCAGCAGGTCGCGCTGCGCGCCGCCGATGCCGAACGGCAGGTCGCGACGCAATCGTGGAGCCCGCTCGGCCAGGGCGACCTGCTCGGCGATCCGGTGCTAGAGGCGGTGGCGGCGAAGCACGGCCGCACCGTCGCCCAGGTGATCCTGCGCTGGCACATCCAGCAGGGCCTGATCGTCATCCCCAAGACGATGAGCGCGGCCCGGATGCGGGAGAATTTCGACGTGTTCGGGTTCGACCTGGATGCCGAGGATCTGGCGCGGATCGCCGGGCTCGACCGCTCGGACGGACGGATGGGGCCGGACCCGCTGGTGTTCGGGTAAGACGGGGCCGCGAGCCGGCGCCGCGGGGAAGGTCGGCGGCCTTTCCCGGCGGTCAGCGCCGCTTCGACGCCAGGCCGATCGTGACGGCGGCCATGACGGCGGACACGATCGCGCCGATCAAGGCGCCGCGGCGAAATTGGGAATCGGGCAGACCGCCCTCGCCATTTTCGATCATGGCGACAGCCGGGGCGTCGCCGAGATAGCGGATCCTGATCGGGTCGCCCGCCTGCCGATCGGCGGCACAGGTCATGAACGTTGCGCGGTGCCGGACGCCGTCGCTCGCCGGCCAGCTGGCCGTCAGGCTGGAGCTGCACGCCTTGTGCGATCGGACCACGGCCTCGACACGCGCCACCGCCGGCCGCCCCACGCTTTCCAGCGCCTCCCGCTGGTCGAGCCATCGCCAGTTCGCGAGCCCGAAGGCAGCCGCGGCGACCGCGATGCCCCCGACCAGCAACAATCCGGCGACCGGTGCGCGATCGATCGTCATGCCCCCTTCCCCTCCACATCGACCGGCGGCCGCCGCTGCTAAGCCCCCAATACCTTCCCGTTGACCCGCACGCCGTCGAGCCGCAGGTCGCGGGTATGCGCGATCTTGTCCGGCACGCGCGCCGTTCCCACGGTCACGTTGCGGATCAGCACGTCCTCGACCGGTGCCGCCGCGACCCCCACGATCCTGAGCGCGCGGCCGGCGTTGCGGCAATCCACCCGTTCCACCACGAACTGCTTGTATGTCGGCGGCGACTTGCCGTCGCGCGCGCGGTGATAGGCGGTGGTGAAATCGATCAGCGTGTCGCTGTCGCGCACCTTGATGTCGCGGACGCGGACCTGCTCGATCGTCCCGCCGCGATCGAGGTTCGCCTTGACATAGAGCGCCTGCCGGGCGTGACGGACGTCGAGCCGTTCGGCGAAGATGTTGGAGGCACCGCCCGACATCTCGCTGCCGATCGCGATCGCGCCGGCGATATGCGTCGACATCCGGCAATCGCGGATCACGACGTTGCGGGTCGGCACGCCGACCCGCCAGCCATCCTGATCGCGGCCCGATTTGATCGCGATGCAATCGTCGGAAACGTCGAAGCGGCACTTCTCGATCAGCACGTCCTGGCACGAATCGGGGTCGCAGCCGTCCGAATTGAGATGCTTGCTGATCACCGTCACGTTGCGGACGATGACGTTGCGCGAATAGACCGGGTGGATCGTCCAGAACGGCGAATCGACGAATTTCGGCCCGTCGATCATCACGTTGGCGCAATTGAAGAACTGGACGAAGGGCGGGCGCAGGAAATGGCCGGGGCCGAACCGGCGCCGGTCGACCGGCACGCCGGCCGCGCCCATCGCCCGCAGCGCCTGCTTGTCGCGATCCTGATGCGCACGCCACTGGAAGAAGCCGTCGCGCCCCTGCCCGTCGAACACGCCGTCACCGGTGATCGCGACGTTGCTGCAATCGCGCGCATAGATCAGCGGCGAGTAATTCCATACCTCCGTCCCTTCCCAGCGCGTGAGGACGAGCGGCAGCGCGATCTCGCCGGGCTTGCCGAAGCGCATGACGGCGTCGCTGTCGAGGTGGAGATCGACGTTCGACCGGAGCGTGATCGCGCCGTCGATCCGCCACAGCCCGGCGGGGACGACGACCCGTCCGCCCCCGGCCGCCGCACAGGCGTCGATCGCGGCCTGGACGGCATGGTGCGCCGGCTGATCCTCGACCGCGCCATAAGCGGTGATCGGAAAGCTCGCCGCGGGAAAGGCCGGCGGACGGAGTCGCGCGACGATCGCGTCGGCGACGCTCCAGCCGGCGTCGGACGTATCGCTGCCGGAACCGCCGACGGCAATGGCCGCAGCAGCGCGGGGCGAGACCGCGCCGGCGGCGCCAACGACCAACGAACCCGCCAGGAACGCGCGGCGATCGACCATCAACTACCCCAAGCTCCACGCAACGCCGGTCTGGCCGACGCGGCCAGGCGGCGTCCCGCACCTTGTCCCCACAGCCCGCCTGCCCCGCCCGCGGTCCCCCGACCGCGCGATTCGGCCCATGGCCATGCGCCGATGTAGCGGAGATACGCGCACGCGCGAACTCCGCAATTATGCGGGGCGCGAACGGGACGGGCCGAGCGACGGCCGACCTTCTGTGGGGGACCTCGCGACGAGCCGTCGGGCTTCGCACCGCCGCGAGGCGGCCCGCCGGTCAGTCGATCGCCTCGACGCCTTGCGCGCGGGCCCGCGCCACCATCTCCTTCATGTGCCGCAGCCGGTCGGGCGCATGCCCCTCCCATTGCGTGACCTCGCCGACGATGCGCAAGGGATCGCGCGACCGGAACGACAGCGTCGGATTGCCGGGATATTTCTGGTCGGTCAGATTGGGATCGTCGACGATCGGACCGGTCGGCTCGACGATGTAGATGCGTTCGCGCCCCTCTCCTTCCGCCAGTTCGGCGCCCCAGATCGCGGCGTCCAGCGTGCCGCTCAGATAAATCCACGAGGCACGGTTGCGCGCACCGTAATTGGACCGGAATCCCGCCATCAGCAGGTCGCCGGGTTTCAGGTCGGCGCGCGTGCCGTGATAGAATTGCTGGATGGTCGTGGTGTCGGTGACGGTCATGCACTGATCCCTCTGCTGCGAATCGAGGGCAGGGTTCATGGCGCATGACCCCCGGCTTGCCGCAATCCCCGGCATGGGATAGATAATGATAGTGGGAAGAGGCGGCTGGCCCGGTGCGCGCCCCGCGATCCCCGGCAGATCCAAACCCGAATCAGCCGTCGAGCGAACGGATCACGCTTGCCGGCACGCCCGCGACGAGCGTGTTGCTCGGGACGTCCCGCGTGACCACGGCCCCTGCCGCGACCACCGAATTCTCGCCCACCGTGACGCCGCCGATGACCGTCGCCCCCGCCGCGATCCACACATTGCGTCCGATCGCGATCGGCGCGGCGGTGACTGCCGCACGGCGCAACGAGGGGTCGAGCGGATGGCCCGACGTGATCAGGCTGACATTGGGCCCGATCAGCACGTCGTCGCCGATCCCGACCCCGCCCAGATCGTAGATGGTGCAATTCTGGTTGATGAAGACGTTGCGCCCGATCCGCAGATCCGTGCCGTGCTCGCTGAAAAAGGGTGGCACCAGCACGACGCTGTCATCGACCCGGTAGCCGACCAGGTCGCTCAACAGCGCGCGCACCTGATCGGCGTCAGCATAGGTCAGGCGGTTGAGCCGCGCGGTGATCGCCATCGCCCGGGCGACGCCCGCGACCATCGCCGCCGATTCGGGCGTGCGCCGATGGATCATCCTGACACGGTCGTGATCGGGCATGGCGCAGGCTCTGCCGCAAGGAGCTCAGAGTTCGGCCAGACCGCAAGCCCTGGCGACATATTCGGGATTGGCCTTGGGCAGCATCGCCTGCAGCCGGGCCGACATATAGGCGTTGAAGGCCACCTGGGTCGTGATGTTGTGCTGGGCGATCGCCGCGTCGGTCATCCGATCCGAAAATGGTTTCAAGGCGACCTCGATGCGGTCGAGCGGTGACGCGTCGCCACCGCCTTCCTTGACGGTCTCGGCCGCGCCCCTGAGCAACGCCAGGGTCGCGAAACACGTCACGTCGCGTTCGAACGCATCGGCCGGCAAGGCGACGGCGACCGCGCCGCGCGCCGCCGGGAAACGGTGATCGCATTGCGCGACCAGCGCCGCCGCGTCCTCCGCGGCAACCGTCATGCCGGTCGCTACGGGACCGAGCTCAACGGTACGTTCGAGGAACGGCTTGGTGCCCGGCGACGCCTGGGCGGCGAGCATCAGATAGTGGCTCACTTGCGCGCTCAGTCGCATCCGCGGCGCGTCCGGCGACGTCATCACCGTTGCCTTGGCGCAGACCAGCGCGGCGTCCTTGGCCGCGGCCGGAAGCGCCGGTGCGGGCGACGCAGCCCCCGAAACCAATGCGAGCGCCAGCAACATCGACGACATCAACCAATCCCCCTTCTTCCCCAATAACGGCCCAGCCGCCCAACGTCCGGCATCATTCCATCAGGCCCAGGCCGAGGAGCAACATCGCGAACAGGGTCATCGTGATCGACGCGAAGATCAACAACGCGAACGTCCGCCACAGCGCCGAGAACCAGTTGAGCCGATACGCGCCGCGCAACTGGAAGAACATGTGCGCGGGCGGCCCGAATGCGATCATATTGCCATAGGTCCAGCCCGGCGCGCCGACCTTCATCAACAGCGACACGCCGGTCGCGAGCAGCATCATGAACGACAGCGAATAGGTCACGAAGATCGCGTGGTCGTAGAGCTTGAACCGCCGCCGCCACAGGAACAGCAGCGCCACGAACGGCACCGAGATCGGGATCAGCGCCCAGCTGTATTTGTAGGCCGAGGATTGCAGCTTGTAGAGCGCGAGCTCCGGATTCTTCCGCGCCTTGCGGATGCCGTCGTCGAGCGCGGGCCAGCCGGTATCGACCTTGTCGATCTTGTTGATGTCGTCGCGAACGGTTGCCTTGCCGCCGAGGGCGATCGCCGCGCGGGCGGTCTGCAATCCCTTCAGCTTCGCCTGGTAGCCGGCGATATCGTCCTGATCGTCCTCATCCGCCTTCCCCGCCGCGATCCGTTTCTGCGCACGGTCGACCCTGGCCTGCGTCGCCGCGATCTCGCCGTCCAGCTTGGCCAGCTGCTCGCCGGTCGTTGCGGGCGGGGCATCGAAATTGAACTCGTTGCCGCTTTCCAGCGAATGGAAGGTCGCGAACATCAGGAAGACGAAGAACAGGAACATCGCCAGCGGCGACACGAAGCGCGCGCGTTCGCCGTCGATATAGCGGCGAGTCAGCGCCCCGGGCCGCGTGACCAGCATCGGTACCGTGCGCCACACCTTGCCCTCGAAATGGAACACGCCGTGCAGCAGGTCGTGCCCGATCGACATCAAGGTCTTGTGAACATGGCCGTTCTGGCCACAGGCATGGCAGAAGGCACCGATCAGCCGCGTGCCGCAATTGAGGCACAGGCCATGCCCGTCCCCGCCGTGGCCATGCTCCCCCGCGCTCGGTTCGACCACGCGCCCGATCAGCGCGCCGGTCGCGATATCCCCTGCTGCCGCAATATCCCCGCTCATGGCGATGATGGATAGCATTGCGCGCCTGAAAGGCGATAGCGCTTTGGCGGTTTGCCACCGCGTGATACTCGGCACGCCATGGAAACGACCGTCGACATAGAGATCGATCCCGCCGCGATCATCGCCTCGCTGGGCCGCCACGCCCGTGCAGCGGCCCAGGTGCTGGCCGGGCTGAGCAGCGCGAACAAGGCGCACGCGCTCACCGCCATGGCCGACGCGATCCGCGCGGCCGAGCCGGAGATCCTGGCCGCGAACAAGATCGACATGGCGAACGCCGCCGCGGCCGGGCTCTCCCCGGCGATGCTGGATCGGCTGAAGCTGACTCCCGACCGCGTCGCCGCGATCGCCGACGGCGTTGCCACGGTGGCGACGCTGAAGGACCCCGTTGGCGAGACGATCGACGAAGTCGCGCGGCCCAACGGCCTGAAGCTCGCTCGGATCCGCGTGCCGATCGGCGTGATCGGCATCATCTACGAAAGCCGTCCCAACGTCACCGCCGACGCGGCCGCCCTGTGCATCGGATCGGGCAATGCGGTGATCCTGCGCGGCGGCTCGGAAGCGATCGAGAGCAATCGCGCGATTCACGCCGCCCTGGTCCGGGGATTGAAGGCGGCCGACCTCCCCGCCGAGGCGGTGCAGCTGGTGCCGATCACCGACCGTGCGGCGGTCGGTGCGATGCTCGCAGGCGACGGCGTGATCGACATGATCGTACCGCGCGGCGGCAAGGGTCTGGTCGCGCGCGTCCAGGCCGAGGCACGCGTGCCGGTGCTCGCGCATCTCGACGGCATCAATCACATCTACGTGCATGCCTCGGCCGATCAGGCGATGGCCGAGGACATCGTGGTCAACGCCAAGATGCGGCGCACGGGGGTTTGCGGCGCGATGGAGACCTTGCTGATCGACCGCGACTATCCGTACGCCGGCCAGCTCGTCCAGAAATTGCAGGACGCAGGCTGCGAGGTGCGCGGTGACGAATTGCTGGCGCAACTCGTGCCCGGCGTCGAACGCGCCGGTGCAGAGGATTGGGATACCGAATATCTCGACGCGATCGCCTCGGCCAGACTGGTCGGCGGCCCCGACGAAGCATTGTCGTTCATCGCCGCGCACGGATCGCACCATACCGATGCGATCGTCGCCGAGGATGCGGCGGTCGCCGAGCGGTTCCTGGCATCGGTCGACAGCGCGATCGTGCTGTGGAACGCCTCGACCCAGTTCGCCGATGGTGGCGAATTCGGGCTGGGCGCGGAAATCGGCATCGCCACCGGCCGCCTTCACGCGCGCGGCCCGGTCGCATTGGAAGGACTGACCACCTATAAGTGGATCGGACGCGGCACCGGCCAGATCAGGCCGTGAGCGTCGCCGACACCGTTACTCTGTGGCGGCCGGTCGGGCCAGCAGAGTTGAAGTTGATCGAGCGGAGCGGTATGCGCGCGTTTCCGCCGCGCCTGCCCGATCAACCGATCTTCTATCCGGTCACAACAGAGGATTATGCGATCAAGATCGCACGCGACTGGAACGTGCCCGCAAGCGGCTCGGGATTTGTGACACGGTTCGAGGTGCGGCGCGACTTCATAGATGGCTACCGCGTCGAGGAAGCCGGTGGTCGCGCTCATCGCGAATACTGGATTCCGGCGGAGGATCTCGATGCCTTCAATGCGGCAATCGTCGGCCATATCGAAGTGACGCGGACATTTCCCGAATGACAGCCTGACGAGCAAATCTTCTCGTTCACATCTTCGTCTTGGTTGCCGTGAAGGCCACTTCCCAGGTGCGTCCGCCGTCGGCGGAATAGGATTCCTGATATTGGTGGGAGGTCGCGGTGAAGTTCGACCAGACCGCGCGGACGAGGATCGCGCGGCCGTCGAGCGTGTCGGTGCCGACCAGCACGCCTTGTCCATTCTCGAAGCTGCCAATCATCGGGGTCGCGAACGTGCCGGCCGCGCTGTTGGCGAAATTCATGCTCCATTGCCGCGCCTGGGGGTCGTAGAGGAAGACGGTCATCCCCTCCCAATGTCCCTTGGGGCCGTCGGCCTCGATCTCCTCGACCTGAGCACGGCCGCCCCACAAGGCGCGGACGGTCACCGTCCCGTTGAGCTCCATCGTCTCGCCCGATCCACTGAGCGGATGCAGCCGCCGCACGATGTGCGTCTTCCAGACGCCGAGGTCGAAGTCGAAATCGTGCGCGCCATCGGGCGGCATCGGCCTGGCGTCGGCACTCGCCGTACCCAGTGCAACGAGGCAGCCGAACAGGAGAAAGGAAAAGGTCTTCATCGTCGCTTCCCTCGATCCGGTGAACGACGCGAAGCATGGCGCGGCGGTCCCGCGTGCTCAAACGACAAGTTTTCCGCCATCCGGGCAACGAAAGTTGCGTGACGCGTCGCGCGGTGTTGCGCGACGATCGATCACGGCCACTCTCCGTCCTCGGCGGCGGCGCAGGTGACGGGACCCTTTACTCCGTCACTTCTCCGCATCGAGGAAATCGCGGACCAGCTTCACCGTCGCCGCCGGCTGTTCCTCCATCAGCCAATGCCCAGAATTGGGCACGACCGCTTCGGTGACGTCGGTCGCGACGGCGCGCGCGACCACCGCCATCATCGGTCCGAACGACTTGTCCCCGCCGATCGCGAGTACCGGCATCGTCAGCTTGCCCGCCGCGAGAAAAGCGCGATCGTCGATCACGTCCTGATCGAACGCCGCGAACTGGGCGAAACCGGCATGCATGGCACCGGGCAGGGCGTAGAGCTTGGCATAATGCTCGCGCGATTCCTCGCTGAATGCCGAGGGCGTGGCGGAGAATTCGTTCCAGAATCGGTCGAGGTAGATGCGCTCGCGGCCGGCGACCAGGCGTTCCATATCGGGGCCGCCGAACCGGAAATGCCATAGCAGGGGGTTCTTCAGGATCTCGTCCCATGGCCCGATGCCCGGAATGGGCGCGTCCATCAGCACGAAACGCTTGATGCGGTCGCGATTCTCGGCGGCAAAGGCATAGCCGACCATATTGCCGATATCGTGCGTCACGAGATCGACCTTGCCGATCTTCAGCGCGTCGAGCAGGCCCGATATGTCCTGGCCCTGCGTTTTCTTGTCATAGCCGCCCGCCGGCCGGGCCGACAGACCGAGACCGCGAAGATCGGGGACGATGACCATGTGGTCGCGTGCCAGATCGGCGGCAAGCGGCGCCCACATGTCGCCCGTTTCGCCATAGCCGTGCAGTAGAACCACCGCCGGCCCCTTGCCGCCGATCCTGACATGCAGCACCGTTCCGTTGGTCGGCACGTCACGCTCGACGAAAGTGGTCGGGAAAGGCTGCACCTGGGCAGCGGCGGGTGTCAGGGCGAGCAGCCCCAACAAGATGGCGGCGAACCGAAACATGGCGAATACACCCTTTTGTCCGCGCGGAATCATCAGCGCTATCGACAGCAAGGTGCGCCTGATCCATCGTCCGGACTAGCGGGCGAAAACCGAAACTGGCTTCCGGGATTTCCGAACGATGATGAAGCTCGATGGCATCGCCGCATTCGTCGCGGTCGCCGATGCGGGGTCGATCAGCGAGGCGTCGCGCCGGCTGGGGCATGCCAAGTCGGTGGTCAGCGACCGGCTCGCCGAGCTCGAGCGGTCGCTCGGCGCGACCCTCGTCCAGCGAACCACGCGCAAGCTGTCGCTGACCGAGGCCGGCCGCGCCTTGCTACCCCGGGCACGCCGCATCCTGCGGGAAGCACGCGCCGCGGCGACCGAGATCGCCGAACAAGGCGGCACTCTGGCCGGGCCGTTGCGCTTGTCGGCGCCGGTCAGCTTCGGTGTCCTTCATCTCGGCCCCGCCCTTTACACCTTCCTCGAGGACCATCCGTCGATCGACCTGTCGCTCGAACTCGACGACCGCTTCGTCGATGCGTCCGCCGACGGCTTCGACGCGGTCGTCCGGCACGGGCCGATCGGCGACTCCCGGCTAATCGCCAAGCGGCTCGCCACGACGCGACGCCTGCTGGTGGCATCGCCGGCCTATCTCGACCGGCACGGACATCCCGACTCGCTCGCCGCACTCCAGGACCATCGCGGCATCCTCTATTCCAACCGCGACGCCGACTGGCGGTTTTCGACCGCGACCGGATGGTCGGTCGTCCGTCCGCAGACCGCCATGCGAGTGAATAACGGGCTGATCATGCGCGACGCCGCGTTGGCCGGCCTAGGCATCGCCTTGCTGCCGACCTTCTTCGTCCATGCCGAACTTGCCGCCGGAACATTGGCGCATGTCGATGTCGGCGAGGAAGCGGAGGGCGGCGAGATCTTTCTCGCCTATCCGCGATCTCTCGTCGCACCGGCCAAGCTCGTGGCGCTCACCGCGAGCCTGCGCGCCGCCTTCGGCAATCCGCCGTATTGGGATGCGGGATGACCGGGGGTAGCCCGCCGCGGGCGTGTCAGCCGCCGGCCCCATGAATCGCCAGGTCGAAGACGATCTTGCCCAACGCCCCTATCAGCAGCAAGCCGGCCGCCAGGGCCTGGATCAGGAACCCGGTGCTCCGCTTGCCCGGATCGGCCATGTAGCCCGAAGCGTAAACCAGCCGCCCGGCGATCCATACCAGCCCCAGCACGGCGGCGGCCGCCTCGTTCCAGTAAATCGCGAACAGCCACAGCCCCGCAAGGAAGATCGGCAGCCATTCGAGCGTGTTCATGTGTACGCGGACGGCGCGTTCGAGCAACGGATCGCCGGTCATCGCGGGCGCCTGTATCCCCGTCTTGCCACGCGCCCGGCCGACCCCCAGGCTCATGTTGAAATAGACCAATAGCGCCACGATCGTGACGATCGCGGTCCAGCGATGTTCGGTCATCCGTCATTCCCCTCCAAAAGGGCGCCCGGTGCGGCGCGCAATGGTCCTGGCCCGATCGCTATTTCGGCATCCCGCTCAAGCCGCTCGCCTGCCTGAGCGCGGCGCCATCGAGGCGGTAGCCGTCGAGGAAGACGGTCTCGACATGGCGAAGGTTGGTAATGTCCTTCGACACGTCGCCGTCGACCAGGATGATGTCGGCGGTCTTGCCCGGCGCGACCGACCCGACGCGGCCGTCCATCCCGGTCATCCGCGCGGGAATGATCGTCGCGGTCTGGAGCGCTTCGGGATTGGTCAGCCCGGCCAGTTCGTAGAGTTCGAGTTCGCGCACCAGTTCCAGCCCGTATCCGTCGGTGCCGGCGACGATGCGGACGCCCGCCTGATGCAACTTGCCGGTCAGCGCCACCATCTTGTCGAAACTCTTGCGGAAATCGTCGCGCGTCAGGCCGCCGAACAGCGGATAGCCGCCGATCTTCCAGCCGCGCACCACCGCCGGCGGCGCGACGTCGGCGAACGGCGCATATTCGGGCGACAGCGCGCTGCCGTCCGAAGTCATCAGCGGCTCCCATACCGTCAGCGTCGGATCGATGATCGTCCCGCGCTTCGCCAGCTCGGCATAGAATGCCGTCATCATCGGCGAATCGAGGTCGACATCCTTGCCGTATTTGGCCGGGCCTTCGAGCCGGGCCGCCGTGTTGGCCTTGTCCACCACCTCCTGCGGCATCGCCTGCATCATGATGAAATTGATGTGCGTGATCTCGTCATAGCCCGCGCGAACGGCGTCGAGCGGCCGCATACCCGCCGGGACGTGGCCGTGGACGTGCAGGCCGAGGCGGTGCGCCTCGGCGGCGGCCGGCGCGATCCAGGACGGGTCCATCGAGGTGTAGAATTTGGCGCCCCACAAGCCGGCGGCCTTGATCTTGTCGACTGCGGCGATCGCTTCCTTCGCCGACGAAACGGTGAGCGCGCCCTGCGCCGCAAGCGGATCCTTCTTGTCGATGATCACCGAGATCTTGCCGTCGGGCGCGAGCAGGTCGCCCGCCGCCCGGCGCTTGTAGATGCTCAAGGCATCGTCGATCATCGTGCCCGGACTGCGATAATTGGTCATGCCGGTGGCGACATTCTGGAGCAGGTTCCAGTCGTCGCCGACATGCTGGTGCGAATCCCACAGGCCGGGCAGCAAGGTCTTGCCCTTCCCGTCGATCACCGTCGTGCCCGAGGGCGCCTTGATCGAGCCCGCCGCGCCGACCGCCGCGACCTTGCCGCCCGCGATCAGCACCGCGCGATCGGGCACATATTTCCCCGCGACCGAATCGAACATCAGCACGTTGTCGACCAGGGTCGGCGTGCGGTTGGCCGGCGTCAGGAAACGATGCGCGATGTCGCGGACCATCGCCGCGGTCGCCTTGTCCTGGATATCCTTGAGCTGAGGACCGTCCTTCTCATAACCTTCGGGCAAGAGCGAAATCTGTCCGGCATTGCCGAAGAAGCGGTTGTCGCCGTCGAGCCAGACCGGTGATGGCGTGAAGCCATAGCCGGTGATGAAGGCGAGCTTGACGGTCTTCTTGCCCTGTGGCCCATCGATCGTCACCGGCTGGCCGATCTTGATGCTGGCATGCCCGCTCGGCAGCAGGTCGATGCCCTTGTCGCCCGCGGCGACCAGCGCGTTGACGTCCAGTTCGCCGGCGAGCCACGGCCCGCCATAACTGTTGTAGCGCTTGGTACCGAACGGCGCCGACCCCGAATCGACCGCGGTCTTCCAGCTGGCCGTGCCGGTTGGATCGACCGCGAAATCCTCGGTCGCATCGCCCGAATCGGTGAACCCGCGAATGGCGATCGTCGATGGACGCTTGTCGGGCGCGAACGTCACCAGTTCGTCGGTCTCGGTCACCCAGCCGCGGAGCGACATCGACATGCGATAGGCGACCCGCCCGTCGGGCATCGTCCACGACCAGACATCGCCATGTTTCCCGGCGGTCGAACTGATCGTGTAGTGACGCGCCCCGGCAGGCGGCGTCATCAATTGTTCCTTGGTCGTCGCGGCCCCCGCGATCGAGGCTGTGGCCGCGAGCAGCGACGCAAGCAGAATCCGGCGCATGATGTCCCCCTTGCAGTGATGGCGGAGACTGGCGCTATCCGGGCACGGACGCAACCAGCATCGGCAAGCGAGCGGCGCCCGCCTGCGGGTCGGGAACGCATAGCTTCCCGCTGCCCGGCCGGAGTTCATCCATGGCGCCGCACGACAAAGCGTGGCCTTGCCGCGCCATCCTGCACTTTTCTTCGTCAGGCGGGCTGCGGTGATCGCGACGACACGGCGTCTTCCAGCGTCGGACAGGCGGTCGCCGTTCCTTCAGGCGCGCGGTGCAGCGCGGCTGGGCGGCGGCCGTCACTGACCGACAGGCGTACAAGTGCGCACCCGAACGGGCGCGCTCGGCCGGGAGAATGGCGTGACCGTGTTGCAGACGCTTATCCAGGACCGGTATCGCGCCGTGCACGGCGCAATACCGGCAGGTGATTACCCGAATTATTGTTCGGTGGGTCCGTCAAACGCGCCATTCGCGGCGCTCGGCTATCGTATGGCCGGCGCACAGCCGCTCTTCCTGGAATGCTATCTCGACCGGCCGGTCGAACAGGTCGTTTCCGAACGCCTGGGACGGCAAGTCGACCGGCAGCGGATCGTCGAGATCGGGGATCACGCATCGCGGCGCCCGGCCGCCACCCTGATATTGTGGCACGACGCGGCGAGATCGTTGGCCGGACAGGCGGAGATCGCGGTGGCCGTCCTGACGCGATCGGTTCGGGACATGCTCGAGCGGCTCGGCGTGCCGTTGATCGAATTGGCACCGGCGCGGATCGAAGCGGTCGGTACGGCCGCCGCGCAGTGGGGACGCTATTACGACGCGATGCCGATCGTCTGCGCCGGCGACATCGGCACCGGGCTCGCGGCGTTGAGCGGGAAACCGGCGCGATGAGCGCGGTGCTCGACGCGATCTTGGACCACGCCGCACGCGATCCTGACGGGATCGCGATCGACGGAGACGGCGCGATCAGGTGGCGAGAACTTGCCGCGAGCTTGCCGGCCATCGCCGATCGCGTGCGGTCGCGGTTCGGAAGCACGCGTCCGCTGGGTCTGGTCGTCGACTATGGCGTCGCCGAAGCGGTTCTGGACCTGGCGCTGCTTGAGGCCGGCGTGATCACGGTCCCGATTCCGCGCTTCTTCACTGCGGCCCAACGCGCCGCCGCCTTGCGCGCCTGCGGTGCGCAGGGAACGGTCGAGGGACCGGTCGATTTACGATCGCTGCTTTCCGGGACGCTCGATGTCCGCGCGTCGAGTCCCGACACGGCGCCGGTCCCGCTGCCGGCCGGGACCGTCCGGATCACCTTCACTTCCGGATCGACCGGCGATCCCAAGGGCGTGTGCCTGGCACGCGACCACCTTTTGCAAGTGGCGGGAGCCGTGGTTTCGCACCTCGGTTCCAACCATGTCGGGCGGCATCTTCCCCTCTTGCCGCCCGGCATTCTCCTCGAAAACGTGGCCGGCTTCTATGCCGTCATGCTGGCCGGCGGCGCTTATGTCGCGGCATCGCAGACACGGACGGGATTGACCGATCCGTTCCGCCCCGACGTTGCGGCGATGCTGCGGTCGATCGTCGAGCTCGATGCAACCTCGCTGATTCTCGTCCCGGAATATCTCGCCGGCCTGGTCGCGGCGATGACCGCGACCGGCGCGCGGCTGCCGCGACTGACGCTGGTGGCCGTCGGCGGGGCGCGAGTCCCGCCGGCCCTGCTCGAAGCCGCCGCGGCGGTGGGCCTGCCGGTGCGGCAGGGCTATGGCCTGACCGAATGCGCCTCGGTCGTCGCGCTCGACGACGGAACGGCGATGGGCAGCGTCGGCCGGTCGATCGGCGTCAATGCGATCAGCATCGCGGAAGATGGCGAAATCGTGCTCGGCGGCCCCCATCATCTCGGCACGATCGGGTCGCCGGCCCCCGATGGCCCCTTGCATACCGGCGATATCGGCCGGCTGGATGCCGATGGTCGGCTCTGGATCGACGGCCGCAAGTCGTCGCTGATCGTTACCAGCTATGGCCGCAACGTCTCGCCGGAATGGATCGAGGGCGCGTTGGTCGCGCAGCCGCAGATCCTGCAGGCGATGGTCCGCGGCGACGGCCAGCCGGTGCTGGATGCGCTGCTGGTGCCCAGCGCACCGGATGCCGATGTCGATGCCGCAGTGGCCGCCGTGAACGATACGCTTCCCGCATATGCACGCATCGGGCGCTGGCGCCTCGTTCCGCCCTTCACGCCTGCCAATGGCCAGTTGACGGGTAACGGCCGTCTCCGTCGCGCCGCCATCGCCCAGGCCTATCCCGACGCGGACGACGTCGAGGCGGATCGGCCGTTTTTCGAGCGCCTCGCCGCCGAAACCCAGGAAGCCCGCGCCCGCTTCGCGATGACGCCCCAGCTGCTGGCCGGCCTTACCGGCCGGATCAGCCGGAACGACTACATCGCCTATCTCAACCAGGCATATCATCACGTCCGGCACACCGTCCCGCTGATGCAGGCCGCGCGCGCTCGGCTTGGCCACAAACCGCTGCTGGTCGAGGCGCTCGATGACTATATCGTCGAGGAGACGGGTCACGAGGAATGGATCCTCGACGATATCGCGGCCGCCGGCGGGAATCGCCGCGCGGCGGCGGACAGCGCCCCGGCACCGGCGACGAAAGCGATGGTCGACCATGCCTATCGCACGATCCGCGAGGGCAATCCGGCCGCGTTCTTCGGCATGGTGTTCGTGCTGGAAGGTACCAGCATCGCGCTTGCCAGCAACGGCGCCGCCGCGGTCCAGTCGGCCCTTGGCCTACCCGACGACGCGTTTCGCTATCTGACCTCGCACGGCGCGCTCGATCAGGATCACATGAAGTTCTTCGAGCGGCTGATGAACCGCATCGACGATCCCGACGACCAGCAAGCGATCATCGCCATGGCGCGTGACATGTTCATGTTGTTCGGCGGCGTGTTCGCGAGCATCGAGCTGGAGGGCCTGCATGTCGCTGCTTGACCGGCGCGTCGCCGTCGTCACCGGGGCGGCCGGCGGGCTGGGGTCGCTCATCGCGCAATCGCTGCGCGATCGCGGTGCCCATGTGATCGGTGTCGACAGGACGGTCGCGGCGGCGGCGGTGGAAACCATCGTCACCGACCTCGCCGATCCCGACGCGATCGAGGAGTTGGCCCGCAAGCTTGGGGCGCAGGAGATCGATATCCTCGCCAACGTCGCGGGGGTGCAATATTTCGGCCCGCTCGACGCGCAAGGCAGCGACCGCCTCAGGCTCGGCTATGCGGTCAATCTTCTGGCCCCGGCCATTCTCGCCGGCGCTGTCATCCCCGGCATGACGGCACGGCACGACGGCCAGATCGTCAACATCGGGTCGATGATGGGAGCTGTCCCCTATCCATTCTTCTCGGCCTATTCGAGCGCCAAAGCAGGGCTGAAGGGGTTGAGCCAAGCCCTGCGCCGCGAGCTCGCCGGCACCGGGATCACCGTCACCCATGTCGCTCCTCGCGCGGTCAGGACGCCGCTCAATACCGAGGAAATCCGGCGCTTCATGGCGGCCACCGGGATGAAAGCCGACGATCCCGACCGCGTCGCGGCGCGCATCGTGACGGCAATCGAGCGCCGCGAGCACGACGTCGCGATCGGCCTGAGCGAACGCATCTTTTCCCAGATCAACGCCGCGTTGCCCGGTGTGATCGATCGCGGGATCGCCGCCCAGGCGGCAAAGGCCCGCACGCTCTTTTCCAGCTGATCGACAGGAGATTTCCGATGTTCCGCACGATGCTTGCCGTCATCGCTACCCTATTCGCCTTCACCGCTGCCCAGGCGGCCAACGACCCCGGGATGGACGCAGCGGTCAAGCGCATCAACGACCAATGGGCGCACATCCGTTATCAGGTGAGCGACCGCAACGAGCAATATCGCGAGCTTTCCGCGCTGGCGACGCAAGCCCAGCAAGTCGTCGCCCGGTATCCGAACCGTGCCGAGCCATTATTGTGGTACGGCATCGTCACCAGCGAAGAGGCGGCCCGCGCCAGCATCTTCAGCCAGCTCGGCCTGGCCAAGCAAGCGAAGGCGATTCTCGAAAAGGCGCAGGCGATCAACCCCAATGTCGCCGATGGCGGCGTCAAGATGAGCCTCGGCGTACTTTATTACCGCGTCCCCGGTTTCCCGATCGGGTTCGGCAGCACGCCCAAGGCCCGGGCATTGCTGGAAGCGGCGCTGCGCCAGGACCCCAACGGCATGGACAACAACTTCTTCTATGCCGATTTCCTCGACGATGAAGGCCAGCCGGCGCAGGCCCGGCCGTTCGTCCTTCGCGGCTTGCAGGCGCCGGTCAATCGCGACCGGCCGGTCTGGGATGCCGGCAGGCGTGCCGAATTGCGCGCGCTGCTGCGCAAGATCGACGCGAAGCTCAAACGCTGATGAACCGGGTCGCCGCTGCGCTGGGCGCGCAGCTGGCGAGGCCGCAGGGATTCGCCGGCCGCCTCGTCGGTCGCGCAATGCGCGTCGCCAATCGCCGGTCGACGCGGCTGGCGGTCGCGGCGCTCGGCGTGATGGATGGTGAGACAATTCTCGACCTGGGGTGCGGCAGCGGCGATGCCGTCGTCCCGATCGAGCGCGGTGCCCGCGACATTTCGATCATCGGCATCGATCACGCGCCGATGGCCGTGGCGGAGGCGCGGAGGCGCTTCCCCCGCCACCGGTTCGATGTCGCCGGGTTCGACGATTTGCCGCTTCAGGACTATAGCGTCGATCGCGTGCTCGCATCGAACGTGGCTTATTTCTGGCGCGACGAACACCGCGTCATGGCCGAGATCCGCCGCGTGCTGCGGCCTACCGGGCGGCTAGTTATCTACGTTACCGATGGCGAGATACTGGCCCGTTGGGGGCTCGACCGCACCGGCACGCACCGGCTGCTCTCCCGGAGCGGTCTCGAAGCGATGCTCGGTGGGAATTGCCTCATCGACAAGGTCAATGCCGGTTTCGGCGTCGTGGGATGGCTGGCGGTACTTGCGGGCGATGCGGTGCACCCACCGTCGCAACCGTGATCGACCCCGAGCATGGTAATCACTTGCCGATCCACCCCCGCGTGTATTACTTATACAATACGCATAGGGATGGTGGAATGTCGCAATTGCTCAAGACTTTCGCTACCGGCGCGGTACTGGCAACCGCCTGGGCCCAATCTCCGCTTCGGGCATCGCCTGCAGATGACGCCGTCGCGAAGAAGGGCGTAGAGGCGGCGAATGCCGCATTCTGGGATGCGTTCAATCGCTGCGACGGCGCGGCGATGGCGACGGAATTCACCCAGGATGTCGAATTCTATCACGACAGGACCGGCCTGACCGTCGGCCGTCCCGCCGTCGTGAAATCGATGATTGACGGCCCCTGCGGCGACCCAGCGCATATCCGCATGCGGCGCGAAGCGGTGGCGGACGGCGAACGCTTCGCGCCGCTGGCCGGCGGGTTCGCCATGCTGTCGGGCCGGCATCGTTTTCTCGCCAGCCGCAACGGCGGCGACTTCGGCCACGAAACCATCGCCGACTATGTCGAGCTCTGGCAGAAGACGGGATCCGGCTGGCAGATGCGCCGCGTGATCAGCTACGACCACCGGCCCGACGTTCCCGACCTGCGCCCGGTCGAGATGCCCCGGGCGGCGCAGGCCGCCCTGACCGGCAGTTATACGGGCAACGCGAGCGGTCCCATCGTGGTGACGATGGCGGGCGATCACCTGCGGGCGGCATCGGGCAAGGCCATATTCGACCTCGTACCGCTCGGCGGCACCGTATTCGGCGTCGCCGATCGCTGGCTGAGCTTCACGTTCGATTCCGGAGATCTGGTCGTGCGCGAGGAGGGCAAGATCGTCGCTCGCGCGCACAAGAACTGACCCGGCTCATTGCCGCGAGCATCGCCGCGTCCCATATCCCGCATCGGCGGCGGGGGCTGCCTTTTCCACGGGAATCGACGCATGCGATACAACCAGCTCGGCCGTACCGGCCTGCTCGTGTCTGAACTTTGCCTGGGCACGATGACCTTCGGCGGCGAAGGCCTGTTCAAGACGATTGGCCAGGTCCAGCAGGACGAGGCCGACGCGCTGCTCAAGGCGGCGGTCGATGCCGGGGTCAATTTCATCGACACCGCCAACGTCTATTCGAACGGCCTGTCCGAACGCATCACCGGCCAGGCGATCCGCAACCTCGGGCTGAGGCGCGAGGATGTCGTGCTGGCGACCAAGGTGCTGGGGCCGATGGGCGCCGGCCCGAACGACCGCGGCGCGTCGCGCGGGCATATCATGGACCAGGTCAAGGCGAGCCTGAGCCGGCTCGGGACCGATCATATCGACCTCTACCAGATCCATGGCTGGGACCCGGTGACGCCGATCGAGGAGACGGTGCGCGCGCTCGACGACCTCGTCCGGCAGGGGCATGTCCGCTATGTCGGCGTATCGAACTGGGCGGCGTGGCAGATCGCCAAGGCGCTGGGCATCGCCGAGCGGCTGGGCCTCGCCCGGTTCGAGAGCACGCAGAGCTATTACACGATCGTCGGGCGCGACCTCGAGCGCGAGCTGGGGCCGATGATGAATTCGGAGAAGATCGGCCTGATGGTGTGGAGCCCGCTGGCCGGCGGCTATCTGTCGGGCAAGTATCGCGGCGGCCGGTCGGCCGACGGGCGGCGCGCGACCTTCGACTTCCCGCCGGTCGACCAGGCGCGCGGCGACAAGGTGCTGGACGCGATGGACGCGATCGCCGAGGCAAAGGGCGTATCGGTGGCGCGGATCGCACTCGCCTGGCTGCTCCACCGGCCGCACGTGACGAGCGTGATCGTCGGCGCCAGGCGCGTCGACCAGCTGACCGACAACCTGGCCGCAATCGACGTGACGCTGAGCGCCGATGAGCTGGCAATGCTCGACAAGGCGAGCCGGCTGCGGCCCGAATATCCCGGCTGGATGATCGACCGGCAGAGCGAATATCGCACCCAGATGACCGCCGGCCCGACCGCCCCGAAGAAGCTGGAGGACTGATCGCCTGGAATCGCGTGGTGCTCCTGCGGAAGCGGGAGCACTCGATTCCTAACCGCCCGCGACGATGCGTCGGAGCGCGGCGACATGGTCGTCGAACGTCCGGCGCCCGACGCGCGTCAGACTGGCCCAGGTCCGCTGCCGCCCGTCGAGCGCGGCTTTGCGCAGCGTGATGAAGCCCGCGTCCGACAGCGCTCCGAGATGCTTCGACATCACCGAATCGCTGCAGGCCGTGATCTCCTTCAACCGCGCGAATTCGGCTTCCTGCGCCTGGGCGAGCACGGCCATCACCTGAAGCCGCGCCGGCGCCTGGAGCAGCGGCTCGAATCCCGCGATCGGATTGAAGGGTTCAGGCGCCGAGTTCACGGACGAACACCCGCTGCCAGATCACGCTTCCGACATAGCCGACCCCGAAACTGGCGGCGGCCAGCCACAAGCTGACGTCCGGCCGCCCGCGATCCAGTCCGAACCAGCAGCTTGCGGCATAGAGGCTCAGGATCACCGCCAGCATCGGAAACGCCACCAGCCGAGTCTTGCCACGGCGATAGCCATTGACGAACACGCCGAGTCGGCGTCGATCGGATTGCACGATCAGCGCGATCGCGAGCAGGATCACCGCGAGCAGAGCGAACCGCACGGCCAGCGGCGCGGCGGGCGTGGCGACCAGGGTCGCCATGATCGCGGCGAACACCGAGTGCCGCCAGGGGGGACACACCGCCAGCCGCGCCAGATCCTGTTCCGCCGCGCCCTTCGCCATCAGCGCGATCCGCGCCTGCTCCTCGATCGTGGTCATCATCGGGTCCTCACTTTCCAATGTGGAAAGGGGTAATCGCAACTTTCCGATTCGGCAAGTCAAAACTTTCCATGTTGGAAAGCCAAAGGGCAGGCACAAACTCCCTCTCCTCTTGTGGGAGAGGGAGATTCGCTCCACCCGCTAACCCCTTGCTCGGAGACACCTGCCCGTCCACAGAGGGCCGATGACCAAACCTTCTCCCCAGCCCAAGGAAGCGTCCGGCAGCTGATGGCGGGAGCGTTGCGCGTCGGGCTGCTGGGCGGGTCGTTCAATCCCGCGCATTCGGGCCATCGGGCGATCAGCCTGGCGGCGATCAAGGCGCTCGATCTCGACGAAGTATGGTGGATGGTGTCGCCGGGCAATCCGTTGAAGGACAAGGCGACCGACATGGCGCCGTTCTCGGTGCGCTTCGCCTCGGCCCGCGCGATGGCCGGGCACGCACCGATCCGCGTCACCGCGATCGAGCAGCGCCTCGGCACGCGCTACACCGTCGACACGCTGGCCAAGCTGCAGCGTCTCTACTCGCGGATCGATTTCATCTGGCTGATGGGGGAGGACAATCTCATCAATTTCGACCAGTGGAAGGGCTGGCGCCACATAGCGAAATCGATCCCGATTGCGGTCATCGCGCGTCCGGGTTATGATCATGCCGCCCAGGCGGTGCCCGCCATGGGTTGGTTGCGGCGCTTTTTCCGGCCCGTACACCAGGCGAAGAACTGGACGACGTGGAGATTGCCAGCCCTCGTGCTGCTTCGTTTCCGCCCTGATCCGACCTCAGCCACCAGGCTGCGTTTGGCCGATCCGGCCTGGCAGCGTCGTTATCTTCGCCGTTCCGACGACCCACCACCTTCACCCACATCTTAGGACCCACATTGGCCACCAACCCGCATGCGTACCGCTCGTCCGACCCCCAGGGGGCCGAGGCGTTGCACCAGCTTGTCCTGTCGAGCCTGGACGACGACCAGGCGGTCGACACGATCTCCATCCCGCTCGCCGGCAAGTCGTCGATCGCCGATCACATGGTGATCGCGAGCGGCCGCTCGACGCGTCAGGTCGCGTCGATGGCGCAGAAGCTCGCCGAGCGGATCAAGGCCGAGACCGGCCGTGGCCCGCGCATCGAGGGGCTGCCGACCGCCGACTGGGTCCTGATCGACGCCGGGGACGTGATCGTCCACCTGTTCCGGCCCGAGGTGCGGACCTTCTACAATCTCGAGCGGATGTGGGCATTCGGCGACGGGCCGTCGGGCTCGTCGCACTAAGCCGCACTGGTCGATGGACGCCACTCTGCTTCTTGGCGCCGCGTCGCTCGTCGCCCTGATATTCTGTACCGTCCGGACTGTACTCGACTTCCTCGCCGGACGCTCAGGCTGGGCGTGGGGCGGGGTCGCGATCTGCCTGCTGCTGGTCTGCGCATTAGCGGCACCGATCCAGACCCACGCCGTGAAGGTCGACTTCCCGGCCAATCGCTGAACGGCTCACCATGCTCCTCCACATCGTCGCGCGAGGGCGGATCGGGCGCAGCCCGGAAGCGGAACTGGTCGACCGTTATCTGAAACGTGTCAGCTGGCCGACGCGCGTGACCGAATTGCCCGATACGGGCGGCAAGATGCCCGTGCTCGACCCGCAGACCAAAGTGGTGATGCTCGACGAGACCGGGGAAACGCCCGGCTCGATCGCGTTTGCCGACAAACTCGGGCGCTGGCGCGACGACGGCGTGCGCGAGATCCGCTTCCTGATCGGGGCCGCGGACGGTTTTTCGCCCGCAGAGCGCCAGGCCGCCGACTGGCTGGTGTCGTTCGGCCGGCTCACCTGGCCGCACATGCTGGCGCGCGCCATGCTGGCCGAACAATTGTGGCGCGCGACGTCGATCCTTGCCAACCACCCCTATCACCGCGAAGGATAGCCGTGTGAAAGCGGCCTGGATCCTTGCCCTGCTCCCGATCGGCGTCGCGCTCGCCGCGAGCCAGGGCAATGCGCAATCCGACCTGGCCGACCAGCAACGCCGGCTGGTGGCCGCCCGCGCGCAATCCGCCGCCGCTGCCGAGCGCGCCGCGAAACTCGATGCTGCGGCCAAGACCGAAAGCGACGAGGCGGCCAAGGCGCGCGCCCAGGAGGCCGCGCTCGCCGCGCGCATCCAGCAGGCGCAGGCCGATATCGCCGCAGCGAGCGCACGCGTCGCTCTGGTCGACCGGTTGCTCAACGATCAGCAGGCGCGGCTGGCGGTTCAGCAAGGGCCGATCGCCCGGCTGGTCGCGGCCTTGTGCTCGCTGGCGCAGCGGCCGGATGCCGTCGCGGTGATGCAGCCCGGCTCGGTCGCCGATCTGGTCCATGTTCGCGCAGTCATCGGCGCGACCTTGCCCCAGATCCGCGAGCGAACGGCGGGTCTGCGCGCCGATCTCGAGCAGACGCGCAAGCTGCGCGCCGATGCCGCGCTCGCCGCGCGCAGCCTGACCGACGGGCAGCGCCGGCTGGAAACGAATCGCATCGCGCTCGCGCGGCTCGAGGCCGAGCATCGGCTGAAGTCGCAGGACCTCAGCCGCTCCGCACTGGCCGAAAGCGATCGCGCGATCGGGCTCGGCGAACGCGCCCGCGACCTGGTCGACGACATGCAAGTGACGACCGACGCCGCCGCCACCGCCAAGGCGCTGACCGCGTTGCCGGGGCCATTGCCGCGCCCGGGAGACGGGGCCGCGACGCCGCTGTCCTGGACCAGCGCGACGGCGCCGTGGCGCGTGCCGGTGACGGGGAAGCTTGCAACCGGATTCGGCGAAGTGTCGGATGCCGGGGTGACGTCGCGCGGGCTGACCTGGTCGGTCCCGGGAGGCGCGGATATCGTCGCGCCCGCCGGCGGCAGGATCGTCTTTGCCGGCCCGTTCCGCGACTACGGCACGATCGTCGTGATCGACCATGGCGACGGCTGGACCACCTTGCTGGTCGGGTTGGGCAGCTTGTCGGTGGCCAATGGCGAGCACGTCGCGCAAGGTGCGCTGATCGGCGCCGCCCCCTCGGGCGACGATCGCACGGTGACCGCCGAATTGCGCCGCAAGGGCCGTCCGGTCGATCCGGTGCCATTGACTGGCTAGGCCGGGCGAGAACCGCTACAGACGTGACACTTGAGCAAGAACGGAAACGCAGTAATCCCCATGGCCCGTGCTTTTACCTGGCTCCAGGCGACCGCGATCGCCGGCGCCATCGCGCTCGTTCCCGCCGCCACCGCGGCAATGGCGGCATCCGACGGCGACACCTATCGCGAGATCGACCGGTTCATGGAGGTCTTCAACCAGGTCAAGAAGTCGTATGTCGACAAGGTCGACGACAAGACGCTGATCCGCGGCGCGATCGACGGCATGCTCAACAGCCTCGACCCGCATTCGTCGTACATGGACGCAGTCGACTTCCAGAACATGAAAATCCTGACCGAGGGCAATTATGGCGGCCTGGGCCTGTCGGTCACGATGCAGGACGGCGCGGTCAAGGTCATCGCGCCGCAGGAAGACACGCCGGCCTGGCGCGCCGGGATCAAGGCCGGCGATTACATCACGCATATCGACGGCCAGCTGATCTATGGCGAGACGCTCGACGAGGCGATCACCGCGATGCGCGGCAAGCCCGGCACCAAGATCTCGCTGACGCTCGTCCGCCCCGGCCGCGACAAGCCGATCGACGTCAGCCTGGTGCGCGAAGTGATCGTCCAGAAGCCGGTCAAGTGGGAAGTCAAGGACGGCATCGGCTATATCAACATCAATACGTTCAGTGAGAATACCGGCGCCGATGTGCGCTCGGCGATTTCGAGCATCGACAAGTCGCTGGGGCACAAGCCGCTCGGCTATGTCGTCGACCTGCGCGACAATGGCGGCGGCCTGCTGAGCCAGGCGATCGAAGTGTCGGACGCGTTCCTGTCTTATGGCGAGATCGTCAGCCAGCGCGGCCGCGACCCGAGCGACATCGAGCGTTACTACGCCAAGCCCGGCGATCTCGCGAACGGCCTGCCGGTGATCGTGCTGACCAATGCCGGCACCGCTTCCGCCTCCGAGATCGTCGCCGGTGCGCTCCAGGACCATCACCGCGCGCTGATCATGGGTGAGCGCAGCTTCGGCAAGGGGTCGGTCCAGACGTTGATCCAGCTCGACGACACCAGCGCGTTGAGGCTCACCACCGCGCGCTACTACACGCCGTCGGGCCGGTCGGTGCAGGAAGGCGGCATCCGCCCCGACATCGCCGTGCCGCAGCTTTCGGACCCCGATTACAAGTCGCGCCCGGTGCTCCGCGAGGCCGATCTGCGCAAGCATCTGGTCAACGAGGTCAAGTCGGACAACGCGATCCTCGAGGAGGATACCAAGACCGATCCGCGCTTCGCCGCCACCGCGGACGAGCTGAAGAAGAAGGGCATCGACGACTTCCAATTGTGGTACGCGCTGCAGACGATCGGGCGGCTGGCCAAGGTGCCGCCGACGGCGATGGCCGCGACCGGCCCGAAGAAACGCTGAGACAGCGATGACGTCTTTTCAGAAGGCTCGCGCGCTCGCGCTGCTGATCCCCGCCGCCCTGCTCGCCGGCGCCTGGGGCTTCCAGCTGATCGGGCATCTCTATCCGTGCGAGATGTGCCATTGGCAGCGCTGGCCGCATTACGCCGCGCTGCCGCTTGCCCTCCTCGCCTTCGTGCCGCGCATGCCGCAGCGGCTGCTGGTGACGCTCGCCGCGCTGGCAATCGCGGTCAGCGGCGCGATCGGCGTGGCGCATGCCGGGGTCGAATATCATTGGTGGCAGGGCTTCACGCCCTGCACCTCGACCTTCAGCAGCGGCGGCGACACGCTGAGCGCGATCATGAAGGCGCCCGTGGTGCGCTGCGACGCGCCGCAATGGACCTTTGCCGGCATTTCGCTCGCCGGGTTCAACGCGGTCATCTCGCTGGGCGGCGCGCTGGTCATCCTGTTCCTGCTGACTCGCCGGAGCCGGGCCGCGTGACCGGCTGGCGCCCCGGCGACCCCAGGCCGCGCACCGACTCGATGATCCGGGTCGACCAGGCCGGCGAGTACGGCGCCACGCGCATCTATGCCGGGCAGCTTGCCGTGATGGGCGACCGCACGCCGGCGGCGCGGGAAGTGGCCGGCATGGCGCGGCAGGAAGAACGCCACCGCGCCTTTTTCGACGCGATGATCGCCGAGCGCGGGGTGCGCCCCACCCTGCTCCAGCCGTTCTGGAACGTCGCCGGCTTCGCGCTCGGCGCGGTCACTGCGGCGATCGGCCCCGAAGCGGCGATGGCCTGCACCGCGGCGGTCGAAACCGAGATCGACAAGCATTATTCAGAACAGCTTCAGCAACTGGGCGATAGCGATCCCGACTTGTCGGCGGCGATCGCGGAGTTCCAGGCCGAGGAGGTCGAGCATCGCGAGACCGCGCTGGCGCATGGCGCCGAATCGGCGCCGGCCTATCCGGTGCTGTCGGCGCTGATCCGGCTCGGCTGCCGGGTGGCGATCGCAACCGCCAAGCGCGTCTAGCGTTTGGCGGGAGGAGGGAGACGAGGATGCGGATGATTGCTGTGGCCGCGCTGGCCGCGAGCGCCCTGGCGATGCCCGCCGCCGCGCAGGACGTGGCCGGCCCCGGCGTGCCCCCGCCCGCCAAGCCGCGAACGTTAGGCCCGGTATCGCGCAACGCCCCGATCAACGGCGTACTGGTACTGTACGGCAACGAACGCTGCCCGACCGACAAGGACGGTAACGAGATCGTCGTATGCACGCGCCGCGACGCTTCCGAGCAATTCCGCGTCCCCAAGGAATTGCGCGAGTTCAAGGTCACGCCGGAAAACCAGAGCTGGGCGTTGCGCGCGCAAGGCACGCTCGACACCGGCGCGTCGGGCATCGGCTCCTGCTCGGCGATCGGCCCGGGCGGCTCGCTCGGCTGCTCGCAACAGCAGTTCAAGGAATCGAAGCAATTCAACAAGGACCGCAAGGCCGCCGAAGACGAGGGAAAGTAGTTTTCCCGCAAAACCCCTCCCCTTCAGGGGAGGGGATGGGGGTGGGGCAGCGCCTTGAGCCAATCGCCTGCGGATAGCCCCCACCCCAACCCCTCCCCTGAAGGGGAGGGGCTTATAGAATTGCCGATCTCCCCAACGCTCCCTAGGGTCAAACCCGCACGAAGCGGGGAATCCATGGCGACACTTTTCATGAAGGCCGACGCGAAGGTCGGCTCGATCGCCCCCAATGGCTATGACAAGCTGCTGTCAGGCGCGGCCGGGCTGTTGCTCGCGGCGGTGATCGTCGCGCTGGCCAGGGGCTATCCACACTGGCCGCAAGTCACCGCGATCGTCTGGGCGCACCTGCTCAGCGTGCTGGTTGCACTCGTCCTGACGCCGTGGATGCTGCTCCGCCCGCGCGGCACGCCGGCCCATCGGCTGCTCGGCAAGATATGGGTGCTGGCGATGGTCGCCACCGCCGCGCTCAGCCTGTTCGTCAAGGTGATCAACCCCGGCCATTTCAGCATCATCCATATCCTGTCGATTTTCGTCTTGGTCATGGCGCCGCGCGTCTGGCTGACCGCGCGCGCGCATCAGGTGGCGCGGCACCGCGCGACGGTGCGCGGGCTGGTGACGGGGGCGTTGCTGATCGCCGGCTTCTTCACCCTGCCGCCGTTCCGGCTGCTCGGCGGCTGGCTGTTCGGCTGAAGCCGGGTGCGGCGGACGCGACTGCTGCTGTTCGCGCTCGTCTGGCTGTCGTGCGTGTGGTTCGGATCGTGGTCGCTCAACCCCAATAATGCGACGCGGATGTTCGCGGGGATGGCGCTGGTCGAGCATGGCGACGCGCGGATCGACGATTTCCAGGCGCTGACGATCGACAAGGCCGAGTTCGGCGGCCATTTCTACATGGACAAGGCGCCGGGCATGACCCTGTTGTCGCTGCCGGCGATGGCGCTGGCCGATCATGTGGGGCCGCCGCTCGACCGCATCCCGCCGACGCTCTACGATCCCGGGTTCGAGCATGACATGACCATCCGGCTGCGGCTTGCGGTCGCCATGGTGAGCGCGGTGATCGCCGCGCTGGCTGCACTGGCGATGCACGATCTCGGCTACCGGCTGACCGGGAGCGCAAGCGCCGCGCTGGTCGCCAGCCTGGGCTTCGCGCTCGGCACGCCGGTCTGGGGCTGGTCGACCACCTTGTTCGGCCACGCGCCGGTCGCCGGGCTGTTCGTGATCGCGGTCTGGGCGTTGTGGCGGTCGGGAGAAGGACACCCAAAACGTTTCGCCGCGATCGGCGGCGCGGCGCTGGGGCTGGCGGTGCTGATCGAGTTCGAGGCGGCGCTGGCGGGGTCGGTGATCGCGATCTGGGGCGCGATGCGGCTGTGGCGAAGTGATCGCCGAGCGTTCGGCGCCGCCGCGGCGGCCGGGCTCGCGACCTTGCTGGTCCCCTTCGTCACCTACAACATGATCGCGTTCGGGACACCGTTCCGGCTCGGCTATCAGGGTGTGGTCGGCTTCACCGGTATGGACGAAGGCCTGTTCGGCCTGACCAGCCCCAAGCCGGCAGTGCTCTGGAAGATCCTGTTCGGCCTGCGCCGCGGCCTGCTGTGGGTCGCCCCGATCCTGATCCCCGCCGCGATCGGCCTGTGGCTGCTCGCGAAGAAGCATCGCGGCCTGGCGATCCTGCTCGCGGCGGCGGCGCTGACCGTCCTGCTGGTCAATTCGGCCTATGTCTATTGGGACGGCGGCCACTCCACCGGCCCGCGCCATTCTGTTCCGGCGATCGGCCTAATCGCGATCGGCCTGGCGCCGTTCTGGGGGAGTTTGCGCTTCGCATGGGAGCGGGTGCTGACCGTTGCCCTGCTGCTGGCGTCGGTGACGATCAACCTGATGATCGCGGCGGCGAACATCACGGCGCCGGATACGTATCGCTTTCCGCTGGCGGATCCGATTTTGACTGATTGGCAAAGGGGAGAATTGAGGACGCTCCCGAGCGATTTTTTCGGGTGGAGTGCAATGGCGGGCTCAGGATTGTATCTGATCTTGGTGCTGACATTATTCTTCTTATTAGTCAGACAGTGTAACGAATCAGATTAGCTGATCAATTAACAAAAAAGCGCATTTATAAGGGCAATTGATCTATAGTATTTAATGCAATCTTCGCCGAAACTACACGATCTATGCAAAATCAAACCTTTCTTGAATCACTGCACACACCGTTACCGTAACACCAAACCCTACGAATGCCGTCTCGCAATTATGCGGAACACTAAGCTTCCAAATGCGACAATAACAAAAAATCCTATCCCGTCGATTATCGAACCCGCTCCTCCATCAATTAAACTCAACCCGAAGCACAAAGAGAAGATGATTGTGATCATAAACAATGACCAAGCGACGCCAAGCATGTTTACGGGCCAGTACGCAAATAACCCATATCTAAACCAAATTTTATGGCCTCTTTTCATGAAATAATTAGCCTCCAAACTTCGAAACACCCAAAGAATTACGGTGACGCCTGCAAAAACCCCTATTTACTGCGTCGCGTACGCGACTTTGGCAACCTGCCAGACCGGCGTGCCGCCGCAATCCGAAAAACCCGCCTCCTTCCCGGGCCGCGCTTGGTTCTTTGGCCGCCCCACGCTATCCCACCTCCACCGCGTGACTGGCGAAACCGTGGGGCACCACAGGGAAGCGCGGCCTGGACCGACGCCGCTCGCCTGGGCATCCTCTCGACAAGGAGTACGCTCATGGCCAGCATTCCGCCGATTTCCGTCGCCTTCCTGCTATTTCCCAACGTCACCCAGCTCGACCTGACCGGGCCCGCGCAAGTGCTGTCGCGGCTGGGCAACGTGCAGCTCGATCTGGTGTGGAAGACACGCGATCCCGTACCGACCGACGCCGGTTTCGCGATCCAGCCCACCGCGACCTTCGCCGACGTCCCGCGCGCCGACATACTCTGCGTGCCCGGCGGGATGGGCGTGACGCAAGTGATCGAGGACGACGAGGCGATGGTCTGGGTCCGCGCCATCGGGGGCGAGGCGCGCTGGGTGACGAGCGTGTGCACCGGGTCGCTGATTCTGGGCGCGGCGGGATTGCTGACGGGCTATCGCGCGGCGACGCATTGGTCGTGGCGCGACTATCTCGCCTTGTTCGGCGCCGAGATGGTGCCCGACCGCGTGGTGATCGACCGCAACCGCGTGACAGGCGGCGGGGTGACCGCGGGGATCGACTTCGCGCTGACCCTGATGGCCGAGATACGCGGCGCCGAGTTCGCGAAGGCGGTTCAGCTCAGCCTCGAATATGATCCTGCCCCGCCGTTCGATGCCGGATCGCCGGAAAAGGCTGGCTCCGATCTCGTCGCGACCTATCAGCGACGCGTGACGCAGCTCGCCCCCGATCGCGAGCGGGCGTTCAGGGCAGCCGCGGCTAGGTTCGGTTTTTCCTGACGCCGCGGATGCGGTGCCAGACATAGAAAGCGGCCGCCGCGACCAGCAGGCCCGCGATCACGACGTCGGCCGAATGGAACGCCGCCTTCAATCGCGGGTCGCTGTCCCATGCCTTGCCGAGCTTCATGCCGATCCAGGCCAGTCCGAAACACCATGGCCACGATCCGATGAACGTATAGACGTGGAACGGCACCAGCCGCATCCGCGCGACCCCGGCAGGGAAAGCAATGAACGAGCGGATCACCGGCAACAGGCGCCCGATCAGCACCGCAATCGAGCCGTACTTCTCGAAGAAACGGTCGGCGGCGTCGATCTCGCCCGGACCGACGAGAACGTATCTGCCCCATTTGAGCGCGAGCGGGCGACCGCCGCGCTTGCCGATCTCGTACGCCACGATCGACCCGAGGTTGCAGCCCACCGCGCCCGCGGTCGCGGCGAGGAACAGGTCGAAACGGCCCGTCGAGACGAGATAGCCGGTGAACGGCATGATGATTTCCGACGGCAACGGAATACACGCGCTCTCGATCGCCATCAGCAGCATCACGCCGAGATAGCCTCCGCTCGAGATAACGGCGATGATGATGCCGGCTAGCCAGCCCAGGATTTTCTCGATCATGGGCCGGTGCGATGCGCAGAACGGCCGGGGCGGGTCAATCGGGGATTTGGGGCAACCCTTTCGCTCCACGCCCGTTCGCTTTGAGCCTGTCGAGACGCGCGCCGCCGCCCGGTGCACGCCGAACCTCATATCTGCCTTTCGACGGCGATCGGAAGGATAGTCGATCGATGCAGACGGTTCGTGCTCCTGCGAAAGCAGGAGCCCAGGGTCGCGCAGTACTTGATTATCCTGGGTTCCTGCTTTCGCAGGAACACCGATCGGCCAGCTCTAGGAAGCGGCGCGCGTCGTGAGCGCGGCATGCACCGTTTCTGCCTCGGCCAGCACCTCGGCACTGCCCCCCTCTACCGCATGCGCGGCGGGCGCCCGCAACCCACCCCCCGTCCCCAGCGTGACGCCCGCCGCCTCGGCGATACGCGCGACGCCGCGCGCGGGGTCGGCGCACAAGGCGTCGTAATCGACGAAGGTCTGCCGCGCGCGCACAGCGGCCGGCTGGTCGAGCAGCAGGCGGTATGTCGCAGTCCAGATTCGCAGCCAATAGTCGATCCGGTCGGTCGGCTCGGTGGGGCCCGGCGCGCAGGGAATGAGCGGCGGGCGGTGACTGCGCCCGAATTCGTAATGGCCCAGCCAGCGCATATAGCTCGCGCGGAACGGATCGGCGCGCCCGAGCTCGACCGCGCGGCGATGCTGGTTGAGCAAGGACGCCGCCTGTTGCAGCGGATCGCGAAAGGGGTGGATCAGCACCGCATCGGGGAATGCCGCTACCACGCCGCCGAGCCGCAACGCGTTGGCATTGTTCTTCGACAGGTAACGCGGGCGATCGTAACGGTGACGGACGAGCGCGACGAGGTCGCGAAACGCCTCGATCGTCTCGGGCCGCGGGTCGTGCGGATGGACCTGGCGCCGGGTGACGTAGCGCTTGCCCTCGGCGCTGCGCCAGAACACTTCCTCGATCGCTTCGGGGCTGTCGAGATGATGGTCGAGGCCGTCGCCATGCCCGCGCTCGACCGCGGCAAGCTCGCGCCGCGACCGGCCGCTCATGCGTTGCCAGCTATTGGGCGCGAGGGGGAATGGCATGTCGCGATAGGTCAGCGACGCGAAGGCGCCGCTGTCGTGGAGCAGGCGCAGCAGGATTGTGGTGCCCGCGCGCGCGAGGCCCGTGACGAATACCGGGGCTCCGCCGTCGCGCGCGCGGGCCGTCGCGCCGAAGCGCGAGCGCTCGAGGTCGAACGAGATGTCGAGCACCGCCGGGTTCATCGCCAGGCGGTGGAGCAGGCGGTCAGCGCGGCTGTAGCCGCTGACCGCCGAACCGCCATCGGACGAAGACATAGAACAGGCTCATCGAAAGGATCAGCAGGCGCGCCTGCCAATCGAAAAAGGCGTCGCGCACGCCAAACGGCAGCGTGCCGTCGATCAGGAGCAACAGCGCAACCGGTGCGATCACCAGGGCGAGGATCCCGCCAGTGGCCAACGATGCCACCATCATCCGTCCGGCCAGGATACGCGTCGCGCGTTCCTTGAAATGGTCGGAAACGCCGCGGCGCGCGAGCACCGTGCCCGATCGCCGCGCCAGATCGCCGAGCCGGGCGAAGCGGCGCACGATATGCAACCGCCGCGCGAGTTCACCCACCGCAACGACCGCGGCGAACAGCGAAAACACGGGCAAGGCGGCACCGCCCGGCGTCACGCCTGGCTGTCGCGATGGCGCGGCGGCGGAGTCGCGCGACGCAGGCTGCGAACCAGCCGCTTGAACGGGTACCAGATCAGCGACACCGTCATCAACACGACCGATCCGACGATGCCGAGCACGACACCGATCGCACCGAGCCCGACGCCGGGACCGCTATAGGCCTGGGCGATCGCCGGGACGAGTGCGAGGATGGCCGCGCCGGTCAGCGCGGGAATGCGGTGGAATATCATGTGCATTGCTCCTTGGACGTTGCCGCGGCGATGGCGGAAAGGACCCCGGGCTGGTTGGGATCCAGGTATCGGCTCCAGCTGAGCCACAGCCGGCGGCCCCTGGAATCGGCGGAAACGTACCGCCAGCGCAGGCTGCCATCGGGCGCGATGCGCATCAGGCGGCCGCGCTCGGTTTCCTCCACCATGATGTCGCCATTGGCGAGCGGGGTCGCGCGCCCCTGGGTTGCGGTGCGGATATCGCGCCTGGCGAAGGTCGCGGCGAGCGGCGGCGACACCTTGTCGGTCGCGAAATCGTAGATCAGCAGGCGACTGTTGCCGTCGACGCGACGCCCCGAATAGCCCCAGCGGACATGGTTATCGAACACCATGATGCGGTGGTCGTCGAGGATCGAGACATCGTGCTGCGCCGACCAAGGCCCCGCGCGGCTCCACAGGATGCGGCCGGTCGACGGACGATAGAGCGCGATCATCGACATGTTGCGCAGCGACAGGATGACGTCGCCTTTTTGCCAATAGGGACCCGATGTCAGCACGGGCTGGATATCGTTGAGGTGAAACGGATCCTCCTCGTACGGCCGTCCGCGCCACAGCCCGCCGAGGTCGTTGCGGTCGAGGATGTCGATCAGCCGTTCGACCCGGATCAGCTTGCCGCGTTCGTCGACCTGAGCCAGCGCCTCGTCGGCGAACTTGGCGCCGACTCCCGGAACGTTCGACCTGGCCAGCCGGTACGGAATCCACAAGGTGCCGTCGGCGGCGCGTTCGAGCGAATGGTGGAAGATACCGTCGATCACCCAGCGCGGCCGCCCGCAACCGTCGATCCGCGACAACGGCGTGTTGTCGTGGATGATGAGATCGCCATTGGCCATCAGCATCGGATGCATCGGCCGCATGCGGTCGACGCTCTTGTCGCGATCCAGATCGACGATCGCAGAGCTGAAATGGGACCGCGCGTTGATCGCGGCGACGTCGGGCATCCATTCCTTCAACATCTTGCCGTCGGACAATCGGATCAGTTGCACCGTCGCGCGCCCGCGTTTCGTGTCATAGGGCGTGATCAACGCGTAGCCGGGATCGACGAAGGGGCGCAGTGTGTTGCGCCGGAACCCGGCGGGCAGCTGCTGATATGGCGGCGTGGTGAAAGGGGCCGCGCCTTTCCACCAGTCGCCGATGGTGTCGGGAATCTCCGCGATCTGCACTGCCAACGCGCCCGCCGCGCCATGCTTTTCCGCACTGCGGGCGAGCGCGGCGACCGTGACGATCAGGATCACGGCAAGGTTGACGACGAGCACGAGCGCCCAAAGCGGAACGCGGCGCGCCATCAACGGAACGGCCGGACGATCGGCCTCGATGCCCTGCGTGCGGGCCATCAACATTCAGTCCGCCCGAATCCACGGCCGCGACACGCCGCCATCTCGTCCCCTTTGCAATGTGACCGGGACGCTAGGTCGGATTTGTCGCACAAGTTTGTCACTCGGACAGGATTGTTGCCCCTTGTTTCGCCACTGTTTCGCCACTGTTTCGCGGCGTGAAACGCCCCGGCAACGTTGGCGGTCAACGACGGAGTCGTGAACGCACAGCCTTGAGGTCACTCACGAATTTGGCGAATTCCGCGTGGCGCGCCTGCTCGTCGGGCAGGCGCAGCAGGAAGCTCGGATGGACCGTAATCCACGCCTCTCCGATCTCGGGCAGATCGTGCGGGCGGCCGCGTTCGCGGCCGATCGTCACCGCCCTGCCGAACAGCGACCGCGCGGCGGTAGCGCCGAGCGCGACGGTCACTTGCGGCTTCACCAGCGCCAATTCCTGGTCGATCCACCAGCGGCAGGCGGTGATCTCTCCGGTATCGGGTTTCGAATGGACGCGGCGTTTGCCGCGCGATTCGAATTTGAAATGCTTGACCGCGTTGCTGACATAGATGCGGGCGCGGTCGATCCCCGCGTCGGCCAGCGCGCGGTCGAATACCTGACCGGCGGGGCCGACGAATGGTTTGCCGGCGAGATCTTCCTGGTCGCCCGGTTGCTCGCCGATGAAGACGAGGTCGGCGTCGACCGGCCCTTCGCCGAACACGGTCTGTGTCGCGTGCCTGTAAAGGTCGCACCGGCGGCACTGCATCGCCTCGTCGCGCAACGCCGCCCACGCCGCCTCGACATTGTCCCCGGTCTTCGCGCGGGCGGTCGCGACCATCGCTTGCTCCCGTGCCTGCGCCCCCGCGATCAGTTCGGGTACCAACGCGGTTTCGGGCATGTTTTTCCAATATTTGCGCGGCATTTCCCGGAGCATCGCGCCGACCTTGACCCGGGCCGGGTTGAAGATCGACGCGTAATAGGTCTTCCACACCGCCTCCACCGGGTCGCCGTCGGGAGCATCGGCTTTGGAGGCGCCCGGCCCCTGGCTCAGTCGCTCGCCGTCCCAATGGATCGATATTTCGGGGGTCAGGATCGACCAGCGCATCGTCGCGAAGCGATCGACGAAAAAGCCGGCATTGGCGCGAACGATGTGATGGTCGGGCTCGAACCAGGCGACGTACCGGACGCCGCTCTCATCGTGCGCCTCGCGGAACCGCACGAACGCGCGCATCTTGTGGATGTCGCGGCGGACCGCCTTGGCAAGCCCCTCGACCTTGCGGACGAGCGGGTCGGCCTGATCCTCCATCAACCCGCGCTCGCGGAGCACGCGATCGAGCAACAGATGGAGCAGCGCGAAGCGCTGGCGATCCGCATGCAGGATCGCCAGCCGCGCCAGATCGACAAAGGCACGCGGCACCGAAAAGGCGCCGCGATCGGCGGGAATGACCGGCATCTGTCCGGCGAACAATTGACCGGGATCGTCGTCGCCGATCTGCCACACGACCTGATCCGGCGGTACCCGGTCGACCACCATCCCGCGCACCGCATCGCGCCAGCCGTCGAAATCGTCTTCGGCCTCCAGCGTGACGACGCGCATCAGGCGGTCGCGTCAGTCGCGTTCGTCGGCGCCGGGCGGATTGGCGCGGGCAAGTTCGAGCTCCTCGGGCTTCCGCTCCTCATAGACCTCGGCGAGCCGCTCCTCCGTGCCGGAATCGAGTTTCTTCGCCGCGGCCGGAAACATCTCGTCCTCCTCCTCGGTGATGTGATGCTCGTAGCGGCGACGCATATGGTAGAATTTTTCTTCCCATTCGTCCGACGCGAAATCCAGCTCCATCATCGCGCCGAGCAGATCGTCCACTTCCTTGTGTTCGCTCACCGAATGCCGCGCGTCGTCACGCAGATCGGGATTGCCGAGCATGGTCGCGTAGAGCGATTCCTCCTCGGCCGCGGCATGGCTTTGCAGTTCCAGCCGGAACTTCTCGAACAAGGCCTGCCGCTTCTTGGTGTCGCCGCGCAGCTTGCCCAATTCCTCGAGCATGTCGCGCTGGCGGTCGTGGTCGGCTTTCAGGTCCTTGTAGATCTGCGCTTGGGTCATCGGCCGTCTCCTTTGTCGAGCCAACCGCCGAGGTGCCTGCTGGTTTCAGTTGCGAGTCGCTTTCATCGTCAGAATCCATTGCGTCAGCAAGGCGATCGCCTCGTCATGCGCGGTCGCCCGGCCAAGCTCGGGCATCGCGATGCCGGGATCGGTCGAGGCCATGCGGTAGAGGATGATCGAATCCTCCGGCTTGCCCGGGTCGATGTCGAAATCGCGGTCGCCGCTGCCCCGGCCTGCGGCGACCGGGCGCTTGCCGATCCCGCGCGCGACCGGGTCTGCGACGTCCCAGCCGAGAAACAGTCCCGAATTCGACGCTGCCCCCTTCGGATTGTGGCAATGGGCGCAATTGGTTTCGAGATAGGCGCGCGCCCGGGCGTCGACCGGCGCCGACGGATCGTCCCAGCGCGCGAGCCGCGGCGCATCGGCCGGCGCGCGGTCGAGCAGGCCGGCCTTCACCAAGGCGGCAAGCTGCCGGCCGTCGTTGAGATTGCGCGCCTTCGGCCCGATCGGCGTGATCGCCCCGGCCAGCGAATGGCAATCCTTGCACTGATTCTGGTTGGGCACCGAATAGCTGATCGTCCGCATCTTGCCCGCCGGATCGGCAAACGTCACCGGAATCCGGGTGCCCGCTCGCTTCAACACCGCGTCGCTGCCATCGGCGTTCCAGACATAGGGCACCGCGACCCAGCCGTTCGCACGATGGAGCAGCAGCCGGGTCTCGAGCGGCCTGAATACCCCGCCCTGCTGGTAGCCGAACGTCTTGATCAACGCCGACCCGACCGGAAAATCGAGCGCCGCGCCAGTCTCGTACGCCGCCTTCGTTCCGGCGGGCACGTAGAGGAACCGGTATTTCTCCGCATAATCGGAAAAGAGCGGCGTGTTCAGATGATAGGGGCGCACCCGTGCCGCCGGCGTCCGCGCCTTGAGATCGGCGAAGAAGCGGTAGTCGCTCAGTGCCGGCGCATAGCCGTCCGCCTGCAGGATGGCGGCGTCGTTGACCGCCGGCGCCAGCCGTGCGGCGACGCCGAGGATCAGGACGAGGCACCCCGCCGATACCGCCAGCGACGCGCGCCGCATCCAGGCGATGGCGCCGTTCACTTTGCCGCCGCCTCCATCGACGCGGGCAAAACGACCGGACCGCGCGGTGGCATCGCCGGCGTCTTGGAGAGGTCGGCCGGCGCCGGCTTGGCGTCGCCGAGCGGCGCCCCCTGGGCGAGGTTCAGGCTGAGTACCGGGACGTCGTCGGCGACGCGGATGCCGGTCTCGCCTTTGGTCGCGCCGTCCCACAAGATGGGCGGCAGGCTGCCGCCGAACGCCGCCTTGAGCTGATCGCCACCCGGGAAGCCGGGATCGAAGCCCGCCTTGCCCTGGCGATTGCCCGAAACCTCTACGTGACGCGGATAGGGATTGTACTTGGTGTCGGTGAAGGCGTTGCGATAGGCGGTGATCATCACATTGGCGGTGGCGTTACCCGACAGATCGTTATCGGTGACCCACACCTGATCGTTGGCCATCACGAGCACGCCGGTGCCGCGCGGCACGGTTGCGACGATATTGCCCTTGGGTGCGAAATTGGGCTGGTCGTTGTCGACCGACCTGTTGCCCCAGACGCGCACGTCGCCGCCATTGCCGCGGGGCAGATTGGGCAGGTCGAACACCAGGATGCCGCCGGTATTGTGCGTGGCGAGATTGCCGGTGACATCGGCATGGCGGCTATTCTCGATCTCGATCCCGGCGACATTGCCCGACGCCACCGAATTGCGGACGACGATGTCGCTGCTCTGACCGACATAAATGCCGGCGTCGGATGCGCCGCTGACCTTGACCCCGTCGATCAGCACCTGGCTGCTCTCGACCGGATAGACGCCATAGGCGCCGTTGGTTTCCTTCGGCCCGCCGGTCCATTCGACGCGGATGTTCTTGTAGACGATGCGATCGGCGCCTTTCGACTTGATGCCGTCGCCCTTGGTGTCCTCGACGGCGAAATCGCGCAGTACGACATCGTCCGACGTGACGAGCAGGCCCTCGCCCGCACCCAATTGGCCCTTGAAGCTGAGCACCGTCTGGTCGGGACCCGCGCCGCGCACCGTCACCCCGGCGACGTCGAGCGAGAGGCCATCGGTAAGGTCGAACCGTCCCGCGCCGATCGCGACCACATCGCCCGGCCTGGCGTCGAGCAGCGCCCCCTGAAGGCGTTCCTGGGCGTCGGGGCCGGCGGCGACTGCTATGGTCTTGGCGGCGGCGGGCGATGCCACCAGCGCGATCAGCGCGAGCGCGTATTTCATCGATCCTCTCCCTGTTTTTCCGCAACATGAAGCGCAGCGCCGCCGCCCGCAACCCGGTTGGGCTACTCGAAGAGCTCCATCTGCTTCGCCTTCGGCGCGACCAGCGGGCGGAGATCGGCCGTGTCGCTTAGCGCGGTCGGCCGCCAGTCGCTGGCGATCAGAAAGGGGCGGACCTTGGCGATAGAAACGGTCAGCCGCCCGACATCGGCCAGCGCCAGCCGCCGCCAGCGCCGCGCGGCGAGGATGCGATCGACCGCCCGCGTCCCCAGCCCCGGCACGCGCAGCAGCGCTTCTCGCGGCGCGCGGTTGACGTCGACCGGAAAGCGCTCGCGAAACTTCAATGCCCAGGCGAGCTTGGGATCGATGTCGAGCGGCATCATCCCGGTCGACTCGTCCGCCGCGGCGGCGACTTCGTCGGGGCGATAGTCGTAAAACCGCATCAGCCAGTCGGATTGGTAGAGCCGATGTTCGCGCATCAGCGGCGGCCGCTTGAGCGGCAGCACCGCGCTGGCATCGGGGATCGGCGAGAAGGCCGAATAATAGACCCGGCGCAGATCGAACTTGCCGTACAGCCCGGCCGCCCGCGTCACGATGTCGCGATCGGTCGCGGCATCGGCGCCGACGATCATCTGGGTCGATTGCCCGGCCGGCGCGAAGCGCGGCGCCGATTTGTAGCGCCTGGTCGCGTCACCGGCATCGACGATGTCGCGCTGCATGCCGGCCATCGCCCCTTCGATGCGCGCCGAATCTTTCTCCGGTGCGAGCCGCTCCAGCCCGGCACGGGTCGGCAGCTCGACGTTGATCGACACGCGGTCGGCATGGAGCCCGGCGCGATGGAGCAGCTCGGGATCGGCGTCGGGGATCGTCTTGAGATGGATATAGCCGCGAAAGTCGTGATCCTCGCGCAGGCTGCGCGCGACCTCCACGATCCGCTCCATCGTGTAGTTGGACGAGCGGATGATGCCCGAGGAAAGGAACAGCCCCTCGATATAGTTGCGCCGGTAGAAAGCGAGCGTCAGCTGGACCACTTCGTCGGTCGTGAATCGGGCGCGACGGACGTTCGAGCTCTTGCGATTGACGCAGTAATGGCAGTCAAAGATGCAGCTGTTGGTCAGCAGAATCTTGAGCAGCGAGATGCAGCGTCCGTCAGGCGCGTAAGCGTGGCAGATCCCCATACCCTGGTCGGTCGAGCCGATCCCCTTGCCCCCGCGGGACGTGCGCCTGACCGATCCCGACGAGGCGCAGGACGCGTCATATTTGGCCGCGTCGGCAAGGATTTCGAGCTTCTGGCGAGTATCGAGCTGCGGCATTTGTTCGTAATATGTTCTCCATTCCTCGCTGTCACTGCTCTACGGCAGCATGATCGCTCAGGAGGTTGGCAGACTCTTGCAAGCCGCGCCGCCGCCGCGGCAGATGTCGTTGAAATCGATTTTCTTCGGCGCCAACGTGAAACCGATCTCGCGGTTCACGAAATCCATCTCGATCCGGCTGAACAGCTTGAGCGAGCTGAGCCCCAGGATCAATGCCGGCTGGTCACGCAATCCGAAGCGATCGAACGGGGGGACATCGGCGAAGACCAGCCCGAAATTGTCGAAGCGGACGGTTCCGACCCTGACGTTGCTGATCGTGACGAAATTCGACGTGAAGGAGCGCCCCGTCACCGACGTGACGACGACCGGTCCATAGGATCGCGGGGCATATTTTGCGAGCCGCAGCATCGCGCTGTTCCCGACGCTCAGCCACGATCCGGTATCGATGATCACCGAGATCGGCTTGTCGTTGAACCAGGCTTTGGTCACGATCAGTTGGCCCGTTTGCGACCGTGCCGGCACCACGACATCGCCCGACGCATGGCGCCGGGCGCGTTTCAGCGTCATGCGCCGCCGCTGGAAGTCGAGAACGATCGACTGTCCCTGGAGCGCGTCGATTCCCAGCATGCCCGGCGCCCCGATATTGGCCATCAGTAATTGGGGCGCCTCGATCGCGGGCGTGCCCAACGTCCCAGCCGTCAGCGAGGGTACTTTGACGGTCGGCACTTCCGATGGGCCGGTGAAGTCGAACACGCGAGCGTCCGCGCCGGGTGCGAGCTTCAGGAAGCCGGCCAGTTCACGCGAGACGACCGATCGTTCGGCACCGGTATCGACGATGAACGGAAACGGACCGCGCGCGCCGATCGTGACCGGCACCGTCATCCGGTCGGAGCGCTTGCCGATCGTGAGCATGTCCAGCGTCGGCGTCGCGGCCGGCGTGGGAGCCGCAACGCCGGCGGACGGCGCGACGTCCTGCGCGGCAAGGTGCGGTGCGGCGATCGCCCCGATAAAAAGCGCCGACAGGGGAATAAACCCGCGCATGACCGCAGGATACGCTCAATTAGGGCGTGTACCAAGCGGATAATACGCTTGGTGCGGCGCCCGATCAGTCGAGCCGCATCGCTTCCTGCGCCAGGCTTTCCGCCTCCATCAGCAAGGCGTCGTCGGCCAGCCCCTGCGCGACGCTTTCGCGCCCGATCAGGGTCAGCACCGGCACGGCGAGCGGCGAGACGCGGTCGAGCGTCACATGAACCATCGTGTCGGCGGCGCGGTCGAGCAGGTCGGCGAGGCGCCCGACATCGGTCATCCGCGCGCGGGCATCGGCCCAGGCGGCCTGGAGCAACAGATGCCCGGGCTCGTATTTACGCAGCACGTCGTAGATCAGATCGGTCGAGAAGGTGACCTGCTTTCCCGTCTTGCGCTTGCCGGGATGCTGTCGCTCGACCAGCCCGCCGATCACCGCGACCTCGCGGAACGCACGTTTCAACAAATGCGACTGCTGTACCCAGTCGATGAATTCATGCTCCAGGATGTCGGGCGAGAACAGGCTGGCCGGATCGGTCACCGGGTCGAGCGAATAGCAGGCGAGCGAATAGTCGCTGGCGACGAAGCCGAGCGGCTTCAGCCCTTGCGTCTCCATCCGCCGCGTGATCAGCATTCCGAGCGACTGGTGCGCGTTCCAGCCTTCGAAACTATAGGCGACCATGTACTGCCGCCCCTCACGCGGGAAGGTCTCGACCAGCAATTGCCCCGGTTCGGGCAACCGCGAGCGGTAGGACTGGACCTCGAGCCATTCGCGCACGTCGTCGGGAAAGCGCGCCCACTCTTCGGGATGCGCCAGGAAGCCACGGACGCGATCGGCCAGATTGGTCGACAGCGGCATCCGCGCGCCGCCATAGGTCGGGATACGCGCCGGTCGCGTCGAGGCGCGAACCAGCACATCCGCGGTGTCGATGCGCAGCACTTCGCAACTCATGCCGGCGAAGAAGAACGTGTCGCCGATCGACAGCGAGGCGGCAAATCCTTCCTCGACCTTGCCGAGCAGGCGCCCGTTCTTGAACCGCACGTCGAGCATCGCCGCCTCGACGATGATCCCGGCATTGAGACGATGCTGCTGGACGAAGCGCGGATGGCTGACGCGCCAGGAACCGTCCGCTTCCTGCGTCAGGCGCTTGAACCGGTCGTACGCCCGGAGGGCATAACCGCCGTCGCGGATGAAGCCGAGCACGCGTTCGAACGTCTCGGCATCGAGCGCCGAATAGGGCAAGGCGCCCTGCACTTCCCCCAGCAGTTCGTCGCTCCGGAACGGCGCCGCACAGGCGCACGCCATCACGTGCTGCGCGAGAACGTCGAGCGCTCCGATCCGGAACGGCTCGTTGTCGAGCTCGCCCGCCTCGACCGCGTCCAACGCAGCGCGCGCCTCGAGATATTCGAAGCGATTGCCGGGGACGAGGATCGCCTCGCTCGATTCGTCGAGCCGGTGATTGGCGCGGCCGATCCGCTGCAGCAGCCGCGACGAGCCCTTGGGCGCCCCCATCTGGATCACGCAATCGACATCGCCCCAATCGACGCCCAGATCGAGGCTGGCGGTCGCGACCAGCGCGCGCAATTGCCCCGCCGCCATCGCCGCCTCTACCTTGCGCCGCGCTTCCTTCGACAGGCTGCCATGATGCACGCCGATCGGCAGCGACATCACATTGACCTTCCACAGATCCTGGAAAATCAGTTCGGCCAGGCTGCGCGTGTTGCAGAACACGATCGTCGTGCGCCGCGTCTCGATCTCCGCCATCACCTGCTCGGCGGCGTAACGCCCGGAATGGCCGGCCCAGGGCACGCGCCCCTCGGGCAGCAGGATGGCGATGTCGGGATCGGCACCCGGCTCGCCCAGCACGAGGTCGACCGCGTCGATATCGCCATCGGGTGCGAGCCAGGCGCGATAGGCGTCGGGATCGGCGACAGTCGCCGACAAGGCCACGCGGCGCATGCCGGGCGCGATCCGCTGGAGGCGCGCCATGCAGAGCGCCAGCAGGTCGCCACGCTTGCCGCTGGCAAAGGCATGGACCTCGTCGACGACGATCCGCTTGAGCCCGGCGAACATCAGGAAGCTGTCGGGATAGCTCAACAGCAGCGACAGCGATTCGGGCGTGGTCAGCAGGATCTGCGGCGGCCGCACGCGCTGCCGCGCCTTGCGGGCGCTCGGCGTATCACCGGTGCGCGTCTCGACCCGGATGTCGACGCCCATTTCCTCGATCGGGGTGAGCAGGTTGCGCTGCACGTCGACCGCCAGCGCCTTGAGCGGCGAGACGTAAAGCGTGTGGAGCCCGTCGCTCGGCTCCTCGATCAGCTCGGCCAGGCTCGGCAGGAAACCGGCCAGCGTCTTGCCCGCCCCGGTCGCCGCGACCAGCAGCGCATGATGTCCGGCGCGCGCCGCATCGAGCATAGCAAGCTGATGCCGCCGCGGCCGCCACCCGCGAGTGGCGAACCAGTCGGTGAGGGGGGTGGGGAGGCCCATCAAAGCCCCTGCCCTTCAGGGGCCAGGGAGAGAAGGACAGCGAAAGGCATTGCTCCGATATAGGGTGTCCGACCCCACCCGCGCTACGGCGCCGGTGGCGCACCCGCCCCACGGACGACGAGCCCGGGCGCGTCCGGCCCGTTCACCGCCAGCCGGGCACGCTCGCTCCCGGCGCGATCCTGGAGCGACAGCCAGGCGGTGTCCGCCTTGGTTCCCATCCGCAACCCTTCCGCGTATTTGCCCAGCGGGTTCTGGTAATTGACCACCAGTCCGGCGAATCCGGTCTGGTCGTTGGCAGTGAGCAGCACCGCATCGCCGCCGGCGCGGTCGAGCGACATGACCGCCCGGCCATTGTCGAGAAAGGCGAACCCGCCTCGCTCGTTGCCCTGAGCGTCATGGATCAACAGGCCATAGGCGCTGGCGATGCGTGGATAGGCCTTTCCGCCGACTCGAACCGTCGGCTCCTCGCCGAGAATCAACCGGTCGACTCCATCGGGTCCGAGCACGACGATCGACGCCGTCTGCGCGTCCTGGCGCCGACGGCCTTGACCGGGTGGCGGCGCACCGATCAGAATGCGGGGCTTTCCTGCGGCGTCGACGATGCGGATTCCGGTCGCCACGATCGTACCCGGGCGCGCCGGAGCGAACGCCGTCAGCAGCGCCGCGGCGCCCCCCATGCCCAGTGCCGTCAGCGCCAGGCGCTGCCGCTTTACCGTTCGTTCGAGCCGTTCAAACCGTTGCTCGATGGTGCTTTCCTGCATTCGCTCCTCCTTATTTTCCCGACACGATGGAACAGGAGGACGTGTCGCGCCATATCTGGACCATGGCGAAGCTCGGCGACTGGATCACGCCCCATCCGCAGGGGATCTATGTGGCGCCGGCCGATGCCTGGATCGACCCATCGGTGCCGTCGCCGCGCGCGCTGGTGACGCATGGCCATGCCGACCATGCGCGCGGCGGGCACGAGGCGGTGTGGGCGACGCCGGAGACGCTCGCGATCATGGAGGCGCGCTACGGTCCGCAGGCGGGGCATGCCGTCGCTTATGGCGAACCGCGCGATATGGGCGGGGTCGAGGTCGAGTTCGTCCCCGCCGGCCATGTCCTCGGATCGGCGCAGATCGTGCTGCGCCATCGCGGCGAGACGATCGTCGTATCGGGCGACTATAAGCGCCGCCGCGACCCGACCTGCGCGCGGTTCGAACCGGTCAAGTGCGACATTTTCGTCACCGAGGCGACGTTCGGGCTCCCGGTCTTCCGCCACCCGGACACGCATGACGAGATCGACAAATTGCTGGCGGCGCTGCGCGCCAATCCCGATCGCTGCGTGCTGGTCGGCGCCTATGCGCTCGGCAAGGCTCAGCGCGTGATCCGCGAGCTGCGCGACATGGGGTTCGACGATCCGATCCATATCCACGGCGCGCTGCAGCGGCTGTGCGACCTCTATGTCGACTTGGGCGTCGACCTGGGCGACCTGCGTCCCGCCACGGGCGTGGCCAAGGCCGAATTGCAGGGGCGGATCGTGCTGTGCCCGCCGGGCGCGCTCAACGACCGCTGGTCGCGCCGGCTGCCCGACCCGATCACCGCGATGGCGTCGGGCTGGATGCGCGTCCGCCAGCGTGCGCGGCAGCGCAATGTCGAGCTGCCGCTGATCCTCAGCGACCATGCCGATTGGGACGAACTGACCGAGACGCTGACCGAGATCGCACCCAGGGAAGTCTGGGTGACGCACGGCCGCGAGGACGCGCTGGTCCATTGGTGCGAGACGCGGCAGATCAAGGCTCGCGCGCTGGCGCTGGTCGGCTATGAGGACGAGGACGACTAAACAGCGAAGGAACGGGGGAATCTCTAATGAAGCGTATCGCAATGGCCATCACGATCGCGGCCCTGGGCTGGGGCGTGCCCGCGAGTGCCAGCGTCTATGGCGACGATCTCACCAAATGCGTGATCGCCCATAGCAGCACCGACGACAACGACGCCTTCATCAAATGGATGTTCATCGCGATGGCGGCGAATCCCAAGCTGAAGAGCCTGGCGACGATCACCGACGCCGAGCGATCCGAGAGCAATCGACGGGCAGGCGCGATCGTCAGCCGCCTGCTGACCAAGGATTGCCGCGCCCAGACCGTGGCGGCGCTCAAATATGACGGCACCGAAGCGGTGCGAAACGCGTTCGAGCTGTTCGGCAAGGTCGCGATGGGCGGCATCATGAACGATCCTGCGGTGGAAGCCGGCCTGGGTGGCCTGGACAAGGCATTCGACCAAAAGGCGTTCGACGACATGCTGACCGAGGCCGGACTGAAAAAGCCGTCCACCTGAGCTTTCGGCTTGACCCCTCGCACCGCGCTTTCCAAAAATCGTTATGACGCGGATGGGAGAGCGCGATGCGGGCGGTGGTCAAGCGCGGGCAGCGGCTAGAGCTGGACGAGATCGTCGAGCCGGTTCCCGATACCGGGCAGGTGCTGGTCCGCACCCTGCGCTGCGGGATATGCGGGTCGGACCTCCATGCCCTGCACCATATGGACAAGATGGTCGCCGAACGCTCGGGCGGCACCGCGCGGCCCTTGCCCGACATGGTCATGGGGCACGAATTCTGCGCCGAGATCCTCGATTACGGCCGCGACACGCCGCGCCGGCTGAAGCCAGGGGCGCGCGTCGTCTCGGTGCCGGTGACCAACAGCGCCAGGGGCCATCATCCGGTCGGCTATTCGCCCTCGGCGCCCGGCGGGTTCGGCGAACGGATGGTGCTCGACGAGCGGCTGCTGCTCGAGGTCCCCAACGGCCTGTCGGACGACCTCGCCGCGCTGACCGAGCCGTTCGCGGTCGGCGCACATGCCGTCGCCCGAGCTGCGCTCGAACCGGGATCGGCATCTTTGGTGATCGGCTGCGGTCCGGTCGGGCTGGCGATCATCGCCGCGCTCAGGATCGCCGGCAAGGGCCCGGTGATCGCCGCCGACTTCTCCCCGCGCCGCCGCGCCGAGGCCGAGCGAATGGGTGCCGACATCGTCGTCGACCCGGCGGTCGAAGGACCGCACGGCAAATGGGCCGATTACGGCGTGCCGGCGACCGAGGCGGAGGCGCATATCGCGCGGATGGCGGGCAGCGTCCACGCGCGGCCGATCGTCTTCGAATGCGTCGGCGTGCCGGGCATGGTGCAGCGGATCATCGAGGATTGCCCGCCGGGCGCGCAGATCGTCGTCGCCGGCGTGTGCATGGAACCCGACAGCTTCCGCCCGTCGATGGCGATCACCAAGCAGCTCAACCTCGAATTCGTCTATGGCTACACGCCCGACGAATTCGCCGCGACATTGCGCGAGATCGCCGAGGGCGAGATCGATGTCGGCCGAATCATCACCGGCACGGTCGCGCTGGAAGGCGTCGCACAGGCCTTTACCGATCTCGGCGACCCCGAGAACCATGTGAAGATCATGGTCGACCCGACCGCCGCCTGACCGGAACACCGTTCCCGGCTCGAGCGCTTGGACGGGTAACGAAGGAGAGGATCATGGCAGACGCCGCGCCCGGGCTGACCGCGGCGACCGAACTCGCGGAAAAGGCGCACCTCCCCTATCCGGGCGAGAGCGCCGACTACAGCGCGGCACGCAAGGCACTGCTCGCCGAGGAAATCGAGTTGCGCCGCCACCTCGAACGCGTGGCGGCGCAACGCCGCGCCTTGCCGTCCGCGCCGGTTGTGACGAAGGATTATCGGTTCCGGGGCAAGGACGGTGAGGTCGGGTTGGCCGACCTGTTCGAAGGACACGATACGCTCGTCACTTATTGCTACATGTTCGGTCCCGAGCGCGCGCGACCGTGCCCGATGTGCACGCAATTCGTCGGCGCGCTGGCGGCCAATGCCCGCGACCTGCGCCAGAAGATCGGACTCGCGGTGATCGCGCGCTCGCCGGTCGAGCGGCTCTACGACTTCGCCGCGGAGCGCGGCTGGCAGGGATTGTCGCTCTATAGCGACCCGAGCGAGCGGTTCGGGCGTGACCATCATGCCTGGCACGATGGCGCCGACTGGCCGTCCTACGATGTGTTCACGCGTGACGCCGACGGCACGATCCGCCATTTCTGGAGCGGTGAGCTCGGCGGCACGGAGGATCCGGGCCAGGACCCGCGCGGGGCACCCGAAATGTCGCCCCTGTGGAACGTGCTCGACACGATCCCGGCGGGACGCGGGACCGACTGGTACCCGAAGATCGATTACGACTGAGCGGAATTCTTCTCCGCGGTGTAGGTCGTGATCTTCTCGCTCGACGCGGCATGGTCGCGAATCGCGGCCATCAGATCGGCGATACCTGGCGTGACGAAATGCGCCTCGAGCGCCGCCATGTCGCGCCACTCCTCGAAGAACACGAGCCGCAGCGGATTCTCGGTATCGACATGGACCGCGTGGCTGATGCAGCCATCCTCGGCCCGCGAGCGATGGACATGCGCGAGGCAGGCGTCGCGGAGCAGTTCGACCTGCCCCTCCTTGGCGGTGACGCTACCGGTGACGATGATCATGCGCGCCCTCCCTTTTTCGGGGGAGGCTAGGACGGAAGCACCTGGCCGTGAAGCCCCGGGCACATGGGCAGGGTAACGACGGGAGGCGATGCGTGGGCCTCAGGCGGCGGCGGCCTCGGAATCGTTTGCGAACAACCAGCTCTCGGCCGCGATGCGGTTGTCGAAACACTTGGCGCTCCGGCCGTTGAGCGCGCGCATCAACTGACCGCGAGCGAGCGAGCGGTGGACCACGAATGCGAGCTTGCGCGAACGGAATGCCGGATCGGCCAACAGGCTCTGGAACGCGCTGACCATGTCCTGGGACTGCACCTTGATCCCAGACAGATCGCCGAGCGTCACGTGCTGGTTGCGCCCGCAGGTCAGCCGGGCGTGTTCGGCAGCCCGCGCCTCGTTGAACGCGTCGAATTCCAGACGCGTGAAAAAGCCCGACAAGGTGATCCGGACGAGATCGCGCGACGGTTCCGCGCGGACGGTGAAATGCGCTGCCATACCAGACGAATTAGTATGAATGTTTTGCCGAATCGTAAAATTCAACGCGGCCCGGCGCACTATTAAATACCTGAAAAACAGGCATTCAGTGAACCACCCCGAGCGCCGTTGGTCAGATGATCGACGCCACAAAGACGCGCAGGGACGCGGCGGCACACCTCATCCCACACCCTCCAGTGCTTTCTGTCGGCGGCGCTGGACCGAGCTGCCGATGCCCATCGCCTCGCGATATTTGGCGACGGTGCGTCGCGCGATACCGAAGCCCTTGGCGTTGAGCATGTCGACCAAGGTGTCGTCGGACAGGATGGCCTTGGGATTTTCGGCCGAGATCAGCGCGCGGATCGCCGACTTGACCGCCTCGGCCGAGACCGCGTCGCCGCCATCGGCCGCCTGGATTGCCGAGGTGAAGAAATATTTGAGCTCGAACAACCCGCGGGCGCAGCTCAGATATTTGTTCGAGGTCACGCGGCTGACGGTCGATTCGTGCATCTCGATCGCATCGGCGACCTGGCGCAGCGTCATCGGCTTCAGATGCGCGACACCATGGAGGAAGAACGCCTCCTGCTGCTTCACGATCTCGCTCGCGACCTTGATGATCGTGCGCTGGCGCTGATCCAGCGCCTTGACCAGCCAATTGGCGCTGGCCAGCATTTCCGACAGCCACGCTTTCGAATTCTTGTCCTGCGGGCCCGACGACAACTCGACATAGTAAGAGCGATTGACCAGCAATTTGGGCAAGGTCGCGGCGTTGATCTCGATCGCCCAGCCTTCCTTGGCCTTTGCCACATAGAGGTCGGGCACCACCGCCTGGACCGGCTCGCCGCCGAATCTGCAGCCCGGCTTCGGATCGTAGTTCCTGAGCTCGCGGATCATGTCCGCGAGATCCTCGTCATCGACGTCGCAGATCCGCTTCAGGCGCCCCAATTCGCCGCGCGCGACGAGATCGAGATTGTCGAGCAGCCGCGCCATGCACGGATCGTAGCGGTCGGCCTCCTTGGCCTGGAGCGCCAAACATTCGGCGAGGTCGCGCGCGCCGACGCCGGTCGGATCGAACGTCTGGACGATGTGCAGAACCTCCTCGACATGGGCGAGCGGCACGCCGAGACGATTGGCGATGTCGAGCAGCGGCGTGGTCAGATACCCTGCCTCGTCGATCAGATCGATCAGGTGCTGGGCGACGAACAGATCGGCGCCCGACAGGACTTCGCCGGCCTGCTGGAGCAAGTGATCCGCCAGGCTGAGGCTGGTATCGGCGAAGGCGTCGAGGTCGGGCCCGTCCTCCGCGCCGCCGCCCGAGGCGGCGCCGTTGAGCCCGAGCGAGCCGTCCATCCCCGCCTGATCGGCGGGCGAATCGTGGTGAAAGCTTTCGGCGGCGAAATCGACGTCGAGCGACGCCTCGCCCCCGCTGTCACCGTTGAGCAGGGCGTCGGCGCTGGCGGGCTCGTCGCCCGTCGCGACCGGCGCCTCGCGCTCGACGACGGGACCGTCATCGTCGCCGCCGGGGCCGTTATTCTCGAGCAACGGGTTGCGCTCGATCTCCTCGGCGATGAAAGTCTCGACTTCGAGATTGGACAGCGCGAGCAGCCGGATTGCCTGCTGCAGCTGCGGCGTCATCACCAGAGATTGCGACTGCCGAAGGTCGAGGCGCGGTGCGAGGCTCATGACTGCCCGCCCGACACCCCGGCGAAGGCCCGGGCCGGCATGCGTTGGGGGGTCTTTCGCCGCCGGCGGCCCCGGCCTTCGCCGGGGCGACGAGTGGAGAAAAGGTCGCGCATCGTCCTACAGCGTGAAGCTCTCGCCCAAATAGAGGCGCCGCACATTCTCGTCGGCCACCAGTTCCTCGGGCGTGCCGGCGAACAGCACGCGGCCGTCATAGATGATGTAGCCGCGATCGACGATGTCGAGCGTTTCGCGGACATTGTGATCGGTGATCAGCACGCCGATGCCGCGCTTCTTGAGTTCGACGATAAGGTCGCGGATGTCGGCGATCGACAACGGGTCGATGCCGGCGAACGGCTCGTCGAGCAGCATGATCGAGGGATTTGCGGCAAGCGCGCGGGCAATTTCGGCACGTCGCCGTTCGCCGCCCGACAATGCCATTGCCGGCGCGTCGCGCAGCCGCGTCAGCCCGAATTCGTCGAGCAACTGGTCGAGCCGCTTTTCGCGCGCGGCCTTGTCGGGCTCGGCCAGTTCGAGCACCGCGAGAATGTTCTTTTCGACCGACAGGCCGCGGAAGATCGACGTCTCCTGCGGCAGATAGCCGAGGCCCAGGATCGCGCGGCGATACATCGGCAGCCCGGTAATGTCGTCGCCGTCGAGCATGATGCGGCCCGAATCGGGCTTCACCAACCCCATCACCGAATAGAAGCAGGTCGTCTTGCCCGCGCCATTGGGGCCGAGCAGGCCGATCACTTCGCCTGGTCCGACCGACACCGACACGTCGGTCAGCACGACTCGCTTGTCGTAGGATTTGGCGATCGACACGACCGACAGCCCCTGCATCACCGGGGTTTCGGCGATCGGGGCGATCTCTTCCAGGGTCACGGTGTCGTTCATGTCGGCTCCCTGAGTGCTCGCTTCATGGTTACCGAATCGTTATCGGCAGGCCAATTGGCAAGCTTCGTGCATGGCGCACATTGATGACATGCCCCGCCGCCTCGCTCCAGGCAAGCGCGAGCGCGGCCAATCTGCCGAAAAATCGGGTTATTGGTTGCCCTTGGCGCGGCCGCGCGGAAAGGTCATGGTGGCATGGCCGTTCAACCGGACGACTCGATTTTCGAGGTCGGCGTTCATCGAATCGGCGGTGAAATTACCCTGCGGGACGGTGCCCGAGACGCCACCGGTTCCTTCCATCGTCTTCTGCTTGAGGTCGACCGTGGCACCATTGCTCTTGAGCGTGTAGCCCTTGGGCCCATTGAAAGTGATCGGCCCGTTCACGTCCACTTGCTGGTTGTTGAGGTTGAACCGGCCACTTGGCGCAACGAGCTTGCCCGGCCCGTCGGCAAGCTGGATGTCGGCCGTCATGTCGTTGATGTCGACGATCGGCTCGGCGGCGTTCTTCTGCACCGCCGATTGCGCGATCAGGGTGAACGGCTGGCCCTTGTTGTCCTGACCGCGATAGGTGGCCGCCTGGACGCGCAGCCGCTCCTTGGTCACCTCGACCTTGTTGCGGTCGAGCACGAAGCTGACGTCGCCCCCGGCGGTCAGCGGCAGGAACACCATCAATGCCGCGACCACACCGACCGCCGACGGCAGGACGACGCGCAGGATGGCGATCAACGTGTCGTGCCCGCTGCCGGGCGCAGCCCAGCGCTGGCGCTCCGACCGCATCCTGAGCGCGACGTCAGACATGCGCGAAGATGTCGACTTCCGGCCAGCCGGCGAGGTCGAGCTCGGCGCGCCACGGCAGGAAATCGAAACATGCCCGCGCCAGGTCGGCACGCTTTTCGCGCACCAGGCGGCGGTCCAGCTCCTCGCGCAGGCGATGGAGATAGCGCACGTCCGACGCGGCATAATCCTTTTGCGCGTCGCTCAGTTCGGGGCCGCCCCAATCCGACGATTGCTGTTGCTTCGAAATGTCGTTGCCGAGCAACTCGCGCACCAGCTCCTTCAGCCCATGCCGATCGGTATAGGTACGGACCAGCCGCGACGCGGTCTTGGTGCAATAGACCGGCCCGGCGGTGACACCGAGATAATGTTTGATCGCGGCAAGATCGAATCGCGCGAAATGGTAGAGCTTCTCGCGCGCGGGATCGGCGAGCAGCGCCTTGAGATTGGGCGCGGCATAATCGCTGCCGGGACCGAACCGGACGAGATGCTCGTCGGGCCCGCCATCGGACAGCTGGACCAGGCACAACCGATCGCGCGGCGTGATCAGCCCCATCGTCTCGGTATCGACGGCGATCGCGGCACCGGGCGCGAACAACCCGGCGGGAATGTCTTCCTCGTGAAGGTGAACGGTCATCCGGTGGCCCTAGCGCCTCGCGCCCGAACGCTCAATGGCCCCGCGCCAGCGCGGCGCCGGTCAGCCCGGGATCGCCGGTAATCTCCTCGCCCGCCCATTCCGGCGGCGCGATGGCGGCAAGCGCCGCGGCCGACTCGGCCTCGACCTCGCACAGCATCAGCCCGGCCAGCCGACCTTCGAAGACGTCGAGCGAGAACCAGACATCGCCGACCGGCAGATGGTACCGCCGCTTGCGCAGGATGGCGGCGGGAAGGCCGCACAACAGTCGATATTCGCCGACGGTCAGATAGAGTGTCGCAATCGGCTCGGGCAACGGACCGCCATATTTGCGCGTCAGTTTGAACAGTTCGTCACGATCGCCGCCCGACATCCGCCGCAGCCGCAAGCGGCTGCCGTCGATATAGCGGTCCTCGATCAGGCGAGCGGCCGCCTTGTCGTATGGCGGCAGCGACTCGGCGATCACGCGGAACCGCCGTTCGAATTCCGGGCGCGCATATTTCGGCGCGTCCGTCACCCGCGGCGCCGCTCGCGCGCCTTGCGGCTCCAGATATTGAGCATCTCGACCCCCGCCGAAAAGGCCATGGCGGTGTAGACATAGCCCTTGGGGATATGCACGCCGAAGCCGTCGGCGATCAGCACGAAGCCGATCATCAGCAGGAAACCGAGCGCGAGCATCACCACGGTCGGGTTCCGCGCGATGAAATTGGACAGCGGATCGGCAGCGATCAGCATCACGCCGACCGCGATCACCACGGCCGCGATCATGATCGGCAATTCATCGGTCATGCCGACCGCGGTCAGGATCGAATCGATCGAAAAGACGAGGTCGAGCGCCAGAATCTGCACGACCGCCGTGGCGAAACCGAGCGACTTTCGGCTGTTGGTCTTGTCGAGCGCCGAGTCCGATTCGGCCGGATCGACGCTGTGATGAATCTCCGTCGTCGCCTTGTAGAGCAGGAAGAGGCCGCCGGCGATCAGGATGAGGTCGCGAATCGAGAAGGCGGTTTCGAAACTCGGATTACCGTGCGCGTCCGGCGCGCCGGCAAGACCGAGGTCGACCACCGGCGCGGTCATGCCGACGATCCAACTGATCGTGGTAAGCAGCAGCAGGCGCAGGATCAGCGCCAGTCCGATGCCGATTCGCCGCGTCCGCGCGCGGTCGGCCTCAGGCAGCTTGTTCGACAGAATCGCAACGAAGACGAGGTTGTCGATGCCGAGCACGACCTCCATCACGATGAGCGTCAACAGCGCCGCCCAGGCGGCAGGGCTGGCGAGAAGATCGATCAACGGCATGGTCAGGCTGTGCCGTCTCGGCAACGCCCACGCAAGTATCGCGACGACAAGGGCAGGAATGCGGACGATTTTATTCGCGACCGGCCGGTTTTTCGGCTAAGACAGCTAATAAGGCGCGGTTGGTTTGCGCCCGAAGGCCTGCGTCTGTCGTCCGGCGCGCTGGTTCTTGAATGTGTTACGGGGCGAACCGGAAAGACGAACAGGGCATGAGTTTCGATAAAGGTGGCCGCGGCAATCGTGGTGGTCGCGGTCGTGATAAGCGCGACAATTTCGGCGGTGATGATTTCGGCGGCGGCTTCGGCGGCGGTGATTTCGGTGGCGGCGGCTTCGGTGGCGGCGATCGCTTCGGCGGTGGCGGCGGCTATGGTGGCGGCGGCGGCGGATATCGCGGCGGCGGTGGTGGTGGCGGCTATGGCAGCGGCGGCGGCGGCGGATTCCGTGGCGGCGGCGGTGGCGGCTTCGGCGGTGGTCGCGGCGGCGGCGGTGGTGGCATGCCCCCGCAGGTCGTCGGAGAAGGCACCGGCGTCGTAAAGTTCTTCAACGCGCAAAAGGGATTCGGCTTCGTCGTCCGCGATGACGGCGGCGAGGACGTGTTCGTGCACATCAGCGCGGTCGAGCAGGCGGGTCTGACCGGTCTGGCCGAAGGTCAGCCGCTGGGCTTCACGCTCGTCGATCGCGGCGGCCGCATTTCCGCCACCGAGCTCAAGATCGATGGCGAGCCGATGCCGGTTCAGGAGCGCGGTCCGCGCCCCGACCGCGCTGCGGGCGGCCCGGGCGGTGGCGGCGGTGGCCGCGAACTGACCGGCGAGAAGGCGACCGGCACGGTCAAGTTCTTCAACGCCATGAAGGGCTTCGGCTTCATCCAGCGCGATGACGGCCAGCCCGACGCGTTCGTGCACATCTCGGCGGTCGAACGCGCCGGCATGAGCAGCCTGAACGAGGGCGACCGGCTCGAATTCGAGCTCGAGGTCGACAATCGCCGCGGCAAATATGCCGCGGTAAACCTCCAGGCGATCTGAACGCCCGATCCGGTTTGGCTTTGAGGGCCCGGTCCGCCATCGTGCGGGCCGGGCCCTTTCGTTTCATGCCGACACGGGAAATCGGTGAGTGGACGCAACCGGCGTCGATGACGTCAGCTTCGGCAGCATCCCTGGGGCCGCCTGCCGCATCGGCCCTCGCCGGCGCTTCGCGCCAAACCGCAAGATCGGTCGAGCACCGGACGAAGCCGGACGGCTAGCTGGGGTCGTCACGGAGGAAGGACGATGAGCGCGGCGCTTCGAAACTACCATGCCCGGATGCAGCGGGTGCTGGATTATATCGACCGGCATCTCGACGGCGACCTGGACCTGGAAACGGTGAGCCGGATCGCCGCCTTCTCGAAATTCCATTTCCACCGGCAGTTCACGGCGACGTTCGAGTTGTCCGTGCATCGCTACGTCCAGCTGGCGCGCATGAAACGTGCGTCGGAGCAACTGGCGTCGAGCGACGCACAGACGGTCACGGACATCGCGATGGATGCCGGTTACGACGCCCCGGATGCCTTCGCCCGCGCCTTTCGGCGGCGACTCGGGCAATCGCCGTCGTCGTTCCGGAAGTCACCCGACTGGGTGCCGTGGCTTGTGGCCTTCGGGCCTCTCGACAATGCGAGGAGCAAGCTCATGCAGATCACCTATACGACCGACGACGTGACGATCCGCGACGTGCCGCCGACCCCGGTGGCGGTGATGGAGCATCGCGGCGACCCGGCGACCTTGCCGGCGACGATCGAGCGGTTCATCCGCTGGCGCAAGGCAGCCGGCCTGTCGCCCGAAACGAGCCCGACCTTCAACATCTTCCGGTCCGAGCGGCGCCCGGCGGATCCCGCCGAATACAGCATGGATCTGTGCGTCGGTACCGATATCGCGATCGCCGACGACGCGCCGATGAAGGCGGGAACGATCCCGGGCGGACGTTGCGCGGTCCTGCGCGTCGCGCACAATACCAACAATCTCGAGCCCGCCGCGCTCTACCTCTATCGCGACTGGCTACCGGCCAGTGGCGAGGAAGCGCGCGACTTCCCGATCTATTGCCAGCGGCACCTCTCCTTCTTCCCGGACGTACCGGTACATGAGGTGGTCGTGGAATTGTTCCTGCCGCTCAAATAGCACCGCCTGCTCAAGAGCGTGCTCCGTGCGATCTGAATTGTGCTCCTGCGCAAGCAGGAGCCCTCCTTCGTCAATCGGGACAGCCTATCCCCGGAGGATGAGCGCCGCGCCGGCCAGAATGCCCAGCACCGCCGCCCCGCGCCCGACCGTCACGCGCTCCTTCAGGAACACGATGGCGATCACCAGCGCCGTCACCATTCCCGTCTCGCGCAGTGCCGCGAGCGGTGCGGTCGGACCGATCGACAATGCGTAGAGCGCCAGGCCATAGGTCACGATCGACAGCGCCCCGGCAATCGCCCCCGGCCGCCATTGCTGCCGCATCGCCGCGAACAGGGTGCCGCGCGTCAGGACGGCGAACATCGTCACGATGACGATGCCCATCACGACAAACATCCAGGCGATATAGCTGAACGGTGTCGGCGCCGCGCGCACGCCGGCGGCATCGATAATGGTATAGGCGGCGACGGTGAACCCGGTCAGCACCGCCCAGCCGAATCCGGCGCGGTGGAGATGGCGTCCGATCGCCAGCACGAACATCGACACGCCGATCAGCGCAATCCCCAGGATGTCGGCACGCGACGCCTGCTCGCCGAGCAGGCCCAGCGTCACCGCGGCGGTGACGAGCGGCGCGGTGCCCCGCAACACCGGATAGGCCGAGGAGAAATCGCTGACCTGATAGGCGCGGATCAACGAATAGAGATACAATGCGTGGACTGCGGCGGTCGCGGCCAGCCATCCCCAGGCGCCGCCGGGCAACGGCACGGCCAGTAGTGCCGGCAACAGGATCACCGCCGCCGATCCGTCGGTCATCGCGCGCGACGCCATCTTGTCGCGGCCGCCCTTGACGATCGCGTTGACGATCGCGTGGACCGAGCCGGACGCGATCATCAGCAGGGGAGCGAGCGAAACGGCGGGAATCACCGCCGATCAATTGCCTAACCCGACGCGCGGGTCTAGGGTCCAGCAGTGCGCCCCCCCGCCGATCCAGACGCCGCACGGGCGCGTTTGACCGAAGCGCTGGTGCGTACCGGTGAAGAGGATCGCGCCGCCTTCCAGGAGGTGTATCGACTCACCTCGGCGAAGCTTTTCGGCATCTGCCTGCGTATCTGCGGAGAACGGAGCGCCGCCGAGGATGTATTGCACGACGTCTATCTCACGATCTGGAAACGCGCCGGCGGGTATGAACCCGGCCGCGCGAGCCCGATTTCCTGGCTCGCGACCATCGCGCGCAACAAGGCGATCGACTGGCTTCGCGCGCGCGGCACGCGCACCGCACGCCCGATCGAGGATGCGATGAGCGTCGCCGATACCGCACCCGACCAGGTCGCGACCATCGCGCGCGATCAGGAATCGCAGCGCCTGCACGATTGCCTGGAGGCGCTCGACGACCGCGCCCGCGACGCGATTCGCACCGCTTTTTTCGACGGCGTCACCTATGCCGAGCTTGCCGGGCGCAAGAACCTCCCGCTCGGCACGATGAAGAGCATCGTGCGACGTGGCCTGATTCAGCTGAAAGCATGCGTCGATGACGACTGACGCGCCCGAACCCGACATGACCGCCGCCGAACTCGCGATCGGTTTGCTCGATGGCGAGGAGCGCGCCGCCGCTCTGCGCCGCGTGCTGTCCGACCCCGACTTCGCGCGCGAGGTGGAGAGCTGGCGCCGGCGGCTGTCGGGTCTGTTCGACGATTATCCCGAGATCGCGGCGCCCGAGTCGGTGGCGGCCAGGCTGGCGGCGCCGGATATCGTGCCGACGGCGGCGCGACCCACCGGCTGGCGGATAGCCGCTATCGCCGCCACGGCGATCGCGGCAATGCTCGCCTTGTTCGTCGTTCTGCGCCCCGTGCCCCAGGCGATCGTCCCGCCACCCGCCCACCGGACGATGATCGCCGCGCTGGCGATGAGCGGGACGTCCGGAGCGGTACCAGCGGTCGTCGACATGACCGCGGGCGAAGTCCGGATCGGCGAAGCGGCGATCGCGCCGCAGGGAAAGAGTGCGCAGCTCTGGATGATCGGCGACGATGGCGTGCCCCGGCCGATGGGCCTGCTGGCTTCGGGTGGCCCTTCCCGCATGACGCTGTCGGACCGCCAGCGGGGGTTGATCAAGGCCGGTATCATGCTGGCGGTATCGATCGAGCCGCTCGGCGGGTCGCCGACCGGCAAGCCGACCGGCCCCGTCGTGGCCAGCGGAAAACTTTCGATCGCCTGAGCTGCATCCGCGCGGCACCCCGCTCCGTACCTCCCCAGGCACGCGCCAGTCGGCGTGCTTCAGGAGACAGGACATGAAGGCAATCCGGAAATTGATGCTCGCGACCGCGTTGGTGGCGGGGGCCGGCGCGGGCCTGGCCGCGACCAAGAATCCGATGGTCGGCGGCGCCGCGATGTATCCGAGCAAGAACATCATCCAGAATGCGGTCAATTCGAAGGATCACACGACATTGGTCGCGGCGGTGAAGGCGGCCGGACTGGTCGACACCTTGTCGGGGCCGGGCCCCTTCACGGTATTCGCGCCGACCAACGAGGCGTTCGCCAAGCTGCCCGCAGGCACGGTCGACACGCTGCTCAAGCCCGAGAACAAGGGCAAGTTGACCGCGGTCCTGACCTATCACGTCGTGCCCGGCCGCATCACCGCCGCCGACATCGCCGCCAAGGCGAAAGCGCACATGGGCAAGGCGACCTACAAGACTGTCCAGGGCGAAACGCTCAGCTTCATGAAGTCGGGCAACGGCTGGTGGATCATGGACGGCAAGGGCGACAAGGGACGCATCACCATTGCCAACGTGATGCAGTCGAACGGCGTGATCCACGTGATCGACACGGTGATGATGCCGTAACATCCGCGACGGTCCGGTGTTGCGACGCGCGGCACCGGACCGCCGGAAACCGACCGGAGGACGTCATGATTCAGGTCATCGTTCTTGCCGCCACGGGCTGCGTATTACTCGCTGGGTCGATCGCGGGGCGCACGCTGTTCAGATGGGTGCGCGTCTATTACCGTCACACCTGACACGATCGAAAGACGACCCGGATGCGGATGAGCGGCGCCGATCTGGCCCGGATCACGATCGCGCCGCTCTATGTGCTGGCGGGAGCGATCCACCTTCTTCGCCCGGACGTGTTCGTCCGGGTGATGCCAGCCGCCATTCCCCAACCCCATCTGATCGTGTTGCTTACCGGCGCCGCCGAGATCGCGGGTGCGATCGGCCTGTTCCTCCCTCGCGCGCGTCCGTGGGCGGGCATCGGTCTCGCTCTCTACGCGCTGTGCGTCTACCCGGCGAACATCCAGCATGCGGTGCACGACCTGTCGACCGGCACCGGGCTCGGCTGGGCCTATCACTATCCGCGCCTGTTCGCGCAGCCCTTCATCTGCTGGTGGGCGCTCGCCGCGGGCGGACTGACCCGCCACCGCGGCCGGTAATCGCTCACGTCACCAGCTTGCGCAGGCCGGCGAGCGTATCCGCTTCCGCCGCCGGTTTGTCGGTGCGGATGCGATGAATACGCGGGAAGCGCATCGCGACGCCCGATTTGTGACGTTTCGATTCGTGGATCGAATCGAACGCTACTTCGAGCACCAGGGTCTTTTCGACCTCGCGCACCGGACCGAAACGATTGACCGTGTGGTTACGCACGAAGCCGTCGAGCCATTTCAGCTCCTCGTCGGTAATCCCCGAATAGGCCTTGCCGACCGGCAGCAGCTCACCCGCCTCGGTCCAGCACCCGAACGTGTAATCGCTGTAGAAGGAGGAACGCCGCCCGTTGCCGCGTTGCGCGTACATCATCACGCAATCGGCGGTGAGCGGATCGCGTTTCCATTTGTACCATAATCCGGTGCGGCGTCCGGCGACGTAATCGGATGTGCGCCGCTTGAGCATGACACCTTCGATCGCGGCGTCGCGCGCGCCGGCGCGAATTGCCTCCAGCGCGGCGAAGTCGTCCGCCTCGATCAGCGCACTGACGTCGAACCGCTCGGGGTCGAGCCGCCCGGCGAATGCTTCCAGCCGCGCGCGCCGATCGGTCCAGGCGAGCGGGCGAAGATCGTCGGCGCCGTCGAACAGAATATCGTAGAGCCGGACGAAAGCGGGATACTCGTCGAGCATCTTCGCCGACACCAGCTTGCGCCCGAGCCGTTGCTGCAAGGCGTTGAAGCTCGCAGCGCCGCCGCCCTGTTCGCGCGCGCCACCCTGGGCCTCGCCCTTCACCATCAGCTCGCCGTCGAGCACGCCCGCGGCACGAAACGCGCCGGCAATGTCGGGAAAGCTCCCCGTAATGTCGTCGCCCGCCCGGCTGTAGAGCCGCGTCTCGCCGCCGACATGGACGAGCTGGACGCGGATGCCGTCCCATTTCCACTCGGCGGCATAATCGGCGAGGTCGACAACGCCGTCCTCCAACGGATGGGCGAGCATGAACGGCCGGAACACCGGCACGTCGGCCGCGGTCGGTTGCGGGCCGCGCCCCTCCACCCAGTCGAACAGCTCGGCATAAGGCGGGCGGATCGCGTGCCAGACCTCCTCGACCTCCTCGACCGCGACGCTGAACGCCTGGGCGAGCGCGGTCTTGGCGAGCCGCGCCGAGACGCCGATGCGCAACGCCCCGGTCGCCATCTTGAGCAGGGCGAAACGCTCCTCGGCATCCATCCGGTCGAGCATCGCCGCCAGCGCGGCGGGCGCATCCGAGCGCGACAACGAATTGAGCGTGTCGACGACCTGTCCGACCGACAGCGGCTCGCCCGTGCCGTCGTCGGCGCCTGGCCACAGCAACGCGATCGTCTCGGCAGTGTCGCCGACATAGTCGCGGCTCATCCGGAACAGCACCGGATCGACCCGCTCCTCGATCAGGGCACGGATCACCGCCGGCTTGATCGCCGGCAGGTCGAGATCGCCCGTCAGCGCCGCCATCGCCCAGCCGCGATCGGGATCAGGGGTCGCACGCAGATAATCGCCGATCAGCTTCAACTTCGCGTTGCGCGAGCGCGTGTAGATCAACGCATCGAGAAGGTGCGCGAAGGCATGCATCGAGGATGCAACATGGCGCTGGCGTAACGGTTCCACCAGAGGCGTTGTTGCAGGCGAGCGAGATCATGCGCTCCCCGAAAGATCCTCCCTGGCACGGGGAGGTTTTGCAGCCATTGCCGACCGTCCGCCTACCCCCTAGGCCCTCGACCATGCGCAAAATACTGAAGGTCCTGCTGAAACTGGTGCTGGTCCTGCTGCTGATTGCGGCCGGTCTGTACGTCTATGCCCGCGCCGAAGCGCGCTGGGACCCGATCGTGCGTACCGCGACGGTCCGGCTGCCGCGGTGGCCGGCCGGCGTGAAGCCGGTCAGGGCGGTGCTGATCAGCGACATCCATATCGGCAGCCATGCGATGGACGCAGGGCGATTGAGCCGCATCGTCGATCAGATCAATGCGCTCGACCCCGATGTCGTGCTGATCGCCGGCGACTTCATCTACGGCAACGACCCGCAGGGCGCGAAGATCAAGGGGCCGGCGCTGGTCGCCCCGCTCAAGAAGCTGCACCCGCCGCTCGGCGTGGTCGCGGTACTCGGCAATCACGATCACTGGACCGGGCCGGACGAGGTCACCCGCCTGCTCGAACAGGCGCGGGTCACGGTGCTGGTCAACGACGTCACCGCGCGCGGGCCGATCGTGATCGGCGGGGTCGACGACGATTACACCAAGCACGCGAACATCGCCGCGACGATGGCCAGGCTGCGCCCGTTCGAGGGCGCGCGCATCATCCTGACCCACTCGCCCGACATCGCGCCGCGCCTGCCCGGCGACGTCCGCCTGCTGCTCGCCGGGCATACGCATTGCGGACAGGGCGTACTGCCCTTCTGGGGGCCGCTCACGACGGTGTCGCATTTCAAGGACCGCTATCGCTGCGGGCTGGTGCTGGATCCGGGGCTTGCAGTGATCGTCACCGGCGGACTCGGCACCAGCGGGCCGCCGCTGCGGTTCGGCGCCCCGCCCGATTTGTGGCTGATCACCTTGAAAGGGTGAGCGCCAGCGGGCGACCGCCGATGGCGCTTGCCGGCCACACGGCCCGCCGGACAACGCTGTCGACCGCCCATGAGCCGGTTATCCCGGCTGGCGCATCAGCTTCATAATCTCCGGCAGGCTCCGCCGCCCTTCGCCGAGCAAGCTTGCGCGGAAGACGCGACCCAGCAGCACGATCTCGATCGCTACGAACAACGCCAGCACCGCACCCGACCCGATCACCTCCCAAGCCGGAATGCCGCTGCCCAACCGCGCGAGCACGGTGAACGGCGTATAAAGCGGGATCCAGGTCAGCACCTCGACGGCGGCGCCCCCCGATCCACGCAAGACCGCCTGCATCAGCAATGTGAACGGCATCATGATCAACAGAATCACGGGCATCAGATACCCTTGCGCATCACGCATCGAATTGCTGACCGCACCGATGGCGAGGAAGATCATCGACACCATCAAATATCCGGCCAGGAAAAAATAGAGGATCGTCAGCACGCTTCCGATCGACGAAACCGGATCGAGGGCGGGACGGATCATGTCGGCGATCGCGCCGTGCGTGGCGTAGGCGGCGAACGCGCCGCACGCCACCCAGGTCAGGACCATCGACAGTCCGACCGCCACCGTGCCGACCAGCTTGCCGTACATGAGTTCGTTCGGCGAGACGCAGGCGAGCACCGTTTCGAGCAGCTTGTTGCCGCGCTCCTCGACCGTGCCCTGCAGCATCCAGCTGCCCGACAGCATCAACGACATCAGCAGGATGTACGCGCAGGCGAGCGGCAGGATCGACCGGATCAGAATCCGATCGCGCCCGCTCCCGGGCGGCGGAGTCGTGAGTTGTATCACGGGCGCGATCGCGTTGACGGCCGCCGCCGTCGCCGGCGGCACGCCATTGCTGGTCAGGAATCGGCTGCGCAGATGCGGGGTCAGCACGTTTTGCAGCAACGCCATCATCGACGCGCGGGGCGGACCGTTCGCCCATATCCGGATCGCGGGGGATGCGCCGAAATCACGGGGAATCAGCACCACGTAATCGACCGGTCGGCGGTGCGATTTGTCGGCGGGGCGCAGATAGGGATCGAGCGCCTTGTCGAGATCGGCGGGCGCGGCCGCGGTCAGCGCCGGGGGTGTCTCGACCACGCGGTAGTCGGGATCGGGAGCCTCGAACCGGTCAGCATCATCCTTGGATACGCGGGCGATCGCGGCAAGCGCCGTCTTCAATCCGCCCGACGCGACGAATTTCGCGACCTCGGCGTCCGAGTACCAGTGATCCTGCGCCGCCCATGGCGCCGCGGGATCGGCCCGCTGCAGATCGTGGCGGCGCACGTAGCGCGCGAGTGCGTCGAGCGTAGTGCGCTCGCCGTCGATCGAGATACGCTCGCCGACGGCGGTCGCGGCGGCGCCCCCGGACTGATCGATCACCATCACCAGGTCGGTGTCGGACTTGTCGAGGAAGCTCGAGGCGAGCGGACCGAGCGCGAAGATGAGTGGCAGGATCAGGAGTGTCAGCCAGAAACTGCGCGTCATCGCGATCTGACGAAATTCCCGCGCGGCAACGAGGCGAATGTGCTGGACCATGTTATCGACCCTCCGCGCCGCCGACGATGTGTAGGAAGACGTCATGCAGGCTCGGCCGGCGCTGCTCGAAACGGCGCAGCGCAAAACCCTGGGCGGTACAATGTTCGAGCAGGTCGCCAGGATCGGTTCCCGGGGCGAGTTGCACTTCCCAATCCTCCCAGCCTCCCGACGCGCCGGTCTGCCGTGCATCGGTGACGCCAGCGAGCGAGGCCGGCGAGTTCTTGGCAGAGAGCAGCAATTGGACGGGCAATGTCGCGCGCGCCTCGTCCTGCGTTCCTTCGAACTGCTTATTGCCGTTCGCCAGCAGCAACAGCCGGTCGCACAGTCGCTCGGCATGCTGCATCACATGGGTGGAGAACACCACTGCGGCACCATCCTTTGCCGCCCGGACGATCTCTTCCTCGAGCAGGCCCTGATTGACCGGGTCGAGTCCCGAAAACGGCTCGTCGAGAATCAGCAGGCGCGGCTGGTTGACCACCGCAGTCGCCAGCTGGACCTTTTGCGCCATGCCCTTGGACAGCTTGTCGACCGGTGCCTTGATGGAACCGCCCAGCCCGAAACGCTCGAGCAGAACCTTGCCTTCGGCGCGCGCGGCGGCCGCGGACATGCCCTTGAGCCGACCGAAATAGACGATCGTGTCGATCGCGGTCATCGACCGGTAGAGCCCGCGCTCTTCGGGTAGAAAGCCGAGCTTCGCGCTATTGGCGCGGCCGGGTTTATTGCCCAGCACGTCGATCGCTCCGGCATCGGGGCGCAGAATGTCCAGCACCATGCGCAGCGAGGTCGTCTTCCCCGCACCGTTACCGCCCAGAAACCCGAACACTTCGCCCGGCGCCACCGAGAAGCTCAGATCGTCGACGGCCGTGAAATCGCCGAAGCGCTTGACCACGCCGTTCAGCCGCAATGCATCCATCGGTTCGCGCCCCTGATTTTCGCGACCTGCCCTAACAAGGTGTGACGCATGAATACAGCACCTTGACCAGGGTATTGCCGTTAGTCGGCCCAGCGAGCATTTTCGGATTCGCCGCATTCATAGGGGCAATTTTCCTGACTTCGGCTTGCAAAAAACCCCGCGCGATACCGGGACATCCCCGAGACAAATGACAGTTTTCGGATCCCCGACCGTAGCGCCGCGCGGGGGAATTTGGGCCCCTAAATACCTCCTCTTCCTCCGAAACCCTTGGCGCCAGGCCGACCCACGTCGATCGTCACCCACCCCCGGCAACATTTCCTTACGTCCGCGCTGCACGGCGGAAAATTCGCGCCGCTAGCTCTGCTCCTCATTCATCAAGAGGAGTGTCCCCGTGAACGACCTGATCGGCCGCGTGTTCGATTTCGAGAAACGCGTCTTCCCCAGCCGCAACGATCTCTATGCCAAGCTCGCCGCGCACGGGCAGAGCCCCAAGGCGCTGATGATTTCGTGCGCCGACAGCCGCGTCGTGCCCGAACTCATCATGCAGGCCGATCCCGGCGACCTGTTCGTGTGCCGCAACGCGGGCAATATCGTGCCGCCGTTCGCGACGCAGAATGGCGGGGTGTCGTCGACCGTCGAATATGCCGTGGCGGCGCTCGGCGTGCGCGACATCATCGTGTGCGGCCATTCCGACTGCGGCGCGATGAAGGCGCTGATGAACCCCGAATTGCTGGAGGGCATGCCGAACGTCGCCGCTTGGCTGCGCCACAGTCATGCCGCCGAATGCGTCGTCCGCGCCGGCTATGGTCCGCTCGACAAGGCGGAAAAGGTGCGCGCCGCCAGCCTGGAAAATGTCGTCGTGCAGCTCGCGCATCTGCGCACCCACCCCTCGGTCGCCGCGGGGATCGCGCGCGGCGAGATCTCGCTTCACGGCTGGTTCGTCGACATTCACGAAGGCGTGGTGCTGGGGCTCGACGGGGTGACCGGCCGCTTCCTGCCGATCCGCGACGACCGTCCGTTGCCCGTCGCGCTGTCCGCCGGCCAGCGCCTGGCGATGGGCGAGGAATATGCGGAGGCGGCCGAATGAGCCTGACCAGGCCGGCGGGCGGATTCCTGGCCCGCGATTTCACTGCCTCGATCGTCGTCTTCCTGGTCGCGATGCCGTTATGCATGGGCATCGCGATCGCTTCGGGCGTACCGCCCGAAAAAGGGCTGATCACGGGCATCATCGGCGGCATCGTCGTCGGCGCGCTGGCGGGGTCGCCGCTCCAGGTCAGCGGCCCCGCCGCCGGGCTGGCGGTGATCGTGTTCGAATTGATCCGCGATCAGGGGCTGTCGGCGCTCGGGCCGATCCTGATCCTGGCCGGGCTCATCCAGCTCGCGGCCGGGATATTCAGGCTGGGTGGCTGGTTCCGCGCGATCTCCCCCGCGGTCGTCCATGGCATGCTGGCGGGGATCGGGGTGCTGATCGTGGTCGGCCAGTTCCACGTCCTGTTCGACGCCAAGCCGTTGTCGAGCGGGCTCGACAATCTCGCCGCGATGCCGGGCCGTCTGCTCGGCCTCGACCCCGCCAACGCGACCGCAAGCGAGCTCGCCCTGGTCATCGCACTGCTCACGATCGGCGTGATGATGGCATGGGAGAAATTCCGCCCGGCCGCCTTGCGGCTCGTGCCGGGCGCGCTGCTCGGCGTGATTGCCGGCACCCTGGTCGCCTATCTGTTCGGGCTCGACGTCACGCGCGTCAACGTACCGGAATCGATCGCCGCGGCGGTGACGGTTCCGGATGCGTCGATTTTCGCCAAGTGGCTCGACCCGTCGATCCTGCTCGCGGCGCTCGCCATCGCCTTCATCGCCAGCGCCGAAACGTTGCTGTCGGCCGCCGCGGTCGACAAGATGCACGACGGCGTGCGCACCGATTACAACAAGGAATTGCGCGCGCAGGGCATCGGCAATCTGTTCTGCGGCGCGGCCGGCGCGCTGCCGATGACCGGGGTGATCGTGCGTAGTTCGGCCAATGTCCAGGCCGGGGCGGCGACGCGGCTGTCGGCGATCCTGCACGGCGTCTGGATCCTGGGCTTCGTCGCCTTGCTGCCGTGGCTGCTGCGCGAGATCCCGATGGCGACGTTGGGCGCGGTGCTGGTCGTCACCGGCTGGAAGCTGGTCAACCTCAAGCACGTCCGAGAGCTGTTTCATCACCACGGCGTGCTCCCGGCGGTGATCTGGGCGGCGACCTTGGTCATCGTGGTGGCGGAGGATCTGTTGACCGGCGTGCTGGTCGGCATCGCACTGTCGCTGATCGAGGTGATCCCGCACGGCCGCCGCCTCAAGCTGGGCGTCGATCACCGTGACGCCGACGAACATGCGGCGATCCATCTGTCGGGCACGGCGACCTTCGTCCAGCTGCCGCGGCTGAGCGACGCGCTCGACCGGGCGCCCGCGGACAAGCCCGTGACGATCGACGTCAGCGATCTGGCGGCGGTCGATCACAGTTGCGCGGAATTGTTCCGCGAGTGGCTGGCGCGGCGGCGCGCGATCGGGGCGAGTGTCACCCTGCTCGGCGCCGACGGCCGGCTCGCTCGCCTCGCGGCGTAAGGTGCCGGTTCGGCCAGGCTGAACCGCGGGCCGGCGTAACGACAACCCGCCCCGGCAACCTTTCGTTACGATCGGGACATGCGGCCACGACCTCCCGCCGCTATCCCGGTCGTATCCGGAACCGATCCGTCCCCGGCTTCCCCGGCAACGAGGGGCGGGCGGTTCCGGCCGCAGGAACGATTGCCCCATCGTCCGAGACCCTGAGCCGGAACCTCCCTTTTGCACCGGCTTCCTTACGGCGGGGCTTGGCGTTATCCGACGCCATGGCCCCGCCTTTTTCCGGCAGCGACCTGATCGCCCGAGCGCGCGCGGCCTTTCAGGCCGGACGCGTCGCGGAGGCGGAACGCCTGGCGGGAGAAGCGCGGGCCGCGGAACCGGCATCGCTCGACGCCATCGAAATACTGGCCCTGGCACATCGGGCGCGGGGCGATCTGGCGGGCGCCGAACGGCTGCTTCGCGCCGCCATCGCGATCGGCCCCGGACCGCGCTGGGCGCATGACGACCTTGCGATGATGCTGTTCGAAACCGGCCGCGTGGCCGAGGCCGAGGCCGCGTGCCGCGATGCGATCGCGGCGGACCCGGCCAATCCACAGCCCGAAATGATGCTCGGCAACATCCTGTCCGAACGCGAGGAACTGGTGGAGGGCGCCGCGCATCTCGACCGCGCGATCGCGCTGGCGGGCGAGCATCCGCAATTGCTTGCCAATCTCGGCCGCAACCTCCAGCGCCAAGGCGCGTTCGATCGCGCCGAGCCGCTGCTCCGGCGCGCGGCCGCGGCGATGCCCGAGGCGCCGGCACCGCTCGCCTGGCTCGCCGAATTGCTCGAACAGGACCGGCGCTTCGACGAGGCCATGGCGACGCTCGACCGCGCCGAGGTGCTGGCCCGTCGGCAGGGCAGCGACGTGACACTGCAGCGCGCTACCTTGCTGTCGCGGACCCCGGCATGGCCGCGCGGTCTGGCCCTGCTCGACGCCGAGCCCAGGCTCTCGGGCGCGGCGCTGCTCCAGCGCGGGCGGCTGCGCGATCGTGCTGGTCGTCATGCCGAGGCGTGGCGGGACTTCGCCACCGGGAAGGCCGCATTGGCGGCGCTATCGCACCGCCGCTACGATCGCGCCGGCGTGGCCCGGCTGATCGCCGATATGCGCGCCTTCTTCGCCGCCCCGGCGTTCGACCCCGCCCCTGTGCGCGAGGAGGGGCCGCAGCCGATCTTCATCCTCGGCTTCCCGCGCTCGGGTACGACGTTGACCGAACAGGTCCTGGCGAGCCACTCGGCGATCCGCGCCGGCGGCGAATTGCCGTTCGTCGCCGAACTCGCCGAGATCGCGGCGCGGCGCACCGCCGGGGCGTTTCCCGCGCACCCCGAGCGGCTCGACGAGGGTGCGCGCGCGGCGCTCGCGACCGAATTGCGCGATCACTACATCGCGCGTGCCGGATCGTACGGTCTGCTCGCACCCGGCGCGCGTTTCTTCACCGACAAGATGCCGCTCAACGAGCTGTATCTACCGCTGTTGCAGCTCGCCTTTCCCGCCGCGCCGCTCGTCGCCGTGCGCCGCCACCCGCTCGACGTGATGGTGTCGGCGATGAGCCACGATTTCACGCATGGCTTCCAGTGCGGCTACCGGCTGGAAGATGCCGCGACCCATTATGCCGCGATCGACGCGCTGATGGCGCATTGGCTGGCGCTCCCCGGGATCGCCGCGCACGCGCTGGGGTACGAACGCTTCGTCGCCGAGCAGGCGCGCGAGACGGAGGCGCTGATGGCGCATGTCGGCCTGGCGATGGAACCGGGCCAGCTGGCGTTCCACGAAAGCCGCCGGTTCGCCCCGACGCCGAGCTATGCCCAGGTCCAGGAGCCGCTCAACGACCGCTCGATCGGCCGCTGGCATCATTATGCGACCGAGCTGGAACCGGCCCGCGCGATCCTCACCGAAGCGATCGCGCGGAACGGCTACGCCGCCTGAAGCCCCGCCGCGACCGCTGCTGCCTGTTCGCCGAGGATCAATTGCAGCCCGTTGGCCGAAGGCCGCGCGATCATCCGCACGCCGAGCGCGCGTAAAGCGGTTTCGTCGGCGCGCGACGGATCGGCAAGATCGACCCATAGCCGGCTCGACGCCGCGCCCGACGCGGTGACGTTGTCGCGCCCGCCCAGGGCCGAGAGCCACGGTGCGGGATCGGCGGCGACCACGGCCGGCGCCGCCTCGACGACGACCGGCGCCGCCGCCGATAGCGGTCCGGCGGCGGCGCGCATCTCCATCGCCACGGCGTCGGCGATCGGCCCCAACACGACCTGCAGCCCCTGTGCGCTCGGCCGGATGATCCCCGCGGCGCCGAGTTTTCTGAGCCTCGCGTCGTTCACCTTGCCCTGATCGTTGACCACCAGCCGCAATCGCGTCGTGCAGGCATCGATACTGACGAGATTGCCCGCGCCACCGAGCGCCGCGACGAACGCGCCGCCGCGATCGGTGGGTAACGGCGGGGCATCGTCCTCTTCCGCCTCCTCGGGCTCGCGGCCGGGCGTCTTGAGGTCGAACTTCACGATCGCCCAGCGGAACGTGCCGTAATAGATCGCGAAATAGGCGAGCCCGACCGGGATCAGCAGCAGCGGCCGCGTCGATTTCGAGAAATTGAGCACGTAATCGAAGAATCCGGCCGAGAAGCCGAAGCCCAGATGCACGCCCAATATGTGCATCAGCGCCATCGCCGCGCCGGTCAGGATGGTGTGCATGAAGTAGAGCAAGGGCGCGAGGAACATGAAGGTGAACTCGATCGGCTCGGTCACCCCGGTCAGGAAGGCGGTCAGCGCCATCGAGGTCAGCATGCCGCCCACCGCCTGGCGCCGCTCCGGCAAGGCGGAGCGGTACATCGCCAGGCACGCGGCGGGCAGGCCGAACATCATCACCGGGAAGAAACCCGACATGAACCCGCCCGCGCTCGGATCGCCGGCGAAGAAGCGGTTGAGGTCGCCGGTCTTGCCGTGGAAATCGCCGATGATGAACCAGGCGACGTTGTTGAGCACATGGTGCAGCCCGGTCACGATCAGCAGCCGGTTGAGCACACCATAGACGAACAGCCCGATCGTCCCCGACTGGACGACGCCATAGCTCAGCCCGTCCACGCCCGCGTCGATCGGCGCGAAGCCGAAGCCCACCAATGCCGCCAGCGCCAGCCCGGCGAACCCCGCCAGGATCGGCACGAACCGCCGGCCGCCGAAGAACGACAGATAATCCGGAAGCCTGATGGTCGAGTAGCGATTGTAGAACGCTCCCGCGATCAGCCCCGAGGCGATCCCGATCGGCACCGCCAGCTTGGAGATCGCCTTGTCGCGCCACGCCGCATCGGCGAGCGCGGCGATATCCTTGCCCATATTGGCGGTGATGTCGGGCGGCACATGAAGCAGCGTCATCGCCCCGCGCGTCGCGACCAGGAAGCAGACCAGGCCGGCCAGGCCCGCCGCGCCGTTATTGTCCTTCGCGATGCCGACGCCGATGCCGAGCGCGAACAGCAGGCCGAGATTATCGAAGATCGCTCCGCCCGCCGCTGCCACGAACGGGATATTGAGTAGATCGGGCTGACCGAGCCGAAGCAGCAGACCGGCGATCGGCAGGACCGCGATCGGCAGCATCAAGGCGCGACCGAGCGGTTGGAGCGATTGCAGCGATAGCTTCATTGGCCTTGCTCCGACAAGGAAGAGACGAGCGCGCGGACCGCGTCGGCATCGGGCGCGGTCAGCGCCTGCGCGGCGATCGTGCGGCACGCCGCAAGATCGAGCGTGCGGACCAACGCCTTGGTTTCGGCCACCGACGCCGCCGGCACCGACAATTCGCTGACGCCGAGCCCGATCAGCAGTGGCACCGCCTCCGGATCGGCCGCCAGCCCGCCGCACACCCCGGTCCAGCGGCCACGCGCCGCGCCGCCGCGCACCGTTTCGTCGATCAGCCGCAACACTGCCGGATGCAGCCCGTCGAGCCCGGCGGCGACCGCGGGATTGGTCCGATCGCGGGCGAGCGCATATTGCGACAGGTCGTTGCTGCCGATCGAGAAGAAGTCGGCCTCCGCCGCCAGTGCCGCCGCGGTCAGCGCCGCGGCCGGAGTCTCTACCATGATGCCGAGCTCCGGCGCGGCGACGCCGAGATCGGCCGCGTGCCGCACCAAGGTTCGGCGAGTGTCGATGAGTTCGGCTCGGTCGGCGACCATCGGCAGCATCAGCTTGAGCGGCACGCGGGCCTCGACCCGCAGCAACGCGCGCAATTGCGTGTCGAGCAGGTCGCGCCGCGCGAGCTGGAGGCGGATGCCGCGCAAGCCCAGCGCCGGATTCTCCTCGGCTGCGACCGCGATATACGGGGCCGGCTTGTCCGCGCCGATGTCGAGCGTGCGGACGATCAGCGGCCGGTCGCCGAGCGCGTCGACGATCGCCTGATAGGCCGCCCGCTGTTCGTCCTCACCCGGCGCGGTCGCGCGGTCGAGGAACAGAAATTCTGTGCGCAGCAATCCGCAGCCCTCGGCGCCTTCGGCCACCGCGGTACGCGCGTCGGCCGCCGAGCCGAGATTGACGAACACCTCGATCCGCGTGCCGTCGGTGGTGATCGCTGGCTCGTCCGCGCGGGCGAGCGCCGCCTGCCGCCGGGCGCGCCGCGCCTCGACCCGCTCGCGCACCGCAGCGATGGCGGCGGCATCGGGCGCGATGCGCAGCGTGCCGCCCTCGATCACGAGATCGCTGCCCGGCTCGACCCGGGCGAGCGCGTCGCCCAGCGAGACCAGCATCGGCAGGCCCATGCCCGCCGCGATGATCGCGACGTGCGAGGTCGTGCCGCCACGCGCCGTCACGATCCCGGCAAGCCCGGCATCGCCCAGCGCCATCAGTTGAGACGGATAGAGCTCGTCGGCGACCAGAATTGCGCCGGGCGGCGGCGGTGCCTGGTCGGTGCCGCCATGAATCGCCAGGACCACGCGGCGGCCGAGATCGTTGAAATCGTCGATCCGCTCGGCAAAGCGCGCATCGCCAGCGCCCTGCAGTTGGTCGACATAGCGCGCGATCGCCTGCCGCCAGGCGAAACCCGCGCTCTTGCCCGACACGATCGCCGCTTCGGCCGCGTTCGCCAGTTCGGGATCGTCGAGCAGCACGAGATGCGCCGCCGCGATTCCGGCGCGATCGCCCTCGCCCGCGGCATCCGCGTCGAGTTCGGCACGTACCTTGCCCTTGGCCGCTGCCAGCGCCATGCGTTCGGCATCGGCGCCGCCGCCGTGTTCGGGAATATCGCTCGCCGGGTCGGCGAGGCGGAACGCCGGGCCGATCGCGATACCCGGCACCGCCACAACACCCCTGAGCATCGACGGCATTGTCGCCGGGGCCTCGGTCGGTGCCGTCACCGCCGCCGCGACCGGGCGGAATTCGCCCATGCCGCTTTCGAGCAAGTCGGCAATCGCCGCGACGCCGTCGGGATCGCTGCCGCGTACGGCGATCGCTGCGCCGTGCGGCAAGGCCAAAGCGAGCATCGCCACCGCGCTCCGCGCCGACGCCGCGCGGCCCGAGGGCGCGACGATCTCGGTCGTGCCCGGATAGTTCGCCGCGAGTTGCGCGATCCGCGCCGCAGGCCGGGCGTGCAGGCCATGCGCGAGCGGCAGCGCGAGCGTTCGGCTCACCCTGGGCACCGCCGCATCGCTCGCAACGGTCGCGCCGCCCAGCGCCCGAACCGTCATTAGCGGCTCTCCGATCGCGACCGCGCGATCCGTACCCGGAATCTCGACCGCGAACGCTTCTCCATTGGTCACGATCACGGGCGTCACCAGGCTCTTCGCGCTGCGCGCCAGCCGATCGAGGTCGAATTCGACCAGCAGGTCCCCCGCCTCGACACGTTGGCCGTCCGCAACCTTGGGCGCGAACCCGGCCCCGCCAAGCCCGACCGTCTCCAGCCCGATATGCATCAGCAGGACGGGCCCGGCATCGAGTTCGAGGGTCACCGCGTGGCCGGCCGGATGGACCGACACCACCGTTCCCGCGCCCGGCGCGACCAGCCGCCCCTCGGCCGGGTCGATCGCAACGCCATCGCCCAGCATCCGGTCGGCGAAGACCGGGTCGGGCACCTGGGAGAGCGGCGTCGCCCAGCCGGCCAGCGGGCTCGCGATGCTGGCGCTCATTTCGCTGGGACCAGCGTCAATCGATCGAGCATCCACAACGGATCGGGACCGGTCTGGGTGAAGGTCATGCACAGATCGTGGCGTCCCTGTTGCACGGGCAACGATCCGGTGATCGTGCTGATCCCTGAATTACGCACCGCCGCGCCGAGCGGGATGCTCGCGACCACCGGCCCGGTGCAACTGTCGAGCCGCACCTCGAGTTCGCCGGTCGGCGTGCGCGGCTTGTCGAACACCACCTGCTTGATGTCGTCGCCGATCGAGAAATTGAACGGCACCTGCCCGACCCGCGCCGAGATCGCCGCGATCCCGTCGAGCGGGGCGCGCTTCCAGATCCAGCACGGGTGGATGATGTTGCCGCCCAATGGGCGCCGCACGCCATCGGTGGCGCCGTCATCCTCCAGCCGAAGCCCGAAGCCCGGCGAACAAAGCTCCATTTCCTCCGCGCCGCGCGTCCGCACCAATGCCATGCCCACGGTCCAGTCACGCGCGATTCCGAGCGGCACGCCGCCGGCGAAGGCCTGCGCGCGCAGCCGGGTTCCTTCGGGGAGCGACAGGGGGCCGGCATAAGAAGGCGACGTGGCGGCGGGCGCGCTGCCGTCGGTCGTATAGCGCAGGATTCCGACATCGGCCGGCTGGCGCAACGCCACGGTCAGCTTGCCGCCATCGCCATCGAAAGTCGCCAGCGGCTCCAGCGGGGTCACGTCATATCCGAAACCCAGCCGCCGGTAGCGCGCGAATTCTGCCGGCAGCCGGGCGGCGAAGCTTGCCCAGTTGCGATCCCGCGCAGGTGTCCAGCCAAGCTCGGCAAGCGCCGCCGCGCGCGGCCACAACATGCGGTCGGCATAGCTGGTCAGCCGGACGTGCTCGGTCCACAGATTGACCTGCACGCCGAGCAGATGACGGCGCTCGTCCGCGTCCAGCGCGGCGGGAATCGGATCGAACGCGTAGATGTGCTTCCAATCGATCACCCCGCCGCGGCCGGGCGGCTCGTCGCCCGAGTCGCTTTGAACGTGATCTATGTAGAAATCAGGCGAAGGCGACAGGACTGCGTCATGCCCCGCTTTGGCCGCGGCGATCGCGCCATCGACGCCGTGCCACGATGTGATCGTCGCGGACGGCGGCACCTTGCCCTCGAGGATCTCGTCCCAGCCGATCAGCCGGCGCCCGTGCCGCTGCAGGTAATCGCCGATCCGCGCCATGAACCAGCCCTGCAGCTGTTCCTCGTCCTTGAGGTCGAGCGCCTTCATCCGCGCCTGGGCGCGGGGATCGGCCTTCCACTGGTCCTTCACCGCCTCGTCGCCGCCGACATGAACGTAGCGCGACGGGAACAGGTCGAGCACTTCGTCGAGCACGTTGGTCAGGAAGGTGAAAGTCGCGTCGTCGGTATTGTAGAGGTTGTACATCACCCCCCAGTCCGAGCTCGGCACCTTGGGCGGCGTCGGCGTCGAACCGAGCTCGGGATAGGCGGCGATCGCCGCCGTCGCGTGACCCGGCATATCGATCTCGGGTACGATCGTGACGTGGCGCGCGGCGGCATAGGCGACGATCTCGCGGATTTCCGCCTTGGTATAGAACCCGCCATAGCGCACCGGCTTGCCGGTCGCCGGATCGGTCCCCGCCGCACCCGCGGGCCGACGCCACGCCCCGACCGAGGTGAGGCGCGGATAGCGGTCGATCTGGATCCGCCAGCCCTGGTCGTCGGTCAGATGCCATTGCAGGACGTTGAGTTTCTCCATCGCCAGGCGGTCGATGAGCTGCTTCACATAGGCCGGCGGCTGGAAGTGCCGCGCCGAATCGAGCAAGACGCCGCGCCAGGCGAAAGCGGGCGCATCGTCGATCGCGACGGCGCCGATCCGGCCATTGGTCGATCCGGCGATCAGCTGCCAGAGCGTGGTCGCCCCGTAATAGAGGCCGGTATCGGTCGAGGCGGAGATCGTCACGCCGCCCGGCGTCACGCGCAGCCGATATGCTTCCGCGCCCCTGATCGAAGGATCGCGGCGAAAGCGGATCGCCCCGTTTTTGGCAATCGCCAGCGTCGGCCCGCCGGTGCGCGCGACGAGTTCGGCCAGCCGCCGCGCCGCAGCCGTCCCGCCCGCGTCGCTCGCCGAAATCGCGGCATGGGCGAAAGAAAAGCTGCCGGCCTGCGACGTCACCGTCGCGGGCATCGGCAGCAGTGGGAGGGTCGGCATGGCTTGTGCCGCCGCCGGCACGCTCGACATCATGACGGCGGCGAACAGGGTGGTGCGCATCGGCTGATCCTATTCGGCTTTACCGATGCGCGACAACTTAGAAGTGGACCTTGCCACCGACCCAGAAGGTGCGGCCATTGTTGTAATAGGCGCGCGGGATCGAGGGGTCGCCGACGAAGTAATAGAGCTTGTGGTTGAGCAGGTTCTGGGCGTCCGCGGTCAACGCGAAATTCTTCGTCAGGTTGATCGTCAGCGAGCCGTCGAGCGTGCCGAAATCGGCCTGCCACATCGGCGTCGAGCGATCGATGCCGGAGCGGAATTTCGACCGGAACGTATAGGCGAAGCGCGTCGAGATCAGCGAGTTCTCGTAATAGGCGGTGACGTTGAACGTGTGCTTCGAATTGCCGTCGATGACCCCGCCGCCGGCCGCCTTTGCGTCGGCATAGGTATAGTTCGCCATCAGCCCGAACCCGCCATAGATCGGCTGCTGCCAGTTGATCTCGACGCCCTTGTTGGTGCCGCCGCGCCCGTTGACCGGACCGGTAATCAGGAAGTTCGCCCCGTTGGGATGCTGCTGCGTGATCAGGAAGCGCGTGGTGGTGGTCGACGTGATGTACGAGTCGATGTCGAGGTAGAACAGGTTGACCGAGAACAACGCCTGTTTGGCATAATAATATTCGGCCGCCAGGTTGAACTGCCAAGCCCGCGTCGGGTCGAGATACGGGTTGCCGCCCGCATTGCCGGTGAGCGCCAGGTCGCTGACGGTGAACGCACCGGCCAATTGCGCATAGCCGGGTCGCGTCATGGTCTTCGCGACACTGGCGCGCAGCAGCAGGTTGGGCATCGCGTTGAACGTCAGGTTCGCGCTCGGCAGGATGTCCCAATAGCTGCGCTTCACTTCGACGGTGCCGCAGGTGCCGCAGAAAATGCTCGTCGCGTTGGCGACCAGCGCGTTGGGCGAATATTGCAGCGTGTTGAGGTCGGTATGGACCGCACGCACGCCGATATTGCCGCGCCAGCTACCATCTTCGCTGCCCAGCTTCGCCATGGCGTACATCGCCTCGGTCTTTTCCTTCACCGAGAAGCTGGCTTGCGGATAGAACGCGAACTGGCGCCCGCCATTGGTCGCGAGCTCGGCCAGCACCTTGTCCTTGTCGGCGATCGTATAGGGCGGGAAATCGACCAGCCCGTCGAGGAAATTGTCGGGCGTCGTGCCGCCGGCATAGACGGTGCCCAGGCCGACCCCCTTGGTGCCCGAATAGAGACCGTTCCCTGCCCAGGCATAGGCTGTGTAGTTCAGCTCGCGCGTATGGTCGGTATAGCGGCCGCCGATCTTGATCGACTTCAGGAAATCGCCGTCGAACTTGTATTCGGCATCGGCGCGGACATAGGTCTCCTTGTCGGGCGACACGATGCGACCACCCCACGACCAGCTGTAATAATTGTTGAGATAGGCGGCCGACTTCGGGTCGGTGGGCAAGCCGGGATAGTTGACCGTCGCGCCCTTGCCGGCGAGCGTATAATTGACCCCGGTGTCCCAATAGGTTTCCCAGGCATAGGTGTCCTTGGTTGCGCCCTCGCCCTTGGTATAGCCGATCTCGCCCGACAGCGTCAGGCGATCGGTCGGGTTCCACTTGGTTTCGAGGTTGATCACCCAGGTCGACGAATAGGCATCGCGGAAGATGTCGTCCTGAACGCGGCCCTGGATCGGATTGCCGCTGGCATCGAGTTGGTTCCACGACGCCGCCGTCAGATAACCGTCGGTCACCGTATATTGGCCGAGCGCGTTGGTCGGAGATCCGGGGGTCGAATTGTTGCCGATGACGCGGCTGATCCAGGCCATCGAGTTGCGGTTGACGTTGTTGGCGTCCATCCGCGTGTAGATGCCGTTCAGCGTGACCTCGAACTGGTCGTTCGGCTTGTACTGGAGCGCGACGGTACCGCCCTTGCGGACGCGCTTCTGGCTGAAATAGGCCGCGCCGATCAGGTTGGGCGCGGTGACCGTCTGACCGGTGCCGGCGAAATTGTTATAAGTCGTATAGCCCAGGAATTCCTGACCATCGCGACGGAATTCGCGCTCCTGGTAGAAGCCGGCGAGCAGGATGCCGAAGGTCCCGTCCTGGTTCTTCCAGCTGTACAGGCCCGACACCTGCGGCCGCACCTTGTCGGCGAGGTCGTTGTAGTTGGCCTGCGCGGTCAGGCTGAACGAATTGGCCGGCAGGTCGAGCGGCTTGCGGCTCGACAGGTTGATCGTGCCACCAATGCCGCCCTCGACGAGATCGGCCTCGGACGATTTGAACACTTCGAGCTTACCGACGATTTCCGACGGCAACAGGCTGAAGTCGAAGCTGCGGCCGCCAGAGGTCTGGTCGAGGACGAACCAATCTCCGGTCGCGACCGAATGCCCGTCGAGCAATGTCAGGTTGAGCGTCGGGTCGGTGCCGCGGATCGAGACCGACTGGTTCTCACCGAAGCCGCCCGCCGCTGCCGATCCGGTGACGACGTTGACGCCGGTCAGCCGGCCGAGCGAATCGGCTACGTTCTTATCCGGGAACTTGCCGATGTCCTGCGCCGTGACGACTTCGGACAACATGTCGTTGTTGCGCTTGGTATCGAGCGAGGCCTGGATCGAGGCACGAATGCCGGTGATGACGATGTCCTTGCTGCCGTCAGCCTGCGAATCGCCGCTGCTCTGGCCGCCGTCATTCCCCGCCGGAGCCGCCGCCGGCGCGGTCTGCGCTACGGCCGGGCTGGCCATAGCCAGCGCGAGTATGCTTGCGGTACAGGCGAACATCGTCCGGTGCGTCGTGGCTTGGAACTTGAGCATGATCTTCCCCTTCAACCCCTGGATTGGATCGGACCAAAGTGCGACCAACCTTCCTGTCACCCTCCTGTCCGGTTTGTTCTGGCGCCGGATCAGGCCTGTTGCGGCGAGCATAAAGGCGCATTGGTCATTAAATTGCAATACCAAAATTAATACCAGTGCAAATATTTCGATATTTGGTATTGAAATGGCATTATCGATTGGCTTAAAGAAGGTCGTGTCAGGGGGTTATCCGCCATGTTCGTCGATCGCGTAGGAAGGCTGCCGGAAGGGGATACCGCGCCGCTGTACCAGCAGCTTCAGCGCGTGCTCCGCAGCGCGATCGAGCGCCAGGTGCTGAGCCCGGACGAGGCGCTGCCGCCCGAACGCGACCTCGCCTCCGCCTATCAGGTTTCGCGCGTGACGGTGCGCAAGGCACTCGACGGGCTGGTCGATGCCCGGCTCCTCACGCGCCGCCAGGGCGCCGGCACGTTCGTCGCGGCGCGGGTCGAGAAGAATTTCGCCACCATCTCGTCCTTTACCGAGGACATGCTGTCGCGCGGCCGCGTGCCGTACAGCGAATGGCTCGCGCGCACCGAAGGGGCCGTCGCGCCGGACGAGGCGATGGCGCTGGGGCTGAGCCCGGGCAGTCTGGTCTATCGCTTCACGCGCATCCGCTATGCCGACGGCGTGTCGATGGCGCTCGAATACGCGACCGTGCCGGCGACGTCGCTGCGCAGCCTCGATGCGGTGACCGAGTCGCTTTACGACGCCCTCGGGCCGGATCGCCCCGTGCGCGTGCTCCAGCGGTTCCGCGCAGTGCTGTTTACCGACGAACAGGCCGAATTGCTCAAGATCGACCGCAATTCGCCGGCGTTCGAGATCGAGCGCCGCGGCTATACCCAGGACGGACGCACGGTCGAATTCACCAAATCATGGTATAGAGGCGATGCCTATGACTTCGTCGCCGAACTGAACGTCCCGCCAGTCTGAGTATCGCCGTGCCGCTGCTTCCCCAGGATACCTTGATGTTCGCCGAGGCCGCCGAAGCGGCGCAGGCGGTCGCGCGCCAGGCGGAGCGCCAGCGCGATGCGCGCACTGCCCTGGTCGAGGCGCTGCGCCGCGCCCCGCCCCGCGCGGTCGTGACGCTGGCGCGGGGGAGCTCGGACAATGCCGCGACGGTCGCGCGCTACCTGATCGAAACGCATCTGCGGTTGCTGACCAGTTCGGCCGCGCCATCGGTGGCGTCGGTCTATGATGCTGCACCCGATTATGCCGGCACGCTGATGCTGGCGATCTCGCAATCGGGCCGCAGCCCCGATCTGATCGCCGCCGCCGACACCGCGAAGGCGGGCGGGGCGCGCCTGGTGGCGCTGGTCAATGACGAGCAATCGCCGCTCGCGGCGATGGCGGACGCCTTCCTGCCGCTCGCCGCGGGCCCGGAACGCAGCGTCGCCGCCACCAAGTCGTACATCACCAGCGTCGCCGCGTTGATCCACCTGATCGCCGCCTGGGCGGAGGACGAGGAACTGCTCGCCGCGCTCGACGGATTGCCGGCCCTGCTCGACCGGGCCTGGGCACTCGACTGGTCGCCCGCGCTCGAGCCGCTGCGTCATGCGGCCAATCTCTACGTCGTCGCCCGCGGCCCGGCCTTCGGCGTCGCGCAGGAAATGGCGCTCAAGATCAAGGAAACCTGCGGTTTCCATGCCGAGGCGTTCAGCGCCGCCGAGGTCCGTCACGGCCCGATGGCGATCGTCGAAAAAGGCTTTCCGGTATTGCTGCTCGGCCAGGACGACGAATCGCGCGACAGCGTTGCCGATCTCGCGCCCGAATTCGCCGCGCGCGGCGCGCTGGTGCTGAGCGCGGGATTGGGCGACGTTCCTGGCATCCGCCTGCCCGCGCTCGACGCGCACCCGGCGCTCCAACCCTTGCTGCTCGTGCAGAGCTTCTATCGGCTGGCCAACGCATTGGCGGTTGCGCGCGGGCGCGATCCGGACCATCCCCCGCACCTCGCCAAGGTGACCGAGACGGTATGACGCGCACAGCCCTGACCAATGCCCGCATACTGCTCCCGTCGGGGCTGCGCGACGATCTCTGCGTGGTGATCGGGGACGGGGAGATCTGCGCGATCTCGTCGGCCCCTCCCCAGGATGCGCGCATCGTCGATCTCGGCGGCCGGACGCTGCTGCCCGGCTTCATCGACACCCAGGTCAATGGCGGCGGCGGCCGATTGTTCAACGACGACCCCAGCGTCGCGACGATCCGCGTCATCGCCGAAACCCATCGCCGCTACGGCACCACCGGTATGCTGCCCACGCTGATCAGCGACGATCTGTCGGTGGTCGAAGCGGGTATCCGCGCGGTCGATGCGGCGATCGAGGGCGGCGTGCCGGGCGTGCTCGGCATTCATATCGAAGGCCCGTTCCTGGCGCAGGATCGCCGCGGCATCCACTCGGCCGACAAGCTGCAGCCGCTCCGCGACGACTATCTTGCGCTGCTGACATCGGCAAAGCGCGGCAAGACGATGGTCACGCTCGCTCCCGAATGCGCGACGCCGGAGCAGGTCGCCTATCTCGCGTCCAAAGGGGTCGTCGTCAGCGCCGGGCATTCGAATGCCCGCTACGAGACGGTTCGCGCCGCGATCGATGCCGGCCTGACCGGCTTCACGCACCTGTTCAACGCGATGTCGCAGCTCGCCAATCGCGCGCCGGGCATGGTCGGCGCCGCGCTGGAAGACGACACCACCTATGCCGGGATCATCGCCGACGGCCATCATCTCCACGACGCCACCTTGCGCGTGGCGGTCCGCGCCAAGGGGCAACACCGGCTGATGCTGGTGACCGACGCGATGCCCAGCGTCGGCAGCGACGAGACGCGCTTCGTCCTCCAGGGCCGCGAGATCTGGCGCGACGGCGATACGCTCCACGGCGAAGACGGCGTGCTCGCCGGATCGACGCTGACGATGTCGGGCGCGGTCAAGGGGATGGTCGAGCGCGGCCGCGTCCCGCTCGCAGCCGCCGTCACGATGGCCTCGGCGACGCCGGCCGCGTTCCTAGGCCTTGGCCACCATATCGGCACGATCGCCGCCGGCATGCGTGCCGATCTCGTGCTGATCGACGACGATTATGCCGTGCGGGAGACGTGGATCGGCGGGGAGCCGAGCGGCGCGGTGCAGCCGGCGGCGGTCGGCGCCAAATAGGCGCGGCCCGGCTACTACGGCTTCCCGGCGAAGGCCGGGGACCGCCTTCGTGACATATCGGCGGCAGCCCGCCGTCTCGAGTACCTGCAACTGGGGCCCGGCCTTCGCCGGGGACGCGGTGGTCTAGCCTGCGGCCCAACCTCAGCGCGACATCATCTGCCCCAGCTGGCGCCGGATGTGCGCCTTGCTTTCCTCGCCCAGGGCGCCGCGAATCCCGCGCCGGTTCTCCGGCACGAAATCGAGCGGCGGCCCGAACACGAACTGGTCGAACATCGCGCGCCACGCCGCGCGCTGGTTTTCGGGCAGGCCGGAAAAGGCCAGGATGGCGTGCACCATCGTATCGATCGGGGCGAGACCGGGCTGCGGCACCGGCGCCTCGTCCCACCAGTAATTGACCAGGATACTGACTGGATCGAGCGAGCGGACATGGTGCCACCACATGTGCGGAATGAAGATCGCATCGCCCGGTTCGAGCTCGGCGACCTCGGCCAGCCGCATCGCCTCGCGCGCGAGCGGATAGCGGTCGAAATCGGGCTCGTCGGGATCGAACAGGCCGATCGGCGTACCCGCCGGCGTGAATTCGATCGGCCCGATATAGAGGTTGGCAACCTGATCGGGCGGAAACAGGGTGAAGCGCCGCCGTCCCGCCATCACCACCGCGATGTTGCTGTTCATGTCGTGATGCGTCGCGACCCGCACCCGATTGCCGATCCAGATGCGCGGCGCGACGCCGTCGGGCACCAGATCGATCCTGTTTTCGGCTTCGAAACCCGGCAGCGCCTCGGGCACGATCACCGCCTGCGCCGCGATCGTCGAGGCGCGTTCGGCCCTGGCGGCGGCGTCGAGCCGCGCGAACAGCCCGGCGAGCGTGCCCGATTCGCGAACGAAGGTCAGCGCCGACATGTCGTGCGTATAGCCGAGCCGCCCTTCCGCCTCGGGCGGCGCGATCGCGACGCCGATCGGCGCGCCGCCATCGAACCGTGCGAGATACGCGCCCGGATCGGAGGCGTTCACCGCCGGCCAGTCGGCAGCGATACCGCGTATGATCGCCGGTCTGTTCCGGGAGGTGACGTCACGCGCCGTGCCGGGCGTGAGTTCTTCGACACTCTTCGTCATGCCGGGACTATGCAGGCAAGGGTTGAGCGCTGACAACTGCCCAGGCGTCGGTGTGGGCGGAGACGGATGCCGTTTTTAATCCTCCCCGTTCATGGCAGGGCAATTGCATATGGTCTTGTGTCACGATCTGCCACGTCACCCTGCGTCACCCCGGGCTCGTCCCGGGGTCCACCGTGCCGCGACCCCAGCGGCCGATGGGCGTGCGGAAGCACAGCGATAGGGCGTTGCGGACCACCCCCCACCGTCAGCCCCACCTGGGCGGGGACTGCCACCTCCCCCTAACGGGGGACGATTAGGTTGAAGCACGGTTCCCCAAGCTGAGTAAGCCGTGGACTCGACAAACCCGCCCCCGATAATTACCTACCGAGCGTTATGGAAACAGCCGTCCTTCGTGGCCGTCCCCGGGAATTCGACGTCGATCAGGCGTTGACCGCGGCGCTGCGCGTGTTCTGGAGCAAAGGGTATGAGGGCGCGTCGATGACCGACCTCACCGATGCGATGGGTATTACCCGCCCCAGCCTGTACGCCGCATTCGGCAACAAGGAGTCGCTGTTCCGCAAGGCGCTCGACCTCTACGAGCGCGAAAAGCTCTGTTACATGGGCCAGGCGCTCGAGGCGCCGACCGCGCGCGGTGTGGCGCAACGCCTGCTCCAGGGCAGTCTCGAGAACCAGACCAGCCGGGACGATCCCAAGGGCTGCCTCGGCGTGATCAGTTCGGTCGCCTGCGGAGCGGAGGCGGACTGCATCCGCCAGGAAGTGCTCGAACGCGGTCGCATCGCGCACGAAGCGCTGATCGAACGGATGCAGCGCGCCGTCGAGGAAGGCGATTTTCACGGCCCGGTCGATGCCGAGGGTATCACCAAATATCTCACCGCAATCCTCCAGGGCATGGCGGTTCAGGCCGGCGCCGGCGCAAGCCGCGACGAGTTGCAGCGGCTGGTCGACACCACGCTCGCGGTGTGGCCGAGCCGCTGACCGTCGGGACGGTCAACGGCTGGTTGACAAGTGCGGCTTTACGCCGCATTGCAAAAAATATCGGTCGGTACAGAATTTTCCCTTGAAGCAGCTCGATCGAGTTTCTATACTGCTCGGTATAGAAGCTGGACCCGCCTCCGCGGCTGGTCGGCGCGAGTGAAGGGGCAGGACCGGAAAACCGGCCGACCGACGCTCCGATCTAGAGTTTTGCGTTAGACAAGGATGGTTTTCCGCCCGTGGCGTCGTGTCCGACGCCGGCGAGCGGTCCGTCACATCGATACCAGATCACCCCGGCGACGACCCCATCGCCGGGCATGGGCCGCCGCACGCCCCCTGCGGCGGCCCCAACAACAAGGAGGAACCAGCGATGGCTTATCTCGATTTCGCGCCCGCCGGCGGCGGTGCTCTTCTCGACCGGCCTTCCGTCAAGATCCCCGGCGTCGCGCCACGCAGCTTCCGTGCCCGGATCGCCGATTTCAGCGCGTTGGAGTGGCAGGTCGTCGACCTCGCCCAGCGCGACCGGCTGTCGTCGATCAATCGCCCCGGCCTGCTCGCCCGCTTCTACCGCTGGGCATTCGGAGGTGCGGTCAAGACCGCCTTGTCCGATCCCCGGCTGGAAGCGCTGCGTCGGATCGCGGTGCTGAGCTGGTATCGCGGCTTCTCGGTCGCGCCGGCCGAGGTTCGCGCCTTCCTCGCGGCGGGCTTCACGCTCGACCAGTACGAAACCCTTCTCGCGCGGATCCACGCCGTCCGCGCCACCCTTCCCCGGAGCTTCCGCCGATGAACATGATCACCCCGATCGGCGACGACGCCACCGCGCGGCCGCTCGACGGCCCGCACTCGGCACGCCGTCGCTGGACGCAACGGGCGGCGTGGGTCGTTGCCCCTGTCGCGCTTCTCGCCGCAGGCTATGGCCTGGTCCATCGCAGCACGCCGGCAATGGCGGCGCCGCCACCGCCGACCGTCACCGTCGCGACGCCGCTGCAGCGCGACGTCACCGAATGGGACGATTATGTCGGCCGCTTCGAGCCGAGCCGGTCGGTCGAGGTGCGCCCGCGCGTCTCGGGCGCGGTGACCGCGATCCATTTCACCGACGGCCAGATCGTCCGTGCCGGCCAGCCGCTCTTCACGATCGACCCGCGCCCCTATGCCGCCGCGCTGGCGGAAGCGCGCGCCGGCGTGGCGACGGCCAATAGCGATCTGGCGCTCGCCCGCGCCGACTATGACCGCGCCTCGCGGCTGGTCGACGTCGACGCCGTATCGAAAAGCGAGGTCGATCGCCTGCGCGCGCGCGTCCAGGCCGCCACCGCCGCACTCGCCGCGGCCCAGGCGCGAGTCCGCTCGCGCGCGCTCGACATGGAATTCACATTGGTTCGAGCGCCGATCTCGGGCCGCATCTCCGACCGCAAGGTCGATGCCGGCAACCTGGTTGCGGCGGGTGACGGCGCCAACGCCACCCTGCTCACCACGATCAACGCGCTCGACCCTATCTATTTCAGCTTCGACGGTTCGGAAGCCCTGTTCCTCAAGGCCAAGCGCGCCGGTGCCGGCAATGCCTCGCCGATCGAGATCAAATTGCAGGACGAGAGCGATTATCGCTGGAAGGGCAAGCTCGACTTCACCGATAACGGGCTCGACCCGAAGTCGGGTACGATCCGCGGCCGCGCGGTGCTCGACAATCCGGGTCTGTTCCTGACGCCGGGCATGTTCGGCAATATGCGGCTGGCAAGCGGCGGCAAGACGCTCGCCATGATGGTGCCCGACACGGCGATCGTCACCGACCAGGCGCGCAAGACCGTTTTGGTCGTCGCCAAGGACGGCGGCGTTTCGGCCAAGCCGGTCGAGCTCGGTCCGGTGGTCGACGGTCTCCGCGTGATCCGCGGCGGCCTTGCGCCCAGCGACCGCGTGGTGATCGTCGGCACGCAGATGGCGCAGCCGGGAACCAAGGTGCAGACGATCGCGGGCAAGATCGCCCCGGTCGCGCCTGCGGCCGCCCCACCCGAACTGTCGGCACCACCGGCTGGTCAGGCCACGCTCGCCCAGTAATAGCCCGTCCACTCCCCTCCCCGTTTGCCCTGAGCTTGTCGAAGGGCGCGTTCCCGGCACCAGCTTCGACAAGCTCAGCCAGAACGGGGGAAAGGGGCCTGGAGACGGACATTCCGACTTTTCGCCTCTCTTTTCGAGGAACAGGGATCATGCGCCTGTCGCGCTTCTTCATCACGCGCCCGATCTTCGCCGCGGTCATCGCGGTGATCATCACCATCGTCGGCGCCCTTGCCTGGATCGGGCTGCCGGTCTCGCAATATCCCGACATCGTGCCGCCGACCGTCACGGTCAGCGCTTCCTATCCGGGTGCCTCGGCGGAAACGGTCGCGGAGACCGTCGCCGCGCCGATCGAGCAGGAAATCAACGGCGTCGACAACATGCTGTACCAGTCGAGCCAGTCGACCGGCGACGGCAACGTCACCATCACCGTCACCTTCAAGCAAGGCACCAATCTCGATGCCGCGCAGGTGCTGGTGCAGAACCGCGTCGCGATCGCCGTCCCGCGCCTGCCCGAAGAGGTGCAGCGGCTGGGCGTCGTCACGCGCAAGACATCGCCCGACTTCCTGATGGTGGTGAACCTGGTCTCGCCCGACAATTCGCTCGATCGCGGTTACCTCTCCAACTATGCGCTGACCCAGGTCCGCGATCGCCTCAGCCGCATCGACGGCGTCGGCGACGTCCGCCTGTTCGGCAGCCGCGACTATGCGATGCGCGTATGGATCGATCCCAATCGCGCCGCCGCGCTCAACCTGACCGCGGGCGAGATCGTCCAGGCGCTGCGCGCGCAGAACGTGCAGGTCGCCGCCGGCTCGCTCGGCCAGCCGCCCTATGCCCAGGGCAACGCCTTCCAGTTCAACGTCGAGACGCAGGGCCGGCTGACCGACCCGGCGCAATTCGCCAATGTCGTGATCCGATCGGATCCCGACGGGCGTCAGGTCCGCGTGTCCGATGTCGCGCGGGTCGAACTCGGCGCCGCCGACTATAATTCCAACACCTATCTGTCGGGCAAGCCGACCGTCGTCGTCGCGATCTTCCAGCGCCCCGGATCGAACGCGCTCGCCGCCGCCCAGAAGGTGAAGGCGGAAATGGACGCAATGTCGCAGAAATTTCCCAAGGGCCTCGCATACAGCGTCATCTGGAATCCCACCGACTTCATCCAGCAATCGGTCACCGCGGTGATGCACACCTTGTTCGAGGCCGTGGTGCTGGTCGTGCTGGTGATCGTCGTGTTCCTCCAGAAATGGCGCGCCGCGATCATTCCGGTCGTGGCCATCCCTGTCTCGCTGATCGGCAGCTTCGCGGTGCTCTCCGCGTTCGGCTATTCGCTCAACAACCTGTCGCTGTTCGGCATGGTGCTGGCGATCGGTATCGTCGTCGACGACGCGATCGTCGTGGTCGAGAATGTCGAGCGCAATCTGGAGCATGGGCTCAGTCCGTTGGAGGCCGCACGCACCTCGATGGATGAGGTCTCGGCGGCGCTCGTCGCGATCGTCCTCGTGCTCTGCGCGGTGTTCGTGCCGACCCTGTTCCTCACCGGCCTGTCGGGCGCCTTCTACCAGCAATTCGCGGTCACCATCACCACCGCGACGATCATCTCGCTGCTGCTCTCGCTCACGCTCTCACCAGCGCTCGCGGCCTTGCTGCTGCGGCCGCGCGAGGCGGAAGCGAAGGGCGGCCGGCTTCACCAGCTCGTGCTGACGGCGGGCGACCGTTTCAACCGCGGCTTCGAGCGGCTGAGCAACGGCTATGCCCGCCTCACCGCGCGACTGGTGTCGCGGCCGAAGCGCATGATGACGATCTATGCCGGTCTGATCGCCGCGACCGCCGCCTTGTTCTGGGCAACGCCGACCGGCTTCATCCCGGCGCAGGATCAGGGCTACTTCCTGACCGTCATTTCGCTGCCGCCCGGTGCCTCGGTCGAGCGCACCGACGCGGTGATGCGCAAGGTCGCCGACCGCATCCTGCCGCTGAAGGGCGTCAAGGGCGCGGTGATGCTCGCCGGGTTCGACGGGCCGTCGCAGACGCTCGCGCCCAATTCGGCCGCCGCCTACATCCCACTCAAGTCGTTCGAGGAGCGCGAGAAGCTCGGCGTGACGCTGCAGGGCATCATGAACGAAGCGCGCAAGGCGACCGCCGACATCAACGAGGCGCGGCTGCTGATCGTCCCGCCACCCCTGATCCAGGGGATCGGCTCGGCCGGCGGCTATCGCCTGATGGTCGAGGATCGCGGCGGGCACGGCTATGCCGATCTCGCGGCCAAGTCCTACGGGCTGATCGGCAAGGCCAACCAGACGCCGGGGCTGAACCAGGTCTACACCTTCTTCGACACCAACACGCCGCGCGTCTTCGCCGATATCGACCGCGCCAAGGCCGACATGCTCGGCGTGCCCCCCGAACGCGTGTTCGAAGCGCTCAACGTCTATCTCGGTTCGGCCTATGTGAACGACTTCAACCTGCTCGGACGCACCTATCGCGTCACCGCGCAGGCCGATGCCCCGTTCCGCGCCAGTGTCGCCGACATCGCCAACCTGAAGACGCGGTCGACGTCGGGCGAGATGGTGCCGATCGGCTCGGTCGCCAATTTCAGCGACCGGACGGGGCCGTACCGCGTCGTGCGCTACAACCTCTTCCCCGCGGTGGAGGTCGATGGCGATACCGCGCCGGGCTTTTCGTCGGGCCAGTCGCTCAAGACGTTCGAGAAGCTCGCGGCCGACAATCTGCCCGCCGACTATGGCACCGAATGGACCGGCATTGCCTTCCAGCAAAAGGCCGCAGGCAGCACCGCGGGCGTCGTCTTCGCGCTCGCCGTGGTGTTCGTCTTCCTGGTGCTGGCGGCGCAGTATGAAAGCCTCGTTCTGCCGCTGTCGATCATCCTGATCGTCCCGATGTGCCTGCTCGCCGCGATGGTCGGCGTGAACCTGCGGGGAATGGACAACAACGTCCTGACCCAGATCGGCCTCGTGGTACTGATCGCCCTGGCAGCAAAAAATGCGATCCTGATCGTCGAATTCGCCAAGCAGGGCGAGGAACAGGACGGCCTCAGCCCGGCGCGCGCCGCGATCCGTGCCGCGCAGACCCGGTTGCGCCCGATCCTGATGACCAGCTTCGCCTTCATCCTGGGCACCGTGCCCCTGCTGATCGCGAGCGGCGCGGGGTCGGAGCTTCGCCAGGCCCTGGGCACTGCGGTGTTCTTCGGGATGATCGGCGTCACTGCCTTCGGCCTGTTGTTCACCCCCACTTTCTACGTCGTGTGCCGCGCGCTGGGCGACCGCATCGCCCGCGCGCGCGGCAAGCGGCCCGCCGCCGGCCCGGACCTGTCCGGATCGCTGCAGCCGGCCGAATGAGGAGTCACGCCATGCATTCGCTTCGCCTGATCGCCCCGATGGTTTCCGCGTTGGCGCTTGCCGCCTGCGCGGTGGGGCCGAACTATGTCGCGCCGATCACGCCGCCGACCGCGGCCGGTCAGTTCGTCTCGGCCAATTCGCCGGCGCTGAGCAACGATCCCGCCGCATCCAATTGGTGGCGGCTCTATCAGGATCCGGTGCTCGACGGGCTGATCGCCGACGCGCTCAAGTCGAACACCGACATCCGCGTCGCGGTCGCGCATCTCGAGAAGGCGCGTGCATCGTTGCGCGGAGCGCGCAGCGACCGGTTGCCGTCGACCGGGCTCAATGCGGGCGCGACCTACGGGCGCCTGCCGGAAAGCCAGCGCGGGCCCGGCGCGCCGCGCGAGGACTGGTCGATCGATACTGGCCTGTCCGTCTCGTACGAGGTCGATCTGTTCGGTCGCGTCAGCCGCGGGATCGAGGCGGCGCGCGGCGACGAACAGGCCGCGGCGGCCGATGCCGCCGCGGTCCGCGTCGCGGTCGTCGCCGACACCACGCGCGCCTATGCCGACGCTGCCTCGGGCGCTGCGCGACTGAAGGTCGCGCAGCAGATCGTCGACCTGCTCGACAAGTCGCTGCTACTGACCCAGCGCCGCCACGAGGCGGGGCTGGCAACCCAGCTCGACGTCTCGCGCATCGCCACGCTCCGCCAGCAGCGCGCCGCCGACATCCCGCTGATCGAGGCGGACCGGCAGGCCGCCTTGTTCCGCCTGGCGACGCTGACCGGCCGCGCGCCGGCCGACCTCCCCGCCGCGGCGGGAGAGCGCAATGTCGGGCTCGAGATCACCCGGCCGATCCCGGTCGGGGATGGCGCCGCCTTGCTCAAGCGGCGTCCCGACGTACTCGCTGCCGATCGCCGCCTCGCCGCCGACACCGCGCGGATCGGCGTGGCGACCGCCGACCTCTATCCGCGCATCGCGCTCGGCGCGTCGATCGGCTCGACCGGGCCCAATATCGGCGACGTGTTCGGTGCCGGCCCGCTGCGCTGGTTACTCGGCCCGCTGATCAGCTGGAATTTCCCCAATCAGGAAGCCGCGCGCGCCAGGATCGCCGCCGCGACAGCCGACAGCCATGCGTCGCTGGCGACATTCGACGGCGCCGTGCTGCGGGCGCTCGAGGAAACCGAGACCGCGCTCAACACCTATGCGCGCGCGCTCGATCGTCGCACGGCGTTGAAGGCGGCGCGCGACGAGGCGCTCAGGGCCGCGACGATCACGCGTGCGCAACAGCGCGAGGGCGCGGTCGATTCGCTCGCCTGGCTCGATGCCGAACGCACCTATGCCGAGACCGAGGCCGCGCTGGCCGACCAGGACGCGCGGATCGCCGACGCCCAGATCGACGTCTTCCGCGCGCTGGCCGGCGGCTGGTCCTAGGAGGATTGCGCGCCGCCTACACCCGGACAGTCAGGCTTGAAACCTTGACGCCGATCGCGGCACACCGGCTCGGCAATCAGACCTGACGCCCGGCGAGGATCGCGGTCAGCGCGTCATATTCCGACCTCAGGCAGCCGCCGACAAAGTCGAACCCGTCCTGGGTCATGCCGACCAATGTCCGCCGGGCGTCGTCGGGATCCGACATTCGCGTCACATACCCGCTTTCCATCAGGCAGAGCACATGACGCAGCCCCGTCGAATGCGGTGCCTTGCTGGCGAGACAGGCATCGCCGGTCGGCACCGCACGCCGCTCCCAGGTCGAGATGTAGAGGTCGAGCAGGATATTCCACTGCGCGCTGGCCAGACGGAGATCGGAAGCCATGCGGGTCCGGCGCCCCGCCATCTTGAGCTGGAACCTGGCATAAGCGACTAGATCGCTATCGGCGGCCGGGATCCTGATATCGCCTGCCCCGATTTCTCCCAGGAGCGCCGCTGGCGGTGTGCCGAGATCGCTCCGATCAACAAGCTCACCATCAGTGGCCAGATCCAGAAAGGTTGGGTGGCTCCGTAGAGATGCTTGGGAAGCTCCGGATTTATGATGACGGGAAGATGCGCGAGACACCCCCCCAATTGCGATGCTGCTGCCCATATCGGCCAAAACCTTGTGCTCTGGCGCGCGATGACGACGAGGACGACCAACAAGATGACGTCGACGACGATCACGCCCCAATTAGGACCGTGAAATTTCGAACCGACAAGCGGGCCCGCGATGGTTGCGATAACGGCGATCGTGATGGCGGTCGCAACGCGCCGCTCGGTCACACCGCCTCTAAACCAGGCGAACATACACAGTGTCGGCAACACAAGGAGCTGGAGAACAAAGCCGATGAAGAGGAACGTTTTCATAGGAGCGCCTCCTCTACATCGGCAGATGAAATTACCCAGCCTTGCCTCGTGTCAGGCGATCAAAAGCAAGAGTCGCCGCAGCCCAGGTCGGATCCGTCGAGGCCGAGCGCGTCGCGCGTAACGACCAAGCGTCGATGGCACTGGATCGTCTGCTCCCGCACCTCGAACAAGCGATTGAGCGAATCAGCTGCCAGCATAGCCGCGTCGTGCCCGACCTGGATCGACGCGCCCATCTCCATGCGGCCACGGACGATCGAACTGATGAGGTCGGTTTGCGCGACGATGGCGTTGTCGATGCCGGTTTCGGCCGGCAGCAATGCGCGCAGAACCTTACGGGCTACCGCAATATCAGTGGTTGGGACCGACTTGAGATTGCTGGTGCGGATAGATGCAACAGACATGATTCCCCCTTTCGCCGGCGCCCGACGACGCGGCAAAATTCAAAAACCTAGAGCTGGATGAAGCGCCTAAGGGTGCTCGGTGAAAAGCCTGATGGCGAGGATGTAGAGAGACATCGCCGCGACCATCAGCGACGCCGCGACCAGGATCGCGACGATGGTGCCAGGATAGTTCAGGTCATTGCTTGGCCTTTCGCGTGTCGGAAACGGCCAGGGTAGCCGTCCGAGCCACGAGGAAGGCACCGGAGCCGATGGGTTCTCAACGCCGGAAATTGCCGATGAGGAAAAACCCCCTAGCGCCGAACCGCTGCTGACCAACGCACGGACGGCGCTGTCGCGATCGCTGAAGCCCAGTTTGCGCACGGCATTGGCGATATAGGCATCGACAGTCTTGGGGGAGAGATTGAGATCCGCGGCGATGTCCTTGGTCCGCTTGTGCTGCGCGACACCCTTGAGACATTCGATCTCCCGGGGGGTCAGCATGGAAAAGCGCGAATCATCCATCATCCCAAAGTAACGCAGTAACCACCCATTTTGGACCGTTTAGTCTTTCTCGCGAAAGAAAGACAGCGACGAACCCGGGCTCCGCGGGGCCGGCGGTCCTCGTGACAGGAGGCGCGACCGGGCTAGCGGCGGGCCCTGCGAATGTTCACAGCGAGTAAGTTCATTTTGGTTCTATCTTTCGGGAGCCGCGGGAACGGCGGCGAAAAGTGCCACGCGCACCTTACCGAAGAGAAGCTCGCCTCAAAAGGAGCCGCCGCGTACGCAACGCGGAACGGAGCCCGTGGCTATCCTCCGCAGGATTCGCGGACGATCAGATCGGTCGGCAGGTGCACCGGCAGATGATCGGGCGAAAAATCGAGCACGCGCGACACCAGCAATCGCCCCGCTTCCGCCGTGTCCTGACGGATCGTGCTCAACGTCGGCGTACTCAGCCGGCTGAGCAGCATGTCGTCATAGCCGACCACCGACACATCGCCCGGCACCGTCAGGCCCGCGCGCTTGATCGCCCGGATGGCGCCGAGCGCAATGAGGTCGCTCGACGCGACGATGCCGTCGAACGCCACGCCGCGATGGAGCAGGCGCGCCACCGCAGCCTCGGCCGCCTCGAGCTCGAATTCGACCGGGACGACCAGTTTGGGATCGGCCTCCAGACCGCTTTCCCGGATGCCGTCCATATAGCCGCGGCGGCGCTGCATCGCTTCGGGGTCGCTGCCGCCGAGGAACATGATGTTGCGCCGCCCCATGCGCGCCAAGTGCAACGTCGCACGCCGTCCGCCGAGATGATTGTCCGAGCCCACCGAGCAATATTTCTGTCCCGGCATATGCGCGCCCCAGACGACGAAGTGGCCGTTGGTCGAGGTCGCGAGCTGGTTGAGCTGATCGTGCAAGGCGCCCTGGCCGAGGAAGATCACGCCGCTCGCGCGGCTGGTAGTCACCGCATGGACGAGATCGTCGTAGCTGTCGGGCGACGTATGGCTGACGATGAAGTCGCAATCGCGCGCACGCGCCGCCTCGCCGATCTGTGCGATCAGTTCGAGGAAGAACGGGTGGGTCAGCGGCACCGGCCGCCCGCGCATATGCGGCGTGACGATCGCGATCGACCCTTCCGCCCCGATCGGCGCGGCCGGCATGTAATGCCGGAAGGGATAATCGTGATCGCGCGCCAGCGCCCAGATGCGCTGCTTGGTCTTGGCGCTGATCACCGGCTCGTCGTTGAGCGCGCGCGATACCGTCGACACCGAAACCCCCGCCAGCTTGGCGAGGTCCTGCAGGGTCGTATTATTGTTGCTGTTGGTGCCCATTGCGCCCAAGCTGACCGCTAACCGGCGCCGGTTTAAGGAGCGAAGGGCAGGTTTTGCAAGCGAGCGAGGGGAACGCACGCATTTCGCCACCGGCCTCCACCCGGCGGCCGCGGCTGACGATCGGCCAGATCTGGAACATGTGCTGCGGCCTGTTCGGCGTACAGATCGTCTGGGGACTGCAGAACGGCAGCACCACGCGAATCTTCCAGACGCTCGGCGCCGAACTCGACCAGTTGCCGATCCTGTGGATCGCCGCGCCGATCACCGGCCTGCTCGTCCAGCCGCTGATCGGACATTGGAGCGACCGTACCTGGGGACCGCTCGGGCGTCGACGCCCGTTCCTGCTGGCGGGGGCGATCCTGACCGCGATCGCGCTGATCGCGATGCCCAATGCCGCCAGCATCTGGGCGGCCAGCCTCGCCTTGTGGCTGCTCACCGCCTCGATCAACATCGCCGCCGAGCCGTTCCGCGCGCTCGTCGCCGATGCGCTTCCCGAGGATCAGCGGACCGAGGGATTCGCGGTCCAGGTCTTCTTCATCGGTGCCGGCGCGGTGTTCGCCTCGGCGCTTCCCTGGATCCTCACCCATTGGTTCGGGGTAGCGGCAACGGCGCCGCCCGGCGTGCTGCCGCCGTCGGTACGGCTGACCTTCTATCTCGGGGCGCTCGGCTTGCTCGCCGCGGTCGCCTGGACGGTAATCACCACGACCGAGCGGCCGCCCGCCAGCCTGGCCGCCGACGCGCCCGACCGCATCGACCATGCCGTGCCGACCATTACCGGCAGCACCACGCTGATCCGCAGCGGTCTTTTGTGGATGGCCGGCGGCATCTTCATTGCCGGGCTCGCCTGGGCGCAGTCGCTCGAACGCGAACTCTATGTCCTGGCCACGATCGCCTTCGTGTTCGGTGCCGCCCAGCTCGCTGCCGTGGCGCTCCGCCGGCGCGGACACCATTCGCTCGGCGTGTTCGAGATCGTCGAGGACATCCTCCACATGCCGCGAGTGCTGCAACATCTGGCGGTAGTGCAATTCTTCACCTGGACCGCGCTGTTCGCGACCTGGATCTACACCGTCCCCGCCGTCGCCGCGCACCATTACCACGGCGCCGACCCGAGTTCCGCCGCCTACAATGCCGCCGCCGATTGGGTCGGCGTGCTGTTTGCCGGCTATAATGGCGTCGCCGCGGTCGCGGCGCTCGCACTGCCGTGGCTGGCGGAGCGGATCGGGCGCCGTAACGTCTATGCGCTCAGCCTGCTGCTGGGCGCGATCGGCCTGGCCGGTTTCGTGGCGATCGACGATCCGCAATGGCTGTGGTTGCCGACGATCGGTATCGGTTGCGCCTGGGCAGCGATCCTGGCGCTGCCCTACGCGATGCTGGCGAGCGCCGTGCCGCCCAGGAAAATGGGCGTGTACATGGGCATCCACAACATGTTCCTGGTTCTGCCCCAGCTGGTCGCGGCTACCGTGCTGGGGGCGATCGTCCATCGACTCTTCGACAATCAGGCATTGTTCGCCCTCGGCCTGGCCGCCGGGGCGATGGCGTTGGCCGCGCTGGCCGCGCTGACCATCCCCGATTCGTGATGCGGTTTATGCAAATTTTGCACTGCCTATTTCACGCTGACTCGACCACTTATCAGCGACTCGCTAGCGACTCCTGCTAAAATCAGCGCTTGCGCCCCGTGTAAATTTACGCAACAAAGCGCAAATCATTGCATTGGATTGCAAGCGATGGAGTCGCGCGCACCGCAAGAACCGGGCCGCACAGGGAGGATGAAGGGGCCATGGCACGCATCGGCGCGCCGCAACCAAATCGGCACTGACGATTCGTGCCGCTCGCCGAGGGATCGGCGCGCGCAGCGAAAAGCCCCCGCGATGAGGGGCGAGGATAGGGGAGAGTTCGATGAAGCAATCTGGTTCGAGCCGCAGTCGCGGGTTGTTGTGGAGCAGCACTTCGCTGGCAACGCTGGCCCTCCTGGCCGCCACGGGTGCCCGGGCGCAGACCGCGCCTGCCGGGCCGAGCGCCGCTACGCCGCAGGAAGACACCACCGCTCCGGCCGATGACAGCAAGGACATTCTGGTCGTCGGCGTCCGCCGGGCGCTCAACGACGCGGCCGAGACCAAGCGCAACGCCGCGACGATCGTCGATTCGATCAGCGCGACCGACATCGGCGCCTTTCCCGACACGTCGGTTTCGGGCGCGCTGTCGCGCATTCCCGGCATCACGGTCTCGCGGCTGCAATCGACCGACGATTCGACCCACCCGTCGGGCGAAGCCGCCGGCGTGCTGGTACGCGGCCTGACCCAGGTCCGTACCGAGTTCAACGGCCGCGACAGCTTTTCCGCCGACGCCGCGCGCGGGCTCAATTTCAACGACATCTCGCCCGAACTGATGTCGCGCGTCGACGTCTACAAGAACCTCACCGCGGACATGATCGAGGGTGGCATCGCCGGTACCGTCGATCTGCGCACGCGCCTGCCGTTCGACCAGAATGGCCTGGTCGTCACCGGCAACGGCAAGGCCGATTATGGAGACCGGTCGAAGAAATGGACCGGCGAATTCTCGGCCCTGATCAGCGACACGTTCGATACCGAGATCGGCAAGTTCGGCTTCATGGCCGACTTCGCGCGCAGCCATGTGATCACGCGAACCGAAAGCGTGATCATGGACAAGATCGATACCTATTGCAGCAATGTCACCGGGGTCGGGTCGGGCGGAACGATCGGCTGCACGGCCAATCCGTTCGGCGGATCGGGCTGGGCGTTCGCCCCCGACGGCGTTCGCTTCTCGCAGGTCGATTACGACCGCACGCGGCGCGGCATTGCGCTCGCCGGTCAGTATCAGGACAAGTCGGAGCGTTTCCTGCTGACCGTCCAGTACACCGACTCCAAATATCACAATTCGTGGCTCGAGCGCGCCAGCCACGTGATCTTCGACGGCAACGCGTTCGGCACCCCCGCCTTCAATCCGCGCACCTCGACCATCCTCGGCGCTGCCGACGGCACCCCGGCGTTGGTGTTCGGTTCCAACGGCATGCTGCAATCGGGCACGCTGACGCAGGGCCATGGCAGTTGGCTCGGGAGCTGGAGCGGCGACGATCAGGACGCGATCAACACGGGCTCGGCCGTTCCTGGCGTTCCTTTCGTCAACAATTGTGGCACCGGTCATTGCACCACGCTGCGTGACGGCCTCTATTTCCAGAACGAGGCGCGCAATTTCGACCATAGCGAGGGCACGCGCGACTTTTCGGCTAATATCGACTGGAAGCTCACGGATAACCTAAAGCTGACCCTCGATGCGCAGCGCATCACCGCTTCGACCTACAATAACGACATCCTCGTTGCGGTCGGATCGATGGCCAACATGCAGTACAGCGTAAATGGCGATGGGACGCCCCAAGTTACCCTGCTGCCCGGCTCCAACGTCAATTATGCCGCAGGGGGCCTCGCCAACCCGCACAATTACTGGATTCCGTTCATCCAGGGACATGTCGAGGACAACGACGCCGACGAATGGGCGTTCAAGGGCGACCTGCAATATGATTTCGACAAGGGTGGCTTCCTCGACTCGCTGAAGGTCGGCGTGCGCTATGCCGACCGCAGTCAGACCGTCCGTTATTCGACGTTCAACTGGACGCCGATCGCTGCGTCGTGGAACTGCAACGGCGCCGGCTTCAACGCCGATAACACCGCGCCCGATCCGACGGCCGCCTGCAATTCCAACTTCAAGGGTTATGGCGCAGGCATCTGGGAATCGACTAGCCTGGGCAGCAATTTCTACAATGGCAGCGTCTACAATAACGGTCCCTTGGTCTATCTGAACCGTGCGACGCTGCAGAATTTTCCGCGTCTGCTCCAGTCGCTGGGCGGCGCCAACACCAATTCGCCGATCGCGCCGGGCTATACCGCGATTTGCGACCGGCCCGAAGCGACGGTCGACAATTGCTTTACGCCATCAGAAGTCACCACGACGACCGAGCGGACCAAGGCCGCCTATGCCATGCTCAATTTCGGCGGCGACGAGCCGATCTTCGGCAATGTCCGGCTGAAGGGCAATGTCGGCGTCCGCGTGATCCGCACCGAAGTGGTCAGCAACGGCTCGGTCGCCTATCCATCCGACACCGCGCTCAACCTGCTGCCAGCGTGCAACACACCCTTGTCGAACGGCAATGTCGTCAACCCGTCCTGTTATTTGACGCCCGAGATCCGAGCCTTTGCCAGCGGCGGCGGGTCGCCCAACAACCTCCGGGCGTCTTACACCAACGTCCTGCCGAGCTTCAACGCGCGGTTCGAACTCGACGCCAAGGATTACATCCGGTTCGGCTATTCGCGCGGCCTGTCCCGGCCCGATTTCGGTCTGCTGCGCAACTACGTGCAGATCAACTCGCCGTACATCAATACCGGTCCGGATTCGCCCTATGTAGTCTATAATTCGCCGACGGCGGCGCACATCGCGGCCAATGTCACCGGCTATAATTTCGTGTTCAATGCCGAATCGGGTTATGCCGGCCTCAAGCCGATGACGGCCGACCAGTTCGATCTGACCTTCGAACGCTACATGCACAAGTCGGGCCTGCTGACGATCGACCTGTTCTACAAGAAGCTGCACAACGCAATCGACTATGGCCAGTTCGAACGCCAGTTCACCAATGGCGGGTCGACCCAGACCGTGTTGCTGCGCGGCCCGCGCAACGAAAAGGGCGGCGGCGAGCTCAAGGGCTTCGAGGTCGGTTATCAGACCTTCTTCGATTTCCTGCCCGGCCTGCTATCGGGCCTGGGCGTCCAGGCCAACTACACGTTCGTCGATCAGTCGGGCATCAACAACTCCAACCTGATCAATGTCGGCGCGCTGGATGCCGGCGGCACCGGCGGGCAGGGGGCGGGTCTGGACGTCAGCGGGGGCCGGGGCGCAGTGATCGACTCGCACATGCTGGCGGGCATCTCGAAACATTCGTTCAACCTGGTCGGATTGTACGAAAAGGGCCCGGTCGCGTTCCGACTGGCGTATAACTGGCGGTCGCGCTTCCTGACCAATAATCTCGATTGCTGCATCGGCCTGCCAGTGTTTCAGAAGGCTGCCGGGTTCCTCGACGGATCGTTGCGCCTGTCGCTCGATAAGCGGTTCGAAATCTCGTTCGAAGCACAGAATTTGCTCAATACCCGCACCGTCTATCAGCAGCAGGTATTCGGCGACTCCGCGATCACGCCCGGGGCCAAGCCGGTCTACATCGACTCCAACTGGGGCGTTGCGGATCGTCGCTTCGCGATTGGCGGCCGGTTCAAGTTCTGATTTCCTCCACTGGGCGCCGTCGCCGCCCTCCCAAGGCACGGCGGCGCCCAATCTTTGTGAGGAGAGACCGGTCATGACCGCTGCAGCATCGGACCCGTTCAGGATCGTCATCGTCGGCGGCGGCACCGCCGGCTGGATGGCGGCCGCGGGACTGGCGAAGCTGCTGCCGGCGCGCGACTATAGCGTCACGCTGATCGAATCGGACGAGATCGGCACGGTCGGCGTCGGCGAAGCGACCTTGCCGCACATCAAGATGTTCAACGACACGCTCGGGATCGACGAGGCGCAATTCATGCGCGAGACCCAGGCCACCTTCAAGCTGGGCATCGAGTTCGTCGACTGGGACGTGCCGGGCGATCGCTACGTCCACCCTTTCGGTACGTTCGGCGAGCCCTGGGCAGGGCTCGATTTCCAGCATCACTGGGCACGCGCCCGCGCCGCCGGGCTTGCGTCCGATCTGCACGATTATTCGTTCGCGATCGCCGCCTGCCGCAACAACGCATTCGAATTGCCCAACGAGGATCCCAAGTCGATCCGCGCGACCTACGCCTATGCCTATCATTTCGACGCCGGGCTATACGCCGCATTCCTCCGCCGCTGGGCGGCCGCGCGCGGGGTCGATCGGATCGAGGGCAAGGTGGTCGATGTCGCGCGCGACCCGGTGACCGGCCATGTCGCATCGCTGACGCTCGAGGCGGGCGCGGCGATTGCCGGCGACCTGTTCATCGACTGCTCGGGATTCCGCTCGCTGCTGGTCGGCACGACGATGGAGACCGCCTGGCACGACTGGAGCGACTGGCTGCCCTGCGACCGCGCGCTCGCGGTGCCGAGCCTGCGCACCGGACCGCTTCTGCCCTTCACCCGCTCGACCGCGCAGGAAGCCGGCTGGACATGGCGCATCGGGCTGCAGCACCGCACCGGCAATGGCTATGTCTTTTCGAGCCGCTTCACTGACGAGGAGCGCGCGCGCGACGTCCTGCTCGCCGCGCTCGACGCGCCGCCGCTGGACGAGCCGCGGCTGTTGCGTTTCCAGGCCGGGCGCCGCGCCGCCGCCTGGGCCGGCAATTGCGTCGCCGTCGGGCTGTCGAGCGGCTTCCTCGAGCCGCTCGAATCGACCTCGATCTTCCTCATCCAGGCGGCCGTACTCGACCTGGTCAACCTGATGCCGACCCGGACCACCGGTATCGATCCGCGGCTTGCTGCCGAGTTCAATCGACTGTTCGAAGTGCATTACGACCGCACACGCGATTTCCTGGTACTCCACTACACCGCCAATCGCCGTCAGGGTCAGCCGCTCTGGGACCATGTCCGCACGATGCGGCTACCCGACAGCCTGGCGCACAAGATCGAGCTGTTCAAAGCGTCGGCGGCCGCCCCCGACTATCGGTACGGGCTGTTCTCGCGCGACAGCTGGCTGGCGGTCCTGGTGGGCCAGGGCATCGAGCCCGGGGGCCACAACCCGCTGGCCGACGCGATCCCGCTCGCCGATCTCAAGGCGCGGCTTGCCGATCTCGCCGACCGGATCCGTGTCAATGCAGCGGACATGACGCCGCATGGCGACTTCATCCGCTCCTATTGTCCCGCCCCCGCGCTGGAACCGGCGGCATGAGCGGCGCCGTGACATCCGTCGTCATGCTGGGCCGCGACGCACCCTTGTGGCTGGCCGCCAGCGTGCTGCAATCGGCGCTCGAGCCCGCGGGCGTATCGGTCACGGCGATCGAGCTGCCGAGCCAGCTCTATCCCGCCGACCTCTATGCGACCCTGCCGGGGATCGAGGCGTTGCACGCGCGGCTGCGCCTCGACGAAGCGGGACTGTTGCGCGCGACCGGGGGCGCGTTTTCGCTCGGCCAGAATGTCGTCGACCTGCTCGGCGGCCGCCCGCCGTTCCTCAACGCCTATGGCGGTTATGGCACGGCGATCGAGGGCAACGACTTCTTCGCTTATTGGCTGAAGGCACGCGGGCTCGGGCTCGACGTCGCGCTCGAGGATTTCTCGCTGACCGGCGCCGCGGCGCGTCAGGGCCGGGTGATGATCCCCAACGAGGAAAGCGAGCGATATGGCCGCGCCGATTACGCCTATCACTTGCCGGCCATCGCCTATGCGGCGGGGCTGAAGTCCGTCGCGCAACGGATCGGCGTCGTGATACGCGGCGCCAATCATATCGCGATCGAGCGCGCGGACGATGGCGACATTGCCGCGCTGGTCGCCGATGGCGAACGCGTCCCCGGCGATTTCTTCGTCGATGCAAGCGGCGGCGACGCCGCGCTGATCGGCCGGACGCTCGATGTCGGGCAGGAGAGCTGGCGCGCATATTTTCCCGCCGACCGCGTGTTCGTCGCGCGCGCCCAGCCCTTTGCCCCGGTGCCGACCTATGCCGAAATCCGCGCCTGGGATCGCGGCTGGACGGGGCTCTATCCGGCGCAGTCGGCGACGCACCTGATCCACGCGTTCGACAGCACGCTGATCGGCGACGACAAGGCGCTGCAAGGCGCGGCCGCGGCAAGCGGACTGACCTTGGGCGACGCGGTGTTGCGGCCGTCCGAGCCGGGGCGCCGCGAGCAAGCCTGGGCGCACAATTGCGTCGCGCTCGGGACCGCGGCGTGTGCGCTCGATCCAGCCCACAATCTCGGCCTTCATGCGGTCCAGATTGGACTGATCACCCTGTTGAGCCATTTCCCGGTCGGCGACATGGCGCCGATCCGCGCCGACTATAACCGACTGATGCGCTCGTCGTTCGAGCGGCTGCGCGATTACCAGGCCGCCTTTTACGCGCTCGCGCCATTCGCCGGGCCGTTCTGGCGCGCGGCGCAGGCGGCACCCCGGCCCCCCGAGCTGGCGCATATCGCCGCGATCTTCTGCGCGCGCGGCGAACTGCCGCCGATGGAGGACGACACCATCCCGGCCGATCATTGGCGCGCGCTGCTGATCGGGTTCGGGCTGATGCCCGAAAGCTACCCGCCGCGCATCGACGCGACCGATCCCGAGACGATCAAGGCGCAGTTCCGCACGATGCTCGGCTTCGTCAAGGACACCGTGCTGCGCCAGCCGATGCACGCCCAGCTATTGGGGACGGCGCGTGGTTGAGCCGGTCCGCCTGGCGCGCGATCCCGCGGCGCTCGACGCTCTGCCCAGGATCGCGCGGCGCGGCGTATCCGGCCCCGGGGAGTTCGCCGCGATCATCGCGGCGGGCGCGCCTGTCGTGCTGCAAGGACTATTCGATACCTGGCCGGCGCTCGCCGCCGGGATTCAGGGCGCGGCGACGCTCGGCGCCTATTTCCGCCGGCTCGATCGCGGCACGCCGGTGCCGGTGATGGAAGCGCCCGCGCGGCACCGCGGCCGGTTCGCCTATGGCCCCGACCTGCGCGAATTCACGTTCACCAAGCGCCAGGCACCGCTCGGCCCGACACTCGACCGGATCGAGAGTCTGACCGGCCGCCGCGACGCGCCGACGCTCGCGATCCAGATGCTGCGGCTCGACCAGGCGATGCCCGATTTCGCCGACCAGAATCCAATGCCCGTGCTGCCCGGAATCGCGCCGCGCTTATGGCTGGGCGGCGCGGTGCATACGCGCACGCACAATGACCGCGACGACAATCTGTGCTGCGTGATCGCCGGACGGCGACGGTTCGTATTGTTCCCGCCCGATCAGGTCGCCAATCTCTATATCGGCCCGCCCGACAATCCGCCGCCGCTCTCCATGGTCGATCCCGAGGAGCCCGATCTCGCGCGTTTCCCGCGCTATGCGGAGGCGATCGCGGTGGCACACGTCGCGTTCCTCAATCCGGGCGAGGCGTTGTTCGTGCCGCGCCATTGGTGGCACCACGTCACCTCGCTCGACCCGTACAATGCGATGGTCAATTACTGGTGGGGCGGCAACGACGATCCCAACCATGCCTTCCTGACCGCGCTGCTCGCGTTCCGCGACCTGCCGCCGGGCGAACGGGCCTATTGGCGGGAGATGGTCGCGGCATACGTATTCGCCGAGCGCGGCGACGCGACGTCGCATATCCCGGAGCCGCTCCGGGGGCCGCTCGGTCCGCTTTCCCCCGCCGCCCGCACGGCGCTGCGCCAGCAGCTTCGCGCGGCCATGCTCACATCCTCCTGACCCCCCAAGGAACCTGACGATGATCCTTCGCTCGCTTGCCCTGATCGCTGCGCTCGGCTGGACCGCCTCGGCCGCGGCCGCCCCGCGCGAATGCGCGCAATCGCCGGGCAAGGTGATCGAGGTCTGTGTGTGGGTGGACAACGGCCGGGCACTGTACGAGGTCACGCGCAAGGGCGTGCAGGTGCTTGCCCTGTCCGAGCTCGGGCTGACGTTCAAGGGCGAGACCGCGGCGCGCTATAGCGCGATCGGCAATCCGCGCCGCGCCGCCTCGGACACCAGCTGGGAGCAACCCTGGGGCGAGCAGCGGGTGATCCGTGACGATCATACCGAGCTGACCGTGACGCTGAACGGCGACACCGCGCTCAACAAGGCGGTCGACGTCACCTTCCGGCTGTTCGACGACGGTTTCGGCTTCCGTTACGATTACAAGGACATCCCCGCCGGACAGGCCGTAGCGGTCACCGCCGAGCGCACCCAGTTCCACACCGTCGGTGCGTATCAGGCCTGGTGGTATCAGGGGCTGGGCCAGGAACGCGACGAATATCTCTACACCCAGACCGACGCCCGCCGCATCACGCTGGCCGAGACGCCGCTGACGATGAAAGGCGACAACGGCCTGTACCTCTCGTTCCACGAAGCGGCGATGATCGATTTCCCGTCGATGCTGCTGCAGGGCAATGGCGAGGGAACGCTGACCGCATGGCTGATGCCGTGGCCCGACGGCACGCTGGCGAAGAAGACCGGGGCCTTCACCACGCCCTGGCGCACCGTGCTGATCGGCGAGACGCCGGGCGCGCTGGCCGACAGCCGGATCGAGCTCAATCTCAACGAGCCGAGCAAGATTCCCGACATCGACAGCTGGTTCAAACCCGGCAAGTTCGTCGGCGTGTGGTGGGAAATGCACCTGAACAAGACGACCTGGGGCAGCGGGATGCGCCATGGCGCGACGACCGCCAATGTCGAACACTATATCGATTTCGCCGCCAAATACGGGTTAAGCGGCGTACTGGTCGAAGGATGGAACCAGGGCTGGGACGGCGACTGGATCGCCAATGGCGACAAGTTCAGCTTCACCAAACCCTATCCCGATTTCGACATCGCCGCGATCACGGCCTATGCAAAGAAGAAAGGCGTCCAGCTGATCGGGCATAACGAAACCGGCGGCGCGGTGATCAACTACGAAAACCAGCTCGACGCCGCGATGAAATTCTACGCGAGCTACGGCGTCCACGAAGTGAAGACGGGCTATGTCCGCCATGCCGGCGACATCCTGGACCGCGAGGGCAAGGGCGAGTGGTTCGCCGGCCAGTTCATGGTCCGCCACAACCTGCTCGTCGCCGAAACCGCCGCCAGATACCGCATCGCGATCGACGCGCACGAGCCGGTCAAGGACACCGGGCTGCGCCGCACCTGGCCCAACATGATCGCCCGCGAAGGCGCACGCGGACAGGAATATAATGCCTGGGGCGTGCCGACCAATCCGCCCGAACACCTGACCATCCTGCCTTTCACGCGGATGCTCGGCGGGCCGATGGATTTCACCCCCGGCATCTTCGACGTCGAGCACGGCAAGGACGACGTGACGCGCCGCGTCCAGTCGACCATCGCGACCCAGCTGGCCGAATATGTCGTGCTCTACAGCCCGATCCAGATGGCGGCCGATCTGCCCGAAAATTACGAGAAGAACCTGGCCGCGTTCCAGTTCATCCGCGACGTGCCGACCGATTGGGAAACATCGAAGACGCTGCAGTCGGAAATCGGCGACTACGTGGTCGTCGCGCGGCTCGAGCGTGGCGGCCAGGACTGGTATCTCGGTGCGATCACCGACGAGAACGCGCGGACGTTGTCCCAGCCGCTGACCTTCCTCGCGCCTGGCAAGAAGTACGAGGCGCAGATTTATCGCGACGGCCCCAATGCCGATTACCGGGTCAATCCGCTGGCGATCACGATCGAGAAGAAGGTCGTGACCTCGACCGACGTGCTGCCACTAAACCTGGCGCCGGGCGGCGGCACCGCGATCCGGTTCAAGCTGATCGGCTGACGGGCGCGGCGGTGCCGCTCCGCTGACCAATTCCGGCGTCGGCGCGTGATGACGGGCGCTTGACGCTCTAACCCGGACACGTCCCGCCATTGGCCGGGCGCTGGCCGGGCTGGAGCGGCGGGGCGACGTCGTCGAGCATCACCGCGTAATTCTCGGTCGGACGTCCGGTCGACACGCTCATCGACCGATAGAGGATCGCCGGCTGCATTCCCGGCTTGGTGATGCGAAACCAGTTCTCGCTCATCTTGGTATAAGGTTTGCCGCACGTGACCGCCGCGATCGCATAGCCGTCGCGGCGGAGTAGCGCGAAAACCCCGTCGCGCGGCAGATTGGCCCCGCCTTCGAGGTAGAAGCGGCTCGCCCCGGCGGCATTGCCGGTGGCATCGACCGTCATTTCGGTGGTCGCGGTCTTGAACTCGCCATTGAGTTGCTGCGGATTGTGATCCTGTCCGCCGAACTGCCAATCGCCGCGCGCGATCTTGGCCGGCGGCATCTTGTTCCAGGTGACCGCGGGCAACGCAACGCGCCACGGCAGCGACCGGGGCTTGCCGGCGGGGCGCAGCACCGCCTCGATCACCCCGGCCACGCCCGCCTGGCCGCTCGCCGCGACGCGTCCGGTGGCCGCGCTGGCGGCGTCGCCCGGACAATCGACGAACCGGGCATTTTCCTCCTGCGTCATCGGCGGCAACTCGCCGAGATAGAGCGTATAGCCCTGACGCCCGCTCCGCAGCCGGCCGATATAGAGATTGCCGGTCACCTGCCCGATGCCGAGATGGTACCAGCCGCGATACGGGTCGGCCGACCCCGGCGAGCGCGCGCACCGCGCCGGCGTCAGCGTGATGCCCTGCCCCCGCAAGCCGTCGGCGACCTGCGCCGCCGGGGCGGCAGGCAACGCGTCCGAAATGAACACGCTGCCGACGCCGGCGAGGCTGCCCGTGGCGGCGATGTCGAACGTCCGCCCGTCGATCGTCGCGACGCCGGGCCGCGCCGAGGTGCTGCCGTCGGGCGCCGCGGTCGCCAGCGGCACGAGCGCGGGCGTGACCCATTTGATGTCGCGATGGCGGTCGAGGTCGCGCCAGTCGACCGCGCGATCGTTGGTGACGAACGAGCGGATCAAGCCGGCGACCGGCGCATAGACCGACGCCGGCGCGGCGGTGGCGGACGATCCTGCGGCAAGCCCCGCGGCCAGAACGGCGCCAACGACGAGTCGGACCATTATTTCCCCCTCTTTTCCGATTCTTGCCGTGAGGGGGATCGTTCCCGATGCGTCCCGGCGAGTCAAGGCAAGCGTCGGGCGGTGATGAGCCCCCCAACGCGCCGCTTCCATCCACGCGTACCGCGCCTGATTACGCCTGCGGATCCTGCCCGCATTGCCCCTTGCCGAGGGGAGTCCAAGTGTGGACGTGCGCCTCGAGGAAACCTACCGAACCTCGACTATCCTCCCGCATATACACGCCGGCGATATAGCCGGTGCGCTGGCGCGCGGACAGGTAATGTACCTCGTCGCTTCCCCAATGCGTCATGTCCCACGACGGCGGCACGAAGTGAAACGCGAAACAAAGAGGTTGTCGCGTCGTGTTTTCGGCCCGGACCAGCATGCCCGGCAGGAAATATATCCGCCCGATATCCTGCCGGGGCAGAATGACCGAAACATTGTCGAACGCCAGCGTGACGAGATCGCCCATCCCGGTCGTCTCGGTACTCACATATCGATACTGCATGTTGGACGCGGGACCGTCGCCGCCGATCTTTCGTTCGGCGAGCCCGGGGCCGCTTATCAGCGCGACCGACACCATCAGCGCCGCGGCAAGTCTGGCTTTCATCTCACCCCCACCCTTTCGCCGGCCACCGTAATGCGGCAAGCTCTTACGCCAATCCCGGGATGTATGGCTTTGGCTCCATTGGACACGTCTGAATCGGCCAATGACGGCTTCAGTCGCATCGTCACCGCTTATTCGCTGACGGCAACGCAGAGTGCGGTGCTGCACGCGCTGGTCGTCGCCGGCGGCATCCGCACGGCGGCGGCCACGCTGCACATATCCTATACCTCCGCGCGCAATACGGTCGCCGAACTCAAATCGAAGCTGGGAGTCCCCAGCGTACCGATGATGGTCGGCCTGGTTATGGAATTGGCCAGCGAGGCGTTCGTGACGGCGCCGGGCGCGCGCCGGTACGACGTTTTCAGCCTCAGCGAGCGGCAATTTGCGATCGCCCGTCTCGTCAGCATCTTCAAATCACGGCCGGAAATCGCGGTTGCGCTGGACATTTCCGACGCCGTCGTCGACGCCGAGCTGAAGGAAATCTATCTCATCCTGGGCGTGCGCGGCAGCGGCGAACTGATCCGTGCGATTGCCGCAACCGGGCTCGACGCTTTCGAGGCGGGCCGGCCGATCGAGCTCCTGCCCGATCCAGGCCATGATATTCCCACGGCGACGGTCATCAACCATGGCCGGAACATCGGCTATTCCGATTTCGGGTTGCGGGACGGTAAGCCGGTATTGATCCTGCACAGCACGATCACCAGCCGAGCGCCGCCCACGCGTCTGGTGTCGGCGCTCCAGGCGGCAGGCTATCGACCGCTGGCGATCGACCGTCCGGGGTTCGGCGACACCGCGGCAGGGGCGTCCGCAAGGGACCCTTTTGCGCTTGCGGCGGATGACGTCGCCTTCGTCTGTGCACGGCTCGGGCTCGATCGGATCGACGTCATCGCACGGGGGTCGGGTCAGGCCTCGATCCGCCTGGGCCAGCGTCATCCGGACCTCATCGGACGAGCAGTGTTGGTCAACCCCACGCCCGCAATCGGCTTTACGGCCATCGACCGCGGCCCGCTCGGCGCGGTCAAGCGGGCATTTGCCAAGCGACCATGGGCGGTCGAGGGCATGATCCGCCTGCTCGCCAGCTACGTAAAGCCCGCGCGCATGTACGACGGCATGCTGCGCGCATTCCGGGAAAGCGCGCCTGATTTCGATCTCGTGCAGAACGACCCGCAATTCTGCGCCGATTATCTGCGCGCGACGCGGGGTTTCGCGCAGGGGAACATCGCCGGATACGTCGTCGAACAATCGGCGTGGGCCGGCGGGCTCGACGTGGATCCGCTGCCGGGGATGGCGCACTGGCGGATCGTGCAGGGACGCCACTTCGTTCTGCACGATCCGGCACAGGCAATGGAATATTGGCGCGAGCGGCTGCCGGACACACCCGTGACCTGGGTCGAGGAGGCCGGGCAGATGCTCGCCTATTCGCATCCGCTGGCGGTGGTGGCCGCTCTTCGCGGCTAGCGGGAAAATCTCGACAGGCCATACATTCCGGGATGGGCAGCCCTCCCATTGCTTGGCAACCTGCGGGGGCGAACGTTCCCCCCGGGGGGGACGCGGTGCATCACCGGGGGGATGGATGCGCCGCAATCGCATTGGGGGTGTCGGTGACGGCTTGCTGATTGCACCGCGACCATGCCGGGGCGCGACCCTGCGTCGGCCGATCGTGGCGCAGCAGCAAGCCGTCACCGTAATGCCCGCAGCGCCAAGCCGCTTCACTGCTTGGGGGCACACGCGTCGCGAAGCGTGGTGATAGCATCGGCGACGATGACGGCAGACCGGTTGTCGCCATAATGAATCGCCGACTCGCTGCTGCTACCCTTCCAAAGCAACTTGACGTCTTCGCCGTCCGGTCGAACCGAGATCAACTCTCCCCAGGGAAGGTCGAAATCCGAAGCGGTAAGAAGGACGATTCCCGACCTGGACGACGCGCGAAAAGACATGTCGAGCGTCATCGGCCCGACCCAGATATGGTCCACGCACATCGACGAACTGGTCGACAGCGTTATCCTTGGATAGTGCACGGTCCACGAAATGCGCTTGTCCTGCTGGTCGAGCTTTTCCATTTTCTCGTAATAGCCTGCGCTGAAATATGAGCCTTTCGGCAGGGCGCCTGCCAAAACGCCCTTCGCTTCCTCGATGGCTGGATCCGACGATTCTGCCTTGGCGGAACCACATAAGCCGAGTGCGCAAGCGACCAATAGTGCAGCTGACCGTGCCAGTTCCATGATCACCCCGCTTCAGTCGGACCGGTCATGTTTAGCGTTCGACATTCCCGGGACCCATCCCGGAATGTATGGCCGAGCGGCACGGACGGCGTTCCTGCGGCTATGCCGGGTCACCGGATTTCGGGGGACTCGCGCGCTTCGACGGGTACGGCCGCGATTTCGGCAGGCCGGGCTCTACCCTCCGCCCTCCTAACCCATTACCCCTCCCCGCTCACGTCACCCCCGGGGATCACGCGATGCGGCCGCTTTCCAAGCCATGACGCCTCTCCATTCCCTGTTCTGGGCCGCCGCCCTGCTGATCCAGCTGGCGGTCGTCGTGCGCGCGATCCTGGTCAGGGATCGCGAGCCCGCGGCGCGCGCAGCGTGGGTGTTGCTGCTGTTCGTGCTGCCGCTCGCGGGGCCGGTCATCTACCTGTTGTTCGGCGAGCCATGGGTGTCGCGCCGGTTCCAGAAGCGGGCGGACGGGGTCTACAAGCAACTCGCGGCGTGCGTCGCCGACGTCGTGCGGCCGGTACCGTGCGAGGTTGCCGAGGGCTCCTTCCGCAACGCTTTCGCGATATGCGAGGGGGTCAGCCACTGGCCGACGGCGACGGGCAATAAAGGCCAGGTCGCGCCGGATTCGGATGCGGCGATCGCCGGGATCGTCGCGGACATCGACGGCGCCGCGCTGACCGTCCATCTGTCCTTCTATATCTGGCTGACCGATACCAACGGACTGAAAGTGGTCGAGGCGGTGTGCCGTGCGGCGGCGCGCGGAGTGACATGCCGCGTGGTCGCCGACGCAATCGGGTCGCGCGCGATGATCCGGTCGCCGCACTGGAAAAGGATGGCGGCGGCGGGCGCGCATCTGTGCGCCTCGCTCAAGGTGCCGTTCGGGCTCGCGTTTCTGGCCGGACATCGCATCGACCTGCGCAATCACCGCAAGATCGTGGTGGTCGACGGCCGCGCCACCTGGTGCGGGAGCCAGAATTGCGCCGACCCCGCCTTCCTGCCCAAGAGGAAGTTCGCGCCCTGGGTCGACATCTTCATCCGCTACGAAGGCCCGATCGTGCGCCAGGCGGAAGTGATCTTCGCGTCGGACTGGAGCGTGGAGACCGGCGAGGATCTGCGCGAGCACATCATCCGCACCGACCCCGCCCCGATCGCCGGAGGGTTCGACGCGATCACGGTGGGAACCGGGCCGCTGTCGCCCAAGAAGGCGATGACCGACATCTTCACCGGCGTGCTGGCGGCGGCGCGGCACAGCCTGGTCGTCACGACGCCCTATTTCGCGCCCGACACGACGTTGCTCGATGCGATCGTCGCGGCGGCGCGGCGCGGAGTCGACGTGCGGATCGTCTTCCCGCGCCGCAACGACAGCCGTGCGGTCGGGGCGATCAGCCGTGCCTATTACCCGCAACTGGCGGGGGCGGGCGTGCGGATCTTCGAATATGGCGGCGGGTTGCTGCACGCCAAGACCTTGGTCGCGGACGAAACGGTGGCCTTGGTCGGATCGTCGAACATGGACCGGCGCAGTCTCGATCTCAATTTCGAGAACAACGTGCTGTTCCGCTCGGAGCAATTGTGCCGCGAGGTGATCGCGATGCAGCATAAATGGTTTGCCGAGACCGTCGAGATCCGCGCGGAAGACATCGCACGGCGATCGATCGTGCGCCGGTTCGGCGACAACGTACTGACGATGGTCGCGCCGTTATTCTAGACCGGATCGACAGTCGGGTCGTTGGCAGAGCAGAGCTTGATCGGATCGTGTAATGACTTGCACGGACGCCGCCAGGCGCACCCTCACTCCCCGTCCCCCAACAGATTCCCGTCGACCACCTGACCGTAATAATCCCCCTTCGCATGGTATCGCGCGCGAGCGTCGGCGATGCTGCCGGTCTGGCGCGGGTCGCGGGGGCGCTCGCGGCTGTCGATATAGGCCGCCACGTCCCAGGCCTGTTGCGTGGTCAGCGTATAGCCCTGGCCGTAGGGCATATTGGCGGCGATGAAGCCCGCCGCGGTCCGGACGTTGGTCATGCCCGCCCCCCAATTGTACGATTTCGGCCCCCATAACGGGGGATAGGCATAGGTTCCGTCCGGATTGGGTGCGCCCTGCCCCTGCGCGCCGTGGCACGCGGCGCAATGGGTGTCGAACACCGCCTTGCCGCGCGCAGGATCTTGACCGAGCGGTGCGGGAGGGAGCTGAATATAGCCGCGGCCGCTGAGGGTCGCGCCGACCGGGGCCCCGGTCGCGAGCCAGGCGAAATAGCGCTGCAGGTCGCGATAGACATCGTCGCCATAAGCCGGCGGGGTACCCGACGGGGAGCCCGGAGCGTTCATCGAATAGAGGAAGCAATCGCGGAGGCGGTCCTCCATCGTGTTGATGCGCCCGTTCTTCGCGCGATAGGCGGGATATTTGCCCCATGCCGCCCACATCGGCGCGGCATTGTCGCGGCGCCCGGCATCCAGGTGGCAATTGCCGCACGCCAGGCCGTTGCCGACATGCGCGCCGACCGTCTGTCCGGTGTGCAGGAAAATCTCCCGCCCGCGGCGGATCGCGTCGCCATCGGGTCCCGGGGGGATGGTCGATTCGGCGGGGGGATCGAAGAACAGCTGCCCGCCGAACGCAGCGGTCGGCGGCGGCGGCGCGGCGGCATTGCCGGTGACCGGATAGGTGCGGCCCGCCTGGAAGGCGGCGGCGATGCAGAACACCATCACCGCCATGGCCAGCGCCGCATAGGCAAACACCCGGCGCGTCGAGAGCGCCCCGGCCGCGGGGGAACCGGCCGGGTCGTGGCCGGCCGGTGTCATCGGGTCGCTGTTCACGCGGCGCCTAGCTCATTCCGGGATATAGACGAAGGCGTAGCCATGTTCCTGCGCGCGATCGACCGCGACGATGCCGGCGGGAACGATCACCGCGCCGGGGATCAGATTGGCCTTGAGCTCGGCCTCGACCGCCTTGGCATCCTTGCCGGTCTTCTTGGCGAGTTGCGCCGCCATGCCGGTCGTCGCCATGCCGCACACCGCGAAGCGCGCGCCGCGCGCGGCAAGCGCCGCCAGCGTGACGGGGGCGTCGTCATCGTCGCTGGGCTTGGCCGGCTTGGCCGCCTTGGCCGGGCGCGGATCGGGAGCTGCGGTCAGCAGCGGATTGCCCTGCACCGCGCGGATCGCCTGTTCGCCCTCCAGCTTGAGCTGTGCGGCGATGGCGTGGCCGTATTTCGCCCACATCGCATCGTTGAATCCGAACGGGGTCGACATGTGGCGGAATATCAGGATGACGCCGAGCGTGTCGGGCGCCAGGCCGTACCCGCTCTTGTTCGCGGCATAATAGGTGTCGGCATAGAACATCGCCGATTCGGCCGCGGTCGCGACGGTCGTGTCGAACACCAGCCGATGGCGTGTGCCGGGCCGGTCCATCCACCCATCCTGCTCCTCGAAGGCCGGGCTCCACGGCGCGGCGGGGTCGGCCCCCGCCGTCGCCGCACGGCCGGTGCCGGCGATCGCACTTGCCCCGACACCCGCTCCGACCAAGGCCGCGCCCAGGCCGATCACGGCGCGACGATCACGCACCTTGCCATCCATAATCTTCCCTCCCGTCGGCCGCCGCTGCGGCGCGGCCCGCTGCTGGTTGCGCGGCGATCCCCAACGGATCTCCGGCGATCGCCACAGCTGACTCCCAATCGCGCCGATGCGCAAGAGCCGGCGTCGCGCCGCCGGTCATTGCCGCCGTCCGCGCCACGGTGCCGGAACGAAGCGCGCGACACGCGCGCGATAGGCGGCATAGGCCTGGCCATAGCGCGTCACCAGCCGGCGTTCCTCGATGGCGCTGCCCAGGAACAGATAGAGGCTGGCCCAGATCGCGGTGGCGAGCCAGAGTTCGTCGCGCGCCGCGCCCCACACCAGCAGCAATAGCGCCGAATAGAGCGGATGGCGCACCCACCGATGCAGCCCGCCGACGACGAGCGGCTGGGCGTGATCCTCTTCCTCGCCACGCAATTGCGCGATGCCGACGAACGGCCCGGCACGATAGCTTTGCAGCGCCATCGCGCCGAACACGATACCGGCGCCCAGCATGGCGAATTGCAGCACCGTGACCGGCAGGGGCAAGGCCAGGGTACGCGCGTCGCGCCCGACGACATGGCCGACCGCGAGCACCGCGCCGAGCTCGACGATCGCGATCAGGTTGAACGCCAGCCGATGCCCGCGCCCGAACACCCGGCCTAGCCCCGACCGCCGCGTTGCCCCGGCGGTCAAGCTGTGCGCCAGCCCGAAAGCGAGCCAGGCGGCGGCATAGATCAGGTGATCGATCGGGGTCATCGCCCTTCCTCTCCGTTCGACGCATCAATCATATACACGGTTTCCGTAATCGAAGAATCATATTTGCCGCTTCTGCCCCGATCCGCTAGGGGACGCGCGCAATCCGACGACAGGAGCTAGCATGGCACTGCATATCGGCGATATCGCCCCCGACTTTTCGGCCGACACCCAGAACGGACCGATCAATTTCCACGAATGGGCCGGCGACAGCTGGGTGTTCTTCTTCAGCCACCCGGCCGATTTCACGCCCGTCTGCACCACCGAGATGGGACGCACCGCGCAGCTTGCCGACCAGTTCGCCGCGCGCAACGTCAAGCCGATCGGTCTGTCGACCGACACGGCCGAGGAACATCGCAAGTGGATCGCCGACGTCAACGACACGCAGCACACCAATCTGACCTTCCCGATCGTCGCCGACCCCGACCTGACGGTCGCGCGCACCTATGACATGATCCACCCCGAACAGAGCGACACGGCGGCGGTGCGGTCAGTGTTCATCATCGATCCGAAGAAGAAGATCCGCCTGACCTTCACCTATCCGATGGCGGTGGGGCGCAATTTCGACGAGATCCTGCGGGTGATCGACGCGCTGCAGCTGGGCGACGCCAGGCGCATCGCGACCCCGGCGGACTGGCGCAAGGGACAGGACGTTATCATCCCGCCGTCGATCGGCAATGACGAGGCCAAGGGGCTGTTCCCCCAGGGCTGGACCGAGCACCGGCCCTATCTGCGCACCACGAAGGTCGACTGACCAGGGGCGGGCGGCGGCCAGAACGTCGCCCGCGCCGTCGCGGCGGTCAGGGGCGCGGCAGGACGCGGGCGAACATCGCCGCACCGCCGCCCACGCGCCCCGATGGCGCGATCGCCGCCTTCGGCTCGCGCCGCGCGAAGCGATCGATCAGCGCGGCGACTCCGGCCAGCCCATCCCGATCGATCCGGTAATAGACCTGTTTCGCCTCGCGCCGGGTGGTCACCAATCCTGCCTTGCGCAGGATGCCCAGTTGCTGGCTGAGCCCCGGCTGGACCACCCCGGTGGCGCGTTCGATCTCGCCGACCGACCGCTCGCCTTCGGCCAGCGCGTCGAGCAGCGCCAGCCGCACGCCATGCGCCAGCGCGCGGAGCAGCGCCGCCGCCGTATCGGGATCCGGCGCATCGCCGTTCACGACCACCCCCGCTTGCGATCGGGCACCGGGGTATAGAACCAGTCGCTTTCGCCCGCCCCGGCCAGGATGTCCGCCACGTCGTGGCTTGGCACCGCGAGCATGTCCGCACCCGGTACCCATCCCTCCGGCGCCAGCACGTCGTCCGCATCGACCCGCTGCAGCGCGGCGACCAGCCGCAGCATCTCGTCGACCGATCGGCCGACGCTGGCGGGGTAGCACGTGGTGGCGCGTACCACGCCGTCGGGATCGAGAAAGAACGTGGTGCGCACCGCGCTCGCGTCCGCGGCCTCGGCGCCGATCATGCCATAAGCGCGCGCGACCTCGAGCGTGGGATCCTCGATGATCGGAAAGTCGACCACGACGCCGAACCGGTCGCGGATCGCGCGGATCCAGGCGAGATGCGAAAACAGGCTGTCGACCGACAAGGCCATCAGCGCGCAATCGAGCGCGGCGAACCGGTCCTGCGCGTGCGCCAGCGCGACGAACTCGCTGGTGCAAACCGGGGTGAAGTCGGCAGGATGTGAGAACAGCGCCAGCCAGCGCCCGCGAAAATCGGACAGCGACACCAGCCCGCGCGTCGATCGCGCGGTGAAGTCCGGCGCCTGATCCCCCAGCCGCACCGGGGCGACGTCTACCTGGCCGTCGGCACGCACATCGATCCTTTCGACCTCGGTAATCGGAACAATCGCCCGATTGGCGATTGAAACCACTCTATTCCACAATTATAGAATATATGTAAGTCAATTATGGGTGACCGAGGATGACGATGGCTGACCCGGCCCTGGCGCACGCAACGGGCGTGATCGAGGACGCGCGGTCCGGCGCCGCACCCGCGCCGGTCGTCCGCGCCTTTTTCGACGAGGAAACCTTCACCGCGAGCTATGTGGTGCACGACCCGGCGACGCGCCAGGCGGCGATCGTCGACAGCGTGCTCGACTTCGATTCGGCGTCGGGCCGGACGGCGCGGACCTCGGCCGACGCGATCATCGCCTATGTCGAGGCGCAGGAACTGCAGGTCGAGTGGCTGCTGGAAACGCACGTCCATGCCGATCATCTCTCGGCGGCGCCCTATCTGCAGCAGCGGCTGGGCGGGAAGCTCGGCATCGGCCGGCACATCGTCACGGTGCAGGAAACCTTCGGCAAGCTGTTCAATGCGGGCACCGGGTTCGAGCGCGACGGATCGCAATTCGATGCGCTGTTCGACGATGGCGACCTGTTCCATCTCGGCTCGATCCCGGTCGCGGTGCTCCACGTACCGGGCCACACGCCGGCCGACCTCGCCTATGTGATCGGCGACGCGGTATTTGCCGGCGACACCATCTTCATGCCCGATTTCGGCACCGCTCGGGCCGACTTTCCGGGAGGCGACGCGCGTCAGTTGTACCACTCGATCCGCCGGCTGCTCGCCTTGCCGCGCGCGGCGCGCCTGTTCCTGTGCCACGATTACAAGGCGCCGGGCCGTGACGCCTTTGCCTGGGAAACGACGATCGGCGCCGAACGCGATGCCAATGTCCACGTCCATGACGGCATCGGCGAGGACGCCTTCGTCGCGATGCGCACCGCGCGCGACAAGACGCTCGGCATGCCAAAGCTGATCCTGCCGTCGATCCAGGTGAACATGCGCGGCGGCCGGCTGCCCGAGCCCGAAGCCAATGGCACCCGCTATCTGAAATTGCCGATCGATGCGGTGTGATCGCCGGGCGCCGCGCGGCGTAGCCTGCGGGAGGCCGCGCAATGCTTGAGCCGGTGCAATATGTCCTGGGATTGCTGTCGGGATCGCTGGTCGGGTTCTCGCTCGGGCTGGTCGGCGGGGGCGGGTCGATCCTCGCGGTCCCGCTGATGGTCTATCTGGTCGGGGTGAAGAGCCCGCACGTCGCGATCGGCACCTCCGCGCTCGCGGTCGCCGCCAATGCCGCGACGGGGCTCGCCAGCCATGCGCGTGCCGGGACGGTCAATTGGCGCTGCGGCGCGATGTACGCCGCCGCCGGGGTGATCGGCGCGCTGGGCGGGTCGACGCTCGGCAAGGCATTCGACGGCCACCGCCTGCTGTTCCTGTTCGCGATCGTGATGCTGGCGGTCGGCGTGCTGATGCTGCGCGGGCGCAAGGACAAGGGCGTGCCCGGCGCACAATGCAATCGGGAGAACGCCCCGAAAGTGGTCGGCTTCGGCTTCGCGACCGGCGCGTTTTCGGGATTTTTCGGGATCGGCGGCGGGTTCCTGATCGTGCCCGGACTGGTCGCCTCGACGCGGATGCCGATGATCAACGCGGTCGGCACCAGCCTGGTCGCGGTCACCGCCTTCGGCCTGACCACGGCGGCCAATTACGCCTTTTCGGGGCTGGTCGACTGGGCGCTGGCGGGAGTGTTCATCCTGGGCGGGGTCATCGGCGGGCTGGCCGGCACCCTCGCCGCGCGGCGGTTGTCGGGCACCGGGCATCTGACCTCGGTTTTCGCCGGGCTGATCTTCGTCGTCGCGGCGTACATGCTGTGGAAGAGCGCCGCCGCGTTCTGAGCGCGCGAATATGCCCGACCCGGTACCGTCGCTCGGGCGCCTGTCACACTTTTGCGACAAATCGCGCCTAGCCTGATCGCCGCAGACGGCCAGGCGCCCGAACGCCTGCGCGCAACGGGTACCGCGGAAGGGAGCGGGGCAAGGCAGGCATGACCGGCATTATCGTCGCCTTCGTGCTGGTCTTCGCCTTGTTGAGGCTGCCCAAGCTGCTCGGCACCCGGCGCGCCATCGCGCCGCGGTTCGAGCCGATACCGCTCGCCGACCGACGATCCGCGCCACCCGGCTGGTTCGCCGCCGAGCAGGACGCCGAGTCCCAGCAACCCGAACCGGCCGCCGCCGCCCCAGCCATTGCCACGCAGCCGGTTGCGCAGACGCGATACCTGCTCGACGCCGGCCCCGCCACCGCCGGCGACCGCACGCGCGCGATGATGGACCTGTTCGCAGCCCCCGGCATCTGCACCCCGCGCCGCCGGCGGGCACGCTAGCGGCACGCTTCGCCACGCCTTCACCCAGGAAAGGATTCCCCATGGCACTTACCCGTCAGGTCATCAGCACGCTGCGCGACGACGGCACCGACGCGCTCGGCACGCGCACCGTTGCGATGAAGGTCGGCGACGCCAGCATCGTGTCGGGATCGCTGCTGACGGTCGAGAGCAACCATTTCTGTGTCCTGAAGTCGCGCGGCGCGGTGCTCAACGTCTATGACACCGGCCAATACGCGCTGGAGACTCCCAACGCGCCGTTGCTCGGGTCGATCGCGCAGGGCTTTTTCGGCGGCAATTCGCCGTGGCAGTATGAAGTCATCTACATCAACCGCTCGAAGCTGCTGGTCCGCAACGAAGGCGTCGCGACCTCGGCCGAGATGGCGGAAATGTCGTACGTGGTGGACTATTACATCCACATCGATTCGAAGGAGGAGGCACTCGACCTCATCACCCACATGCCGTTCGCGGGAGTCGAGATCGATACCGCGGAGATCGCCGAATATGCCGGGCCGGCGATCGAACAGGCGATCAACCAGGTGATCCAGATCACCAAGATGGAAAACATCAACGAGCGCATCAACGACGTGCGCGAACTCGTGAAGCAGCACCTCGGCGATTTCCTCAAGGTCTACGGCATCATGCTCAACGACCTGAAGGTGCTGATCATGCCGCGCGACGAGCGGATGCGGGAGTTGATCTCGCTCCAGGCGATCGGGCTCAGCCCGATCGAGGCGGTGCGCTATTATCTCGCGCTGCGGATGGCCGATCAGGGCCTGATCTCGGCGCCGAACGCGGCATGCGGCGTGCCGTTCCAGATCGGCGCGGCGCCGACCGGAGTACTGCCGCTGGGCGACGTCGCTGCGCCGGCCAGAAAATGACCGGCTTCTACGATGTCGGGCCGCTGACGCAGGTCGGGATCACCCTGTTCCACGGCTATGGCTATAATTTCTACCGCAGCGAGAACCAGCTCCGCGCCGACGACCAGAAGGTGCGGACATTGGTCTGCGAATTGTTGGCGCGCGCGCTGAAATCGGTAGTCGCGGCGGAAGGCACCTTCCGCCGCGAACGCATCCCGCCGCCGACCCGCGCCAATCCCTTCCCGCCGCCCGAGATCGTCGCCGACGCCCGCCGCCTCGAAGCCTTGGGCCAGGCGATCAACGGGGTCGAGGGGCAAGTGCGCCACGCGCCGGTGCCGGAAAACGACCGCATGACCCAGCGCTTTCGCCAGGAAGCGGCGACGCTCGCCGCTCTGGTCGACAAGGACGCGCTGCTGGTCGGCCAGGCCGACACGCTACGCGGCCTGGTCGAGGGCAGCAAACCCGACGACATTCTCGCCGCGATCGGTGAGATCGAGGAAGGACTGGGCGCGATCGCGACGACGCTCGCCGAACGGCGGCTGATGACGCTGTAGGGAGATCCGGTGGATAATGTAGCGAGCCTTTCCGCAAGGAGCGATGCGCTGCGCGGGGGTGCGGACTCATAATCCAGCCGGTCGGCTTGCGACCCAGTTGCTGACATCGGGCAGTTGTGTGACGATCCCCGAATGCGGTCCTGCAATCTTTCGCTGTTATGCCTTGCCGCGTTGGCGTCCTGCGCTTCCAAGCCGGTCGAACTCGCTGCCAATAGGTGCTGGACTGTATCTGTTGGCGACAAGGTCGAGGGCACCGCTGTTCTCTTCGCGCACGCGGCCAAAGACGGCTGCATCGAATGCCGAGCATCGGTCTCCGGACGCGACTGCCCCGGTGTCGGGTTCGCTACGGGCGATGATAGTGTTGGTCAGACCTATGACCGCATCGTGCAAGCAGCGCGTCAAGATGGGTTCGGCAACGTCCAAGTCGTCGTGCATTTGTCAGGCGAAGTTATTCCAAACGGCGCTACAGGCAAACCGATGATACGCGCGACCCACTTGCGTCTTGTCAAAGCCGGTCCACTCAATGGCCGCTAATCACGCCCCCTCACCGTAAAGCCGCCATTCCGCTGACCACCCAGAGACCGCCGTTCGGCCGCCGAACCAAAAGCAGCCGTTTATAGCCTTGAGCCCTAACTCCGCCGTATCCGGGCGCGCGCGAGCTTGCGGTCCTCGAGCGAGTAATAGAGCCAGATTTCCTCGTCGCGAACGATCACCGATGCGGCAAAGGCGATGTCGGTCGCGGTGCGGTCGCTCGTCGGCGGCGGTACGACCAGGGGCTCGATTCCGCGGCCGACGACGCGCGTGCAATCGCTGTTGAACGCTACCCAGCCGATCCGCCAGCGCGCGTCCTGCGTCGCGCCGTTGTAGAACATCACCGGCCGGTCGGGATCGTCGGTCAGCATCGGCCCGGTCGAGAGGTGCCAATTGTCCCAGCTGTCGATGCGCGGGCGGAACGGCGTCGGCTGCTCGTCCCAGGGTCCGTCGATGGTCGGGCCGAGTGCCAGGCCGATGCGCGACGCCCCGTCCTCGGCATATTCGTAGAACAACCGCCATTGGCCGGCGGCGGTGCGCATCACCGTCGCTTCCTTGGTATTGCCTTCCGACTTGGACGAGGCGAGCGCGACGCCGGTCTTTTCGAGCCGGTCGACCGACGGGCCGACCGCGTAGAACAACGCGCCGCGCGACATGTCGGCGGCGACGCCAGTGTAATAGACGACATAGCTGCCGTCGTCGCGCTGGAGCACGGTGGGGTCCTCGACGCCGCCCGATTGATCGGCGTCGGGACCCGGCACGATCGAGGGTTGGGGAAGCATCGTGAAGGTGCGCCCGTCATAGCTCCATCCCGCCCAGATCACCCCGGTGTCTGTCCGCGTCGCATCCCGCCGCGGCACGGCGCGGACCATGATGCCGATGCGCCCGTCCGGCTCGGTCCAGACATAGGGACTCATCCAGTCGCGCTCCATCAGCGGGGCCGGGCCGTCGAGCCGGACCGACTGGATTTCGCGCACGTTGAAGTCGACCGGCGTGGCGGTCGGGACGACATCGTCCTTCGCCCCCGTCATGCGCCCAGCGCCTGCATCAGCGAAAGGCCGCCGTCGATCGCGATGCGCGCGCCGGTGATATAGCTCGCTTCGGACGACGAGAGCCAGCGGACGAGCGCGGCGACTTCTTCCGGCGCGCCGGCGCGGCCCAGCGGGATATTGGCGGTGAGCGTGGCGCGATAGACCGGGTCGGTCTCCGCCCGCGCGTTCATCGGGGTCAGGATCATCCCGGGCTCGACGGCATTGACGCGCACGCCATTCGGCGCCTCCTCGATCGCCATCGTCTCGACGAGGTTGGAGAGGCCGCCCTTGGCCGCGCAATAATCGGCACCACCGGCCCGGACGGCATAAGCATGGATCGACGAAATGTGGACGATCGACGCCGGCACCGCGGCATCGCGGCCGGCGAGAAAGCGGCGCGAGGTCAGGAAGGCGCCGGTCAGGTCGGTGGTCAACAACCGCTGCCATTGCGCAAGCGTCATGTTGCGGACGGCAACGCCGCTCATGTTGAGTCCCGCCGAATTGACCAGGACCGAGGCGGGTCCCCATGCACCCTCGATGGCGGTGAAGGCGGCCGCGACCGAAGCCTCGTCGCCGACATTGCATTGCACGGCAATCGCGTCACCGCCGGCGCGCCCGACCGCCTCGACACTCGCCCGCGCTTCGGCCTCGTCGGAAAAATAGCACACGGCGACGCGATCGCCGCACGCGCCGAAAGCGGCGGCGCAAGCGGCACCGATACCGGATTCGGCGCCCGTCACCACGACGCACCGGGTCATGCCGGAGATCCGCTTGCCGCACCGCCGGGCCAGTTCGAGGCGGGGTCGGGCACGATCCCGCGGGCAGTCCTCGCCAGGACGTCGGCTATGTCGGGCATCCACTCTCTTCCAACGCGACCATGTCGAAGCAATAATCGTCACGGGAGCGATTTGATCCCGGTCGCGGCGCAGATATCCGCGGCGGTCAGCCGGGCTGGTCCGCCCCGGCCGCGCGCAACGCCTCGCGTACCCGGGCGAGCGCGGCGCCGTGCGGATCGGCTTCCTGAAGAAGCGCGAAGGTGCCGTTGAGCGCGAAGACGCAATGACCATGGACCGTCGCCAACAGCGACCGGGCGAGTGCCGGGGCGCCATCGCGCGTCTCGGGCGGCAGCACCGCCGCGATCTCGCCGCGCAAGATGTCGGTCAGCGCACCGCGCTGGCGGGCATAGCGCTCGGGAAACGGCACGCCGACCGGCAGGCGGTGATCGTAGATCGCCATCCACAGATTGCGATTGGTGGTGGCGAAGTCGAAATAGGATGCGACCAGCAGCGCGATACGGTCGGGCCCGGCGGTGTCGAGCGCGCGCGCGATCGTTGCCGCCCAGATCAGGAAGGTGCGGCCGTTGATCGCCAGCATCAGGTCGTCGAGGCTGTCGAATACATTGTAGATCGTACCGACCGAATAGCCGATCCGCTTCGCCACTTCGCGCGCGGAAAAACGCTGATAGCCGACCTCGGCCAGCAACGTGTGCCCCGCGCCGACGATCAGCTGCTCCAGCTCGTCCCGCGTGTGATCCGACCGCCGTCCCATGGGGGTGCCGTAAGCGTGAAATTGAACACTGTCTAATATTTTTATTGAACACTGCTCATTTTGTGCTATCGGTCGGGCCACGATGCCGTTGACCGTTACGTCACACTCGGCCGATACCGTCCCGCCGGCATAGGGGGTTTGATGTCCGCACCTGATTTCTCGCTGCTCACGAAGCGCCGTTTCGCGCCGATGTTCGTCGTCCAGTTCATCGGAGCGTTCAACGACAACGCGCTCAAATACGCGATGCTCTTCCTGGTCACCTTCACCCTCTACAAGGGCGACGAGAACGGCGCGGCGTCGCTTGCGGCATTGGCCACCGGGCTGTTCATCCTGCCCTATTTCCTGTTCTCGGCGCTCGCGGGTCAGATTGCCGACGGCTGGGACAAGGCCAAGCTGATGCGCGTCGTGAAGGGCGCCGAGATCGTCTTCATGGCGCTCGGCCTCGCGGGGCTCGCGCTGCAATCGGTGCCGCTGCTGTTGACCGTGCTGTTCCTGATGGGATGCCACTCGACGATCTTCGGACCGGTCAAATATTCGATCCTGCCGCAACATCTCGGTCCCGACGAGATCATGGGCGGGACCGGCATGATCGAGGCCGGGACGTTCCTGGCGATCCTGAGCGGGCAATTGATGCCCAATTTCATCCCGCCCTGGGAAGCTGGATTGGTCGCGACCGGGATGGCGGTGCTGGGGTTCGCCGCGAGCCTCGCGATCCCGCCCGCGCCGCCCCCGCCGGGCATAGTGCCGGTCGACCGCAACGTGTTCAGGAGTACGTGGCAAGTGCTCAAGAGCGCGCATGACGGGCGCGACGCCTGGCTGTGCATCCTGGGGATCAGCTGGTTCTTCGCGGTCGGCGCGGTGCTGCTCAACGATTTCGCGCCCCTGGTGACGAACCGGCTGGGCGCGGGCAAGCCCGTCGTGACGTTGTTCCTGCTGGTCTTCTCCATCTCGATCGCGATCGGCTCGCTTGCCGTCAACCGCCTGCTGAAAGGCAAGGTGTCGGCCAAATATGTGCCGCTGTCGGCGCTGCTGATGGCCGGGTTCATGATCGACCTTTGGCCGGCGACCCACCATTTCGTCGTCACCGCGCCAGGCGCGGACATTGCGCGCTTCGTCCAGGCACCGGGTAGCTGGCGCATCCTGATCGATCTCGCCGGTCTCGCCTTTGCCGGCGGCATGTTCATCGTGCCGCTCTACGCCTTGCTCCAGACCAACAGCCCGGTCGCCGAACGATCGCGGATCATCGCCGCCAACAACATCGTCAACTCGCTCGTCATCGTGCTGGTGATGGCGGTGGTGATCGCGATGGCGAAATACGGCGCGTCGATCTCCGCGGTGATCGCGACGATGGGCTTCGCGACGTTGCTCGTCGCCCTGGTCAGCTGCTGGCTGCTCCCGGAAACGGTGATCAAGCGACTGCTCCGCACCCTGCTAGAGCTCGCTTACGGGGTCGAGGTGATCGGCAAGGAGAACATGCCGAAGCCCGGCGAGCGCGCGGTGGTGGTAGTCAATCATGTCTCTTGGCTCGACGGGCTGCTGCTCGCCGTGTTCCTGCCCGGCAAGCCGGTGTTCGCGGTGCACAGCGCCGTCGTGGCGAGCTGGTGGATCAAGCCCGCGCTCAAATTGTTCCGCGCCTTTCCGGTCGACCCGACCAACCCGATGTCGACCAAGGCGATGGTCAAGGCGGTCCGGGAAGGCAACACGCTGGTGATCTTCCCCGAGGGGCGGATCACCGTCACCGGCGCGCTGATGAAGGTGTTCGACGGTCCCGGCATGGTCGCCGACAAGGCCGATGCGCCGATCATCCCGGTGCGCATCGACGGCGCGCAATATTCGACCTTCTCGAAGCTGCGCGGCAAGGTTCGGGTGAAAGCCTTTCCGAAGATAACGCTCACCGTGCTCCCGCCGCGCCGGTTCGAGATCAAGGGCGAGATGACCGCGCGCGCCCGCCGCGCGATCGCCGGGCGCCGTCTGTATGACGAGATGAGCAATATGATCTTCGCGACGTCGGAGACCGGCAGCACGTTGTTCCAGGCGCTGCTCGACGCGAAGGACGTCCATGGTGGTCGCGCGCCGATCGTCGAGGACATCAAGCGCGAGCCGTTGACCTACAAGAAGCTGGTGGTCGGCAGCATGGCGCTGGGCCGTGCGTTCGATCCGATCACCCGACAGGGCGAGGCGGTCGGCGTGCTGCTGCCCAATGTCGCCGGCGTGGTCGCGACCTTCTTCGCCTTGCAGCGGATCGGGCGGGTACCGGCGATGCTCAACTATACCGCCGGGCTCACCAATCTGAAGGCAGCATGCCAGGCGGCCGATGTGAAGACGATCGTCACCGCGCGCGCCTTCATCGCGCAGGGCAAGCTCGAGCCGATCGTCGCGGGGCTGGAGGCGGACGGGCGCATCTTCGTCTATCTCGAGGATGTCGCCGCCGGGCTCGGCGCGATTGCCAAGCTGCGCGCCCTGATCGCGGCACGCTGGGCGGGGCGGCTCCATCGCCGCCGCCGGGTCTCGGCCGACGACGCCGCGGTGATCCTGTTCACCAGCGGGTCGGAGGGGCTGCCCAAGGGCGTCGTGCTGACCCACCGCAATTTGCTGTCCAATTGCCAGCAATTGTCGGCGCGGATCGACTTCAATTCGTCCGACCTCGTGCTCAACGCGCTGCCGGTGTTCCACAGCTTCGGGCTGACCGGCGGCACCTTGCTGCCGATCCTGAGCGGGATCCGGACCCTGCTCTACCCGAACCCGCTCCATTACCGGATCGTCCCGGCGCTGGCGTACGACGCCAATGCCACGATCCTGTTCGGTACCGACACGTTCCTGGCCGGCTATGCGCGGATGGCGCACAATTACGACTTCTATTCGGTGCGCTACGTCTTCGCCGGCGCCGAGCGCGTCCGCGACGAGACCCGCAAGATATGGAACGAGAAATTCGGCGTCCGCATCTTCGAAGGTTATGGCGCGACCGAGGCGTCGCCGGTGATCGCGGTCAACACGCCGATGCATTTCCAGGCGGGCAGCGTCGGCCGCCTGCTGCCCGGAATCGAGGCCAAGGTCGAGCCGGTCGAGGGCATCTGGGAAGGGGGTAAATTGTCGATCCGGGGGCCCAACATCATGGCGGGCTACATGAAGGCCGACGCGCCGGGCGTGCTGCAACCGCCGATCGAGGGCTGGCACGATACCGGCGATATCGTGACGATCGACGAGATGGGCTTCATCACCATCCGCGGCCGCGCCAAACGCTTCGCCAAGATCGGCGGCGAGATGGTCTCGCTGCCCGCAGTCGAAGGCTATGCGGCGGCGGTGTGGCCCGACGCCGACCACGCCGTCGTGACGCGGGCCGATGCGCGCAAGGGCGAGCAGCTCGTGCTGTTCACGACGGCGAAGGGCGCGAAGGCGGCCGAGTTGCAGGCGTGGGGCAAGTCGAACGGAATCGCCGAACTGGCGATCCCGCGCGACATCCGCGTGGTCGACGCGCTGCCGGTGCTGGGCACGGGCAAGCTGGACTACGTGACGATGGGGGCGATGGCGGCGGAATAGATAGCCCCCTCCGGGCAAGGGAGGGCAATCCGGATGCCATCCAGGATGGTCCCGCAACCGTCATCCCGGGCCCGTCCCGGGATCCACCGGCCGGTGGGCGCTGGACAAGAGGCTCCGGCTTCGGGATTGAGGCAGAGTGGATCCCCGGACGAGCCCGGGAAGACGAATTGGACGGAGTAGGTAGCGGCCATATGCGTGTTCTGCTGACCGCGTTGCTGCTTGTCCTTGCGCTCCTTCCGCGCTTTGCCGTCGCGCAAACGATCGAGACCCCGGCCGAGGCGCGCGCGCACGACGCCGCCGAATATGCCAAGCTCTTCGCCGTCCCCCAGGACGAAGCGGTCCGCCGTCTCGCGGCACTCGATGCCAGCGTGCCGGTAACCGACGCGATCGAGGCGAAATATCGCGACCGCATTGCCGGCATCTCGATCGAGCACCGCCCCGATTTCCGCATCAACGTCTATCTGACCGGCAGCGACCCGGTTCCCGACGAAACACTCGACCTGGCGGGAGAGAAGCTGCCGGTGGTGTTCCGCACCGGTGCGCGCGCGTCACGCGACAAGGTGATCTGGGCCGTGACCTGGCACCAGGCGCAGATCCGCGCGATGTTCTCGCGCCCGCCCGCCATGGGGCTCGATCCGCGCACCGGCGAACTGGTCGTGCTGATCGGCAGCGGCGAAGCCAAGGCGGGGGTCGATCAATGGCGCCGCAAGGTCGAGGCGGTCGCCGGGGTGCCGGTGAGTATCCGCGTGGTCGATCAGGTCGACGTCAATCTCTCCGCGCCGCCGGCCGGCGGCGCGCGGCTGGAGGGGAACAGCCCCGACGACGGCAAGCGCTACCTCTGCACCAGCGGCTTCGTCGTCACCGACGGCACGCGCTACGGCATCGCCACCGCGGCGCATTGCCTCGACCAGATGAGCGTCATCGCACCCGATCACAGCGAGGTGCCGCTGAGCTTTGTCGGGCAATGGGGCTGGGGCTATCAGGACGTCCAGGTCGGCACCGTGACCGGGCCGCTCGCCGGGCTGTTCTTCGCCGACACCGCCAAGACGATCGAACGTCCGGTAACGGGATCGCGCACGCGCGACCAGACGCGCGCGGGCGATTTCGTCTGCCATCGCGGCGAGCGCACCGGCTATAGCTGCTCGATCGTCGAGTTGACCGATTTCGCGCCGGCCGGCGATCTGTGTGGCGGCGCCTGCCTGCCGACCTGGGTCACCGTCGCCGGTCCGACCTGCAAGGGCGGCGACAGCGGGTCGCCGGTTTTCTCCGGCACCACCGCGCTCGGCATCCTGAAGGGTGCGACCTACCGGCCCGACGGAACCTGCGCCTTCTATTTCTACATGTCGGTCGACTATCTGCCCCAGCCATGGGCACTGGTGATGGGCGCCGCGCCGCAACCGCCGGTCGCGCCACCCGTGGAGCCGCCTGCCGAATCTCCGCCCGAGACCCCTGTTGCCGCGCCGCCAATTGGTGCAAGGGGACGGCCATGACCGCGATAGGCATTTTGGGCAGCGAAGGCCGGATGGGCCGCGCGATCGCCGCGATCGCCGCCGATTTCGGCGCGACCGTCGCGGGCGGGGTCGATGCCGGCGGCGATCCGCTGGCGCTGGCGCGCAAGGCCGATGTGCTGGTCGATTTCACCGCGCCGTCGGCGCTCGAGGCGAACCTGAACGCCGCGTGCGAGGCGGGAACGCCGATCGTCGTCGGCACGACCGGGCTGGGTCAGCAGCATCACGAGCTGATCGACAATGCGGCGGCGCGTGTCGCGGTGCTGCAGACGAGCACGACCTCGCTCGGCATCACCCTGCTCGCGCGCCTGATCGAGGATGCCGCGGCGCGGCTCGGCCCCGATTGGGACATCGAAATCGTCGAGGCGCATCATCGCCACAAGGTCGATGCGCCGTCGGGCACCGCGCTGCTGCTCGGCGACGCCGCGGCGGAGGGGCGCGGCGCGACGCTCGCCGACCTCAAGGTGGTCGACCGCGCCGGGCTGATCGGCGCACGGACCGAAGGCACGATCGGCTTCGCGTCGATCCGCGGCGGGTCGATCGCGGGCGATCACCAGGTCATCTTCGCGGGCCCCGGCGAGCGGCTCGAGCTGATCCATCGCGCCGAAAGCCGCGACATGTTCGCGCGCGGCGCGGTCCGCGCGGCCCTGTGGCTCGCCGGCCAGCCGGCAGGGCGCTATACGATGCCCGAAGTCCTGGGATTGTGATTGCTGGTTGCGGCACCGGGAGGTTGTCGTGAAAAGAGCCGACGTGGTCGAGTTCTTCAGCCGCCTGGCCGCCGACAATCCGCATCCCGAAACCGAGCTCGAATCGGGCAATCCCTATCAACTGCTCGTCGCGGTCGTGCTGTCGGCGCAAGCGACCGATGTCGGGGTCAACAAGGCGACCAGAAAGCTCTTCGAGGACGTCCACACGCCCGAGCAGATGGTGAAGCACGGCGAGGACAGGCTCAAGGAGCACATCAAGACGATCGGGCTGTTCAATACCAAGGCGAAGAACGTCATCGCCTTGTCCGAACAACTGATCGCCGATCATGGCGGCGAGGTGCCCGCCGATCGCGACCAGCTCGAAAAACTGCCGGGCGTCGGGCGCAAGACCGCCAATGTGGTGATGAACGTGGCGTTCGGCGCGGAGACCTTCGCGGTCGACACGCACATCTTCCGCGTCGGCAACCGCACCGGGCTGGCCAAGGGCAAGACCCCGCTGGCGGTCGAGCTCGAGCTGGACAAAGTGGTGCCGCAACCGTTCCGCCTGCATGCTCATCACTGGTTAATCCTGCATGGCCGATATGTGTGCAAGGCGCGCACTCCGGAATGCTGGCGATGCGTCGTTGCCGATCTTTGCGCGTTCAAACCCAAGACGCCGGCGCCGGAAACCCGCGCCGCCTGACATGGAGATCAAGATGATGCGCCCGCTGCTGTTCGCCCTGACCGCCGCCGCGATCGCCGCGCCGCTGAGCGCGAAGGACAAGGACGTGCCGCCGGCCACGCCGACCGGCCCGGCGGTCGATTGCGTCAATCTGAGCCAGGTGCGCGAAACGCACGTGCGCAGCGACAAGGTGATCGATTTCGAACTCAACAGCCGCAAGATGCTCCGCAACACCCTGCCCGCCGCGTGCCCCGGTCTCGGTTTCGAGGAGCGCTTCGCCTATTCGGTGACCGGCAACCAATTGTGCTCGGTCGACACGATCACGGTACTGCAGTCGGGCGGCATCGGCCCCGGCCCGCGTTGCGGCCTGGGCAAGTTCCAGCCGGTTACGCTCTCCAAATAGGCGCGATGCGCGCGAAATAGAATCGCTGGCGCACGCGCGCTTGCTTTGCTAGGCGCACCCGGCTCGCACCCGTAGCTCAGCTGGATAGAGCGCTGCCCTCCGAAGGCAGAGGCCACAGGTTCGAATCCTGTCGGGTGCGCCAGAAACCTAATCGTTGAAAACCGTGCAATGCCCTTGGCTTATGCAAAGCAGGCTCCGTCTGCTTTGCTAGGCAATGGCCCTTTCCGTCGCTCCGTTGGTGCAAATCTGACACACGGAATGATCGAATGGCTACGATTAGCAAGCGTCCTGGCGGCTGGTTCGTCCAGATTCGACGCAAGGGATACGAACCCGAATACCGGACTTTTCGAACGAAGGCAGAGGCCCGAAAATGGGCCACCGAACGCGAAAGCAGGATGGATCGGGGCGATATTCTACCCGGCCAGAGATGTTTGAAATCGACCACCCTAGGCGAGCTTATCCATCGGTACGTCAATGAGATCACGCCAACGAAAGCGAGTGCCGAAAGCGAACGATTGCGCCTTTTGAAAATGACAAAGGCGGCTGTCGCCGACGTATCGCTTCACGACCTCTCTACCACCCATATTTCGGCTTACAGGGACGCTAGGGCGCTTGTTATTAGGCCCGGCACGATCTCCCGCGAACTATCCCTCCTTCACAACGTGATCGACGTAGCCCGGAAAGATTGGGGTATACCCCTTGCTTCGAATGTCGTGGCTCAAGTGCGTCGAGTTCAGGTCAAGAACGGAAGGGACAGGCGGCTTAAGGCCGGGGAACTTCAAGCCTTATCAAATGCGCTCGCGGCCACCCGCAATAAGCTTGTCCGTCCTGCCATCATGCTCGCCATCGAAACCGCTCTTAGAAGGGGCGAACTTCTTAATCTCACTTGGAAGGCGATCGACCAACAACAGCGGACCATCCATATTCCGCATACTAAGACGGGACACGCCCGTACAATTCCAATGACGGATGAGGCCTGCGCTATTTTGAAAGCCCTACCGGTCACCGGTGAGAAGGTTTTCCCGCTTACCCCAATGGCCCTTAGGCTCGCCTGGAATAGGGCTAGAGCGAAAGCTGGCGTGCCTGACCTACGCTTTCATGACCTTCGCCATGAAGCCATTAGCCGCTTTGCGGAGATGGGATTGTCCACCGTCGAGCTAGCGGCAATTTCCGGTCACCGCGATCTTAGAATGCTTGCTCGCTACACTCATATCCAACCGTCAGCATTGGCTAGGAAGCTAGCCGGTCGATCTTGGGATAAAGAGGTCGGGCAGCACGCCTAAAAGCATCGCGTTGAAGGCGGCTGGCTTGCTGACCGCCTTACAATTCCCGGAAGGTTGATGTGAGTTTCGGACTCAACGCCCGCAAAACTCTTCCATGAGGGTTTCCAACCGCCTTCGGCATTAGATTACCGGGGGGAAAAATTGGGTTATCGAATTAAGCTTAGTTAAAATCTGGCTTTATTTAAATCAGAATCAATGCCAATAAACACAATAATCAATCAAAACCATAAACTTTCTATAATATACGTAAACAAGTTGGTTATTAATTATAGTGCTAGCTGTTTATTTTTGATTTTCTCTCTCCTAATGCCTCAAAAGTAGTCCATTGCTATATAGATAGGGGTGACGGACTGCTTTCTTTTAGAGAGGTCTATGGATAGTTCTATTTTTTGTTCAATTTCAATGGGTAAGGAGAATTCATCCTCAACTCCAATTTCAATCGAAAAATCCCTCACTCCGGGAGAGAAGATCGACAGGGCACTGTCGATCCTCAAGGGGAAGATAGGCGAGGCGTTTGAGGGCCGTGTTAAGCCCGGCCTCTATGTCCAATCAGCCGACTGTGGGACGGGTAAATCCAAAGCTGCCCAAGATTCCATCGCGGCTTGGAAAGATCGGGGATTCCCCGGTGATGGCGGCATTATCGTTGCAGTTTCGACGTTGGCCGAGATCGACGCCTACGTCGCGGGGTGTAAGCTCGATACCACAGACTATGCCGCTATTACCGCCGACCCGGCCTACAACGCTTATGGCCTCGGGCGTAACCGCACCACCGAAGCTCGCGTTTTGTTTACAACGCACGAACAGTTGCGCCGCCGCTTGTTAGAGAAGGGATCGTTCGCCACCGCCGAACCCTTCTTCTTCATGTACGGCCCCCGTGGCGCGATCATCTGGGACGAGGGGATGGCAGCCGCTTTACCTGCCTCGTTCGATCTGCCCGCGCTAGCAGCGCTTCCCGACGCGCTACCGGGTCGAAATAATAAAGATGGGCGAGCGTTTGAAGCGCTAGTGCCGGATCGACCCAAACGCGTTCCTGGCCACGTTATTTTCGTGCCACCTGCCACGGCAAAGTTGGCCCAGGACCTAGCGATGGGTAAGAACAAAATCGGTGAGCGACCTCGACAAACTCTGGATGCCCTCTCCAAGCTCGGGAACAGTTGCGCTTACCTAATAGGCGATGCGGATAAAGGCTGGTCGTTCATCGGTAGGGGGAAGCCTTTGCCGACCGATTTGCCGGCGACCATCGTTCTCGACGCGTCGGCGCGGCTAACACATAGCTACGACCATTTGCACCGCTACGGCTTCAACGTCGTGCTTATGGAACCGGTGGTGGTATCCTATGCGAGCTTGAATATTCGCTGGTGGAGCAGAGGATGCGGTAAAACGACCCTGGCCAAGCCGGAAGACCGAAGGCGGATCATCGGGGTCATTACGGACTTGGTAAACGACCGCCCGCATGAACAATGGCTTGTGGTTCATTCGAAAGCGTTTGGCCGTGAAGTGGGCGGCATCACCGGCTTGCCAGCCGATCTAACCGATAAGTTCGCCAACCCCGAAAACGTTCATTCTGTAACGTGGGGTCGCCATCTCGGTAGCAATGCCTTTCGAGATATCGGCAACGTTATTATGCTCGGCAGCTATAATTATAGCGACGCGGCCTACGAGGCCCTGCACCTTGCTGTGTCTGGCCAGCCGGGCGGAGTGGTAACGAAAGAGCAACGGCGTGGCCGAGAAGACGCCGAGTTCATGCATAACGTGTATCAGGCGGTTTGCCGGTCGCGCATTCGGCAGCATGTTGATGGTGTATGCCAGCCCGCCACCGCCTACCTTATCATGGCCCATACCGAAGAGCGGCAAAGGTTGGTCGAACGAGCCTTCACTGGATGTTCAATTAGCGCATGGCAACCCGTTAAATCTAAGCGGATATCGAAGTTTGACTTAATCACCACAACGATGATGTCGCTGTTCGACGGGCGAACAATTTTGAGCAAAACGGAGGTTATTGAAGCGTGCGGCGGAACCGATGCGACCTATCTCGACAAGGTTGTACGCGGAGAGCGGTTCAGAAAATTCGCTACAGAACACGGTATCTCGAAAAAGGCGGGCAAATTCTTCCGGCGCCCACCGAGACTAGAGGCCGCCTAGATAATTCGCCGGTTGAGGTGAATTTGTAGATTGCACTCGCTACTAGCGCACCAAATGCCATACCACCGCACCCGTCAAAGGGATCAACGCGGGAAGCACTCTACCAAGAAGGCGGTAACGCCAGCGTGACCGAAAGGTCGAGGCTGCCAACTCCGGGTGACCGGCATCAATGAGCTTGCCGATTTGCTCGGTTTCGCGATCGTCGGTGATGGGCATCGAGCATACCTCCACATTAAAATTGTGGCGCTTGGGTATGCGATCTTAGAAACCTGATTACGGCTGATCCCCTTCGGGGTGTGGACCAGTTTTCCTCAATGGGGTCAACGGCGTTGTTTTAATATTTCTGTCAACGCGGCCCTTGCATTTTCAAAAGGGAGCGCCGGTACACCGGAGCACCCGCTAATCGAGGGGATCACTTACCCCATCCGTTCAAGCTTCATCGTCAGGCCTGACGCGAACGCCCCGAAAAGCCCGTTCGAATACTTCTCGAAGGTGCTCCGAAGGCATCGACAAAAACGCGCAGGCCACGGGGGCAAACGCTTCGATTGCCTCAATCGGGTCTTCAAATCTCTGTCCGCGCCGGGCGACCTTGAGAACGTCGAGCAAGGCGTTCAGGTCACCGCCCTGCACTTCATATTCGAGGCGGTGGCCAAACTTATTACGGACTGTATTTAGTTGAATGATGCCAGGTTTAACAAACGCTGCGCTACCGCGCCTATTAGGGAGCAATGCCACCTTTTGCGCGAAGCTCAATCTTGCATCGCTAAGATTTTCTATATCTAAACTCTGCTCTAGGTGGCTGGTGAGGAAGTTCTCTATAATAAGGTGCGATCTTAGCACTCGGCCGATGGGATCATGATCGATCGCCGCCAATCGCAAGAACTCTCGATTTGCGCGTTCGAATTCTTCCTCAACCTCGTCCCAATACGGCTCTAAGACGCGCAATATGCGATCGATGCCATCAATATCGCGCATCCCGTGTTCCTATATTTTGCCGACGAAAATGCTATTTGCAGTTCACCGATGATCCTACTTGGCAGCCTTTGGCAATCGCTTCATTCCCGGCTTACGACCTAGGCCGATCTTCTTAGCCATCGCCCGCCGCTGCTCACTGTAGCTAGGGGCGGTCATCGGATAATCAGGCTTGAGATTATACCGAGCTCGGTACTCGTCAGGCGTAAGGCCATTGGTGGATAAATGGCGGGTCAACGTCTTGTAGGGTTTGCCGTCGATAAGGCTGATAATGTGATCCCTCGACGCTAGCGATCTACGCACGGTTACGGCTGGTGTGAACTCGGGTTGCTCTTCCGCCGCCGGTGCTGGCTTTTCGGCAACTTCGCTGATCGCACCGCGCATCGCGTTCAGGAAGGCCAAGGCGTCATCCGCGTTCGCCCTGGTGTTGGGATTGGATAGCCAAGCGATCGTCAGTTCTGTAGCCAGTTCCACAGGATTGAGCGGCGTATTTTCGTCAGCCATAATATCCCTCCGTAAATCTAGAACATCATGGGACACGGTGAAGGCTATGGGCAAGCCTCTTAGCCTCTAGCGTGTGAAATGAATGATTAGCGGTACCGCTGCGCTGCCTAACACTGCCAGTGCGTAGCGCAGTGTTTTCATCCGCTGCCGCGATGTTAGAAACTTTGCCGCCAGAACATGCTCGCCATGTTCAATGAGCTTGCCCACCTGCTCGGTTTCGCTGTCGTCAGGAAATCTCTCCTGCCGCACTCCTACCAAAAAACGATCTCATCGTTACTGGTAGGGTGCGTGCCAAGTGAATCAGGTCGTATCCCTACAGGCATTCCCATGCCTTGGGCACGATGGCTGGCAAGGCGCGTGAGAGATAGACTGCGTGACCTCGTTAGTTCGGAGATTATCGTAGCGAGTTGCTCATCCAGTTTGGCCGTCGTCACTTTGCCTAGCTCTATCGCTTTTGATCGGCTCACGAACCGATGACGTTCCGCTTCCGACCGCGAGAGCATAACGATGTCGGCAGACGGAAGGACTCGCTCAATTCTCGCCTTGCAGTCTATCGCAAACTGACATGATGACCGATCCGTCGATCTGTGCAGAAGCAGCAAATCGATATCCCTCGGCACAGCTTTTCCGGCGAAGAACGACCCAAACCCGTAAACTGAGAGCATCTCATTCATAGGAAACCCTGTTCCTTCATCTCTCTCAGAATCTTTTCCTGTGTGTCGGTCAGGTATGCCCAAAAATCAGGACGATTCAGCGCGCCCATGAATTCGCCGATGTCGAACAATCCCACCTGTTTATCCATGCATTCAAGCTTCAACTTTGGATCGTATCCGCACCAATTGGACGAGATAATGATCGCGTCCAGACGACCAAACGCTTCGACCGTCGCCATGTATTGCGCCGCCGCATAAAGGTAGCACTCGCAAACGAATACCTCCAAGATCGTCCCGTCCGCGCGCGTAAGGCGGTAACGGCCATCGCCTAACGCTTCGAGGTCATGGACCCTGTTGTGTGCGCGCATCCTCTGCTCGAAAAAATCGTAGTGCCCATAGTAACTCGGCCACGGAAAATCATCGCTATATGCCGGCATGGGAAATCCCCCCGATCATTTCTGCAAAGTCTGCTGGAAACCGAGTCACTCCTTCGTAGGAAATTTCATCCGCAACCCACAACTCGTAGCTGCGAACGTGCAGCCCAAACCTCGCGATGATCTCCTGTTCAACGGGGTCAAAAGCTCGGATTCCACTTCGAAGAAGTTCAGCGATACGCCGGTTGTTCGGTACAATCGTCCCTAGTCGTTCCCCGAGCCAGACCGAATATGCGGCATCGTTGTTGGGGTTCTTGCGCGCGAAATCCGAAAGCGGGCCGTAGGCCAACCAAACCTGATGATTTTCAGCGAGAAGGGGCGCAATCTGTTGTGCGATAGCACCCTTATCCAAATCCGGTTCAGGATTAAGCTTCGAACGGACGTATTCTTCGTGGTCTGTTTTGAATTTGCACAGTAGATCGGCGGGAAATCGCTCTTCGTTCTCGGCCCGGTCGATCAGTCGGTGATGGGTTGGGCATAGAAGAATGAGATTTTGATAGTCGTCTCGCTGCTCTTGGGTTTGATTGGGATCGTGCCGATTTGAACCGGGCTGATCGCCGGAAATGTGGGCCATCTCGCCCAACGTGTAGGGCGCAAGGTCGCCTGCTTCACTAAAGGTCAGTCGTTCATGGCAGTCCGGATAGGCGCAGATGCCGCCAGCGGCAGACCACAATATCTTGATCGATTTTTGGGTAATGGCCATCGATTGTTGCCTATCGATCCCGCCGCACGCGCATACGCCGAGCGCGCTCACGAAACGCTTGCTCGGCGCCCTTCAAATCGCCTCGTAGGGCCAACTTGGCAATTGGCAAATTTCAACCAATTTGGATGAAATGACGAAGCCCCGACGTTGTGCTCCACATTTTCGATGCGGAGGCTTGGAGCGCTACCGCTTGGCGATGTCAGGGTGTGACGATAGCCGAAATTCGGGGTTGGCACTGTGGATTGAACGGAGTGGCGAGAGCGCGATTTTTCTAAGACTTCGGGTGTCAGTTGCGGACTCGTCCAGCTCGATCGGCTGCGGCGCAATCGCTCCGTTCGACCGCCTTCCAGCTATCGTACTTTCTCGGCATTTTTGCGTTTAGATATGCTTGGGCGGTTAGGGCGGCTTGCACGCAAAGCGCAACGCGGTCGATTGGGTAGGTGGTTAGCACGATCGAGTACTTCTCTGCCTCATCCTCAGCCACCTTCTTGGCGAGCGGGTCTACGTTTTGAAGGTTGTCCTTTGCCATAGCTGCACTGTACTCATGCAGGCACTTGGTAAGGCCATCTGACGTGAGGTCGAGCATATCAACGTGTTTGATACATTCTTTGAATGCGGCCTTGGGATCGGACGGAACGTCCGCTGCTTGAGCGTCGAGTAGCATCGCAACAGCCAGGATCAGCATGATCGCCTCCGCTTATTTTGGAGGCGAGCCCGGCGTTCGAGCCGGCCGTTGGAATCCCTGCCCAAGGACAAGGCGCTGCCGCTTTTGGGCAGAGCCTTGGACATGGCGACAGCCGACCGGCCGCAAAAGCGACCGGACCTTGGGTCTTGGGGATTCCACGCCCCACGATCGCTCTTTCAACGATCGCGGAGCGATAAATGGCGAGCCGAACGACTGAGCGCAATCTGTTTCTAGGCGAGGATGCCGCCGTTCCACAGCTCAAGATCAAGGTGAACCCGATGCTCGCCTCTGTCTTTCGCCAGTGCCGTAGCTACGTCCTGATAGGCATCCGAAATCGACTTCGTGAGGCGAATGACGGAGACCGTAGCAATTCGCCGACTTGCTCGCTTCCGAAGTTTCCGCATCACGATGCCGTCCAATGGAATTTCCAACATGGGCTCTACCCTATCGAGGACGAAAGCTTCGCGCGTCCACACATTGTAGGAAGCATCCCGCAGATAGAGATTGACCGCCTTTCTCATTGGCCCCCAAGCGGCACCGACCTGATTGCATAGATGGTCGGTCCAATCGTCCAAGGCGGTCGCGAATTCGGCCTGCGTAAGCGCAGCAAGCGGCAACCCGGCAAGCGTCTCGCAAACAGACTGCCTAGTGCCGATCGGCAACATCCCTCTAAGCGTGGTGGGCGCAATGGCTGCGAAAGCCAGGTGCTTCTGCAAAAGGTCGAGATTAGGCATGTGCCGCCGTTTCCAGCGCCCGATAGACGCTACCACGGCCGATTTTCAGGGTTCGAGCAATATCCACCGGCTTCATGCCCTCGCTCTTTAGCCGCCGTACTTCCGCCACCGGAACGGATGGTTTGCGCCCCTTGTAGACGCCCGCCGCCTTTGCCTTGCTAATCCCCTCCATTTGCCGCTCCCGACGAATGGCCGTTTCAAATTGAGCAAAAACGCCGAGCATTTGAAGAAACGCTACACCGGCAGGGGTCGACGTATCGATGGGCTGCTCTGTCGCGCGAAGGAAGGCGCCCTTTGCTTTAGCATGGCAACGATGCGCTCTAGATCGGCCACCGACCGAGCGAGTCGATCAATTCGCGTGACTAATAACGTGTCGCCCCCGCGAATGAACGACAGCACCGTATCAAGCTCGGCGCGACCTTCCGTCGTTGTGCCCGACTTCTTTTCTGACCGGACTATGGTGCAGCCCGCCGCCGTCAACGCCGCTTCCTGCACCGAACAATCTTGATCGTCGCTGCTTACCCGAGCGTAGCCGATAATCGTCGCCATCGATTCTGTCCCAATAGCCCTTAGACCTTCTCTGCGTATCGTCCCAAATATCGAGCGTCAATCCTATTGGGACACTTATTATGACTCTTGGCGTTGTTCCTATTGGGTATACCTAAAAAGAGCACCCATGCTTCATTGGCGCTTCGTGCTCGCTGCCTTGTTACCATTGGCAAGCCAATGTAAGGATTAGTAGTGCGGGCGGAACGGTTACACAGCCGTTGGCTCACTAAGTGGGTCGAGCTTATTGCTTGGGGGTTACCTACAGCATTCGCTACCTTCCAAAAGAGGGATTAGTTGCTTTCATTGACTACGCCCGCACACCTTTCAGGAGGATCGATGGCTGATAACCCGGACAAGGCTATCTATCTTACCTATAAGACACGGATGGTCGCAGAAAGTCGAGCCAAGCTAGCCTCTCGCGCTCTCAATATACTCCTGGCGTGGTATTCGTTCTGGGTGATCGCTTTCGCCGTACTCGACCTTCGTCAAGCGGGGGGCAATTCGCACGGGCTGGTGATTGTCATACTATCAATATTTGTCTTCGGCCTCTCTTTGATCGTGCCTTGGCTAGGGCTCGATGAGAAAGCCTCACGACATAGAGAGTGCTATCTAAGATTGCAGAAGCTCAGGTCGCTCAACATCGCTGATGATGAGAAAAACGCCCGTTACCATGAAATCTTGCACAGCTATCCTAATCACACTGACAGAGATTGGGACAGTATGATGGTTAAAGCTGCCAACCGAGGTCAAGACCTAGAAAATAATTCGAAAAAGATCGCGGCCACAAAAGCGCAATATTGGAGTGCGTACACTAAAAGCGCTTTTGAATTTATCGCTTATACAGTCTTTTTTATGTTGCCGCTATATATCATGCCCGCTATAAGCTAATACTTTGTCTGACGAACTACCATCTTTTACTCCGGAAGCTCTTGAAGAGTTGTATCACGCGCTGATCGCCAAATCGCGATCGGTCGGGAAAGATGGGGTGAGACACTCCGTTTTTCTTAAGCGGCTCCCAGAGGAATGCGACCTAATCGCGCGGAAAGTTCGGGACGGGACGTACAAATTCACGCCGTATCGAGAAAAGTTGATTCCGCGTGGACCACATAGACCTCCCCGCCAATTATCAGTGCCAACGGTCAGAGATCGACTGACGCTGCGGGCCATTTGTAACACGATCAAGGTGGTCATTCCTGCCGCCAACGTGCCTGCACCGCACACCTATATTAGGGCTTGTTCCAAAGCCATCGCCGATGCGCGTGAACATTCCTCATTTTTACGCATGGACATCAAAAGCTACTATCCATCCATCCCTCATGAGCCGCTCTTGGAGAAGCTCGCCGCAAATGGTCTGCCCGGCGAAATCGTCACCGCAATCCGCGCGGCAATCTCCACCGTCACCGGCGATAAGAAGGCGCCCAGCACGGTGACCGGGGTACCGCAGGGTCTCAGCATTTCGAACGCTCTGTCTGCGGTGTACCTTGCAGACTTCGATATCGAGATGAATGAACTCGGGTTTTATCGGAGATATGTGGACGACATTCTGTTTATTGCCCCAACAGAGAAAATTAAGACTATCTATAAATCCGCGTTTTCGGCCCTCGAAAAAAGAGGTCTGACATCTCATCCCTTGGTTACAAAGGATAAAACCGAGGAATTCAGGCTCGCAGATGGAGTGCAATATCTGGGCTATGTTTTGAAGCCAAATTTAATTTCGATTAGAAAGGCTTCGTTTGATCGAATGTTTCGGAACTTGTTTCGCATATTGACTAATATAAAATATAAGAAAATTTCCGACCGCGATATCTGGAAGCTTAATCTCAAAATAACCGGCTGTATTGTCAATGAAACAAGGCGTGGCTGGCTTATGTTTTTCGGTCAAACCGATAACATGAAACAGCTTAAGCATCTAGATAAATTCTTGGATACACAGATAAAGAAACTTGGTCACGTCAGAAATGACGTTGGTATTAAATACTTTGTAAAATCATTTTACGAGATTAAGTTTAACTTGTCTGGATCGGGATATATTCCCAATTTCGATACCATGTCATTATCGGATCGCATAGACGTTATATGTTTGCTTAGGGTCGAACAACGAGCGGAATGGGATACTCGCAGCCCGGAGGCCATCGAGGCCGAATTCAGCCGTCTGATATCCAAGGAGGTGTCAGATTTGGAGAAGGACGTAATGGAAGCCTTCTCCTAAGCCCGTGACCTAAGACACAGTTGCTACACTTGCATCGGCCGCATCACAGAGGCATTCATTGACTTGGAGCTACGGAAGGCCCGATTCTCAGTTTCTTAGGTTGCAGTGTTCTCGATAGGCTGCCCTCCGAAGGCAGAGGCCACAGGTTCGAATCCTGTCGGGTGCGCCAAATTCCCCGGATCGATAACGAAGCTTCACCGTCCGAGTCGGGCAACGATCGCCTCTATACGCCGCGCACGGGTTTCGGGGGCCTTGGCGCCGAGGATGTTCTGGACATCCGCCTTCTGCCGGCTTGGCGCCTGTTTCAGGAAGGCGGCACGGAGCGCCGGCTCGGCTTCCAGCGCCCGATCGAGATCGGCCGGGATGTCGACGGTGCGTGGTGCCGTGTCGAGGACGAGTTCGACCTCGATCGCGTCCCCACCCTTGAGGGCGGAGGCGGCGCGGTGTTCGGCGCTGAACGGCAGCAGCGTTTTCCCGCCCATCACGCCGGCCGTGGTGCGATAGGCATAGTCGTTGACCCTGACCGCGACGGCGGGCCGCGCGCCGCCTCCCAGCCGCTCGAGGATATCCGCGGGAACCTCGATCCCGGTCGTCGTCTTGCCGGTCTGCAGCAATCGGGTCGAAAAGCGGATCGGCGTCGTGGTCATGCGGGTGTCTTTCCATCGATCGGAACGCGAGAAAGCGGCCAGTGCTCGCTCCGGCAGCTCGCCGCGGTGAACAGGCCGACCAGGGGGCTCAGCATCAGCATCATGCGCGCGCCGAAGGTCGGGCGGCCGGTTTCGATCTGGGCCTTGATGGTGTCGACGATGAACTGGCCGCTTTTGGCCATCTTCGCCGTCTTCGTGCCGTCGAACGCTTCGGAAGTGAGCGTCAGTTCCGTACCACCGGGCACTTCCATCAATTCGTAGGTGGTCCGCGCCGGCGGTTCGCCCGCCGCCATGGTGAAGTTGATCGCATGGCTGAAGCGGTGCGGCGGCGAGAATTCCAGGACCTCGCCGTAGCAGATCACATATTTGCCGTCCGCCGACACCATGCGCATCGGCTTTCCGACCTCGAGGCCGTCTTCGGTGTCACAGACCGACCCGAACAGGAAGGGCAGCACCTCGTCGGTCTTCACCAGCGTGTTCCACACCGTTTCGATCGGCGCGGCGATCACGACCTTCCACATCTGGCGCTTGCGTTCAGCCATTGTCTTTCATCCCCTTGCCCGCGCCTTCGGCGGCTTGCTTGATCCGCAGGAGATGGCCCGCCCAGTGGCCGCTATAATCGTCGGTCCAGCGCTCGTAGATCAGCCGGATCGGCGTGGCGTTGAGATAGAGGCGGCGCGCCGTCCCTTCGCGCTCGCTGAGAATCAGGTCCGCGCGCTCGAGCACGGCGAGATGGTTCATGATCGCGATCCTGCTGACATCGAAATTGCGCGCCAGATGGCCCACCGTCATCCCCGGCTCGGCACCCACGAGATCGAGAATCCGCCGGCGATGGGCGTGAGCCAGCGCATGAAAGACGTGATCCATTTCCCCATCAGTCATAATGTAATTACTATGTTACATATTCAGCTGCGTCAAGGGATCCGGCGTTTGGTCTTCCATTTTTCCGCCGGGGACAGGCGCGGTGCGCTTTTGGCGCGGTGGCGGCCGTCGGTCATCGAGCGCCAACGCCGCGGCCTGTCACGGCTTTCGTCGATGAACAGCCACCCGCAGTTGCCGGCACAAAGCCACCGCTTGCGAGCGCGGCTGCCGGTGAAGAGCGCCAACGCGTCGCGGACGACAAGGCCAAGCAAGGTCGGCGGGACGACGAATGCCTGCCTGACGATTGCCTCCACGTCGTGCCATCACCGGCGACAGCGAATGCGGCCGCCATTCGAAAACGGGCGCCGCGACACCTCCCGTCGCATTCGTTCTCGGCCCGTCGCACGGTGTCGTAATGCGGTCACAATTCCGGGCCAGAGGCGCGCCCAATGCTGCGCCGCACCAACACGACGGCGCTCATCGCAAAGGGTTCCTCATCATGAAGCATCAGAAGATCGTCGCGCTGCTCCTGGCGGGAGTGGCATCCGCCGTCACGGCGCCGCTCGCGAACGCCCAGACCACGCCCGGCGATGCGGCGCAGCCGGCCGCCACGGCGCCCGATGTGAAGAGCGACGGCAACGAGATCATCGTCACCGCAACGCGCCGCTCCGAAAACACGCTCAACGTCCCGGTGGCGGTGTCGGTGATGCGGTCCGATTCGCTGCACGATTACCAGGCGGCAGGCGCGGACACCCTGCTGTCGCTGTCGGGCCGCGTGCCCAGCCTGTACGTCGAATCGACCACCGGCCGCATCTTCCCGCGCTTCTACATTCGCGGTCTCGGCAATATCGACTTCTATCTCGGCGCGTCGCAGCCGGTGTCGATCATCCAGGACGACGTGGTCAAGGAGCATGTCGTGCTCAAGTCGAACCCCGCGTTCGACATCGCGCAGGTCGAGGTGCTCAAGGGACCGCAGGGTTCGCTGTTCGGCCGCAACACCACGGCGGGCATCGTCAAGTTCGACAGCGTGCAGCCGAGCGCGACCTGGCAGGGCCAGGGATCGATCAGCTATGGCAGCTATAACAGCGTCAACGCCGATGCCGGTATCGGCGGCCCGCTGACCAAGGACGGCAGCATCAGCTTCCGCCTGTCGGGCCTGTACCAGCATCGCGACGACTGGATCAGCAACACCTATACCGGCCCGTCCGACGACGGCACCGTGCCCGGCCACAACGTGATGGGCGGGTTCGACGAGCGCGACGTCCGGCTACAGCTGCTGGCCAAACCGACCGACGCCCTCACCCTGCGCCTGTCGGGCCATATTCGCGACTATTCGGGTACCGCGTCGATCTTCTATCGCGGATCGATCCTCAAGGGCACCAACGCCGTTCCCGCCTCGTTCGACCGCTCGGTCGTGTCCTACGACGAAGCGCAGAACGATCCGCAGGCGTACAAGAACCAGGGCGTGTCGCTGAAGGCCGATTACGATTTCGGCGGCGTCACGCTGACCTCGATCACCGCCTGGGAGCATGCGTCGGGCTATAGCCGCGGCGATACCGACGGCGGCGCCGCGGCGAATTTCGGCGGCGTCGCGCCCAACATCTGCGCGGCGGGTTGCGGCGAGTCGCAGGGCCGGCTGCGCGGGCTCGACCAATGGACCGAGGAAGTCCGCCTGGCCAGCCCGAACACGGGCCGCTTCAAGTGGCAGGTCGGCGGCATCTATTTCGATGCGCGCGATCGGACCGAGTTCGACCAGCGCTCGTTCTTCCTCGTCAACAATTCGCTCGGCACCACGCCGAACCCCAACAATTTCGTCCTGCTGCACAACATCAACACCAGCTGGGCGGCGTTCGGCCAGGCAAGCTATGACCTGACCGACAAGCTGACGCTGACCGGCGGCGTACGCGTGACCAACGACACCAAGAGCACCAACCTGCTGCTCCATCCCAATTTCGCCGCGCTGTCGGTGCCGGCCACCGCGCCGACGTCCTCCTATGCCTGCGGCAATGCGACCTATTGCCGGCTGTCGGACACGCAGCCGAGCTGGGATGCCAGCCTGCTCTACAAGGTCGACCGCAACGTCAGCATCTATGCCCGCTATGCCCGCGGGTTCCGCGGGCCGACGGTGCAGGGCCGGTCGGCGGTGTTCGCCTCGGCCTATTCGACGGCGAATTCGGAAAAGAACACCAGCTACGAAGCCGGGATCAAGACCGCGTTCGCCAACGACCGCATCCACGTCAACGTCGCCGGCTTCTATTACGACATCGACAACATCCAGCTGAACGGCAATGACAGCAACGGCAATGGCGTGCTGTTCAACGGCAACAAGGGCAAGGGCTATGGCGCCGAGTTCGAGATCGAGGCGCGTCCGGTCAACAATTTCCGCGTGACCGCGGGCCTCAGCCTGCTCCACACCGAGATCAACGCGCCCAACGTCTATGCCCAGGTCGGCGCGGCGGGCGGCGTGACGTCGGAAACCGTGCTCAACCCGACGGTGCGGATCGGCAACAATTACTATGCCAATATCAACGGCAATCCGTTCCCCAACGCGCCCGACTACAACCTCAACCTCAGCGCGCGCTACGACCTGCCGCTCGGCGGGGAGAGCCGGCTGTTCATCGCCGGGGACTTCAACATCCAGGGCAAGACCAACTTCGTCCTTTACCGCACCGTGGAATATAATGCGGACGGCAATTACGAGCTGGGCGGCAAGATCGGCTATGCCTTCGGCAAGTACGAACTCGCCGTGTTCGCGCGCAACCTGACCAACCAGAAGAACCTGATCGGCGTGATCGACACGTCGAACTATCGCGCGGGCATCTATAACGATCCGCGCGTGATCGGCGTGATGCTGAGCGGGTCGTTCCGCTAGAGTCGGTTTCAGCGAAGCTGAATACGGCGCCGTGCAATCCGGGCCGTGGGCTTATCGCCCGCGGCCCGTCCGCTCTTTATCGCACCCGCACGTCGCAGACCTCGCACAGCGCGGCGAAGATCGATTCCACCATATCGTCGGCGATGCGGTAATAGCGCGTCTGGGCGTCGGCGCGGACCGCCACCGCGCCGCCGTCGCGCAACACGCCGAGATGCTGCGACACCGCCGACTGGGCGAGCCCGGTCAGGTCGACCAGCTCGCCGACCGAGGCTTCGCCCGCCGACAGGCGGCACAGCATGATCAGCCGCTCTCGATTGGCGAGCAGGCGCAGGATCGATGCCATGCGATCGGCGTTTGCGCGCAATTGCTCGATCGGATCGGTGTGTTTCATGGCGTCAAGGTGAGCGGTCTGCCGTCGTCGCGCAAGACGACATAGATTGCCGGGATCACCAGCACCGTCAGCAGCGTCGACGAGGCGAGCCCGAAGAGCAGCGAAATCGCCAGTCCCTGAAAGATCGGGTCGGTCAGGATCACCGCCGCGCCGATCATCGCCGCCGCCGCGGTCAGCACGATCGGCTTGAAGCGGATCATGCCCGCTTCGAGCAAGGTATCGCGCAACGACTTGTGCGGGCTGCGCGCGTGGCGGACGAAATCGACCAGCAGGATCGAATTGCGCACGATGATGCCCGCCAAGGCGATGAACCCGATCATCGAGGTCGCAGTGAACGGTGCGCCGAACAGCATGTGTCCGGCGACGATACCGATGAGCGTCAGCGGGATCGGCGTCAGGATCACCAGCGGGATGCGGAAGCTGCGGAACTGGCCGACGACGAGCACGTAGATGCCGAGCAGGGCGACCATGAACGCCGCGCCCATGTCGCGGAACGTCACCCAGGTGATCTCCCATTCGCCGTCCCACAACAGGGCCGGCCGCGTCTCGTCGTCGGGCTGGCCGTTCAGCCGCACCTCGGGCTTGACCAGACCCGCCTTTTTCCAGTCGAAACGGGCGATCGCGTCGTCGACCGCGAGCATCCCGTAGATCGGTGCCTCGTACCGCCCGGCGAGCTCGGCGGTGACCATGTCGACCGCGCGCCCGTCGCGGCGGAACAATTGGGTGTCGGCCGGCACCATCGACGCGGTGACCACGTCGCCGAGCGGGATGAGCGCGGGGCCGTTGGGACCCTGGGTGGTGGCGATCGGTGTCGCCGCCAGCGTCGCCGACCAGTTGCGTTGCGCCTGGTCGAGCGACACCTGGATCGGCAGCGGGTCGCGACTGTCGCCGCGCGGTGCGTATCCGACCGTCTGATCGCCCAACAGGGCGGCGATGCTGTCGAACACCTGGCGTTCGGACAGACCGTAATAATCGAGCTTCGCGCGGTCGGGGACCAGTCGCAATTGCGGGCGCGGGTCGCCGAAGCTGTTGTCGACATCGACGATATAGGGGACCGCCTTGAACAACCGCTCGACCTCTGCCGCGGTTGCCTTGCGCGTCGCTTCGTCGGGGCCGTAAATCTCGGCAAGCAATGTCGCGAGCACCGGCGGGCCCGGCGGCGTCTCCACCACCTTGATCGATCCGCCGGCGGGAAGCGCGATCGCCTTGAGGCGGTTGCGCAGGTCGACCGCGACCGCGTGGCTCGACCGCGAGCGATCGCCCTTGGCCGCCAGCGTGACCATCAGGTCGCCCATTTCCGGCCGGTTGCGCAGGAAATAATGGCGCACCAGCCCGTTGAAATTGAACGGCGCGGAAGTGCCGGCATAGGCTTCCATCGACCGCACCTCAGGCACGCCGCGCGCGACGGCGGCCGCCCGGTCGATGATGCGTGCGGTGTTTTCGAGGCTGGTCCCTTCGGGCATGTCGACGACGAGCTGGACCTCGGACTTGTTGTCGAACGGCAGCAGCTTTACCGTCACCGCCTTGAAATAGAACATCGAGCAGGCGACCAGCGTCGCGATGCCCACGCCGATCAGGAAAAAGCGCGCCCCGCGGCGCGTGGCGATGACGCGCGACGCGACACGGGCGTACAGTGCCCCCAGCTTGCCGCCATGCGTATCCTCATGCCCGTGCGCGAGCGTCTGGCGGGCGAAGCGGATCATCAGCCACGGGGCGATGATCACCGCGACGAAGAACGAAAAGATCATCGCCGCCGAGGCGTTGACCGGAATCGGCGCCATATACGGGCCCATCAGCCCCGACACGAACAGCATCGGCAGCAAGGCGGCGACGACCGTCATGGTCGCGATGATCGTCGGGTTGCCGACCTCGGCAACGGCATCGACCGCCGCATCGGTACGGCTGCGGCCGTCGCCCATCGCCCAATGCCGCGCGATGTTCTCGATCATCACGATCGCGTCGTCGACCAGGATGCCGATCGAGAAGATCAGCGCGAACAGGCTGACGCGATTGATCGTGAAGCCCATGATCTTGGACGCGAACATGGTGAGCAGGATGGTGGTCGGGATGACGATCGCGGTTACCCCCGCCTCGCGCCAGCCGATCGCGAAGCCGATCAGCACGACGATCGACAGCGTCGCCAGGCCGAGATGGAACAGCAATTCGTTGGCCTTGTCGTTGGCGCTCTCGCCGTAATTGCGAGTCACCGACACCGTGACGCTGTCGGGCAGCAGGCTGCCTTCGAGCGCATGCACGCGGCCGATGATCGCTTCGGAGACGGTGACGGCATTGGCGCCCGGGCGCTTGGCGATCGCCAGGCTGACCGCCGGCGCTTCCGACCATGACGTGCCGTCCTTCGCCCAGCGCCACGACCGTGCCTGGTCCTGGCCGGGCCCTTCCACCACCGTGGCGACATCGCGCAGATAGACGGCGTCGCCCGACACCGAGCGGACAGTGAGCATGCCGATATCGGCGGCGTTCGCCAGCGTGCGGCCGGCAATGACGTCCGCCGCCCCGCCATTTTCGCGCACCGTACCGGCGGGGAACGAGCGATTGGCCTGCGCCGCGGCCTCGATCACCGCGCCGAGCGGTACCTGGTGCGCGGCAAGCTTCGCCGGATCGGGGATGACGCGGATGCGCTCCTGCTGGCCCCCGACGATGAAGGTCAGTCCGACATCGTTGGTCTTGGCGATCTCGGTCCTGAGCTTGCCGGCGAGCTCGAACAGCGACTGGTCGGTCCATTGCCCCGGCGCGCCGGGCTTGGGCGTCAGCGTCAGGACGACGATCGGCACGTCGTTGATCCCACGAACCGTCACCTTGGGTGCGGGAATGCCGACCGGGATGCGGTCGATATTGGCGTTGAGCCGCTCGTTGATACGGATCGCCGCATCTTCGGGATTGGAGCCGACGAGAAATCGCGCGGTGACCAGCACGCCCTGGTCGTCGGCCTGGGTATAGACGTGCTCGACACCGTTGACGCTCTTGACGATCGTCTCGAGCGGCTTGCCGACCAGCTCGACCGCGTCGGCCGCCGACAGGCCGGGCGCGGCGACCTGGATGTCGACCATCGGTACGCTGATCTGCGGCTCCTCCTCGCGCGCGATGGTCATCGTCGCGATCAGCCCGACCAGGATCGCCGTCAGCAGGAACAGCGGCGTGAGGGGCGACGCGATGGTCGCGCGCGTGATCCGGCCCGAAATGCCCAGCGCCATCGTCAGCGCCTCGCGCCGATCAGCGTGTCGCCGGCGCCGACACCCGACAGGATCTCGACCTTGCCGCCATCGGCGGACCGGGTCTGGACCGGCACGGTCGAGCTCTGGCCGTCGGCGGCCAGCACGGTCACGTAATCGATGCCGTAGCGCGTGGTGACATAGGTCGAGGGCACCACCAGCGCCTGGCGTTCGCCGACGCCGATTCGCGCGGTCACCCGCCGCCCGATCAGCGTGCCGTCGATACCCGGTACCGAGACGTCGACGCGGATCTGGCCCGCTTCGATCGCCGGATAGACCTTGCTGACGGCGCCGGTCAGGTCGGCACCGTCCCCGAGGCCCGACACGGTGACGGGCGATCCGGCATGGACCTTGCCGGCCAGCGATTCGGGGACGTCGAGCCGGACGATCAGCGGCCCCGACGTGACGCTGGCGATCGACATGCCGGGCGTGACCGCCGAGCCGGCGGGGATGTCGGCGGCCAGCACGCGCCCGCTCGACGGAGCAAGGACCAGCCCTTGGCCGGCGACCGCGCCGACCGCCGATTGCTGCGACCGTGCCGCGCGCACCTGGGCCGCCGCGGTGCCGGCGGCGGCCTGCGCCTGATCGAGCCGCGCCTTGGCATAGACGCCGCGCTGATAGAGATAGTCGACGCGCTTGAGATCGGCCTGAGCCTGCGCGAGTTGCGCTTCGGCGGCGGCCGCCTGCGCGCCATAAGCGGCGGCCTGATAGCCCAGCTGATTGTCGACGATGCGGCCGATCGGCTGGCCCTTGGTGACCATATCGCCCTTGCGGACCAGCAACGTCTCGAGCACTCCGGCGATCCGGGCGCGCGCGTCGGCGCGCTCGGTGGTGGTGATCTCGCCGCCGGTATCCTTCCAGTCGGTAGTCACCGTCAGCTGCAGGCGCATCCGCGGTCCGGCCGGCGCGGCGCTGGCGGTGTCCGTACTGCGCTCGGCACCGCCACAGGCCGACAGGGCGGCGAGCGCGACAATGGCAATCAACTGGCGAAGGATCGGTTTCATCGTCTTGCCCCGTCAGGCTCCCGTGACGATCGGCAGATTAGCCGCCCGCCACGCACCGATCCCTCCGGAAAGATGCGTATCGACCGTGGCACCGGCGGCGGCGCACTGATCGAGCGCGGTGGCCGAGCGGCGGCCACCTGCGCAATTGAGGACCAGGGTTTTGCCGTTCGGTGCGCGAAGCTTTGCGGGATCGAAGCGCGACAGCGGCAGATTGACTGCCCCGGCGATGTGGCCGGCGGCGAATTCGCCGGGTTCGCGCACGTCGACCACGACCGCCGCACCGGCATCGATCATCGCCTTGAGGTCGCGCGGCGCGAGTTCCCTGTGCGCCGACCGTTTGCCGAAACCGAACATGGCTTACTCCTATAAAATTAGCACTTGCGCATATTCACTATCCTATATATTAGATATTTGCAATATGGATTTTCAGGAGGGTTGATCGGTGTCCATTCCCAGGATCGTAGTGCTCGGTGCCGGGCTAGGCGGCACCATCGCGGCGTATGAATTGCGCGAGAAATTGCAGAAGCGCGCGGCGATCACCCTGGTCGGCAATTCCGAGGATTTCTGGTTCGTGCCGTCCAACCCCTGGGTCGCGGTCGGCTGGCGCGAGCCCGACGCGATCCGCGTCCATCTGCCCCCGGTGATGAAGCGGCATCAGATCGACTTCGTTTCGACTGGCGCCGCCAGGGTCGTACCGCAGGACAATTGCCTGGAAATGGCCGACGGATCCATGCTGGCCTATGACTATCTGATCATCGCTACCGGTCCCGATCTGGCGTTCGACGAGATTCCCGGCTTCGGCCCCGAGGGACATACCGTGTCGATCTGCCAGACCAACCACGCCGCCGACGCGCGCGAGCGGTTCGAGGAATTGTGCCGCAATCCGCGACCGATCGTGGTCGGGGCCGCCCAAGGGGCTTCCTGTTACGGTCCCGCCTACGAATTCGCGATGATCCTCGACACCGAACTCAAACGCCGGGGGATCCGCGACCGCGTGCCGATGACCTTCGTCACGCCCGAGCCCTATATCGGTCACCTCGGTCTCGACGGCGTCGGCGACACCAAAAGCCTGCTCGAAAGCGAGATGCGCGATCGTCACATCAAGTGGATCACCAACGCCAAGGTGACGAGCGTCGAGGCCGACATGATCCATGTTGAGGAAGTCGACGAGGACGGCAAACCCAAGCGGACACACGATTTGCCGTTCGGCTTCTCGATGCTGCTCCCGGCTTTCCGCGGGGTCGAGGCGGTGCGCGGGATCGAGGGGCTGAGCAATCCGCGCGGCTTCATCCTTACCGACAAGCACCAGCGCAATCCCGCCTTCCCCAACATTTTCGGCCTGGGGGTGTGCATCGCGATCCCGCCGGTCGGGCCGACTCCGCTGCCCGTCGGCGTGCCGAAGACCGGGTTCATGATCGAAAGCATGGTGACCGCGATCGTCGCCAATCTCGACGAGATCATCACCGGCAAGGAACCCACGCACGAGGCCAGCTGGAACGCCATCTGCCTCGCCGATTTCGGCGATGGCGGCGTCGCCTTCGTCGCCAAGCCACAGATCCCGCCGCGCAACACCAATTGGTCGGCCGAAGGGAAGTGGGTCCACCTCGCGAAGATCGGCTTCGAAAAATATTTCCTGCGCAAGATCCGCAAGGGCGAAAGCGAGCCCTTTTACGAGAAGCTCGCGCTCCACGTCCTCGGCGTGAAGAAACTGCGCCTCAATTGAGAGGGAGAAACGCCATGAACATCGACCGCGCCGTGCTCGGCTTTGCGGGGAGCGTCGTGCTGCTGGGTACGATCCTGAGCGTGACGGTCAACATCTGGTGGATCGCGCTCGCGATCTTTGCCGGCGCCAACATGGTCCAGGCCAGCATCACGGGTTTCTGCCCAGCCGCGATGATCTTCAAGGCGCTGGGGCTGCGCCCCGGCAACGCCTTTCGCTGACCCGATAAAACGGACGGATGGACATGATACAGGACTGGCAAACGCTGATCGATAACATGAACATCGGCGCGCGGACGCTGCGAAGCGGCGCGCCCGAGGTCATGAAGAGCTTTTCGGAGATGGCACGCGCGGCCCATGGCGGCGATGCGCTCGACGGCAAGACGAAGGAACTGATCGCGCTCGCCATCTCGGTCGCGACGCGCTGCTCACCCTGTATCGCCTATCACGCCGAAGGGGCGGCCAAACAGGGTGCCAGCCGAGACGAGATACTCGAAACGATGGCGACGTCGATCTACATGGGCGCCGGGCCGTCGGTCATGTACGCGGCGCACGCGCTCGAGGCGTTCGATCAGCTCGCCGATACCGGCAAGGCGGCTGCAGCCTAGAATCGGGTTCAGCGCGTCGGGCAGCCGGCCGGCGGGCGAACCGCATAGACCGCCGATCGTCCGTCGGACCAGATCGGCGACAGGTCGGCGGCGTGCGCACGGCCCGCCGGAAAGCCGATCGTCCAGACGCGCTGGAACGTGCAGCGGTCGAAATGCGCGATCGCCAGGTCGAAATCGACCGACTGATCGTTGCTGCTGCCGGGCGGATGGACGATCTGCGACGGGTCGGCGTCGAACGGCGCCGCACGCGGGTGGAGCGGGCGGATGAGCTGCTGCCCCGCCAGCGCCCATTGCTCGTTGGTGAAGACGCGGCGGCGCGCGATCGCGATCCCGGCGACATGCGACAGGCGCGGATTGAACCAGGATTTGAGGCTGGGCTCGTCGACCAGCACGAGCACCGCCGATCCCGGCGGCAGCGCGTCGATCGCGCGCAACGCGGTCTGCTGCCCCTGGCTGAACAGCACGAAGGCGATCGTCGTGGTCACGGTTCGAAGCGCAAAGAAACTGGCCGCCATCAGCGCGAGCCCGTGCTCGAACCGCCGATGACCGGGCTCGACGCGGATCGCGAGGATACCGAGCGCGGCGGCATAGGGCAGGATGCGCATGTCGACGTCCGCACCCCCCTGGAACAGCCGCGGCAGCGCGAGGAAGGCGCCCAGCGACAGCAGCGCCGGAAGGCCCAGTACGCCGGCAAAGCCGAGCCGCTTCGATCGGATCGCGGCCCAGAGCAGGCAGGCGATCACCGTCACGCTCGCAATGTCGTACCATTTCCAGCGCTCGCGCAGCAGCGAGACCGCCCATTGCGCCTTGGCACTCCAGTGGAACCAATCGCCGGTATCCCCCGCCAGATGGTCGCCCGCGCCCGACAGCATGATCGCGACCGGCCACGCCATCGGTAGCGCCATGAGCGCGGCGGACAGCCCGGCGCGATCCCAGCGCTCGCCGGCCTCGATCCGCAACCGCCATTCGGCACCGCCGACGAACAGTCCGAGCATCGCCCAGCCGAAGCTGTGACAGACCCAGACGAGGCCGGCATAGGGAATGAATATCAGCCCGCGCACATAAGCGGACCGTGTCCGCGCGAGCCGTAGCCACCAGGCGAGTCCCGCCATCGCCATGGCGGCGGCAAGGCAGAAATTGGCGAACCCGAGCTGGAACGGAAAGGCGTAGGCGAGCGGCAACGCGAACGCCGCGCTCGCCGGCAAGCGGCCATGCGCCTCGCGCGCCGCCCACAGCATCGCGCCGACCGTCGCCACCGGGATCAGCGTAATGACGAGCCGCGCGGCCGGCTCGACGTCCAGCAGCGGATGGAGCGCCATCACCAACAGGTCGACGCCGAGATTGCCGATCAGCCCCCAATGCACGGCGTAATGATGCGCGAGCGGTCCCGCACCAGCTTCGGCGAGGACGCGGTAGCGGCCGATATGGCCGGGGGCGTCGGTCAACGGCGCGAAGGGCGGCCACAGCATCGGCAGCGCGGCGGCCAAAAGCGCCAGCAGCACGACGGTGCGTGTCTGCCACCAGGCGGGACGTACGACGCCGCCCGGACCGGCGAACCCGGCCCTGCTATCCTCTTGATCGGGATCGTCGTTCAACCCTGCTCCCCGGATGATTGGGTGATACTGGCATGCCCGCCGTCATCCGCAAGCGCTTGTCCACCTGCCGCCGCGATCCGGAAGATTTGGTTAACTCGATATTAGCCGGGAGGCCCTAGCGAGAGGCGAAACCCGGGATTTCGGACTTGCGACATCTTCCACGCCAGCAATGGACCGTGCAGGCCAATGCCCCGGCAGCGCCCGCACGCCGCTGGCGACCAGCGGCGGGATTCCTCGCCATTCTCGCCGTGGCGCTTGGCCTGCGCCTGATCGCGCTCTTCCCGCCGTCGATGCATCATCCCGACGAGATCTTCCAATATCTCGAACCAGCGCACCGGCTGGCGTTCGGCCAGGGCATCACGACCTGGGAATATCGCTACGGCATGCGCGGCTGGCTGCTGCCGACGCTGTTGAGCTGGCCGATGATGCTGGGGCACGCGATCGCGCCCGGCGGCGACCTCTATCTTACCCTGCCGCGCGTGCTGATGGCGCTGGCGTCGCTGGCGATCCCGGTCGCGAGCTTCGCGATCGGACGGCGCCGATCGGCGGCGCATGGCTATGTCGCCATGGCGGTGATGGGCATCTGGTTCGAGACGGTCTATTTCGCCGCACACACGCTGAGCGAAGAGGCGTCGGTCATCCTGTTCCTGCCGGCGGCGGCGCTGATCCTGTCGGACGGGCGGCGTACGATGCGACGGCACGCCGTGGCGGGGCTGCTGCTCGGGCTTGCCGTGGCGATGCGGTTCCAGAACGCGCCCGCCATCGCGCTGTTCGTCGCAATGGCCTGCGCGCGCGACGGGCGCGGGCACTGGTTGCCGCTGATGATCGGCGGCGCGCTGGGTCTTGGCCTGTCGGGGGCCGCCGACCTTGCCCAGGGCGCGACGCCGTTCGGCTGGATCGTCGCCAATGTCACGCAGAACGTCATCCGTGATCGGGCGACCGATTACGGTACCAAGGGACCCGCTTTCTATCTCGGCGCGATCGCGCTCTATTGGCTGTGGCTGACGCCGGCGATGCTCTGGGCGATGCGGCCGGCGATTCGCGGCAACCGTGCGCTGTTCGCCGCCGCGGCGCTCAACATCGCGTTGCTCAGCCTGATCGGCCACAAGGAATATCGCTTCATCCTGTTGTCGACGACGATCCTGGTGCTGCTCGCCGCTCTGGGATCGGTCGATCTCGTCCGGAACTGGTGCACGCGGACCGGACGATCGCCGCGCCGGTGGATCGCCGCGCTGGCGCTTGCCTGGGCGGCGGGATCGGCATCCCTCGCTGCCGGGCCGACCATGGCAGCGCAATGGCGCGCGCACGAACCCGAACTCGGGCTGGTCGCAGCAGCGGGGCGGCTGCCCAACCTGTGCGGGCTGGCGTTCGACCGGCTCAAATTCTGGCAGGTCGGCGGCTATGCCTATCTCCACCGCGCCGTCCCGCTCTACAGCACCGCGCCCGTTCCGGCGGATGCGATCGACGCGCGCGACTTGCCGCACGCGGCGGCGGCATTCGACGCGATCGTCACGCGCGCCGATGCGGTCGGTGCGATGCCACACGGCTATGCGACGATCGCCTGCCGCGGCGCGGGCAGCGAACGGCTATGCCTGTTGAAGCGGCCGGGCGGATGCGATCCGGCTGCGGCCGCGCACTGGAACCTGCAAGACGCGATGATCCGCCACGGCCTGTGACCGCGGCGCGCATGGACGCGCGCCGCAACCCGTCCTATTCCGCTGCATCACCTCCAGCGCGCGCGATCCCCAGGAGCCTTCATGTCAGTCGCGGTACCCGATGGTCTGCCGGTCAGCATCGTCGACCTGTTCACCATCGGTATAGGGCCATCGAGTTCGCACACCGTCGGACCGATGCGCGCCGCGCGCAGCTTCGCCCACCGCGTCGCGATCGACGGGCGGCGGCCGGGCAGGGTCGGCTGTACGCTCCACGGCTCGCTCGCGCTGACCGGGCGCGGCCACGCTACCGACACCGCGATCCTGCTCGGCCTGGCCGGATGGACGCCCGAGACGGTCGACCCCGACAAGGTCCCTGCAATCCTGGCGGCGATCCGCGAGAGCGGCCGGCTCGACCTGGCGGGATCGATCGCGATCGGGTTCGAGGAAGCGCGCGACCTGCGTTTCGACCCGTCGTTCCTAGCCGAGCATCCCAACGGCATGAAGTTCCGCGCCGACTTCGCCGAGGGCGATCCGATCGTCGCCTGCTATCTGTCGATCGGCGGCGGCGCGATCGTCGAGGCGGGCGCCGAGCCGCGCCGGGTCAACATGACGTTGCCGCATCCCTTCACCTCGGGCGAGGAATTGCTCGCGATCGGTGCCGCGACCGGCCTGTCGATCGGCGCCGCGATGCGCGCCAACGAAAGCGCGTGGCGGTCGGCCGACGAGAGCGACGCCTTCGTCGACCGCGTCCGCGCGGCGATGACCGCCTGCATCGACCGCGGGCTGACGGGCGAGGGCGACTTGCCCGGCGGGCTCAAGGTCCGCCGCCGGGCGCGCGCGATCCATCTCGGCCTCGTCACGCGCGGGCGCGCGATCCAGCCGTCGGACGTGTTCGAATGGGTCAGCCTGTGGGCGCTCGCGGTCAACGAGGAGAATGCGGCGGGTGGCCGCGTCGTCACCGCGCCGACCAACGGCGCGGCCGGCGTGATCCCGGCGGTGCTGCGCTATTACGAGACCTTCGTGGCCGACGCGACCGAGGACGGCGCGCGCCTGCTGCTCTACACTGCGGCGGCGATCGGTATCCTCTACAAGAAGCGCGCGTCGATCTCGGCGGCCGAAATGGGCTGTCAGGGCGAAGTCGGCGTCGCCTGCTCGATGGCCGCGGCCGGGCTGGCCGCAGCGCTCGGCGGCAGCAACGCGCAGGTCGAGAACGCGGCCGAGATCGGCATGGAGCACAATCTCGGCCTGACCTGCGACCCGGTCGGCGGGCTGGTCCAGATCCCGTGCATCGAACGCAACACGATGGGCGCGATCAAGGCGATCAACGCCGCCTATCTCGCGCTGCGCGGCGACGGCAGCCACGTCGTCAGCCTCGACGCGGTGATCGAGACGATGCGCCAGACCGGCGAGGACATGCGATCCAAATACAAGGAGACGAGCCTGGGCGGCCTGGCGGTCAACGTCGTGGAGTGCTGAACCCGCCACCTCGCCCCGGCATCCACCGTCGATCTGGAGCGTGACGGGTTACCCCCATAAGGGCATCGACATCCCGCCCGGCACGACTCGCGCGCCGCGGACGGCGACGATCGATTCGATCCGCGCCAGCAGCACCGCCAGCCGCTCCTCGGGCAGGGAGTCGATCGCCACCGCGATACGCTGATCCTCGTCAGTGCTGTCGGCGGCGATCGTCATCGGCACCAGGCCCTGCTGGGCGATCATGCCGAGCACGCGCAGCAGCGCCTGGGGACAAGGGTCGGTCTCCACCGCGAGGGTGACGATGCGGTCGCGCGGGACCTTGGCGAAAACGGAACGGACAGGCTGCGCCGCGGGCGCAGTGGTGACGGCATCGGACATGAAAAGAGCTCTCGTCAATCGACGTTGGGAGCGCCGGTGCGGCGGCGCGGGCGGCGTGCCGGATCAGCCGATCCGGCAGCTCGTAATTCGATTGCGGCTGCTCCGCCCCCGCACGACCGGAGCGCCGGCGCTAAGTCGCGCCGTCGCAAGGGTCAGGGAAAAGGCGGATGCCGTGAGCATGTCGAGCGCGGCCATAGCCGAGGAAAGCGGCCGCGTCCCAGAAAAAAACCTGCCGGTCGCGGAAAGCCCCCCGGCGGAGAGCCGATGAGTACCGAGCCCGGAGCGCTCAGGTCACCGCCATCAGACTCGCATTGCCGCCGGCCGCCGTAGTGTTGATCGAGGTCGAGACTTCCTCGATGAGCCAGTCGAGGCAATAGGCGCCGGCATCGGCCAGCGCCGCGGTCGGCGCGGCGTGGGCGGCGACCACCGGACCCGGCCGCTCAGCCAGCGCCCGGAGCGTGTCGAGCACCACCGCTCCCTCGCCTTCGACCAACGCCGCGGCGAGCATCGCATCGTCGCGGCGGACGCGGCGGCGGACGTCGGCGGGCAAATCGGCGATCAGCGCGACGACGTCGTCCGATGCCTCGACCACCACGTCGTTGCCGGTGGCGAACGCCGCGGCAAGCTGGTGGAACAGCCCCGCCCGGCTCTCGGGCTTGAGCAACACAGTACCGCGCGGATGCAGCGCGTAGAGGTTACGCTCGCCGACCGGCCCGGCGAGTTCGGCGCTCACGCCGAGCGGCGAGGCCGCGCCGAGCGCCTCGGCGACGCGCGCGGCGGCCTCTTCGCCCTGTGCACGGCACCAGGCGATGAGACTGGACAGCGCGGGATCGCGGCTGTCCCCCGCGGGCGACACCGGCGCGGTCCGCACCAGCCGCAGCAAATAGAGCGGCCCGCCCGCCTTGGGGCCCGTGCCCGACAAGCCGCGCCCACCGAACGGCTGCACGCCGACGATGGCGCCGATCACGTTGCGGTTGATGTAGAGATTCCCCGCCTTCACGCGATCGCTGACATGGGCGATCGTCTCGTCGAGCCGGGTGTGCAGGCCGAAGGTCAGGCCATAGCCGGTCGCGTTGATCGCATCGATCAGCGCGTCGAGATCGGCGCGGCGGTAGCGCACGACGTGCAGCACCGGCCCGAACACTTCGCGGCCGAGCTGGCCGATCGACTCGAGTTCGATGATGGTCGGTGCGACGAACGTGCCGAGCGCCGCGTCGTCGGGCAGTTCCTTGCGTTCGACGCGGTGACCCTTGGCGCGCATCGCCTCGACATATTGCTCGATCGTGGCTTGCGCCTCGGCGGTGATCACCGGGCCGATATCGATCGACAGGCGGTCGGGGCGGCCGATGCGCAGCTCGGCGAGCGCGCCCCTGAGCATCGCCAGCGTGCGGTCCGCCACCTCCTCCTGCAGACACAGCACGCGCAGCGCCGAGCAGCGCTGGCCGGCACTGTCGAACGCCGAGGCGATCACGTCGCCGACTACTTGCTCGGCGAGCGCCGACGAATCGACGATCATCGCGTTCTGGCCGCCGGTTTCGGCGATCAGCGGAATCGGTTTGCCTTGCGGCGACAGCCGCTCGGCGAGCTGCTTCTGGATCAGCCGCGCGACCTCGGTCGAGCCGGTGAACATCACCCCGGCCACGTCGGGCGCGCCGACCAGCGCGGCGCCGATCGCACCGTCGCCGGGGATCAGCTGCAGCGCATCGCCGGGCACGCCGGCATCATGGAGCAGGCGGACCGCCTCGGCGGCGATCAACGGGGTTTCCTCGGCGGGTTTGGCCAGGACCGTATTGCCGGCGACGAGCGCCGCCGCCACCTGGCCGGTGAAGATCGCGAGCGGGAAGTTCCAGGGCGAGATGCACACGACCGGGCCGAGCGGCGCGGCATCGGCGGGCAGGCGCCGCGCCTGAAGCGCGTAATAGCGCAAGAAGTCGATCGCCTCGCGTACCTCGGCAATGGCGTTGGGCGCGGACTTGCCCGCCTCGCGCATCGCCAGGCCCATCAGCACGCCGATCCGCGCCTGCATCGCGTCGGCGGCGCGTTCGAGCATGGCGGCGCGATCCTCGACAGGCACCGAATGCCATGGCGCGGCGGCGGCGCGAGCGGCCGCAGCGCGGGCGGCGTCGGCGGAAATGTCGAGCACGTGGCCGACGATATCGCGATGGTCAGCCGGGTTGACCACCGGGCGGACATTGCCCTCGCGGTCGCCGGACGCGGCCGTCCAGTCGGTCGCGGCGCTTGCCTGGAGGTCTCGGGTCAGCGCGGCGAGCGCGGTTTCGTCGGACAGGTCGATCCCGCTCGAATTGCGGCGATCGGGATAGAGCGCGGCAGGCAAGGCGATGGCGTCGTGCGGCGCTCCGGGCGGCGTTTCGGCACGCACCGCCACGACCGGGTCGGCGACCAGAGCGTCGATCGACACGTCGGGATCGGCGATGCGGTTGACGAACGACGAATTGGCGCCGTTTTCGAGCAGCCGGCGGACGAGATAGGCCAGCAGCGTCTCGTGCGTGCCGACCGGCGCGTAGATCCGGCACGGGCGGTCGAGCTTCGCCTTGCCGACCACTTCCTCGTAGAGCGGCTCGCCCATGCCGTGCAGGCACTGGAATTCGTAATCGCCGACGGTGAAATCGGGACCGGCGAGGTGATAGACGGTCGCCAGCGTCTGCGCGTTGTGCGTGGCGAATTGCGGGAACACCGCATCGCGCGCCGCCAGCAGCTTCCGCGCGCAGGCGATATAGGCGACGTCGGTATGGATCTTGCAGGTATAGACGGGGAAATCGGCGAGGCCGTCGACCTGCGCACGCTTGATCTCGGCATCCCAATAGGCGCCCTTGACCAGCCGCACCATGATCCGCCGTCCGGCCCGGCGGGCGAGATCGACGATCCAGTCGATTACGAACGGGCAGCGCTTGCCATAGGCCTGGACGACGAAACCGAGCCCGTCCCAGCCGGCGAGGTCGGGATCGAGCGCCAGGCTTTCGAGCAGATCGAGCGACAATTCGAGGCGATCGGCTTCCTCGGCGTCGATGTTGAGCCCGATGCCATAACCCTTGGCGAGCAGCGCCAGCGCCTTCACGTCGGGCAGCAACTCGCCCATCACGCGATCGGCCTGGGCGCGGCTGTAGCGCGGGTGGAGCGCCGACAGCTTGATCGAAATACCCGGCGCATCGAACAGCCCGCGGCCATTGGCGGCGGCTCCGATCGCGTGGATCGCCTGTTCATAGTCCGCGAAATAGCGCGCGGCGTCGGCCGCGGTGGTCGCCGCCTCGCCAAGCATGTCGTAGCTGTAGCGGAACCCCCTGGCCTCCATCGCTCGCGACCGCTTGAGCGCCTCGACGATCGTCTCTCCGGTGACGAATTGCTCGCCCATCATGCGCATCGCGAGATCGACGCCGCGGCGGATCACGGGTTCGCCGGCACGCGCCAGCAGGCGCGTCAGCGCGGCACCCAGTCCCGTGTCGTCGGCACTGTCGACCAGCTTGCCGGTGACGACCAGCCCCCAGGTCGCGGCGTTGACGAACAGCGAACGGTCGCCGCCGACATGCGAGCGCCAGTCGCCGCCCGACAATTTGTCGCGAATCAGCGCGTCGCGCGTCGCCGTGTCGGGAATACGCAGCAACGCCTCGGCGAGGCACATCAGCGCGACCCCTTCCTGGCTCGACAGCGCATATTCCTGGACCAGCGCCTCGACGCCGGTGCCCCGCGCCTTCGCCCTGAGCGCCGTGATCAGTGCGCGTGCGGTCGCGGCGGTCGCCCCCGCCAACGGCGCCGGCAGCGTGGCCGCCTCGAGCAACGGGGCGAGGCAGTCGGGCTCGGCGCGGCGATAGGCGGCGGTGATCGCCTGGCGCAGCGGCGACGGCTCGCGGACCGGCGGGGCGAAAGCGGCGAAAGGAGCGGTGTCCGGCATGATCGGTCCATAGCATGACGGCGATTGGCGTTTTCCCTTATCGAAGCCTCCCAGCGTTACGTTTTGACCAAAGATCGAATTCATTGTAGCCAATATGGATGGCACAACAGTCATTCATGGTCGATCTGGACGATTTCGACCGCAAGATCATTGCGGTGCTGCGCGACGACGGGCGCATCACCATGACCGAGCTGGCGCAGCGCATCGGTCTGTCGAAGACCCCGTGCCTGCAGCGCGTGCGGCGGCTGATCGACGCGAAGATCATTCTCGGCTTTCGCGCGATCGTCGATCCGGCCCGGCTCGGGCTCGACCACGTCGCCTTTGCCGAGGTGAAATTGTCCGACACGCGCGAAGCGGCGCTACGCGAATTCAACGCGGCGGTGCGCCGGATTCCCGAGGTCGAGGAATGCCACATGATCGCGAGCAGCTTCGACTATCTGCTCAAGGTGCGGACCGCCGACATCCGCAAGTACCGGCTGGTGCTGGGCGAAAAGATCTCCAGCCTGCCGCACGTCGCCAATACGTCGACCTTCGTCGCGATGGAGACGGTGAAGGAGCGCGGCTAGGCCCCCGGGACAGGCGGGATAGGCACCTTACATCGCGTTATAGGAAGCCATGATGTCCCGGCGCAGCGCTGCACCGCTGTCCGCGCGCGCGTAGAACATGTGTCCACCCGGATACATGTGCAGCTTTACCCGGTCGGTCACGCCGTAGCTCGGTAGCTGCGCGACGATCAGCCGCGACCCGTAATACGGACAGGACAGGTCGTCCCAACCGTGAACGATGTTGACGACCATCCTGGGGTCGATCGCGATCGCCTTGCGCAAATCGGTCACCGGGCTGTCGCTATCGTCGCGATCCCATTTGCGGTTCACCTCGTTCGACAGCGCATTATAGCGCGCATCCACTTTCCATCCGACCTGATTGGTGATGAAATCGACCATCGCCGATGTCGTGGGGGCGATCAGCGTGGTGAGCAGCGGATCGTTGTATCTGGCCTCGGCGCTGGCCGGGAAGGGATCGTAGGCGGTGAAGTTGGAATCATAAACCGATCCGACTAGCCCCTGCGACCGCCGGATCTCGCGCAGATACGTGCCGATATCGACGCGACCGTTCATCCGCCGCACCAGCACCGGATCGAGTCCCGTCAGTTCCGCCACCTTTGCCGACAGTCGGTCGGTCGCCGCCTTGTCGGCCGGGCCGGCAAGCAGATCCTGCACGAACTGGGTACGATCGTACTGCTCGACCGGCGCCATCGTCGCGTCGTCGAGCGGCCTGCCCTGCCGCTCGAAATTGCCGGCCGCCATCGCCGGAAGGTTTATCATCCAGGGCAATGGCGACAGCGCATCGTCTTCGCCGATCGCCGGCGGATCGAGATAGGGCGACACCATCGTCATGCCGGATATGCCGACCCCCATCTGGGTCTGGAGATAATAAGCCAGGCGCGGCACGCGGTAGCCGCCATAGCTTTCCCCGACCAGATATTTGCGGCTCGTCATGCGGTCGTTGGTCAGCAGCCAATCATAGACGATCCGGCTGAGATAATGGATGTCGGCATCGGCCGAATAGAAATCCTTCTTGGTCTGATCGTCGTCGACGCGCGAGCGCGAGAACCCGGTGCCGATCGGGTCGATGAACACGAGGTCGGTGAAATCGAGCCAGCTCGCCGGATTGTCGTGCAGCACCGCCGGGTCCGACGGCGCGTCGCCCTGCGCGCCGAACGCCACCCGCTTCGGCCCGATCGCGCCGAGGTTGAGATAGACTGACGAGGCGCCCGGCCCGCCGTTGAAGGCGAAGGTAACGGGCCGCGACGCTCCCTGACCGGGTATGGTGTAGGCAGTATAGACGACTTCCCCGATCGTCTTGCCCTTCTCGTCCTTGACCGGGAGCGAGCCGACCGTCGCGACATAATCGACACGCTTGCCGCCGATCATCGCCGATTGCTTGATCGACTTCGCCTCGGGGAATGGCGTGAGATTGTCGTCGGTCTTTTTGGCGTCCTTATCCTTGCTCGCTTCCTTGCCGTCGGAGGGCTTGTCGGCGGAGAGCGCCGGCGCGCTCAATACCATCGTGAGTGCCACACAGGCGAGGAGCGGGAAGCTGCGCATCAATGAAAGCTCCTGGAAAATGGCGATGCCGCGGCGGGCACGGACGAATGACGAGAGACACCGGGCGGCATGGACTGGCGGAGAACTGGCCTAGGAGGGCCGATGGTAGGCGGTCAGGTTGCGGTGTTGCAAGCGCCTAAGGCCAGGCGATTATTCGGCTAGATGTGTCCGGCAAGGACTTGCCAGCCTACCGAGACCGGTAGAGCGGAAGGGCTGGCGGAGACGGAGGGATTCGAACCCTCGATACGGTTTCCCGTATGACGCTTTAGCAAAGCGTTGGTTTCAGCCACTCACCCACGTCTCCGGCTGCGGCAGAATGCGCGCCTATAGCGAGGGGCATCTACGTGATCAACCGGGGTTTGCGGACTCGGCCGGACGCGGAATAGACTCGGGTCGTCGCCGCGTTCATTGCCGGGCAATCTGCCAGAGGCTTAGCCTGCGACATGTCCGGGTTGGGGTTGGGGGCGATCATGCGCCATTTGCTGTCTTTCATCTCGCTGGCGATGCTGGCGATTTCCGCGCCGGTGGCCGCACAGGTCACGACGATCGATCCCAACAAGGCGATCGATGGCGACTTGCAGCGCACGCCGCCACCGCCCACGCAGCCGGCACCGTACACGCCCCCGCCCGCCGATCCGGGCGTGCCGGCCTATGACGAGGCGCCGCCGCCGCAGGACGAGACCGCGACCGTGGCGCCGCCCCAGGTGCCGCAGACGACCGGTCCTACCTATGACCATGGCGATGTGCTCGACGCCGCCGAGGGCGTGTTCGGCAAGGGTGCCAAGGGCCTGGCCGGGATCATCGAGAAGATCCTGAAGGACCAGGGCAGGCCCAATGCCTATATCGCCGGCCGCGAGGCATCGGGCGCGTTCGTCGTCGGACTTCGTTACGGATCGGGGATCCTGAGCCACAAGGTGGCGGGACAGCAGAAAATCTATTGGACCGGCCCGTCGATCGGGTTCGATGTCGGCGGCGACGCAGCCAAGGTGTTCGTATTGGTGTACAACCTCTACGATACCGAGGACATCTACAAGCGCTTCCCCGGCGGCGAGGGCCGGCTGTATTTCGTCGGCGGCTTTTCGGCGACGTATCTGCGCCGCGGCAATATCGTGCTGATCCCGGTGCGGCTGGGCGTCGGCTGGCGTGCCGGCGTCAATGCCGGCTACATGAAATTCACCCACAAATCCAAGTGGTTGCCGTTCTAAGGCCGAATGCGGCAGCGGGCGCTCGCCCGCTGACTCGCATCGGCCCGGCCGGCGGCGCCAAGCGCCGAGCGCCGACCGACGAGCGCGGGCTTTGCCCGCGCTGGGCCCACAGCTTTGAATTGCTTGACGACCTCCAGGAGATGGGTCCCCGCTTTCGCGGGGAGGACGGGAGAGGCGGCGGCCTCTCTATCCCACGAACCGCCACCCCAGCGTCTCGCTCGCATGGAAGGGCACCAGCCCGGCCACGCGCTCCGGCACCGCAACGCTCGTCCGCTCCAGCGTCACCGTCCCCCCGTTGAGCGGCAGTCCGTAGAAGCGCGGGCCATGTTCCGACGCGAAGCCCTCGAACCTGTCGAGCGCATTTTCCTCCTCGAACACCGCGGCATAGCTTTCCAGCGCATAAGGCGCGTTGAAGATGCCCGCGCAGCCGCAATCCATTTCCTTGCGATCGACCGCGTGCGGCGCACTGTCGGTGCCGAGAAAGAATTTGGGCGATCCGGAAACCGCCGCCGCCCGCACCGCCAGGCGATGACGCTCGCGCTTGATCACCGGCAGGCAATAGGCATGCGGCCGCAGCCCGCCGTCGAACAGCGCGTTGCGGTTGAGGTGGAGGTGCTGCGGCGTGATCGTCGCGGCGACCAGCGGGCCGGCATCGGCAACGAACTCGGCAGCTTCCGCCGTGGTGATATGTTCGAGCACGACCTTCAACCCGGGAAAGTCGACGACGAGCGGCGCCAGGGTCTTTTCGATGAACACCGCCTCACGATCGAAGATATCGACGTCGTGGTCGGTCACCTCGCCGTGGATCAGCAACGGCATGCCGATCCGCTGCAGGGTCTCCAGCACACGCCCCATCGCCCGGATATCGGTGACCCCGTGCGCCGAGTTGGTCGTCGCATGCGCGGGGTAGAGCTTGCACGCGGCGAACACGCCCTCGCCATGGCCGCGCGCGATCTCGTCGGGATCGATGCCGTCGGTCAGGTAGCAGGTCATCAGAGGCGTGAAATCGCTGCCCGCCGGCAGCGCCGCCAGGATGCGGTCGCGATAGGCCGATGCCGCCGCGGCCGTCGTCACGGGCGGGGTCAGGTTGGGCATGACGATCGCGCGGGCGAACTGGCGTGCGGTATATTGCGCCACCGCTTCGAGCATGGCGCCGTCGCGCAGATGGACATGCCAGTCGTCGGGGCGGCGGATGGTCAGGCGATCGGTCATGGCGCCCGCCCTACAATCGCACGCCGCGAACCGCCAGTGCGGCTTGGATTCCCGCCGGCGGTCATTAGCTTGGGGAAATGACCGATACCGGAACCATGCTGGCCGATCGCGCGCTGATTCGCGTGTCGGGAGAGGGCGCGCGCGATTTCCTTCAGGGCCTGGTGACGCAGGACGTGTCGACGCTCGACGCCTCGGCGCCGCGCTGGTCGGGCCTGCTGACGCCGCAAGGCAAGGCATTGTTCGATTTCCTGCTTTGGGCGGACGGCGACGCCGTCCTGATCGATTGCGAGGCGGCCGAGGCCGACGCGCTGGCGCGCCGGCTGACCATGTACCGCCTGCGCCGGCCGATCGGTATCGAGCGGGTCGCAGGCGCGGTGCATTGGGCGACGGAAAGCCCGCTCGGCGTGCCCGACCCCAGATTGCCCGACCTCGGCAAGCGCTGGCTGGGCTTGCCCGGCGCGCCTGCCGGAGGCTGGCCGGCGCATCGCCTGTCGCTCGGCGTGACCGAGGGCGTGGCGGAGCTCGGGCAGGACAAGACGCTGTGGCTCGAGGCCAATGCCGCCGACCTCAACGGCGTGAGCTTCGCCAAGGGCTGCTATGTCGGGCAGGAGAATACCGCGCGGATGCATTATCGCGCCAAGGTGAACCGGCGGCTGGTGGTCGCGCCGATCGCGCCCGCCGGCGAGCGTACCCGCGCGGTCTATCCCGATCTCGGCCTGATGGTCGAATTGCGCCGGGCCGAGGCGCTGGGCGATGCGATCGTCCCGGAATGGCTGGCGACGGCGCTGGCCGCCGCGTGACGCGATGGATTTGGGTCACGCCAAGGCGCTGGGTCCCCAAGAGACTTCGCACCTTTGCGTAAAGATATCCGGGCGGCTCGCCGATGCGCGCTGGCTAGCCGGCGCGACCAATCCGTCGCTCAGCGACCCACCGACGAATAGGCGAAGCCCAGCTTGCGCACGTCGTCGGGGCGATAGACGTTGCGCAAATCGACCATCACCGGCGCCGCCATCACGCCCGCCAGCCGCTTGAGATCGAGCGCGCGGAAAATGTCCCACTCGGTCACGATGGCGACCGCGTCCGCGCCGCTCGCCGCCTCATAGGCATCCTTGCAATAAGTCACGTCGGGCATCATCGCCCTGGCGGCCTCGGTCCCTTCGGGATCATAGGCGCGGACGGTCACACCGGCATCCTGCAGACTCTGGACGATCGCCAGGCTGGGCGCGTCGCGCATGTCGTCGGTATTGGGCTTGAAGGTCAGCCCGAGCACGGCGACGGTCTTGCCGCGCGGTTCGTCGCCGAGCGCGTGGAGCACCTTGCGCCCCATCGCGCGTTTGCGGCTGTCGTTCACCTTGACCACCGCTTCGACGATATGGACCGGACTCTCATGGTCCTCGGCGGTCTTGAGGAGCGCCAGCGTGTCCTTGGGGAAGCACGAACCGCCATAGCCGGGCCCGGCATGGAGGAACTTGGCACCGATGCGGTTATCGAGCCCAATGCCGCGCGACACGTCCTGGACGTTGGCGCCGACCGCTTCGCACAGATCCGCGATCTCGTTGATGAACGTGATCTTGGTCGCGAGGAAGGCGTTGGCGGCGTATTTGATCAGCTCCGACGTCCGGCGGCCGGTAAACAGGATTGGGCTCTCGTTGAGGTAGAGCGGCCGATAGACCTGGCGCATGACGTCCTGCGCACGCGGATCGTCGGTGCCGATCACGATACGGTCGGGACGCTTGAAGTCGCCGATCGCCGCGCCTTCGCGCAGGAATTCGGGGTTCGAGACGACCGCGACATCGATATCCGGCCGTTCCTCGCGCAGGATTTCCTCGACACGGTCGCCCGTGCCGACCGGAACGGTCGATTTGGTGACGACAACGGTCGGTCCGGTCACCGCGGCGGCGATTTCCCGGGTCGCCTCGAACACATAGGTAAGGTCGGCATGACCGTCGCCGCGGCGCGAGGGCGTCCCCACCGCGATGAAGATCGCATCGGCGCCGGCGACGGCGGCGGCGAGATCGGTGGTGAAGGTGAGGCGCCCGGCCGCGACATTGGTCGCCACGAGCTGATCGAGGCCCGGCTCGTAGATCGGCATGCGCCCGGCATGCAGTGCAGCGATCTTGCTGGCGTCCTTGTCGACGCAGACGACGTCATGGCCGAAATCGGAGAAGCAGGCCCCGGACACCAGGCCGACATAGCCCGATCCGATCATCGTGATTTTCATTCCAGTCCCTCGGTGCAGACGGCATGTCCGGCTCGCCGCCAGATCGTGATGCGCGTCCTCTATCGCAAGAGCGGGGATTTGCCATCCCTGTGTGGGGTACGCCTTGGCCGAGAAGGGCCACATCCCTCTCGCGCCTGCGTGGCGCGCGTGGAGCTTGCCGCCGCCGGAGCATGGCGGAGCGGGCGGCTTCCCGATCTTCCAGGCGGCAAGGCAGCCAAGGAAGAGGGGCCGTCCTCACCACCCCGCGCAACGTGAACGGCGCGGCGGCAAAGCCGCGCGTTGTCCGGGCCTTTCGCGCCCGCCGGCCGTGTGCGCTCGTAGGAGAAATAGCGGCGCTACTTCCTCCGCTCCCGCACAAAGAAAAAGGGAGGCCGGCGAACCGACCTCCCCAATTCTGTCAGTCGTTGGAGACTTACTGACCCGAAGACGGGCCGTAGGTGATCTCCACGCGACGGTTCTGAACCTCGCGGACGCCATCGGCGGTCTGCACGCGCAGGCGAGTCTCGCCGAACGCCTGCTCGCTGATCACGCCATCCGGCACCGAGTGAGCGACCATATAGGCCTTCACCGCGTCGGCACGACGCTGCGACAGACCGATATTGTACTTCGCCGAACCCGAGGTGTCGGTGAAGCCCGCCAGCATGATCTGCGCATTGCCGCAGTTCGCATACTGGCTGATCGCGTTGTCGAGGATCGACGCCGCTTCCGGCGTGATATCCGACTTGTCCCACTCGAAGAACACGATGAACGGTCCCGGCGAGCACACGACCGGAGTCGGAGCCGGCGGCGGCGGCGGAGTGGGCTCCGGCGGCGGCGGCGGCGGGGGAGGCGGCGGCGGCGGCGGCGGCGGGGCCGGCGGTTCGCCGAAATTGTAGGTGAAGCCGCCGAGGATGCTGTGCGACCGGAAGCGGCCATCCAGCGAGCGGCCGGTCACGTCGACCAGCTTGACGTTCTCGGCGTTGAAGAAGCGATACTTCAGCGACGCGTCGATATGGCTGGTGATCGGCGCGCGGATACCCGCGATCGCCTGCCACGCGAACACCGTGTCCGAATCGTCGAGGAACGAGCCGTAGGTGTTGAGCGCATACTTGTTGGCCTTGATGCGAGCGACGCCGACACCGCCGCCGACGAAGCCCTGCAGACCATCGTCGTCGCCGAAGTCGAGCATGCCGTTCAGCATGAAGCTGAGGGCGCTCGTCTTGCCGCCGGCATAATCGTAATTGCCGGCATTGGCCTGAACCAGCGCGCCACCGGCATTGTACGCCGGGATACGGAGGCTCGAGCGGATCGCGTCGACATTGGCCGACTTGTACGAGACTTCCGCTTCGACGCGGAACATGCCGAAGTCGTAACCGACCTGGCCGCCGACATCATAACCGTAATTATGGTCGACCTTCATGGCATCCGGCGTAGCGCCGATGTCGAAGTGAATGTCTTCGACGATCATCGCGCCGCCTTCGACGCCAACATACCACGCCTTGTCGCGCGCAAGCGCGGGCGTCGCAAGTGCGGTTGAAGCGAGCGCCACGGCAATGGCAAGCTTGCGCATCTGTATCCCCTTTCTCGGTTGTCACTACGGACAGCGCAAACTCCCTACCCAAAGGTTCGTTTCCGCGCAAGCGAAACAAACCTGTCCGGCTGTGGCGATGAAGCAACACTTTTGCGCGGTTTTCCGCCGCTTCGCGAGTCACGGCGTGGCGCACGGTGCGCGACCGCGCCGTCGCCATGCAAGGTGATTCGTCACCCGTTCCGCCGCGATCGTGCATCGCAGCATTTCCCCGCTCGCTTGCCGCCAGACCCTTTTACGCGCAGGATGCAGATATGGCGGCCACGCCCGATCATTACGCGGTGCTCGGCGTCTCGCCCGATGCGGACGAGGCGGTCATTCGCGCTGCCTGGAAGGCGCTGCTGCGCAAGTTCCACCCCGATACCGCGCGCGACATACCCGACGCCGCAGAGCGTACGCGCGCGGTGAACGACGCCTGGGCGGTGCTGGGCGACCCCAACCGCCGGATCGCCTACGATCTGGAGCGCGCCGCGCCGCCGGAGGAGGACGGCCTGCCCGAATGGATGCGGTCGCCCTATCCCATGCCGCCGCGGCGGGGGGCGGGGACGACCCTGGCCCTTATCCTCGCTTTTGTCGGATTGCCCGCGGTGGCGATCACCTTGCCCGGCGTGCCGGGTCGCGTCGCGGCGATGCTGCCCGGCACCGACGGGGGGTCGGCCGCCGGATTTGCGCGATCGAGCCTCAACCAGGTCCGTCGTCTGCTCACGCCGGCGGGATTCGCTTCGGATAAACCCGGCGACGCGGTGGCCGATGCGACAACGCCGCGCGTCGCCGCACCGCCGCCGCCGGCGGTCGATCGCGGCACCGTTCGGCTCGCCGTCACCCAGTTCGGCCGCGTCGTCCGCCGCCAGGGCCATGCCGGCCTGGCTTCCTACAGCATCGCATGCGCGCAGCGCGCGGTCGCGCTGGAAAAGTGGGAATCGGAGGATTTCTGCGCGGCATTCGACATCGCGGCTGGCCGCGACACCGCCGCGTCCGCGGGCCGATATGCGCGACTCGGTGCGACACCGTCGGCGATCGACGCCCGGCTCACGCATATTCGCGCGCTGATTCGCTAGAGTCCGTCCCGATATGATCGAAGCGACCTATTACCCCGCCAACATCATGTTACGGGGGCCGCAGGCGTCGGCCTCCATCGCGCCGGACACCTTCTGCCGTCGCGGGAGCATGATTCACCGCTGGAACAAAGGTTCGGCATGGCCAGCCGACAACCGCCCCAGCCCCCTCCGATCACCGCCGCGCCTTTACCGAAGCGGAAGGTTGGGACGCGGTATATCCGCCTATTTGGCGATCAAGGCAGGCACTCGTATCGGCTCAACCCGACGTCGTCGCCGCCTCCGCAACGCCTGCCCAGGCCGCGATCTCCTCATTGAAATGGCGCGTCACCTCGACCTCGCCGGCCATCGCCCTGGCGGGGTCGACCTCCGCCGATCCCGCCCATTCATAGGTCGCGTTGCCCGACAGCCGGACCATGCCGTCGGGTTCGGCGCAGGCGCGGACCAGACCGCCCGCGTTCCACACGACGATCTCGGCCCCGAACGGCGCGCGTTCGGTCAGGCAGGCAGCAAAAGTGGAGGCGGCCATCGCGCTCCCGCAGCTGTCGGTCAGACCGACGCCGCGCTCGAACGTCCGCACGAACAGCCCACCCGGACGGGTCTCGACGAAGCTGACGTTCGCCCGATTGGGAAGCCAGGCGGGCGCCGACTCGCAAACCCGGCCAATCGCGACCAGCTCGTCCTCGTCGACCGCATCGACGAACGCGACGAGGTGCGGATTCGGGATCGATACCGCGGTGAATCGGCGCTCGCTGGGAAGGCCCGGGATCGCCATCTGAACATTCTGATCGCGGCCGATCGCCAGCGGCCAATCGGCGATATCGAGCGACGCCGGCCCGGCGACTTCGCGGATCGTCACCACGCCCGGAGCAAGATCGGGATCGCGCGTCACTTCCACGTCCGATCGTTGCAGCCGGACATGGGCATGGCCGATGCCCAACGCCTCGAATCCCGCTCGCGCCACGCAACGCAATCCGTTGAGGCAGGTTTCCGCCTCGCTGCCGTCGCTATTGAACATGCGGAAGCCGAAATCATGTGGCGCGTGCGCATCGGTCAACAGCAACAATCCGTCGCCACCGACCGGCCCACGACGGTCGGCGAGCGCGCGCGCCACCCCGGCCCATTGCTCGTCGGAGAGATCGATGCCGCGCGCATCGATCATCGGGAAGTCGTTGCCGGATCCATGACATTTGACGAAGGCAAAGCGCATGGCGGCGATGTAGCGCCGCGCGCGCGCCGGTTCAAATCGCCCGACGCTGCAGCGGTCGCTGGCGGCGCAGCCGGGCTGATGATAGGTCGTGTGCCATGCCGACGACCGAGCAGCGCGATTATTACGCCCGCCGGGCAGCTGAAGCGCGATCGCTCGCGGCAACCGAACGCGATCCGAAGACGCTTGCCGCGCTCAACGAGCTGGCCGAGTCGTACGAAAAGCTGGTGATCGAGGCCGATCGGATCGCGCTCATCCGACAGCGATTGCCCGGCAGCATCTGACATTCCCCGGCGCTCGCCATGGGGACGTCGCGGCCGGACGGGGGGAGGCCGGCGGCGATGCGCGCAATCGCTTGCCCATTGCCCGGCACCGCGACATGGTGGGCGAAGGGGAAACAAGGGGGCGCAGATGGTATCGTCGACATGGCGGGACGCAGGTCCCGACGATTGGGAAGCCGCGCTCGAACGATCGGACGGCCGCCCATGGGCAGCGATGGCGATCGGTGCGGGCGCGGTCCTGCTGATCGCGATCGTGACGATGAACCTGGTGCCGTTCGAGATTGCCACGCACAGCGCGGCCGCGCTCGGCGCGGCGACCTTGCTGGCGATGGCGGTATGGGGCGGAGCCTGGGTCCTCACGTTGCGCGACGCGACGACGGGATGGAAGATCGGCGTTGCGGCGGTGCTGTGGGGAATGGCGCTGCTGACGGTGGCCGGCGCGATCGCGTGGTCGAACATCGCGGTCAGGATCGACATCGCGAACGCGCGGCAAATCCGGGTCGACACCGACGGTAACCCGTACATGCCGCCCGGCATGAGCCCCGGCCCCGTCGCCCGTACGATGTTCGACTTCCTTCGCGACATGACGTCGGAGCAACACAAGCGTCAGGCGACGTTCCAGGTGATGGGAATGGACCGGCTGCACGACGCCTGGCAGGTGACCAACACGCCCGGGATGCTGAAGGATTGCGGCCGTTTCGTCCGCGTCGCGCCCGAGATTGCCGCGTCCGACCAGCGTGTCGCGGCGGCCATCCGCCGGGTGCACGACCGGCTCGGCGACGCCGTTCACGACGAAGCGCTACGCGCCGAATTGATCAAGGGATTCGACAAGGGGCTCGACGCCAATCGCGACAACATGCGGCGGTCGAGCGATCTCGAACGGCGCGAACTCGACCTCGGCGGCGAGTTGTGCACTTTCCTCGCGACGCATCGCTGGAAAGCGCAGGGCAACCAGTTCATGTTCTTCAGCCAGGGCGACGTCGCGCGGTTCGACAAGACCATCTCCGCCTGGAACGACGCGGTCAACGAACAGAATGCGCTCGCCGCCGAGGCCCGGCGCCGGATGGCCGAATCGGGAATATTCGACAGCGCGCCTTGATCCGCGCCATCAGGGCTGCGAATCGTCGCCGCCGCCGGCGGGGGCATTGCGGTCGGGGCCACGATCGCCGCCCTGCCAGCGGCCGCCCGAGCCGCGCCGGCCTTTCCGGCCCTTGCCCCATTGCCCCATGGTCGGCGCGTTGAGCTTGGGCAATTCGGCACGCGTCAGCTTGCCGTCATGGTTGGTGTCGAGCATCGCGAAGCGTTCGACCGCCGCATCGCGGAATTCCTTGGGATCGACGCCGCGATTGAAATTGGTATCGGCGACCGTCACCGGCTCGGGGTAGTCGAAGAAGGAGAAGCGCGCCGCGCCTCTTTTGACGTCAGAATAGCGCGGCGAGGCGCCACCCTCCGACCCGCCACCCTCCCCGCCGGGACCACCGCCGCCCATGCGGCCGCCTCCGCCTCCGCGCCGGCCACCACCACCACCACCACCACCACGGCCACCCCCACGACGACCGCCGCCGCCGGGCCGCCCGGCGCCCGCGGTGTCGCCGCCGGTGCGGATCTCTGGCGCGAGCACGGTCTCGTAATAGTCGATATCGTCGGGATCGATCTCGCCGTCATGGCCGCGGTCGAGCTTCATGAAGAAGCGGTCGGCATCGGCGACGAATTCGGCGAGCGTCAGCACGCCGTCGTGATTGGCATCGGCGCCGTCGAACCACGCGCCGACCGGATCGGGTCCGCGGAACGGCTCGCCCATCGGACTGATGAACAGGCGGCCGCGCGGGCGATCCGCGGGACCATCGGGCCGCCTGGCGGGAGGGGTGTCGTCGGGTGGCAACTGGCCGGCCAACGGCTTGACCGCCGGGGCCGGCGGCACTGCCTGCCCGCCCGCCATCAGCATCACTCCCAGCCAGAACCCCATCGCTCTTCCTCCACCCGAGCCCCCGCCGGGGTCAGGCTAGGCGCGGTTTGTCGCACAAGTGTGTCGGGATGTTACGGCCGGACCGGCACCGCATCGTCGGATACGGAAGGACCGGCCAACGGCCCTCGCGCCATTCAACCGGCGGCCGGAACGACCGGCGTGGCCAATTCCGGCGGCAAGGTATGCTGCCAGAATTCCTCGCGCGAGTTGGTCCGCGGGAACGGCACGTCCGGGGCCGCCACGCCGAGCAAATCGCATAGCGGATCCCAACCCTGCGCCGCTTCGAACACCAGCAGCCGGTCGGACGGGATGATCCGCTGGACTTCGGCATTGTGCCGTTCGAACGCGGCGATGACATTGGCCTCGCTGAAATCGCGCCCGAACGTCCTTTCGGCAATGATGATGTCGGCGAAGCGCATCGGATGGTCGTCCGGGGCGGGACCGTCGCCCCGCGCTCTCATGGCCTTGAGAATGGTGTCCGACATGCTTTCGAACCAGCGGTGCGGATCGCGTCGGGTCAGGATCACTTTCGCATCGGGATAACGCGCCGCGAGCGCGGCATAGAAATGCGCGCTCGGCCAGTCGACGCTGGCGCGATAGTCGCGAAAGACCTCTTCCCAGTCGACCGCCTCCCGCTTCGCCGCGCGCAGCCAGAACGGCACCTGGGCCGGATTCGCGAAGACCTCCACCATATGATGGCAGGGCGCGAATCCGAGCTGTTCGAGTGCGGTCTTGAGCGTGAGCGTCCCGGTCCGGCCGAGTCCCGCGCCGATGATCTGCAATGCCATGATCGCCCCCTCCCCTATGGCGAGGATGGACCGATTCGGCGGGCGTTACCAGAGCGGCACGGTCAGTCGGCGAACAGCAGGACCGGCGTCTCGAGATACTTGCGCAGATGCTGGACGTAGCTCGCCGCGTCCCAACCGTCGACGACGCGATGGTCGCAGCTGATCGACAGGTTCATCAATTTGGCACGGATGATGTCGTCGCCGCGGAAGACCGGACGGTCGACGATCTTGTTCGGGCCGATGATCGCGACTTCCGGCCGATTGATCACCGGTGTCGTCGCGATCCCGCCGAGCGGGCCGAGCGACGTCACGGTGATCGTCCCGCCGCCCATTTCCTCCGGCTTTAGCTTGTTGGCGCGTGCGGCTTCGGCAAGCCGCGTGATCTCGCTCGCCAGCTGCCAGACATTCTTGTCCTGCGCGTCGCGGATGACCGGCACGGTCAGCCCGGCATCGGTCTGCGTCGCCATGCCCAGATGGACGCGGCCCGAGCGCGTCACCACGCCCGCTTCGTCGTCGTAGCGCGCGTTGAGCATCGGGAAGTCGGGCAGGCTGCGGCAGATCGCGACGATCAGGAACGGCAGCATCGTCAGCTTGGGGCGACCACCACGGTTATTGTTGAGGTCCGCGCGCATCTCCTCCAGCGCGGTCACGTCGATCTCGTCGACATAAGTGAAATGCGGTATGTGGCGCTTGGCCGCAGCCATGTTCTCGGCGATGCGGCGGCGCATCCCGATGACCTTGATCGTCTCGTCCGCGCGGGCACGGCTGGCGTGCGGCGCGTGATAGCCCTGGCCCGAACCATAGCGGAGGAAGGCGTCGAGATCGGCGTGGCGAATGCGATCGCCGTCGGCTTTCACCTGCGCGAGGTCGACGCCGAGCTCCTTGGCGCGCTGGCGGACCGCCGGCGAGGCGAGGACGGCCACATGCTCCCTCTCCCCTTGTGGGCGCATCTGGTCGGTCATGCCCCCGGCATGACCTAGAGAGCGCGGGGCGCTCTCTACCTGATGCGGGAGGGAGCCGCAGGAGGCGGCGGAAGGGTGAGGGGGAGTACGGGGCGAGACGGACGCTGAGCCCCCCTCACCCTTCCCACTCGCTGACGCGAGCGGGGCCCTTCCCTCTCCCACGAGGGGAGAGGGAGTTTCGGCCTCATAGGCCGGCGTCTCGGCCTCGATCTCTTCCGCGACTTCCTCGGCCTTGGTTTCGGGTTCGGCGCCCGCCCCCTCGACCTCAATCACCACCAGGGTCGAGCCGATCGGGATCTGGTCGCCGACCTCGCCGGCCAGGCTGACGACGGTACCCGCGACCGGGCTTTCCATCTCGACCGTCGCCTTGTCGGTCATCATGTCGGCGAGCTGCTGGTCCTCCTCGACCGTGTCGCCGACCTTGACGTGCCACGCAACGATCTCGGCCTCGGCAATACCTTCGCCGATATCGGGCAAGCGGAATTCGAAGCGAGCCATCAGGGGTGTGTCCTTGTTATCGACGGGGCCGTGACGGGCCGATTTTTGGTGCGGGGATAGGAGCAAGGGGGGAGCGATGGGATACCATCGTGACCGACGCGCGACGACGCCCTGCGCCGAAAGGCGGCCTGCCGCGCAGCGGTTGCCCGAGGGGCAATCACGGTAATGGTCGATGGCAAGAACACACCCCTAGTCCTTCAGGATTTTCTTGAGTGCCTGTCCGATGCGGACGGGGCCGGGGAAATAGGCCCATTCGAGGCTGTGGGGGTACGGCGTGTCGAACCCGGTGACGCGTTCGATCGGCGCCTCGAGATGGTAGAAGCAGCGTTCCTGGACCAGCGCCGACAATTCGGCCCCAAAGCCCGAGGTGCGCGTCGCTTCGTGGACGATCATGCAGCGGCCGGTCTTCCTGACCGATTCCTCGATCGCCTCGATGTCGAGCGGGACGAGCGTGCGGAGGTCGAGGATTTCGGCGTCGACGCCGGCTTCCTCGATCACCTTCTGGCAAACATGGACCATCGTGCCGTAGCACAGGATGGTCAGCGCCTCGCCGGCGCGGACGACGTTCGCCTTGCCCAGCGGCACCTTGTAATAGCCTTCCGGCACTTCGCCGCCGGGATGTTTCGACCAATTCTCCGCCGGGCGATCCCAATGACCGTTGAACGGGCCGTTATAGATGCGCTTGGGCTCGAAGAAGATCGTCGGGTCGTTGTCCTCGATCGCCGCGATCAGCAGCCCCTTGGCGTCATAGGGCGTCGCCGGAATCACCGTCTTCACGCCGGAGACGTGAGTGAAGATGCCCTCGGGCGATTGCGAGTGCGTCTGTCCGCCGAAGATGCCGCCGCCATAAGGCGAGCGAATCGTCATCGGCGCGATGAACTCGCCCGCCGAGCGGTAGCGCAGCCGCGCCGCTTCCGACACGAGCTGGTCGAGCGCGGGGTAGATGTAATCGGCGAACTGGATTTCGGGGACCGGGCGCAGGCCATACGCCCCCATCCCGACCGCGACGCCGACAATGCCGCATTCGGTGATCGGCGTGTCGAACACGCGGGTCTTGCCGTATTTCTTCTGCAATCCCGCGGTCGCGCGGAACACGCCGCCGAAATAGCCGACATCCTCCCCCATCACGATCACGTCGGGGTCGCGCGCCATCATCACGTCGAGCGCCGAGTTGATCGCCTGGATCATGTTCATGCGGGTGGTGGTGCCCGCGGAAGCTTCGGTCGTGTCGGTCATGATGTCGCTCATAATCCCTCTCCCGTTGGGAGAGGGAGGGAGCCGCGAAGCGGCGGAAGGGTGAGGGTCGAGTTGAGAGTGAGAGCATCGCCCTCACCCTTCCCACCCAGCTGCGCCGAGCGGGCCCCGTGGCAGGCCGACCATGCCCCCGGCATGGTCTGGACAGCGCGGGGCGCTGTCCACCTGCCGCGCCTCTCCCAAGGGGAGAGGGAGATTGACGTCACTTCCGCGCCCATGGCCGCCCCGATGCTTCTTCCTCGTCGAGCATCATCTGGCGCTGCTCCCTGAGATGCCACGGCATTTCCTCGAACACGCCGTCGAACAGCGAATCGAGCGGCTGGTGCAAGCCGTGGCCGAGAATGCCGTTCTTCTCGGCTTCCTTCTGCGCGTCGCGCACCAGCTCGGCGAGTTCCTTGTCCATCGCGGCGTGGCGCTCCTCATCCCACTCGCCGATCGCGACCAGATGGTCCTTGAGCCGCGTGATCGGGTCGCCGAGCGGCCACGCATTGGGCTCCCCCGCCGAACGATATTGGGTCGGGTCGTCGGAGGTCGAATGCCCTTCCGCGCGATAGGTGAAATGCTCGATCAGGGTCGGACCCTGGTTGGTTCGGGCGCGCTCGGCCGCCCAGGACATCGCGGCATAGACCGCCAGCGCGTCGTTGCCGTCGACCCGGAGCCCGGCAATGCCATAGCCGATCGCACGCGCCGCGAAGGTCGTCGCCTCGGCGCCGGCGAAGCCCGAGAACGAGCTGATCGCCCATTGGTTGTTGACGACGTTGAAGATGACCGGCGCGCGATAGACGGTGGCGAAGGTCAGCGCCGAGTGAAAATCCCCTTCCGCGGTCGATCCCTCGCCGCACCAGGTCGCCGCGATCCTTGTATCGCCGCGCGAAGCGGAGGCCATCGCCCAGCCGACTGCCTGTGGATATTGGGTGGTGAGGTTGCCGGAGATGGAGAAGAAGCTGAAGCGCTTCTCCGAATACATGATCGGCAGCTGCTTGCCCTGCAGCTTGTCGCCGGTGTTCGAGTAGATCTGGTTCATCATGTCGACCAGCGGACAGCCGCGCGAGATCAATATGCCCTGCTGGCGATAGGACGGGAAAACCATGTCGTCGTCGGCGAGCGCCGCGGCGGCGCCGATCGATACCGCCTCCTCCCCCAGGCTCTTCATGTAGAAGCTGGTCTTGCCCTGCCGCTGCGCGCGGAACATGCGTTCGTCGAACGCGCGCACCAGCGCCATGTTGCGAAGCATCCGGCGTATCGCGTCGGACGACAATTTGGGATCCCACGGCCCGACCGCGCGATGGTCCTCGTCGAGGACGCGCACCATCGTATAGGCGAGATCGATGAAGGACTGCGCCTTGTCTGCGGTATCCGGACGCCGGACCGATCCGGCCGCCGGCACGTCGACGGCACTGAAATCGACCGCGTCCCCAGGACGGAACTTGGGTTCCGGCACGTGCAGCGACAGCGGTTTCAGATTGGCGCGCGGATGCTCGCTGGCCATGCTCTCTCCAGGTTCGACTCAAGTGCCACAACGCACGGGCGCGGCATTTCCCCCGTTGTTATAAAATTTCAACGGGCTTGGCGAGTCTTGCGTGGCGCGGGCGAGCACACCGCCCGGCAAGCAGGCTGTGCCGAGCGGAAACAGAGTACTTTTCCCGGCATCTTCGAATCAATCCTCCCCCGCCAGGGAGAGGTGTCGCGAAGCCACGGAGGGGGCGGATGCACGACGGATAGTTGATCGCCGTCCGCCCCCTTCGTCAGCCCCGGCCTTCGCCGGGGCTGCCACCTCCCCCTTGCGAGGGAGGATTGATGGGGATCTATTCCACCGTCTGTTCGATCACTCCGAAGATCGGATGATGGCGGTCGTCCTCGGCCCAGATGCGGACGGTGTCGCCTTTCTTTAGGAAGGGCGTGGTCGCCGCACCGGTCCGGATCGTCTCGACGGTGCGGATTTCGGCGAGACACGAATAGCCGACTCCACCCTCGGCAATCGGTTTTCCGGGGCCGCCATCGGCATCGCGGTTGGAGACGGTGCCCGAGCCGACGATGGTACCGGCGCCGAGGCACCGCGTCTTGGCGGCATGCGCAACCAACGTACCGAAATCGAAGGTCATGTCCTCGCCCGCCTCGGCGCGGCCGAACGGCTGGCCGTTGAGGTCGACCATCAGCTTGCGGTGGAGCTTGCCGTCTTTCCACCAGTCGCCGAGCGAATCGGGCGTGACGAATACCGGCGAGAAGGCGCTGGCGGGCTTGGACTGGAAGAAGCCGAATCCCTTGGCGAGTTCGCCGGGGATCAGGTTGCGCAGGCTGACGTCGTTGGTCAGGCCGACCAGCAGGATCGCGTCGAGCGCCTGCTCGCGCGTCGCGCCGAGCGGCACGTCGCCGGTTACCACCACGACCTCGCCCTCGAGATCGCAACCCCAGTTTTCGTCGGCGAGCGGGATCGGGTCGCGCGGACCGAGGAAACCGTCCGAACCGCCTTGATACATCAAAGGGTCGTGCCAGAAGCTGTCGGGCATCTCGGCGTTGCGCGCCTGCCGCACCAGGGCGACGTGGTTCACATAGGCCGATCCGTCGGCCCATTGATAGGCGCGCGGCAGCGGCGAGGCGGCGTCATGCTCGTGGAAGCGCGCACGCGGGATCACTTCGTGGTCGAGATCGGTCTGCAGGTTGCGCAGATCGGGCGACAGCCGGTCCCAATCGTCGAGCGCGGCCTGCAGCGTCGGCGCGATATGCCCGGCATCGGCATACCAGGCGAGGTCGGTCGACACGACGACGAGCTTGCCGTCACGGCCATGTTTGAGGCTGGCGAGTTTCATGCGCTCTCCTTTGTTGCACTACCCTTACCCGTTCGCTTCGAGCGAAGTCGAGAAGCGTTTCCGGCACCAACGTGTCTCGACTTCGCTCGACACGCACGGAGTCGGGTTGACGTCCGCGTCAACTCCCCGCACCTTGCCTGAAAGGTTTCAATCAAGGACCTAGGGAGAGGACCATGACCCCCGACAGCGTGCCCGGCCGCTTCGCGTATAACGAGGATCACGAGGCGTTCCGCCAGACCGTGCGATCCTTCCTGCAGAAGGAAGGCGTGCCCAATGTCGGCACCTGGGAGGAAAACCGGCTGGTCCCCAAGGACTTCTGGCGCAAGGCCGGCGAGATCGGGATGCTGTGCCCGACCGTGCCGGAGGAATATGGCGGCCTCGGCCTCGACTTCGGCTACAATGCGATCGTCGACGAGGAGATGTCGTATATCGGCGTCCCCGCCGGCTTCTCGCTGCAATCGGACATCGTCTGCGGCTATCTCGAGGCGTACGGATCGGAAGAGCAGAAGAAACAGTGGCTCCCGCGCCTGGCGTCGGGCGAGACCATCACCGCGATCGCGATGACCGAGCCGGGCACCGGCAGCGATCTCCAGGCGATCCGCACCTCGGCCAGGAAGGACGGCAACCATTACGTCGTCAACGGCAGCAAGACCTACATCACCAACGGCCAGAATGCCGATCTGGTGCTCGTCGTCGCCAAGACCGATCCCGACGCAAAGCCGGCTTACAAGGGCATGTCGATCATCCTGGTCGAAGCCGATCGCGACGGGTTCAAGCGCGGGCGCAAGCTCGACAAGATCGGCCAGGACGCCGCCGACACCTCCGAATTGTTCTTCGAGGACGTCCGCGTGCCGATGACCAATTGCCTAGGCGAGGAAGGCAAGGGCTTCATCTACCTGATGAGCCAGTTGCCGCAGGAACGCCTCTCGATCGCGATCGGCACGCAGGCCTCGGCGCAGAAGGCGTTCGACGAGACGGTCGAGTTCACCAAGACGCGCAAGGCGTTCGCCGGGATGGTGTTCGATTTCCAGAACACGCGGTTCGTCCTCGCCGACCTCAAGACCAAGCTGCAGGTCGGCTGGGCGCATCTCGACTGGGCGATCCAGCGGCATCTGAAGGGCGAGCTGACCCCGACCGAAGGCGCCGCGGCCAAGCTCTGGCACACCGAGCTGCAATGGGAGGTCATGGACAAGTGCCTCCAGCTGCATGGCGGTGCTGGATACATGAACGAATATCCGATCGCGCGGATGTGGCGCGCGGCGCGCGTGAGCCGAATTTACGGCGGCACCAACGAGATCATGAAGGAGCTGATCGGGCGGTCGCTATAGGGCGGTCTTCGGGTTCTACGCCTTCACCCTCATACCGTCACCCCGGCCTCGGGCCGGGGTCCACCGAGCCTCCGACTCCACGCCTTCGACAGCGTGGATGCCGGCACGAGATCGGCATGACGGTTCGGGCGAGAGGGCCGCACCAACCCCACTCCACGCCGTCAATGCCGGGCTTGTCCCGGCATCCACCGCGCCCCAACACCGTTCCGGGCCAATGGCGCAGTGGACCCCGGCACAAGGCCGGGGTGACGGTGGAATTAGGAGAGTGCCATCTCCCGTTCGATCCCGATCGCCTGTAAGAAAGCGGGGTCGTGACTCACCACGAGCAACGCACCGTCATGGCCGCGCAACGCCGCCTCCAGCACGTCGATCGAGTCGAGATCGAGATGGTTGGTCGGTTCGTCGAGCAACAGCAATTGCGGCGGACGCGCGGCCGACAGCACGCACGCCAACCCCGCGCGCAGCCGCTCGCCGCCCGACAGCGAGCCGACGACGCGCAGCGCCGCCTGGTTACGGAAGGCGAAACGGGCGAGCGCGGCATGTGCTTCGTTCTCGCTCAGCATCGGGTTGAGTGCACGGAGGTTGGCGAGAATCGTGGCATCGCGATCGAGCAGCCCGACATGCTGGTCGAGCAGGGCGATGCGGTCCGATCGGGAGACCCGCCCCGCGATCGGATCGACGAGGCCGACGGCGAGCAACAGGGTGCTGGTCTTGCCGCTCCCGTTGGCGCCGCGCAGCGCGACGCGCTCCGGACCACGGATCGTGAGGTCGAGCGGGCCGATTCGCCGGTCGCCGCGCGCGATGATCGCCTTTTCGATGCGCAGCAGCTCGCGCGACGACGACAGACCGCTCGGTGGCAGGTCGATGCGCAGTGGCGTGACCACCTCGACCCGCTCGCGGGCCGCCGTCCGCGACGCATCGGCCTCGCCGACCAGCCGCCGCGCCACCTCGCTTTCGCGCGCACCGCTGCCTTCGGCGCGTTCCTTCATCATCCCCGCGACGATCCGCGGCACGCTGCCCGAGGCGCCGAACGCGCGGCCGGCCTTGTCACGGCGGGCTTTCTTCTCGCGCTGGGCCTGCGCCGCACGCTCGGCCTGGCGCAGGCCGGTCTCGGCGCGGTCGAGCTCGTGCGCGGTGCGTGCGCGATCGGCATCGCGGATCGCGACGAACTCGGACCAGCCGCCGTCGACCGAGTGGCAGCCGATCGGCGTCAGCTCGACGATCCGGTCCATCGTCTCGAGCAGGGCGCGATCATGGCTGGCGACCAAGACCCCGCCTTTCCAGCCCGCAATCAGTGCGGCGATCGCCGCGCGGCCATCGGCATCGAGATTGTTGGTCGGCTCATCGAGCAGCAGCAGGTCGGGCGACGCGATCACCACGCGGGCGAGTGCGACGCGCGTGCGCTGCCCGCCACTCAGGCTCGCCAGTGGTCGGTCGAGATCGAGCGCGGAGAGCCCGACGCCGGACAGCGCGGCGGCGATACGCTCGTCGAGCGTCCAGTCGGCGGCGGCGAAATCATCCTCGTCGCCGTCGCCCGCCTCGATCCGGCGGAGCACGGCAAACGGCGCCGCCATGTCGAGTGCCTGGGCGATACCGATCGTATCGTCGGGCCAGTCCTGACGCAGCAACCCCACCGATCCGACCCGCGTGATGGTGCCCGCCGCCGGCTCGACGTCCCCGGCCATCGCGCGCAACAGGGTCGACTTGCCGCAGCCATTGCGTCCGACCAGCGCGGTACGCCGGCGGTCGAAGGAAAACGTCAGACCGGAAAGGAGCGGACGGCCGTCAGGCGTCGAAAGCGACAGCGAATCCAGCGTGAGGAGAGAAGACATCGGCCACCTGGGCAAAAGGGAAGGATCGGGCGATCGCTTTCCTGTCCAAGGTCTCTCTCCATCGCTGGCGGGTGGGCCTGCCCGTCTTCACCACGTCACATAGCGATGGTTGGACATCGCGGCAAATGCGTGCGGATTGACCGCGCGCCGCATTGGGTATCTGTTCTGGGCCAAAGCACAGGGAGTCGATGACATGACCGTCCGCACGCTCGCCTTCATCGCAGCGGTCCTTGCCACCGCCGGACTCGCCGCCGCGCCCGCCCAGGCCAAGATCGCCCGCTGCGTGATCGATTCGGAAGGGACCAGCTATCGCGGCCCCTGCCAGTACAATGTCGCCCGCGGCGGGACCTTCACGCTGAGCCCGGCGCACCGACGGTCGTTCGGCGAAGAAGTCGTCAGCATTACCGTCTATGTGACCGGCCGCGGGGTGGCCGATGTCCGGGGCCTGACGCGCGACGGGATCAACTCGCGCTGGGGCCGCGCGATCCGGTCGCGCCGCGACAGCGCGTGCTGGGTCGGCGAGGATTTTTCGATCTGCGCCTATTGACCCGCGCACGGCAGATCGGGCGGCTTCCGCGGAGCCCTATCGTCTTCTAGAAGCGGCCGATGGCATCGAACGATCCCACGACCGCCCTCTCGAACCGCCGCGGCTTTCGGCTGCGGGCAGCGTCGCTCGTCGGGACCTGGATGATCCTGTTCGTGTTCCGGGCGACGGCGCGCGACGCCTCGGCCGATGCGCTCATCAATGGCCTGCAATTGCTGATCCTGATGATCCTGGGCGGCGGCTCGATCTATGTCGTCGAAACGCAATTGCGCGATCGGTCGCGTTGGTGGGGAAGAATTGCCGTGCTGGCCGGCATCTCGGGTGGCGTGTTGCTGTCGGTCGTCTGGGGACTCGGCCCGTCGGCATGGATCATGAGCGCCGTCTTCTGGACCGGGCTGTGCGCCTTGATGATCGCCTGGATGCTGCTTCGGGTCGACGTGCCGGAATAGCGCGCCTCCTCTCCTTGACTTTTTGCGCTGCAGCAAATACATGGCGCCCATCGAGGCGTATGCAGCGTGATCGGATCCCCGGTGGGTCCAGGCTCCGCCCCGGTCGTTAAGCCAAGGCTTCCCATATCACGCGGGGTGTCGTTTTTCCCCGCCGCCCGTGCGCCATTCCGGCGCGCGTGAGGCATTTCAAGAGTATTTCCATGACCGATTTCACCAGCCTGGGCCTCGCCGAGCCGCTCGTTCGCGCGCTCGACGCCAAGGGCTATAAGACGCCGACGCCGATCCAGGCGCAGGCCATTCCCCATGTTCTCGACGGCCGCGACCTGCTCGGCATCGCGCAGACCGGCACCGGCAAGACCGCCGCGTTCGTGCTGCCGTCGATCCAGCGGTTGACCGAGAGCGGCAAACGCGTCCTGCCGACGCATTGCCGCATGCTCGTCCTCGCGCCGACCCGCGAGCTCGCCAGCCAGATCGCCGAGAGCGCGCGTGCCTATGGCAAGTTCAGCCGCCTGTCGGTGGCGACCGTGTTCGGCGGCACCAGCATCAACAAGAACCGCCACGACATGAGCCGCGGCGTCGACATCCTGGTTGCGACCCCGGGCCGCCTGCTCGACCTGGTCGAGCAGCGTTTCGTCAGCCTCAACCTGATCGAGACCCTGGTGCTCGACGAGGCCGACCAGATGCTCGACCTCGGCTTCATCCATGCGCTGCGGAAGATCGTGAAGCTGGTCCCGCGCCAGCGCCAGACGTTGTTCTTCTCGGCGACCATGCCGCAGTCGATCCGCGAGCTGGCCGACCAGTTCATCAAGGACCCCGCGCTCGTCTCGATCAAGCCGGCGGCGACTACCGCAGAGCGCGTCGATCAATATGCCACCCTGCTCAACCAGACCGAGAAGCAGGCGTTGCTGACGATCACCCTGCGCGATCCGTCGATCGACCGCTGTCTGGTCTTCACCCGCACCAAGCACGGCGCCGACCGCGTCGTCCGCCTGCTCGGGGGCAACGGCATCGCCGCCAATGCGATTCACGGCAACAAGTCGCAGCCGCAGCGCGAACGCGCGCTGGCCGCGTTCAAGTCGGGCGAGGTGCCGATCCTGGTCGCGACCGACATCGCCGCGCGCGGCATCGACGTGTCGGGGGTCAGCCACGTGATCAATTTCGAGCTGCCCAACGTGCCCGAGCAATACGTCCACCGCATCGGCCGGACCGCCCGTGCCGGCAATGACGGCATCGCGATCAGCTTCGTGGCCGAGGACGAGCGTCCGTACCTGCGCGACATCGAGAAACTGATTCGCCAGAAGGTACCGCTCAAGGCGCTACCCGAGAATTTCCTGGCCGAGGCGGCGCGGATCGCCTCGACCCGCTCCAAGCAGGCCGTCACCGCGCAGCAGGAGCGCGACGAGCGCCCGCGCGGCCCGAGCGGTCGCCGCCCGCCCAAGAAGACGCACGATCCGCGTCCGGCCAATCCCTACGCCGCGCGTGGACGTGGCGGCAATCGCCGCCGCGGCCAGGGCGGTGGCCGCAGCCAGGCCAGCGCCTGAGTTATCTCCTCCCTCTCCTTTTGAGAGCGGGGGAGCTACAGAAGGCGGCGGAAAGGTGAGGGAGCCCGGAGCTTTCTCACCTGCCCTCGCCTTCCCGTTCGGCGATGCCGAACGGGGCCCTTCCTCTCCCAACGGGGGGAGGCCTTCTGCGCTATCCTGCGCGCATGCCCGTCAGTTCCGCAGTGTCAGCCATTCCTCCTCGGGCGCGCGGTCGCTGCGTAGCCGGTTGGCGGGTTCGTCGGGATCTTCATAGCCGATCGCCATCCCGCAGAAGAGCATGCGGTCGGCCGGCGTTTCGAGAAACCGCTCGATGGTCTGGGGATAGACCGCCCAGCATTCCTGCGGACAGGTGGCGAGCCCCGCTTCGACCGCCAGCAGCATCACGTTTTCGAGATACATGCCGAGGTCGGACCATTGCGGCGGCCCCATGCGGCGGTCGACCGTGCAGAACAACGCCGCTGGCGCGCCGAAGAACTGGAAGTTGCGCGCGAACCACAGGCGGCGCGCCGCCTTGTCCTCGCGCGGGATGCCGATATGGCCGTACATCGCCTCCCCGAGCGCGAAGGTCCGGTCGCGATAGGGTGCGACGAACGCGCGCGGATAGATGTCGTACCCGGGGGTTTCGGTCTCGCCCGCCGCAATCTTGGCGGCCATGATCGCCTTGAGTGCCGCCATGCTCTCTCCGGTGACGATGTCGATGTGCCAGGGCTGGATGTTGCCGCCACTCGCCGCGCGCGCCGCCTTGACCGCGATCTCACGCACCATCGCCGGATCGACCGGTATGTCGAGAAATCCGCGCACCGACCGGCGTGCCGCGATCGCGTCCGAAACCGTCGTCATCCATCCCCTTTCGCGTCCCGCCGCCGGTAAAGCGCACGATCGCCTTGCGCGCAATCGGGCCGATCCCTAGGCGGGCGAGAAAAGGGAGAGCGCGATGCCGATCAGCATGTTCAGTTTCGTCGGGATGTACGATCGGCTGCTCGATTCGCTCGCGCATCTGCTCGACAAGGGTTCGGCATTCGCGACGGCGGAAGGACTCGATCCCGATGCCATCCTCGACTGGCGGCTGATCGACGACATGCACCCGCTGCGCTTCCAGGCCGAAGTGGTGATCAGCTTCGCGCGGCAATGGACCGCGCGTGCCGCCGGGCTGCCGGTGCCCGAGCGTCTGGCCGAGGGCCTGACGCTCGACGGTCTGCGCGCGGCGATCGCGACCGCCAAGACCGACCTCGCGGCGCTGACGCCCGATCAGCTTGCGGGGCGCGACGACGTGCCGCTGACGATCCAGATCACCGACGCGATGACGCCGACCCTTCCCGCCGGACAATGGCTGTCGGTGTTCGCAACCACCAACATCTATTTTCACCTGTCGATGGCCTATGCGATCCTGCGGATGAAGGGCGTGCCGATCGGCAAGATCGATCTGTTCGCCGGCAGGCTCTGACGGGGCCACCGATCATGCCTCGTCCCGCGCCCTGGCGGCTCGACCCCGCCGCCTATCCGCACCATGACGTGATCCAGACGCGGTTCCAGGATCTCGACGTGCTCGGGCATATCAACAACGTTGCCTGGGCCGCCTTGTTCGAAACCGCACGAATCCGTTTCTATCACCAGCTCAACAGCTCGGGTCCCAGCCGCGCCCGCGGACTCGTCGCCAATGTCGAGATCAATTATCTGGGTGAAGGCGATTTTCCGGCCGACATGACGATCGTCAGCGGCATCGGCACGCTCGGCACGCGGTCGTGGCAGACGCTGAGCCTGGCGCTGCAAGGCGGCACGCCGCTCGCGACCTGCGACGTCACGATCGTCAGCACGGGGGTCGAGGCAACCGAGCCCGCGTTCCGCGCCGAGCTGGAGAAATGGCGGGTCCGCGACGGCGGCGCGTCCTGACGTCAGTTTGGAGAGGATTGGAACGGGCGTAACGACGAGCGACGAGCGAATAGCAAGAGGCCCGGGCGCTCGACGCGACCCGGGCCCCTGTCGCTCACTGTGCCATCTTCACTTCGGACCACAGCCCGTCGTCGATGAACGTGCGGTACTTTTCGTACCCGGCCACCGCAGCCTTGCCATCGGCCTCGCTGAACTTGGCGAGAATCTCCTTTTCGATCATCTGGTCGCGCGCCTGATCGGGCTCAAGCATGGCGGCGCTCGTAAAGTGCGTCATGATCAGAACGCTCGGACCGCCCTTGGTGTAGCCGTTGCGGACGAGGAACTTGTAGGAATCGATGATTCCATGGGCCTTCATCACTTCGAACCCGGGCACCTGCGACCGGCGAAGGCCAGTCAAATAATCGTCGACGTGATTTGGGTCGACGTCGATGGCATTGATTTCCCACAATCCTTTTTGTGGCATGTAGTCGACATATTGCTTTGCTATTGCGACAGTTCCGGTGAGACAAGCAACGCCGACTACTACCAAAGTTATAGCACGACTCATGACATCTTCCTCTCGGTTGACTTGACAAGAAAGACCCTGATCAATCGCGGGCGCAACAGGAATCGATGCGCGCGCGCTGATCAATTTTGAATCGCTCGCGCAATCAATAGATTGTCCGCCGCGATTCTTGCGCCGGCACGGCGAATCGGGCCGTTCGTCGGACCGAATCGAGCGCGGTGCGGCCAGGCGACGGGATTGGACTAAGCCGATCCGGGACTTGGCGCCGCCTCGGAGGAGTGATGGGTCGGCGCGCCCGATCAGGTGAGGGCGAAGCGGCGGGAAATGCGGTCGACCGGCGTCCCGTCGGCCAGCTTTACGCCATACGCCACCGCGTAATCGACGAAGCCCATCCGGCTGTAAAAGGCCAGGCCACCGGAATTGTCGGCGCGAATCGTGGCGTTGAGTGTGGTCAGGCCCGCGGCCACCGCCGCCATGCGCGTTGCGGCGAACAAGGCCGAGCCGATCCCGCGGGCGGTCACGCCGCGCCGCGCAAAGGTGCCGATATCACCCCATTCCGGCCCCAGCTTCTCGCTTCGCAGCAAGATCTGGAAGCCCATCGCTCGCCCGTCTTCATCCTCGGCCATGACGCTGGTGATCACGGCGGGGCCGTCGATATGCGCTTCCGCGAAGGCGTCCGGCGCGAACGGCGCTTCGTACGCCGTGGTCCCGCCAGCCGCGATTATCTCGTTAAGCAAGTCGGCAAGGGCGGGTGCGTCGGCACGCGTCGTGGGGCGGACGTGAACGTCCATCGCGTTCAGTCCTGGAACAGGGGCGCGCGTTTCTGCATGTTGGCGGCGACCGCTTCCATCATGTTGGGCTTGCCGATCACCTTGACCTGTTCCTCGGTCTCGGCCTCGAGCATCGTCAGCGGATCGGCATCGTGCATCATGTTGAGCAGCCGCTTGTCGCCGCGAATCGCGTGCGGGCTGCGGCCGGCGATCTCGCGCGCGAGATCCATCGCCGCAGCGTGGGGGTCGACCGCGATGCGGGTGATGAAGCCGTGCTGGAGCGCCTCAGCCGCGTCGAATTCGCGCGCCGTGTAGACGAGTTCGCGCAGCACGTCGTCGCGCACCAGGCTGCGCCACAACGGAAAGCCGGCCATGTCGGGAACCAGGCCCCAATGCGTCTCGCGGATGGCGAAGCGCGTGGCGGGGGCAGCGATGCGGATGTCGGCGCCCGACATGATCTGGAACCCACCCCCGAACGCAACGCCATGGATGGCGGCGATCACCGGCATCGGCAGGTTGCGCCACCCCCACGACACGTGCTGCGGCAGGATCGCACCCTGGTCGTTGCGCGCGCGAGAGGACAGACCCGATCCGCCAGCCTGCATACTCGTCATGTCGAGCCCGGCGCAAAACCCGCGCCCTTCGCCCGACAGCACGACGCAGCGGACGTCGCCGCGTCCGGCCAGCGAGTCGATCGCTTCGCCGATCCCTTCGAACATCGCCGGGTCGATCGCATTCATCTTGTCCGGCCGCGCGAGGCGCACGTCGGCAATCTGGTCGGCGATGGCGATGGTGACGCGGTCGTTCATGGCACTCCCCAATTCGTCACCCCAGCGGAAGCTGGGGTCTCGTTCAGTATATCCTTCCGTGAGATGCCGGCTTTCGCCGGCATGACGGACGGGTTCACGTGCGCGCTTCGAACTCGAAGCTGCCCCGGCCTCTGCCGGGGCGGCGCGCATCAGACAATCCGCGACCCGCTCTCCCCCCAATAGCGGTCGCGGAGCAAGCGCTTGTAGAGCTTGCCGGTGGCATGACGCGGCAGTTCGGCGGCAAAGTCGATCTGCCGCGGCGTCTTCACGCCCGACAATTCGGCCCGGCACCAGGCGGTCAGTTCCTCGGCAAGCGCCGGTCCGGCATCGGCCATATCGGCGGGCTGCACCACCGCGATCACCCGCTCGCCCATTTCGGGATCGGGTCCGCCGATCACCGCGACGTCGGCGACCTTGGGATGCGTGATGATCCGGTTCTCGATCTCCTGCGGATAGATATTCACGCCGCCCGAGATGATCATGAAGCTCTTGCGGTCGGTGAGGTAGAGATACCCCTCCTCGTCGAGCCGCCCGATATCGCCGAGCGTGGTCCAGCCGTGCGCGTTCTGTGCCTCGGCGGTCTTGGCGGGATCGTTGTGATAGGCGAACTGGCCGCCGCCCTCGAAATAGATCAGCCCCTCGCTCTCGGCGGGCAATTCCTCGCCATCCTCGCCGCAGATATGCGCGATGCCATAAGCGGGCTTGCCGACCGACCCCTTGTGCGTGAGCCATTGCTCCGACGTGATCGAGGTGAAGCCGTTCCCTTCCGATCCGGCATAATATTCGTAGATCACCGGTCCCCACCAGGCGATCATCGCCTCCTTGACCGGAATCGGGCACGGCGCCGCGGCGTGGATCGCCGCCTTCATGCTCGACACGTCGTGGCGGCGGCGTACCTCCTCGGGCAACTTGAGCATGCGGACGAAATGCGTCGGCACCCATTGGCTGGCGTTGACGCCGTATCGCTCGATCAGCGCCAGCGCGGCCTCGGGATCGAAATGCTGCATCATGATCACCGTTCCGCCGAGCCGATGCACCGTCATGCACCAGCGCAGCGGCGCAGCATGGTACATCGGCGCCGGGCTCAGATAGATCGTGTCGGGGCCGATGCCGTAGAGCCCCTGCGCCAGCATCGACAGCACGCTGACCGCGGCGATGTCGGGATCGTCGGGCAACGCCACGCGCACGCCCTTGGGCCGACCGGTGGTGCCGGACGAATAGAGCATGTCGACGCCGGCACGTTCGTCGGCGACCGGCGTGTCGGGCTGGGCGGCGAGCGCGTCCTCCAGCCCGTCCCAGCCTGCGACTTCACCGCCGAGCATCAGCCGGCCGAGATCCGGTATCGCGGCGCCGAGCGGTTCGGCGACCTTCGCCAGCGCGGCCGACGCGACGACCAGCTTCGCCCCCGAATCGCGGATGATGTATTCGGCCTCGGGCGCGGTGAGCTTGGACGAGATGCAGACGTAGAACAGCCCGGCGCGCTGCGCGCCCCAGGTCAACGCGAAATAGTCGGGCACGTTGTCCATGAAGATCGCGACCGTGTCGCCGATGGCGAGCCCGCGCGAGCGGTAGAGATGCGCCGCGCGATTCGACCGGCGGTCGAGCTCGGCATAGCTCCACGTCTCACCGGTTTCCGCGACGATCAGCGCCGGTTTGTCCGCCTGAGCACGCGCATGGACGCTGGGATGCATCCGCCTCTCCTTACATAATTGTCAGCAAGGCTAGCCGCTGACGACGACAAGGCAAGAGTGCGTGGCCCGAGTACGCGCGTGCAAACTCAAAATCCTCCCTACGCGAAGCGTGGGGAGGGGGACCGCCGAGCGAAGCTCGGGGGTGGCAGGGCCGCCGCCGCGAAGCGGCGGGGACGGGCTGTTCCCCTCCACCATCGCTAGCGCGATGGGGAGGATTTGGAGTCGTCGCCTGCTGGACGAACAACATTCCATATCCGGCCCGGTTGCGCCCGGCGGCGGCGTGTGTAGGGCTGCCCGGCGATGACCGAGCGTTTCCATTTCGATCCCGAGCGCTTCTTCCGCAGCCGGCTTGGCCATGGCGGCGTGCTGGGCATCGGCTATCGCGGCCATGGTATCGAGGGCGGCGTTCACTGGGCCGAACTCGACTTGCCCTATGACGAGCGGCTGATCGGCGCGGTCGAAACCGGCGTGATCGCCTCGGGGCCGATCATCTCGCTGATGGACATGGCGACGAGCTTGGGAGTGTGGATGCGCGCCGACGCCTTCGTCGCCCACGCCACGCTCGACCTGCGCGTCGATTATCTGCGCCCGGCGACGCCGGGCAAGACGGTGATCGGGCGCGGCGAATGCTATCGGCTGACCCGCTCGATCGCGTTCGTGCGCGGCCAGGCGCATGACGGCGACCCGGGCGATCCGCTGGCGCATGTCGCCGGCACCTTCATGGCCCCGGACGGCTATCCGCGATGATCGACCGGCTGCCTCCCTATGCCCAGTTGCTCGGGCTGACCGCCGAACGCGACGACGCGGGCGCGCCGGTGCTGCTGATGCCGTTCGGCGCGACCGTGCTCGGCCGGCCCGGCTTCCTGCATGGCGGTGCGATCAGCGGGCTGATGGAAATGGCGGCGATCGTCGCGCTGCACGACGCCCTCGAAGGCGATGGCGGTGGCGAGATCAAGCCGATCAACGTCACGGTCGATTTCATGCGCGGCGGCCGCGACAAGACGACGCGGGCACGCGGCGTGGTCACCCGGCTCGGCACCCGCGTCGCCAATGTCGAGACGACCGCCTGGCAGGACGATCCGGCCAAGCCGATCGCCGCGGCACGGATGAATTACCTGATCGTGCGGCGGTGATCCGTCCCGATTGATGCAACGCCGTGCTCCTGCGAAAGCAGGAGCCTGGGGTCGCAAGCGATGTCCTTCATACCTCTGGGTTCCTGCTTCCGCAGAAGGACGGTCCAAGTAGCGTAGGACCCGAGCGACCGCCGGTCACTCCTATTCCTTCGGTGTCAGCCGCAGCAGCCGGCCGCCTTCGTCCTCCTCGCCATCCTCGAGCAGCCAGATCGACCCGTCGGGGGCCTGGGCGATGTCGCGAATGCGCGTGCCGACATCCCAGAAATTCGCCGGGGTGGCGGTGTCCCCCGACAGCGCGACGCGGAACAGGCCCGGGCGCGACATGGTGCCGATCAGCAGCGACCCCTTGTACGCCGGGAACATGTCGCCCGAATAATAGATCATGCCGGCCGGAGAGACCGACGGGTTCCACCACAATTTGGGTGCCTCGAACTCGGGGCGGCTGGGATGGTCGGGGATCGGCTGGCCCGAATAATTGTCGCCGTTGGAGACGATCGGCCAGCCGTAATTCCTGCCCGGCAGGATCAGGTTGAGCTCGTCGCCGCCACGCGGGCCCATTTCCTCTTCCCACAGGTGCCCGTCGGGGGCGAAGACCAGGCCGTAGGGATTACGGTGGCCGCTGGTCCAGGTCATCGCCTCGACCCCGCCCTTTTCGTACATCGGGTTGCCGGGCGCGGCCTTGCCGTCGAGCGTCAGGCGCAGGATCTTGCCGAGCGCCTGTTTCGGATCCTGCGCCGGGGTGAAGCGCTGGCGCTCGCCCGAAGTGAGGAATAGATACCGGCCGTCGGGCGAAAAGGTGATGATCGAGCCGAACTGCCCGCCTGGGCCGCTCGATCCCGACCGCCAGATCACCGCGAGACCGTCGAGCTTGCGCGCGGCAAGGTCGAGCGTCGCCTTCGCCAGGGCGAGCTGGCTGCCGCCGGGCCCCGGCTCGGCATAGCTGAGATAGATGATGTGGCTGTCGGCGAATGTCGGCGCGACCGCGACGTCGAGCAGCCCGCCCTGGCCACCCTTCGCGACCACCGGAACGCCCGCGATGCGGGCCACCTTGCCCGCCGAGTCGCGCAGCTCGAGCACGCCCTTCTTTTCGGTGACGAGCAGATCCCGGCCGCCGGGCAGAAACGCCATCGCGAAGGGACCGTCGAACCGGCCGATCTCGGTGACCGCGAACGGCGCCGGGGCGATCGGCAAATTGGCGCGGCCGGTCGTCGCGGGGATGTTCGCGATGTCGGGTTCGGGCGGCGAATTGCGCGGCACGCGGGTGCTGACGCCGCCCGATGCGGCGGATTGCGCATTGGCCGGACCGTCGCCCTGGCCCGAACAGGCGGTGACGACGAGGCCGGTCAGCAATAGCGCGCGACGGATCATGACCCGTTCTCCGAAAGGCAGACAGCGAGGCTGACACAACGTCCGGCGCCGCGCCAGGGTTGCCGCTTGCCACGGCGCATCGACCGGCCTATATCGCCGGTCAATCTCTACATCGTCAGGTGAAGAGGTCGGAGGGCTCCCGCCCCCCGGCGCCGAACCTGCTTGTTTGACGGAAACCCATGGCGGACATCGCCCGACTGACGCAATTGATCGAACCCGAGGCCAGGGCCCTGGGTTTCGACCTCGTGCGCGTGAAGATGTTCGGGGGCAAGGACGACCTGACGCTGCAGGTAATGGCCGAGCGGCCCGATACCCGCCAGCTGACGATCGACGATTGCGCCGATCTGTCGCGCCGCATCTCCGACAAGTTCGATGAGGTCGATCCGATCGAGGACGCCTATCGCCTCGAAGTGTCGTCGCCCGGGATCGACCGGCCGCTGACCCGGCTCAAGGATTTCGCCGACTGGCAGGGGCACGAGGCGCGCATCCACCTGACCGCGCCGGTCGACGGCCGCAAGCAGCTCACCGGCGATCTCGCCGGGGTGGATGGCGACCGCATCACCATCGACGTGCGCAAGCACATGCCGATGACGATCGGCTTCGACCAGGTCGCCGAGGCCAAATTGCTGATGACCGACCGGCTTATTGACGCAACCGCGCCGCTGTCGAGCGACGGCGCAGAAGAATTCGAGACAGAGGAAAGCAACTGATGGCCACCGCCGTTTCCGCCAACAAGGCCGAACTGATCGCGATCGCGAATTCGGTCGCGAGCGAAAAGATGATCGATCGCGGCATCGTGATCGAGGCGATGGAAGACGCCATCCAGCGCGCCGCCCGCGCGCGCTACGGCGCCGAGAACGATATCCGTGCCAAGCTGGACCCCAATACCGGCGACCTTCGCCTGTGGCGCGTCGTCGAAGTGGTCGAGGCGGTCGACGATTATTTCAAGCAGGTCGACCTGAAGGGCGCGCAGAAGCTGCAGAAGGACGCCAAGGTCGGCGACTTCATCGTCGATCCTTTGCCCCCGATCGAGTTCGGCCGTATCGCCGCCCAGGCCGCCAAGCAGGTCATCTTCCAGAAGGTCCGCGACGCCGAGCGCGAGCGCCAGTTCGAGGAATTCAAGGACCGCATGGGCGAGATCATCACCGGCGTGGTCAAGCGCGTCGAGTTCGGCCATGTCGTCGTCGACCTCGGCCGCGCCGAAGGCGTCATCCGCCGCGACCAGCAGATCCCGCGCGAGATCGTCCGCGTCAACGACCGCATCCGGTCGATCATCCTCAACGTCCGCCGCGAGAATCGCGGGCCGCAGATCTTCCTGAGCCGCGCGCATCCCGACTTCATGAAGAAGCTGTTCGCGCAGGAAGTGCCGGAAATCTACGACGGCATCATCGAGATCAAGGCCGCCGCCCGCGACCCGGGCTCGCGTGCCAAGATCGGCGTGATCAGCCACGATTCGTCGATCGACCCGGTCGGCGCCTGTGTCGGCATGAAGGGCAGCCGCGTCCAGGCGGTCGTCCAGGAAATGCAGGGCGAGAAGATCGACATCATCCCCTGGTCGGAAGACACCGCGACCTTCGTCGTCAACGCGCTGCAGCCGGCATCGGTCAGCCGCGTCGTGATCGACGAGGAAGAGGACCGGATCGAGGTGGTGGTGCCCGACGACCAGCTCAGCCTGGCGATCGGCCGCCGCGGCCAGAACGTCCGCCTGGCGAGCCAGCTGACCAACAAGGCGATCGACATCCTGACCGAGGCCGATGCCTCGGAGAAGCGCCAGCGCGAATTCGTCGAGCGCTCGGAAATGTTCCAGAACGAGCTCGACGTCGACGAGACGCTCGCGCAGCTGCTGGTCGCCGAGGGCTTCGGCGCGCTCGAGGAAGTGGCTTATGTCGAGCTCGACGAGCTCGCCTCGATCGAGGGCTTCGACGAGGACCTCGCGCAGGAGCTGCAGAGCCGTGCGCAGGAAGCGCTCGAACGCCGCGAGCAGGCCAATCGCGAAGAGCGCCAGGCGCTCGGCGTGGAGGACGCGCTTGCCGGTATGCCGTACATGACCGAAGCGATGCTGGTCACGCTCGGCAAGGCGGGCATCAAGACGCTCGACGACCTCGCCGATCTCGCCACCGACGAGCTGGTCCAGAAGAAGCGCCAGGAACCGCGCCGCCGCGCCGAGGACGCGCCCAAGCGTCCCGAGGACAAGGGCGGCGTGCTCGCCGAATACGGCCTGACCGAAGAGCAGGGCAACGAGATCATCATGGCCGCCCGCGCCCATTGGTTCGAGGACGAGGAAGCCCCGGCGGCGGAGGGCGAAGAAGCCTGATGCCGTTCGTCTCGATCCGCATCTCCGGCACCGCCACGAAGGACCAGAAGTCCGGTATCGTGGCGGACGTGACCCGGTCGCTCGTCGAGCGGCTGGGAAAGAACCCGGCTGCCGTGCAGATCGTGATCGAGGAAGTATCGACCGAAAATTATGGGGCAGGCGGCGTCCTGATCGCCGACCGCGACGCCCCCAAGCCCGAGGGAGACGCGCATGCGGTCCCCTCGCAATGAGACGGCCAATCGTCCGATAGCATCGACTACACCAACCCCTCCCTTTCAAGGGAGGGGAGCAGCGGGTAAACAGCGCCCCGCGCTGTTTAGGTCATGCCGGGGGCATGACCGGCCCGATGCTGGGTGGGTGCAGCGACGGCAGAGGCTCGATACCTCTGACGGCGCTCTTTGCCGCGCGTTTGGGGCGCTCGCGATGCTCGCGACCCACCCCAACCCCTCCCTTGAAAGGGAGGGGCTATGAAAAAGACCGACGACCCCATCCGCCGTTGCATCCTGTCGGGCGACCGCGAGCCGCGTGGCGAGCTGGTCCGGCTCGCGCTCGGGCCGGACGGGCAGGTGCTGCCGGACATCCGCGCCAAGGCGCCGGGGCGCGGGGCGTGGATCGGCGTGACGCAGGACGAGCTCGACGCGGCCAATGCCAAGGGCAAGTTGCGCGGGGCGCTGGCGCGGGCGTTCAAGACCAATGCGCTCGACATCCCCGCCGATCTCGGCGCGCGGATCGCCGACCAATTGCAGCGCGCCTTTCTCGACCGGCTCGGGCTGGAATCGAAGGCGGGCAAGATCCTGATCGGCACCGAGCGGATCGAGACGGCGGCGCGATCCGGCCAGGTCCACCTGCTGCTCCACGCGGCCGATGCGGGTCCCGACGGCGCACGCAAGCTCGCCCAGGCATGGCGCGTCGGGCGCGACCGCGAAGGGTCGGGCGATCAGGGCTTGGCAGTTCCCCTGCCGCGCACCATATTGTCCTTGGCGCTAGGCCGCGAAAATGTGGTACATATCGCCGTGACCGACCCCGCTGCCGCGGTGCGCGTGCGCGATGCGCTCGACCGCTGGCGGCATTTTATCGGCCCTGAATTGACACCCGAGCCTTGCGAAACGGCCTCGCAGGGCGCATCGGCGCTTCGCGCGAAAGCGGAAAGCGCCGGCGGCAAGGCCGAAAACGACGAGGTTACTGAGTGAGCGATACCGACAACGACAAGCCGAAACTCGGGATGCGCCAGCCGCTGGGGCTGAAGCGCACGGTCGAGACCGGCAAGGTGAAGCAAAGCTTCAGCCACGGGCGCTCGAACACCGTCGTGGTCGAGGTCAAGCGCCGCCGCGTGCTTGGCCCCAATACCGGCGGCCCCGCCGAGGCACCGGTCGAGGAAGTTGCCGCACCGCCCCCGGCGCCGGCCCCCGCGCCCGCCGTCGCGCGCGCGCCGACCCCTGCCGGCGAAACGCCGCAGGAACGCCAGGCCCGCCTGCTGCGCGAGGCCGAAGAGCAGCGCATGGCCGCGCTCGAGGAAGCGCGCCGCCGCGAGGACGCCGAGCGCCAGGCGGCCGCCGAGGAAGCCGCGCGCCGCGCCGAGGAAAAGGCCAAGGCGCCCGAGCCCGCGCCAGCCCCCGCGCCCGAACCGACGGCGGCGCCTGCCGCCGAGGCACCGGCTGCGCCCAAGCCCGCTCCGGCACCGGTACCCGCGCCGGCCCCCGAACCGGTCGCGTTGCAGCTCGATCCGTCGATGCCCGCACCGCGCCGATTCACCCCGGTCCAGCGCCCCGAAATCGTGCGTCCCGCCCCGGCTCCGACCCCCGCTCCGGCCGCACCCGCTCAGTCGGCGCCCGCTGCGCGCGCGACCCCGACCGGCACCGGTCAGGCGACCCCGCGCCGCGTCGAGACCGCGCAGCCCGCGCGCCCCGGTCAGCGCGACCGCAAGGGCGAGGAGCGCCGTGGCGGCAAGCTGACCGTCAACCGCGCGCTCGGTGGCGAGGAAGGCGCGCGCGCCCGCTCGCTCGCCGCCCTCAAGCGCGCGCGCGAGAAGGAACATCGCCGTCACATGGGCGGCGGCTCGGCGCAGCGAGAGAAGCAGGTTCGCGACGTCGTCGTGCCGGAAGCGATCACCGTCCAGGAACTCGCCAACCGCATGGCGGAAAAGGGCGCCGACCTGGTCAAGGCATTGTTCAAGATGGGCATGCCGGTCACCGTCAACCAGACAATCGACCAGGATACCGCCGAGCTGCTGGTCACCGAATTCGGCCACAACATCACCCGCGTGTCGGACAGCGACATCGACCTCGCGGTCGATACGGTCGAGGACGCGCCCGAGACGATGAAGCCGCGTCCCCCGGTCGTCACGATCATGGGGCATGTCGACCACGGCAAGACCAGCCTGCTCGACGCGCTGCGCGGCACCGACGTGGTCAAGGGCGAGGCCGGCGGCATCACCCAGCATATCGGCGCCTATCAGGTCACGCTGAAGGACAAGTCGAAGATCACCTTCCTCGACACGCCGGGCCACGAAGCGTTCAGCGAGATGCGCGCGCGTGGCGCCAACGTCACCGACATCGTCGTGCTGGTGGTGGCCGCGGACGACGGGCTGATGCCGCAGACGATCGAGGCGATCAACCACACCAAGGCGGCGGGCGTCCCGATGATCGTCGCGATCAACAAGGTCGACAAGCCCGAAGCCAATCCGCAGCGTATCCGCGAACGCCTGCTCGAGCACGAGGTGATCGTCGAGCAGATGGGCGGCGAGGTCCAGGACGTCGAGGTCTCGGCGCTCAAGAAGACCGGTCTCGACGATCTGATCGAGAAGATCCAACTCCAGGCCGAACTGCTCGAACTGCGCGCCAACCCGGATCGCGATGCCGAGGGCACCGTGATCGAGGCCAAGCTCGACAAGGGTCGCGGCCCGGTCGCGACCGTGCTCGTCACCCGCGGCACGCTCAAGGTCGGCGACGTGTTCGTCGTCGGTGCAGAGAGCGGCAAGGTGCGGGCGCTGGTCAACGACAAGGGCATGCAGCTCAAGGAAGCGGGTCCCTCGCTCCCGGTCGAGGTGCTCGGCATTTCGGGCGTCCCCTCGGCCGGCGACCAGCTCCAGGTCGTCGAGAACGAGGCGCGTGCCCGTGAGGTCGCGGCCTATCGCGCCGGCGTCATCCAGGAGAAGCGCACGACCAACGCGCCGGCCAGCCTGGAGAGCATGTTCTCGGCGCTCAAGGCCAACCAGGCGATCGAATATCCGCTGGTCATCAAGGCCGATACGCAAGGCACGGTCGAGGCGATCGTCGGGGCCGTCAACAAGATCTCGACCGACGAGATCAAGGCGCGCGTGCTCCATTCGGGCGTCGGCGGCATCACCGAGAGCGACGTGGCGCTGGCGGGTGCCTCGGGCGCCCCGATCATCGGCTTCAACGTCCGCGCCAACGCCAAGGCACGCGAGATCGCCGAACGGCAGAAGGTCGCGCTCAAATATTACGACGTGATCTACGACCTGATCGACGAGATCCGCGCCGGCATGGCGGGCGAGCTCGGGCCCGAAGCGTTCGAGACCGTGGTCGGCCGCGCCGAAATCCGCGAGGTCTTCTCGGCGGGCAAGCACGGCAAGGCGGCCGGTCTGCTGGTGGTCGACGGCGTCATCCGCAAGGCGCTCAAGGCGCGCATCACGCGCGACGACGTCATCATCTACCAGGGTGAGATCGCCTCGCTGCGCCGCTTCAAGGACGACGTCGCCGAAGTCCGCGCGGGCCTGGAATGCGGTGTGACGTTCACGCAGAACTTCACCGACATCAAGGCCGGCGACTTCCTCGAAACCTTCGAGGTCGAGCTGCGCGAACGGACGCTGTAAGATGCCCGAGAGCCGAGGAAGACGCCCGAAAAAGGCATCTTCTCCGGCGGGGGATCGGCCGAATGCGAAAGCGCGCAGCCATAGGCCATGGCCTCGCTGGCTAGTTGACGGGCTTGATGCCGGCCTCACCGGCGGCTGCTTGCCTATGATGCTGCTCGTGCCCATGATTTTGCTTGCGGGATCGGCGGTATGATGAATCGACAAAACGACACGAATGAAACGCGCTCCGTCCGCACGCTCCGCGTCGGCGAGCAGGTGCGCCACGTGCTGAGCGAGATCCTCCAGCGCGGCGACGTGCATGACGACACGCTCGCGAGCCATATGGTGTCGATCACCGAGGTCCGCATGTCGCCAGACCTGCGCCACGCCACCGTGTTCGTGAAACCGCTGCTCGGCAAGGACGAGGAAGCGGTGCTCAAGGCACTTAGGACCAATACCGCCTATCTGCAGCGCGAAGTCGCGCATCGCGTGAAGATGAAATACGCCGCCAGGCTCAAGTTTCTGGCCGACGAGAGTTTCGACGAAGGCAGCCATATCGACGCCCTGCTGCGCGATCCCAAGGTGGCGCAGGATCTCGACCAGAACGGCGACGACTGACGTGGACGCGACGGAAGTCGCGTGCTTAAACCCCAGCCCATGACTCTTCGCCGGCTGCTGCCGCTCGCCCCGTTCGCCCTCGCCGCCTGCCATTCGGCGAGCACCGCAACGCCTGCCGCTCCAGCCGTGACGGCAGACCAGACCGATATCGAGCGGCTGGTCGTCCAGGATTATGCCGCGCGCTATTCGGGCAATGCGTGCATCGCGCCGCTGACCATCGCCCGGAAAGGGCCCGAACCGATCCCGCCGGCGGTGGCCGGCAAGGCGATCACCTGGACCTATCTCGAGCGCAATGCGCAGGGCGCCTATCAGCTGGTCGACGACCAGCTCGAGAGCACACTCGCCGCGGCCTGGGCCCAGGCGCGCAAGCGCGACTATCCCGCGATCACGCTGCCCGCCTCGGTCCAGCCCGACAAGCCGGCGGATTGCGGGCGGACGCTGACGCTGTCGTCGCCGATGATCGTCGCCAACATGGCGTTCGTGCATTGGGACGATGGCACCACGCGCCGTACCATCGCGGTGTACAATAACGGCAAGGGCTGGGCCGTGCTGGCCGAAGGACCGGCGAAGATCGGGTGAGCCGGCGCGCTCAGCGCGGCGCGAATTGCGTCAGCGTATCGGCGTGGCTTTGCGCGAAGCGTCTGTCGAGCGCGGCGGCGTAGACCGGTACCGCCTCCAGCCCGCGCAGCACCGCGTCGCGCGCAAGCGGCTCGACCGCGGCACGCGATTCCTCGTCCTCGATCGTCTCCATGACGCGCGCGACGAAGCCCTCGACCACGGCGTCGCCCGCCAGCCGCCCGTTGCGTCCTTCTTCGCCCGGCTGGAGGATCAGCGCACCGAGTGCTCCCAGCGCGGCGATCATGCGCCAGCCGGGAAAGGGATCGGCATCGGCATAGTCATGGACGACGACCGGCCATTGCGTGCGTTCGGCGAACCCCGCGACGAACGGATACGCGTCGAAACAATAGAACCAATAGGGCGTGCCGTCGGTGCCGAGCGGTTCGGGAATGAAGATCACGCCGCGCGCCATCGCCTCACGGAACATCGCCAGCGGATCGGCATAGACGTGATGCTGCAATTGCGCGTGCAGGCTCGCGAAATAGGCCCCGGGTTCCCGCAGGCACAGATGCCATTCGATGCTGTCGACGCCTTCGTTCGCGGCGACCTCCTCGATCAGCGCGGCGACCGGCGGATTGAACAGCACGCCTTCGAGGTCTTCGGACGAGAAGATCACGATCTGCCGGCCGGCCTCGCGCGCGGTGGCCAGCATGTCGGCGAGCGGCTGGCCGTTGCCGGCAAGCGTCGCCCAGGCCACGTGATGGTGCGCCGGATACCCCTCTTGGGGTTCGTAATGAATGCCCCGCGCGCCCAATACCCGGCTGTTGCGGTTGAGCAGGTGCTGGAGCCAGGTCGACCCGGTCTTGTGCAGCCCCATATGGACGATCAGCTTCATGAAGATCGCCGTAAGCGAAGATGGTTAACGGCGTGCAAATGTTGCGCGTTGCCGACGCCCCCTTGCTTGCCTAGGTAACGGGCCGATGGCGAAGCTCTATTTCTACTACGCATCGATGAACGCCGGGAAGTCGACGACCCTGCTTCAGGCCGATTTCAATTATCGCGAGCGCGGCATGACGACGATGCTGTTCACCGCGGCAATCGACGACCGTTTCGCCAAGGATACCGTGACATCGCGGATCGGGCTCGAGGCCGGTGCCATTCCGTTCGCGCCCGACACCGATATCGCCGCGATCGTCGCCGACCGCCATGCCCACGAAGCGGTCGCCTGCGTGCTGGTCGACGAGGCGCAATTCCTGACCGGCGATCAGGTCGAGCAACTCGCGCATCTGGCCGACGTGGTCGGCATCCCGGTGCTTGCCTACGGCCTGCGCACCGATTTTCTGGGCCAATTGTTCCCCGGTTCGGCGCGGCTGCTCGCGCTCGCCGACGCTCTGGTCGAGATCAAGTCGGTCTGCGAATGCGGCCGCAAGGCGACGATGAACCTGCGCGTCGACCATCAAGGCCGCGCGGTGGCACACGGCGCGCAGACCGAGATCGGCGGCAACGACCGCTACGTCGCCCTGTGCCGCAGGCATTTCATGGAGCGTTCAGCGGCCGCGCGGCAGGGTGCGGGCGAATGAACAACATGCCGTATCAGGTCGCGGTCATCGCGATTCCCATGGTGCTTGCGATCGTGCTTCACGAAATCGCCCATGGCTATGTCGCGCGGATGCTCGGCGACCGCACCGCCGCCGATCTCGGCAGGTTGACGCTCAACCCGGTGCGGCACGTCGATCCTTTCGGAACGTTGCTGTTACCGATGCTCCTGGCGCTGGCCGGCGGACCGATCTTCGGCTGGGCGAAGCCGGTGCCGGTCGACGCCACGCGGCTGAACCATCCCCGGCGCGACATGGCATTTGTCGCCCTCGCCGGGCCGATGACCAACCTGTTCCTGGCGGCGCTCGCCGCCGTCGCGATGCGGTGGTGGGCCGACCCGAGCGGCCACTTGCCAGAAGGTGGCGTTGCGGGGTTCGTCGCGGATAGCCTGGCCAGCTTCCTGTTGATCAACGTCTTCCTGGCGATCTTCAACCTGTTGCCGGTTCCGCCGTTCGACGGCGGTCATGTCGTCGAAGCATTCCTGCCGCGCCGACTCGCGGCCGAATATGGCAAGCTTCGCCCCTTCGCCTTCCCGGTGATGCTGTTCCTGCTCGTCCTGTTGCCGTCGATCGTGCCCGGCGCGGACATCGTCACGCGGATCGTCGGGCCGATCGTTCGGAATATCGTCCAGGCATTCCTGACGCCGGTCGGCTGAAGGCCGCGCTTCAGGCTGGATTAAGCGGTAGCGCAGGATCATTCGCCCGGCTCGTCCGTTTTATCCTCACGAAGGAACAGCACATGCTTCGGACTCTCATTCTCGCCGCGACTGCCGCCGCCTCGCTCGCCGCGACACCCGCGCTGGCGAAGGACCAGACGTGGCCCGCCGACAAATTGGGCAAGGAAACCAGCATCCCGTTCATCGGCACGATCGGGCTGTACAATTTCGAGGCCGATGGCGATCGCGGCGTCTGGCTGCAGGATCAGCAGCGGCGCTGGTATTACGCCACCGTGCTGGGACCGTGCACCGATCTGCCGTTCGCCAACCGGATCGGAGTCGATACTCGGTTCAACGGCACCCAGCTCGACCGCACCGGCACCTTGCTGGTCGATCGCCAGCGCTGCCCGCTCACCAGCCTGATCGCGAGCAACGGCCCCCCGCCCAAACCGAAAAAGGCCAAGAAGGGATAAGCGTCCAGTCCTCCTTTCAGGGGAGGGGCTGACCCGATACCGGGGCTGGGCTAGGGCGCGCGGATGCATGGCTGGATCATTCTCGACAAACCGCTGGGGCTCGGCTCGACGCAGGCGGTGAGCGCAGTCAAACGCGCGCTGCGCGTCGGCGGCTATGGCAAGGCCAAGGTCGGGCATGGCGGAACGCTCGATCCGCTGGCGACGGGCGTCCTGCCGGTCGCGATCGGCGAGGCGACCAAGCTCGCCGGGCGGATGCTCGACAGCGACAAGATTTATGAGTTCACGATCCGGTTCGGGGAGCAGACCGGCACGCTCGACGCGGAAGGGGAGGTCGTGGCGACCAGCGAGGTTCGACCGACGCGGGAAGCGCTGGATGCGGTGCTGCCGCGCTTCACCGGGCCGATCGAGCAGGTGCCGCCGGCCTATTCGGCGCTGAAGGTCGATGGCGAGCGGGCGTACGACCTGGCCAGGGCGGGCGAAGAGGTCGTGCTGGCAACGCGGGCGGTGACGGTGTTCTCCCTTACCGTCGCCCCGGCGAAGGCCGGGGTCGCTGGAGTTGGTGCACTGCCGTCGCCCGGTAACCCAACGGCCCCGGCCTTCGCCGGGGCGACGGTGGATGAGATCACCCTCATCGCCCACGTCTCCAAAGGTACCTACATCCGCAGCCTCGCCCGCGACATCGCGCTGGCTCTTGGCACGGTCGGCCACGTTACCTATCTCCGACGGATCAAGGCGGGCCCGTTCGACCTCTCCCACGCGATATCGCTGGACAAATTGGCCGAAACCGCTAATGCGCGCGGCCTTGAACAGATTCTCCTGCCGCTGAGGGCGGGGCTGGACGACATCCCGGCTCTCTCCCTCGACCCCGACCAGGCAGGAGCGCTCCGACAGGGGCGCGTTCTGGCCGGGATTGCCACAGACGATGGCCTCCACTTCGCGATGCTGGGCGAGACCCCGGTGGCATTGGTGGACGTCAGCAGCGGGGAAGCCCGTGTCGTCCGCGGCTTCAACCTTTAGTCCATGATGTCGAAGGAAACGGAATGTCGATTACTCCCGAGCGCAAGGAAGCGCTGATCAAGGAACATGCCCGCGCCGAAGGCGACACCGGCAGCCCCGAGGTTCAGGTCGCGATCCTGACCGACCGCATCAAGACGCTCACCGAGCATTTCAAGACCCACGCGAAGGACAATCACTCGCGCCGCGGTCTGCTGATGATGGTCAACAAGCGTCGCTCGCTTCTCGACTATCTGCGCAAATCGGATGGCGATCGCTATCTGGCACTCATCGCGAAGCTCGGTCTTCGCAAATAACTCAGGGACGGCGCCTCAGGGCGCCGTTTCGCTTATTCGGCCCCGTGCAATCCGGCACGGGCCGGCGGCGGAACTCTCCGCCACCAGAGCCTGAAGGCAGGCTCTTCTACAGGCACCGGCAGGCATAGGGCCGCCGGACGAAGGAAATAAAATGTTCGATACCAAGAAGGTAAGCATCGAGTGGGGCGGAAAGACCCTCACGCTCGAAACGGGCAAGGTTGCCCGCCAGGCCGACGGCGCCATCATGGCGACGCTCGGCGAAACCGTCGTCCTCTGCGCGGTCACTGCCGCCAAGTCGGTCAAGGACGGGCAGGACTTCTTCCCGCTCACCGTCCATTATCAGGAAAAATATTCGGCCGCCGGGCGCATCCCGGGCGGCTTCTTCAAGCGCGAGCGCGGCGCGACCGAGAAGGAGACCCTGGTCTCGCGTCTCATCGACCGTCCGATCCGCCCGCTGTTCCCCGAAGGTTTCTACAACGAGATCAACGCCATCGCTCAGGTGCTGAGCTATGACGGCGAGAACGAGCCCGACATCCTGGCGATGGTCGCCGCGTCGGCCGCGCTCACCATCTCGGGCGTGCCCTTCATGGGCCCGATCGGCGCCGCGCGCGTCGGGTATCTGAACGGCGAATATATCCTCAACCCGACCGACGCGCAGGTTGCCGAGGGTGACCTCGACCTGGTCGTCGCCGCCACCTACGACGCGGTGATGATGGTCGAATCCGAAGCCAACGAGCTGTCGGAAGAGGTCATGCTGGGCGCGGTGATGTTCGCGCACGACGCGTGCCGCGAAGTGGTCAAGGCGATCGTCAAGCTCGCCGAGCAGGCCGCCAAGGATCCCTGGGAAATGGCGTCGTCGGACGACAACGCCGCGATCAAGGACAAGCTCAAGAAGCTGATCGGCGCCGACATCGCCGCCGCCTACAAGCTGACCGACAAGTCGGCGCGCTCGAACGCCCTCAACGAGGCGCGCGCGAAGGCCAAGGCGCAGTTCGCCGAGGACGGCCTGTCGCCCCAGGAAGTCATGGCCGGCATCAAGCTGACCAAGAAGCTGGAAGCGGAAATCGTCCGCACCGCCATCCTGAAGGACGGCAAGCGCATCGACGGCCGTACGACCACGCAGATCCGCCCGATCCAGGCGGAAACGCACTTCCTGCCGCGGGCGCATGGCTCGACGCTGTTCACCCGCGGCGAGACCCAGACCATCGCCACCTGCACCCTGGGCACCAAGGACGCCGAGCAGATGATCGATGGCCTGAACGGCCTCAGCTACCAGAACTTCATGCTGCACTATAACTTCCCGCCTTACTCGGTCGGTGAAGTTGGCCGCTTCGGCGCGCCGGGCCGTCGTGAAGTCGGCCACGGCAAGCTGGCGTGGCGCGCGCTGCACCCGGTGCTGCCGTCGAAGGAGGACTTCCCCTACACGATCCGTCTGACCAGCGACATCACCGAGTCGAACGGCTCGTCGTCGATGGCGTCGGTCTGCGGTGGTAGCCTCGCGATGATGGACGCCGGCGTGCCGATCAAGCGCCCGGTCTCGGGCATCGCGATGGGCCTCATCCTCGAAGGCAAGGACTTCGCGATCCTGTCGGACATCCTGGGCGACGAGGATCACCTCGGCGACATGGACTTCAAGGTCGCGGGCACGTCCGAGGGCATCACCACGATGCAGATGGACATCAAGATCGCGGGCATCACCCGCGAGATCTTCGAGGCGGCGCTCAACCAGGCCAAGGAAGGCCGCGCGCACATCCTCGGCGAGATGAACAAGGCGCTCGATCACACCCGTGAAGAGCTGTCGGCGCACGCGCCGCGCATCGAGACGATGACGATCGACAAGTCGAAGATCCGCGACGTCATCGGCACCGGCGGCAAGGTGATCCGCGAGATCGTCGCCACCACCGGCGCCAAGGTCGACATCGACGACGAGGGCGTGATCAAGGTGTCGTCGTCCGATCTGTCGCAGATCGAGGCCGCGATGAACTGGATCAAGGGCATCGTCGAGGAGCCCGAGGTCGGCAAGATCTACACCGGCAAGGTCGTCAACATCGTCGACTTCGGCGCGTTCGTGAACTTCATGGGCGGCAAGGACGGCCTCGTCCACGTGTCCGAAATGAAGAACGAGCGGGTCGAGAAGCCGACCGACGTCGTGTCGGAAGGCCAGGACGTGAAGGTCAAGGTCCTCGAGATCGATCCGCGCGGCAAGGTCCGCCTGTCGATGCGCGTCGTGGACCAGGAAACCGGCGAAGAGCTGGAAGATACCCGTCCGCCGCGCGAGCCGCGCGGCGAGCGTGGTGATCGCGGCCCGCGCGGCGACCGTGGTGGAGACCGCGGCCCCCGTCGTGACGGCGACCGTGACCGCGGCCCGCGTCGCGACCGCGGCGATCGTGGTGACCGGGGCGACCGCGGCCCGCGCCGCGAGCGTAGCGAAGGCGGCAAGGACGAGGGCCCGGAGCCCGAATTCGCGCCGGCTTTCCTGACCGGTGACCGCAATAGCGACGACTAGGAGCGTCGCGCGGAAAAGTGGGTACCGGTTTTCCGCAAGAAGCGACGCGACCGCTGTAAAATAACCACCGGGAAAGTCCGGGGGAGGATGAGAGGCTCGGGAGTGATCCCGGGCCTCTTTCCTTTGGAGCGGGTGATTTCAGGCGCCCCGCAACGGAGGTTCACCCGCCAGAGAAAGAAGCAGGACTATCGCCCGTGGAATGGGATGGCTGTGAGGCCGTTACGATTGGCGTCAACCGTCATGCCAGCCCAGTGCCGGCATCCACCGCTTCGTACTCGGCCGTTGGTCAGCGCTAAAAAGAAGCTCTGAGCGATGGTTCATCGCGGGACGTAGAGACACGCAAATGCGAGGCTAAAAACGCCGTACGTTGCGACGATCAACCAGTACCAAAATGGCTCCTTCTTCCCGTCGATCCTATAAGCGCCTTTGCCGCCGCGTTCCGCGAACCACACCGAACCGTTGATCAGCGCCATAGTCGCCAATGCGCCAAAAAATGCCACGAACAATGCAGGGACGGTCGACAGCGCCGTTTGACGGCCGAAGATCACGCCGATCGATAAGGCTGCGATTGGAATGGTCGCGAAGGCGCCGAAAAGTCGAAGATAGGGATGGCTAGGCATGGAAGACGGCTAGCCGAGGGTCGTCGCCAAGCCAATGGAAGCCCGCACACCGCACAGGCAGCATCCATTATTGACCGCCATCCGTAGATTCTATATTTCTATATTACTCGAACTATCGAATCGTTGGAGTTGAAGCCATGAAGCGCATGCACCTGCACGTCAGCGTACCCGATATCGGCCAGGCCATCTCCTTCTACAGCACCTTGTTCGATGCCCCGCCATCGGTGGTGAAGGACGATTACGCCAAGTGGATGCTCGACGATCCGCGCGTCAATCTCGCCATCTCGTCGCGCGCGCGCGCAACGGGCGTCGACCATGTCGGCATCCAGGTCGACAGCGCCGAGGAACTCGGCGCGCTCGCCGGCCGGTTGAAGGCCGCCGGCGCGGTCACTTTCGACCAGGAAGCGACCACGTGCTGCTACGCGCGCTCGGACAAATCCTGGGTCAGCGACCCCGCGGGCGTTCGCTGGGAGACCTTCTTCACCCATGGCGACGCCACCGATTATGGCGAGGACGAAGCGCTCCCCGCTTCGTCGAGCGCTTGTTGCGGCACCCCGCAGCCTGCCAAATCGGCCTGCTGCTGATGCAGTTCCCCGTCGCGGTGGAGGCGCTGTCGGCGCTTGCGCACGGCCATCGCCTCGCGGTGTTCCGGTTGCTTGTCCGTACCGGGGCCGGAGGCATGGCGGCTGGCGAGATTGCCCGAGAGATCGGCGTCCTGCCCAACACGCTGTCGACGCATCTGACGATCCTCGGCCATGCCGGGCTGGTCCGCTCGCGCCGCGACGGACGGTCGGTGATCTATTCGGCCGATTATGACGGGATGCGCGACCTGCTCGGTTTCCTCGTCGCCGATTGTTGTGCGGGGCGGCCCGAGATCTGCGGATCCCTGGCCGAGGCTGCGTCATGTTGCCGGTCTTGACCCTGACGACGATCGCCGGCGACGACGCGGGCCTGCGGCATGCGCTGATCGGCGCCGGATTGCCGAGTCCCGATACCGCCGACGAACCCGCGCGGTACTTCGTGCTGGCCGGCGGCGGCCGTCCGCTAGCCTTTGGCGGGGTCGCCGGCAGCGGCCCGGACCGGCTGTTGCGATCGGTCGTGGTTCCCGGCGCGTCGCGCGGAACAGGGCTCGGATCGCGAATCGTGGCGGGGATCGCGGAGGAAGCGCGCCGCAGCGGGGCCGAGCGGCTGTGGCTGCTCACGACCGACGCCGCGGGGTTCTTCGACCGCCTCGGCTGGAAAGCAACGGAACGGTCGGTCGCCCCCGACGCGATCCGGCAGTCGCGCCAATTCGCCTCGATCTGCCCCGCTTCCGCGACCCTGATGGTGCGGGAGCTCGGCACGTGACGCCGTCGCGGCGCCTGGCCGCCGAATTCCTCGGCACCGCGATGCTGCTCGCGATCGTGGTCGGGTCGGGAATCATGGGCGAGCGGCTGGCGGGCGGCAACGAGGCGATCGCGCTGCTTGGCAACACGATCGCGACCGGGGCGGGCCTGATCGTGCTGATCCATGTCTTCGGCCCGATCTCGGGCGCCCATTTCAACCCCGCGGTGACGCTCGCGGTGCTGATCCAGCGGCAGACCGACGTCCGATCGGCCGGCGGCTATGTCGCGGTGCAGATCGCCGGCGGCGGCGTCGGGGTCTGGGCGGCGCACGCGATGTTCGCCGAGCCGATCCTGCAGATCTCGACCAAATTGCGTGCCGGTCCCGCCCAGGGGTTCTCCGAGCTGGTCGCCACGTTCGGGCTGATCGCCACCATCTATGCGACACAACGCAAGCGGCCCGATTTCACGCCGGTCGCAGTCGGGCTCTACATCACCTCCGCTTACTGGTTCACGGCGTCGACCAGCTTCGCCAATCCTGCCGTCACCATCGCGCGCAGCCTGTCGAACACCTTTGCCGGCATCGCGCCGGCATCGGTTCCCTTGTTCCTCGCCGGGCAGCTGGCGGGCACGGTCGCGGCTCTCGCCGTCTTCACCTGGCTCTATCGAGAGGAGGTCGCGCAATGAGCGCGTTCCCGGTCACCATCTATCACAATCCCGATTGCGGGACGTCGCGCAACGCCCTCGCGATGATCGAGGCAGCAGGCTACGCGCCGACAATCGTCGAATATCGCCAGGTCGGCTGGACACGCCCGCAGCTCGAGCAATTATTCGCCGCGATGGGCGCCAGCCCGCGCGACGTCCTGCGCGAAAAGGGCACGCCCGCCGCCGAACTCGGCCTGCTCGACCCCGCGGCGAGCGATGAAGCGATCATCGACGCGATGATCGCGCATCCGATCCTGGTGAACCGGCCGATCGTGGCGACGCCGCGCGGCACGAAATTGTGCCGCCCGTCCGAAGTCGTGCTGTCGCTGCTCGACCGCGCACCGACCGACTTCGTCAAGGAGGATGGCGAGATCGTCAGGCCTTGAAGGCGATCCGTCGAACAATTCTGTCGTTCGCATCGCGCCGCTGGCATAGAGCCAAGGCACAGGAGAGATGTGAATGGGCGACCTCACCCTCACGACGTACGATTGGGTTCCCGACATGCCGCGCGGCTTCGTCCGCGACCTGCGCATCCGCTGGGCACTCGAGGAAGCGGGCCTGCCCTATCGCGTCGCGAGCACGCCCTTCGACGACCGTCAGGCCGACCATTTCGCGCACCAGCCGTTCGGCCAGGTGCCGTGGCTGACCGACGGCGACCTGTCGATCTTCGAAAGCGGCGCGATCCTGCTCCATCTCGGTGAGCTCAGCAGCACCCTGATGCCCGCCGACGCGCGCGGCCGGAACGAGGTGCGCGAATGGCTGATCGCCGCGCTCGCCTCGGTCGAGGCGGCGAGCCAGCCCTGGTCTTTCTTCAAATTCTCCGGCGATGGCGACGAGACGCGGATGCGCGGCTTCTTCGATGGTTTCCTCGACGCGCGGTTGAAGCGCATGGAAGCCGTGCTGGCGGAGCGCGACTGGCTCGCCGGCAGCTTCTCGGTCGCGGACATCCTGATGGCCGACGTGCTGCGGCTGGTCGACCGGTTCGACGGGCTCGCCGATTATCCGGCCTGCCGCGCCTATGTCGGCCGCGCGACCGCCCGCCCTGCCTTCGTCAAGGCGCATGCCGACCAGATAGCGCATTTCGCGGCGGCCGACCGTGCGAGAAACTCATGACCGAAAGCGGTCGTTATTGCGAATGTTCGTCGCTGCCTGACTTGGCCGGCGTACCGATGGGCGGCGATGGCCTGGACGAACGCGTGTTCGAGATGCTGGAACCGATCGGCCGGGCCGGCGACGATCGATGGTGGCTGAACGCCTATCGCTGCGGCGCGTGCGGACAAGCCTGGATGGTCGCGCAGGAAGAACGCATCTTCGACATCTATTTCATGCGCCGATTGAACGAGGACGAAAACCTGGCCATTGCGTCGGGCCGGTGGCCAGCGGACTTCCTTACCTACGAGCGTGTTTTGCGAATCGGCAACGCGCTCGCCACGCCATGTCGCTTCCTCGACCCCATGGCCTCATCGCTTGTCTGGACCGCATCAGACCTGCGGAAGGCGCGGCCCGAGATCGCGGTGGAAGAGATCGCGATGTTGCTCGGGGTCACTGACAGCCACGCCGTGCGCCTCCTCGACGCTGCCACGCGCGAACTGCACTGACCCTTTTTCGCCTCAGAAGCGGCGCGACGGGCCCAGGAGGACGGCGAAGGCGATCAGCACGATCGCGCCGATGACGATCACCGGCCAGCTGCGCGCCACGGCAAACGGCTTGGGCTCGCCCACGCGCTGACCCGCAAAGCCGATCGAGATGAAGCCGGCCAGCCCGCCGAAGGACGAAGCGGCGGCGGACATGATCGTAATGACGATCCCGACCGGATTCATCAGCCCGACCAGCACCGCGCCCAGCCCGGCGGTAGCGTAATAGCCATGGGCGATGCGGCGACGCGCGGTCACCGTGGCCGGGCCGGTACCGATCATCGCGGCGAGCGACCGCATCCCGGCACGCACCAGCAGGACATAAGCGGTCGCGCCGATCAAGATCTCGGCGATCCGGACGATGCCGGGCATCGGCACTATCTGCAACGACCCGCCCGCGCCGGTGCCGAGATCGCCGAACCCGGTCACGCCCGAAAAGCAGAAATAGCCCGCCGCGACGAACGCCTCGCTGACCCAGACGAACCACCAGACGAGGCGCGGCGTGTCCGCCCGCGCGCGGCGCCAGACGGCGTGAGCGACGATCGCGAGCGCGATGTTGACCAGCACGCCGGCACAGGCGACCAGGACTTCGGGCGCTTGGGCCAGCCCGGTGCAATCGACATAGAAGGCGCCGATCGTGGCGACATGGCCGCCCTGGACCGCGCAGAACGCGGCGTGGCCACCGATTTCGTGCCACATCGTCAACAGCGGCATCAACAGCATGCCCCAGCCCGCGATCGTCGGCAGATCGACCGTGCGTTCCATATTCTGCTCCCCTGCCTGCGCATCCTGTGTCGCATGACCGGAGAGGGGCGGCAATCATCCGGTCGCATCACGCCCGAATTCACTTGACGATTCCCGCCTTTGCAACCACTTCCCGCTCGGCTCCGTTCGGGAGTCGCCAGTCACTTCCTCCTAGAGGGACCAATGTCCGACAACGACCATAGTCGATCGACCGTCCCTCCGAGGCGCCTGGCGAACTGAACCGAGGTTCATCTCACCACCGCTCCCGGAGGGACGGTCGCAGCAACAGGTGAGTTATGAACGCAATCCGTTTCTTCGCCGGTCCGTTCCGGCGCGTGCCGCGTGTCCGTGACGTCAACGAGGTCTTCGACGAACGCCTGACCTTCGGCGATCGCCTGGCCGATCGCGTCGCGACGATCGGCGGCTCGTGGAATTTCATCATCGGCTTCAGCCTGTTCATGGTGGTCTGGGCCATCCTGAACACGGTGGTGCTGGCACGCCATGCCTTCGACCCCTTTCCCTTCATCTTCCTCAACCTGATGCTGTCGATGCTGGCCGCGCTCCAGGCGCCGATCATCATGATGAGCCAGAATCGCCAGGCGGCGAAGGACCGGCTCGACATGCGGCTCGATTACGAGACCAATCTCCGCTCGGAAGCGGAGATCGCCAGTCTGCACGACAAGATCGACCTGCTGCTGTCGATGGCGGGCGACGAGGCGACCGTGCTGCGCGAGGCGATCAAGACGCCGCGATAGGCACGATGGTCAGGTCAGCCGCCAGGCAATGCAAAGGATGGTGACGAGCGCAACCGGCGCGATCGCGACGATCAGCCGGTTGCGGCCCGGCCAGGAGCCGTCGGCCAGGTCGGCGCCCGCGATGAGCCCCGCGAGCAACACTGCGAGGATCGTCCAGAAGTGATAGCGCAGCTCGCACGCGACGCTCGCGGGCAAATAGCCGAGACCGTAGAGCAGGCCCGAGAGCGCCAGGGGAATGACCAGCCGCCGCGATGGGAGGCCGGGCGCCAAGGTCAGCAAGCCCAGCGCCAGCGCCATCCACCAGACCGGCCAGCCGATCGGCGTGTGCCCGGACCAGCGCGCGCCGCGGTCGATCCAGGTCAGTACCGCATTATGCGTCAGCCGGAATCCCCAGTCGTTGGGCGGTATCTGGTCCTGCACCGGCCGTTCGACCTCGTCATGGACGAGGAAGCGGATGTTGATGTTGAAATGCGTCAGGCGATGCTCGGCATAGGCTACCGGATGCGCCAGCACTGCGCCGAGCCAATGGCGGTACGGGCTCTCGCCGCTCTGCCTGAACAAATCGTCCATCGCATCGAACCCGAGCGGGCAGGGGTCGGCCACCCACCAGCTGTACGAATCCCAGCGCTCGGGCTTGTAGCAGCCGCGATTGACCGCGACCGGATCGTCGACATCGTCGTCATAGGGGAAGGCATCGGTACCGCTGAACCGCGTGATCCCGCCGAGATCGAAGATCACCAGCGACAGCCCGACGCCGCTCGGCTTGGCCCCGAGCGCCCGATTGGCGAGCGGCAGTGCCGCGGCGATCACCGCCGTGCCGACCAGCAATGCAGCGGCGAAGCGCAATCGCGTCGCGCGCCAGCGGGCGGGCAGCAACGCCATCGCGAGCGGCAAGCAAGCGGGAAGCGCGTTGAAGCGGAGCGTCGCGGCGCAGACGATCAGCGCCAGCGCGGCGATTCGGGCGACGGCATGTCCGCGGGTCGGCAGTGCGACCAGGACCGCGCTGGCGGAGAGCAGCAGGCCAGCCATCAGGCTGTCCTTGATGATCGTCGCCGACAACGCGACGAACAACGGCAGGACCGACGCTAGCGCGAAGCCGATCGCCAACCGCCGCCGACCCGCCCGCACCGCCCAGACCACGAATGAAGCGAACGCCGCCCAATAGAGGCCGAGCTGGATCGCGAACATCGGCGCCGGACCGTGCGCGACCGGGAGCAGGCGCCGCCACAACCATTCCATCGCCGGCGGGTGCCAGTCGTCGAAATCGCCGCTCAACGCTTGGCCGTATTGGCGAATCGAATCCCACGTCATCAACCCGGGCGCATAGGCATAGGCCTGCGCGGCGCAGACCAGCGCCATCGCCAGCAGCAATGCCGCGATCAGGCGTCGGTCGGTCCATCGGGCAGGCACGTCGCGCGGTCTGCGCCGAATGGCGCTGCCGACGCAAGCGCCGTTGCGATCAGTTGCGGAAGCTCGGGTCGATCCGGTCGAGCTTCCTGAGCAACGCCGGCCAGGCGAGCCGTTCCGCCGCCATCGCCATCCCCGCGGGCGGGGTCTGGCCCTTGACCTTCTCCTCGGTGCCCTGCGGCGGATTGGAGAGATGGTCGTAGCCGGCGGACAGCATCATCACCTGCGCCTGACAGGCGCGTTCGAGGAAATAGAGCCTGAGGAAACAGTCGCCGACGGTCTTGCCGACCGCCAGCGTACCGTGATTGCGCAGGATCATCGCATGCTTGTCGCCGAGGTCCTGTACCAGCCGCTCGCGTTCGTCGAGGTCGGTCGCGATGCCTTCGTAGTCATGGTATGCGACATTGTGCTTGGCGATCATCGCCGTCTGGGTGTGCGGCAACAGGCCGAATTCCATCGCCGACACCGCCTGACCCTGCGGGGTGTGGAGATGCATCACCGCCGCCGCGTCCTCGCGCGCCATATGGATCGCCGAATGGATGGTGAAGCCGGCCGGATTGACCGGATGCTCCGACTTGCCGACCGGATTGCCCTCGACGTCGATCTTGACGAGTGACGAGGCCGTGATCTCCTCGAACATCATGTCGTACGGGTTGATCAGGAAGTGATGTTCGGGGCCCGGCACGCGCGCCGACAGGTGCGTGAAGATCAGATCGTCCCAGCCGTACAAGGCGACCAGACGGTAGGCGGCGGCGAGATCGACCCGCGCTTCCCATTCGCCCGGTGCCATGCCGGTATCTTCGACTGTCGCCAGCGTTGCCATTATCGCTCTCCGATTCCGTTTGACCGAACCTAACCCGGCGAGCGCAATCGAACAATGGGTATGGTGCGAAGCGGGCTCGGCGCGAATCGATAGGCGCTGGGCTGCGCGAAGCTGTAACAAAAGGAGAGCAAGCGGCGGGCGGATTGCGGGAGCGAGGCGATGGCGGGACGGCGGACGATTGTGGCGGGGATACTGGCGCCGCTGGCTGCGCTGGCGCTGGGCGCCATCGCGACACCGGCACGTCCGCCCGCCGACGCGCTGAGCGTCGATCGCGTCGTCATCCTGATGCGCCACGGCATCCGCCCGCCGACCAAGGACCCGGCAATGCCCGCCAGGTACGCCGCCGGCGCCTGGCCCGGCTGGACGGTCAAGCCGGGCTGGCTGACTCCGCACGGCGCGAAAGCGATCGCCGCGACGGGAGCGGCCGACCGCGCTTTCTATGCACGCGCCGGGTTGTTCGCGCGTGGCTGCCCCGACGCCGCGATCGTCGCCGACAGCGACGAACGGACGATCGCGACCGCGGAAGCCTATGCGGGGACGTTCGCTCCGGGCTGCGCGCTGGCAATCGACCACAAGCCGCAGGGCGAGGACGACGCCCGGTTCTCGGCGATCGAACAGCGGCTTGGGGCGATCGACGCGCCCGCCGCCGGCGCCGCCATGGCCAGGGCGATGGGTCCGGGCGGGATCGGCGCGCTCGAGGCGCGCGTGCGGCCGCTGCTCGACCGGCTCGATGCCATCCTGTGCGCCGGGAAGACGGCCTGTGGCGTAGCCGGGGAGCCGAGCGCGGTGACGCCCGCACGCCCGGAGGGCCGCCCCAAACTGACCGGTGCGCTCGATCGGGCGTCGACCGCGGCGCAGATCCTGTTGCTCGAATATGCCGACGGCAAGCCGATGAGCGAGGTCGGCTGGGGCCGCGCGACCGCCGTCGACGTGACTGCCTTGTCCGAATTCCACGCGTTGGAATTCGCCATCCTGGCGCGGCCGAAGCCGATCGCGGCTGCCAACATGGCCGGGCTGACCCCGTCGATCCTGCGCGCGATGGCGGGCCAGGGGCCGCGGCTGCTGATCATTTCGGGGCACGACACCAATGTCGCCAATCTGGGCGGCCTGCTCGGCATCCACTGGCGCGTCCCCGGCTTCGCCACGGACGATCCCGCACCGGGCGGGGCGGTTATCCTGGAAAGGCTGACGGACGGGTCCGCCAACGCCTATGTCCGGGCTTACTACCGCGCGCAGACGCTCGACCAGCTCCGCACCGGTGCGGCACCGGGCTATCGCCAGGTGCTGCCGGTCGCCGGATGCAAGGCGCGCGGCGTCCCGGGCCTGTGCACGCTGGCGCAGTTCCAGGTGGTGATGGCGGGGAAATAAAAAGGAAGGCGGGGAGCTTCTGTTGCCGGCTGCCCACGCCGGTGAAGTCCAGGGGGTTCTGTTGCCCGGCCCCCCTGGTGGCCGCTGGATTCCGCTTCTGTTGCCCGGTGCGGTCCAACCGCGCATTTTAGAGTAACCTTAAGCCGTTAGGCCTTGGGGTTACGCCGCCATTGCGAGTGCTTCGTTATCGTTGGCACTTGTGTAATGGGCCGTTGCGGTGGTCCCATTCCGAGCGAAAGTCAGCGCTTTTCAACACACGTCGATCCTGGTTCGGCCCCGTCAGAAACGGTGTCCAGATCCACCACCATTTCTGGTGGAGCCGCCGGGTACTGCCCCCGGGTCCGCTGCGTCTATTGCACGCCGTCGTTTATCGCCATAGCCGGCAAGCCGGCGCCCCCAATATAGGGATCGGGCGGTTAAAGGAAAGTGGGTGTGCTTTTTTGATCCGCTCACGCGGATGGGCGGAGCGGGCCGGCACAAAACGCGCTCTTTCGCGCGTTTTGCCAAAGCCCCGCCTTTCGCTTGCCACAATATGCGACAATAAGGTTACCCATCATGTTGACGCAGCGTTCCCGTTACGCGCTCCGCGCGATGCTGTATCTGGCCGAAGCGGCCCCGGGCAGCGCCCCGATCCCGATGAACCGGATCGCCGAGAACGCCAACGTCCCGCGCAAATTCCTCGAACTGATCCTCGCCGACCTGCGCGAGGCTGGGTTCCTGCACAGCCATCGCGGCAAGGCCGGCGGCTATTGCCTGTCGCGGCCCAAGCACCTGATCTCGCTGGGCGAGATCATCAGGGTGATCGAGGGGCCGCTGGCCCTAGTGCCGTGCGTCAGCCGCACCGCCTATCGCCGCTGCGCCGATTGCAAGGACGAAGCCGGCTGCGCGATCCGCCACGCCATGGCGCGCGTCCGCGACGAAACCGCGCGCATCCTGGACGGCACCAGCCTGGCGGACGCGACCAGCGAAGACCTGGCGGCGGCGTAAGCTGTTGATCGCCTCCCTATCCCCCCGCCGGGGAGGATAGGGAGGAGAAACGTTGCTACGCGCCCTTCTTTGCGCGCAGCTCGTCGCGGATCTCGCGCAGCAGTACGACGTCGGCCGGATCCGCGGGGGCCGCTTCCTCGGGCTTGGGCATCATCCGGTTCACGGCCCGGATCATCAGGAAGATGATGAAGGCGACGATCAGGAAATTGACCGCCTGCGTGATGAACTCGCCATAGCCGAACAGCGCGACGCCGGCCTTCTTCAGCGCGGCGTAATCGGTCGGCGACCCGGTGTAACTGGCGGGAATGTCGCCGAGCCGAATGAAATAGCTCGAAAAATCGAGCCCGCCGAAGACCTTGCCGATCAGCGGCATGATGATGTCGTCGGTCAACGAGGTGACGATCTTGCCGAACGCGGCGCCGATGATGACCGCGACCGCAAGGTCGAGCACGTTGCCGCGCGCAATGAACGCCTTGAATTCCTTGAACATGATCCGGCCCTTTCGCTGTGTCAGCGTAGCACAGACTAGGTCGGAAACGGGCCGATGCAAGCGGGCGCCGTTGCGGCCGCGCAACCGATTCCGCTTCACCCGGGCGGTCGGCGCCACTACATTGCAGCAACGCAAGGGGCACTGGAGGATACTCGATGAAGTTTCGTGCGATGATCGTGCTGGCCGCCGCGGCGATGCTGACGGCTTGCGGGATCAACTCGGTCCCCACCGCGGAAGAGAATGCCAAGGCGCGCTGGGCGGACGTCCAGGCGGCGTATCAGCGCCGCGCCGACACCATTCCCAACGTGGTCGCGACGGTGAAGGGCAGCGCCGCGTCCGAAGGCAAGATCCTGACCGACGTGATCAATGCGCGCGCCAACGCGACGCGCGTCCAGGTCAATGCCACCGACCTGACCGATCCGAACAAGATCGCGAGCTACCAGGCGGCGCAGACCCAGCTCGGCGCGTCGCTCGGCCGCCTGTTGGCGACCGTCGAGGCCTATCCCGACCTCAAGAGCCAGGAGAATTTCCGTTCGCTGATCACCGAGATCGAGGGCAGCAACAACCGCATCACGATCGCGATCCGCGACTACAACACCGCGGTCCAGGCCTATAACACGCGCATCCGCACGTTCCCCGACGCGATCGGCGCCAAGGTGTTCTATGGCGCCAAGCCGATGGTCCCGTTCCAGGCGCAGCCCGGCGCCGAGGCCAACCCGACGGTCGATTTCGGCAATACGAACTGACCGGCATGTTCCGGCTGCTGATCCCGGCGCTGCTCGCGCTGGCCGCGTGCGGCCAGACGGCGCCGAGCGCTGCGGTCAAGGCGCCCCCGGCTGGCTACGACTTCCCGGCGCTGTCCGGGCGCGTGGTGGATCGCGCCGGCATCCTGCCTGCCGCCGACCGCAATGCGATCGCGGCGAAGACGGGGGCGCTCGAACGAGCGACCGGACACCAGCTCGTCGTCGTGACGGTGAAGAGCCTGGGGGGCCATACCATCGAGGATTATGCGAACGTGCTCGGCAATTACTGGGGCATTGGCCGCAAGGACCTCAACGACGGCGTCCTGATCCTCGTGGCTCCGACCGAACGCAAAGTCAGGATCGAAGTCGGTAGAGGGCTGGAAACCGCGCTGACCGACCCGGAGGCGGGACGGATCATCGACCGGGCGATGCTGCCGGCCTTCCGATCGAACCGCTATCCGGCCGGCATCGAGGCCGGGGTGGCTGGCGTGATCCGAGAGATCGGACCGTTGCCTGGAGACATATCGTGACCGCCCTTCGCTCCCTGCTGCTGGCGCTGGCGCTGCTCATTCTGCCGCAGGCCGCCGGCGCCCAGACCTTCCCGCCGCTATCGGGACGCGTGGTCGATGCGGCGAACCTGCTCGACCCTGCGCAGAAGCAGCAGCTCGAGGCATTGTCGGTCGATGTCGAAAAGGTCGCGCAGCGCCAGTTCGTCGTTGCGACGATCCCCGACCTGCAGGGCTATCCGATCGAGGATTACGGCTACAAGCTCGGCCGGGCCTGGGGAATCGGGCAGAAGGAGGCCAATAACGGCATCATCCTGATCCTCGCGCCCACCGAGCACAAGGTGCGGATCGAGGTCGGCTACGGGCTCGAGCCGATCATGACCGATGCCCTGTCGCAATCGATCATCGACGACCAGATCCTGCCCAAATTCCGGAGCGGCGACATGCCCGGCGGCATCCTGGCCGGCGCACAGGCGATCGCCGAACAGATGAAGGCACCGCCCGAAGCGGCCGAGGCGCGCGTCAAGGCGGCGGCTGCGGCGCCGCAGCGGGCGCGGTCCTCCGGCTCGTCGTCCGACGGTTTCGTCGCGATTTTCTGGATCGTCATCCTGCTGTTCATCGTGCTGCCCATCATCGCCCGCCGCGCCGGCGGCCGGCGCTATCGCGGCGGGCGCGGGCCCGTGGTGATCTGGGGGCCCGGCATGGGCGGCGGCTGGGGAAGCGGCGGGTCGTCCTGGGGCAGCGGCAGTGGCTGGAGTAGCGGCGGCGGCAGCGACTGGGGCGGTGGCGGCGGCTTTTCGGGCGGCGGCGGGTCGTTCGGTGGCGGCGGCGCGTCGGGAAGCTGGTGATGCGCGGACCGACCCTGACCCAGGCCGAGCGCGACCAGGTGACCCGATCGGTCACGGCGGCGGAAGAAGGCACCGATGCCGAGATCGTGACGATCGTGGCGCCGCGGTCGGACCCCTATCACGATATCGGCCTCAATCTGGGCATCGTCGCGATGCTGCTGGTCGCCGGCATCGCGTCGCTCAATCCCAGCGCGATCGAGGCCAAGCTGGCGTGGTTCCAGAATGGCTGGGACGGCGGGATCAATCTCGGTCGGTCGTTCTTCGCGCTGATGCTGGCCGAGGCCGTCGCGTTTCTGCTGGTCCGGTTCGCGCTGACTTGGACGCCGCTACGGCTGGCGCTGACGCCCAAGGCGGTGCGGTCGCGGCGCGTCCGGCGCCGCGCGATCCAGTATTTCAAGGTCGGCGCAGAGCGCCGCACCGCGGCGCGGGTCGGCGTGTTGCTCTATCTGTCGCTCGACGAGCGGCTGGCCGAAATCGTCGCGGACGAGGCGATCCACGCCAAGGTGCCGCCCGAACGCTGGGGAGCGGCGATGGCGGCGCTGATCGATCGCGTGCGCGACGGCCATCCGGGCGACGGCATGGCTGCGGCGGTGACCGCGATCGGCGGCATCGTCGCGGAACATTTCCCCAAGACGGAGAACGATGTGAACGAGCTCCCCGACCGGCTGATCGAATTGTGAGCGTCACCGACGCCGACGCCGAGGAGCAGACGGTCTGGCAGGGGCGCTTCCTGGAAATGAAGAAGCGCGGCCGCTGGGAATATGTCGGCCGCGTCGGCCGCGTCGAGGCCGCGGTGATCGTCGCGATCGACGGCGATGAAAATCGCGGCGGTCACGTCCTGCTGGTCGAGCAATATCGCGTACCGCTCGGCCGGCAATGCCTCGAACTCCCGGCCGGCCTGATCGGCGACGAGACCGCGGGTGAGACCGCCGAGGTCTCGGCCGCACGCGAGCTGGAGGAGGAAACCGGGTACCGGCCCGCCCGCTGCACGTCGCTCGGCACGTTCTATGCCTCGCCGGGCATGGTCAGCGAGCGCTTCCATCTGATCCGCGCCGAAGGGCTGACCAGGGTGAGTGAGGGCGGTGGGACCGCGGACGAGAATATCGTCGTTCATCGCGTGCCGCTGGCGGATATCGCCGATTTCATCGCGGACAGGCGGTCGGCCGGGGTTGCGATCGACGTGAAGCTGTTGACGCTCCTCGGGCCGTCGCTGCTCTCGGCCTGAGCCGACATGTGGCTTCCTGCGGGGGTGTTCCTGCGAAAGCAGGAGCCCAGGGCCATGTCGGCCTCGATTATCCTGGGCTCCCGCTTTCGCGGGAGCACGGGCATTCACGCTTTGACGACCGGCTTCTTCCTGGGGGCGGCGGGTTTGCGCGCCACCGGCTTTTTCGCCGTCACCCGCCGCTTCGGCGCCGCGAAGGTCGCGCTGTCCCAATAGCCGCGCTGGAGCGCGATCTTGCCGTCGATCACGTGGAAGAAACCGCAGCCGAGCCGGTCCTTGGGATCCTTCCATTCGAGGATCGCCCATTCGCCGTCCTCGAACAGGTTGACGGGGATACATTCCATCGCCGCGGCGGCAAATTCCGTCGCGAACAGGCGGTGGATCGCATCGCGGCCCTTGACCGGACCCTTGGCGACCTGATGGTTGGTGGCGTCGTCGTGATAGAGCGCGGCGAGCGCATCGGGGTCGGCGGCATTGAACGCCGCGATCCAGCGCCGCACCACGCCCTTGGGCGTGACAAGCGGATTGTTCATCGGAAGTTGTCGGCGTAACTCTGGAGCTTGAGCGTGCGGGTCGGCGTCGGCTCGACGGAGAAGGCAAGCCCCGCCTTTTCGGCATAGGCCCGGGCGGCTTCGACGGTAGCGAAGCTCAGCCGGACCTGTTCGCGCGTATCGCCCGATCCGGCCCAGCCGGTCAGCGGGTCTGGGCGCTTGGCCTCGGCCGGCGCGAATTCGAGGATCCAGCGGTCGGTCCGGTAACGGCCCGACTGCATGGCGTTCTTGGGACGCTGATAGATGCGAGCGGTTGGCATAGACGATCCCCTTATCCCGACTTTCCGAACCTTGCATCGGCTTTTTTGGTCCGCAGCGTCGGATTTGCGGCGGCTGGATCGTCGGGCCAGGGATGTTTGGGATAGCGCCCGCGCATTTCCTTGGCGACCGCGGCCCAGCTCCCCGCCCAGAATCCGGGCAGGTCGCGCGTCGTCTGGATCGGCCGGCCGGCCGGCGAGGTCAGGCTGAGAACGAGCGGGACGTCGCGCGCGACCGTCGGGTGGACGGCGAGCCCGAACAGCGCCTGGGGACGCAGCTCGACGGTCGGCCCGCCCTCCGCGGCATAATCGATCGCGTGGCTCGATCCCGCAGGGGTTTCGAGCCGCGCCGGCGCGATACGGTCGAGCGCGCGCATCGCATCCCAACCGGCAAGGGCACGCAGCGCGTCGGCGAGACCGGCATCGGTGAGGTGCGACAGGCGCCGCTTGCCGTCGAGCAAGGGCGCGAGCCAGTCGTCGAGGCAGCCGGCGAGCGCGTCGTCGTCGAGCGCCCCCTCCCAGCCGTGCCGCCCGGCGAACGCGGCGCGATCGCGCAACGCGGTCGATGCCTCGCCCCAGGGGAGCAGCGCCAGGCCATGCTCGCGAACGCCCTCGACCAGCGCGGCGGCGATCGCCACGGGGTCGGTGTTGGTGTCGGGCCCGCGCGACAGCGCGATCGCCCCGAGGCGGCGTTCCCGGATCGCCTCCACCGCGCCCGTCGCGGGGTCGAACGCGAAGCTGCGGCGGGTCTGGATACGGTCGGCGAACAGCGCCTCGACCGTCGCCTGGTCGATCGCCGCCGCCGACAGGATCCGGGCACCGGCGGCGATGCCCTGCGTCTCGGCAACCGCGAGCCAATCGGCGGCGGCGAGCGGATCGGCCGGATCGAGCCTGAACCCGCGCCCGCCGACCGACGCCCAGCGTTCGCCTGACGGATCCCGGCGGCGCGAGACGCGGTCGGGGAAGGCAAGGGCGAGGGCGATGGCGGTCTCAGCTCCCCTCCCTGCCAGGGAGGGGCTGGGGGTGGGTGGCGTCCGGGCGGGACGGGAGGTCGATGCCGACGGCTGGTGTGTCGTGATACGTCCACCCACCCCTGACCCCTCCCTGGAAGGGAGGGGAAGGGTCTTGACCCACCTTTCCACCAGCCGCCGCCCGCTCTCCGCGCGTTGCCCGCGTTCGCCGCGAAAGCGTCTCGCCCTGGTCTCGAGGTCGGTCCCCGGCCCGCCCAATCCGCGCTCGCCGAGCAGCACGGCGACCTCGGCCGCTTCGCGCGCCAGCCCCATCTCCCCTGCCCGCACCAGCATATGCGCCAGCCGCGGCGGCATCGGCAGTTTGGCGATCGCTCGTCCATGCGCGGTAGGACGCCCGTCGTCATCCAGCGCCTCCAGTACCGTCAGCCGTCGACGCGCCTCGCTCACCGCCGCCTCGGTCGGCGGATCGAGCCAGGCCAATGACCGCGGATCGGCGACGCCCCAGATCGCGCAGTCGAGCACCAACGCCGACAGGTCGGCTTCGAGGATTTCCGGCGGATCGAAGCGCGGCAGACCCGCCGTCGCCGCCTCCTCCCACAGGCGATATGCCACGCCCGGCCCCTGCCGCGCCGCGCGCCCGGCGCGCTGCGTCACGGCGGCCTGGCTCGCACGCTCGGTGACGAGCCGCGTCATACCTGCGGCTCGGTCGTAACGCGGCCGCCGGGCGAGCCCCGAATCGACGACCACGCGGATACCGTCCAGCGTCAGGCTGGTCTCGGCGATGCTGGTGGCAAGCACGAGCTTGCGCATCGCATCGGGTTCGGCGGCGATCGCAGCGCGCTGCTCGGCCGGCGGAATCGTGCCGTGCAAGCGGTGGAGACGGATACCGGGCAGGTCGCCGAGCCGTTCTGCAGTGCGCTCGATCTCGGCGACGCCGGGCAGAAAGGCGAGCACGCCGCCCTGCTCCTCGCGCACCGCCAGGCGGATCGCGGCGGCGACCTCGTCCTCGATCCGCGCCTCCCCGCGCCGGCCGAGATAGGTGAGCTCGAGCGGATGGCTGCGTCCCTCGCTCTCGATCACCGGCGCATCGCCGAGCAGGGCCGCGAATCGCGCGCCGTCGAGCGTCGCCGACATCGCGACCAGCCTCAGGTCGGGTCTCAGCGCTCCCTGCGCATCGAGCGCCAGCGCCAGCCCGAAATCGCTGTCGAGGCTGCGCTCATGGACCTCGTCGAACAGCACGGCCGACACGCCCGTCAGTTCGGGATCGGCCTGGATGCGGGCGACGAAGATACCCTCGGTCACCACGGTCACCCGCGTCGCCGCCGAGCGCTTGCTGTCCATCCGGGTGGCGTAGCCGAAGGTCTTGCCGACGGGCTCGCCCGCCAGCACCGCCATCCGCTCGGCCGCCGCGCGCGCCGCGATCCGCCGCGGGCTCAACAGCAGCACTTCGCCGCTGCACCATCCCCGGTCGAGCAGCGCCGGTGCCACCGCGGTCGTCTTGCCCGCGCCCGGCGGGGCGACGAGCACGGCATTCGGCCCCGCCTCCAGCGCGGCGAGCAATTGCGACAACACCGCCTCGACCGGCAAGCCGGTCATCGGATCGCTCCGGGGTTGCAGGCCGAACGTCGCATCGCGCGCCGCTGGTGGCAGAAAGACGCGGCCGGGGACAGTCCCCCGGCATGCGTCAGGGCGCCGGACGTCGATCCGAGCTAAATCGGTCGCGTGTCCTAGTATCACCCCATCGAGCAATGCTAGGCAGGCCAATATGCACGGACCGCACGACCATCACGGCCATGGCCACGCGCACCATGATGGGGACGGGCATGACCACAAGCATGACCAGGGCGCGGGTCACAAACACGGCCACAAGCACAACCATGGGCACAAGCACGGCCATGGCCATGGCGGGCACAGCCACGGGCCGCTGACCTTCGACCGCGCCTTCGCGATCGGTATCACGCTCAACATTGCGTTCGTCGTCGTCGAATTCGGGCTCGGCTTCATGGCGCATTCGGTCGCGCTGATGGCCGATGCCGGGCACAACCTGTCGGACGTGCTAGGGCTGAGCATCGCCTGGGCGGGCGCGACACTGGCACGGCGCGGGCCGTCGAAGCGCTTCACCTACGGACTCAAGGCGTCGACCATCCTGGCCGCGCTGATCAATGCCCTGCTGCTGCTGATGGCGATGGGCGCGATCGTTTTGGAAGCGGTGATGCGGATCGGCGACCCGGCGCCGGTCAAGGGCGCGGTGGTCGTGGTGGTCGCCGCCGCCGGCATTCTGGTCAACGCGATCTCGGCCTGGCTGTTCGCGCGCGGCCAGAAATCGGACATCAACCTGCGCGGCGCCTATCTGCACATGGCCGCCGACGCCACGGTCTCGGCCGGCGTCATGCTTGCGGGCGTGGCGATCTGGTTCACCGGGATCGAGTGGATCGACCCGGTCGTGTCGATCATCGTGTCGGCGATCATCTTCTGGCAGACTTGGGGCCTGATGCGCGAGACGATCGAGATGTCGTTGAACGCGGTGCCGCGCGGGATCGATTATGACGAGGTCAAGGCGGCGCTGGCGGCGCTGCCCGGCGTCACCGCGACCCACGATTTGCATATCTGGCCGATGTCGACGACCGAGACCGTGCTGACCGCGCATCTGGTGCTGGGCATGGATCCGGCGCCAGCCTTTATCGGCGACGCGGCAAAGATGCTCCACGAGCGCTTCGGTATCGGTCACACCACGATCCAGATCGAACGCGGCGCCGAGTGCAGTACCGATTGCTAGGAAACGCCGTCTCGGGGACTGCCTGATTTTTTCAAACTCGATCGTGCCCGTCGCAGGTCTTTTCCAAGGGCGCAACCAACCCGATTTGAACACTCGTTACGCAGCCGATAGCAAAAATTAACCATGAACGCCGAATTGGGGCCGATGGTTACCTAAAGAGGCGCGGGATGAAGTGGCTTCGAAATTTCTGGGACCTTGTCGCTGGCGATCATGGCGATGTCGGCGAACCGGATATGGCTCGAATCTGGGAGATGCTCGATTATCTCCGGGACGAGGCGTATATTCCGCCACCCGACGCCACCGCAGCCTGAGCGCAGACCGTCGTTTTCTGTCCCCCAAAAACGTCCCGTTTCAACCTCCAGTTGATCGACGGTGGGGAAGCCCATCGGCGGCATCGGTGGCAATAAAGCCCAGCATATCCAACGATATATTGCTCAATCGCCGCCCACCCGACATCCTCTCGCATCGACCGTGAAGCTCATCCGGCTCCCGCAGAAGCCGACGGCGACATGGCGTTGAGGAGGAGACACGCATGGCACGATTGGTTGCCGCGATGGCGGCTTTCGCTCTCTTGGCCGGAAGTCCGGCGAGCCTTCTGGAGGCGCAATCCGCCCAGGGGATTTTGAAATCCGGCAACGTCTACCACGCGGCTGTCTGTCCCGGACCGGCGGGTCCGGGCACGGCGCGGTGCCATGCTCGCGTCGTCACCGACGACAAGGGTAATCCGATCGAGCGCGATGCCGCGCCCAACGTCGTTCCGTCGGGCTTCGGCCCGGCCGACCTGCGCGCCGCGTATAAGGTGACCGCGATGGGCAGCAGCGCGACGACCGTCGCGATCGTCGATGCCTATGGCTATACCAATGCCGAAAGCGACCTCGCCACCTATCGCTCGACCTTCGGGCTCCCGGCCTGCACGACGGCGAACGGTTGCTTCGCGAAATACAACCAGGCGGGCGTGAAGGGCAGCTATCCCCGCCAGAATACGGGTTGGGCGCAGGAAACCGCGCTCGACCTCGATATGGCGAGCGCGATGTGCCCGAATTGCAAGATCATCCTGGTCGAAGCCAATTCGGCCAGCTTCAAGGATCTGGCGGCGGCGGTGAACACCGCGGCGGCACTCGGCGCGCGCGTCATCAGCAACAGCTATGGCGGCGGCGAGAGCGGGTCGCAGAGCTACGAATCGGCGTATGACCATGTCGGCGTCGCGGTTACGGTCAGTTCGGGCGATAGCGGCTATGGCGTGCAGTTTCCGGCCTCATCCCCGCACGTGATCGCGGTGGGGGGCACCTCGCTCAAGCGCGATTCGAGCGCGCGCGGCTGGGGCGAAACCGTCTGGAGCGGCGCGGGCAGCGGCTGCAGCACGATCTACGCCAAGCCCGGCTGGCAACTCGACGGTGGTTGCGCGATGCGGATGGAAGCCGACGTCGCGGCGGTCGCCGACCCGGCAACGGGTGTGGCGGTCTATGGCCCCGGCAAGGGGGGAAGGTCGGGCTGGCTGGTGTTCGGCGGGACCAGCGTCGCGGCGCCACTGATCGGCGGGATCTACGGCGCCAACGGCGCGGCGGTAAATTACGGCAGCACGCCCTATGCCAATACCGGTGCGCTGTACGACGTCACGTCGGGCAGCAACGGCAGCTGTGGCGGGACGTATTTCTGCACCGCGAAGGTGGGCTATGACGGCCCGACCGGCCTCGGCACGCCGAACGGGATCACCGCCTTTTAGGGGGAGGGAGAGCGCGTGCCGCCGCCCATGCCTGCGGCGGCACGCCTTTCGCGATCGAACAACCGGGCCTTTCAGCTGCGGATCTCTTTAGGGTCTGTCATTTGATCGAAGCGGGCCAGTACTCCTGCGAAAGCAGGAGCCCAGGGCCACAAGCGTCGTCCTCAATGACTCTGGGCTCCTGCTTTCGCAGGAGCACGATTCAGAAGTTTGCGGGGAAGATCGCTGACCCTCAGCCCCCCTCGAGGCCGCGGAGGGTCCGCGCCCCGTCAATACGCCCGTGCCACCGCGAATTCGACCGCCTCGGTCATCGCGTCGCGTGCATGGCCGGCGGAGAAGCCGGCAATCGAATCGATCGCGCGCTGGCCGTAATGGCGCGCACGGGCGAGCGTGTCGTCGATCGCGCGGGTGGCGCGGACGAGCGCGACCGCATGGGCGAAATCCTCGTCGGACGACCGATGCCCCAGGATCGCGTCCTTCCAGAACTTGCGATCCTCGTCCGATCCGCGCGCATAGGCCAGGATCACCGGCAGCGTGACCTTGCCTTCGCGGAAATCGTCGCCCGTTTCCTTGCCCATCGTGCCGGCGTCGGAGACATAGTCGATCGCGTCGTCGACCAGCTGGAAGGCGACGCCGAGGTTGCGGCCGAACGCGTCGAGTGCGGCCTCCTCGCTTTCGGGTCGCTCGGCGACGACCGCCGAGATGCGGCAGGCGGCGGCGAACAACGCCGCGGTCTTGGCGCCGATAATATCGAGATAGCGTTCCTCGCCCAGGTCGACGCGGCGCGCGGCGGTCAGCTGGTCGACCTCGCCCTCCGCGATCACCGCGCTGGCGTTCGACAGGATCTTGAGCACCTTGAGGCTGCCGTCCTCGACCATCAGCTCGAACGAGCGGCTGAACAGGAAGTCGCCGACCAGAATCGACGCCGGATTTCCCCAGATGAGGTTCGCGGTACGCTTGCCGCGCCGGAGGTCGCTGCCGTCGACCACGTCGTCGTGCAACAAGGTGGCGGTGTGGATGAATTCGACCGCCGCCGCCAGACGGTGGTGCCGCGTACCGGTATAGCCGAGCAGTCGCGCGCTCGCGAGCGTAAGCATCGGGCGCATCCGCTTCCCGCCGCCGGCGATCAGGTGACCGGCCAGTTCGGGGATCAGCGGGATGTCGGACTGCATGCGGTCGAGGATCACCGCATTGACCAGGTTCATGTCCGACGCGACCAACTGCATCATCGGTTCGAGGCTGGGCTGGGGCCGGGTCGGATCGAGGCGATGGATCGTGGCGCTCATTGCACGCCCGGCTGTGGCGGAGCGAGGCGCGGAAGGCAAGCGCGGGTTGCGCATCGCGGGTTGCATGCGCAGAAAGCCACCACGAATCGACGGGGAGCCGCCATATGAGCGACGACGTGCTGGACGCCTATCGCAGCAGCATCGACAATATCGATGCGGCGCTGATCCACATGCTCGCCGAGCGCTTCAAGGTGACCCAGGCGGTCGGCCGCTACAAGGCGCAGGCCGGCCTGCCCCCCGCCGATCCCGGTCGCGAGGAGCGCCAGATCGCCCGGCTGCGGCGGCTGGCCGAGGAGGCGCGGCTCGATCCCGAATTCTCCGAGAAGTTCCTGCGCTTCATCATCGACGAAGTGATCCGGCACCACGAACGGTTGCGCGACGAGGTTTGAAGCTCGCTGGGGGTCCCGGTCAGCCCGCCGCGACCTTCACCGCGTCGCAGATGCGGTCGACCACCGCCTCGACCTGCGCGGCGTCCTCGCCTTCGGCCATCACGCGGATCACCGGCTCGGTCCCCGACGGGCGGATCACCAGCCGCCCCTTGCCGTCGAGCTCGCGCTCGGCATCGGCGATCACCGCCTTGACGCTCGCGTCCTCGAGTGGCTTGCCGCCCTTGAAGCGGACATTCTTGAGTAATTGCGGCAGCGGGTCGAAGCGATGGAGCAAGTCGCTCGCCGGTTGCCCCGAGCGGACCAGTTCGGCCAGGATCTGCAGCGCCGCGACCAGCCCGTCGCCGGTCGTGGCGTAATCCGACAGGATGATGTGTCCGGATTGCTCGCCGCCGACATTATAGCCCTGGCCGCGCATCGCCTCGAGCACGTAGCGGTCGCCGACCGCGGTACGGATCAGCTTGATGCCCTGGGCGGCAAGATGGCGTTCGAGCCCGAGGTTCGACATCACCGTCGCGACCAGCCCGCCATTGCGCAGATTGCCCGCCCGCGCCCAGCCGGTCGCGATCACCGCCATCAGCTGGTCGCCATCGATCACCCGCCCGGTCTCGTCGACCACGATCAGGCGGTCGGCATCGCCGTCGAGCGCGATGCCGATATGCGCGCCGCTCGCGACCACCGTGTCGCACAGGGTCTGCGGCGCGGTCGAGCCGACCTGGTCGTTGATGTTCTTGCCATTGGGGGTGACGCCGATCGCGATGACGTCGGCGCCCAGTTCCCACAGTGCGGACGGCGCGACCTGATAGGCCGCACCATTGGCGCAATCGACCACGATCTTGAGCCCGTCGAGCCGGAGGTCGTCGGGGAAGGTCGCCTTGGCGAAATGGATGTAACGGCCCTTGGCGTCGTCGATCCGGCGGGCGCGGCCGATATCGGCGGCGGGTGCGAGCGGTACGTCGCCGTCGATCAGCGCCTCGATCTCCATCTCGTCGGCATCGCTCAATTTGTAGCCGTCGGGGCCGAACAACTTGATGCCGTTATCGGCGAACGGATTGTGGCTGGCCGAGATCATCACGCCGAGATCGGCGCGCATCGACTTGGTCAGCATGCCGATCGCCGGCGTCGGCAGCGGCCCGAACAACGTCACGTCCATGCCCACGCTGGTGAAGCCGGCGACCAAGGCGTTTTCGAGCATATAGCCCGACAGGCGGGTGTCCTTGCCGATCACCACGCGATGCTTGTGGTCGCCGCGCACGAAATGCGCGCCGGCGGCCATGCCGACCTTCATTGCCATCGCCGCGGTCATCGGCTGCATGTTGGTGAGGCCGCGAATCCCGTCGGTACCGAAATATTTTCTTGCCATTCTGACCGTTTCCGTCCGCTATCAGACCCGAAGGGCCGCTCTCTTAGCGCGGCAAAGGGAGAAGGGCGAGTATGAGCCAGGCGTTTCGGATCCTGATGGCGTTGGTGTTGGGCGTCACGCTGGGCATCGCGCTCGCCAATTGGGCGCCGGAGCCGGGTGCACACATCCTGTACGTCACCAAGCTGATCGGCGGCGCCTGGCTCCACGGCCTCCAGATGGTGATCGTCCCGCTGGTGGTCGCCCTGCTGGTGGTCGGTATCGCCGCCTCGGCGGAAGCGGCAAAGGCCGGGCGAATCGCCGGGCGCGCGCTGATCTTCTTCGTGGTCATCCTGTGGATCAACACGATCATGTCGGCGTTGATCACGCCGCTGTTGCTCAAGCTGTTCCCGCTGCCGGCCGACTGGGCGGCGGCGCTGAAATCGTCGCTGTCGACCGCGAAGGCGGCCGGGCAGGTTCCGACATTGGCCGATTTCTTCGACAAGATCGTGCCGACCAACATCATCGACGCGGCGGCTACCGACGCCTTCCTGCCGCTGACCGTCTTCGCGATGGTCTTCGCCTTCGCCATCACCCGGCTCGAGAGCGATCGCCGCAAATTGCTGGTCGATTTCTTCCAGGCGATCGCCGACGCGATGATCGTGGTGATCGGCTGGGTGCTGGTGCTCGCGCCGCTCGGCGTGTTCTGCCTCGCTTTCGGGCTCGGCATGCAAACCGGCGCGGCCGCGTTCGGTGCGCTGGCGCATTATATCGCGACGGTCTCGACCCTGGGCATCCTCGTGCTTTTGTCGGCCTATCCGATCGCCGCGATCGGGTCCCGGGTCGGCATCGGCCAATTCGCGCGCGCGGTCCTGCCCAGCCAGATCGTCGCGCTCAGCACCTCGTCGTCGCTCGCCTCCCTGCCGACCATGCTCAGATCGAGCGAAGCGATTGGCGCGCCGGCCCGCGTGTCAGGCATCGTCCTGCCGATCGCGGTCGCGGTATTCCGCGCTACCAGCCCGGCAATGAACCTGGCGGTCGCATTGTACGTCGCCCATCTGACCGGAACGCCGATCGGCCCGGGCCAGCTGGCGGCGGGCGTGGTGACCGCGGCGATCACGACGATGGGGTCGGTGTCGCTTCCCGGCACGATCAGCTTCTTCGCCTCGGTCGCGCCGGTGTCGGTGGCGATGGGCGTCCCGATCGAGGCGCTGGGCCTACTCGTCGCGGTGGAGACGGTGCCCGACCTGTTCCGGACGCTCGGCAACGTGACGATGGACGTCGCCGTCACCGGCACGATCGCCGCGCGCAGCGGAGCGACCGGCGAGGACGAGACCGACAAGATGGTCGAGAACCTGCCGGGGTGATACCTTTCTCCCTCTCCCCTTGGGAGAGGGAAGGAGCCCGCTCGCGGAGCGAGTGGGAAGGGTGAGGGAGAATCACGAGCGAAACCGCCCCTGACTCACCCTCACCCTTCCGCGGCGCTCCCTCCCTCTCCCAAGGGGAGAGGGATTATGTTCTCACCCTTCTACCCACCGCCAGATACCCGCGGGCATGCCCGCCAGCGGCTGGTGGGCCCAGGTGGCGGCAAGCCAGAGCGCGATTCCGCCCAGCACCGGGGCCATGCCGGCGGGCGTGAACCTGACCCGCCCGGCAATGATCGCGCCGAGCGGCCAGTAGCTGGTATGCTTTTCCCATGCACGCCAGGTTTCCGGCTGCAATTTCTCCTTCTTCCTGTCCTGCAGGAAGGCGCCGACCAGGGCGAGGAAGATGATCGTCTTGGCCAGCACAATATTCGCCGGGGTCGGCACGACCAGGATGTGCGCGACGCCCCACAAGGCGAAGGCCCACATCATCGGATGCCGCGTTACGCTGAACACCCCGCGCGGTTGGGGCGGCGCGCTGGCGGCGCGCGGCGGCCCCGGTAACGCCGGATTGCCGACCAGCGAACCGACGAACATCACGCTGGCAGGCAGCATCAGGATCGTGGCGACGATCCACAGGCCGTCGCCGACCGACCAGAATGGCGCCTCGGCCGGCACGGCGCGAAAGGCGAGCGCGAGCCAGACCAGCGTTACCGCCGCGACCACCGAATAGAGCGCCATGAACGGCGCTTCGCCGATCGCGCGGGCAATCGGCGCCCGCAACGGATGCGACAGCAGAAAATGCGACCCGACGAATGCAATCGCTGCCAGAATTTCCCAGTGCAACGGACTCATGGACCCTCTCCCCGGAACCGTCCGGGGAGAGGCTATCCGCTTATTGCACGCCGTGCATCCACTTCTTGATCAGCGGCGACAGCACCAGCAACAGGATGCCGGCACCGATCGTCAGTTCGCCGCCGGTCATGAACGTGCCGAGATAGGTGTGCAGGCTGAGTTCGGGATTGGTCACCTGCCCGCCGACCGTCTTGACCGCCGCGGCCTGCGCCGCCGCGCCGGCGAGATATTCGCCGACCGAGATCGACAGGAACCACACGCCCATCATCATCCCGACGATCCGCGCGATCGACAATTTGGTGATCATCGAGAGCCCAACCGGCGAGATGCACAATTCGGCGATCGAATGGAGGAAATAGGTCAGCACCAGCCACCACAGGGACACCTTGAACGCCGCGTCGGCGCTCGCACCGCTGGCCGCCAGCACGACGAAACCGAGCCCGACCAGCATCAGCGCGAGCGCGAACTTGACCTGGATCGACGGTTCGAGATTGCGCTTGGCGAGGGTGAGCCACAGCCAGCTCATCACCGGCGCGAACAGCACGACCACGATCGGGTTGAATTGCTGGGTGGCGGCGGCCGACATGTGGAAACCGAACAGGGCGAGGTCGGTGTTGCGATCGGCGAACAGGGTCAGCGAGGACGCCGCCTGCTCGAACAACGCCCAGAACGTGACGTTGAAGATGACGAGCAGAATCGCCGCGAACATCATCTGGCGTTCGACCTTGTCGCCCACGCGGGCGGACCAGATCGGGATACCGATCACCGCCGCCAGGAAGATCGCCAGCAACGCCTTACCCAAGAGCGGCGTCGCCACGATATATTCCCAGATGCTGTTGCCGCTCGGTTCCGGGCTATCCATGACGTTGGAGAAGATCAGCCAGAACAGCACGACCGACGCGAGCGACAGGCCGTAGATGAGCCACGTCCGGTCGGGCCCTTGCCGCACCGGCGGTTCGCCATAGCCCGCCAGGCGTCCGCCCTCGAAATGGGTCATTGCCCAGGCAAGCACCAGTACGACCGAAACGCAGGCGAATCCCGCACCCCAGCCGTAGTGGTCGGCCAGGAACGGCACCGCCAGCTGTCCGAGGATCGAGCCGACATTGATGCCCGCGTAGAAAATGGTGAAGCCGGCGTCGCGGCGACGGTCGCCCGTTTCGTAGAGCGAGCCGACGATCGTCGAGATGTTCGGTTTGAAGAAGCCGTTGCCGATCACGATCAGGCCCAGCGCGAACAACAGGAACGAGGTGTACCCGGCACTGCCTTCCGCGCCCGCCACGAACTTGGCGGCGGTCACCGTTTCGGCGACCTGGCCCTTGCCGTCGAGCAATTGCACCGACCCGTCGGGCAGGCCGTGGATGACCAGCGTCTTTCCATCCTTCTGAATCGTCTGCGGCGCGGTATTCGGGGCGAGCGTCGACGCGGCGGGCGCTTGCGACACGTCGTAGCGCTGGCCGTCGATCGTCGCGAACGGTTTGGCCTGCTGCCCGCCGAAGCACAGCATGAGATAGCCGACCGCCATCACGATCGCGCCGAACTTCACCGCGCGTTTCGATCCGAGATAGGCATCGGCCAGGAAGCCGCCGACCAGCGGCGTCAGATAGACGAGGCTGAGATAGCCGCCGACGATGCCGTTGGCCTGATGATCCTGGAACAGGAAGTGCTTGGTCAGGTACAGGACCAGGACCGCCCGCATGCCGTAGAAGCCGAACCGCTCCCACATCTCGATGCCGAACAGCCGGCGCAATTGAACCGGGTGACCGAGCCACGTCTTTTTGTCCAACGGCTGGACGTGGGTAATATCCGGCTCGCGCGGATTGTCCGCGGTCGGGGTGTCCACCATGCATTCGCTCCCTGATCTTCTTGTTCCGCCGTCGGCAAGGCGCGGCGGATGGATAGCGGGAGACTAGCGGCAACGGGGCGGGTGTAAATATGGCGGCGGCCGCAGCGTGGCCGTTGTCCGGACGCGGGGGCGCTCCTAGATGGCGGCCATGTTCAACGACCGCTCGACTCCGCTCTCTCTCCTCGCCACGCGCCGGTCCGGCAAGCCCCGCGATCTCGCCGCACCCGGCCCCGACGATGCGCAGCTTGCACGGATTCTCGAGATCGCCGCGCGGACGCCCGACCACGGCAAGCTCGCGCCGTGGCGGTTCGTGATCGTGCCCGCCGACAAGCGCGCGCGGCTGGCCGAGGTGATCACCACCGCCTATCGCGCCGAACGCCCCCAGGCCACGCGGCTGGAGATCGAGGCGCTGGAGCAGTTCGCGGCCCAGGCGCCCACCCTGGTCGTCGTCCTCTCGTCGCCCAATACCGGGAGCCACATCCCGCTTTGGGAACAGCAATTGTCGGCGGGCGCGGCGTGCATGAACCTGCTTCACGCCGCACACGCCATGGGGTTCGCGGGCGGCTGGCTGACCGGCTGGTCCGCTTATTCGGACGCGGTGCGCGATGCGTTCGGCGCGGATCCGGAACGGGTCGCCGGGTTCCTCTTCCTCGGCACGCCGGAGAAGCAACTAGAAGAAAGACCGCGACCAGACTTGCAAAAGATTATTTCAATTTGGCAAGGCTAATTGACTGGACTCTTCCGTCCATTGGTGTATTAAGGCAGCATGGCACTGAGCAATGACGACAGCCCGGTCTATATCCGGCTGAGGGGGACGATCGCCGCGGGGATCCTGCGTGGCGAATATCGTGCGGGCGACCAATTGCCGTCGGTGCGCGCGCTGGCGGCCGAACATGGCGCCAATCCGCTGACCGTCGCCAAGGCGTATCAGAGTTTCCAGGACGACGGCTATGTCGAGGTGCGGCGCGGTGTCGGCATGTTCGTCCTGCCCGGCGCGGCGGAAAAGCTGCGCGTCGCCGAGCGCGACCGCTTCATGACCCAGCAATGGCCCCGCATCGCCGACTATATAGACCTGCTCGGTCTGGACGCCGCCGACCTGCTCGAACGCGAACGCGCCTGATCTCTTCCCTCGGCGTTTGCCGTCAGCGTGGGGCGAGTTTGCGGCAGGTTATCTGCGCCTTCGTGCATCGCGGGACGGATTCACGCAACGGCGCTAAGACGCAAAGATGATTCGCGCGGAGGCGCGGAGAACGCGGAGATAAAGCGGGCCTCGCTTCGCGAAGCTCCTGATCTGGTCGCGGTGCTTCTGCCCCTCAGCTGCCAAGGGCAGGAACACCTCCGCGCTCTCCGCGCCTCCGCGTGAAATCCACCTTTTTTTCTTAGCGCCTTCGCGCCTTTGCGTGAATCAATTGCCGCCGGTAGCCTCGAACAATCCAAGTCGGACCACTTCTTCCTCGGTCAGGTCGATCCCGAACATCAAGCTCAGCCGCATGCGATAGACGCGCGGGTCGTCGATCGTGCCCAGCGTATCCTCTCCGGCCGAATGGCGGCGATAATCGCGGTCGGTCAGCGCGGCGAAACCGTGCGGCAGGACGATGCTGACCACCACCAGATCGGTGAAGCGCGTACCGGGCGCGGTCGCGGTCCAATGGTTCGACATCTGGAAGTCGATCGCCGGCACCTCGTCGAGCGTGAAGCTGTACTGCTCGACCCAGCCCGCGCCCTCGTCGCGACCGTCGGTCGTCGCCGGATTGCCGTCGCGCAGCAGCACCCATCCGCGATCGTCGCGGATCAGCCGATACAGCGCCCCGTCGGGCGCGGTCGCCTCGGCGTCCTCGACCAGGGGCATGACCGGCGAATAGCTGCCGCCGAAGCCGGCATCGGCGATCCATTCCCGTCCGTCGATCGTCACCAGCAGCAGCATGTGCGTGCGCCCCGGTGTCGTGGTGGCGCCGAACCAGACGCGCGCGAGCAACGGGCGCACGCTGAAGCCCAGCGCCGTCAATGCGTCGCACAACAGCCGGTTCTGCTCGAAGCAATAGCCGCCGCGCCGGCGCGTCACGAGCTTGTCGAACACCGCCTCGCCGTCGATTGCGATGCCGCGCCCCAGCCGGATGTCGAGATTCTCGAACGGGATCGCGAGACGCTGCGCGCGCTGGATCGTCGCCAGCCCGTCAAGGTCGCACGCGGGGCTGTCGGCGAGCCGGATGCGCGCGAAATAGGCGTCGAGGTCGAAGCTCATGCGGCGAACAGATCCGCCGGCAACTCGTATAGTGCCGCCGCGGGCGCCGAGGCCGCGGCATGGAGCCCGAGCGCCTCGGGCACGATCTGCTTGACGTAGAACGAACAGACCGCGCGCTTCATCGTCAGGAAGTCGTCGTCTCCGTCGGCGGCGGCGCGCCCCTGCCGCTCCATCTGCCAGCCGCACACCGCGACCGACAGCATCGTCAGGAAGGGATAGCTCGCCGCCAGCCGGTCGTCGGCGTCCGACGTCGCCAGGCGACGGCCGATCTCGTCGCACGCGTCGATCAGCATCCGCAGCGACGCGTCCTCCGCCTCCGCGCGCATGTCGGCGATCAACGTCGCGAACGCCGCACCGTTCGACAGGCCGAGCTTGCGCCCGACCAGGTCGGCGGCCTGGATTCCGTTGGTGCCTTCGTAGATCGGCGTGATGCGCGCATCGCGGAAGAACTGCGCCGCGCCGGTCTCCTCGATATAGCCCATCCCGCCATGAACCTGGACGCCGAGGCTCGCGACTTCGTTGCCGAGGTCGGTGCCGTGCGCCTTGGCGAGCGGGGTCAGGATTTCGAGCCGGTCCTTCGCCGCCTCGTCGCCGAGGCCTGCGCGGTCGACCTGCGCCGCCGCCAGATAGACCAACGCGCGCGCCGCCTGGGTCTGCGCCTTCATCCGCATCAGCATGCGGCGGACATCGGGATGCTCGATGATCGCGACCGGGCGCTTGTCGGCCGAGCCGGCGCGTGCCGACTGGATGCGCTCGCGGGCATAATCGACCGCCTTCTGGGTCGCGCCCTCGGCGACCTGCACGCCCTGCAGCCCGACATTGAGGCGGGCATTGTTCATCATCGTGAACATCGCGCGCATGCCGCCATTTTCCAGCCCGATCAGCTCGCCGATGCACTCGCCGTGATCGCCGAACGACAGCACGCAGGTCGGCGAGGCGTGGAGTCCCATCTTGTGCTCGATCGAGACGACGCGGACGTCGTTGAACGCGCCCGGCCTGCCATCGGCATCGAGCCGGTATTTGGGCACGAGGAAGAGCGAGATGCCGCGCGTCCCCTCGGGCGCGTCGGGCGTTCGGGCAAGGACGAGGTGGACGATGTTCTCGGCCATGTCGTGGTCGCCGAACGAGATGAAGATCTTCGTCCCCGAAATCTTCCACTTGCCGTCGCCCGCCGGTTCGGCCCGGCTGCGCAGCGCGCCGACGTCCGAACCTGCCTGCGGCTCGGTCAGGTTCATCGTGCCCGTCCAGGCCCCGGTCGCAAGGTGAGGCAGATACGCCGCCTGCTGCTCGGGCGTGCCGTGGTGAAGCAAAGCCTCGATCGCGCCGACGGTCAGGGTCGGTGCGAGCGCAAAACCCATATTGGCGCTGCCGAGCGTTTCGAGCACCGCGCTGGCGATGACGAAGGGCAGGCCCTGACCGCCGAAATCGCCCGGCGCGCCGATCGTCCCCCAGCCACCCTCGACATAGGCCTGATAGGCTTGCGCATAGCCTGCGGGCATCTTTACCCCATCGGGTGTCCATGTCGGCCCGTCGGTATCGCCTTCGCGGGCCAGCGGCGCCCATGCGCCCGCGGCGAACTGGCCCGCGCCTTCGAGCACGGCGTCGATCAGGTCGGGCGTGGCGTCCGCGAAGCGCGGGGTCGCGGCGAGATCGGCGACGCGGGCCACGGTATCGAGGACGAATCGCTGCTCGCGAACGGCTGGGGTGAAGGGCATTCGGCTTCCTCTCCTGATCCGACGCGCTATAGCCCCCCGCGATGGCCGCGCAACTCACCCGCATCCTGGCATATGGACCCGACGCGATCGCCGAGGCGGCGGCGCTGATTCGCGATGGCGCCTGCGTCGCGGTGCCGACCGAGACGGTATACGGCCTCGCCGCGGATGCGACCAATGCGGCGGCAGTGACGTCGGTCTATGAGGCGAAGGGCCGGCCGAGCTTCAATCCGCTGATCGTCCACGTCCTCGATCTCGACGAGGCGCGGAAGCTGGCGGCGTTCGACCGTCGCGCCGAAGCGCTCGCCGCCGCCTTCTGGCCGGGACCGCTCACGCTCGTGCTGCCGTTGAAGCCGTCCGCGCATATCGCCTCGCTGGTGACGGCGGGGCTCGAGACGATCGCGATCCGGGTGCCGCGCCACCGCGCGATGCGCAGCCTGCTCGAGGCGAGCGGCCGGCCGCTCGCCGCGCCGTCGGCCAACGCGTCGGGGTCAATCAGCCCGACCCGCGCCGACCATGTTGCGGCGAGCCTGGACGGCCGCATCCCGCTGATCCTCGACGACGGACCGACCAGCCAGGGGATCGAGTCGACCATCGTGCGCGAAGTATTCGGCATGACGCGCATCCTTCGCCACGGCCCGATCACCACCGACGAGGTGCGCGCGGCGATCGCGCGGCCCGGCCTCAAGCTCCGGCGGTTCGACGCCGGCGAGGACCAGAATCAGCCCGAGGCAATCGAATCACCGGGCCAATTGCTCGCGCATTACGCGCCGCGCAAGCCGCTCAGGATCGACGCGCCACGCGCCGCGGAAGACGAGTGGATGATCGGATTCGCCGCCACCGCGGGCGACGATAACCTGTCCCCCTCCGGCGACCTGGCCGAGGCGGCGGCGAATTTGTTCGATGCACTTCATCGCGGCGATGCCTCGGCACTGCCCGGGATCGCGGTCGCGCCGGTGCCCAACGAAGGAATCGGGGTGGCGATCAACGACCGGCTGCGCCGCGCCGCGCATCGCGACCGGAATGAACCTTTCGTCTGACGAACCTTTACACTCCCGAAACGAGGCGTAGACTCGGCGGCCTAGGTCCGTCCCGGTGGATCATGCCGCGCGGCGGAGACAAAAGGGAGAGGGGCGTATGACGAATATCCAACGCGGACTCGCCGAATTGATCGGCACGTTCTGGCTCGTATTCGGCGGTTGCGGGGCGGCGGTCTTGGCTTGTAACTTCCCCGCCAGCGGCATCGGCTTTGCCGGCGTCGCGCTGGCGTTCGGCCTGACCGTCCTGACCATGGCCTATACGATCGGCCATATTTCGGGATGCCACCTCAATCCCGCGGTGACGCTGGGGCTGTGGGCCGGCGGCCGGTTTCCGGGGAAGGACATCCCACTCTACGTCATCGCGCAGGTGCTGGGCGCGGTGATCGCGGCGTTCCTGCTCTATTTCATCGCATCGGGTCAGGCCGGCTGGCAGCCGGGTGACTTCGCCGCCAACGGGTTCGGCGAGCATTCGCCAGGCAAATATTCGATGGTTGCGGGCGTCACGATGGAAATCGTCATGACGTGTTTCTTCCTGATCGTGATCATGGGCGCGACCGACAGCCGTGCGCCGAGCGGCTTCGCGCCGATCGCGATCGGGCTGGCGCTGACCTTGATCCACCTCGTCTCCATCCCGGTGACCAATACGTCGGTCAATCCGGCGCGCTCGACCGGCCAGGCGCTGGTGATCGGCGGCTGGGCGATCGAGCAGCTCTGGGTCTTCTGGGTCGCGCCGCTGATCGGCGGGATCCTGGGCGGCGTGATCTACAAGACGCTCGGCGCCGACGCGACGGTTCGGCCACCGGTCGAAGGCGAGGCGTTGTAAGCTTCTCCCCTCCCTGGAAGGGAGGGGAGTTTTAGTTACGCCTCCGCCGCTTCGGCCTTCGATCGTGCGGCGAAGCTCTTGCGCAGCTTGCGAAGCTTGGGCGGGATCACCGCCAGGCAATAGGGGTTACGCTGGCCTTCGCCTTCCCAATATTGCTGGTGGTAATCCTCGGCCGGATACCAGTCGCCGCGCGGCTCGATCGTGGTCACGATCGGGTTGGGCCATTCGGACGCGTTGCGCGCGATCGCCGCCTTGGCCTCGGCTTCCTGTGCGGCGTCGTGGGGAAAGATCGCCGACCGATATTGCGTGCCGACATCGTTGCCCTGGCGATTGAGCGTGGTCGGATCGTGCGTCGCGAAAAAGATGTCGAGCAGGTCGGCATAGGAAATCTGCGCGGGGTCGAACCCGACGCGGATCGCCTCGGCATGGCCGGTATCGCCGCCACATACCTGACGATAGGTCGGATTGGCGACGGTGCCGCCGATATAGCCGCTTTCGACGCTCTCGACGCCGATCACGTCCTTGTACACCGCCTCGGTGCACCAGAAGCAGCCACCGGCCAGCGTTGCATATTCGAGGGACATTCGCGTCACTCCCTTTTCAAGTTGCCCGTAACATAGGTACGGGGCAGCCGGCGACAAAGAGGAAGCGAGACGATGAGCAAGGGCAAGGTGCTGGTGACGGGCGGCGCGGGCTATATCGGCAGCCACGCGGTGCTGGCGCTGCTCGATGCCGGCTGGGACGTCGTGGTGGTCGACAACCTCGTCACCGGGTTCGACTGGGCGGTCGATCCGCGCGCCACCCTGGTGGTCGCCAATATCGAGGACGACGACAGGGTCCGTGCCGCGATGCGCGAGCATGACGTCCTCGCGGTGATGCATTTCGCCGGGTCGGTGGTGGTCCCCGAATCGGTCGAGAACCCGCTCAAATATTACCGCAACAACACCGTCGCGAGCCGCGCCTTGATCGAGAGCGCGGTGGTGTCGGGCGTGAAGCATTTCATCTTCAGCTCGACCGCGGCGACCTATGGCACGCCCGAGCGCGTGCCGGTGGCGGAGGACGATCCCAAGCTGCCGATCAATCCCTATGGCATGTCCAAACTGATGACCGAGGCGATGCTGAAGGACGTCGCCGCCGCGCATCCGATCAATTATTGCGCGTTGCGCTATTTCAACGTCGCCGGCGCCGACCCGCAGGGCCGGTCGGGCCAGTCGACCGCGGGCGCCACGCACCTGATCAAGGTCGCGGTGGAGGCGGCGACCGGCAAGCGCGACCATGTCGGCGTGTTCGGCACCGACTTCCCGACGCCCGACGGCACCGGCGTGCGCGATTATATCCATGTCAGCGACCTCGCGGCGGCGCACGTCCACGCGCTCGACCGGCTGATCGCCGAGCCGGGCGAGAGCCTGACGATGAATGCCGGCTACGGGCATGGCTATTCGGTGATGCAGGTGCTCGACGCGGTCGACCGCGTGACCAATCACGAGGTCAAGCGCGTGCTCCAGGGCCGCCGCGCCGGCGATCCGGCGGAACTGGTGTCGGACAACCGGCGAATCCTCGCGACCCTGCCGTGGCGGCCGCACTATGACGACCTCGACCGCATCGTCCGCGACGCGCTGGCCTGGGAGCGAGTGCTGGCCGAGCGGGCGGGGTAATCGATTGCCCCTGGAATGCTGGTGGGTCCGCCGGGATTCGAACCCGGGACCTCTCGATTAAAAGTCGCTTGCTCTACCGACTGAGCTACGGACCCCAGCGTCGCGGCGCTTAGGGGGCGGGCGGGCCCGGGTCAACCATTTGGGACGCTTGGCATCGCCGCGGGCGGCGGCTAGCCATGACGAAACGGCAGAAACGAGGGGACATGATGGAAGGCGATCCGGATCAGACGAGAATACCGGTGCGGCCGATGCCTTATTACGCGCCGCCTGCCGAAGGGTCGGGCGCGGCCGTCGCCTCTTTGGTACTCGGCATCATCGGCCTCATCTGTTCGATCATTCCGGTCATCGGGCTGATTTCCTGGCTGATCGCACCGGCGGCGCTCGTCACGGGCCTGCTCGGCCTCAAGAGCGAAACCAACCGCGGCACCGCGATCGGCGGCCTGGTGACCGGCGGGATCGCCCTGATCGTCTGCATCCTGTGGTTGTTGCTGTTCGGCGCGGCACTGGCCTCGGTCGGATCGTCCCGGCCTTATTGATCCAACCTGGCGGCGAGCTGGCGGACGCTCAGCCCGCTCACCGGATCGCGCCAGCCCGGCACGATCGCCAGCAGCGGGTCGAGCACGAAGCGGCGCTGGCGAAACGCGGGGTGCGGTACGGTCAGCGCCTCGCTCGCCCAGGCGCCGCCCGACCACAGGACGATGTCGAGGTCGATCACCCGATCGCTCCAGCGCTGCGCGCGCCGCCGGCCGAAATCGGCCTCGATCGCTTTCAGTCGCGCGAGCAGTTCGGGGGGCGTTTCGTCGCTTTCGACCACCGCCGCGGCATTCACGAAGCGCCGCCGCGCCGGACCGAGCGGCGCGGTCGCGACCAGAGGCGACGTCATGACCACACCCCCGATCGCCGCCAGCGCCGCACGGACTTCGGCCGCCGGCGAACCGTGCCGGCCGCGACGGTTGGACCCGATTCCGATGACATAGCTGGACGGCATGACGTCGCTCGGCCTACCGCAAGCGGATGGACTTTGCACCCGGCCCGATCCCCGAAACCGAACCACCCCACGATTGCCCGCGCTGTCCGCGGCTGGTCGCGTTTCGCGAATTACTGCAGACCGAACATCCCGATTGGTGGAATGCGCCGGTCCCGGCCTTCGGCGACCCCGAGGGGTGGCTGTGCATCGTCGGTTTGGCGCCGGGCAAGCACGGCGCCAATCGCACCGGCCGCCCCTTCACCGGCGACTATGCCGGCGACCTGCTGTTCGCGACACTGGCCAAGTTCGGGTTCACCAGCGGCACCTATCAATCGCGGCCCGACGATGGGCTGGCGCTCGATGGCGTCATCATCTGCAATTCGGTCAAATGCCTGCCGCCCGCAAACAAGCCCACGCCGGAGGAAATGCGTACGTGCCGACCGTTCCTCGAAGGACAGCTCGACATTCTCCCCAATGCGCGCGTGTTCGTCGCGCTCGGGCAGATCGCCCACCAGTCGGCGGTCAAGGCATTGGGCGGCAAACTTCCCAAGTGCCGCTTCGCGCACCTCGCCGAACATCGCATGCCGGACGGCCGTATCCTGATCGATAGCTATCACTGCTCACGCTACAATACGAATACCGGCCGCTTGACCGCCGACATGTTCGAGGCGGTGTTCGCGCGGGCGCTCGAATTACACGGTTGAACTTCGTCCGCGATCGTCGGTTGTTTCGGCCATGAGCCACGAACCGCCCGTCCCGCCCGACAACCAGGCGCCCTATCCGATCGCCGAGCCGCCGCACGAGCATCACGCCCCGCCGCCCCCTCCAGAACTCGAGGAACCGTCCGGCGCGCCGCGTCTGTTGCTGGTCGGCGGCGCGGTGGCGGCCGCGGGACTGGCCGCGATCGGCGGGCTCGCCGCCTTTCTGCTTGGTCGCCGCAAGTCGCGACCCAAAGCTGCGACGAAGGCCAAGCGCAAGCGCTGAGCCGATCAGATGTCCTGGACCAGCCGCCCGTACAGTTCGGGACGGCGGTCGCGGAAGAAGCCGAAGGCGGCGCGGTGGCGCTTGACGCGGTCGAGGTCGAGCGTCGCGGTGATCACCCCTTCCTCCTCGCGGTCGAGCTCGGCCAGGATGTCGCCGCGCTCGTCGGTGATGAAGCTGGTGCCGTAGAAGGTCTGGCCGTGCTCCGTCCCCACCCGGTTGGCGGCGACCACCGGCACGACGTTCGATACCGCATGCCCGACCATCGCGCGCCGCCATAGCCGCGCAGTGTCGAGGCTCTCATCGTGCGGCTCGCTGCCGATCGCGGTCGGATAGAACAGGACTTCCGCGCCCATCAGCATCATTGCCCGCGCGGTTTCCGGATACCATTGGTCCCAGCACACCCCGACGCCGAGCTTGGCCTGCGGCCCATCCCACACCTTGAAGCCGGTATTGCCCGGGCGGAAATAGAATTTCTCCTCATAGCCCGGGCCGTCGGGGATGTGGCTCTTGCGATAGACGCCGGCGACCTTGCCGTCGGGATCGACCATCGCCAGGCTGTTATAGTGATGCGGGCCATCGGCTTCGAAGAAGCTGGTCGGGATCCACACCCTGAGCTCGGCGGCGAGCGCCTGCATTGCCTGGACCGCGCGATGGTCGGCAGTCGGCTTCGCGTTGGCGAACAACCCTTCGTCCTCGACCCGGCAGAAATATTCGCCCTCGAACAGTTCGGGCGGCAGGATGACCTGCGCACCCTTGGCCGCCGCCTCGCGCACGAGGCGCGCGACGTTGGCGATGTTCGCCTCGATATCGTTCGAGAAGCCGAGCTGGAGCGCGGCGACACTGATCTGGGTCATGAACTCTGCCATAGCGGGGAAGGGGGGAAAGTGGCAGTCCCTGTCGCAGGTTCAAGTGGAGGCCGCGGTGGAACGCATTTTCGAGACGGTTGCGGGAAAGGTGGCGAGCTGGACCGGCCGCCCGCCTGCCTTCATCCTCGCGCTTTCGGTCATCGTCATATGGGGCGTCACCGGACCGATCTTCCGCTATTCCGATACGTGGCAACAGATCATCAACACGGGCACGACGATCGTCACCTTCCTGATGGTGTTCCTGATCCAGAACGCCCAGAATCGCGACGGATCGGCGATCCAGGCCAAGCTCGACGAACTACTCCGCGCGCTCGACGGCCCGCGCGAAGACTTTGTCGGGATCGAGCACCTGACCCAGGACGAGCTCGAGCAAATCAAGAGCAAGCTGGAAGAACAGTGCGGCGATAGCGGCCCGGGTACCGATCGCGCGTCGTTCCAGCGCTTGCTCAACAGGTTGTAACGGAGAGCCCCCTCCCCGCGGGCAGGAGGCGGCAGAGGATCAGACCGTCAGTCCGGCCAACAGTTTCGGCAGCGCCCCCGATTCGCCGCGGGCCTCGGCGATGAAGCGGTCTTTCAGCATTGGCGCGCGCTGCACCGCCGACAGGCCGAACCGCCGCACCGCGTTCGCGGTCCTGCCCGGGATGCCGAACAACCGCGTCAGCCCGTCGGTCGCGGCCGCCACCATGAAGGTGTCGAGGCTGCGCCATCGTTCGTAGCGGGTCAGCAGCGCGCGGTCGCCGAGATCGAGCCCGATCCTTTTACCCTCGACCAGCACTTCGACCAGCGCCGCGACGTCGCGGAAACCGACATTGACCCCCTGGCCCGCTATCGGGTGAATGCCGTGAGCGGCATCGCCGACCAGCGCCAGCCGCTCGGCAGTGATCGTCGCGGCATGGTGGAAACCGAGCGGGTGCGCAAAGCGCGGGCCCAGCCAGGTGATCCGGCCGAGGAACCCGCCCATCTTGCGCTCGAGCTCGGCCATGTACCCGCGGTCGCCCAGCTTCTGCATCCCCGGTCCCTGGTTGCCGCGCACCGACCACACGATCGCCGAGCGATGCCCGCGATCGTCGTCGTTGAGCGGCAGGATCGCGAACGGCCCTTCGGGATAGAAGATCTCGTAGGCGATATTGCCGTGGGGCCGCTCGTGGCCGATCGACGTGACCAGGGCAACATGGTCGTAGGTCCAGCGCGCGACGTTGAGCCCCGCGGCATCGCGCGTCGGCGAATTGCGGCCCTCTGCCCCGATCAGCACTTGCGCGCGCACCTCGCCACCGTCGCTCAGGATGGCGCGGACGCCGGCCTGGTCGCGCTCGACCGACAGCGCACGGGTCTGCATCCGGAGATCGACCCGGGACGCTGCGCCGGCGGCATCGAGCAACGCCGCCCGCAAATCGCGATTCTCGACCATGACGCCGAGCGCGTCCTCGCCGTCCTGCGGCACGAAATCGAGCGCTCCGGGATCGAGCCCATCCGACACGCGAATCCCCTCGATCGGGCAACCCTGCCCCGCCAGCCGATCGGCCACCCCGATCGCGCGCAGCATGTTCATCGGCGCACTGGCGATCGCCGAAGCGCGGCCGTCGAACCCCGCCGCCGTGATCACTGCGGGATCGGCGGGGTCGACCACGATGCTGGAAAGACCATGCGCATCGGCCGCGACCGCCAGCGCGCTGCCGACCAGCCCGCCGCCGAGGATGAGGAGATCTGCCTGAGACATGCCGAAAGCCCTAGGCCGTGCAGTGGGAGGCGGCAATGGGGAGGGAATCGTTCACCGTGTCGGATGAACCGAGCATCGGGCAAATCCTCCCCGGAACGGGGAGGGGGACCGCGCGGCGAAGCCGCGTGGTGGAGGGGGCCCTCCACCGCCAACCTCCTGGCTTGTTGCTTGTTTTTGTCGCGGGCCCCTCCACCATTCGCTACGCGAATGGTCCCCCTCCCCGTTCCGGGGAGGATTTGAGTCGCCAGCCAAGCCCATCCGATCCCTCCCATCCACACCGCCTTGACGCCAGACTCCGTCGGCGCGAGAATCCATCGGGAACGCACAGCGTACATTTCAGGGGATTCGACGATGGCCAGCCGCGCGCAGCCGCCGCTCTGGCGCGAAACGGTGAAAGCGGGTGCCGCCCGGTCGGGCGCGATGATCGCCGCGGTGGCGATCGCCGCGGCGACGTTGGTGCTGCTGCTCGCTTTCGTCAGCTACCATTCGGGCGATCCGTCGCTCAGCACCGCTGCCGGCGGCCCGGCGCAGAACCTGCTCGGCTTTCCCGGCGCGGTGATCGCCGACCTCTCCTATACGATCCTCGGCTGGCCGGTCTGGGGATTGCTGGCGATCGGGCCGGTCCTTGCCTGGCGGCTGTGGCACGGCGAGGAGGTCGGCGGCTGGGCGCGCATGATGCTGACCGCGGCGTTCGGCCTCGTGCTGGTCGCCACCGCGCAGGGATTCGTATCGAGCGGCGCCAGCCTCGACTGGCCGGCGGGCAAAAGCGGGCTGATCGGCATGCTGATCGCCGACGGACTCAAATGGGTCATCGCGCTGATCGGCAACCCGACCGCGATTGTGTGGACCGACCGCGCCGTCGGCACGATCGCAGGGCTGGCGGGAGCGGTGATCTGGTTCCTGAGCCTGGAGGTCGGCATCCCGCGCGTGCCCGCCATCCCGCGCATCGGCCGGTCGGCAGAGGTGCAGCGGCTGACCGACCAGCGCCCGGGCGATCGCGTCATCGACATCGAGCCCGAACCGGTGATTCGCCAGCCGCGCGCCGTCGCGCTGCCCGACAACCGGCCCGCCCCGGTCATCGCCGAGCGCAACGCCGCGCCCGCCCAGGCCAGGCCGGTCAAGCCCAAGCAGGGCAGTTTCGACCTGCGTGACAATTATCCCTTGCCCTCGCTCGAGCTGCTCAAGGCGCCGCCGCCGGCAACCGGCGGGCCGATCGACAAGGCCGCGCTCGAACGCAATGCGCGCCTGCTCGAAACCGTGCTCGACGATTTCCACGTCAAGGGACAGATCACCGCGGTCCATCCCGGCCCCGTCGTCACGATCTACGAGCTGGAGCCTGCCGCAGGCACCAAGGCAAGCCGCGTCATCCAGCTCGCCGACGATATCGCGCGCAACATGTCGGCGGTCTCCGCGCGCATCGCGCCGATTCCGGGGCGCACGGTGATCGGCATCGAATTGCCCAACGCGCGGCGCGAGACGGTCAACCTCCACGAACTGATGGCGTCGGAAGCGTTCGAGGATCAGTCCGCCTCGCTCCCGATCGTGCTCGGCAAGAACACTGCGGGCGATCCGGTGATCGTCGATCTCGCGCCGATGCCGCATCTGCTCGTGGCCGGCACCACCGGCTCGGGCAAGTCGGTCGGCCTGAACTGCATGATCCTGTCGCTGCTCTACAAATTGAACCCCAAGCAGTGCCGGATGATCATGATCGATCCGAAGATGCTCGAACTGAGCATGTACGACGACATCCCGCATTTGCTCTCCCCGGTGGTCACCGATCCGGCCAAGGCAGTGCGCGCGCTCAAATGGGCGGTTGAGCAGATGGAGGACCGCTATCGCATGATGGCCTCGGTCAATGTGCGTGGCCTCGCCAGCTTCAACGACAAGGTCCGCGCGGCCAAGGCCAAGGGCCAGCCGCTCGGCCGCAAGGTCCAGATCGGGTACGAGGACGGCAAGCCGGTCTATGAGGAAGAGCAGCTCGATTACGAGCCGCTGCCGCAGATCGTCGTCATCGTCGACGAGCTCGCCGATCTGATGATGACCGCGGGCAAGGAAGTCGAATTCCTCATCCAGCGTCTGGCGCAGAAGGCGCGCGCCGCCGGCATCCACCTGATCATGGCGACGCAGCGTCCGTCGGTCGACGTCATCACCGGCGTGATCAAGGCCAACCTGCCGACCCGCATTTCGTTCAACGTCACCAGCAAGATCGATTCGCGCACCATCCTGGGCGAGCAGGGCGCCGAGCAGCTGCTCGGCAAGGGCGACATGCTCTACATGGCGTACGGCAAGCAGATCAGCCGCGTGCACGGCCCATTCGTCAGCGACGACGAGGTGCGCGCCATCGCCGACCATTGGCGCGCGCAGGGCCAGCCCGATTACATCCAGTCGGTCACCGAGGAGAGCGAGGACGGCTTCGCGCTCGACGGCGCGCCGCTCGGCGAGGACTCGGCCGAGGACCAGCAATATCGCAACGCCATCCAGCTCGTCGTCGAAAGCCAGAAGGCCTCGACGTCATGGCTGCAGCGCCAGATGCGGATCGGGTACAATTCGGCCGCGCGGCTGATCGAGCGGATGGAGAAAGACGGCATCGTCGGCCGCCCCGACCATGTCGGTCGCCGCGAGGTGCTCCGCGACCGCGACGGTAATCCGTTGTGAGGCCGGTCGGCAATCGACGCGGCCCAGCTTAAAAAAAAAGCGCTTCTCTCCCGAGCGACTGGTCAAGGCGACTCCGTAATGTGTCAATTTTTGCGAGGTCGCCGCGCTCCTGCGGAAGCAGAAGCCCAGGGCGGCGGAGGACCGGACCGTCTTGGGTTCCCGCCTTCGCAGGAACACGCGGCTTTCGATCGTCATTCCCTTCCTACTCGCCGGCCGCATGGTCGATGGCCTGAACCCCGGCGGCGCTTGAGGCGTTCAGAGCGGGTTCAAGCCCCGCGCGCCATACCTTGCGCCTTATCTCCAGGAGAATTTTCGTGACGTCTCGCGCCCTTGCGCTGCTGTTCATGCCCGCCTTGGCCGCCACCGCGGCGCCCGTTCTCGTCGCCGCCGCCCCGGCGGCCTCGCCCGATCTCGCCAGGGTCGAGGAGCATCTGCGCGCCGTCAAGACGATGACCGCGACCTTCGCCCAGACCGACCGCAACGGCAAGTTGCTGACCGGTACGCTGACGCTCAAACAGCCGGGCAAGATCCGCTTCCAGTATCAGAAGGGCGTGCCGATCCTGATCGTCGCCGACGGCAAGTCGCTCTGGTTCCTCGATTATCAGGTCGGACAGAAGCAGCGCTGGCCGATCGGCGGGTCGCCGCTCGGGGTCCTGCTCGATCCGACCAAGGACATCAGCCGCTACGCGAAGATCGTTCCTACCGCCGACCCGTCGATCATCTCGGTCGAGGCGAGCGATGCGAAGCATCCCGAATATGGCCGCATCACGCTGGTCTTCGAGCGCAACGCCTCGGGTCCCGCCGGGCTGATCCTGCGCGGCTGGGTCGCGCTCGACGCCCAGAACAACCGCACCACGATTCGGCTGTCGGACCCCAAGTTCAACGCGCCGGTTTCCGACGGAATGTTCCGTTTCAACGATCCGGCGCGTGGCGGACCGCGAAAATAACAGGTCGTTCATCCGGGCGACAGCTTTGCCCGCCTAATACGGCTTTCGCGGATGTGGGGCGCTTCGGGATTTTCCCCCTGTTGCCCGGAACGGACCACTTCCCGCCTGCGTGACGAACGCTAGGTTGGCCCCTGTTCCATGCCCCCGGAACAGGGGCCTTTCTATTGCGCAGCGCGGACGGCGGCGCCTCGCCGCCGATCTCGCGCAAGCACGGCCGGCGCCGCACAGCGGCGTCCGACGGCCGCGCGGCTTCGCCGCGACGCGTGCGAGGGTGACGAAACCGAATGAACTCCCTAAGTCCCCTCCCGTGAAGATCGTCTCCTGGAACATCAATTCGGTGCGGTTCCGCATCGAGATCGTCGAGAAATTCCTGCGCGACGTCGCGCCCGACATATTGTGCCTGCAGGAAACCAAGGTGATCGACGGCGATTTCCCCGAAGCCCCGTTCCGCGCGCTCGGCTATGACACGATCTTCCTCCACGGCCAGCGCATGCACCACGGCGTCGCGATCATCAGCCGCGTGCCGCTGACCGAGGACGACCGCTTCGACTGGCAGGCGAACCGGGAGGCGCGGCATGTCGGCGTCCGGCTGCCCAATGGGGTGCGGCTGGAGAATGTCTATGTCCCGGCGGGCGGCGACGTTCCCGACCGCGAGGTCAATCCCAAGTTCGGACAGAAGCTCGATTTCGTCGAGCGCATGACCGCCTGGTCGTCGACGCTCGACTGTCCGACGATCCTGACCGGCGATTTCAACATCGCGCCGCTCGAATCGGACGTGTGGAGCCACAAGCAGCTACTCAACGTCGTCAGCCATACGCCGATCGAGGTCGAGGCGCTCAACCGCCTCAAGGACTCGAACTCCTGGGTCGATCTCGGCCGCCATTTCCATCCCGCACCGGCGCGGCTGCACACCTGGTGGAGCTATCGCTCGCCCGACTGGACCAAGAACGACCGCGGGCGCCGGCTCGACCATATGTGGGCGACCGCCGACGTCGCGGCGACGGCGCGGTCGCACAGTATTTTCGAGGAGTGCCGAAACTGGCTGAAGCCGTCGGACCACATACCGATCATGACCGAGTTCGACCTGTGAGGGCCCGGCCGTGAGCGCGCGCGACGTTGCCCGCGCGATCGACGCGCTGCGCCGGGGCTGGCCGATCGCCATTCAGGGCGCGGGAGAGCCGGTCGGACTGCTGGCGATCGAAACCGCCGATGCCGGGCGGATGAAGGCGTTCGACCCCGATGGCGAGTCGCCGATCCTGCTGTCCGCCGGCCGCGCGGCGACGCTCAAGCTCGCCAACCAGCTCGAAGCGGCGATCCCCGATTCGCCGGTATTGGTCGAACGCACCTTCTGGATCGATTTCGACTGCGCGGTGGCGCTCGCCGATCCACAGCTCGACATGGCGACGCCGATGAAGGGGCCGTTCCGCGCCATCCATGTCGACGACCGTGACGTCATGACGGCAGCGCTGGCGCTGGCGCGCACCGCCGGCGTGCTGCCCGCCTTCTTCGTCGGCCAGGCTCCCGACGAGGTCATCACCATCGCCGATATCGAGGCGTTCGAAGACCCGATCAGCCTGGCCATCGCGGCGCGCGCCAAATTGCCGGTCGAGGGATCGGAAACTGCCGAGATCGTCGCGTTCCGGTCGCCCGATTCGCCCGGCGAGCATGTCGCGTTGATCATCGGCCAGCCCGACGGCCGGCCACCGCTCGTGCGCCTGCACAGCGAATGCCTGACCGGCGACGTGCTCGGCAGCCTAAAATGCGATTGCGGGCCGCAGCTCCACGCCGCGATCCACGCGATGGAGGATACCGGCTGGGGAATCCTGCTCTATCTGCGCCAGGAAGGGCGCGGGATCGGGCTGGTCAACAAACTCCGCGCCTATGCGCTGCAGGATCAGGGGTTCGACACGGTCGACGCCAATACAAGGCTGGGCTTCGCGGTCGATGCACGCGATTTCCGCGTCGCCGCGCGGATGCTCGACCTGCTCGGGCAAACCAATATCCGGCTGTTGACCAACAATCCCGAAAAGGTCCGCGTGCTCGAAGCGACCGGGATCAGGGTGGCCGAGCGCGTGCCCATCGCGCTGCCGCCCAACCCGTTCAACGCGAAATATCTCGCCACCAAGCGCGACCGGACGGGGCATCAGCTTTAGGACCGAGAAAATGCCGATTGATGCCGCCGAACACCTCTATACCGCGATACAGGTTGCAGTCTTCGCGGCGATCATTGGTTTCGTCTGTTGGTACCAGATGCAATTCTGGAGTCGGGCGCTGATCGATCGCCCCGAATCGCTATCAGCGGCACGACTGCGGCGGACGCTGATATGGGGCAAGATTCTGCTCAAGATCTTCCGCGAGGGCGTCCGCTCGGATTCGATCAAGTCCCGTATGTCGCTGGCGCTCCAGGAATTGCGCCGGCGCGGCTAAAGAGGCATCAGCCCAGCAGCGCCGCGACCTCATCGAAATTCGACGCCACCGCCGCCACCCCGATCGCGCGCAGGCGATCGGCATGATCGGGCGCACAGTGATTGCCCGCGCACAGACCGATGACGTGCCCGCCCGACGCGACCGCACCGGTTGCGCCCACCGGCGAATCCTCGAGGATCGCGCAATCGCCGATCGGCACGCCCAATTTGCGGGCGGCGTGGAGATAGAGATCGGGCGCCGGCTTGCCGCGCTCGACATGCTCGCGGCCGGAATAGAGGTGCTCGCCGAACACGTCCGCCAGCCCGAGATGGTCGAGGTGACGGCGAATCCAGCGCGTCGAGCTCGACGACACCACCGCCTTGGGCAGATCGGCGGGCAATGACCGGACAAAGGCCACCGCGCCCGCGACCTCCGCGATCCCCTCGGCCATCACACGGTCGTCCTCCGCCTCGCGCGCGACGAAGAAGTCGTCGGGCAGGGCGCGGCCGATCCAGGTCTCGACGCGATCGAGGAAATCCCGGCCGGCATAGCCCATGAACTTGGCCATCGACTGTTCGGGTGTGGTCGGGTGCCCGATCGAGGTCAGGTAATCGGCGATATGCTTGTTGCCGATATATTCGCTTTCGATCAGCACGCCGTCGAAATCGAACAGGAGGGCGGCGAAGCGGACGGGGGCGATGCCGGGCCCGACCGAGTTGGGGGCCGGGGCGGCGAGCGTCACGACCGCGCCCCGAACAGCGCCGAGCCGACGCGAACGTGCGTCGCGCCCAGCGTCACCGCCGTCGGATAGTCGCCCGACATGCCCATGCTGAGCCCGGCGAGGCCATGGTCGCGCGCGAGCTTTGCCAGCAGCGCGAAATAGGGCGCCGGTTCGACCTCGAGCGGCGGCACCGCCATCAACCCGACGACCGGCAGTCCGGCCGACCGTGCCTCGGTCAGGATCGCCGGCACGTCGGCGATCGCGCAGCCGCCCTTTTGCGGCTCGTCGCCGATATTGACCTGGATGAAGCAATCGGGGCGGCGCCCGCTTTCCATCGCCTTGGCCAGCGCCACGATCAGCGACGGGCGGTCGACCGAATGGATTTCATCGAATAGCGCCACCGCGTCCGCCGCCTTGTTCGACTGGAGCTGGCCGACCAGCGCGAGCCGGAGGTCGCCCTGGCGCTCGCGGAGCACCGGCCATTTGCCCTGCGCCTCCTGGACGCGATTCTCGCCGAACATGCGCTGGCCGGCGGCGATCAGCGACTCGATCGCGTCGACGGGGTGCGTCTTCGAAATGGCGATGAGGTTGACGGGGTCGCTGCGCCCGGCGAGCTTTGCCGCCCGGGCAATCGCGTCGCGGACGGCGGCGAGCCGCGCGGCGGGGTCGTCGGTCGTCATGCCGCGCGCTATAGGCAGGCGCGTGCCGTATCGCCAGCCTCCGATCCCAACTTTGTGGCTGATGACCGACGAGCGGATCGGCGACGGATTGTGGGCGGCGCTGAGGCGGTTGCCGCGCGGCGCCGGCGTGGTGTTCCGGCATAATGCGACACCCGCGAGCGAGCGGCGGGCGCTGTTCCGGCGCGTCATGCGCGTGGCGCAGGCGCGCGGTCTGGTGGTGGTGCGCGCCGGTGACCGGGCGGGAGCCGGTGAGGACGGGATACATGGCACGGCGCGGGGGCGCGGGCTGCGGACGGCGCCGGCGCATGACCGACGCGAGGCGGTAACGGCAGTGCGGCGCGGCGCGGACGTGCTGTTCGTGTCGCCGGTGTTCGCGACCCGATCGCATCCGGCGGCCGAGGCCTTGGGTGCTCGCAAGGCGCGGCGGATTGCTCGGGGCTTACCGGTCACCGCGATTGCGCTCGGCGGGATGGATGCGCGGCGGTTTCGGAAGTGCACGGGGTTCGACGGCTGGGCGGCGATCGACGCCTGGAGTTCGCGGGGGTAGTGGCGCGAAGTGAATTCGCGCCGTCGGTCCTCGCTACGCGAGGCCGGCCGAGCCCGTTTCCGGGCGCGATTTAACTGCGTTAAATCCCTGAACCGGGCTTAGAACCTGAACGCCGTCCCGACATAGACCGCCTGGCTCTCGCGCTGACCATCGGGCAGCGGGGCGAGGCGATCGCGGTCTTCCGACTTGTAGCGGACGCCCGCGGTGACATCGAGGTTACGGCTGAGCGAATACGATCCGCCGACGTCGATCGTCTCCTTCGGCAGATAACTGGTCAGACGGGCGTCGCCCACCGTGGTGCGCTCGCTGGTCGCCTTGAGCCGATTGGTCCGGCGAACCGAGAAGCTGGTGCCTATGTCGATCGGCTTGCGGCCGACCGGGCTGGCGGCGAGGTCCATCTTCACGTCGCCCGGCATCACCAGGCGCTTGACCGGCGCGTTGCGGCCGAGGTCATAGGCGATCGGCGCGAGCCCGACCGAATTGGTGTCGTCGGTCGAGGCGCCCCGCAGCGTCACCACGCCCGTCTTGACCGCGGGCGGCGGAACCACCGCGAGCATGCGACGCTGCGTGCCGCGCGATTCGGCCGGCGTAAAGCGGAACGGCGCGGTGTCGAGCCCGTTGCGAGCGATCAGCGCGGCGAGCTTCGGATCGGCCGATGCAGGAGTGAAGAACGACGTCGCGAGCGGACGCGATATCAGATGTTTGGCCGCATCGGTGGCGCCGATCGCGGGCACGGCAAACGCGGCGGTAAGAGCAAGCGCCCCCGCCACGGTCCCCATGATGACCCGCCTCGTGACCACGTTTTGGTTCCCTGCGACTCCAATAGTCATACGTGCCCTATCACGGAACGATCCCGAGTCGCCACATCTGTTCGTGTTTTTCCGCGGAGTGTTGCACCGTATCCACAGACTCGCCTCTCGACACCGTCTGCCTCTCCGCGCTTGCGGCGGCGCGCCCTGTGTCTATAGATGCGCGATCATTTCCCCTTCTGGTATCAGGGAACGACCGATGACCCTTCTGCGCCGTGCCGCGTATCTGGCCCTTCTGATCCCCCTGGCGGCGTGCGCGCATCACGGGAACCGCGTCAACAACGCGGATATCGCCGCGTCCAAGGTGACGACGATCGGCGTCAACGCCTATCTGTGGCGCGCCAGCCTGGACACGCTGAGCTTCATGCCGCTGCTCCAGACCGATTCAAACGGCGGCGTCATCGTCACCGACTGGTACGTCAATCCGCGCTCGCCGGGCGAACGGATGAAGGTCACCGTCTCGATTCTCGACCAGGATCTGCGCGCCGATGCCGTCCGCGTCGCGGCGCTGCGTGAGGTCAACACCAACGGCCAGTGGGTCGCCGCGCCGGTCCAGGCGGCGACGGTGCAGAAGCTCGAGGATATCATCCTTACCCGCGCCCGCGATCTTCGTCGCCAGGCCATCGTTACCAAGTAATCGTAACGGCGCCGGCCCGCTCCCCCACCGGCCACCCATAGAATAGCTTGTTGGGCGGCCGAGTGGGGGAGCGGGCCGGTACCGAAAACCCAACGAAGTTGAGCAAACAATGTCGCGCTTCAACCCGCTGAAGGCGGACGCCCATTGGCAGAAGGTGTGGGACGATGCCCAGACCTTTGCCGCGCGAGACGATTCGCCCAAGCCCAAAAGTTATGTGCTCGAGATGTTTCCGTACCCGTCGGGACGGATCCACATGGGCCATGTCCGCAACTACACGATGGGCGACGTGCTCGCGCGCTATCGGCGGATGAAGGGGATGGAAGTGCTCCACCCGATGGGGTGGGACGCGTTCGGCATGCCGGCCGAAAATGCCGCGATGGAAAAGCACGTCCATCCGGGCGGCTGGACCCGGCAGAACATCGCGACGATGAAGGCGCAGCTGAAGCGGCTGGGCTTCGCGCTCGACTGGAGCCGCGAACTGGCGACGTGCGAGCCCGATTATTACGGCCACGAACAGGCGCTGTTCCTCGACATGCTGGCCGCCGGCCTGGTCTATCGCCGCGAATCGGCGGTCAATTGGGACCCGGTCGACATGACCGTGCTGGCCAACGAGCAAGTGATCGACGGCCGCGGCTGGCGATCGGGAGCTTTGGTCGAGAAGCGCAAGCTCAACCAGTGGTTCCTCAAGATCACCCAGTTCGCCGACGAATTGCTCGCCGGACTGAAAACGCTCGACCATTGGCCCGACAAGGTCCGGCTGATGCAGGAGAACTGGATCGGCAAGAGCCAGGGCCTGCAATTCCGCTGGGCGCTGTCCGACGGCGGGTCGGTCGAGGTGTTCTCGACGCGCCCCGACACGATCTTCGGCGCCAGCTTCATCGCGGTCGCCGCCGATCACCCGATCGCGCAGGCCGCCGCCGCGCGCGACCCCAAGGCCGCCGACTTCATCGAGCTGTGCAAGCAGGGCGGGACCACCGCGGCCGAGCTCGAGACGCAGGAAAAACTGGGCTTCGATACCGGCATCACCGCGACGCATCCATTTGATCCGGTGTGGAAAATTCCCGTCTATATCGCCAATTTCGTGCTGATGGATTACGGCACCGGCGCGGTGTTCGGGGTGCCGGCGCACGACCAGCGCGATTTCGAGTTCGCGTCCAAATACCAGCTGCCGATCCGCCGCGTCGTGTCGGACGGCGACAAGACCGACGTGAATTTCGACGGCGACGAAGCCTATTCCGGGCCCGGCACGATCGTTAACTCGCATTTCCTCGACGGCATGGACGTGGAGGATGCCAAGCGCGAGGTGATCATCCGCGCCGAGGCGGGCGGCTGGGGCAACGGCACCACCGTCTATCGCCTGCGCGACTGGGGCGTGAGCCGCCAGCGTTACTGGGGCACGCCGATCCCGATCATCCATTGCGACCGGTGCGGCGCGGTGCCGGTACCGCGCGACCAATTGCCGGTCGTGCTGCCCGAAGATGTCAGCTTCGACATTCCCGGCAACCCGCTCGACCGCCATCCGACCTGGAAGCATGTCGATTGCCCGTCCTGCGGCGGCAAGGCCGTGCGCGAGACCGACACGCTCGACACCTTCGCCGATTCGTCGTGGTATTTCATCCGCTTCGCCAGCCAGCCCAGGGACAAGGCGTTCGATCGCGCCATCGCCGAGCAATGGCTGCCGGTCGGCCAGTATATCGGCGGGGTCGAGCACGCGATCCTGCACCTGCTCTACGCGCGCTTCTGGACGCGTGCCCTGAAGCACATGCACATGCTCGACATCGCCGAGCCGTTCGCCGGGCTGTTCACGCAAGGAATGGTCACGCACGAAACCTACAAGTCGGTCGAGGGCAAGTGGCTGAGCCCCGACGACGTGCGCGACGGCAGGGAAATCGCCACCGGGCAGCCGATCACGATCGGCCGTACCGAGAAGATGTCCAAGTCGAAGAAGAACACGATCGATCCCGAACCGATCGTCGACCAGTACGGCGCCGATGCGACGCGCTGGTTCATGCTGTCGGACTCGCCGCCCGAGCGCGATCTTGCCTGGTCCGAGGCCGGGATCGAGGGCGCGTGGCGCTTCGTCCAGCGGCTGTGGCGGCTGGTCGACGGCATCGAACAGGGCGAGGGCGACGACATCGCGCTCGACCGCAAGCTCGCCCAGACGATCGCCGGCGTCGCCGTCGATATCGAGGCGCTGCAGTTCAACAAGTCGGTCGCCAAGCTCTACGAGCTGGTCAACGCGATCGAGAAGGCCAAGCCGTCCGCGTCGCGCACCAACGCGATCCGCACGCTCGTCCGCCTGGTATCGCCGATGACGCCGCATCTCGCCGAAGAGGCTTGGGCGGCGATGGGCGGAACAGGACTGGTCGCCAATGCCGACTGGCCGGTCTATGATCCCGCCTTGCTGGTCGAGGACGAAGTGACGATCGCGGTGCAGGTCAACGGCAAGCTGCGCGATACGCTCATCATGCCCAAGGGCAGCGACAAAGCGGTGATCGAGGCCGCGGCGCGCGCGAATCCCAACGTGTTGCGCATCCTCGACGGCGCCGAACCGAAGAAGGTGATTGTCGTGCCCGATCGTCTGGTCAATCTGGTGGCATGAAGCGGCTCGCGCTCCTCCTCGCGCTGGCGGCCACGGGCTGCGGCCTCCACCCGCTGTACGAGGGCGGCGCGTCCGGGCCCGTCGCCACGGCGATGTCGCGGATCGAGATCGATCCGATCCCGGGCAAGAACGGCTATCTGATGTCGACCGCGCTGCGCGACCGCATCCCGCAGGGCAATGGCGAACCCGCGCTCTATCGCCTCCAGGTAAAGCTCGACGATTCGATCACCGGTCTGGGCGTGAAGGGCGACGACACCGTGACGCGCGAGCGGCGGACGTTGCGCGCCCGTTACCAGCTCGTCGATGCGTCGAGCGGCGAGGTGCTGCTCGACGCCACGGCGGGATCGGATGCGGGCATCGACGTGGTCAATTCGGAATATGCGACGATCGCGGCGGAGAATACCGCCCTCGAAAACCTGTCGCAGATCGTCGCCGACCAGATCATCGCGCGGATCGCCGTCTATCAGCGCCGCGCCGCTGCCACGGCGAAGTGAAAGCGTCGGAAAACCAGTTGCTTGGCTCGCTGGATTCGGCCGCGCCCGCGATCCGGCTCTATCTCCTCCACGGCCCCGACGAGGCCGGCGCAATGGATTATGCCGGCCGGCTCGGCCGTGCGCTCGGCGCCGATGCCGAGAAGGTGGCGATCGAGGGCGCGACGCTGCGCGGCGATCCCGGGCGGATGGTGGACGAAGCGCGATCGCTCGCCCTGTTCGGTGGTCGGCGCTGGATCCTGGTGAACAATGCCGGCGACGAATCGCTCGAAGCCGCGCAGATGCTGCTCGCCGAGGCACAGGTCGAGCACCCGGTGGTGATGATCGGGCCGGGGCTGCGCACCACCTCCAAGCTGGTGCAGTTCGCGATCGCCCAGCCTGCGGCGATGAGTTACGCCTGCTACGTTCCCGACGGTGCCAATGCCGAGCGGATGGTGGTCGGCATCGCGCGCGAACAAGGGTTACGCCCGAGCCCGAGCGCGACGCGCCGGCTGATGGCCGCCTCGGGCGGGGACCGCACCGTGATCGCGCGCGAGATCGAGAAGCTGGCGCTCTATCTCGATGCCGCGACCGACCGCCCGCGCGAGCTCGACGACGACGCGCTCGACGCGCTCGGCGCTGATCTCGGCGAGACGCAGATGTCGGACGTGGTCGATGCCGCGCTCGAGGGACGCATTCACGATATCGCCCGCGAACTCGCGCGATTCGCCGATTCGGGCGGCGCCGCGATTCCCTTGCTGCGCCAGGTCGTCCGCAAGCTGATGGCGCTGGCGGCGATGCGCGCCGAGGTCGATGTCGGCAAGCAACCCGCCGCGGTGGTCAAGGCGCGCCGCGTCCATTTCCGCGAGGAAGCCGGGATGATCCGCCAGGTGCAACGCTGGAAATCGACCGACATCGCGGCCGCGATCGACCGCCTGCGCCGCGCCGAACGCTCGCTGATGGCACCGGGCGGGGCGGGCGAATTGCTCTCCGACGTCGCGATCACCGAGACGACACGCGCTGCGGCGCGGATGCGGTAGCTTTTTGAGTCACGCGAAGGCGCAAAGGCGCAAAGAAGACAAGAGATCGGTTTCGCGCAGAGGCGCAGAGGGCGCGGCGGTGTCTTCGCCTTGGGCTATGGCCCGACCCAACGGAGTGGTCGAATGGAGAGCCTCGCTGCGCGAGGCTTGTTAAAATCTCTGCATCCTCTGCGCCTCTGCGCGAAAAAGTCATCGCGCCTTTGCACCTTTGCGTGAAAAATCACGGCGATTGCGTAGGTTAACGAACCCGTCAAAAGCACATGGCGATTACCCATGCCGCGAAGGCGCCTGCGATTGCTCTAGACACCACTGCAAACCAGAACCGCCTGGGGTATTCGGCACGTGTAACATGGTTCTCCAAGTGGAAGAGCCTACCGCGGGCAATGCAAATCCAAGTTAGGGCAGCGGTCGCGGCCACAAGGAGACTTGCAACCAGAAGGCGGTGGGGCATCACTTCGTATCTCGCTCCACGGACCTATGCTCCGCCATGTACCACGGCACGAGCAGGCCCAATCACCTTTGGCTTGTCAGATGCCTAACCACCAAATCAGAGCGGTTCGCCCGTCAGGCGCTGGCAGACCATGTCGAGCTGATCGAGTGTCGAATAATGGACGGTCAACGTCCCGCCCTTGCCGCCATAGGTGATCTTGACCCCCAGGCCGATGACGTCGGTCAACTGGCGCTCGAGCGCTGCGATATCGGCGTCTCGGCCATGGCCTCCGCCCCCACCGCCATTGCGACCGCCAGACTGGACATCGCCCTTCGCCGCCTTGGCGAGCTTCTCGGTCTCGCGCACCGACAGGCCCTTGGTTACCACCTCGTGTGCCAGCCGCTCGACATCGGGTGCGCCGATCAATGCGCGGGCATGACCCATGTCGATCTTGCCATCGGTCAGCAGCGCCTGAACGGCCTCTGGAAGATCAAGCAATCTCAACAAGTTAGCTATGTGGCTGCGCGACTTGTGGACGAGTTTCGCGAGCGCTTCCTGAGTATGCCCGAATTCGCCGATCAGGCGCTTATAGGCATCGGCCTCTTCGATGGCGTTGAGGTCGCGGCGCTGGATATTTTCGAGCAGCGCGATCTCGAACGTGTCGGCATCGTCCAGTTCGCGGACGATGACGGGCACTTCGTGCAGCCGCGCGCGCTGTGCCGCGCGCCAGCGGCGCTCGCCGGCGACGATCTGATAATTGCGGCCGTGCGGACGGACCAGGATCGGCTGGAGCACGCCGCGCGTCGCGATCGATTGCGACAATTCTTCCAATGCCGCGTCGTCGAACACGCGGCGCGGCTGGCCCGGCTGCGGCGTCAGTGCGCCAACCGGCAGCATGCGAATCCCGGCGGGCGTATCGTTACCGCCGGCGGTCGGCACGGGCTCGGGCGCAATATCGCCAAGGAGTGCGTTCAGCCCGCGGCCGAGGCCGGGGCGGGGCTTGCGGGGAGCGTCGGTCATGCGGCGATCGCTGGGGCAGCGGGCGGCAGGCGACCGATCAGCTCGCGCGCCAACGCCATATAAGCTTCTGAGCCCGAGCAACGATAATCGTAGATCAGCGCCGGTATGCCGTGGCTCGGCGCTTCGGACAGCCGCACGTTGCGCGGGATCACCGTGTCGAACACGACCTTACCGAGCACGGCCCGGACATCGGCCGACACCTGGTCGGTGAGGCGGTTACGCCGATCGTACATGGTGAGCGCGACACCGAGGATCGCGAGGCCCGGATTGAAGCGCGAGCGGATGCGTTCGACGGTCGACAGCAACTGGCTCAATCCCTCCAGCGCGAAGAATTCGCATTGCAGCGGCACGAGCAGAGAATCTGCCGCCACCATCGCGTTGATCGTCAACAGGCCGAGCGAGGGTGGGCAATCGATCAGCACGACATCCCAGCGATCGCTTGCCGCTTCGAGCGCGTGATCGAGGCGATGCGTCCGTTCCTCATAATCGACCAGCTCTATCTCTGCGCCGGACAGGTCGACCGTGGCGGGCACGATGTCGAGCCGCGGCACGGCGGTGGCCATCACCGCGTCGATCACCGAAGCCTCGCCGATCAGTACGTCGTAGCTCGATTTCTTGCGGTCGGCACGGTGGATGCCCAGCCCGGTAGAGGCATTGCCTTGCGGATCGAGGTCGATGATCAGCACGCGCTTGTCGGTCGCCGCCAGCGCAGTACCCAGGTTGATCGCGGTCGTGGTCTTGCCCACGCCGCCTTTCTGGTTGGCAACCGCAATGACGGTCATCGCGCCCGTACTCCGCGTGCGATCACAATGCTCGATTCAGGATCGGTGATGCTCTGTTCCACGTGGAACATCCCATGCCATCTTTGCTTGGCGCGCGCCACCTCTTCGCGCGCCGATCGCCCCTTTGGTAGCAGCCAAAGTGTCTCATTGCTGGCGCATTGGATCGCCGATGCGATGAGCGGCGCGACTTGCGCGACCGCACGGGCAGATATCACCGCCGCCTTGTCGCGAACCTTTTCCACCTTGCCAGTAACCACCTCGACCCGGGGCAGCGCCAGGGCAGCGGCAGTCTCGCGCAGGAAGTCGGCGCGCAGCCGGCGGGGTTCGACGAGGACGAAGCGCCGGTCGGGCTGCACGGCGGCAAGCGCGAGGCCCGGAAAGCCGGCGCCGGTACCGATGTCGAGCCAATCCCCCATCGCGGGCGCGAGGGGAGCGAGCTGGAGCGAATCGACGACGTGCCGCGCCCAGATCGTCTCCAATGTCGATCGCGCGATCAAATTCTGTTGGTCGCTCTCGACGGTGACGATCGCGGCGAGACGATCGAGCCGTTCGATGGCGTCGGTATCGAACCGCGCCAAGGCCCAAGTCCGTGCATCCTCCTCGGTCATGCTGCCGACCGGCTCGCGTGAAGCAGAATCGTGGTCAACGCTGCCGGGGTGATGCCGCGAATCCGACTCGCCGCGGCCAAGGTCGCCGGGCGTGCCGCGGTCAGCCGTTCAACCATTTCGTTCGACAGGCCGGGAATGGTCGCAAAGTCGAGATCGGGCCGCAACGAGACTCGCTCTCCGGCGCGGAGTTCGGCAACCTCCGCTTCCTGGCGTTCGACATAAGGCGCATAGCGCGCATCCTCGATGGCCTCCTCGACCACCATCGTCGATGCACCGGCCAGGGCAGGGGAGACATGAGCGAGCTCGACGCCGGGAAAGCGCAGCCACTCGGCGGCGGAACGGCGCGCGCCATCCTGCGCGACCTGCGCGCCACGGGCGGCCAGTGCACTCGCTGTCAGCGGCGTAGCCAATTCGGTGTCGACCGCGTCACGCTCCTTTTCACGTGAAACCATGTGCCGCCGTCGTTCTTCGCCCAGCAAGCCGGCCTGGGCAGCCAGGCCGCCGAGGCGTGTCTCCGCATTGTCCGCGCGCAGCCGCAGCCTGAATTCCGCACGCGCGGTGAGCATGCGATAGGGCTCGGTCACTCCCTGAAGCACGAGATCGTCGATCATCACGCCGAGATAGGATTGCGCACGATCGGGGACGAAATCGGCGAGCGCGATCGCGACCGCCGCCGCATTGGCGCCCGCGACGAGGCCCTGGGCCGCCGCCTCCTCATAGCCTGTCGTTCCGTTGATCTGCCCGGCACAGAAGAGTCCTGACAACTCCTTCACTTGCAATCGGTGATCGAGCGCGCGGGGGTCGATATGGTCATATTCCACGGCGTAGCCGAAAGCGGTGATCCGCGTTCGCTCCAGCCCCGGGATCGACGCGATCAGCGACTCCTGGACGTCGGCGGGCAGCGAGGTCGAGATGCCGTTGGGATAGACCGTGGCGTCGTCCAGCCCCTCGGGTTCGAGAAAGATCTGATGCCCGTCGCGATCGCCGAACCGATGCACCTTGTCCTCGATCGAGGGGCAATAACGCGGCCCCGCGCCCTCGATATCGCCCGAAAAGAGCGGCGAGCGATCGAGCCCGCCGCGAATGATATCGTGCGTCCGCTCGGTCGTACGCGTGATCGCGCACCACAATTGGGGAAGCGGCCGCCCCCTCGACAGCGCCGACATCGTCCAGTGATCGCCTTCCGACGGCTGCACCTCGGTCCGCGCCCAATCGATCGTCCGTCCGTCGAGCCGAGGCGGCGTTCCGGTCTTCAACCGCGCCATCGGTAGCCCGAGGTCGCGGAGTTGCCCCGCCATGACAGTCGCCGCCCGCTCGCCGAGGCGGCCGCCGGTCTCGCGATCGTCGCCGCGGAACATCTTCGCTCCAAGGAAGGTACCGGTGGCGAGCACCACTGCCGGAGCATCGAGGCGCGTGCCGTCGGCCAGCGTAATTCCGGCGATCCGACCGCCCGCGATCGCCAGCGCCGCCGCTTCGCCGGCGACGACGCGTACGCTCTCGTGCCGGGCCAGGAGGCTGCGCACCGCGGCGCCGAAGCGTTTGCGATCGGCCTGGATCCGCGGTCCGCGCACCGCGGCGCCCTTGGATCGGTTGAGCAGCCGGTAATGGATCGCCCCGGCATCGGCAGCGCGCGCGATGATGCCGTCGCAGGCGTCGACCTCGCGAACGAGATGACCTTTGCCGAGCCCGCCGATGCTCGGGTTGCACGACAAGGTCCCGATATTGCCCGCTTCGAACGTCACCAGCGCGACCGATGCACCGCGCCGCGCGGCCGCTGCCGCGGCCTCGACACCGGCATGACCGCCGCCGATCACGATGACGTGGAAGGAATTCATGGCCGGGGCGGATAGCAGGTTGTTCCACGTGGAACACTCACTTTCCGATGCAAAACTTCCCGAACAATGCGTCGAGCATCGACTCGATCCCGGTATCGCCGGTGATGCGGGCCAGCGCGACATTGGCGCGGCGCAAGGCGTCGGCCACGACGAGTTCATCGGGCGCCTCGACATCGCGCAGCGCCTCGAGCGCGTCTGCGCAATGGATACGCTGTCGCTCATTGAGAGCCATATCACTTGCGCCGGGGATCAAGCCGGCCGAGCGCTGCGCCAGTACAGACCACAATGCCTCGAGCCCGCTGCCAGTCTCGGCCGATACCGCCAACAGTGCGGCGGCCGGCTTGACCTCCCGGTCCGGCAAGTCCGCCCGGGCATGGATCCAGAGCATCGGCGGCGGCGGCTCCTCGTCGCCCAGCCACAGGACGATATCGGCCGCGTCGATCGCCTGGCTCGCTCGATCGATCCCGATCGCCTCGATCGCGTCTGTCGTCCGATCGCGCAGCCCCGCAGTGTCGGTCAGCACGAACGGGATGCCGTGACGCGCCACCGGCACCTCGATCCGATCGCGTGTCGTGCCGGCAATCGGCGACACGATCGCCGCCTCGCGTCCGGTGAGCGCGTTGAGCAAGGTCGACTTGCCGCTATTGGGCGGGCCCGCCAGCACGACCCGGATACCGTCGCGCAACCGATCCACGGGGGGCACCGACAAGGTAGCGCCGATATCGGCGGCTACGCCTAGAGCCTCTTCCCGGATTGTACCGAGCAGTACGGCATCGACATCGGCCTCGTCGGAGAAATCGAGCGATGCCTCCAACCGCGCCGCAAGCCCGAGCAACGCCGCGCGCCAGGCAGCGATCCGTCGCGATAGCGTTCCGTCGGCCATGGCCAGTGCGGCACGGCGCTGGAGGTCGGTTTCCGCCGAAAGCAAGTCACCCAGCCCCTCGGCCTCCGCGAGATCGATGCGGCCATTGGCCAAGGCCCGGCGGGTAAACTCTCCCGGTTCGGCGCGGCGGAGCCGGGGCAGCGTGCCCAGTGCCGCCTCGACCGCCGCGACGACGGCACGCCCGCCATGGACGTGCAACTCGACCAGATCCTCGCCCGTAGCGGTAGTCGGTGCCGGGAAGACCAGCACCAATGCCGTGTCGAGGTGATCGCCCCCTGCGTCGCGCAACGTCCGCAGACGTGCTTCACGTGGAACAGGCAACTCGCCCGCCAGCGCGCGCGCGGCGGCGAAGGCATCCGGCCCGCTGATCCGGATGACCGCAATCGCCGCCGGGGGCAGGCCGGACGAGGGGGCGTAGATGGTGTCCATGAACAAAGACCGTGGACGTGCGCGCTTACTCGCTCTTGCCGCTCTCGAACATCTTCCGCCAGAACGACATGCCCGCATCGCTCATCGGCATCCAGCTCTTCATCATCGTTTCGAGCAGTTCGGGCTTGACCATGTTGCCGTCCATCGCCCCCATCAGCGCCTGGACATATTTGTCGTGGATCGGCGTCAGGTCGGGCAAACCGACCGCGCGGCGCGCCTCTTCGGGGGTGCAATCCACCTCAACATTGATCTTCATCGCCGAAACTCCGCTTGAGCATGCGCGCCGCACTGCTACCGGTTGAACCGCCTGTATGCGCGCGACCGACCACCGATCGCAACCGCCCCTTTGGGAGAGAGCCATGACCGCGACGATCACCATCGAGACGCTCGAAAAGCACGCCAGCTTCCAAGCCTATGTCGCCGAGCCCGCGGGTGGCAAGGCGATCGCCGCGATCGTCGTGATCCAGGAGATTTTCGGGGTGAATGCCGGGATCCGCCGCAAGTGCGACCAACTTGCCGAAGCCGGCTATCTCGCGATCGCGCCCGACCTGTTCTGGCGGCTCGAGCCCGGCATCGAACTCGACCCCGACATTCCCGACCAGTTCAAGGCCGCGCTCGACTGGATGGGCAAGTTCGATCAGGATCAGGGCATCCGCGACATCGAGGCGACGATCCACGCCGCGCGCGATCGGGTCGGCGGTGGGAAGGTCGGGGCGGTCGGATACTGCCTGGGCGGTCGGCTTGCCTACATGACCGCGGCACGGACCGACGTCGATGCGAGCGTCGGCTATTATGCGGTGGGGATCGACGGCCTGTTGCGAGAGAAACACGCCATCGCGCGACCGCTGATGCTGCATATCGCGGGCGCCGACGGTTTCGTCGGTCCCGAGGTCCAGAAGGCGATGCACGACGGTCTCGACGATCATCCCAAAGTCACGCTGCACGACTATCCCGGCGTCGACCACGGCTTCGCCACCGAGTTCGGCCAGCGCCGCAGGGACGAGGCCGCCGAGCAGGCCGATGCCCGAACGATGGCATTCTTCGCCGAGAACTTGAAATAATTACATTATATTTCAGGTAGTTGTGGTAAACTAACTTTGACCCCCAGCGCCGGGAGCACGCCCAGGCGCTGGTCGGTCAGGCCGTCATAGATCATCGAGCAGGCGACCCACAGGATCACCGCCAGCCCGATATAGGCGATCCAGCGATAGCGATCGATGACGCGCGCGATGATATTGGCGGCAAGCCCCATCAGCGCCACCGAAAAGACCAGGCCGAAGATCAGGATGGCGGGATGATCGCGCGCCGCGCCCGCAACCCCGAGCACGTTGTCGAGGCTCATGCTGACGTCGGCCAGCGCCACCGCGAGCACCGCGGCGGCGAACGTCCTGGCCGGCTTGCCGCTCTTTCCGGCGCGGTCGCGACGAGCACGGAGTTCGCGCCACAACTTCCACGCCACCCACAGGAGCAGGAGCCCACCGGCGGCAAGGACGCCAACGACACGAAGCATATAGGTCGCGATCAGCGCGAACCCGATGCGCAAAACGAGCGCCGCCGCAGTGCCGGCCAGAATGACCTTCTTCTGCTGATCCTTGGGCAAGCCCGCCGCGAGCGAGCCGACCACCACCGCATTGTCGCCTGCCAGCGCGACGTCGATGACGATCACTTCCCCCAGCACGGCAAGCGATTGGGCGGAGAAGAGGGCGGCAATGTCCATCGGCGGAGTCTAGAAGCCCCGCCGAGCGCGATCGGTTCCGCTGGGGCTTCCATGATGACCCGTATGCCGAAGAACGGGTTCGCACTCCTCCGCTCGTCCTGAGCCTGTCGAAGGGCGTATTGCCCGCGTCACCGCCGGAACACGGGCCGCGACAAGCTCAGCACGAACGGTAGTTTTCGCAAACGGCCGCCGCGCCGTCAGATCCAGCCGAACAGCCGCCCCAGGCCGATCGAGGGGTCGACGATTCCTTCGTGGATCATCGATCCCGCGACGTAGAGGATCACCACCAGGCCGATATAGGCGATCCAGTGATAACGCTCGATCAGGCGCGCGATGTAATTGGCCGCGATCGCCATCAGCGTGACCGACAAGGCAAGCCCGAACAACAGCACGGCAGGGTGATCCCGCGCCGCCCCGGCAACCGCCAGGACATTGTCGAGGCTCATCGACAAATCCGCCAACGCCACCTGAAAGGCCGCCTTGGCAAAACTCTTCGCGGGGCGGGCCGGCGTCGCGGCGTCGGAGGCCGCGGCCTTGTCATGACGCCGGGCATGCTGGAGCTCGCGGAACAGCTTCCACGCCACCCACAACAGCAACACGCCGCCGGCGAACAGCAGGCCGACGACCTGGAGCAATTGCGTGGCGACGAAAGCCAGCAGGACGAGGCACGTGAGCGCGACACCGACGCCGATCGACAGGACGCGCTTGCGGTCCTTTTCGGGCAATCCAGCGGCCAGCGTGCCCAACACCACGACATTGTCGCCCGCCAGCATCAGGTCGATCATGATGACCTGCACGAGCGCGGTCAGGCCCGCTGTGGTGAAGACGTCGGAAATGTCGATGACCGGCATCGGGAGGGGTTAGCAGGGGGTGGGGAGGGCGCAAACGAAAACGGTGGGGTAGCCCGTCTTCAGCCGCTCGGGAGCGTGAAACCCTTCGCAGTCCTCCCGCGGAAGCGGGAGCACCGTTTGGAGAGGCTTACGGACAGCGGCGCGACGTGAATTCGCGCCGTCGGTCGGGCCTTCGGCCCGCCGGCCGAGCCGGTTCGAGTCCTGAGCCAGCCAGGCTGGCTCAGGCCAAACTCGGCTACTGATTCATGCTGTCGAAGAAGTCCTCGTTGGTCTTCGAATCCTTCATCTTGTCGAGCAGGAATTCCATCGCGTCGGTGGTGCCCATCTGCATGAGGATGCGGCGCAGTACCCACATCTTCGACAGCTTGCTCTTCTCGACCAGCAATTCTTCCTTGCGGGTGCCCGACTTGCCGACGTCCATCGCCGGGAAGATGCGCTTGTCGGCGACCTTGCGGTCGAGGACGATTTCCGAGTTGCCGGTGCCCTTGAACTCTTCGAAGATCACTTCGTCCATGCGGCTGCCGGTATCGATCAGCGCGGTGGCGATGATCGACAGCGACCCGCCTTCCTCGATGTTGCGGGCGGCGCCGAAGAAACGCTTCGGGCGCTGCAGCGCATTGGCATCGACACCGCCGGTCAGCACCTTGCCCGACGACGGGACGACGGTGTTGTAGGCCCGGCCGAGACGGGTGATCGAGTCGAGCAGGATCACGACGTCCTTCTTGTGCTCGACCAGGCGCTTGGCCTTTTCGATCACCATTTCGGCGACCTGGACGTGGCGCTGCGCGGGTTCGTCGAAGGTCGACGACACGACCTCGCCCTTCACGCTGCGCTGCATGTCGGTGACTTCCTCGGGGCGCTCGTCGATCAGCAGCACGATAAGGAAGACTTCGGGGTGGTTGTCGGTGATCGCCTTGGCGATGTTCTGCAGCATCACCGTCTTGCCGACGCGCGGCGGCGCGACGATCAGCGTGCGCTGGCCCTTGCCCTGCGGGCTGACGATGTCGATGACGCGCGCGGACTTGTCCTTCTGCGTCGGATCGAGCTGGTCGAGGGTCAGCTTCTGCTCGGGATAGAGCGGGGTGAGGTTGTCGAAATTGACGCGATGGCGGACCGCGTCGGGATCGTCGAAATTGACGCTGGTGAGCCGCGTGAGGGCAAAATAGCGCTCGCCGTCCTTGGGCGCGCGGATCTCGCCTTCGACCGTGTCGCCGGTCCTCAGGCCGAACTTACGGACCTGGTTGGGCGAGATGTAGATGTCGTCGGGGCCGGCGAGGTAATTCGCCTCGGGGCTGCGCAGGAAACCGAAACCGTCGGGCAGCACTTCGATCGTGCCGAGGCCCATGATCTGGTCGCCATTCTCGGCCTGCTCCTTGAGGATCGCGAACAGCAGATCCTGCTTGCGCAGCGTCGAGGCGCCCTCGACGCCCAGCTCTTCGGCCATCGCGACGAGCTCGGCGGGGGGTTTCTTCTTGAGGTCTTTAAGATGCATTTCGGGTGTAATCCGGGTGTCTTGGGGGGAGTTTTTCGAGCTTCTGTCGGCGAGGATCGCGACGATGCTGGAGGAAGGGGAGAGCGAGCGTCCCGAAGGGCACCGCTCGTCCCAGCGACTTATGGAGCCGATTCCCTCAAGTCAAGGCGATCAGAACGGTTTTACGACCACCAGAATGACGATCACCGCGACAAACAGGGCAGGGAGTTCGTTGATCAGGCGGAGTTGCTTCGAGCTGAGCGTCGCTTTTCCGGCCGCCAGCTTCTTCGCATAGGCGACCATCCAGCCATGATAGCCGCTCATCACGACGACGAGCAGCAATTTGGCATGCAGCCAGCCCTCGCTCCAATGCTGCCCCACCGTGGCGATGGTCAACCCGAAGATCCACACCAGGATCATCGACGGGGTCATGATGATCTTGCGCAGCTTGGTCTCGCGCTCGACCCATTTGGCGGCCTCGGGCGTGCCCAACGCTTCCTGATGATGGACCAGATAGCGCGGCAGCATGAACAGGCCGGCCATCCAGAAGATCACGAAAATGACGTGCGCCGCCTTGAGCCAGAGGTAGATCGAGGCGAGAAATTCCATCATCCGTTCCTTACCAGGTCGAGGAGCTGCCCGACATGCGCGATCGGCGCATCGGGCAGGATGCCGTGCCCCAGATTGAAGATATGCGGGCGATCGGCGAACGCGGCAAGGATGCGCCGCGCCGCCGACGTCATGGCCTCACCGCCGGCAATCAGCGCCAGCGGGTCGAGATTGCCCTGGACGGGCAGGCCCTCCGGCAATTCGCTATCAGCCCATTCGGGATCGACCGTCTCGTCGAGTCCGACCGCACCCACTTTCGTCTCCCGCGCATAAGCGGCGAGCTTGGCGCCGGCGCCCTTGGGAAAACCGATCACCGGGGTTCCGGGATGCTTTTCCGCCAGCGCCGCGGCGATCCGCGCGGTCGGCGCGATCACCCAGCGTTCGAATTCGGCCGGCGCCAGGCTGCCCGCCCAGCTGTCGAACAATTGCACCGCCTCGGCCCCCGCCTCGATCTGCTTCGACAGATACTCGACGGTGACCGCTTCGATCGCGGTGATGATCGCCTCGAACGCCTGGGGATCGCGATAGGCCAGCCGCCGCGTTTCGCCCTGGTCGCGGCTGCCCTGGCCGGCGACCATATAGGTCGCGACCGTCCAGGGACTGCCGGCAAAGCCCAGCATCGTAACATGCGCGGGCAAGTGGGCAACGACCCGCCGCACCGTCTCATAGACCGGTTCGAGCCGCTCAGGAGCCGCCTGGAGGCCCGACAGCGCGCTATCGACGAGCCTGGGGGCGAGACGCGGACCTTCGCCGGTTTCGAACCACAGATCCTGTCCCATTGCCCAGGGGACCATCAGGATGTCGGAGAACAGGATCGCCCCGTCCATGCCGAACCGGCGAACCGGCTGCAGCGTGATCTCGCAGGCCGCCTCGCTATCGGTCGCGAGATCGAGGAACCCGCCCTTCCGCGCCCGCAATTCGCGATATTCGGGAAGGTAACGTCCCGCCTGGCGCATCAGCCAGACCGGCGGTGGGTCCTGTCGCTGCCCGCGCAGCACGGCGAGTAGGGGTTTTTCCAGAATCTGGCCGTCCTCAAGAATCATATAGATATAAAGATAAGAAGGTTGTTGCAGTTGTTGGCGCGTGGATGCCGGGGCTTATGCGTTCATCCCGCAAATGCCAACAGCTTGACCGGGAAGGCCCTTCGGAGTCGCGCCGAGTCCCGCTGTCCGATCCCCGCTATCCACAGGCTGTGCGGGAAAATGCTACCTGTCGATGACGTTGTGGATGACCGGCCGGTTTTTCCACTGCCGGGTGGCGCTTGGCCGGGGACATGAGTTGCGCTAGCGGTTTTGCCGATGTTGCCCACAGGCTTTTCGGCTCGCTGAGATATGCGGCTCCATTTGCACCTCCTTTCCGATTCCACCGGCGAGACGCTGGAGAACATCGCGAAAGCGGCGCTCGCCCAATATGACGATGTCGAGACGATCCGGCACTTCTGGCCGATGGTCCGGAGCGAGGCGCATCTCGAACGTATCCTGCAGGAAATCGCGCACAATCCCGGGCTGGTGCTCTTCACGCTCGTGTCGAGCGAGATGCGCCGTGCGCTGGAAACGCGATGCCGCGCGCTCGGCCTGCCCGCGGTGGCGCCGCTCGATCCGGTCAACGACGCCCTGTCCAACCTGCTTGGCCAGCAGGCGAAGGCGCGGCCAGGCCGCCAGCACGTGCTCGATGCCGCCTATTTCGCGCGGGTCGACGCGATCCAGTTCACCATCGCCCATGACGACGGCATCGGCTGGGAGAATTGGGAGGAGGCCGATATCGTGCTCGCCGGCGTGTCGCGCACGTCGAAGACGCCGACCTCGATCTACCTCGCCAATCGCGGCTACAAGACCGCCAACATCCCGATCGTTCCCGAAAGCCCGCCGCCGCAAAAGCTGTTCGAGCTCAAGCACCCGGTGGTGGTCGGCCTGACCACCAGCGCCGATCGCCTGATTCAGGTGCGGCGCAATCGCCTGCTGTCGCTCAACCAGTCGCCGGAGACGGCCTATGTCGACCAGGAAGCGGTCACGCGCGAAGTCGCGTTCGCGCGGCGGATGTTCGCCGACAATGGCTGGCCGGTGATCGACGTCACTCGCCGCTCGATCGAGGAGACCGCGGCGGCGATCGTCGCACTGATCAACGACCAGGCAGGGGGCGACGAATGACGCTGATCCTTGCCTCGCAAAGCGCCTCGCGCCGGGCAATGCTCGATGCCGCGGGCGTCGATTATGCCGCCGAACCCGCGCGGGTGGACGAGGATGGCGTCAAGGCGGCAATGGCCGGCCAGCCCGCGCGCGACATCGCCGATGCGCTGGCCGAGCTGAAGGCGCTCAAGGTGTCGCAGGCCTTTCCCGCGGCGCTGGTACTGGGAAGCGACTCGATCGTCGCGCTCGCCAATGGCCGCCTGCTCGACAAGCCGGCCGACCGCACCGCCGCCGCCGACCATTTGCGCGCGATGTCGGACGGCGAGCATTCCTTGTGGAGTGCGGCGGTGATCGCCGAACACGGGCGGCCGGTCTGGCGGTATGTCGACCGCGCGCGGTTGATCGTGCGGCCGCTGTCGGAGACGTTCATCCAGGCCTATCTCGACCTCGAATGGCCGGCGATTGCGGGCTGTGTCGGTTGCTTCCGCATCGAAGGACCCGGTGTCCAGCTGTTCGGCCGGATCGAAGGCAGCCATTTCACGGTGCTGGGCATGCCGCTGCTGCCGGTACTCGACTATCTGCGCGTCCGGGGGGAATTGACGTCATGACGGCGGCATCGTCCAGGATCGGCTATGCCGAAGTGATCGGCGATCCGATCGGTCATTCCAAGTCGCCGACGATCCACGGTTTCTGGCTCGAGGCGCTGGGGCTCGATGGCGCCTATCGCGCGACCCATGTCACCCCTGACGGGCTGGGCGACTATTTCGCCGCGCGCTCGGCCGATCCCGACTGGCGCGGGTGCAACATCACCATCCCGCACAAGGAAACCGCGCTGGCATTCGTCGAGGATCGCGGCGGGGTGAGGGAGTCGATCGGGGCGATCAACCTGGCGTTCCGCGTCGACGGTGCGCTGGTCGGCACCAATACCGACGCCGCCGGCTTCTATGCGCCGATCGCCGACCTCGATCTCGCCGACCAGCCGGTCGTGGTGGTTGGCGCCGGCGGCGCGGCGCGCGCGATCCTGTTCGCCCTGTCGCGGATCGGGGTGGGCCGCGTGACCATCCTCAACCGCAATCCGCTGAAAGGCGCCGCCCTGCTTGCCGGCTTCGGGTTGAAGGGCGACGCGCTCAAGCTCGACGCGCCGCTGCCGCCGGCGGCGCTGCTCGTGAACGCGACGTCGCTGGGCATGACCGGACAGCCGCCGCTCGATCTCGACCTGTCGCCGCTGCCCGAGGACGCGGTGGTGTACGACATCGTCTATGCGCCGCTCGAGACCGGATTGCTCAAGGCGGCGCATGCGCGCGATCTCGATACGGTCGACGGGCTGGAGATGCTGATCGGCCAGGCCGCGCTCGCGTTCGAATTGCTGTTCGGCGCCGCGCCGCCGCGCGATCGCGACGACGAACTCAGGGCATTGCTGACCGCATGAAGACGATCGGGCTCACCGGATCGATCGGGATGGGCAAGTCGACCGTGGCGCAGATGTTCGCGGACGAAGGCGTCGCGGTGTTCGACGCCGATGCCGCGGTACGCCGGCTGCAAGGGCCGAACGGCCGGCTGCTCCCGGCGATCGAGGCGGCGTATCCCGGCACGACGGGACCCGAGGGTGTCGACCGTGCCGAGCTCGGCGCGCGCGTGTTCGGCGACGATGCCGCGCTCAAACGGCTGGAGGCAATCGTCCACCCTGCGGTTGGCGAGGAACGTGCCGCATTCCTTGCACGGCATGGCGACGACGACATGGTGGTGTTCGACGTGCCGCTGCTGTTCGAGACCGGTGGCGATCGGGCGGTCGACGTGGTGGTGGTGGTGTCGGCCGACCCTGACGTACAAGCGAAACGTGTCCTCGATCGTCCCGGCATGACACGCGAACGGCTGGCCGAGATTCTGGCGCGCCAGACCCCGGATGCGGAGAAGCGCGCACGCGCCGATCACGTCGTTCCGACCGATTGTCCGATGGATCAAACCCGCGCTGCCGTGCGTAGGGTGATAGCTTGCGTCCGCGCCGGGCAAGACCGATAAAAGGGACAAATGCGCGAAATCGTCTTCGACACCGAAACCACCGGCCTCTCGTTCAGCGGGGGTGACCGTCTGGTCGAGATCGGCTGTATAGAGATGGTCAACCGGGTCGAGACCGGGCGTACCTTCCACCTGTATTTCAATCCCGAACGGCCCATGCCGGTCGAGGCGTTCCGCATCCACGGCCTGTCCGATTCGTTCCTGTCCGACAAGCCGCGGTTCCACGAGAAGGTCGACGAACTGATCGAGTTTCTCGGCGACTCGGCGCTGGTCGCGCACAATGCCAGTTTCGACTTCGGGTTCCTCAATGGCGAACTCGGCAAATTGGGGCGCGAGATCATTTCGCTCGATCGCATGGTCGACACCGTGGCGATGGCGCGGCAGCGGCACCCCGGCGCGAAACATTCGCTCGACGCGCTGTGCACCCGCTACGGGATCGACCGCAGCCATCGCGTGCTGCATGGGGCCTTGCTCGACGCGCAATTGCTCGCGCAGGTCTATGTCGAACTCACCGGCGGCCGCCAGATCGGACTGACGCTCGTCAGCGAGGTCGAGGACGTCGTCGAAATCGCCATCGCCGATGCCGATCCGCGCGCCGCGCAGCCGCGGCCGATGCGGATATTCGAACCGAGCGCCGTGGAACTGGAGCGTCATGCCGGTTTCGTGGCGACGTTGAAGAACCCTTTATGGGGGGCCGACGCGTCCGGTTGACGTGCGCCGCGAAGGCAAGGCGAACGCGCCGCCTTCGCCAAGAATGGAGAAGAGAAAATGGATATCCGTGTCTCGGGACATCAGGTCGAAACGGGCGAAGCGCTGAAGGGCCACGTCCGTGATCGCCTCCAGGGCATTGCGGACAAATATTTCTCGCGTGCCATTTCCGCCCAGGCGACGTTCGGCAAGGGCCCCCATGACAACCGATTCAAATGCGACGTGGTCGCGCACGTGATGCAGGGCCTCGTCCTCAAGGCGAGCAACGACGGTAGCGACGCGCATGGCGCGTTCGACGGAGCGGCCGACAAGATCGAGAAGCAATTGCGCCGCTACATGCGCCGGTTGAAGGACCGCAAGGCGGGCGCCGGCACCCTCAACGGCGAGGCGGAGGGCGATGTCGACGGCAATGCCGGCTATACCCTGTTCCAGGAACCGTCCGACGACGAAGAACCGGGCGATGCGCCGTTGATCATCGCCGAAACCCGGGTCGATGTGCCCGACGCGACCGTATCCGACGCGGTGATGATGCTCGATTTGCGCAACACCCAGGCGCTGATGTTCAGGAACAGCGGGACGGGCGCCTACAACATGGTCTATCGCCGCGGCGATGGCACGATCGGCTGGGTCGAGCCGCAGCGCGCCAATTGACCGGACGAAAAGAGAGCGGGGTATGATCGACCTGTCGGATCTGGTCGGGCCTGAGGCAGTTGCCGAGGGCCTGACCATCGCCAGCAAGAAGGCGCTTTTTCAGCAGCTCGGGGCGATGGCGGAGGCGGCCTATGGCATCGACGCCAGGATCGCCGCCGATCGCCTGGCCGCGCGGGAAAAGCTCGGATCGACCGGCTTCGGCGGCGGCATCGCTATTCCGCATGCGCGGATGGACGGGGCCACGTCGATCCACGGCGTGTTCCTCCGGCTAGCGCGGCCGCTCGACTTCAACGCGGTCGACGATCTGCCGGTCGATCTGGTGTTTGCCTTATTCTCCCCGCCCGATGCCGGCGCGGCGCATCTGAAGGCGTTGGCACGCGTCTCGCGGTTGCTCCGCGACCAGGCATTCGTCGCCAAGTTGCGTGGGGCGGGGTCGAAGGACGCGCTCTATTTCCTGCTCACCCAGGACGAGGCCAGGGATGCCGCCTGAATCCTCGGGCGCCGCGGCGCATTACCGCGCGCTCGAATCGCTGTACGCCGCGGCCCCGATCAACCGGCTGTTCGAATCGCGGTTGGAGATCGTTGGCAGCGGCGTATCGCGGATTCATTTCGAGATCGGCGAGCAGCATTACCACGCCGCCGGCGCGGCGCACGGCACGAGCTATTTCAAGATGCTCGACGATGCCGCTTTCTATGCGTGCAACAGCCTGGTCACCGACCGCTTCCTGCTGACTACCGCGTTCAACCTGCTGTTCACCCGGCCATTGAAAGCGGGCCCGGTCATCGCCGAGGGCAAGTGGGTGAGCGGGCAGCGCCGCGTGTTCGTCGGCGAGGCGCGGCTGATCGACAGGGACGGCGAGGAAGCCGCGCGCGGCACCGGTACCTTCATGCGGTCGTCGATCCCGCTCGCCGGCCTGCCCGGCTATCGCGCCGGGTGAGCGCGCGGCTGGCGGCGGGGGCATTGGTCAACGCGCTGGTTCGCCGTGCCGGTCAGGCCGGCGGCTTCGCCACCGTGCTGGCCAGGGGCGATGCCACGGCGGGAGCGATCCTGATCGTGGCGCAGGATCGCGGCGAGAATCCCCGGCTGATCGAGCGCGGCCTGGGGCCCCGCGGGACCGTGGAACTGATCGCGGTCGGGCCGGACGGGGATGCTGACGCGGTCGTCGATTATTGGATGAAGCGCCGCCGAAACGATCCCGATCTGTGGGTCGTCGAGCTGGATATCGCTCAGGCGGAACGGTTCGCCGCTGAAACGATTCTCGGCGGTTGACTTGCTGCGCTGCACAATACAAGGGATTATTCACCAATATCCGCGTTGTGCCGCGATGGGGTGCGATCCCTAACGGTTACGCAGTCGGGTGGTGGTCCGGGCGATCTAGATAAATACCGATCGCGTCCGCGCCCCAACCGCACTTTAGCAAGTCTAAATGCTGTTTTTACATCGCGCCGCGAGCCTTGCGGCGACGTTCATTGCACTTACCACGCTCGCCGGTCTTTCGGTCTCGAGCAAGGCTATCGGTGCGGATCGCGACGCGTCGCTGATCCCGGCAATCGCCACCACCGGCACCGTTACCAACCCGCCAGTCGTCAAATCGGTTCCCGGCGTCGCGCCCGATGTCAGCGATCCGGCCACGGCGGACGAAGTCCGTACCGCCGCTCCCGCCGTTGAGGCGCCCGGCCTCGAATTCGCCAGCCTGGCCGCCGCGGTCGCGGGCCAGGACATGCCCGACGAAGCCGGTTCCGAACTGTCGTGCCTCGCCGGCGCGGTCTATTTCGAATCGAAGGGCGAGCCACTGTCGGGCCAACTGGCGGTCGCCAACGTCATTCTCAACCGGACCAATTCGGGCCGCTTTCCGCACACGATCTGCGGCGTGGTCAAGCAGCCGGGCCAGTTCTCGTTCGTGCGCGGCGGCGCGATCCCGGCGGTCCGCTCGGGCGCGCAATATCGCACCGCGATGGCGATCGCCCAGATCGCGATGGACAAGGAATGGGACAATCCCACGCCGGGCGCGCTCTATTTTCACGCCCGCCGCGTCTCGCCGGGCTGGGGCCGGCCGCGCGTCGCGACCATCGGGAATCACATTTTCTTCCGTTAAGTCCGGTTCAGCGTACCGAACCGTGGCCGCGGTGCCGATCCGCGTCCTCGGCCTCCCCCTTGGCGTATCCACGGGAAGCCGAGTGAGGGGGCGGGTCGGCACCGTCACTGGCGTGGCGGGAAACGGCATGCCGGGGCTTCCCGATGTTCCCGTGATGTTCTAAGGCAGCGGGATGCTCGACGCATCGCCCCGCTGTCCCCCTGCCGATGCCGAGGCGCTGTGCGCGACCGATGTCGCGCGCGGCGTCATCCGTATGCTCGCGCGCCACGATCTCGCGGCGATGACCGAAGTCCCGCTCGATGGCGGCCGCCGCGCCGACATCATGGCGATCGATTCGCGCGGGCAGATCGTCATCGTCGAGATCAAGGTCTCGCGCGCCGACCTGCTCGGCGACGGCAAGTGGTTCGACTATCTGGACCATTGCGACCGCTTCTTCTGGGCGGTGCCCGACGGGTTCGATCACGGCCCGCTCCATGGCGAGGCGTTCCTGCCCGAGCGATCGGGCGTGATCATCGCCGACCGCTACGACGCCGCGATCCTGCGCGAAGCGGCCACCCATCCTTTGAGCGCGCCGGGGCGCAAGCGCTGTACTTTGGCCTTCGCCCGGCGCGCGGCGCGGCGGGCGAGCGGGTTGGCCGATCCCGAACTGGGGTTTCTGCTGCAGGCGGAGTGATTTTAGGTTCACGCGGACGGAGAGATTAAAATGAGCCTCGCGATGCGAGGCTCCCGATCTCGGCCACTTTTCTGATCCGCTCCGTTCGTCCAGAGCGAAAACGCCTCAGCGCCCTCTGCGCCTCTGCGCGAAATCAACCAAACCCTCTTCGCGCCTCCGCGCCTTCGCGTGAATCAAGAAAATCAGTGCCGGAAGTGCCGCATCCCGGTGAACACCATCGCCAGCCCCGCGTCGTCGGCGGCCGCAATCACCTCGTCGTCGCGGATCGAGCCGCCCGGCTGGATCACCGCGGTGGCACCGGCTTCGACCGCCGCCAACAGACCATCGGCGAACGGGAAGAATGCGTCGGAGGCGACGGCGGAGCCGATCGTGCGCGGGGTCGCCCAGCCGGCTTTCTCCGCGGCGTCCTTGGCCTTCCACGCCGCGATTCGCGCCGATTCGAGCCGATTCATCTGGCCCGCGCCCACACCCGCCGTCGCACCATCCTTGGCGTAGACGATCGCGTTCGACTTGACGTGCTTGGCGACCGTCCAGGCGAACAGGCAATCGGCCAGTTCTTGCGGCGTCGGCTGGCGTTTCGTCACGGTCTTGAGGTCCGCGCCGCCGATATGGCCATTGTCGCGGCTCTGGACGAGCCAGCCGCCAGTGATTGCCTTGGCGTCGAACCCGCCGCGTGCCGGGTTGGGCAACTCGCCGGTCAGCAGCAGGCGCAGGTTCTTCTTCGCCGCGAACAGCGCCAGCGCTTCCTCGTCGGCATCGGGCGCGACCACGACCTCGGTGAAGATTCCGGTGATCTGCCGCGCGGTCGCCGCGTCGAGCGGGCGGTTGACCGCGATGATCCCGCCGAACGCCGACACCGTGTCGCACGCGAACGCTTCGGCATAGGCCGTTTCGAGGGTCGCTGCGGTCGCGACGCCGCAGGGATTGGCGTGCTTGACGATGACGCAGGTCGGCGCGGCATCACGGAACTCGGCGACGAGCTGCAGCGCGGCGTCGGCATCGTTGAGATTGTTGTAGCTTAGTTCCTTACCCTGTAGCTGACGCGCCTGGCCGATCCCCGGGGTCGAAGGACCGGCATGGCGATAGAAAGCCGCCTGCTGATGCGGGTTCTCGCCATAACGCAGCACGGTCGGCTGGTTGAGCACCAGCGGCAGCGTTTCGGGGAACATCTGCCCCTGATCGGCGAAACCGAACCAGCTGGCGATCATCGAATCGTAGGTCGCGGTCGCGGCGAATGCCTTGGCGGCGAGCTTGCGGCGTTCCTCCAGACTGGTCTCGCCCTTGTCGAGCAAGGCGTAATCGGCCGGGTCGGTGACGATCGCGACATAAGCGTGGTTCTTCGCCGCAGAGCGTACCATCGACGGGCCGCCGATATCGATATTCTCGATGATCTCGTCCCGCCCGGCGCCCTTCGCCACGGTCTGGGCGAACGGGTAGAGGTTGACCACGACCAGGTCGATCGCACCGATCGCATGCTGTTCCATCGCCTTTGCATGCTCGGGATCGTCGCGTACCGCGAGCAGCCCGCCATGGACCATCGGGTGGAGCGTCTTGACCCGGCCGTCCATCATCTCGGGGAACCCGGTCAGGTCGGAAATGTCGCGGACCGTCAGCCCGGCCTCGCGCAATGCCTTGGCGGTGCCGCCAGTCGAAACGAGCTCGACGCCCTTTGCCGCGAGCCCCGCCGCCAGCTCGACGATCCCGGTCTTGTCCGAAACGGACAGCAGCGCCCGCCGGATGGGGACGATGTCGGTGGCCATGGCGATTTCCTGTGCTGGGAGCAGACGTGGCCCCCATTGCCGATCAGGTCGCGCGCTTCAAGGCCCAGCTGACATTCTCTCCGCCGGCCGCGGCCTCGCCGCTCACCACGAGCTGCTGAGTCGAGACCGGTCGCCCGTCAGGATCGACCCACAGGCTTTCCTCGATCGTCAACGATCCGCCGCGGCAGCGGAATTGCCATAATTTGCCAGATGGCAGGCGGAGTAGTGCCGCCATGCCGTCGGCGGTCGGCGCAGCCTCCACCCCTGCCCCGAGATGGAAGCGGATGGCGAAGGGAATCGTGCCGACCTTGCGCCGCCGCCCGGCCGGCAGCAGCATGTCGTCGCCGCGCAACTCGCGGCCATCGCCGGCGAGCAGCAACTGGCGGCGGTGGAGGAAGCCGTAGCGCCGGGCATAGCCGTCATGGCTGGCTTCCAGCCGGCTCGCGCCGCTCGATTCCTGGCGCGCCAGCTCGACCTCGGCGACGCCCTTGCCCAGCGTGCCGTCGGCATGGATCGCGGTCGAATTGCTGTCGCCGACGACCAGGGTCGAATGCGCCGCGGTCGTGCGCAGGCCATCGGCGAGCGCTGCGGGAATCTGGATGATCGCCGTGCGCGCGCCGCCGCAATTGACCACCAGCCGCTCCGGTCCGTCGGACATCTCGAAGGCCAGGGTCGATGCGCAGCCGCCCTCGGTCAGCCGCGAGATCGGCGGCGGCGCGGCGTCGACGATCACCACCGCCTCGCCTTGCGCGAGCCGCTGATAGCCCCAGTCGCGCGACTGGCGCAGCGGACGCGCGCGGACACCCGTCGCGGTGACGATCTCGTCGATCTGGTCGCCGCGCACCGGTCCGCCGCCCTGCCAGCTCGACAGGCCATGATCGCCATGACACGCACCCTGCAGCGCGGGAACCATCCGGCCGAGCGCGGCCGACAGCGCCGCCGGGGGCGCCAGGCGGCGGGCGGTATAGCTCTCGCGCAGCATGGTCAGCAGCATGATGATGTCGATCTGCGCCAGGGGAGATCGGGCGATGACGCCGCCATCTTCGTACACCGCGCCTTCGATCGCCTTTTCCAGCGCGTCTTCGCCGATCTGGCGGCGCGGATCGCCGCCCGGGATCAGCAACCCGGCGCAGATCGCCCCACACCAGGCCGCGATCCGCGACGTCCCGGCGGGCGCCTTGTCGGCGCTGCGGTCGAGATGCCGCGCGCCGCGCGCCAGCGTATTGAGGACCTTGCTGCGATAGACCAGATCCGACGACGACAGGATCAGCGGCGCGTGCGCGGTCCAATGGAGAATGCGGCGGCCCCACAATTCGGGCGTCCAGGCCGGCTCGCTGACCTTGTCGGCATGCGCCTCGAGCCACAGCCGCATGATCGTCTCGGCGACCGGCACGCCAACCGCGCGCGTCGCGACCGTCGACAAATCGCGCAGCCAGGTGAAACTGTGAAGATAGTCGCCGAACGGCCTGGACCAGCCGGGCTTGGCGAAATCGAGGTCGGCGATCGCCAGGCTCTCGCCGCGAAACAGGATTCGGCCGTCAAGCAGCGCCGCGCCGCGCCGGGCATCGCCGACGAACGGATCCTCCGGCACCGCGACGAGCTTCAGGGGGTGGCGGCCGCGCAGGCGGAAGGCGTGGAGCGGGGTGCGCCAGGTGAGCTTGCGGAACCGTTCGGCGACCCGGTCGGCCAGCGACAGACCCGCGCTGTTCCCCAGCCGGATCAGCCGCTTGCCTTCATCGATCCCGTCGGCGGCGCGTTCCTCTGTCACCCGCCCCTCAACGCTCGGATGTTGGCGGTATAAGCGTCGGGCCCGCCGCGAAACGTCGCGGTACCCGCGACCAGCGCGTCGGCGCCCGCGGCGATCACCTGCGGCGCGTTCTCGCGGTCGATCCCGCCATCGACTTCCAGGTCGACGTCGAGCCCCTGCCTGTCGATCATCTTGCGGATCGCCTCGATCTTGCGCAGTGCCGAGGGGATGAAGCTCTGTCCGCCGAAGCCCGGATTGACGCTCATCACCAGCACCAGGTCGGCTTCCTCGAGCAGATAGTCGAGCATCTTGGCCGGGGTCTGCGGCGTCAGCACGACACCGGCGCGCTTGCCCAGGCTGCGGATATGGCGAAGGCTGCGATGCGTGTGTGGCCCAGCCTCGACATGGATCGAGATCGTGTCGGCGCCCGCGTCGGCGAACTGGTCGAGATAGGGATCGACCGGCGCGATCATCAGATGGACGTCGAGCGGCTTGGCAGTGTGCGGGCGGATCGCCTTCACCACTTGCGGGCCGATCGTGATATTGGGGACGAAATGTCCATCCATTACATCGACATGGATCCAGTCGGCACCGGCCGCGTCGATCGCGCGCACTTCCTCGCCCAGTTTCGCGAAATCGGCACTCAGGATCGACGGGGCGATACGGACGGGCTTGGACATGGCTTACTCTTTGGAATTCGGTGCCAGCCCGCTCCCCACCCGGCCTCCCAATTACGGTACTCTGTGGGAGGCCGGGTGGGGGAGCGGGCTGGCACCGCCGAAATGCGCCCTTTCGCGCATTTCCAAACAGGCTCTAACCGGCCCTCGCGAATCGGGCAATGAAGAAGCCGTCGCAGCCACCCTGCGCCGCCAGCGCGCCGGGCAGGATGCGCACCCAGCCGCGCGGGTCGGGTACGATACCGGGCGGCAGCTCGTCGGCGCGGATCGGGTCGATCGCGAAATCGCGATTGGCGGCCAGGAAGGTTTCGGCCTGATCCTCGCCTTCCGCGCGCTCTAGCGAGCAGGTCGCATAGACCAGCTTGCCGCCCTTTTTGACCCAGCCCGCCGCCTGGACCAGCAATTGCCGCTGCAGGTCGGCCGCTTCCTCGATGATCGCGGGATGGACGCGATGCAGCACGTCGGGATGGCGCCGGAAGATGCCGGTCGCGCTGCACGGCGCGTCGAGCAGCACCGCATCGACCGGCGTGGGCGGCGACCAGAAGGCCGCGTCGGCGGCGATCACTTCGGCGTCGAGATGCGTGCGCGCCAGATTATCGCGGAGTCGTGCCAGACGACTTTCCGACGCATCGACCGCGGTGACCGACCAGCCGGCGGCCGCGAGCTGCATCGTCTTGCCGCCCGGCGCGGCGCAGGCGTCGATCGCGCGGCCGGGCCCGGCCCCCAACAGGCGCGCCGGGATCGCGGCGGCGAGGTCCTGCACCCACCATTCGCCCTCGGTGAAACCGGGCAGATCGGGGATCGCGGTACCGCGTGGCAGGCGGCGCTGGCCTGGCATCAGGGCGAGGCCGTCGGGGCCGCTGTCGCCGCGCAGGGTCAGGTCGACCGGCGGCGGTTCGGCGATGGCGTGCCGCGCGGCCAGCACCATGTCGCCGCCCCATTCGGCCTGCCAGCGCACGCTAACCGCCTCCGGCAGCATCGGCGGATCGGGCAGGACCGCCTTGCGCCGGTCGAGCGTGCCGAACACGCCATGGACCAGCTTGCGCGGCCCCCCGTCGACCAGCGGCAGGACGGTCGAGATCGCGGCATGCGGCGGCGTGCCCAGCCGCAGCGCCTGGGCCAGCGCGATCCTGAGCGCGAAGCGCGCCTTGGCGTCAGGCGGCAGCGGCCGCTGCGTGGCCGAATCGATCAACGCGTCGAGATCGGGCAAATGGCGCAGCACTTCGGCTGCGATCGCGCGGGCGAGCGCCTTGTCATTATCGGCGCGCAGGCTGGAGAGGGTGCGATGCGCGGCCTGGTCGATCGTCTCGCCGCGGCGAAGCACGGCGTCGAGCAGGCGCAAAGCGGCCTGGCGGGCGGGGACGCCGGGCGGAAGCGGAGGGTTAGCCAAATTGCCAATATCCTAGGGCGAGTATCGCGACGATGATGAAGAACCAGGCGACGAGGCCAACGACGATCGCCGCCTTCTCGTCGACCTTTCCCGTCGGATTGGTCGCCTTGAGGATAAGCGCGCCGGTTCCCCAGACGATACCGTCCAGGATAATGCCGCCGAGAATGTCTGCGATGAAACCGCCCAAAGGCCCTCCGATGCGGCCGCCTATTGCACCAATCGCTTGCCGAACCAATGTGGATGTCGATCGTTAGCGTTCAATCATCGGACCCGCCATGCCCCGTCCCGCGCATCTCAAGCCGCCCGAATATCTGACCCCGAGCCCGCCGGTGCCCGAACCGGAAAAGATCGAGCCGCCCAAGGACGATCCGCTTGGCGACGATCCGACGCGCTATGGGGACTGGACGCTCAAGGGAATCGCGGTCGATTTTTGAGGCTGCACCAGCCTTTTCTCCATCGTCACCCCGGGCTCGTCCCGGGGTCCACTCCTCCCCAATCGAGCTGAGGAGTAGTTGCGCGGTGGATGCCGGCACGAGGCCGGCACGACGGGGAAAGTTTGGCGGCCGCCGTCCCTTACGCAATCGCCCCGCGCAAGACGGCCCTCAATCCCCCCGCACTCGAATCGTATTCTACCGAGCTCCTCAGGCTCTGCGCCATCGCGCGGATCAGTCGGCTGCCGAGGCCCGAGCCCTGTGTGCGGGGTTCTGCACCAAGGCCGACGCCATCATCCTCGACCGCCAGCACATAGGCATGGTCGCCGCCGTCGCGGACCAGCGACACGCGGACCTCGCCCGGGCTCGATGGCGGATAGGCATATTTGAACGCGTTGGAGACCAGTTCGTTGACGATCACGCCCAGCGACACCGCGCGATCGGTCGGCAGGCGGATCGACTCCGCGGTCAGTGTCAGCGCGCGCTTGGGCTCGTCGCTCGCCCAGGCCTCGCCCAGTTCTTCGACCAACGCCTCCAGATAGTCCTTCATGTCGACGCCCTGGACGTCGTCGGTCGTGTAGAGCCGGCGGTGGACCTGCGCGATCGCGTCGATGCGGCGCTCGGTGTCGGACAAGGCCTGCTGCGCCTGTGGATCGGCGAGCGCGCCGGCCTGCAGCCGGATCATCGCGGTAACCAGTTGCAGCGAGTTGGCGACGCGATGGTTGACCTCGTGCAGCAAGGCCTCGAGCCGCGCGTTGGTTTCGCGCAGCTTGCCCTCGGCCAGCGCCTTGTCGCGTTCGAGCGCGTGGCGGATGCGGACCTGGTCGAGGGTCGCCGACAACAGGTCGAAAAAGTCGGTGCCGACCGTCTTCACGACATAGTCGGCCGCCCCGGCCTTGAGCGCGGCGACCGCGATCCGCCCTTCCTCGGAGCCGGTGACATAGACCACCGCGGGTGGATCGGGCAGCTTGCGCAGCTGCTTCAGCGTCTCGAGCCCGTCCATCCCGGGCATGTAATGGTCGACCGCCACGAGGTCGAAATGCTCGGCCTCGGCCAGCCGGACGCCCTCGGCCCCGCCGTCCGCACAGGTGACGTCGAATCCGCGGCGCGACAGCGCGCGATGCGCGAGCACGCGCAGCCCGGCATCGTCGTCGATATAGAGAAGGCGGCGAAGCGAGTGGGGCATCAATGCTCCGAAATGTCCGGGACCTGGATCACCGACAGAAACAGGCCGAGCTGGCGGATCGCCTGGGCGAAGCTGTCGTAATTGACCGGCTTGGTGATGTAGACATTGCAGCCGAGATCGTAGCAGCGCTGGATCTCGACCTTGTCGTCGGTGGTGGTGAGCACGACCACCGGCGTCCGCCTGAGCGGGCTGTCCTCGCCCTTGATCTTGGCCAGGATGTCGGTTCCCGACATGTCGGGCAGATTGAGGTCGAGCAGGATCAGTGCCGGCCCGTTGAGTGCCGGGCCGCGCTGGTCGTGATAGAGATAGTCGAGCGCGGTGGTCCCGTCGGTGAAATGGGTGATGTCGTTCAGGATGCCTGCGCGCCGGATGTTCTTTTCGATCAGCCGGGCATGGCCCTCGTCGTCCTCGATCATGACGATGGAGACACTGTGATGGTCGTTCATGATTTGGATCCCGTGTCCGAAAGCTGCGCGGGCAGCGAAAGAGTGAAGATGGTCCCGACGCCGAGCGTCGAGTTCAGGTCGATGGTTCCGCCGAGGCGGTAGACCAACGCCCGGACATGGGCGAGCCCGATGCCCTCGCCCGGCTGGTCCTGCGGTCCCGAGCGGCGGAACAGATCGAAGATGCGGGCATGGTCGCTTTCCGCGATGCCGCGGCCGTTGTCGGCGATTTCGACGATGCGGCGGTCGCGGTCGCTATGTCCGCGGATGACGATCCGGCCGGCGCGGTCGGGCGACGAATATTTGACCGCGTTCTCGACCAGGTTCGACACGATCTGCTCGATCGCGAGGCGATCGCCGACCAACGTCGGCAGCGGCATCTCGATCACGATCTCGGCGCCACGCTCGTCGGCAATGTGTTTCAGGCTGTCGCGGACGCTCGCCGCGATGTCGGCGATCGACACCGGTTCGGGGCTCAGGACCCGCCTCCCTTCACGCGACAGCCGCAGGATCGCGTTGATCAGCCGGTCCATCTTTTGCGTGGAGGTACGGATGAAGCCGATCGCTTCGGGCAGGTCTTCGCGCGCGGCGGCTCGCGCGTCGTCGGTGACGATGTCCGGCGCGTCCTTTTCGGCGGCGTCGACGAACTCGCGCAATGTCGTGGTCGCGGTCTCCAGCTCGGCGGTGAAGCCCATCACGTTGACCAGAGGAGAACGCAGGTCGTGGCTCACGATATAGGCGAAGCGCTGGATTTCCTCGTTGGCGCGGATCAGGTCGGCAGTGCGCTCGGCGACCGCGCCTTCCAGGTCGGTATTGAGCAGTTGCAGGCGGTCGCGCGCCGTACCTAGATCGCGGGTGTAGCGCAGGATGGTGGCGGTCGAGATCGTCGCGACCAGCACGATCAGGACGCCGGCCAGCGCGAGGATGGCATAGAATGTCTGGATGCTGGCGCGCTGCGCCTCGTCGCGCGCCCGGAGCAAGTCGCTCTCGTCGGCAATCATCGCCGCCAGCAATTGGCGGATGCCGCGGATCCGGCGCGCCCCCGCCTCTGCATTGAAACTGGCCACTGCCTCGTCGCGCTTGCCCCCGAGGATCAGCGCGATCGACTTGTCCTGTTGTCCCCGGATGTCGGCGAGCCGCCGGCGTAGCTCCTCGACGCGAACCCCTTGCCGCGGATTGTCGCTCGTCAGCCGTTCGAGGGCGTCGAGCGCCGGGTCGATCAGCGCCGCGGTCCGGCGTTCGGTATCGAGATATTGCCCGGCGCCGGTCAGCAGGTAGCCACGCCGGGTCGTCTCCGTCTGCTCGATCAGCACTTGCAGACGGCCGATCGCCATTTCGACGTCATAGGTGTGGTTCACCCAATGCGTGTGGTCCGCGCCGCGGCCGGTAACCCAGGCGGCCGCGATCGCCGCCGCGGCAAGCGAGGCAAAGCCCAGGATCATGCAGGTGACGAGGAATCGTCTCGCCCATCCTTCCGGAGCACCAAAACGCTGAACGAAAAAACCGGGCATTGCGCGCGTTCTTAAGGCCGAATCGGACGAAAGGCCAGCAAAGCTGTCTTAACCCCGATCAATACCTATCGCGCCGGTCAAAGCAGCAGTCCCTGCAGATTGGGCCGCCCGACCGCGCCACCGCCACGGCGTCTGGCCAGTTCGGTCTCGGCGGTGAAGCGGATGTCGGGGTCGCGATCGGTCAGGAACCCGGTCAGGCTGTCCTCGGCGATCTCGGTCCATTCCTTGCCGCGGTCGGGGCCGAAACGCACGCGCGGCAGCAGGCCGGGTTGATTCGACCAGTCGATCAACTGCGCGACCGACGCCTCGTTGAGCATGTCGCGCAGATGGTGTGCGGTAACATAGGCATCGGGAAAGGCGCGGTGCGCGGGCAGCCCGCGTTCGTGCTCCAGCCCCTCCGGCTTGCGCCAGTAGCGCAGCACCTGGTTGGAGAAGCTGGGCGAATCGGGCCATAGCCGCAGCGCGCATTTCCACGTGCAGATCCACTCGGCACCATGGGTGAGCGTGGGGGTGCAGAATTGCTGTTCGAAATCGGCGCGGTGTGCCGCCAGTGCGACGCGGCGCGGATAGGGGTCGAGGATCGGCCGCGCGACGTCGATCCAGTAAGGCGCGTCGGCAACCTGTTCGTCCAGGATGTGATGCACCGCCTGGGTGATCGGCGGGATCGGTCGGCCCGGATTGACCATCCGGCTGCCGCCGTCCCCGGACAAATGCCAGCGGCCGTCTTCGCCCAGGGCGACATCCTGCCAGCCGACCTCCAGCACGCCGTGTTGCGGCGGCGCGTTGCCGGTGGTCTCGAGGTCGATGACGCGGATGATCGAGGGCGGAGGCATCGTGGATATGTGGGCGCTTTGCCGCCGAAAAGCGACTCCGGCCGGATTCCCCTACCGTCATCCCACTTTCGCGGGGATGACGGCAATTGGAGGTCAGTGCGCGGCCTGCGGTCCCCTCACCACCCCGCTCGCCGCGAGTTGCGCGTCGATCTGCGCGAGCAGGCGGTCGAGCGCGGCCTGATCCTTTGCCTCGGCGCGCGCGACCAGCACATCCTGCGTGTTCGACGCGCGGAGCAGCCACCAGCCGTCGGGCGTGGTGACGCGTGCCCCGTCGGTGCGGTTGACGTCGGCGCCTTCGGTCTCGAGCCGGTCGAGCACTTCGTCGATCACCGCGAACTTGCGGCTTTCGTCGACCTGGAAGCGCATTTCCGGCGTGTTGACCATCACCGGCATGGCGTCCTTGATCGCGGTCATCGACGTGCCGATCAGATGCACCGCGCGGATCAGCCGGACGGCGGCATATTGCGCGTCGTCGAAACCGTAGAAATCGTGCGCGAAGAAGATGTGGCCCGACATCTCGCCGGCGAGCGGGGCGCCGGTTTCCTTCATCTTGGTCTTGATCAGGCTGTGCCCGGTCTTCCACATCAACGGATGGCCGCCGAGGTCGGCGATGCGGTCGTACAGCGCCTGGCTCGCCTTGACGTCGCCGATGATCGTCGCCCCCGGCAATTCCCTGAGCACCGGTTCGGCCAGGATCGCCAGGATCTGGTCGCCCCAGATCACCCGGCCCTGGCCGTCGATCGCGCCGATGCGATCGCCGTCGCCGTCGAAAGCGACGCCGAAATCGAGCCCCTTCTCCGCCACCAGCGCCTTGAGGTGCTCGAGATTCTTTTCCTCGGTCGGGTCGGGATGATGGTTCGGGAAATTCCCGTCGACATCGGTGAACAACAAATGGTGCTCGCCGGGCAGCAGCTTGGTCAGTTTCTCGATCACCGGTCCCGCCGCGCCGTTGCCGGCGTCCCACCCGATCCGGTAGGCGCCGCCCGAATAGCCCGTCATCAGCCGACCGACATAATCGTCGACGATGTCGGCGTCGGCGGCGCTGCCCGTACCTTCTTCCCAATCGCCTTCGGCGGCCATGCGGCCCAGCTTCTGGATGTCCTCACCGAAGAACGGACGATGCTGCAGCACCATCTTGAAGCCGTTATATTCGGCCGGATTGTGGCTGCCGGTGATCTGGATGCCGCCATCGACCTCCAATTCGGCTTCCGCCCAGTAAAGCTGCGGGGTCGGACCCATGCCGGTACGGATCACGTCGACGCCTGCGGCGATCAGTCCCTCGACCAGCTTTTCCTCCATCGCCGGCGACGAGGTGCGGCCGTCGCGCCCGACCGCGACGCGGGTGCCGCCGGCGCGGCGCACGATCGTGCCGAAGGTGCGGCCGATCGCGCGCGCATCGTCGGTCGACAGGGTTTTGCCGACGATTCCGCGGATGTCGTATTCGCGCAGGGACGTGGGGTCGAAGCGATGAGTCATGGAGTCTCCGGTCAGGGGTGATGCGCGCCCAATCCGCCGAGCGCCGAAAAGTTCAATCCTTGGGTCTGAGCAGCACGTCGCGTGCCTCGTTGACGCGGCGCGCCAGTTCGTCGGTGCCGCCGTGATCGGGGTGGACGTTGCGCAGCAGGCGGCGGTGCGCGACGCGAATTTCCTCGCGGCTGGCGCCCGGATCCAGTCCGAGTACCGCGAGCGCGCTCATCTCGTCGGGGCCGCGCTCGGGCTTGCGCCGGCCGTCGGTCCAGACGCGCTTGGGTCCCTGCCAGATCCACCAGCCGAGCCAGGCGACGGCCAGCGCCAGGATGAGCTTGGCCATGTCAGGCGAAGAGCGGCAGCGCCGGCTCGGGCAGCGCCAGCGCGGCCATCATCTCGCGCAGTTCCTGCCGCGCGGCGACGTGCGCCAGCCCCATCTCGCCGAAATCGCGGCTGTCGATCATGGTGAGCCCCTTGGGAAAAAGCTCACGATAGATCACGCGCTCGCCCAGTCCCGGGATGATGCGGAACCCGACGCGCTTGGCAAGCTGATCGAGCGCTTCGGATACGCGGCGCATATTGCGCGCCTCGATATGCTGGAGGCGGTTCCTGAGCACGACCCAGTCGATCGCGACGCCGTCGGCCTTGGCCCGCGCCTTGCGCGCGTCCCAGATCAATTCGGCATAGAAGCTCGGCCGCGTGACCTTGTAGGTGTCAGGATCGACCTGCCCGATCAGGTCGAAATCGACGAAGCTGTCGTTCATCGGGGTGACCAGGGTGTCGGCGCGGCTCGCGGCGAGGCGGCCGAATCTGTCGTCGCGACCCGGCGTGTCGATCACGACGAAATCGGCATCCTCGTCGAGTCGCGCGAGCGTCGCGTTGAAGAACTCGTCGCTTTCGCCGTCATGCGCGGCGAAGACCGGCGTCGGCAGCTCGCGACTGGTGCGCTTGGCGGTGGCGACGCGATTCTCGAAATAGCGCGCCATGGTGCGCTGGCGATGGTCGAGATCGAACGCGGCGACGCGCGCGCCGCGCGCCTGCAACGCGATCGCGACATGGACCGCGGTCGTCGATTTGCCGGTGCCGCCCTTTTCGTTGGCGAAGACGATGGTGTGTGGTTTGCGGACGTCCGCCACGTAAAGACCCTGGTTGCCTGAATTGCCCCGCGCCTTTTACAGGCGAATCCTCGTCTATCGAAGCGGTAAGGCCCATGCAAATCGTCCATCATCTGCCCGATTTGAGACGCGCGCTCGCGGGGCTGCGCGGCGATGGCGTGCGGATTGCGCTCGTCCCGACGATGGGCGCGCTTCATGCCGGCCACATGGCGCTGGTCGATGCCGCGCGCGCGGCCGGCGCAATGGTGGTCGCATCGATCTTCGTCAATCCGAAGCAATTCGGGCCCACCGAGGACCTGTCGCGCTATCCCCGCCCGGCGGAGGCGGACAAGGCCCTGCTCGTCGCGCATGGCTGCGACCTGTTGTGGATGCCGGGGGTCGACGACATGTACCCGGCGGGTTTTGCCACCAACGTCTCGGTGTCGGGAGTGAGCGAGGGGCTCGACGGCGCCGCGCGGCCAGGTCATTTCGACGGGGTGGCGACGGTCGTCGCCAAGCTGTTCAACCAGGTCCGGCCCGACACCGCCTTTTTCGGTGAGAAGGATTTCCAGCAACTCGCGGTGATTCGCCGCATGGCCGCCGATCTCGACATGGATCTCGACATCGTCGGCGTGCCGACGGTGCGCGAGGCGGACGGCCTCGCTCTCTCTTCGCGCAACACGTATTTGTCGACCGAAGAGCGCGAGCGGGCGGTGGCGCTGCCCAACGCGCTGGCCGAAGCGAAGCGCGCGATCGAGGCCGGCGAGGCCGGATGGCATGCCGCCGCCATGACGTCGCTGGCCGATGCCGGGTTCGTGGCCGATTATGTCTCGCTGGTCGATGCCGCCACGCTCGGCGACCCGGTTCCGGGCCAGCCGCGCCGCCTGCTTGCCGCCGCGCGCATCGGGACCACGCGCCTGATCGACAATCTCGGCGTAGCTCCCTGAAATTCATGGTTAAATCGCGTTAACTATTTGTTGACCCCTCCGCCCCCAAGGTAGCCCGGCCAAAGGGATAAAAGGGGTTGGCAGCGATGGGCAGCAGCCTGAAGAGTGCTCAGTTTCTGATCGAGAGCCGTTTGCGCGATGCCGCGCGCGGCGATTGGGATGCGTGCTACGATCTGGGGGTCGATTATTCGACCGGCGCCAACGGCGTCGATCTCGACCTGGTCGAGGCGCACAAATGGTTCAATCTCGCGGCGTCGCGCGGCGGCCATGAAGGCGCCCGCCATTGCCGCGCAGAGGTCGCCGACGAAATGACCGCGCGAGAGATCGCCGAGGCCCAGACCCGCGCCCGGGCGTGGCTCAACGAGAGTGCGCGGCGGGCGGCTTAAGCCCCTTGCCCTCAACTGTCATGCCGGACTTGTTCCGGCACCGAGCCGCGAGCACGATTACCCCGCACAGAGCGACGCCAAATCCTCCCCATTGCAGATGGGAAGGGGAACCAAGCCGCAGAGCGGCTTGGTGGAGGGGCAAAGCCCGTCCTCGCCGCTGCGCTGCTGCGGCCTCTCCGCCATCGCTAGGCGATGCTCCCCCTCCCCACGCTTCGCGTAGGGAGGATTGGGTTATGGTCGACGCTCAGCTTTTCGCCGCAGCCTTCTTCCTCGCCGGTGCTTTCTTCGCCGCAGCTTTCTTCGCAGGCGCCTTCTTGGCCCCGCGCTTCCCCTTGCCGCCCGACGGCGCCGCCGCCGCGCGTGCGTCGATCAGTTGCGCGGCTTCCTCCAGCGTCAACTGGTCCTTGTCGATCGTCTTGGGCAGGGTCGCATTGGTCGTGCCGTCGGTGACGTACGCGCCGTAGCGCCCGTCCATCAGCTTGATCTCCGCCTCGGTGCGCGGATGCTTGCCGAGCATTTTGAGCGGCTCGCGCGCCGCGCCGCGCGCCGGGCGCCCGCCATTTGCCGCCGCTTCGGCGAGCTTGACCACCGCGGCGTTCATGCCGGTCTCGAACACCTCGGCGGTCGATTGCAGACGGGCATACTTGCCGTCATGCGCGAGATAGGGGCCGTAGCGCCCGATCGACGCGGTGATCATGTTGCCCGTTTCCGGATGCGCGCCGATCTCGCGCGGCAGGCTCAGCAGTTTCAACGCCCAGTCGAGGTCGAGTTCGATATCCTTGGGGATCGAGGCGCGCTTGGCGTCCTTGCCTTCGCCCAGCTGGATGTACGGGCCGAACCGGCCCGCCTTGCGCTCGACTTCGAGTCCCGTCTCAGGGTCCTTGCCCAGCGATTCGGGGCCGCTGTCCGCCCCGCCCTCGGCGCCCGCCTGGGCGAAGCGGCGGGTATATTTGCAGTCGGGATAGTTGGAGCAGGCGATGAACGCGCCGAACCGGCCGCCGCGCAGCGACAATTGGCCCTTGCCGCAATTGGGGCACAGGCGCGGATCGCCGCCATCGGCTTGCTGCGGGAACAGATAGGGCGCGAGGAATTCGTCGAGTTGCTGCGTCACTTCGGACGGCTTGAACTCCATCACCTCGGCGGTGCGCGGCTTGAAGTCGCGCCAGAACGCCTCGAGCACCTTCTGCCATTGCGCGCGGCCACCCGAAATCTCGTCGAGCTCGTCCTCCAGCCCGGCGGTGAAGTCGTAGCTGACATAGCGTTCGAAGAAGCGTTCGAGGAACGCGGTGACCAGCCGGCCCGATTCCTCGGCGAAGAAGCGGTTCTTTTCGACCCGGACGTAATCGCGGTCCTTGAGCACCTGAATGATCGAGGCATAGGTCGACGGGCGGCCGATCCCCAGTTCCTCGAGCTTCTTGACCAGGCTCGCTTCGGAGAAGCGCGGCGGCGGCTGGGTGAAGTGCTGCTCGGCGGTCACGTCGCGCTTGGCGGGCACGTCGCCGTCGCGCAAGCGCGGCAGGCGGCGGGATTCCTCGTCGGCCTCGTCGTCGCGGCCTTCTTCATAGAGCGCGAGATAACCTGCAAAGATCACCACCTGGCCGGTCGCGCGCAGGCCGTGGCGGCCGGTGCCGTCGGCGAGGTCGATCGTGGTCCGTTCCATCTGCGCCGAGGCCATCTGGCTGGCCATCGCGCGCTTCCAGATCAGTTCGTAGAGCCGCGCGTGGTCGCCCGATCCGGCGCGATCCCTGGCGAAATCGGTCGGGCGAATCGCCTCGTGCGCTTCCTGCGCGTTCTTCGCCTTGGTCTGATACTGGCGCGGCTTGTCGGGAACGTAGTTCGCGGCATAGCGCTCGGTGATCGCCTTGCGCGCGGCGGAGATGGCGCTGCCGTCCATCTGCACGCCGTCGGTCCGCATATAGGTGATCGCGCCATCCTCGTAGAGTGCCTGGGCGATGCGCATCGTATGGCTGGCCGAGAAGCCGAGCTTGCGCGCGGCTTCCTGCTGCAAGGTCGAGGTGGTGAAGGGCGGCGGCGGGTTGCGCGTCGCCGGCTTGGTCTCGACCGACTGGACGGTGAAGCGGCCATTCTCGACATCGGCCTTGGCCTTGAGCGCATCGCCCTCCTTGCCGATCGACAAGCGGTCGAGCTTCTCGCCGTTCCACTTGACGAGGCGCGCGGTGAACGGCGTGCCGTCCTGTTCCAAGGTGGCGGCGACCGACCAATATTCCTGCGCGACGAATGCCTCGATCTCGCGTTCGCGGTCGACGATCAGGCGCAGCGCGACCGACTGGACGCGGCCGGCCGACTTGGCGCCTGGCAGCTTGCGCCACAGTACCGGCGACAGCGTGAAGCCGACCAGGTAATCGAGCGCGCGGCGGGCGCGATAGGCGTCGATCAGGTCCTCATCGAGCTCGCGCGGATGCTGCATCGCCTCGGTCACGGTCGCCTTGGTGATCGCGTTGAAGGTCACGCGCTCGACTTGCTTGGGCAACGCCCGGCGGCCGCGCAGCACTTCCTGGACGTGCCACGAAATCGCTTCTCCCTCGCGATCGGGGTCGGTCGCCAGGATCAGGCGGTCGGCTTTCTTGGCCTCGTCGGTGATGGCCTTGAGCTGCTTCGCCTTGTCGGCGTAATTTTCCCAATCCATCGCAAAGCCGGCCTCGGGATCGACCGATCCGTCCTTGGGCGGCAGGTCGCGGACATGGCCGTAGCTCGCGAGAACGCGATAATCGCTGCCGAGATATTTCTCGATGGTTTTCGCCTTGGCCGGCGATTCGACGATGACAAGCTGCATGGGTCTGAAAAGCGGTCCTTACGTGTACGCGCGAGGATGGGGAGCCCGGGACGGACCCGTCAAGCGGGTGTCTTGAGCGTCCGCCACGCGACGAGGAAGGCGATGCCGAGGATCAGATCGCCATTCGTCACGACAAAGGTGGAGGTCGGGGTGCGTCCGTTCAACCACAGGATCAGGCTGGGGATCCAGAAACTGAACTTTGCAATGACGGCCAGCCCCATCAGCGGGCGATAGCGCACCGGATCGCCGCCGATCGTCCAATAGACGAGCTGCCACGCCGCCGCCGCGCCGACGAAGCCGTAATAATATTCGGGATGGTCGAGCGCGGCGGCGGGGGCCGCGACCTGACGCTCGAGGAAGTAGAGCGGCAACAGGACGATCAGGCCGTAGATCGCGGCGCCACGGAACAGCCAGCGGGCGGTTTTCGGGGTCATGCGAATACCTCGTCCAGGCGGCGTTCGGCAGGGGCGGCGAGCAAGTCGTAGAGGACCACGCTGAAATACCACCAAGCGACGCCGCTCGCATAGACCAACGCGTTGAAGACTACCAAGGTAACGATCACCATGATCTGGTAGGAGCCCCCCAGAACCGCCGTCGCAAAACCGCCGAACACGGCGCCTGCCATGCCGAGGACGGCTGGAATGCTGATCAGAAGCACCGTCACAGTGATAGCGACCGCATGGTCTCGCGTCGCTTCCCAGCTCCGGCCCAATGCGCCCATTGGGCCAAGATCTTCGGCAACGAGCGCAGCTCCCGCCATTGACCAACGCACGCACAGATACAGACCTGGCAACAAAAGAAACAGAAAGGCAGTGAGGATGCCGAGCGTGCTGACGAACGAGCAAAGCACGAACCAGCCTACCGTGCCCGCGCGCGGGCCGACCTGGAGGCCCCGACGGGCAATCAGTCGCCGCGTCACCAGAAAGGCGACAACGGCCGCTGCAACGCTGGTTAGATTGGCGACAAAAGTCGGCGCGAACAGGTGAGTGCCCGCGTCCATCGCAGTGAGGCCCAATATCGTCGCGACCGCGACGGGGAAGTCGCGCGCGAGCAGAGTCAAAACGGTGCCCGCTAACTCGCGCGTCGACAATTTACGGCCCATCAAACCTCCGTATTCAGATATTTTTGTGCCGCCCAGATAAGCGGTAGCAAGCTTACGGCTGACGGTCAGGTCGCCGAAACGCGGCCACCCGCATGGCGTTCGATCCGCCCTGCCAACTCAAGTTCCAGCAGGATCAAGGCAACCGTTGCCGGGGGCAATTCCGACTGCCGGGTCAGTTCGTCGACCGCCACAGGCACCGGCCCCAGCAAACCAATCAGCGCTTGGCGGTCGGCGTCGCCCGGCTCGCCGCCGGTCTGCGCGTCGAATCGGCTGGCGGGCGCGCGCACCATGCGCGGGTCGATCGGGCCGATCGTTTCCAGGATGTCGGCGGCCGACTGGACCAGGGTCGCGCCGTCGCGGATCAGCAGGTTGCAGCCCTGCGCGCGCGGGTCGAGCGGGCTGCCCGGCACCGCCATGACGTCACGGCCGAACTCGTTGGCCAGGCGCGCGGTGATCAGCGATCCGGAGCGCGGCGCCGCCTCCACCACCACGGTGCCCGCGGCCAGCCCGGCAATGATGCGGTTCCTGTGCGGAAAATTGCGCGCGAGCGGTTCGCTGCCGGGGCGCTGCTCGGCGATCAGCAGGCCCTGCTCGGCGACCTGATCCTGCAGCGCGCGATTCTCGGGCGGGAAAGCGATGTCGATACCACTCGCGATCACCGCGATCGTTCCGGTCGCCAGCGATCCCTGATGCGCCGCTGTGTCGAGCCCGCGCGCCAGGCCCGAGACAACGACGACTCCCTCTCGCCCCAGCTCGACCGCCAGCCCGCGCGCGAAGCGGCACGCGGCGGCCGAGGCGTTGCGCGCGCCGACCATCGCGACCGCCCGGCGGCGGGCGAGCGCGACGTCGCCGCGGACCGTCATCGCGGCGGGCGCGCCGTCGATCTCGGCCAGCAGCGGCGGATAATCGGGATCGTCGACGAAGAGGTATCGCGCACCGAGTTTCTCGACCGCCGCGATCTCGCGCTCGATCGATCCCGCCTCGGCGATGCGCGGCGCCTTGCCGCCGCCCCGGACGGCGAGATCGGGCAGTGCCTCGATCGCGGCCTCGGCGGTCCCGAACCGCGCGATCAGTTGGCGATAGGTTACCGGGCCGATCGACGGCGTCCGGATCAGGCGCAGCCGCGCGACGCGCGGGTCAGCCATCCTTCCTGGAGCCCACCCTGGGCTCGGTGCCCTGGATCAGCCGCTCGATATTCTCGCGATGCTTCCACAACACGATCAGCGCGAGCGCAACCAGCAGGAACACCGAATCGAAATCGCCCAGCGCCGCAGCGGCGATCGGCGCCGATATCGCTGCCGACATGCCGGCGAGCGACGAGATGCGGAGGACGGCCAGCAATCCCAGCCAGACCGCGGCATAGACCAGCCCGATCGGCCAATGCAGCGCCAGCGCGATCCCCATCATGGTCGCCACCCCCTTGCCGCCCCTGAACCTCAGCCAGACCGGATAGCAATGCCCGATGAACGCGGCGGCAGCGGCCGGAATCTCATGACCGTGGAACAGCCAGCGTGCGAGCAGCACGGCGGCGGCGCCCTTGGCGAGATCGAGTACCAAGGTCGCAGCGGCGAGTCCCTTGCGGCCGGTCCGCAAGACGTTGGTCGCGCCGATATTGCCCGACCCGATCTGCCGGAGGTCGCCGGCGCCGAACGCGCGCGTCAGGATCACGCCGAACGGGATCGACCCCAGAAGGTATCCCAGCAGCGCGGCCCCGGCCGGTGCCGCCCATAGATATTCCGTCGCCACGTGAACGCTCCCCAATGGACCCGATACATAAGCGAGCGCCGTCGCCAGCGCCACCGATCTTCGTCAGAATGGACCTTTCCTGCCCCATCGTTGCCGCCGATCGGAACACGGCCTAGAGCCGCCAGGCATGGATGATCGCCCCTTATTGCTGTTCGATTCGGGCGTGGGCGGGCTGTCGGTCCTGGCGGAGACGCGGGCGCTGCTGCCGCAGGCGTCGTGTATCTATGTGGCCGATTCGGCCGGCTTTCCCTACGGCACCAAGAGCGAGGTCGAGATTGCCGCGCGCGTGCCTGCGTTGCTCGGCCGCCTTGCCGAGCGCTATGACCCGCGGCTGATCGTGATCGCGTGCAATACCGCGTCGACCATCGCGCTGGGCGCGGTGCGCGCGGCGCTCGACCTGCCGATCGTCGGTACCGTTCCCGCGATCAAGCCCGCCGCCGCGATGAGCGGGACGCGGGTGATCGGCGTGCTCGGCACCGACGCGACCGTCCGCCAGCCCTATGTCGACGATCTCGCGGCGCGGTTCGCCGCCGATTGCACGGTGCTGCGCCACGGCTCGGCCGCCCTGGTCGAACTGGCCGAGGCCAAGCTTCATGGAGAGACGCGGCCGATCGGGGAGTATCGCGCCGCGATCGCGGGGTTGTTCGACCAGCCGGGCGGCGACCGCATCGACGTCGTGGTCAATGCCTGCACGCATTTCCCGCTCGTCGTCGAGGAGCTCGCCCAGGCGACGCCGCATCCGGTGCGATTCGTCGACGGCGCACCGGGGATCGCCCGGCGGATCGCGCATCTGACTGGCGGTCAGGAGTGGCCGATGGCGCCAAGCCATCGCGCCGTGTTCACCCGGCTCGGCGACGCCGAGCGCCGTCTCGCCCCAGCGTTGCTGCGCTACGGCGTCGATCGCATCGACGCGCTATAGGTCCGCCGGCGACGGCGCGCGGGGGCTCAGCCGGCGGATGCCTCGGCTGTCCTGAGCTTTTTTGGCATATTGGTCGGCGAGCACTTCGTGCACGCGCCTGGCCGCGAGATCGACGGATTGCTCGGCGGCGAGTCGCTCCTGCGCCTCGCGGCGCGTCAGATAGTCGCTATCGTGCCCGTCCGGGCGATTCGTGGTGGACATGGTCATGCTCCGGCACATCAAGCGGGAGCTTTCCAGTTGCTCTCAGTCGCCAGGACGCTTGTGGCCGAAACCCGACGATGAGTCGCTTCATAGCACCGAAATGCGACAGACACATTGACGCAAAGCAACATCGCGATTGCAGCCTTTGCACTTCTTACCAATGGAAAATCGGCCCAACCCTCGCTAAGGGGCCGTTTCATGAGCGACTCCACTGCGCGGCCCGTCGATTATTCGCGGGTGTTCACCCAGGCGATAGACCGGCTGCATGCGGAGGGTCGGTACCGTGTGTTCATCG